>DIDT01000007.1 GCA_002418285.1 Phycisphaerales bacterium UBA5793
AAGTTTGGTCAGTACGCAGAACATGGCTTGTATCTCCACAGACTTTGAACAGGACAGCGACTCCAGTGTTGGCGTAAATCGCTCGCACCCTCCCTTCGAAGAATGCGAGCAGTTGTCACTTACGGTCTCTACTCAATGGACTCCAACGCATAGGGATGAAGATTCTCGAATCCATCTTCGATGAAGAGTTCGTAAGCGTCTACCCAATCTTGATACAGATCGACGATCGGTGTGTTAGCTCGATCGGGGTATTCGGACAAGTACGTTGAGTGGATGTGATTGCACCAGACGGCGGCGAGATCATACGGGTTCGGAGACGCACCGGAGCCAAGCTGAATGCCCGGTCCATAACACGCAAGCACAAAGTTTGCATCCGTCATCTTCTCGAACATCGCGTCCGCACCCATGTCTTCTCCCGGTCCGTTTGTAGTATCACCCAACCAGGCTGTCTGGAGATAGTTGAGGTAGTCCGTGTTCGTAGGAGGGTCGCCCGCCGGCCAATCTTCATAGTACTTCTTGGCCTGGGTGCTGTGACCCGACAGCCAAGCCGAGGAGGCGAACGGTCCCCACTCAGTGCAGCACACAAGTGTCGGCGCCAGGCCCTCGTCGACAAGCCAATTTGTTTCGTCACTCAGAAAGTCGACAGCCGTGGTGATGGCGCCAGTTACATCCGTAACGACTTCGTGATGCAAATGCACATCCGCCATGTCTGCATAGACGTTCGTGTGCGCGAACGCGCCGGCGACCATGATAGCGTCTCGCCCGTCGGTCGAGTCATCAGCCTCGGACGCATCCCGGAGCAGGCCGGCCGTCAGCGCCGGGCCGATGATGCGCACGGGACGGCCCGCCATCGCCGAGCCTTCCTGGAAGGCGCGGGCCTGCGCTTCGATCCAACCAAACACGGCAGCGCACGCTTCATCCGCGTATTCCAGTTCGATCGTACTGATCAACTTGCCGTTCTCCCATGACGCGCCGACATCATCGGGGTGGATGTAGTACTGGCCGGCACCGCCATAGATTTCGTTGCCGATCTGGATGTAATCGACGTTGTGGGCGAGCCAGTAGCCGGCGGTTCGGTAGTCGGCGAGAATCTCATCGCGTGTCCGCTCATTCCCTCGCGCCGAAACTGGCGGAATGTAGTCATAATCGGGGCTGTACGCGTCGTAGCCCTCCGGAAAATGCTCTTCGTCCTCCCACTCGCTGGGCATGGCGCTTCGCAGCATGAGCACGATCTCGCGCTGATTCTCCTGCGTGGCGTGCGGGGTGTAGCCGTAGCCATTGATCATCTCGATAAAGGTCTCGGTATCGAGCAGGGTTCCATTCGTCAGGGTCGAACTGATCTGGAACTGGTTGAAGTGCAGGCGGACAACCTGTACGTTCTCCATCTCATCGACGTAAGAATTGCCAGGATGGCCCGCGCCATAGGCGCCGCTGCGGAACAGTTCACCCCAGTCCAGCACCCAGTTGCTGTTGGCGTCTTGCCCGTCCGGGTCCGCGATAATCTCCCGATAGTCGGGCTCACCGTTGTTGTTCAGATCATAGGGTACGAGCAGAATCACAACCGGCGTGCTGTTCGTGCCGTCGGTGCGAACACCCTTGCCGACGATCCAGCCATTGTCGTTGATGGCCCGGAAAGCGAGGTTGCCGGTCGGATACCACTCCGGCGTCGCATAGGCCACGGTCGGCAGATCGACCATGTCGAGCAGGCTGTACGATGTCAGCATCGTACCTTCCTCCATGGCAAACAGCGTCTTGTCGGCCACGATCTCATTGGATGCGTTCAGGCCGACGGCCTTGGCGTCGCCGCTGCTCTCGTTCAATTCCCAGCGCGTCCAGGTGTTGCTGCCGTTTGGCGTCCAGAGCAGGTAGTCATACGGGCTCGAGGAATTCGTCGATCCCACAATCCAGCCGTTGTCGTTGACGATGTAGGGCACATCGTCATCCGCGTAATTCGTGGCGTCAAGGATGTGCGCTGTGAATTCATTCTCCTGATCGTCATAGGTCCAGGCGACGGGTCGCTGAATCTGCTGAGGACCCGACTCGGAGTTGCCGACAATGAGTGGATAGCCGTTCGAACTCGTGTTGCTGATGCCGCGTGCGGCGGTGGCCGTGTCTGTCGGCAGCGGCGGCAGTTCCACAAAACCGGTAAAGACACTCAGCCACCCCACAGGGAGCTGCTGATCGGTGTCGTAACCGACGTATTCGTCGGAGTCGTTGATTCCCTCGACTTGCACATCATCATCCAACTCTCCACCATCGGAGGAGTATTCCGGCGACCAGGTGCGTCCTGTATCCGCACCCGTCCAACCAACCACGACCCCGTCATTGTTCATGTCGCGAACGGTCGTCGAGGTATCGGGCTTGAGCATCGCCCACTGGCCGTTGGTGATCACAAAACCGCGGCCGGCGCCGCCATTGGCGACCCGGCCCACAATGCGTCCTTCGTTGTTCACGTCCATGACGCCCGTGACCGCGTAGCCGTCAAAGTCGCCGGTGCCGGGCGAGGCAAACTCAATCCAGACAAATGCGTTGCGCGTCTCCTGTGCTGAGGCGATCTGCGGCGTCACCAGAGGCATGGCGACCCCGGCGCAGAGAGAGAGAGAGAGAGAGAGAGAGAGAGCCGAATTGTGTTCGTAATTTGTTCATATTCATCTGCTGCTCCTTGGCTTCATTGGACCCGGTTCCCGAACATCCATCCACCCGCGCCGGAACCGCGTCCCGACCCGGGCGGCAGCAAACCAATGACAATGTAACCGGATTGCGGAACATATGCAAGCAAGAATCGAGAATTGTGGATGAAGTTGTTGAGATTCTCGGACGCCAGCCTGCGCTCCCGGGGCGCAGGCGTCAATCCGACCGCTCCGAGCCGTCCGAAACCCCAACCGTCACGTCCCGACCTGACCGACGCACCGATCTCCTCCGCATCCTCCGGCACCTCGCCGTCCTGAGCGAGGCTCCCTGGCCTGAGGTCATTCGAAGGCCGCGAGCCGAAGGGTCGCGATCTCCCCGAAGGGGCCTGAGCGATGAGTCGAACGGCTGCGGTAAGTTCCGGTTCTTCCGCATTCTCATCCAAAGCATGCATTACTTCGTGCATTCTCCGTGTCCACCGTGACTCGGTGGTGAATCTCTTCCGCCTTCCGCACACACACGCACCACTTCAATCGCACGCCGTGCGCCGACTTTTTGAAAACGCAAAAAAGTTGAGCAAAACTCCANNCCCCCCTCAGAAAAATGAAAATCGACGAAAATTCCTGATTCGTCCCGCACAGAGGCGCTCATTTACACAAACGCGCGCCGCAGCGCGCGCCCGCGCTCAAAAATCGCGCACGGAAGCGCTCCGGCGCGCATGAACAATGCCCAACATGGTGCATCTCCGTGTTGGCACGCATTTTGCGTTGCACATTTTCTGAAACCGCCACTCACATCGCGCCACCTGCGAAAAATCTTGTCCGCCTTCAAGCGACTCGCGCAGCGTCACCCCTCATTTCGCATTGCATGCCGCCCCCGCCGCGCACACCCGCGCACCGTCTCCTCAATAGGTAGATGTGCTTTTCAGACGCCCTGAACCAACCACTCCAGCGCCCACGTCATCCAGCCCGATGCGGACGCATGGCACAACTCTCCTCCAGCCCGATTTCCGCATTGGAACTTCAACCCTCGGTCCCGGGGCCGCTGAATGCACAACGGGCTGTGTCCACATCGTTTACAGTTCCTGTTCAGGGTGCTTCCCCTGATCGTGGAGATTCCAATTGATCGCTGAGATTGAATCTCAACAATCGAATACTCGTCGTCGCACGTTGGCAAGACGGCGCTCTCGTTGACCGGAACGGCGCTGTTCACGCCAGGTATCATCGAAGGGCCGAACGTGACGAGTCGGCGGCTCGGCCCGACCGTGCTTTCCGAAACCAGACTCTGGAGGGAATATTCAATGAACAAGTCGCTTCGCTTCGCATCGGCCGTTCTCGGCATCACCATGTCCGGCTCAGCCGCGCTTGCTCAGTTCGACGTCGGCATCTGCGGCGACGATGTCTGGGTCTACCAGCACTCGAGCAACCCTGGAACCGATCCGGTCATTCGCCTCTGGGGCGATGGCGTGCTCGAACTCAACCCGACCGGCTATCCCGGCACACTTGAGTCGCGCGATCTCTTCTCCTACGGCTTTGCATCGTGGGATCTGAGCGGCGTGCCGCGCAACTACCAGTGGCGCGGCGCCCGGATCACGCTCACCGTCTCGCCCGACACCAACTACGATCCGCAGCGCTACGACGTATATCTGCGGGTGCTCACCGACTCGTTCGATGAGCGAACGTGGATCTTCGGCCAGGGACCGCAGCCGGTGCCCGGTGAGTTCAGGCGCATCGTCGGCGATGACAGCCGCGCGAACAATGGCCCGGGATCGACGATCACCTTCGAGATTCCGCGCAACCTGCCGACCAGTATCCTGCAGACCTGGGCTCGGACGCGGCGGATGAATCTTGCCTTCACCTGCAACGCTGACTACCTCAACGAACGTCAGATCATTCGGATCGGATCCTCTGAGAACACAACGTACGACGGACCACGACTGGTTCTGCGTTGAATCTGATGATGCAGCGCGTACGCAGTCTCCGACGGCGGGCCGTATTCAGATCGACTACCATCGCTGGTGAGGTTCGGCGCTTGACCCGGGTTTCTTGAAAGGTGATTTGATGGGTTCTTCGAAGTGGGTTGGGCGCGCTGCCACGGTGGGGTTTCTGTTTTTCTTTGTCAAGGGCCTCGCCTGGCTCGTGCTGGCGGGCGCTGCGGTAATCGGGTTGGCGGAAGCCACGGGGTGAGTTGATTCGGCGCCTGTTCGGCCACTCGCTGCCTGGAAATGAGAAGGAAAGTACTGATGACAGACAACGAAGGCATCATGGACCGGCTCAAGCTCGGAACTGCGGAACTGCACCGGCAGGCCGAGTCGCGCCCACTTCAGAAGCAGCTTGGAGCCGGCACGCTCGCCCGCCCGGCGTTTGCGGCGTACCTCGGACAACTACTTTTCGTTCACGATCAACTCGAACGCTGCCTCGATGACCAGGTCGCGCGCGAAACACATCCCGCGTTTGCTGTTGCGTGGCACTCACTCGCGCGGCACTCGGACAACCTGCGCGAAGATCTCGTGGCCAGCGGCCTCGATCCGGATACGGTGATGCCTCTCAAGGCGACGACGTCGTTGCTCGAACAACTCAATAAATGGAGCGAGCAGGGCAACCTCGCACTGATCGGCGCGCTGTACGTACTCGAAGGCAGCATGAACGGCAATCGTTTCATCAGCAAAGCGCTGCAGAAGGCATGGGGCATCGACGCCGAGTCGGGGCTGTCCTATCTCGATCCGTACGGTGACGAGCAGCGAACAACATGGTCGGCGTTTCGCAGTCGCGTCAATGCCGTGAAGTTCGATGAATCAGAAGCGCAGGCGATCATCGATGGGGCGGACCGCATGTTCAAAGCCATCGGCGAGATCAGCGATGAACAGCACGAGGCGATCTGTGTGGGCAGCTAACCGCGCGGCATCTTGATCTGCACTCAATTGGCCGAACCGACTTTGCTTGATGCATTGGCGCCGGCTGTGACAGCGCCGCGGACGAAAGCAACCAGTTCGGACATTGATGAGCAGACAAAGGCGCGCAGCGGATGGGCGGAACGGATCTGCCTTGCGCAGCGGCCGCCAATGATGAACTTCACGCCGCGCTGCGCCAGATGAGCGTCAAGCGTTTCGATCGCGCCGGCAAACTCATTCGGATTGGTCGGCATCGTTGAAATGCTTAACCACGCGACCCGTGGCCGGTACTCGGTCACGGCCGATTCGATGGCATTCAACGGCGTATCGGGTCCAAGATTCACGGCCCGGAATCCTTCCGACGCGAGAACGATCGCCGCGGCCAGGGAGGGGATGAGATAAATGTCGCCTGCGGGCGCCCCGCCGACAGCCGCAGGAGCCTCCGGACGTGGCTCAGCCAGAATCGATCGAAACTGATTCAGCGCGTGAATGCAGACGTCCGTCGCGCGATGCTCGATGTACACGCCGCGATCCGAGTGCTTCCACAGCTCGCCGAGTTGATGCATGGCCGGGGCGATCCACTGGTCGCAGATCTCGGCAATCGATGAGCCCTGGAGGTAGACGGAGAGGATGAGTCCGCGGGCCAGGCCGGATTCCCCTCGGCTGAGCAGATCGAAGAGCTGGCCGGCATCCGGGTGGGCTGGTCCACCAGACACCGCAACGGCGCCGGTGATCTCCGGCAAGCCCAGCGGGACCGGATCGGCGACGTGAAGGCGCTGATCCCGAATGAATCGGATCGCTTCCGCTCGGGAAATGCGGCGATGCCCGCCAGCCGTTCGAGCTACCGCCAGCAGGCCGTCGTCCGCCCACCGCTTGATGGATGATTCGCTGACGCCGATGGCGGTGGCGAGGTCACGAGGAGATAGAGTTGATCGCATGAGTCGTTCCGATGATCGATTTGGATGATTATACCGTGCTCAGAATTGACATTCCAAGATCGGTCTGCACGGATTGGTTTTGGTCGAACGTGCTCTAAGACATTGAAAAACATGGCTTTTGTGTACCATCAAGGTGGAACAGCCGGAAGTCTGTCGAGATTGGCCCTGCAGACCAACGGGCATCCGGGCCGGTGGAAATGAGCGAATTGAGCGATATTGTTCGAACGATATGAATGAATTGAACGTATACTCGTTCAAGCCCCGGCGCTGGATCGGGGGTCCCAAGCCCTGGTACTTGATCCTCGGAAGGAATTACCAATGACTCAGTCTCTGTGCCGTTCTGCTTTCACCGGCGGCGTTGTTGCCGCCATGGCCGTTTCCGCCTTCGGCCTTACGTCTGGCCCGGTGCCAGCAGGTTCTTCCTGTTCGATTGCCGCCGCGACGGTTTCCTCACCGCCTGCCGCGGCTTTCGCGAAGGACATCGTCGACACCGCGGTCGGCGCCGGTCAGTTCGACACTCTCGTTGCCGCTCTAAAGGCTGCAAACCTCGTTGATGCCCTGCGCGGCGACGGTCCATTTACCGTCTTCGCACCTACTGATGATGCGTTTGCCAAACTCCCCAAGGGAACGCTCGAGAGTCTTCTCAAGCCGGAGAACGCGGGTCAACTCAAGGCCATTCTCCTGTACCACGTCGTGCCTGGCCGTTACGTCGCGCGTGATGTGATGCGATCGAGTACCGCCAAGACGCTGAATGGTCAGCGGCTGGCGTTCGAAGTGAACGCGGGATCCGTCAAGGTGGATGGCGCGAAGGTCGTGGCAGCGAACATCGAGTGCGCCAACGGCGTGATTCACGTCATCGACACCGTTGTTCTCCCGCAGACCGCGACGATCGTGGAGGTGGCGCAGAAGGCGGGCACCTTCAACACACTGATTGCCGCGGCCAAGGCGGCCGGGCTTGTCGAGACGCTCGGCGGCAAGGGGCCGTTCACGATTCTGGCGCCGACGGACGCTGCGTTTGCCAAGTTGCCGATCGGCACGGTGGAAAGCCTGCTGAAGCCTGAGAATCGTGATCAACTCGCCGCGGTTCTGAAGTACCACGTGATCTCCGGCCGCATCTCGGCGCGTGACGCGGTGACGGCAAACATGGCCGAGACACTGCAGGGCCAGCAGGTCATCTTCGATCTGCGCGACGGTCAGTTGTTCGTGGATGGGGTGCGGATCATCGCCACCGACATCGATGCAAGCAACGGCGTGGTGCACGTCGTCGATTCGGTTCTACTCCCCGCCGACATGTAATTGAGTTCGCCTATGGGGAGGGGGAGCCCGTTCCACATGAGACGGTCTCTTCCCACGACGCGGCTCTCCCTCCCATTTCTCACTGCCCGGAGCCCTGATATGTTGGCTTACTCGAATCGCACTCACGTGTCCTGGCTGCTTGGCAGCCTCATGGCATTGGGAGGTCCGCCGTCGCTCGCGCAAGACACGGTCCCCGCTTCACCTTCGGTCGCAAGAGCGCAGTGGAGTCAGTGGCGCGGCCCGAACCGGGATGGTCTCATCGCCGGCTCACCCTGGCCCGACCATTTGAATCACGAGACCCTTACGCTTGCTTGGCGAGTTGATGCTCTGGGACCCTCGTACGCCGGCCCGGTTGTGAATGACCGCGCGGTCTTTTCCGTCGAGACGAGCGAGGCGAAGGTCGAGATCGTTCGAGCGTTTGACCGCGCAAGCGGCACGGAGCTATGGCAGACGCAGTGGGAGGGCGCGATGAAGGTGCCGTTCTTCGCTGCAAAGAACGGCTCGTGGGTGCGATCGACACCGACGTGCGATGGGCCGCGCCTTTACGTCGCGGGTATGCGTGATGTGCTGGTCTGCCTCGATACAGCGAACGGTGACGTGATCTGGAAGGTCGATTTTGTCGAACGATTTGGCTCACCCCTGCCGGCCTTCGGATTCGTCAGCTCTCCTCTCGTCACCGATCAGCACATCTACGTGCAGGCGGGGGCAGGATTCGTCAAACTCGACAAGTTCACCGGTGAAACCGTCTGGCGTGTTCTGACCGACGAGGGCGGCATGAACGGCAGCGCGTTCTCTTCGCCGGTGATGACCACCCTGTCGGGTCAGAAACAACTGCTCGTCCAGACGCGTCTGGAAATGTGTGGAGTCAAACTTGACGATGGCTCGGTGCTCTGGCGGCAGCCGATCAAGACCTTTCGAGGTATGAATATCCTCACGCCGATCGTCTTCGAGAATCGAGTCTTCACATCCTCGTATGGCGGGCGCTCGGTCCTGCTGGACATCGCGCCTCAGGAGAGCGGCTCGATGAAAGCCAGCGCCGTCTGGGATGCTGCGGTTCAAGGCTACATGACGTCGCCCGTTGTGATTGATGGTCATGCGTATTTTTTCACGCGAAGTAACCGTTTCACGTGCCTCGACCTGCGTACCGGTGAGGTCAACTGGACATCCGGGCCGACTGGGGACGAGTACTGGTCGCTTGTCGCACAGGGCAAGCGAGTGCTCGCGCTCTCCAACTCTGGTGTGCTTCGACTTATCGAAGCGGATGCCACGGCGTATCGGATTGCTGATGAACTGGAAATTGCCGAGGCTCCAACCTGGGCCCATCTCGCGGTGGAGGGTGATGAAGTGATCATTCGCGAGCAGGAAGCGCTGGCCAGCTTCCGGTGGCGCTGATCGGTGGCCGGGCCGCGCGGGGGAGCGGCCAATGCAGTGCTGCGCCATGTGCCCATCGGCACATCTGCACCTCGGCCGAAGCACGACGAAACGGCCCCCATGGGGCTCGGCGGAGAATCCTCGGCGCCGCTTTTCGGTGCCGCGTCGCGCCTCTCGTTCTATCATCGCGCGCCATGCAACCACCAGAGCGTGCACCGCGACGCCGACGCACGACCCGTGCTGAAAGTGGCAAGGGTCTGCGTCTTTTTTTGGCGATCTTTCCGCGGCGCGAGCTTGCTGAGCAGATGCTCTCTGCAGCACGCGCCCATCTCGATGAGCACGCCACTCGCTATGAAGGCGCGACGGCGAAGTTCGTTCCGCCGGATCAGGTGCATTTGACGGTTCACTTTTTCGGCAACGTCGCGGTCCGCTCGCTCAACGACACGATTGAGAGCATCGATCACGCCAAGAAGGGTCTCAGTGCATTCGTACTGACACCGGCGGAGATCATTGCGCTGCCTCGAAACGCGCACCGCGGGCGACCCCGACTCATTGCCCTGGAGACCGACGGCCCAGCCGATCTGCTCGAACTGCAGCGTCGCATCGCGAAGCGATTCGCCCGATCGTCGCGCGATGATCCGGGCGATCGTTACCTGCCGCATCTGACGCTGGCGCGATTCAGGTGGGGTGGCGGAGGCGAGGCGCTCGAACGGCCGGCATGGCGCGGGGAGATCGAAAATGCGGGTGTTCCCGGCCCGTTCGAGGTTCATGAGTTTCACCTGGTCAAGAGCGTCTTGCGGCCGGATGGGGCAGAGCATCAGAGCGTGGCGAAGTGGCCGCTTGTTTCACGATGCGATTGAACGCCACTCCGCTACCATTACGGCTCACCATCAACCCATCTCACAGGCGCGTCCATGGCTGGTTCATCCAAGACCGAAGCGGAGAAGATCATCTACTCGATGATCGGCGTTTCCAAGAGTTACGATCGCAAGCAGGTCCTCAAGGACATCTACCTCTCGTACTTCTATGGCGCCAAGATCGGCGTGCTCGGGCTCAACGGTTCGGGCAAGAGTTCGCTGCTGCGGATTCTCGCCGGTGTGGACACCCACTTTGACGGCAAAGTGTCCGCCGCGCCGGGCTACACGATTGGGTATCTTGAGCAGGAGCCGCTCGTCGATGAGTCGCGGACGGTTCTCGAAGTGGTCCGTGAGGGGGCCAAGGAGAGTCTTGATCTGATTGCCGAGTTTGAGCGGATCAGCGACCGCTTCGCCGAGGATCTCGATCCCGACGAGATGGACAAGCTGCTCACCAAGCAGGGCGAGATCCAGGAGCGAATCGACCATCTCAACGCGTGGGATATTGACAAGCAGCTCGACATGGCGATGGACGCTCTGCGGTGTCCGCCTCCTGAGGCCAAGGTGAGTGTCCTCTCGGGCGGTGAGAAGCGTCGGGTGGCGCTGGTGCGGCTGCTGCTGCGCAAGCCGGATATTCTGCTGCTGGACGAACCGACGAATCATCTTGATGCGGAGAGTGTCGGCTGGCTGGAGCAGCATCTTCGGCGCTACGAAGGAACGGTCATCGCGGTGACGCACGATCGGTACTTTCTCGACAACGTCGCGGGTTGGATTCTCGAACTCGATCGCGGCGAGGGGATCCCGTGGAAGGGAAATTACTCTTCCTGGCTGGAGCAGAAGTCGGCGCGACTGGCTGTCGAGGAAAAGCAGGAGAGCAATCGGCAGAAGGCCTTGAAGAGAGAACTGGACTGGGTGCGCAAGAGTCCGCAGGGTCGGCAGGCGCGGAGCAAGGCTCGCGTCAATCGGTATGAGTCGATGCTCAACGAGGATGTGAAGGAGCGCGCCAGCCAGATCGAGATCTTCATTCCGCCGGGACCGCGCCTGGGGAATCTGGTGATCGAAGCGGATCACCTGAGCAAGGCATACGGCGATCGCCTGCTCATTGACGATCTGAACTTTGCGCTGCCTCCGGGCGGGATCGTCGGCATCATCGGCCCCAACGGCGCGGGCAAGACGACGCTGTTTCGGATGATCACGGGGCAGGAGAAACCCGACGGCGGAACGATTCGCATTGGACCGAGCGTCAAACTGGCCTATGTCGAGCAGAGTCGCGATTCGCTGCCGGCCGGCAAGAGTGTGTGGGAAGCGATCAGTGATGGGGATGATGAACTCAAACTTGGTTCGCTGACGGTCAACAGCCGCGCGTATGTTGCCCGGTTCGGTTTCACTGGCGCCGACCAGCAGAAGCGCGTCGACAATCTCTCGGGCGGCGAACGAAACCGCGTTCACCTGGCGCGGATGCTCAAGAGCGGGGCAAACGTGATCCTTCTCGACGAGCCGACGAACGATCTGGATGTGAACACGCTTCGTGCACTCGAAGAGGCGATGGAGTCGTTTGCCGGCTGCGCGGTGGTTATCAGCCACGATCGGTGGTTCCTCGATCGGATTGCGACGCACATCCTCGCCTTCGAAGGCGACAGTGAAGTGCGGTGGTTCGACGGGAACTACACGGCGTACGAGGCGGACTACCACCGGCGGATGGGAGCGGAGGCTGACCAGCCGCATCGGATCAAGTACCGCAGGTTAACGCGGGCGACGTGAGGGGTTGGATGTACGGATGGAGGTGGGGATTGGCCCCTCTTTTGCTCGATTTCCGTTTGTATCCGCTCTGAGTGGAATTATACTTGACCTTATTATCGTTTTTGTGGCGGCTTGCCGTTCGCTTGTGCCCAAACGGAGGGAGATCTCATGCGCCTGTGCCATTACGTGTTTGTTCTCGGTGTCGTTGCGATGATTGTTCCGGCCGCGCGTCCGGAAACGCCTCCGGCCCTGGCGAGTGTCGAAGTCTCGCCGCTCGTGGAGTGGGTCTTCTTCACTGATAAAGGCATCGGCTCGCCGGCTGAACTTGAGGCCGCGCTGGCCCGCGTCGCAGCAACCGCAGATCCGCACACGATCGCCCGGCGTCGGGCGCGGCGGACATTGCCAGGACTGTTCGACGAAAACGACGTCCCCGTGGTTGCATCGTACATCGACGCGGTCAAGGCGACGGGTGCTCATGTTCGCGTGACGTCGAAGTGGGTGAACGCGGTCAGTGTCGAAGCGACGGCTGAGCAACTCGCGGCGATCAAGCAACTGCCCTTTGTGAAGGGGACGCAGCCCGTGGCGCGTTCGCGCCGCTCGGAACCACTGCCCGAGTTCAGCCCGGTCGAGAGCGCCGGTGGAGACGAGAATCCCGCAGGGTTCTACGGGCGATCCGAAGAGCAACTGACCCAGATCAATCTCATCCAACTCCATGAGGCGGGCTATACGGGTCAGGGCATTCGGATCGGTATCCTCGACACCGGGTTCCTGCGCACGCACGATGCGTTCAACGATCCCAATCATCCGTTGCAGGTCATTGCCGAGTATGACTTCGTCAACGACGATCCGAACACTGCCCCTGAGGGAAATGACGATCCCGGTCAGCACACACATGGCACCATCATCTTGGGCACGCTCGGCGCGTACCTGCCCAACGAATACGTCGGAGCAGCCTACGACGCATCGTTTATCCTGTGCAAGACGGAAGACATTACGAGCGAAACCCCGGTCGAAGAGGACTACTACGTTGCCGGACTGGAGTTCATCGAGGCCAATGGCGGCGATATGGCGACGGCATCGCTGATTTACATCGATTGGTATAACCAGTCCGATCTCGACGGTCAGACGGCTGTGTGCACCATCGGCGTGAATAACGCTACGGCCAACGGCGTGCATTGCTGCAACGCGGCAGGCAACTCGGGCCATGATCAGGACCCCAATACGTCTCATCTTGGGGCCCCAGCAGATGCGTTTCAGGTGATTACGTGCGGTGCCGTTGAGCCGACTGGGGAGATCGCGGGATTCTCCTCTGACGGTCCAACTGCTGACGGTCGCAACAAGCCTGAAGTGCTCGCACGAGGCACTCAGGTTCTCAGCGTGTCACCGAACAATGACACGCGCTACTCGGAGTCGGCAGGCACCTCGCTTTCCACGCCCCAGGTTGCCGGAGTGGTGGCATGCCTGACGAGCGCGAGGCCCAATTGGACGGTTGATCAACTGCGCGAAGCTCTCTTCGCGTCAGGCGATTACTTCGTCGCGAATGGGACATTCGATCCGATGTTCGTTCAGGGCTTTGGCGTGATCAATGCTTACAACGCGCTGGGGCTGCTGCAAATGGGCGCGCCGGTGCCGGGATTCTCCGGGGCGAGCAATACGCTGGCCGCCACCGACGCCGAGCCGGGAGCTCGCGTCTACTTCGTCTATTCGTTCAACGCAGGCTCTGCGGCGGTGCCGAACTGCCCGGGCGTGGAGGTCGAACTGGGTCGGCCGATCATTGCTGGGTCGGCGATTGCGGATGGTGATGGCCTGGCGCAGGTCACGCGGTTTGTTCCGTCGGCTGCGTCGGGGCGCACGATTCACCTTCAGGCGGTGGAGCCTTCCGCCTGTCGGACTTCGAACCACGTCGTGTATCAGTTTCCGTGAGTTTGAGTTTCCAGAAATGGCACAGAGCCCAGGCAAGGGATTGCCTGAGCTTTTCGTTTTCTGGAATCCTTTACGCACTCAGTTGCGCGGCGGGTCATCGAGCGACAGGTCGCTGGGCACGCCGAGGTACTCGAGGCAGCGGTTCATCACCATTGCATTGATGGGACCGCAGATGGCCCCGCCGTAGTGACCGAGGCTGCGGTCGGGATCTTCGATGACGCAGAGGACGACCAGGCGCGGGTTTTCGAGCGGTGCGCCAGCGATGAAACTGATGACGTAGCGATCCTTGAAATAGCCGCGATTGTCGGACTTGGGCAGTTCAGCCGTTCCCGATTTGCCGAACATGCGGTAGTGGGCGACTTCGTTGGCTTTGCGGCCGCTGCCGTCGGTCATGACTTTGCGCATGGTGCGGCGTGTGGTGAGGGCGGTCGATTCGAGGACTGGTTGCTGGGTGACATAGGGGAGGATCGGCACGTCCTGAGTCGGTACGACGAATTGGATCGGGGGCATCGAGCCGTCGCGGCAGAAGGCGGAGAAGGCGCGGACCATCTGGAGCGGACTGACGGCGATCTCGTGTCCCATGGACACGCTGGTCTGGGTGTAGTTGGTCCACTTCTTTGGAACCGTCACGATGCCGCCCGTTTCGCCGGGGAGTCCTGCGCCGGTCGGTCGGCCAAAGCCGAAGTCGTTCACGCACTGCTGCATCTGGCGATCGGACAGACGCATGGCGACCTGGGCCATGCCGATGTTGCTCGATTTGATCATGACGCCTTCCCAGGAAAGTTCGGCGTAGGGATAGGCATCATGAATGGGGCGGCCGAAGTCGGTGCGATAGAGGCCGTTGTGGGTGTTGAAAACTTCGTCGAGCTGAACCAAACCGAGTTCGGTCGCGCGAGCCCAGACGAAGGGTTTGAAGGTGGAGCCGGGTTCGTAGGGATCGGTCACGCAGCGCAGGCGTCCCATACTGGGGTCCTGCTTGCGAAGCGGGTCATCGGTGAACGGGCCGTACCCTGGGCGATCGCGGAGGATGTCGGTCATGGCGAGAATCTCACCGGAGTGAGGGTCAAAGACGATCGCGCGGCCGCCGGCGGCATTGACGGCTTCGACGCCGGCGCGGATTTCTTCCTCTGCGATGCGCTGAATCTCGACATCGATCGTGAGCCGGACGGTGTGGCCGTCGTGTGCCGGGATGTGGCCGTCCGCTTCGACCCACATGGCGCGGCGCTTGACGTCTCGGAGGTAGCGCAGACTTCCGGGCGCACCGGTGAGGATGTTGTTGAAAATCGCTTCCATGCCGGTGAGACCGATGTGATCGGTGCCGACCTTGCCGATGAGCGGGGCGGCGAGGTCGCCGTAGGGGCGGTGGCGGACCAGCACGGGTTCGAGACCGACGCCCTTGAAGTTGGCTGTTTCGATGGCCTCGACTTCGGCGTCGGTGAGCAGATCGATGAGGACGGCGTAACGCTTGTCGAGGCGGTCGTTCACCTCGGCGTCGAGTGCGACGGGATCGCGGCCAAGGAGTTGGGCAATGTCGATGCCGATCGTGTAGGGATCTTCAACTTCCTGGGGATCGACAAAGAGGCGATAGCCGACGCAACTGGTGGCCAGGACGCGGCCGCGGCGATCGAGCACGTCGCCGCGATTGGCCATCTCGGGGCGGATCGAGCTTGTCGGCGGCGAGTGTTCAACCAGATTGGTGCTGGGCATCATCTGCAACTGGGTGACGCGGCCGATGATGGCGACGAAGGCGATGATCAGGCTGCCAACGAGCACGTTCAGCGCGAGTCCGAAGCGATTCGCGCCGAGGTCGGTTGATTCGGTGGGGGACATCGGGGCTTCCGGGCTGTTCAGGGGGTATCGCGGATAGTCGGCGGTGTATCGCGGTGCTCGGGGCTGACCGCCACGGAAGAGGTGGTGCCTCGGGCCGCCTGGAGTTCAACGAGATCGCAGTCTTCGAGCAGAAGTGGGACCAGTTTCTCACCAGTCTCCGTTTCAAGGGCGTTGGCGAGTGCGGCGACACGATCCTGGCGCAGTCGCTCATGGATGGCGACGCGCAGCTTCCACGACCGCTCTTCGTGCTGGAGCAGGCGGCGGTGCGTCTGGGACATCTGATTGGCGGCGTCGATGCGATGCTGACGGATGACCAGCAGCCCGCCGGATGTTCCGCCGGCAATGACCACGCAAACGGCGAGTTTGGCCACTATCGCCATGCGTGTGTACATCGTCAAGCGGTCGCTTGCGCGATGAATGTCAGCGAGAGGTTTTGAGGATTGGCAAGGTCCGAGTGGTTATTGCGCGGGAATGCGAATCGTCTTGCCGACGGGCAGGACATCTTCGTTTGTGATGATGTCCCTGTTGAGTTCGACGATCTCCTTGTAGCGATGCCCCTTGCCGAGGTGGTCCTTGGCAATGTCCCACAGGCGATCGTTTTCCTTGATCGTGTAATTCACGGTCTTGATGTTCTTTGCCGGGCGTTCGGTGGGCGGTTGGGTCGGCGTGCGCGGCGGATTGGAGTTGCCGCGACCGTCAAGGGCGTGGCGCGCAGGGATCCACAGTGTCATGCCGGTGCGGATGCGGCCGTTGGAGGGTACGGCGTCGCCGTTGAACCTCTGGAGTTTCTCGTAGAGGGAGCCGTCGCCGTAGAACTGCTTGCACAGACCGTAGAGCGTATCGCGATCTTTGACAGTGTATGGGGTGGCATCGCCGAGATCGGCGGGCGGGGTCGCGTCGCTCGAGGGTGGCAGCACCTTCGTGCCCATCTCGATGGGCTCTGGTTGCTGATTGCCACCATTGATGTGCTCGCCAAAGCCGGGCGCGGTCAGGCCGCCATTGCCCTCGAACTCGCTGATGCGCTGGATGGGATCGTCGTCACCCGGGGCGTTGCGATCGATCTGCATCGCCTCGTTGGGTCGCTCCATCCGGATCGGCTGCCTCTGCGCGGGTTGTGGCGCTGCCTCCGACTCGCGGCCGCCAAACTGCCTGCGAAACTCGCTGCCGCTTCCTGCGGGCAGGTTAATTCCCGGTCCGGCGTCGGACGCGCCCTCCAGGTTGGCCAACTGATCCCGCTGCGCAGGAGAAAGATGGTCCGCCAGCAGCACCGCCACGACGAGCAGGAGACTGAAACCAACGATCAATGCCAGTTTGTTTTCGCGTGTCATGTGCGCTGAGCCAACTCCATGCTGAGCGTCTTGCAGTCGAGCCGTGGAATCCTTCCGCCTGGTGTCCCGGAGCACTCCGAACCGGGTCGACAATTCGTCAATCGATCAGGGCATCGGGGCGATACGAACGGCTCGCAGTTTAGCCGACCTGGCCCGAGGATTCAGATCCGTTTCCTCCTCGGCGGCGATGACTGGTTTGCGGGTGATTCGTTCGGCTGCGCCGCGCTTGACAAGCGCCGCCATTCGATGCTTGATGATGCGATCCTCCAATGAGTGAAAACTGATAAACGCGATGCGCGCCTGGGCCGTCAACCACCCGCCGCCCAAACGGGCTGCATCGATGGTGCGCTCCAACTCATCCCACAGCGTTTCGAGGCGGCCGAGTTCGTCGTTCACTGCAATGCGCAGCGCCATGAAAGTCTTCGTCGCCGGGTGCATTCGGGATTGCCGCGCTCGCGGCCCATACGCCTTGCGCACCACTTCCGCAAGGTACAACGTGTTTTCTATCGGATGGTCGGCTCGAATCGCGACAATCTCACGGGCGATTTTTCGCGACAGGGGTTCTTCCCCGTAACGGTAGATCAAATCCGCCAGTTCGCGTTCGGAGGCGTGGTTGACCAGATCGGCTGCCGTGACGCAGCCCGTTGGATCCAGCCGCATGTCCAGCGGACCTTCGGTTCGGAAGGAGAATCCGCGGGCGGGGTCGTCCATCTGGTTGGAGGCGAAGCCCAGATCGGCCAGCACCATGTCAGCATGGGCGGTTGATTTTCGCAGGATGGACGGGGCATCAACGAAGCTGGCGTGGTGGGTTTCGGCTGGACAGCCGGTCCTGCGGATCCGTTCGAGTGAAAACGCGGCATTGGCGGGGTCGAGATCAAATCCGATGATGCGGCCGGTTGGTCCGATGAGCCGTGCGATCACTTCGCTGTGCCCGCCACGGCCGACTGTGAGATCAACGAGCGTCTCACCCGCCTTCGGAGCGAGCGCTTCGAGAACTTCGTCGAGCAAAACGGGAACGTGATTGACAGATTCGTCGGGCACGGTCGGCATGATAGGGGTCAGCGTTCGACCCCATGGCCCCCTCACGCCAGGATGCCGTGGATGACTTTGCCGTGAACGTCGGTAAGGCGGAAGTCGCGGCCCTGGTAGGGGAAGGTGAGGCGTTCGTGGTCGATTCCCATGCAGCGGAGGATGGTCGCGTTCAGGTCGTGGACGTGGACCGGGTTGTCGACAATGTTGTATGAGAAGTCGTCGGTTGTGCCGTAGGTGAGGCCGGACTTGATACCGCCGCCGGCCATCCAGACGGTGAAGCAGCGCGGGTGGTGGTCGCGGCCGTAGTTGGCCATGCTAAGTTCGCCCTGACAGTAGATCGTGCGACCGAACTCACCGCCCCAGATGACCAGAGTGTCATCAAGCATGCCGCGGCGTTTGAGATCTTTGATCAGTGCCGCTGAGGGTTGATCGACATCCTTGCACTGGAGTCGGATGTCGCGCGGCAGGTTGTCGTGCTGATCCCAGCCGCGATGGTACAACTGGATGAAGCGCACGCCGCGTTCCGCCATGCGGCGCGCGAGGACGCAGTTTGCAGCGTAGGTGCCGGGGGTGCGGGCGTCCTCGCCGTAGAGTTGAAACGTCTCGTCCGGTTCATCGGAAAGGTCGGTGAGTTCGGGAGTTGACGTCTGCATGCGGTACGCGAGTTCGGCCGCCGCGATGCGTGAGAGCGTCTCGGGATCGCCGAATTCATCGTGCTGCTTGAGATTCAGTTTGGCCAGAGCATCGAGCATCGAGCGGCGCGAATGCTGATCGATGCCGGGCGGATTGCTGAGATAGAGCACAGGGTCGCCACTGCTGCGGAACTGCACTCCCTGGTGCTCGGAGGGGAGGAAGCCGGTTCCCCACAAACGCGAGAAGAGCGCCTGAGACGGGCGCACTGCGCTGCCTTCGGAGATGAGCACGATGAAGGCGGGGAGGTTGTGATTCTCGGTGCCCAGACCGTAACTGAGCCACGCGCCGAGACTGGGTCGACCGGGCTGCTGGGCGCCGGTCTGAATGAAGGTGATGGCGGGGTCGTGGTTGATCGCTTCGGTGTGCAGCGTGCGGATGACGGTGATGTCATCGACGATCGAGGCCATGTGGGGGATGAGTTCACTGGCGATGGTACCTGACTGGCCGTACTTCCTGAACTTGAACATGGTCGGCGCGACGGGGAAACGCGCCTGTCCGGAGGTCATGGTCGTGATGCGCTGACCCATGCGGATTGAATCCGGCAGATCGGTATCGAAGAGTTCGTGCATCTTCGGCTTGTAGTCGAAGAGGTCGAGTTGCGAGGGAGCGCCGGACTGGAAGAGATAGATGATGCGCTTGGCGGTGGGGGCGAAGTGGGGGGCGCCGAGCAGGCCGTTGCCTTTGGCCAGGCTTTGGGCCGGCGTGTCGGCGAAGAGTCGTGGGTTGAGCAGCGACGCGAGGGCGACGGCGCCGATGCCTGATGCGGCCCGTCCGAAGAACTGCCGGCGATTGATCATGAGCAACTGTTCGTGTCGCGGATCCATGAGGCATCAACCCTTCGTGATGGACTCGTCGAGGGACAAAAGAATGTTGGCCACCGTCGTCCACGCGGCGAGTTCGGCCTGATCGAGCTTGGGATCGAGCATCGAGTCGCCCACGCCGAGCAGGGCCACAGCCTTGTCGGGCTCAGCACGGAACACGGCCAGCTGCTGATCGAAGACGTCGGCGAGCGTGCTGACTTCATCATCCACGGCGTTGCGCGCGGTGGCGGTTCGAAACGCCCAGTGAATTCGATCTGCCACAGTGTCGCCACCTTCGGTCATGATGCGCGCTGCAAAGACGCGCGAGGCTTCGACGAACTGCGGGTCGTTCATCAGCGTGAGCATCTGCAGCGGCGTGTTCGTGCGCGGCCGGCGGACGGAGCAGGACTCGCGGCTGGGCGCATCAAACGTCGCGAGATTGGGCGGGGGCTGGGTGCGTTTCCAGAAGGTGTAGACGCTGCGGCGATACTGGGCCGGCCCGTCATCCTTCTTAAAGGATCGAGTGTCGCTGTCAGGATAAGCAACGGCTTCCCATAACCCGTCGGGTTGGAAGGGCTTGACACTGGGGCCGCCGAGTTTTTCGACGAGCAAGCCGCTGGTGTCGAGTGCAAAGTCGCGGATCATCTCGGCTTCCATGCGATAACGCGGACCGCGGCTGTAGAGATGATTGGGTGGATCGGCGGCGAGTCGGTCGGGCGTGATGCGCGACGTCTGGCGATAGGTTGCGCTGGTGACCATGAGGCGCAGGACGTGCTGAATGTCCCAGCCGGATTCGATGAACTCGACGGCGAGCCAGTCGAGCAGTTCGGGATGCGTGGGCGGAGTACCTTGCGAGCCGAAGTCTTCACTCGTCTGCACGAGGCCTTCGCCGAAGATCTGCTGCCAGAGGCGGTTAACGGTTACTCGCGCTGTGAGCGGGTGATCGGGACTGACGAGCCAGCGCGCGAAGGTCAGGCGATTGGCCGGCGCATCGGTGGGCAGGGGCGGCAGGCACGCGGGCACGCCGGGCTGCACTTCGTCTTTGGGTTGATCGTAGTTGCCGCGATTGAGCAGGTTGGTCATGCGCCGCTGGGGGCGCTCTTTCATGACCAGCGTCGTGGGGATGGTCATTGCATACGCGGCGAGATCAGCCTTCGCCTGATCAAGTTGTTCGTAGAGCGCGCGACTGGCGGGCGAATGTTGTTTGCGGAAGATGGTGCGGACCAGGTCGGTCTGCTGAGGCGTGCGCTGCGCGGGATCGACGGCGAGCGTCTGCAGGGCGAGAGTGCTGCGGAAGTCGTCTTCGGTATCGAGGAGTTTGAAGTAGAAGGCGAAACCGCCGGCGAAATCGACGACCTTGAGCAGGATGTGGTTGGCGCCGGGTTCGAGTTGCACCTGCACGCGATCCTGATCGGGTGCGGGCGCGCGGGGCATGAGCTGTTCGAAGAGCTTCTTGCCGTTGAGCCAGAGGACGCAGGCATCGTCGCTGCCAAGTGAGATCGTGACAGAACGCGCCGTGGGGGACTCGATGGTGCGGTAGAGATAGGTTGCGGCGTAGTCAACTTCGGCGAGGTTGTTGATCTGGCCGTCAGCGTAGCCGGGCTTCTCGATCCACTGGATGACGCCGTTGCCATAAGTGGCGTCGAGACTCACGGCACCGGGATTGCTCTCGGGTTCGAACTTCGTGCCGACAGCCGCTTCCTGAGTGGGTTGATCCGGATGGAAGGGACCGGCTTCATGCCAAGTTGAGAGCACGGGTTCGTCAAGCCGCTCGGCGAGCGAGGTCGAAGTGCTCAGCGCGAGGCGCGCACGGCCGATGGCGTGCTGAGGAAACTTCGACTGGTGGCGCAGGGCGAAGCGCAGTTCTGTGCCGCCTTCGTAACCGAAGGGCGCGTCTGCGAGGAAGACGGCGGTGCGATCTTCGCGGCGTTCGTAGCCGGCGACGGCCCAGCCGGAGTTGTCGTTGGTGATGGCGTCGATGGCTTTTCTGACGGGGAAGTCATTCTGCTTCTGCGAGAAGTCCGCCAGCGCGCGGCGAAAGTGCACAGACTTCGACTGGCTCGGATCGGATTTCGACACGGCCACGAGTTCGAACTCGGTGAGAACGAGATTGGCGTTGTCCGCGCGGCCAGGCCCGTTGAAGGGCAGCGAAGGATGGGTGAGCGCCTCGAGGCGGATGAGTTGGATGTTGGTGAGGTCGGTGTCGCCGACGAGGATGTAGTCATCCTTGGCCGGGTTGGCACCACTGGCGAGGACGGAGCCGTCTTCGAGCAATGTCAGGGTGCTGCCCGCAGTCGAGATCATCTGCGTCGGTGTCCAGAGGTTCCACCATCCGGTCACCTCTTGCCTTGCGGTTGATTCCCACTCGGCCTGGGCTGCATCGATGACGGGATCCGGCGCGTTGATCTTCGCCTCAAGCGTGGCCACGTTTGCGGCGAGAGCATCGAGTTGCGTCTGCTGCTCGTCCGTGGGCGCCCGCACGACGGGCGGCGGATCCTTTTGATTGCCATCGAGGCCCGTTTCGTCGACATTGTTGAAGAACGCGAAGAGTTGGTAGAACTCCTTTTGGGTAATCGGATCGAACTTGTGATCGTGGCATGCAGCACAGCCGGCTGTCAGGCCCATCCACACGGTCGAGGTCGTCTGCACGCGATCGACGGCGTACTTGACGAGATACTCCTCGGCGATGGCGCCGCCTTCGCTGGTTGAGACGTTGTTGCGATTGAAACCGGTGGCGATCAGTTGATCGAGTGTCGGGTTGGGAAGCAGGTCGCCTGCGAGTTGTTCGATGGTGAACTCGTCGAAAGGCATGTTGGCGTTGTAGGCGTTGATGACCCAGTCGCGCCAGCGCCACATCTCGCGGTAGTTGTCGAGGTGCAGGCCGTGCGTGTCGCCATAGCGGGCGGCGTCGAGCCAGTAGCGGGCCATGTGTTCGCCGTAGCGCGGTGATGCGAGCAGGCGATCGACGACGCGCTCGTAGGCATCCGGCGACTCGTCGGCGAGAAAAGCGTCGAGTTCTTCAAGCGTTGGCGGCAGCCCAGTGAGATCGAGTGTGACGCGGCGCAGCAGGCGAGCCTTTTCCGCTTCGGGCGAGGGAGCGAGGCCGGCGTCGCCGAGACGGTTCAAGATGAAGGCGTCGATCGCGTTGTGCGGCCATGCGGAATCACTCACTTCCGGCAGTGCCGGGCGCGTCGGCGCGACGAGTGACCAGTGCTGTTCATACTGCCCGCCCTGCTCGATCCACTTGCGGATGAGTTCGATCTGTGCCGGAGTAAGCGTCTTACCGAAGTCGGCCGGTGGCATGCGATCGTCGGGATCTGCAGCGGTTATGCGAGCGTACATCTCGCTCAGTTCCGGATGTTCTGCGACCACGGGGATCTTGCCGTCCTTGGCGGGTGTGATGGCGCCGGATGGAATGTCGAAGCGCAGGCCGGCCTTGCGCGCTTCGCTATCGGGGCCGTGGCACGCATAGCAGTTGTTGGAGATGATGGGGCGGATGTCGCGGTTGAAGTCGACGTGATCGATGTGACCTGCGGGATCGCTGCCCTCGGCGTCGATGAGGGAGCTGGTGGGGGTCGAGTTGCCACTCGAGAAAGCGATGGCGCCAAGCGATGCTGCGGCGACAAGGGCAATCACGAGCCAACGCGCGCCGATTGGAAAGGCGTTTCGCAGAGTGGGAGCAGCCATGGACATCAGTGTACGGGATTTTGAGGTCATTGCCGCTCCGAAGTAGCCACTTTTCGATGGAGCCCGAGCCGGATTCGGCGGCGCTACACCTTCTTAAGGAGTGTGATGCGGCCGATGGGGACCCACTCGGCTACGAGAATGTCGCCGTCGGGCAGCCAGATCGCGTCGTGGGGGTGGACGAACTTGCCGGGGATGAACTGCTCGCGCGGAGCGCCGCGCAGGTTGGACGGGGCTCCGTCGCCGAGTCTGGCGACGACTTCGTTGTCGCCATCAAGGATCATGACGACGCTGTCGAGGTCGGGAACGAGCAGCAGTTTGCCGCGCGTCTTGAAGTCGCAGGGTTGGCGAATGCCTTCGGTGATGATCTCCTCGGGCCGGCCGTCGAGGCAGAAGTACTGCAGGCGGTGGTTCGAACGATCGGCGACGAGCAGGCGCGGTACTGCGCCGCGGTCATCGATCCACAGCCCGTGCGGGCAACTGAGCTGGCCCTTGTCGCTGCCTGGCGAGCCGATGGTGCGGAGGTAGTCGCCCTTGATGTTGTACTGGTGGATGTAGCTCGAGCCGTAGCCGTCGCCGACGTAGAAGTCGCCATTGGGGGCGAAGGCGATGTTCGTTGGGCGCCACTGGTTCACAGACTCATACTTCTCCGACTCTCTGGGAAAGCTTTTCTCCCAGAGCACTTCGCCGGTCAGCGTGGTTTTGACAATGAGGCGGCGGTTGATGTCGCAGTGGTAGATGAACTCATCGCTGTCTTCCTGTCGCAGGTCGAGGCCATGCGCGCCGTTGCGGAATTCGGCTCCCCACGAAGTGATGCACTTGCCATCGGGGTCGTAGACGACGACGGCGTTGGGCGAATCGCTGGTGGGATGCACCGTGTGGGCGACGTAGATGCGTCCAGCCTTGTCCTGGCACAGGCCGTGCGTGTCACCCCATTTGAGGCCGGCGGGTGGGGTAAGCCAATCGTGGATGGCTTCGTAGGTGTGTTCGCCTTCGCCGAGGATGGGATTGAACAGGCCGAACTTGAGCGTGGCGTGCACATACGGCGCTGCAACAAGTCCTGCTGCGCCCGTTGCAGTTGCTTTGAGAAAGGTGCGTCGACTCCATGCCTGGCCACGATTGTGTGTCATGCTGCTCTCCTTGACCGAGGCTGCTTCTCGCCTAGGGGTCGTTTGGTTCCGAATCCTGCGCCGGTTCGACCTTGGGTGGCTCGCTCCACGGTGATGCGACGGCCACATCGGGGCGAGCACTTTTGAATCGCACGACTCCGTCTGCAGTGACGGCGGCCTGCCAGAGGTACAGCTCTCGCAAAGCGGTGAGGCTCTCCAGTGCGTGCAGTCCTGCATCGGTGGTGGACGTGCCGTAGAGGTTCAGGTATTCGAGGTGGGGTAAGGTAGCGATGGCGTTGAGGCCGTCATCGCCGATGGCCGTACGCTCCAGGTGCAGGCGGCGGAGTTGCTTGAAGCGGGCGAGCGACTGGGCGCCGCGATCCGTGATCGAAGTGCCAGCGAGATTCAACCAGACGAGTGTGTCTTCAAGTCCATCGAGCAGCGCGAGGTCATCGTCGTTGATCGATTTGCCTGACACGCTGAGGTTGACGTCGATGGCTTCGCTGCCGCGGAAGATCTGTCGCGCC
This sequence comes from Phycisphaerales bacterium UBA5793, assembly GCA_002418285.1. Classification (GTDB taxonomy): domain Bacteria; phylum Planctomycetota; class Phycisphaerae; order Phycisphaerales; family UBA5793; genus UBA5793. The sequence goes on from DIDT01000007.1 coordinate 24,644, forward strand.
GCGGCGCCTCGTTCACTGAGATTGGAGATCGCGTCTGCGGCCTTGAGCGGATCGGATGACTTGATCGAAGCCCAGTCAACTTCCATGGCCGGCGGTACGACAAGCGTGGCATCGCCGGATGATTCTGCCGTCTCGGGTTCGGATCTGGTGTTGCCCGGGCGGTCGTCAGCCGAAGCGTGTGTTGGTGCATCGGGCGCGCCTTGTGCGATCCACTGCTCGATCAGCGTGATCTGTTCGGGGTTGAGGCGATCGCCTTTGGGCGGCATGGCGTCGTCATCACCTTCGGGCAGGCTGACGCGACGAAGCATCTCGCTGCGCCCAGGCTCGAACGGTTGCACGACCCAGAGCGTTTCATCATCGCCAAAGAGCCCCGCATAGTGGTCGAGCCGCAAGCCGCCGCGCTGCTTGGACGGACCATGGCAGCTCTCACATCGCGCGGCAATGATCGCGCGGATGTCAGGCTCATAGTACACGCCGGCGTCCGAATCGCTCTGATCCGTTACGTTCTTGATGTCCGCGGATACCGGCGGGGTGTCGTCTGGCGCGGAGAGGGTCGTTGGCGGAGTCTCTTCGGGCCAGATGACGCTCGTCAGGTAGCCTTCGCCATAGACCAGCGAGCCACCCATGTGGCCGGTGACGGCCGTCAGTACACCCGTGGCCATCAGCGAGCCGAAATAAACCCACCGCAGCGCCTTGTGGCTCAAGGCGCGCGAGAGCAACCCACCAACCAATGCGGCTGCGCCGACGGAACCGGTGATGATGCCCCAGAGCTGATGCTGATCGATCGCTGCCGCCAGCGCCTTGCCGTGCGATTCGTACGCTTCGTTGGCAAGTCCTGAACCGATGGCGCAGGCAGCGGCTATTACGCCCAACGCCAGGCATGTGAGCGCCGTGGCGGCTGGTTTGGGTTGGCGTCGCAGCATCTGCAGCGTCTCCATGAGGAGGGCCGTCAGCAGCAGGGCGATGGGGAAGTGAACGACTACCGGATGCAGCCGCCCGGCGAGTTGCAGCCACATGCTCGGCGAACTGTCTGCGGCGCCGCCGAGTTCCGCCGCGCGCGCAGCTGTGGCGAGGGTCAGGGCGCCGGCGCCTGCTGCCAGGCTTGCCAGTCTCCGCCACGTTGTGCTAACGGGTTCACTCATCAGAATCGCTTTCCCGGGACTTTCACCGGACAGTCGCCGCGCGGCAATCGTAGAGGGGCAGGAGCCTCCGAAACGGGCAGGGCCCACTCATCCCGGCACATAGTATTGCCCTTTGCGAAGGAGATGCGTCATGGTGCACTCGAAACGACTTCTGATTCTGCTGTGTCTGTCAACGCTGGTTGTTGCCTCGTGTTCGAAGTCCAAGACTCCGGCGGCGCGCGCCGGGGCGGTCACGCTAGCCATCAGCCCGGCGGTGAATGGCGTGGCTTCCGCCAAGCGCGACGGGGCGAGTGTGAGGATTACGTGCGAAGTGACGCTCAACAATCGCACCGGGGCGCCGCTGATCGTGAAGTCAAACTTTTCCTCAGCGTTCGATGGACTGTCAGTGGTCGTCAAGACGAGCGAGGGCCGCGTGCTCGGCCGCACACCATATGTGACGCAGCAGTCGCCATCGCTGGAAACGATCGACTTCCCACTGTCCGAAGGTGAGTCGAGCCGGACGCTCGAGTTTGTGGCCGATTATGTTCCCTACGAGGTGAGCGAGATCAGCATTCAGGTTATTGGCGATCTTCCGGGCAGTGCGTTTGGCGGGAAGCTGGAGTCGAACTGGATCACGGTGAAGATCGCCGGCGCAGGCAATTGATCGCTTCAACCACTTCGAGCAACCGACTGTTACGAATGACAACACCCGCGGCTGGTTGGCCGCGGGCGTTGTGATTGAGGGAACTGAGCGCACGCAGTGAATCGCTGCGCGCCAAGGGTTACTGCTTGGGCCCGAGTTCACCACTGACGCCATGCTCGGAAAGCCCCAGCGCAGCCAGATCAACACTGCCGACGCCGACCGAATCGATCTCCGCCTGCAGAGCTGCAGCGCGGGCGTCGGCTTCGAGCAACACCTGGTCCAGCGACTCGGCCGTCTGGTCGTGCGGCACGACGCCCACCACACACACCTCGGTGACGGTATTAGTCCCGTCGCTCACGGTTACGACGGCGAGGTAGACGCGCCCATCGCCCGGCCCACGACGCTCTGATCGCAGGAAGAAGCCGTTGGCGCCACTGACGAGTTGCGTCTTGAAGTCCGGAGCATGCTTGCCGGTGCCGTCGCCGGTCTCGGGCACCTCGTGCTCGTCGGAAACAACCGAACCGTCAACCGTCAGATCTTCAGGTGCGGTGTCCGGATCGCTGATCGCGGGGAGGTTGGCGGAGATATCAATCAGCTCGTGACTCGGTTCCCAGAGGACGGCGGGTGTGCCGCAGGTGATGACGGGAGGCTGGTTGCCCTCCGAGAGCCGAATCGTCACGGGCTGGCGGTAGTCGTATCCTGTATAGAAGTAGTTGTAGGGCAGACCGAGGTAGCATCCGACGTCAGTCGTGCCGATGTCAGGCGCGACAGGAAAACTGTGCAGAGCAGGGCCCGCATAGGTGTGGCCGAAGGTGCCCATTGCGTCTGGTGTCGTTACATACACCCAGATATCCTGCGGAACGGGCACGGGCGTCGTGAGATTGGTCGTGACCGTATGGACTGTTCCAAGCCCACCATCGTTGGCGTCCGGCGCGGGGATGGGGACCGTGAATTGGGCGATGAGGCTCCCCGGAGGGGTAAGCGAGCCGTAGCTGGGAGGGGCGGCGAAGAACTGCACGAGCGCGTCGACGGGCACATATGTCCCCGGCCCACCAACGAAAGTGCTGCTCGATCCGTTGTAGACGGAGATCGTGAAACTTACGAGATCCCCGGCGCGCGCGAGGTGCAGGTCGTCGCCATACCCGGGGGGTTGTTGCCCGTAGGACCACGGGCTCCCGGGGTCGAAATCGAGGTTGTAGACCACCTCCCCCGGTGGAGCCTGTGCATACAGGGCCGACGTCATTGCAACGCCGGACGAAATCGCGATAGTCATAAGTGCCGATCTTCTCATGTTCATTGGTGGTCTCCTCGTTCACTCGGGACAGGGTGATTCGCGACTGATCGACGTGGATCAGGCGTGACCGTTCTGGCGATGGAAATAAATCGCGCCGCTGCCCATCAGTCGACCAGAGCGCTGACCGCGCTTGAACGTGCGCTGCGGGGGGCGCAGTGATGCCTGCTGGCGCACCGAATCTGGGTCAGTCGCGTTCCAGGGTGCAGTCTATTGCTGAGTTCGCGGCACCATGCGATGCGATGACTCTCCAGACATGCGAGTCTGTTTTTCATTGCTCGCTTCCGAAGTGTTAGCCGTAGCGGACTCGGATCGCGCGATAGGATCCAGCGGTGAAACACGAGCTGGCCAGCAAGTGCAGGTGGGCGGGCACGGTGGTGACCGCGCTGTGGCTCGCAATCTGGATGGGCAGCGCGCGATGGACTTGCGACGCTGGGCTGGGGCGATCCTATGCGGTTAGTCTCCGGTCTGGGAGATTGTGGGTGCTCTGGGACGAGCCGGCCCGGCTCCCAACGGCCGAAGCGTGGTGGGAGTGGCAAGTGAATCCGCAGAAGGTGCAATGGGCTTTCGCGGGCAGGCGAACTCAATGGCACCTCGGCAGATACGGCTACGTGGTGATCCCCTTCTGGTCTCTGCTGCTGTTGGGCGGGGTTCCCACAGGCTGGCTCTGGTATCGCGACCGCCCGAGATCGCCGGGTTTGTGCAGCCGGTGCGGCTATGACCTGCGCGGCGCCAGGCATGCGGTCTGTCCCGAGTGCGGCGCGGTGGTTGCGAGGGTCGGGGTATGACACACTCTCACTCACATTCGCGACGGCGCGCGATCATCCGCATTTCCATCTGGACGGTCGCGCTGCTCATGCTCACGAATGTGTTCTGGGCGGTGTGGGGATCGTGCGACATTGACCATCCGTCCATTCTGAATCAGAACGTGCGACTGGGAACGACTTCCTATTCGCTATCCAGCGGAGTTGTTGTCAGAGAGCAGCGGACGGTGACGCGCACGACCTACGACGTCGGACGGTCATCGCCCGATGAGATCACATCGATGTACCCTCGACAGAGTATGCTGGCGTTCGAGGCTGTTGCGCCGATCTGGATCGAGCGGCGATTCTCCGGACTCGCGCCTGCAGACGGCGAAGCCGTCGCGTCGCGAGCGTGGTTCGATTCGATTGGCTGGCCGGTGCGACTGTTCTGGTGCGGCGTCGAGCAAATCGCCGGGGCCCGACGGGACGTGCCGCGCTCGGGTATCCGGATGCGAGAACCGAGAAAGCGCAAGGGCCGGCTGGACGGCATGATGCCGATGCGCCCGATCCTCGCCGGCGAAGTGTTCTATACAGGGTTCTGGCTGGCAGTTGTACTGACGATCTCTACAGCATGTGGCTGGTTGGCGCGGCGAGGTTGGAGCAGAGCGGAGTTGACTCGTGTGACGAGGCTGTGGATCGCCGACGCGAGACGCGGTCAGTGGCTCAATGCCCGCACGGCGATTCGAGTGTCCGGGTTGCTGCTGCTGGGCTTGCTCGTGAACCTGTCGCTGGCCTGGGTGTGCGCAGCGGGAACGAAGCCCACTGGCAAGGTCTCCATCGCTACGTTAGCGCCGATCTCTGACGGGTGGTACGAAGGTGAATCACGTGTGGAAGGTGTCGGACGGTCACTCATTTTCCGGACACCGACGCGTGAGTATGCCTACCTTGCGGAAGACCTGCCGATACTCCAGGAGGCGAAGTGGGAATTCGACGAGAGGAGCTATGCGGAGATTCAGGCTGGCTGGCCGATGCGGGCGTGGTCGTGCCGCAATTATGCTTACCACGAGATGATGGCGTATCATGGTGGGCCAAGGACGAAGCAGGGAACCGACGCCACGATCGGTGGAATTGAGCTGGCGCCGTTCAGTCTTCCTGCCGGACTTGCGTTGTCCCGCGCGTGGCGCGCGCTGCCGTATCGGCCGATTTGGACTGGCGCCGTACTCAATACTTTGTTGTTCGCGAGTGTCGCCTGGCTGATCCTGTTTCTTCCCGGACTGGTGCGGCGGATGGAGCGTCGGCGACTGGGGCGGTGCGTGGGCTGCGGCTATGACCTGCGCGGCGCTGTAGATGGGGTCTGTCCCGAGTGTGGTGCAGGTTGTGAGGTCCGCGTGTGAACGAGAGCGAAAGCCGACTTGCCGACGCCAAGCGCCGAGCGCGACGCTGAGCGGGACGGGTAGGGGAACCGCCGGGATCGCGATTCTCCTCGCGCCGGCGATAGTGCTTGTCGTCTTGAACGATCCGAAGTGGCTGGCTGGAGACGACAGGTCATTTTTCGTCGTCATGTTTCTCATCTGCGTGGCGATGTCATTCTGGTGTTTCTGGAAGTCGCACCGGCTGCTGACTGCCGACTACGGGTGCTGTCGCAACTGCAACTATGATCTGCGCGGCAGCACCTCGGGGGTCTGCCCGGAGTGTGGGACCAGGCGCCGGCGAACTGAAGATTGAGCGCTGTTGAATTGGCAAAAGTGAGTGAGCGGCGGGTACGATTGGATTCGGCGCCCAGTCTGGTTCTTTCTCCTGTTGAATTCTCCTTCTCGCTTGCAGCACGTTAATGGCCACGCTTCTTTCCGCCACAGATTTGAGCAAGTCCTACCCGGCGGGTCCGCTGTTTGACGGGGTGTCGATTCACGTCAGCGATCGCGATCGCATCGGGCTCATCGGGCCCAACGGAGCCGGAAAGTCGACGCTGCTCAAGATTCTCGCGCAGATTGAGGAGGCGGATGAGGGCGAGATCATCAGGCGGCGCGGCTCGAAACTCGTTTACGTTGCGCAGGATGACCGCTTTGACGAAGGTGCGACACCGATGTCGGCGGTCGCGACGGAGCTGCTGCACGACGATGATCATCGGCTGGACGCCCAGACGCGAGCGTCGATCGTGCTTTCCAGACTTGGTTTCATCGACTTTGACCAACCGGTCGAGACACTGTCGGGCGGATGGCGCAAGCGGTTGTCGCTGGCGTGTGCGTTGGCGCACGAGCCGGACCTGCTGATGCTTGACGAACCGACGAACCACCTTGATCTTGAGGGCGTGCTCTGGCTCGAGGCGTTTGTGCGGCAGTCGCCGATTGCGATGATCTTCGTCACGCACGATCGCAAGTTCCTCGAGAACACGGCTGATCGCATTATCGAGCTTTCGCCCGCCTATCCGGGAGGCACGTTTGAGGCGAAGGGGAACTACAGCGAGTTCGTTCGCCGCAAGGAAGCGTTCCTCGAGGCGCAGGCGGCGGCGCAAACGGCGCTTGCGGGCAAGGTGCGGCGCGATACGGCGTGGCTGCTGCAGGGGATCCAGGGTCGGCAGACGCGCAACAAGACGCAGGTTGGGGATGCCGCCGAGCGGCGCGCGGAGTTGAAAGCGACGAAGGATCGCAATGCGGCCCCGAGCAAGACGACGACGATCGACTTCCAGGCCACGGAGCGCAAGACCAAGAAGCTGCTGGCGCTGCACAGCGTGTCCAAGTCGATGGGGGGCAAGCGGCTCTTTGAAGGGATCAACCTGATCCTGACGCCCGGGCAGCGCATCGGATTGCTCGGTGTCAATGGAGCGGGCAAGAGCACACTGCTGCGGCTCATGACCGGCGAGTTGCCGCCTGACACGGGGACCATCAAGAGAGCGGCTGATCTGCGAGTGGTCACGTTCAGCCAGCATCGGCACACGCTCATCGCGACGCAAACGTTGCAGGAAGCGCTGTGTCCCGTGGGAGATCACGTGGAGTATCGTGGCAGTTCAGTGCACGTGACGGGCTGGGCGAAGCGGTTTCTGTTTGAACCCGTGCAGTTGCAGAACGTGGTTGGCAACTTATCCGGTGGTGAGCAGGCGCGACTGCTGATCGCCAACCTCATGCTCGAACCGGCGGATGTGCTTCTGCTCGATGAGCCGACCAATGATCTGGACATTCCATCATTGGAAGTGCTCGAACAGGCGCTGATGGAGTTCCCTGGCGCGATTGTGCTGGTGACGCACGATCGGTTCATGCTCGAGCGCATCGCGACCGAGTACATCGGGCTCGATGCGGTTGCCGGGGCGAAGTCGTACATGACTTATGAGCAGTGGTGCGAGGCGCGGCGAAAGGTGGAGTCGAGCGCCGCCGTTGAACGAATCGCGCCGCCGTCTGGGTCGAAACGCATCAGGGCCAAGCCGCCGGTTCGCAAACTCACCTACAAAGAGCAGCGCGAATACGAGGCGATGGAAGAGAGCATCCTCAACGCAGAGGCCGAGGTGGCGCGACTGGAGCAGAAGTTGACCGACCCGGCGTTGTCGGTTGATCATGTCCGCGCCGGCGAGGCGTATCGTGCCGTTGCCGCGGCGCAGCAACGCGTCGCCGAACTGTACGAGCGGTGGGCTGAGCTTGAGGCGATCATCGGTTGACGGTTGGTCGCCGTGCTGTGCGCTTCGATGCGCGGGCTGCCGTGTCCGCGGTGAAAGACGCGTCGTCTTCATTGCACGGCGAATCGCAACGGCAGGGCAACCGCCGCGGGCACACCGCCATCGTCTGGCCAATTCGTCAAATTCGCCCCTGAGAGCTCTGAAACGGGGTTGTATAGGGTATTTACCTTAGTTGCTTTGCCTGTGCCCAGGCCGGGTTGATCTTGCGGCGTCATTATTTACGATATCGACATAGGAATATCTGATTAGTCTCCTCCCGGGCTCGATGATGTTCACTCTGACCAGTCAATACGCGCTGCGTGCCATGCTTCAACTTGCACAGGCTGGCAGTGACGAGCGATTGACTTCGCAGGAGATCGCGACACGGGCGGAGATTCCACCAAAGTATCTTTCGGTGATCCTCGGCAACCTGGCTCACGCCGGATTGCTCGACTCATTGCGGGGCGCCGCGGGCGGCTATCGCCTTGTGCGTGATCCGCATGACATCTCGTTGTTTTCCATCGTGCAGCGTTTCGAGCCTCGCTTCGGTGATTCTCGCCGCTGTCCATTTGGCAATCGCGAATGCGGCGACGGCAATCCCTGCCCGATTCACCACGAGTACAAGGCTGTAGTGAATAAAGAGAAGGAGTTTCTCGAAGCGCGAACGCTGGCGGATACAAGTGCTCAAATGACCGGGGACTGAGTCGATCATGGTGCGCAACGAAGAACCGATCCATGTTGAGATTCCCGACGAGGCCTACTGGCGTCGGCAGATCAAGTGCCAGGATGCGTGCCCGGTTCACACCGATGCCCGTGGCTATGTCCGAGCGATCGCTGAGGGTGATTTTGAGCGCGCGTACCTGATCGCGCGCGGGCCGAATCCACTGGCGAGCATCTGCGGCCGAGTCTGCGGGGCCCCGTGTGAAGCGGCATGCCGGCGCAAGGAGATTGACCAGGCGATCTCGATTCGCGCGCTGAAACGGTTTGTGACGGAGCAGTTTGGCGCTGAATCGCGCCGATTTGCCCCGCTGGATCTGCTCAAGCGAGTGATGGAGGCTGGTCGGAAGCGAATCTGCCGAAGCGAAGAAGATCTGCGCTCACTGCGCCCGTCGCTGCCTGAGCGCGAGTCAAAGGGCGCCTCTGAACTGCGGGTGGCGATCATCGGCTCGGGGCCGGCGGGATTGGCCGCGGCGCATGATCTGGCGCTGCTGGGCGTGCGTGTTACGGTATTCGAGATGGAGCCGATTCCGGCGGGGATGCTTGCTGTGGGCATCCCGGCCTATCGACTGCCGCGCGATCTGATCAACGCGGAGATCGAGGTGATCAAGTCGCTCGGCGTCGAGTTCCGTTGCAACACGGAAGTAGGCAAGGACATCAGCTTCGATTCCATTCGCGGGGAGTTTGGCGCAACGCTCATCGCCGTGGGTGCCAAGAAATCGCGTCAACTGGACATTCCGGGTGTGCAGGGAACTGGTGTTCTGGGCGGCGTCGAGTTCCTTCGAAACGTGGCACTCAATGAACCAACCCAGCTCGGGCAGTGTGTGGTGGTGATTGGTGGCGGCAACGTTGCGTTTGACATTTCCCGTTCGGTGATCCGCCAGGCGGAGATCGACGTGTCGCGCACCGCGCTGCGGCAATCGAACGTGCGCCAAGTCCACATGGTGTCGCTCGAATCACTCGAAGAACTTCCGGCGGATGACGTCGAGATCATCGAAGGTGACGAAGAAGGTGTTGTGCGGCACCACCGGTGGGGACCCAAGGAGATCGTGCGGGACGGCACGGGACAGATCACCCATGTAGTGTTCAAGAAGGTGCTTCGCGTCTTCGATGAGGCGGGGCGGTTCTCGCCCACGTTCGACGAGGCGACAACCAAGTCGATCCCGGCTGATACGGTCCTCTGGGCGATCGGCCAGCGTGCGGATATCTCGTTCCTCTCCGAGAAGAGCGATGTGCGCCGCAACGAGCGCGGCATGATCGAGTGCGACCAGCGCGAACTGACGACCAGTGTACCGGACGTGTTTATCGCCGGCGATATCGCGTATGGGCCGAAGCTGTTGATTCACGCGGTAGCCAGCGGCAAGCAGGCCGCGCGATCGATCTACCGCTACCTGACGGGGCGGGCGATTGAACCCGAGCAGACGATGCTGCACCTGCCGATACTGGAATACTCGCGCGAGGCCGATTATGAGAAGCAGCAGCGCCTGGCGATTCCGACGTTGAGGCCGGAGGAGCGCAAGGGATCGTGGGAGACGATTGTCGAGCGCGGATACGACCGGCAGCAGGCCTGCTGCGAAGCGTCGCGCTGCCTGGATTGTGGCGTCAACACGATCTTCGACGGCGACATGTGCATTCTGTGCGGCGGCTGCGCGGACGTGTGTCCCGAACTGTGCCTGCGGCTGGTTTCCGTGACGGCGCTTGAGCGCGGCGACGACATGGATGCGCTCCTGAAGTCGCTCGGTCGCGAAGACCAGCTGAACGACACGTCGGCGATCATCAAAGACGAAACGGCGTGCATTCGCTGCGGACTCTGTGCGGAGCGGTGTCCGGTCGGCGCGATCACGATGGAACGGATGAGTTTCGAAACAGAGTGGACAGAAGTCGGGGCAACCTGACTGAGTTTGGGAAGGGCGGACTCGAATGGGCGGCACGAAGAAGAATGGAGAGCAGCAGCACCCACTTCCGCCGTCGCTGGCGCAGAGCGAGCGCTTCGTACCACCGAAGACGCGGCGGGATTTCCTTGGACTCGCAGCCGTGTGGACGGCGCTGGGCACTTTTTTCGTGGCTCTCGTGGGCGCGATGCGGTTGCCCATGCCATCGGTGTTCCCGGAGTCGAACTCGAGATCGAAGATCGGTCCACCTTCGGCGTTCCAGAAGGGCAGTGCGACTCATCTTGTCCACCTGCAGGCGTGGATCTTCCGCGACAACGACGGCGGCATGTATGCGATTTCAAGTGTCTGCACGCATCTGGGTTGCATTGCAGGGCGCCAGGATACCGGAGAGTTTCTCTGCCCCTGCCACGGCTCGAGATTCAACGCGGGCGGCGAAGTGCTCGGCGGCCCGGCGCCGTCGGCTCTGAGCTGGCTCGAGTTGTCCATCGCGCCCGATGGGCAGTTGGTCCTTGATCGTCAGCGATCGGTGAAGCGAGGCACCCGCCTCATGGCGTGATGAGTGCGCTCAATGCTTGGGAGGCAATGAACCAGCCATGACTCTGCTCAGCATCAAACCGACCGGCCAGTCTCCGGGCGATGACCCGGGTCACCGCTACGAGGGCGAGCCCGGCGCCGTCAAGGCCTATCTCCACAACCTCAAGGTCCTGCCTCGCACGATTCGCGATTCGATCGTGCGCCATGGCCGACCCGTGTCCGATCGCTCGCGTTCGCAAGCGGTCATGGGCAATTTCTTCCTGCACGTTCTGCCGACCCGAACGCACGTCAACTCGTTGAAGTTCAAGACAACGCTGGGTCTTGGCGTCATCACGCTGGTGCTGTTTTTCCTGCTGGTCATCACAGGCGTGCTGCTGATGATCTACTACAAGCCAGATGTGAACCAGGCATACGACTCGATGTGGGACATCATGTACGTCGTGCCCACGGGCCGTTTCATGCGCAACATCCACCGCTGGTCGGCCCATGCGATGGTGGCGTGCGTCATTCTCCACATGGCGCGCGTGTTCTACACCAGTGCGTGCAAGGCGCCGCGCGAGTTCAACTGGGTGGTCGGCATGGGGCTGTTCGTCGTGACGCTCTTTCTGAGTTTCACGGGATACCTGCTGCCGTGGGACCAACTGGCGTTCTGGGCGATCACGATCGGCTCGAACATCGCCCAGTCGCCACGCGAAGTGACCGAAGCACTGGGGATTACGCAGCAGTTCGACATTGGCGGGATGCAGAAGGAACTGCTTCTCGGTGCGCACTATGTGGGCCAGGAAGCGTTGACCCGTTTCTACGTGCTGCACGTCATGATCCTGCCGATGGTGCTCGTGGCTCTGGTGGGCGTGCACGTCTGGCGCGTCCGCAAGGACGGCGGCTTGGCGCGAGCTGCGGAACGGATCCCCTCGACGCCGCCGCAGATTCGAGCGACGACCAAGAGTTCGGGTCCTTCGACCAAGACGTGGGGACTGATGGCGATCATTCGCTCCAAGACGCCGCACGTTGACAAGGAGATGACCAACACGGTGCCGTCGTACCCGAACGCGCTGTACGCGGTGGGCGCGCTGTCGATGCTCACGGTGGCGGTGATGCTGATCATGGGGTATTTCTTCGACGCGCCGCTGCGCGAGATCGCCAATCCATTGGTTCCCGAGAACCCGGCCAAGGCGCCGTGGTACTTCCTCGGCCTGCAGGAACTCGTCGGCTATTCCGCCTTTATGGGAGGCGTCGGCATTCCCGCCATTGTCGTCCTCGGTCTGGCGCTCATTCCGTACCTCGATCGAGAGCAGGAGGAAACCGGGCGCTGGTTCAGCGGGAGATCAGGTGGGCGCGTGGCGCTGTGGTCGCTGCTGTTCACCGCGATCGTCACGGTCGGAATGCTGGTGTTCACGGTGAACTACGGCTGGATGCGCAATTGGGAGATGACGCGCACGGTGCCGCAGATCGTCATTGTGCTGGTGAACCCCGGGACGGTGCTGGTCACGCTGTTCGCGGCGTGGTCGGTGTGGACGGTCCGGCGGACGAGTTCGACGCGCCTGGGGGCGATCGCGCTGTTCACATGTTTCCTTGTGGCATTCGCGATCATGACGTATTTTGCGCTGGTGCATCGCGGACCGAATTGGCAATTCTACTGGTGGCCCAGTACGTGGCCGGTCCATTGAACGTGGTCGATCCAGATTGGGCGGGAAGCTGTCATGCTTGATGACTGGACCCAGAACAGAAACGTCTTTCGACTGAAGGTCATTCTCCTGATCTCGTCGGTCGTGTCGCTCGTGCTGCTGCTGCTCTCGGCGTTTCAGGAGAACCTGGCCGGCGAGTGGGAGCAGTACCAGCGGGCGTACCGTACGACGCTGGTGTCCACCGCGCCAACCGATCAGGCGCGCGCGGCGGCTGAGCGCATGGACATCGCGTTCCAGCAGATCTTCCTTCCCGATCTGAATCGGGTCGATCGATGCGTGACGTGCCACATCGCCGCCGAGGATCCGGAACAGAAGCAGGCCCAGGTGCCGCTGCGAACGCACAGCGGGGATCTGCTCGAGCATCATCCGATGGAGCGATTCGGCTGCACGATCTGTCATGAAGGGCAGGGGCGAGCGGTGACTTCGCAGGCCGCGCATGGCGAGATTGAGCACTGGCCGACGCCGCTGCTTCGAGGCGAGGCGGTGTATCGCAGTTGCGGTAAGTGTCATTATGAGAATGACCTGTTTGGAGCCGAGTACGACCTGTACGCCCAATCCAGTGGAGCGCTGCCTTCGCTGACGATGGCTGAGATCGAGTCGTCGGTGCCCGGCGAGCGAAGTGCCGAACAGCAGCGGGCCATCGCGCGCGGAAAGCAACTCGTGATCGAAAAGGGTTGTCTCGGTTGCCACGCGTATCGCTCGCGCGGCGGCACGCTCGGGCCGGACATCACCCACGTCGGCGACAAGACGAAGCACGATTTCGATTTCACACACGTCCACGCAACCAAGGACCACACCGTCAAGAGTTGGCTTGTGGCCCACTTCCTCAAACCGAGCGAGGTCGTGCCGGGGACCTTGATGCCGGACATGGATTTGAGCGAGGATGAAGCGAGCGATCTGGCTGAATACATGCTCAGTCTGCGTCGCAAGGACATGCCCGCCCAGTACACGCCGGTGCCCAGCACGCGAGACAGCGATCCGGTGCAGGGGAATCAGCTCTTTGCGATGTTTTGCTCGTCGTGCCACGGCCAGGAAGGTCAGGGCACGAGCGTGCTCGATCCCGAGTTGCGGGCGCTGGCCGATCCGCCGATTCAACTCATGACCCCGGCGATCCACAACGACGACACACTGGCGATCGCAAGCAACGACTACTTCCGGAGCATCATCAACAGCGGTCGGCACGACACCAACATGATCTCGTGGAGCGCCGGTGGTGGTGGGTTGAATGACGGCGAGATCAGTCGAGTCGTCGGTTACATTCGCAGTTGGCAGAAGGAAGGGGCAAGCGTCGAGGATGTCCTGTCGCGGCGCGGCAACGCGCGGTATGGTCGTTCGCTCTTCCGCGAGCGATGCGTGTCCTGCCATGGCCGCAACGGTGAAGGCGGCATCGGCGTGGCGCTCAGCTCGGCGTCGTTTCTTGCCATTGCATCGGACCAGTTTCTCGCACGGACAATCATCTCGGGACGAACGAACACGGCCATGCCGAGTTGGAAGCAGTTCTCCGCACAGGAGGTCGCGGATGTGATTGCCCATCTCCGTTCCTGGCAGTTCACTGCACCGGATCGGGAGGCAACGCTGGCGCGGCTTGCGTCTATGTCCGGGAAGCCGCGCGAGCAGGCGATCAGGACGGGTTCGGTGCTGTTCCGCGCCAACTGCGCGACATGCCACGGGCCCGGCGGCGAAGGGGCGATCGGGCCTTCGCTCAACAATGACGCGTTCCTCAGCGTTGTCTCCGACGGATATCTCTTTGACGCCATTACCACGGGACGACCCGGCTCGGCGATGCCTGAGTGGCGGCATCTTTCCGGCGAGGACGTGGTTGATCTGATCCAGTTCATTCGCAGTTGGAATGACTTTCGCACAGAGCAACTGCCTGACTTCAAGGCCTCGGGCGACTGGGATCGCGGGAAGATCCTCTTTGCCGGTTTCTGCGCCTCGTGCCACGGCCCGGAGGCGGAAGGACTGAGTGGGCCGCAACTGCGAAACAAGGGATTCCTGGAGTCGGCATCGGACGCGATGCTGCGACACTGGATCGCCAACGGTCGAGCCGGAACGGTGATGCGCGCGTTTGAAAAGGGCAATGAGGGTCTGGGAGAGCTGTCAGCGGCGCAGATCGAAGACATCATTTCGTACATTCGACGGTTCCAGATTGAGCCGGGTTATGCCATCCCGCGACCGGGTCTGGGCATTGTTTCGCACGGTGGGGAGATTTATGCCGACGTGTGCGCTTCGTGCCACGGACCTAATGGCGAGGGTGGAACAGGCAGCGCGCTGTCAAATCCAGACTTCCTGCGCATCGCCTCCGATGGTTATCTTGAAGCGACCGTTGCGCTGGGTCGTGACGGGACCGGCATGCGTGCGATGGGACAGGGCATGCAGGGAACGGTGGAACTCTCGCCCGACGACATCAATGACGTCGTGGCGTTCATTCGCAGTTGGGAGCACCATCCACCCGGCAACGGCGTGCCGCCCCGATATGTCGTGGACGCGGATCCGGTTTCCGGCAAGAGCCTCTTCGAAGGTAACTGCGCGGGATGCCATGGCGTCAACGGCAACGATGGATGGGCGCCGCACCTGAACAACCGCGATTTTCTGCGGGCGGTGACGGATGGCTTCCTGCAGGCGACCATCGCGCGCGGCCGCGTGGATACGCCGATGCGGTCATTTGGCATCGGCGGTGGGGGCGTTGCGGAGCTGAGCGCAGCGCAGATCGATGACATCGTGTCGTACATTCGGATGTGGGCGCCAGACGGATTCCGCCCCGTTCGTGAAATACTGCCGGCTGAAGTGGAATCGGAGCCGGTCGGCGACAGTGCGCAAATGCCGGCTGGTTCGCCAGCGCCGACGCAGATCGAGGGAATGTAACGGCCCCTTTGGCCGCGGAACGACAGCGGAACGCCGCTGCAAGGAGACTTGAACATGGCACGCAGACAGGGTCCGGTCAATTTCAACCGTCGCGAGTTCATCGAGATGGCAGGCGCTTCGGGAATCGCGATTACGACGCCGACGCTCTTTGGCGAGGAATTCGTGCAGGCACAGAATCCTGCGCCGGGCGGCCAACCGGCGGGCATCGAACTGCTGCAATCAGCTTGTCCGTACTGCGGCGTCGGTTGCGGCACGCTCATCCAGGTGCAGGACGGCAAGGTGATCGGCATGGTGCCCGACAAGAAGCACCCGACCAACCGCGGCATCCAGTGCATCAAGGGACTCAATGCCCACGAACCCATCTACCGCGATCGCATGACCACGGTTCTGGTGCGCAAGGACATGAGCGATCCGCTGCGCGGCCACGTGTCATCAACCAAGGGGCGGTTCGATGATGACGTGTTTGACGCGATGCCCTACGAGGAAGCGGAGCAACTCGTTGCCGAGAAGATCGTCGAGATCATCAAGGCGCGCGGCGGCAACGCCATCGGACTCAACGGCTCGGGCCAGTTGACGATGGAGGCGCAATGGGTCGAGAACCTGCTGATGAAGGGCATTGTGCAGAGCAATTCGATCGAGGCCAACGCGCGCATGTGCATGACCTCGGCCGTGACGGGGTACTTCCACTCCTACGGCTCGGACGCGCCGCCGACCAGTTACGAAGACATCGAGGAAGCCGACTTCATCACGTTTTGGGGCCACAACGCCCGCGAAGCGCACCCGATTCTCTTCTGGCGCGTGGCGGACCACAAGAAGCGCCACGACATTCCGACGCTGGTCAGCGATCCCCGCCGCACGGGAACGGTCATGGGGCTCGAGTCGATCAACCCGCGCAACAGTCATCACATTCAAACACTCAACGGCGACATCAGCTACCACAACGCGATCGCGCACGTCCTGGTCACGAAGTACCCACAGGCGTGCATGCCCGAGGAGTGGCTGGACAGGAACACGAATGGCTGGCGCGATTATGTCGAGGGCGTGAAAGCTCGCTATTCGCCATCGCAAGTGATCGAGCGGCTAAAGCTCCTGGATCGCGGCCGCGTGACGGTTGAGACGATCGAACAGGTCGCCAAGCACTGGGCGGAGGCGTCGATCAAGGGTCGCGAGCGCGGTCGCGGCGGTGTGCTGACGTTCTGGGGGATTGGCTACAACCAGATGCTGCACGGCCAGCACAACACCATCGGCCTGATCAACCTGCATCTGCTGACCGGCAATCTCGGTCGGCCGGGCTGCGGCAGCCACTCGCAGACCGGCCAGCCCAACGCGATGAGCGAACGGCTCATGGGAGGTCTCACGGGTCGTCTGCCATTCAACCAACCGCTCAACAACGAAGCGTGGCGCAATCACATTGCCGACTGCTGGCGCGTGCCGCAGGAGCGACTCGCGCAGACGACGGCGCTGCCCAATGCCGGAATGGTCGTGGGCATGATGGAGCGGGCGCTCAAGGACGATCTGCTCGCCATGTTCTGGATGTACACCACGCACGTTCACATGCCCGATGTGGATACGCTCGTGCGGCCGGCGCTCACGAAGATGTTCATGGTGGCGCAGGACATTTACCGCCACGCGCCGAACAACCTGTACGCCGACGTCGTCTTCCCCGCGGCGACTTGGGGCGAGTGGACCGGCGGAACGTATATTCAGTCGGAGCGGCGCGTCTACGTGTGCGACGGCACGCGCAATCCGCCGCCGAATTGTCGGCCCGACATGGATATGGCGCTGGACAAGTGCCGGGCGGTTGCGGGCATGCTCGGCCTCGATCCTGATGTCGTCGTTCCGTACAAGAAGACGATCAAGATGGGCAACGGCTTGATGGCGTACAACCCGGAAGATGTCTTCCGAGATATCGTGACGGCGAGCGCGGGTTCGGATGCTGACCTGACGGGGATGCTTGAAGTCGAGAAGACCGACGGCGTCAGCCTCTATGACCAGTTGCGCCGGCGGCGCGGCGTGCAGTGGCCCGCGCCAACTTTGGAGATCGCGCGACACGGCGGAACGCCACGCCGGTACCTCGGCCAGGAAGGCTGGGCCGGTAAGCCCTACGGCGAGTTCCGCCACCCGGATGGCAAGGCTCGCTTCAAACTCTGCGAGCAGGATTACACCGACATCAGGGACACCTGCGGCAAGCTGATGCAATACGGCCATCGCTCCAAGCCCGGAGCCGGGCCGTACCTGATGGATGAGCTGGCCGCCGCCAAGCAGGAAGGGCGTCGGAATCTCCTCGAAGTGGCCCGGGACAACGCGCTTCCACCCGAGTTGCCTGATCTCGATGTCTACGAGGACTCCACGGTGTCTCTCGAGGATCATCGGAAGAACGACGTGTATCCGTTCTGGCTGGCGCTGGGCATTGTCTACGAGCACTTCCACTCAGCCAAAACCATCCGCAGCGCCACGACACTGAAACTGGTGCCTGAGCAGTACGTCGAGATGGCGCCCGGCGACGCCGAGCGCTATGGCCTGCGCGACGGACAGAAGGTGCGCATCGTGACGCGTCGAGGGAGCTACGAGGGTCGCGTTTCCGTCGGCCTGGACAGTATGGTGCGACCCGCACGCAGTGAGGTGCCGGACGGCATGCTCTTCAGTCCGTGGAATCTCAGTGTTGCTGACAGCGCTGATCCGACCAAGAACCGCTGGTTGGTCAACGGCGTGAGCCATCGCGCGTGGGACCCGGTCAGCGGCCAGGCGGATTACAAGAAACTCGCGGCGCGGATCGAACGGATCTGAACCGCCGGACGGCAATCCGTGGGTATGACCAACGGATGAGAGGGCAGCAGTGGACCGGCGGACGTTCATCAAAGACTCGGTCATTACGGGCGCAGCGCTCGCGGGCGCTGCGGCTTCGGCCGGGTTCTTTGAACGCGCGAGGCCGACGACCGAAGCCGTCGCGGGCACGGTGCGCGATGTTCCGCTGCGTCCTCCGGGGGCGCTGGTTGAGGAGGCGTATGTCCAGCGGTGCACGCGCTGTATGCGGTGCATCGATGCCTGCCCCAACCAGGCGCTGTTGCCGCTTGATGCCACCTTCGGCAAGCAGCTCGAAGGTACGCCGGCCATGAAGCCGCGAAGGCAGGCCTGCATGCTCTGTGCCAAGATCGATGGCGACTTCCTGAAGTGCGGCGAGGCGTGTCCCACCGGGGCGATTGTGAAGATCCGCAAGGACGAAGCGACGGTCCTGTCGGAAGTGCGCATCGGTATCGCCAGGATCGATCACGAGTTGTGTTACTCGTATAACAACTGGAGTTGCGGCGCCTGTATCCGCGCGTGCCCGTTCGAAGGCAAGGCGATGACGGCGGGCATGTGGGAGCGGCCCGAAGTGCACGAGGAGTTCTGCATCGGATGCGGCTTGTGCGAGCGAGCGTGCATTCGCTATCCGCAGGCGATTCGCGTCGTGGCGGGCAAGGTGTCGGCCGAGATCGGGGGCCGGGAATGAAGCCGATCAACCGCCGCGAAATGCTCAGGCAATCGGTCCACGCCGTCGGCACGGTTGGCGTAATGGGAGCGGGTCTGGCTGCGTTCTATGGCCTGTCCAGATCTTCCGGCACGCACTATCCCGTCAATGGCGGAAAGTACCACGAGGGTTTGCTGCGACTGATTCGTCCGCCGGGCGCGCTGGAGCACGACGATCGCTTCCTGGCGTCGTGCATCCGCTGCTATCGATGTCAGGACGCGTGTGAACCGGGGGCAATTCAGTTCTTTGGCGAACGCACCGATGGGCAGTATCACTCGCCGTACGTTGATCCATCTGTGAAGGGCTGCACGTTGTGCATGCTGTGCACACAGGCCTGTCCAACTGATGCGCTTACTCCCATGGAGGTCGAGGAGAAGCGCGAGGTTGCGATGGGTGGGGTCGAGCTGCGAGAGGACATGTGTCTGTCCTACAAGGCGCAGCGCATCCGCGATGAGCAGGCGATGATGATGGAACTGGGCGAGTCGCCGACGGAATCGACGCAGATGGTCGAGCGGCGCGGGCCTTGTGGGGAATGTTACATGTTCTGCCCGCTGCGCGAGCGGGCCATTACGCTTGAGCCCGGAGGGTTTCTCGCCCCCATTGTGCACAAGGAGCACTGCGTTGGTTGCGGGATGTGCGAGGAGATCTGCCGGGTGATGGTGCGCGGCGAACCGGCGATCCGCATCGTCGCAACGAGGGGCATGGTGAGTCGATCATGACACGCAACCAGAAGAAGCACGTTTTGATTCAGGTGCTGAGACACTGCTGCCAGCTGCTCGTGCTTGCGGTCATGGTCGGCACGGTCTATCTGAGCCTCTACGCCCACTACCACGCGGCCCGGGCTTTGGAAGACGAACAGTTCACGCGCGGATTCCAGGGGAAGGTGCTCCTGGCGATCGATGACGTCATCGCGCCGATGGATAATCCACAGCCGCTGCTCGATTCGTTCAAGGGAACGCTGTGGTCCCTGCGCTTTGCGGGCTTCGACCTGACCGATCCGCTGGCCGCGGCGGAGGTGATCGCCGGCTCGAAGACGTTCTATGCACCGCTGCTCATTTCCATCGTGTTGCCGGTGCTGTTGGCGCTGGTGCTCGGCCGAGTGTACTGCAGTTGGATGTGTCCGGCGGGATTGCTCTTTGAACTTTCGGACAAGATCCGCAGGGTGCTTCCGTTCGCGGAAATCAAGCCGGGTCAGGTGAAGTTCTCGCATGGGAACAAGTACGTTTTTCTCGCCACGGGCCTTGCGTTCACGGCCGTGGTCGGGTTGCCTGTTCTTGGTCACATTTACCCGCCGGCGGTGATGAGCCGACTGGCGCATGGACTCATCTATGGAACCGCTATCGCCGGGACGATCACGATCTTGGTCGTCATGATGGCGTTCGAGATTGCCGTGTCGCCACGCTGGTGGTGCCGCACGATGTGTCCGGGCGGGGCGCTTTTTGGTCTGCTCGGGTGGATCAGACCAGTGCGCATCCGCCTGGACGCCAAGCGGTGTACGGGCTGTCGCGACTGTGAAGTCGTCTGTCCAATGGGGCTCGATCCGGTCAAGCAGTCCTACGGCATCGAATGCGACAACTGCGCGCTGTGCCTGAAATCCTGTGGTGAGGATGCACTGATTTACGCCATCGGCCTGCCGGGGCGCAAGCGGGCGTACATCAGGCAACGGCCGGCGCCCCGAGTCAGCCTGCTGCACAAGGTTGGGGATTCAATCCGGAAGCGCCGCCGTCCGATCGCCTCGATTACGGCGGTGATCGTGCTGCTGGCGGCAAACGCCACCGCGTATGCCCACCACATCCTCGGATTGCCGCATTACTCCTACAAGGAGAACTACCCGCAGGTGCCCACGCTTGAGTATCCAGCGAGCACCGGGCCGTATGACATCGTCATGACGAGTTATCCCGGCGTGCCCACGCCCGGCGAGGCCGCCAACGTGGCGTTCTACATCCGTAATCGCGAGACCGATGTGCCCTTTGGCAGCCCCGTGACAGTACGGGTACTGCAGACCGCCACGTTCGGGCGCAACAAGACGATTCTGCATGAAACGCGCATCGAGCCGCTCGACAAAACCCACAAACTCTCAGTGACGTTTCCGGAAGATGGCGAGTTCATTGTGGAGTTGACGGTGGATGTCGAAGGCCAGCCGGAGGTGATCCCGTTCCTCATGGTTGCGGGCCAGCCGACGGCCACGACCTCGATCCTCGCCGCGATCGGCGGGGGCCTGGTGGTGTTCATCATCACGATCCGCGCCATCAAAATCAAGGCGAGACGGCGGCGTCTGATTGGCCAATCTGCGAACGAGCAGCTTGCCGGGAGAGCGCCGGTGACTGCGTGAGGAGCTGAATCGTGCGAGGTCGTTTTGCCATCTTTGCTCCGTACTTCCTGCTGGTGTTGCTGGCGGGTTTGATCTTGTGGCTCAATCTGGGTCGTGGAGGGGCTGAGTCCGCCGCATCAATGGGACCGTTGCGCGATCCGGTGTGCAACATGGATGTCAACGCGTCGTGGGGGATTGAGGCCACGCTCGGATCGGAGACGTACTACTTCTGCACCGAGCATTGCCGCGATCGATTCTTGGAAAATCCGCAGCACTACCTCAGCGACACCTGTCTCGTCTGTGACGCGGTGATCGCTCGCGAATCGGCGCTGCCCGCGACCTACCTTGACAAGACGTACTACTTGTGCAGCGAGGAGCATCGGCAGACGTTCAAGGATGATCCTGCCGCGTACTTCATGCATCACATGTGGGGCATTCCCGACTGGCTGTACTATGTGTCGATCGGAGTGGTGCTGCTGCTTTCGTTCCTCGTGTTTGAACGGGCCGGATCCACCGGCACGCAGGGCGGCGACGAGCATGGGTCCTCTTCCATCGGATTGTGGATTCGACGGCAGGCACAACGGGCGCTGACGCCGCTGGCGGCGCTGCGAACCTCTTCGCCCGGCGGCGACTCGGGGCAGTCGTCCGACGGGCAATGCGAAACTGCCGCAGGTGGAGCCATCGCGCTGCCGGTACTTAGCCCAGTCTCACGTCTGATGCAATCGGTGGGCCGCGCCGGGAACGGCGGGGGCGGACGCGAGCGAACGAAGACCGGCGGGCCAGATCGCATTGATCTGCTTCGAATCGGACTGGTGCGCCGACTCGCCATGTCGCGTCTGTTTCGGTTTGTCCTTCAGGCACTGATGGCACTGATCTTCGTGGTGATCATCGCGGCCGGGTTGTTTGGCAATCAGAATCCATCACTCAACATTGCGCCACTGCTGACCTGGACGATCTGGTGGTGCGGGCTGGTGATTCTCATCATCTTCGCCGGCAAGGCGTGGTGTTACATGTGTCCGTGGGATGCGATCGCCGGGTGGACCGAGCGACTGCGATTCTGGAAGAAGTCAGAGGAGGGTCTCGGGCTCGATCTGAAGTGGCCGAGGGTGCTGCGGAACATCTGGCTGGCCACGTTCCTTTTTGTGGGGCTGACGTGGATCGAACTCGGATTCGGCGTGACGATGCGGCCGGAGGTCACGGCGTGGATCGCCATCGGCATGCTGCTCATGGCGATCGTCAGCGCGTTCCTGTTCGATCGCAAATCGTTCTGCCGCTACGGCTGCCTGGTGGGGCGCGTCAGCGGGCTCTACGCCTTGTTTGCCGGCGCCGAAGTTCGCGCCCGCGACGCGGATGTCTGCCGCACCTGCAGGACCAAGGAGTGCATCAAGGGCAGTGCAACGGCGTACGGCTGTCCGACGTTCGAGTATCCCGGCACCATGCAGCTTAACACCTACTGCATTCAGTGCTGCGAGTGCATCCAGGCCTGCCCGCATGAGAACATGACGATCAACATGCGGCCATGGGGTGCGGACCTGGCGGCAAAGGGCAAGCCGCGATCTGATGAGGCGTATCTTGCACTGCTCATGCTCGCGATCAGCGGGTTTCACGGCCTGACGATGACCCCGGTCTGGCGGCAACTCACCGATGCCATCGGTTCAGCGATGCCCGTTGGCCAGATGGCGGCGTTCTCATTTGGAATGCTCGGGCTCATGACGGCGCCGATTGCGGTGTACGCCCTGCTCATTTGGATTAGCCACCGGCTTTCGAGCAGGCCGACGATGGGCGAAGCCAGTTTGCGCGTCACTTACCGCGACTATTTCATCCGCTACTCGTACTGCGTGCTGCCCATCGCGCTGTTCTACCACCTGGCGCACAATCTCGAACACCTGATGATGGATGGGCCGAAGGTCATCGCGATGGCGAGCGATCCGTTCGGCTGGAACTGGAACCTGTTCGGCACGGCACACTGGTCGGTGCCGCCGATGATCTCGCTGGATGTACTCTGGATTCTTCAGGTGCTGCTCGTGGGCATCGGCCACGTCTACAGCCTCTGGGCAGCGAGCCGGATTACGGGCAATCTCTTTGAAGATCGCAAAGCGGCGAGGCGGGGCCAGTGGCCCATTCTGCTGGGCATGATCGCATTCAGCATCTTCAGCCTGTGGCTGCTGAAGCAGCCGATGGAGATGCGCACTTCGGCGATGTAAGGAACGCGGATCGACTGTGGAATACACGCGACGCAACTTCCTGAGCGGATTCGCCAGACGCCTGATGGGCGAGCTGGCGCAAGGGGCGCAGGCTTCGCTGGATGCCATCCATCGCGATCTCGATCGTTCGGTGGAAGAGAAGCCGCTCGAGTGGCTGCGCCCGCCCGGGGCGCTGCCGGAGGTTGAATTCCTCGCGACCTGTGAGCGCTGCAGCAAGTGTCTGATGGCTTGCCCGCATGACTCGATTCGAAGGCTGGGTTTTGAATTCCGCGAATCGGAAGGAACGCCGGCGATCATCCCCTCCGAAACGCCATGCTATCTGTGCAAGGACCTGCCGTGCGTAGCTGCCTGTCCGTCAGGCGCACTCAATCTGGTGGATCGAGCGCAGGCGCAGATGGCGCTGGCGAGGATCGACTACAAGAAGTGCTATGCTGCCAATGGTCAGCCCTGCGATTACTGTGCCGCCCGCTGCCCGCTCGGCGCGGAGGCGATCGAGATGGACGCGTCCTCGACGCCTGTGATCAGGTCGCCGGGCTGCACAGGCTGCGGCGTGTGCGCGTACCTGTGTCCCGCGGATGCCATCGGGCTCTACGATGCGGGCCTTCCAACCGCTTCCTTGTAAGCGGGCGGTGATTGCTGGGGCGCCTCTCTTGCCTTCAACGCGGCGAGAATCTTCTCAGGAGTGATCGGAAGATCCTTGATCCACACCCCTGTCGCGTTCTTGATCGCATGCGCCACCGCGCCCATGACGGGGAGCGTGGCGCCTTCACCGATCTCTTTCGCGCCATACGGGCCGCGAGGCTCGTACGAATCGACAATGCCGCTGAAGATTTCGGGGGCATCCTTGATCGTCATGATGAGGTAGCCGTGCAGATTGGGATTGAGCAGGTGGCCCGTGGCGTCGAACTGCACGTCCTCCATGATGGCTTCACCGGCTCCCATGACGATGGCGCCTTCGACCTGGCCGTGCACCTGCTGCGGATTGATCGCCGTGCCGCAGTCGTGGTAATCAGTGAATCGATCGACGTGCACTTTGCCAGTTTCGAGATCGACGCTGACCTCGCAGCAACAGGTGCCGAAGGAATACGCGGGGCTGGTGCCGACCGTCGCGCCCTTGTAGTCGCCGCCGAGGCCGTCCGGCGGTTTGTAGCACCCGGTACCGACGAGCGGGCCGTGTTCGTTGAAGAACTGCCGGGCTACCTCGGCCCAGTCAACGGTGTTTGTCGTATCGTTCGCCGAATACATCATGCCGTCGCGAGCTCGCACTTCGTCGGGCGCGCAACCGAGCAGATCGGCGGCGAATGGGCGCAATCGATCGAGCACGCTCTCGCCCGCTGCGGCCACGGCGTTGCCGGCCATGAGCGTGACGCGCGAGGAGTAGGAGCCGAGGTCGAGCGGACTGATGTCGCTGTCTTCACTGCGCATGCGCATGCGAGTGTGGGGGATACCCATGGCCTCGGCAGCAATCTGGACGAGAATGGTGTCGCTGCCCTGGCCGATCTCGGCGGCGCCGATCATGAGAAATGCCGCCATGCCGTCTTCGCTCACGCGAATGACCGCATTGGCGTGAGGGAAGATCGATTTCTTCTGGAACTTCTCCGGTCCCTTCTCGTGCTGGGCCTGCACCTGGCCGCGATAAATGCAGTAGCCGGCGCCGGAGACGAAGCCGCCGCTGGCGACGCCGATGCCACGTCCGCGCGGCAGTTTGCCGTATTTCGCGTTCCAATGCGAGTCGCGTTCGACGCCGTCGATCGTGGCCAGGAACTCGCACGAACCGATTTCGAGACCGTTGACCGTGGTTGTGTTCGGCGTCATCGCATTGCGACGACGGATTTCGATGGGATCGATGTTGAGATCTTCGGCGACCATGTTGAGCAGGCACTCGAAGGCGAATCGCGGTTGGGGCACGCCGTGTCCGCGCATGGCGCCGCACGCCGGTTTGTTGGTCATGACGCGGAGGCCGTCGTAGCGGTAGTTTGGAATCTTATAGAGGGTGGGGATCATGCTGCCCGCGTAATAGGCAGTCGCCACACCGAAGCTCGAGTACGCACCGCCGTCAAGATGGATCTCGCTCTTGAACGCCGTGATGCGTCCCTCGGCATCGACACCGAGTTTGAAGCGCATGTGCTGCTTGTGGCGGCCGCGGTAGTAGTGGAAGGTATCCGAACGTGAGAAGACGATCTTCACGGGTCGGCCGGTCATGCGGCTAAGTACGGCTGAGCAAACCTCGAGCGGATTGGTGGCCGCCTTGACGCCAAAGCCTCCTCCAACGCAGGGGCGGATCACGCGAATCTGGCCGAGCGGCATGTGGAAGACGTGGGCGAGCATGTACTGGACGTAGTGCGGCGCCTGAGTGGAGCTGTAGAGGACGAGTCGGCCGTCATGCTCCCAGTACGCGATGGCCGCCTGTGGCTCCATGGGGCACTGGTAGACAAAGTTGCCGGTGAAGACCTCTTCACGCACGTGGTGCGACGTTGCGAACGCGGCTTCGACGTCGCCGAAGTTGTGCGCGACGTGCGTATTGATGTTGCGCTCGTAGCGGTCGTGGACGAGTGGTGCGCCGGGCTTGACCGCCTCGAGGGCGTCAAAGACGGCCGGCAGTTCTTCATACTCAACGTCAATGAGAGTCAGCGCCTTCTGTGCCGTGGCTTCGTCCACAGCTGCCACGGCGGCCACGGGATCACCGACGTGACGGACTTTGGCGCGTGCCAGCACTTCTTCGTCATAGCGGGCCGGAGAGACGCCGTAGGTATTCTGCGGCACGTCCGCGCCGGTGATGACCGCGAGCACGCCCGGCAGCGATCTTGCCCGACTCGTGTCGATGCGCTTGATCAGTCCATGCGCAATCGGCGACATGAGGATGCTGCCGTAAACCATGTTGGGCAAGGCGATGTCGGCGGTGTAAGTGGCGCGGCCTGTGACCTTGTCGGCAGCATCGATCCTCGCGACGGGCTGGCCGACGTTGGTGCATGAAGACAAATCCCTGCCGTTTGCCCTTGCCTGAGCGCGCAGGTGGCCGTTGGTTGTGGCGTCGCTGTGGGCATCGTGTTTGTCGCGATGACAATCGTCGCACTTGCCGGTGCACTGCTCGACGGCCCGGAGGATCGCGGCGTAGCCCGTGCAGCGACAGAGGTTGCCGGAGAGCGCGTGTTTGATCTCTTCGGCACTCGGTTGCCCGTTGGCCTCGAGCAGGGCCGTGGAGGAGAGAATCATTCCCGACGTGCAGAAGCCGCACTGCACTGCGCCTTGATCGATGAAGGCTCGTTGAAGCGGTGTCAGTTGGCCGCCGGCGGCAAGTCCTTCGATGGTCGTGATGCGCCGGCCTTCGAGCGTTGAAGCGAGTTGCAGGCAGGCGTTCATCGGCGTCCCGTCGATGAGGACGGTGCAGGCGCCGCAGTCTCCGCCGTCGCAGCCCTTCTTCGTGCCGGTCAATCGCAGTTTGTCGCGGAGCACGTCGAGCAGCGTCTCGCCGGATTGGATGGCGACCGCATGAGATTCGCCGTTGATGATGAGCGTGCGAAGTTCAGTCATTGGTGGCCTCCCGGGCTCGCTGGTGGGCGGTAGTCAGAGCGCGACGTGTGAGGATGCCAACGAGCGCGCGGCGATAGTCGGCTGAAGCACGCAGGTCTGTGATTGGTTCCGCAGCCTGAGTGGCCAGCGCGATGGCATCGTTTATTCCGTGGACCAACGTGAGGCCTGCGAGCGACTGCTCGGCTTGAACGGCACGCTTGGGTATTGGCGCGACGGCGCCGAGCATGAGGCGGCAGGCAGAGATGGCGCCGTGCCCATCGAGAGCGAGTGAAGCGGCGACGGACGCCACGGCGATCGAATTCCCGTCGCGCAGTGAGAATCGCGCATAGGCAGCGCCGAAGCGCGGCGGCGGTTGCGGTACGACGATGGTCGTGAGAATCTCTTCCTCCCTGCGTGCTGTGGCGCGAGGGCCGGAGAAGAATTCCGTCAGCGGGATCTGCCGTTCGCCCTTTGGAGACCAGAGGGTAAGCGATGCGTTCAGGACACCCAGTACCGGAGGAAGGTCAGCGCAGGGCACGGCCGAGGCGATGTTGCCGCCGACAGTCGCTGAGTTGCGGATCTGCGGTGAGGCCATCTGTCTCGCCGCCTCGCGCAGAACGGTAAACGCACCCGTGAGCCGTGGGGAGTTTTCGAGTTGTGCAACCGTGGTCAGAGCTCCGATGCGCAAATCGCCGCGATTCTCGATCGTGCGCAGATTGGTGATGCGATGGAGGCTGATGACGTGGCGGGCTTCCACTCGCGCGGTCTTGAGATCGACGAGCAGATCCGTTCCTCCGGCCAGAAGTCGAGAGTCATCGAGATACTGGCGAAGATACTGCGCTGCCTCTTGAAGATCGGCTGGTTCGTGGAGTTCGCAGGTGATCATGTCATTCTCGCTTTTGCGGTCCGGCACGCCGTGGCGCCGGTTGGCCATTGGAGTCAGGTAATTTCGTTCGAGCCGGTTCGCCTTCGCTGGAGCGTTTGCCGGAAGCCGGGCCGATCGTGCCGAGCAACCCGGCAACGAACTGGGCAAAGATCTGGTTGGCCAGATTGCCTGGTGAGCGTCGTTGTGCCGGGTCGTACCACCGGTAGATCCAGTTGAGTGTGCCAAACAGGCTCATCGTGGCGACTCGATCATCGAGGCCGCCTCGACTGGTGAGATCAACTCGAGGATCGACGGTGCGATCGTCCGCAGTCAGCTTCGCTTCCTCGATGATGCGAGAGACGATCGAGCGCGCCAGGTCGTAGTAATCGCGACGGACGCCGCGCACCTGTTCGTAGGCTTCACCGGTGAGCGAATCGAGTTCGTGTGAGCAGACCTTGAGCGTGGCCATATCGCTGGCGACGTAGAGCACATGCGTGTGGATGAGACGGCGCAATTGTTCGATCGGGTCGTCGATTCCGCTGATGGCGGCGGTGGCTTCGGTGAGCAGCCCCGAAAAGGCGCGGAACTGGATCAGATAGAGCAATCGCTCCTTGCTGTCGACGTAGTGGTACATCCCGGCCAGGCCGACGCCGGGTCCGCCGGGGCCTTCCTGGGCGATCTGTCGCATCGTCGCCTTGTGATACCCAGCGCGCGCGAAGGCCTCAGTGGCGGCAGCGACGATGCGATCGAGGCGGTCGGTCGGGCCTTCGCGATCCGGGGCAATTGGATGTGGTTCGCCGTTGGACGGGCTGCTGGCGGGGCGGCGTCGGAGGGGCGAAGAGGCGAGCCTCCCGCCTGAGTTCCCGAACGCTTGTTCGTTTTTTCGCTTATCCATAATCAGTTATAGGTCGCGAAATCTGCCAGAATGAGCCTGCTTGACAAGAGTTTCAGATCAGTATATCCTATTCCAAACGGCGAACAAGAGGCCGAAAGGCAGGGAAATGCCTCGATTGGATTTTGGAAGGCCGGCTTGGCCCCTGTCGAACGGTCGTTCGGTTTCCTCGGCCCTCATGGGTACACCACCAGCACGGAGTTGACATCATGAGCCTGTTTCCAACTCGAGAGCCCGCATCCCTTGGTCTTCAAGAGGTTCAGTATTCCAAGGGCGACTGGGTCGCGCGGATCACCATCAATCGACCCTTCAATTTCAACGCCTACAGCACGCCGGCCCTGCAGGAGTTGGCGGCGGCGTTTGATGATGCCAGCCGGGATGACAATGTTGCGGCAGTCGTGTTCACGGGCGCGGGACACGATTCTTTCTGCACGGGCGGCGACGTGAAGGAGTATCAGAAGTCCTACACGCAACGGCCGCGCGACTACTGGAAGTACATGTCGTGCTTCAAAGCGTACATCGAATCGATCGTCAATTGCTCCAAGCCGGTGATCGCGCGACTCAATGGCATGGCGGTCGGTGGAGGCAACGAGAGTCAACTCGCATGCGACCTCTCGGTAATGGGCGAACATGCGTTTATCGCGCAGGTGGGAACGAGCGTTGGTTCGGTCGCGTGCGGCGGGTCGACGCAGTGGCTTCCTGTGACCGTCGGCGATCGAACGGCACGCGGCATTCTCTTCCTCAATCAGCGCTACCAGGCCTTCTCGGCGCTTTCGCTCGGATTGGTCAACGCCGTGGTTCCGACGGTGAAGGGCCCGGACGGCAAGTTCGTTACGCAGTTCACGCAGGGACGCAAGTACCTCGGCAACTGGAACACGGACCAATGGGACCATCCGTTCGAGCGGCGCGCGAGTGCCGACGAGATTCGCAAGGGACTCAAGGGTCTTGATGGGTACGGCATTGATCTGAGCATCCTTGATGAAGTCGTCGCCGATTTCTGCAACCAGATCGTCAACAAGTTCGCCGAGTGCACGCGTTACACCAAGACGCAGGTGAACTTCTGGAAGGACCTCGCCTGGCACTCGACGGTTGGGCACGCCCGCGACTGGCTGTCGATCCACTACACGAGCCTTGAGCCGTATGAAGGCATGACCGCGTTCGTGGAGAAGCGCAAGGCCGACTACGTGGGCATGCGCGAAAGGGCTGCTGATCCTGATGGATCGAGCGAGTTTCTCTGGGGGCCGTATGCGCAGCAATGCCCCGAGTGCGGCGCGAAGGGCCTGCCCGCTTTCTTTGACCATTGCGGCAAGTGCGGCGCGATGCTGCGCGGAGCGGCGGCGCCGAATGGCGGGTCACATGCCGTGACGGCTAAGAGTTGAACTTCAGTCGGCCTGGGAGTGTGAGTCGCTCCCAGGCTGATTTCACAATCGAAGCAGCGGACGGCTGGCCATGACACAAGGGCGGCGAGCATTGGTAACGGGCGGGAGCAGCGGCATCGGCCGGTGCATCGCCACGACTCTTGCCCGCCGGGGTTGCCGCGTGGGCATCCTCCACGTCGGCCCAGCTGAGGATGGGGTCGCGGTCACGCGCGAGATCGAGTCGATTTCCGAAACCACGCCGAGCGCCTGGTCGCGCGTCTGCAACGTGGCCGATCCAGCGGCGGTCGCGCTCGCCGTCGATGAGTTTCTCGAGCGTTTCGGAGGGCTCGAGATTCTCGTGCACGCAGCGGGCGTCTTTCGCGATACGGTGATCTGGAAGATGACCGACGCCCAGTGGCGTGAGGTCATCGATGTCAATCTGACGGGTGCGTTCAACTGCGCCCGCGCCGCGGCACCAGCGCTGCGCGAAGGCGGCTGGGGCGCGATCGTGAACATCACCAGCATCAACGGCCTGCGCGGCAAGTTCGGCCAGTGCAATTATTCGGCTTCGAAGGCCGGTCTGATTGGGTTGACCAAGTCGCTGGCTCGTGAACTGGCTCGATTCAACGTCACCGTCAATGCCGTGGCGCCAGGCCTCATCGAAACGCCGGCTACGGCGCCGCTTCCGCCGGAAGTCAGAGCGCAGTCCGTGGAGGAGATTCTCCTTGGGCGCATCGGCCAGCCGGAAGATGTGGCGAACTGTGTCGCGTTTCTGTGTTCGGATGAGGCGAGGTTTATCACGGGCGAAGTTGTTCGCGTGGATGGAGGGCAGTACATATGAGCAGCGTCAAGAGTTACCAGCTTCCTGCGCAGAGTGCGTTCTTCCATCTGAATGAAGCAAATGGCATTTTGACCATCACGCTCGATCGGGCCCCGCTGAATGTGCTCAATCTGGCCATGCTCGGAGAGCTCAGCGAGGTGCTTGAGAACGTTGTGTCCGACGAGTCATATGCGGCGATCGTGTTCCGGGCGACGGGCAAGGCGTTCAGCGCCGGGGTCGACGTCGCCGACCATACCGCTGACAAAGTCAACGCAATGATCGGCACGTTCCACCGTGTCTTTCGCTTGCTGGCGTCGACCGATGCTCTGACTGTTGCCGCTGTCCAGGGCGCGGCTCTCGGGGGAGCTTGTGAACTTGCGTGCTTCTGCGACGTGGTTCTGGCGTCGGATCGAGCGAAGTTCGGCCAGCCGGAGGTGAAAGTCGGCGTGTTTCCGCCGGTCGCGGCGACGATTCTGCCGTGGCGCGTCGGAATTGGCCGGGCGATCGAGATCAACGCACTGGGCGAGACGATCAAGGCTGACGAGGCGCATCGCATCGGATTGGTGACGCACGTCTATCCGCTGGACGACTTCGAAAACCAGGTCGATGCCTACGTGAAGACGATCGCCGCACTCTCACGGCCGGTTGTGCGCCTCGCCAAGCGCGCGACGGTCGATCCGTTCCGCGCGGCGCTGCTTGCGCATCTCGATCAGGCCGAGCGGCTGTATCTCAACGAACTGATGAATCTCAAGGACGCCCATGAGGGGTTGTCTGCATTTCTTGAAAAGCGCGAGCCTGTATGGGCACACGCCTGACGCCTGATATCCGGGATGGAGAGACTCATGAAAGCGGCAGTATTTCACGGACCCGAGCGAGGACTGGTGGTTGAAGATGTTCCCGTTCCGACAATCGGACCGAGCGAAGCGCTCATCAAGGTTGCGGCATGCGGGGCCTGTCACACGGACCTGCACTACATCGAACATGGTGTGCCCACGTTCAAGAAACCACCCATCATTCTCGGACACGAGGCCTCGGGCATCGTCGAGGAGATCGGGCCCGGCGTGACGAATGTCCGCAAGGGTCAGCGCGTGCTGATCCCGGCGGTCTTGACATGCGGCAAGTGCGTCGCGTGTCGCCAGGGGCGCGAGAACATCTGCTCGGACATGAAGATGCTCGGCAATCACTTCGACGGGGCGTATGCCGAGTATGTGGCCGTGCCGTCGAAGGATCTGCTTGATCTACCGGAGTCGGTGCCGTTACAGGAGGCGTCGATCATCGCCGATGCGCTGTCGACGCCCTTTCACGCAGTGAAGAATCGCGCGCGGGTTCAGCCGGGCGATCGCGTGGTGGTCTTTGGCTGTGGCGGCGTCGGCATCAATGCCGTGCAACTGGCCGTGCTGGCTGGCGCGTACGTCATTGCCGTCGATGTCAACGAACGCAAACTCGAATGGGCAAAGCAGTTCGGGGCCGCGGTAACGGTCAATGGTTCGAAGGTTGAGCGCGTCAGCAAGGAAATCAAGAAGCTCACCGACGGCGGCGCGGACATCGTGCTCGAAGTCATCGGCAATCCGAAGACTTTCGAGGAAGCGTTTGAGTGCGTGCGCATTGGCGGGCGACTCGTAGCGGTGGGGTATACGCACGAAGCGGCGCAGATTGTGTCGGGCAAGATCATGTTCAAGGAGCTGGAAGTCGTCGGCTCGCTTGGATGCCGCCCCGTCGACTACATCCCGCTGATTCGCATGGTTGCCCAGAGGCGCATTGATCTGAAGAAGATCGTGACGCACCGGTTCCCGTTGCCCGAAATCCGCGGAGCGTTCGACGTCATGCACGCCGGCGAATCTCTGCGATCGATCGTCATTCCCTGATTGGAGTACGTGGTGGCGCAAACGGCCGTCAAGCGAGTTGAGATCGAAGCGACCAGTCGCCTCAAGGAACTGATGCGCGCCTACTTTCTCGATCTTGACGCTGCATCAAAGGACCACAACCGTCGAGTGGCCTGGTGCACTTCGGTGGGGCCATGTGAGATTCTGTCTGCTTTCGGTTTCGCAGTGTATTTTCCGGAGAACCACGGGGCGCTTCTCGGCGCCAAGAAGATCAGCCACGAGATCATTCCCCGCGCGGCCGGATTGGGTTACTGCGCCGAGGCGTGCTCCTACATGAACAGTGACATCGGCTGCGATCTGACGGACCGAAGTCCGCTCAAGCAGTTGTATGGGATTGACGGCCCTCCGCGACCCGACCTGCTGGTGTACAGCACGAACCAGTGCCGCGACGTGCAGGAATGGTTCCAGTATTTCGGTCAACGTCACGACGCGATGGTGACGGGTATTCGGCCGCCGCGCCATCTCGGAGATGTGACGCGCGAGCAGGTTGCCGATGTGCGTGCGCAACTTGAGCAGCTCATTGAGCGAATCGAGATTCGATACGAGCAGAAGCTCGATCGCCGACTTCTGCGCGAAGCGGTTGAACGGTCGAGCAGGGTGAGCCAACTGTGGGGGCGCGTGCTCGAGACGGCGCGGCACCGGCCCAGCCCGATGACGTTCTGGGACATGCTCATTCACATGGCCCCGGTCATTCTGATGCGAGGTTCGCTGGAGGCGATCGAGTACTACGAGACGTTACGGGCCGAGATGGAACAGCGCATCGCCGACGGAGTGGCCGCAGTGCCTGATGAGCGATGGCGGATCTACTGGGAAGGCATGCCTGTCTGGCCGCGCTTGCGCGAGCTGTCGGAGAAGTTCTTTGACCTGCGGGCTGCGGTCGTGGCGAGCACGTACTGCAATTCGTGGGCTTTCGAGCCCTACACCGGCGGTGATCCACTCGACTGGATGGCGCGCACCAGTCTGGAGATCTTTATCAACCGCGACGAGGTGCGCAAGGAACGTTTCCTGGCATCCGTTTTCGATCGTTTCGGTGTAGACGGGGCGATCTTCCACAATGCTCGAACCTGTCCGAACAACACGAACTCGCGCTACGGCATGCCCGAAAGGCTGCGCCGGCGACTCGATCTGCCGGTGCTGGTGCTGGACGGCGATCTCTCCGACATCCGGTTCTTCTCCACGGCGCAATCGATGACCAACATCGAAGCGTTTGTCGAGCAACTCGAGGGGCGGAAATGAGCGGGCACGTGTACGTCGGGATCGATGCCGGTTCTTCGGCAACTAAATGCATCGTGCTGCGCACCGAGCGGGACAGCACCGATGACGCAGTTGGGCACGCCGTAGTGCCGTCGGGGTTCGACTACACCCGTGCTGCGCGGCAGGTTCTGAAAGAGGCGCTTGCCGCAGCCGGAGCCACCGAACCGGAGATTACTGCGTGCGTGGCCACGGGCTATGGCCGAAGCAGCGTGCAGTTGCCGGAGTCCGTCCAGTTGCGGCGTCTGACCGAGATCACCTGCCATGCTCGCGGTGCTCGCGAGTGGTATCCCAACGTGCGACATGTGATCGACATCGGCGGCCAGGATACGAAAGTCATCCGCCTGTGTGATCGCGGTCGCATGGCCGACTACCGCATGAATGCCAAGTGCGCGGCGGGCACGGGAACGTTTCTCGAGTCGATCGCCGTGCGCCTTGGATTGCCGCTGTCGGAGATCGACGCCCTGGCGATGGAGTCGGTGGTTCCACTGACGCTGAACAGCTATTGCACGGTCTTTACGAGCACCGAGGTGCTCGAGCGGATCAAGGCGGGTGACGCCAAGGAAGACATCGCGATGGGGATGTTTCGCGCCATCGCCTCGCGCGTCGTGGAGATGCTGTCGACGGGTGGTCGCGACGGACCCGTTGCGGCGACAGGTGGGGTAGTGACGTACTGCAGCGCCATGCGCCGCGCGCTGGAAGAGGCGCTGGAGATGCCGATTCACCGGCCGCCGTTGCCTCAGCACGCTGGAGCCTACGGTGCGGCGCTGCTGGCGCGGGAGGCCTTTGGTGAGCGTGCAGCGATCCACGAACCTGAGCCCGTCGCGCTGAATCACATCGCAGACAGCGCCTGCTGCAGCGGCACGCCCACGTCAGGTATCTGCGGCCATCGTGACCTGCGCCAAGGCGAGGAGCGCCCATGCTGAGTCACGGCCATCTTGGCGTATATCCCGCCGGGGCGCTTGGTGTGGCGATGTTCATGCATGCGCATGGCGACTGCATCATCGGCCGCGCCGGCGGGGGAGTGACTGATGATCTTCGGCGGACTGGCTGGCTGAGGCTTGACGACGGCCAGGTCGTTCGAACGGTGATGCTTCAGAATCGCATCTTCGGCAACCTGCTTGAAGCCGATGCGCACAACGCAACTCCTGAATTGCTCGTCGTGTGCTGCAATCCCGGGCAGCTGGGTACGTTCACCGGCGAGCTTACTCAGTTTATCGTGAGTCATGCTCAGCGAGGCCACCTGAGGAGCGTCGCCGACATCCGAAACACGGTTCCCATCTTACTCCTGCTGCCCAATGGGATTCTCGCGGAGGAGACGATCGAAACGTACAGCCGGCAATTGAGCGACGCCATGCTCATGGACCGGTTGCCCGGCGTGACTTCAGAGATGATCGAGGAACTGCTCGCGCGGGTGGTGCGCGGCGTCTCGATGCAGGCCGGGGGTCGGCGCGGAAGCGGACCCGACACCATCTACATCCTCGAGCGCTGCGGCCAGGTCATCTTCGCGGGCGGATCGCTCGCTTCGAGAGAGCGCATCGTTGACATACTCGGAGCGCACAAGTACCCCTGTCGACACATACCCGATGTGCCCGCAACGCGCATTGAGTTTGACAAAGCGATGATCTCCATCGTGATCAACATCGGTGGGTTGATCCACATGGTCAAACCCGACGGCGACCTGATCGACCTGCGCATGGGTGACCTGTGTCTTGACCCGTCGTACGCGGAGTTCGTCGATCGCATTACGCGCGCGGTTTTTGTTGTTGGGCGGGCGGCCGGCGCCTACGGGGAAACCGATTCGTATGAGCAGGTGTGGGATGGGCTTCGCTCGATTATCCTCGCGCACGCAAAGCACGTGACCAGTTCGGTCAAGACGTTTCGCGACTCCGTGGCAGCCGGTACGGCCGACGTCTCCCTGATGACCAATGAAGAATGGATTCTCACGCCGCTGCGCCAGTACGCCGCCCGCGCGAGCATGGCGAAGGAAGTGGAGTTGTTTCGCTCATTGGCCCATCAGGTTCAGCAGGCCATGGCGCGAGCCATCAAGCGTCGACAGCATTCGAGTGTTGGACGTTCCTCCAGGTATGGAGAGCAAACCATGAAATTGACCGCACAGCGCAACATCACGATGGAACTGTTCGAAGCGGGGGAAGACGATCTGTTGATCGTTGGAACCATGCTCGACAGTGAACACCTGATCACGCTTGAGTTGACCGTCCACCTGCCTGACGAGCAGATCACGGCCTCGCGTCTGGACATGATCCGCGTGCCCTACCACGTGTGTCGCGAAGTCGAGAATGCGGCCGAGAATCTGGTTGGACTGCGGATTCAGCGCGGCGTGCTTAACGAGATCTCCAAGCGCGTGGGGGGTCAGGTCGGTTGCTCGCACCTGCGCGAGATCGCCACGGCCATCGTCTACTTTGCCGCTTCGCATCTGGCGCGACGGAACGCCGGCATTGAAATCGCCGGAGTGGATGCGTCGCATATCCCGGTGGAAGAGAAGTTTCGGCTGTCGCGGCAACTGCTTAACGGCACCTGCCTGGCGTACTGCCAGAGTTCGCCGCTCGAGCTTGACAAGCACATGGGCATCCGGCGCATTGGCCAGGTTCACGAGTCGGCCATACCGCTGGGCGAGTATGAGCCGTCGCTGGGTATCGTGCTTCGAGATCGCGCGCGAACCCTGGGCGACAAGGTGTTTCTGCGCCACCGGCCACGACCATCTGACCAGCAAGCACCGACGACGCAAGTGCTCTCACTCTCTTTCCATGATTTCGGATCCAAGGTTCTGCAGATCGCGCGACATCTCATCGCGTGCGACATCCGAAAGGGCGATCGCATTGCAATGATCTCGGAGAACCGGGTCGAGATGTTCATATTCGAGATGGCGGCGATGTCGATCGGTGCGGTTTCAGTGCCGATCTACGCCGGCTATCCGACCCCGCAGATCAGCTACATCCTGCGTCACTCACGCCCGCGAATGGCGATCGTTTCGGGTGAACATCAGTTGGCGAAAATTGATCGCGATCGGCACACATGGATCGAGCGCTGGTACTGCATGGACTTCGGCCCGGGAGCAAAGCAGTGGGGGGCGCTCGACTTTGGCTCCCTGCTCGTGCCTGAGGACGGCGCGATGGTCGAGGAGCTCGAGACCCGGATTGATTCGGTCCAGCCGGACGATCTCTGCATGGTGATGTACACCTCGGGAACGACCGGTCCGCCCAAGGGCGTTCGGTTGGCGCACCGCAACCTCATCTCGCAGCAGAAGGCCATGTCGCTCATCTGGGACGTGGGTGAGCGCGATGTGTTCCTGAGCTATCTGCCGTGGCATCACAGCTTTGGAGGCCTTTTCGAACGATTCATGTCACTATACCGCGGTTGCGAACTCTGCCTGGATGACTCCAAGGGTCGCGATGTTGATCGCATGCTCGAGAACTGGCGGCTGTTCAATCCAACGCTGTTCTTCAGTGTGCCGCGCGTGCATGACATGCTCCTGGCGCGGTGTCGCCAGGACGCGAACGCGGAAGCGCTGGTGTTCAGCGGTCGATTGCGCTTCGTCTTCACCGCCGGCGCTTCGCTTCCCGCCCATGTCGCGGAGATCTACCGCGAGCATCACATCCCCGTGCTCGAAGGATGGGGACTTACGGAAACTTCGCCTTGCTGCACGATTACGACGGGTAAGCGCGAGTGGCGAAGCGGCTATGTCGGCATGCCGATCCCCGGTGTGAGCATTCGGATCGACAGCGATCAGGAGATCCTCGTTCGCGGCCCCAACGTCATGCAGGGGTATCTCGACGACGAAGAGATGACGGCGCGCGTCATTGATGAGGATGGCTGGTTCCACAGCGGCGATCTGGGCGAGTTCCACTCCGGCTCAGGTGCGGGTTCCGGGGTCCGGATCCTCGGTCGGCGGGATGGCGCTTTCAAACTGACCACGGGCGAGAAGGTTCATCCCCACCGCATCGAGAACACGCTTGCAAGCGAATCGGCCTTCATCAACACGGCCGTCGTCCTCGGCAGCGGGCGCGACTATGTGGCGGCACTGGTATTTCCGGATCGGACCCGCCTGCACGAATGGGCCCACGAACACGGACTCGAAGCCATTGCCGCGGAAGCGCTTCTCGACCATCCCTCGGTGCGCGAACTGTTCACCGCTGAAATCGTTCGCATCAACCCCATGATCGAGGTCAAGTATCAGCGCATCGTCCGCTTTGTCTTGGTCGATCGCGAGCTGTCACTCGAACGCGGCGAACTGACGCCGTCGGGAAAAGTGTGCCGGGACCGGATCTGCGAAGGCTGTCGGCGCGAGATTGAGATGCTCTTTGGCGACGTAGCACCGGAAGGCGTGATCACGATTGAGCAGCCGGGCGTGACCCCTGCACTCGCAGGGAAGGGAGCATAGGCATGGTCGGAATCGGCTCGACATCTGTAGTGATCAGCGGCGCGGCGCGCACGCCGGTCGGCGTGAAGTGCGGCACACTCAGTTCGTTTGCCGCTGAAGATCTGGCCGTGTTGGCATGCAATGAGGCGATTCGGCGCACAGGAATCGGCTGCGAGCACCTTGACGGCGCGGTGGGCGCCAATGTGTACCAGTTCACTGCTCCCGGGGCCCAAGACATCTACTTTCCACGCAACGTCGCCCTTCGGTGCGGTCTGCGCGAGGATGTTGGGGCGCTGATGGTGCAGCGGATCTGCGGCTCGGGTCTGCAGGCCATCATTACCGCCTTCCAGCAGATTGCATTGCCGGATGACATTGACGATACGAGGGCCGTCCTGTGCTTCGGCGCCGAGACCATGTCTCGCTGTCCGCGGATCGACCGTGCGCCGCGGCGATCGGGCACCAGCTTCTGGGAGTTCAAGGACGCCGTTCACAACGGAAGCAGGAACGGCACGCTCGAAGATTCCATGCTTGCGTCGCTCAACCACGACTACGCGCACACCGCAATGATGCTGACGGCTGACGAGTACGGACAGCGCGTCGGCGTCACCAGGCGCGACTGCGATGAGTTCGCCGCACTGTCGCACGAACGGGCGCGGACCGCAAGGCGATCCAGTCGAGTCAACGGAGGCGACAGCCTGGGAGGGTTGTTCGCACTCGACGCCACCGACAGTCACGGTCGACCGGTGCACCTGGCCCGTGATGAATGCGTGCGCGAAGCATCGATCGACGCTCTCACGCGATTGCCCGCGCTCACGCCCAACGGGCTTGTCTCGGCAGGCAACGCGAGCGAGATCGCCGACGGAGCGGGCGCGGTCGTTGTCGCATCGCGGGCGCGGGCCGAAGAACTGGGTCTCTCGGCGCAGTTTGAGATTGCGGGATACGGCATCGCCGGCGTTGAGCCCCGTGTCATGGGACGCGGTCCAGTTCCTGCAGTCCACCAGGCGCTGAACCGCGCCGGCATCGGGATCGACGACGTGGATCTGTGGGAAATCAACGAGGCATTCGCGGCGCAGTACGTCGGCGTGGAGAAGGAGCTTGGCTTGTCGCGCGATCGCGTCAATGTGAATGGCGGGGCCATCGCCATCGGTCATCCACTCGCCGCATCCGGCGCCCGCATCGTGGTGGATCTGATGTATGAGATGGAGCGTCGCAACGTGCCGTATGGGGTGGCGTCCGCATGCATCGGCGGTGGGCAAGGGATCGCCATGGTCATTCGCAATACCAACGCAATGCAACGGAGGCACGCATGAAACGGGCTTTTGCATTTGGCGTACGCGAGAGTGAGGCCGCCGTTCGGCGAGTCAACGCCCTGCGGGCCGTGGCGGTAATCGGCGCGGGAACGATGGGGCGCGGCATCGCGGCTGATCTTCTGCGGAAAACAAATCTCGACGTGCTCCTCTTCGATATCCGGGCGGAGGCCATTGAAGAGGCGCGTCGATGGCTGGCCGGTCGCTGGGCCGCCGAGGTCAAGGCTGGTCGGCTGCGCGAAACCGACGCACAGAGCCTCGAGGCACGCCTGACGTGTGCCCAGTCGTACGAGCAACTGCGCGGCTGCGACATCATCTGGGAGGTCGCCACGGAGCGCGCGGAAATCAAGGCATCCATCTTCAAGCAGATCGAAGCGACGGTTGACCCGGAGCAGTTGGCCGCCGTCTTTTCCAACACCTCTTCGCACACGACCGGTGAACTGGCGTTGCTCTTCACGGTCGAGGCGTTTCGCGAGAAGCTGCTGAGCGTTCACGGCTACTTCCCCTTTGAGGCGAATCGACTCCTGGACGTGATGAAGGGGCCGTATGCGAGCGGGGAAACCTTCGCGCTTGGTGTTGTGTTCGCCGAGCAGCTCCTCGAAAAGACCGTCATCGCGCTGGCGCAGGATCACCACGGCTACATTACCGATCCGATCTTCCAGGCCATGGCGGCGATCGTGTCGTGGGATGTGCGATCGGGTCGCGATCTTCTGTCCCTTGGCGCCGTGTGGGAACTCTTCACGGCCAATCCGTTCAACGTGCTCGACCGCACGGGGCACATGCCCTACACCGAATCGAGTCGGCATCTTGGGCAGGCCCTGCCAAGGCATGACCGACTCCGGTCCCTGTACCTCCGCGAAGATCGACACTACCCCCAGTGGATCGCCCATCTGGAAACGACCGGCCGCACGGGAGTCGCATCGCAGCAGCGCAGCGGGTTCTTTGCGTGGAGCGAGGGTGATCGAGCGGAAGCCACGCGGGTGTATGATCCGGCTACGGACGCTTACGTCGCCCTGGTCGAGCCCTCGCGGCGAGACTTCTGGTCTTGGTATGAAGCAGCCGAGCGGGATATGCGCGCCGGGCGGATTCGAAGCGCTGAATCCATCGTCCACGTGGCGGAGCATGAGGACGTGGGGGGGCGGGCATTCCGTCGCTATGTGCTGCCGATCATGCTTTACGCTCTCGACCTGATCCAGGATGGCTATGCCACGCCGGGACAGATCAACGTGTGTACGCGGGCGGGCCTGCGTTTCAAGACCGGGCTCATTGAGGCGATCGATGCCCTGATCGCGCATCTGACCATCGACGGCCTGCTCCAACTCATCCGGCGGGCGCGCGATGAGAATGCAGACGACCCGCACATGGTTGAAATGCTCGACGCCGACGGTGCAAGCGGTCCGCGGCAGGGCCGGCCCTGTCTGCTGCATGACATGCGGCATCGTCGGATTGAGTCGCTTCTGGGCTACGGCCGGTGCTACGGCACGCCCGTGGCAGAACTGGACATGGAGAGTGGCGCCTACCGCCCATCGTACAGCGAACTGCGCCTGCATGAACCATCCTCCCGCGATCGCGTCGCGAGCGTCGTGTTCAATAATCCGATGCGCGGCAATGTGTTCAATAAGGCCGTGATCGACCAACTGTCGCATGCCTTCAGTCATGTGCTGGAAATGCACCGAGCCGGCCAGTGCGGAGCGGTGTGCTTCTCCGCATCCGGGGAAGGGATGCGGATGCTGGGCGCCGACGCGCGCGAGTTCAATCGCGGCTGGTTCGAACGAGAAAAAGGCTACTGCCCATTGACCGAAGAGGAGGCCGCCGCCTCCAGCCGCAACGCGGTGCGACTCTTCCGTCTCATCCAGCGCAGCCCGGTGGCGAGCATCGGCGTATTTGGCGAGAAGTGGGGCGGCGGTGCGGAGTTTACCTATTACCTCGATCTGCGCTACGACCTTCGCATCAGTGGTCTGGTGTTCGATCCTGTGACCCGCTCGTCGCAGTGGAGCCAGAAGGCGAACTACAACCAGCCCGAACTGCACTACGCCATTCTCCCGGGCTTTGGCGCCGCAGGTGAACTTCGACGCCTCGGCCTTGGCGATTCGATGATCTTCGAGTTGTTCGACCAGGGGTTGACCGCGGACCGGGCGCACCAGGTCGGCCTGTCGAATGCGGTGTTTGATGAAGAACTGGAGGCCCTGGCGCGCGGTTACGAGCGGGCCCGCCAGATGGCCAAGGACCCGCCGTACTCACGGGCGCTGTTCAAGAAGGAACTTGCACGCGGGATCGATGACGAGGGCCTGGCCCGTGAGACGGGCGAGACCTTCAACCCTCGCAAGAACCCCTACATCGACGCGGGGCTGCTCAAACTTCTCGATCGCGGCGGTCGAGGTCCACGGATGAACTATGAAGTGAACGGCGTTGAACTGCCGGGCTGGCAGTATCCGTCGGAGGAGTCGTTCACCTCGATGCGCGTTGAAACCTCACCCTGACTCTTGCACTGGAGCCGGCTCCATGACGACAGGCGAAAAGATCATCCAGGAGTGTCGCGACCTCATTGAACTGCTTCCCTCGCAGGCCCTGCTTGCCGCGCGGCAAAAGCACCCCGGGCTGCGCGGTCTGGCCGTGTTCCCGGTATATGCACCTCCCGAAGTCATTCATGCCGCCGGACTGATGCCACTGGGGTTGTTCGGAGCAGGCGGCAAGCTGGAAACCACGCAGGCTGACTCGCGATTCCAGTCCTTCATCTGTTCGATTGCGAAAAGCACGCTTGAGCTGTTCCTGTGTGGCGATCTGAGTCCGGAGAACGGATTTGAAGGAGCTGTCTTCAGTTCCATTTGCGATGTCGCGAGGAATCTCAGCAGCGTTGTCAGTCGCAACGCTCCGGACTTCTACATCGAGTACCTTCATCTTCCGCAGAATGCGGCCACCGAGGCAGCGCGAGACTACACCCGCCGTGAGTTTCATCGATTTCGCGCGAATCTGGCGCATGCGATCGGCCGGCCAATCACCGATGAAGCGATTGCCGAGAGCATCAAGCTCTATAACCGATTGCGCGAACTTGTCTCGGAGCTCTATGAGCATCGCAGAGTTCGGCCGGGCACGATTCGTACGGCCGATCTCTTTGCGGTCGTGATGGCCGGCACGTTCATGATGCCCGAGGACTTCATCCCCATGATCGAGGCCCTGCTCGCGGAACTGCGCACGTGCGTTCCGGTGCAGCGCGATTCCGTGAATGTCGTGCTCGAAGGCGCGTTCTGTGAAGCGCCGCCGATTGATCTCATCGATTCAATCGAATCGGCCGGCTGCCAGATCATGGACGACGACCTGGCGATTGGATGGCGCCTGTTCAGTCGGGATGTGCCCGCCACGGGAGATCCGGTCGCCAATCTTGCAGACGCCTATCTGACCAGCAGTGCGTACACATCGGTGCGGCACAACAACGGCCAGCCGCGCACCAAGGGGCTGTTGCAACGGGTCCATGACTCGCATGCCGACGCGGTGATCCTGGCTTCAGCCAAGTTCTGCGAACCCGCCCTGCTCGACTACGTCCTCTTCCGCCGCACGCTCGATGAGCACGACATTCCGCATCTCAAGATCGAGTTTGAGGAGAAGATGTGGACCTTTGAACGATTGCGTAACGAGATCGAGACCTTCACAGAGTCACTTCTCTTCGACTGACACAGTGCTTTCGCCCTGAGCCCCGGACGGAACACAAAGGAGCCCGTCACATGCCGACTGCCGCACCAACCCCGACCGATTCCCGACCTGCGAGCGATTACGGCGGTGTCGTTCACGATCTGTCCCGCGACGTCATGACTTCGTGGATGAACCAGTTGCAGGCCGCTGCGCGCTCCGGTTCGCCGTCCGCCTACATGATGGTGAGCGGCAACTGCGTCGAGATCCTGCGGTGCTTTGACATTCTCCCGGTCTTTCCGGAGATTAACGCGCTGCAACTGGCCATTCGCAAGAAGGCGCTGCCCTACATTCTCAAGGCCGAGGAGATCGGCTATGCATCGGACAACTGCGCCTACGTCAAAGCGGACATCGGCTACACCCTCTCGGAAGGTGTGGGCGAACACGGCCCGACGCCCAAGCCGTCGATGATCGTCTGCAACTTCGTCGGATGCAACGTCTACATCAAGTGGTTCGAACACTGCGCCGAGATGCTCGATGTGCCGCTGGTCATGATCGACGTGCCGTTTGTGCGACAGGGAGAGGCCGTCCAGCCTGGCGATCTGCACTACGTCATCGCGCAACTCCAGGGGTTGATCGTGGCGTGCGAGGAACTGACGGGTATCAAGTTTGACATCGATCGCCTTCGCGAGATCGTGGGCTACTCGGCGCGGGCGGAGGAGGGCTGGAGCCGCGCCAAGGACTTGTGCAAACACCATCCGGCGCCGTTTGACGCCTATTTCGATTCCATCAACATGATGGGGCCGATCAACGCCCTGCGGGGCACCAAGGAGGCGGCTGACTTCTTTAATGCCGCGGTGGCGCACTACGAGCAGATGGTTGCCGAGGGAATTGGCGCCACAGATGAAGAGAACTTCCGTGTCGTCTTCGAGGGTCCGCCCCCGTATCCCTACTACCGCAACTTCCGTAACCTCTTTGCGAACTGGAAGGCCGTGTGCGTGCAGAGCACGTATTCAACGGTCGGAGGGACGTGGGAGTTTGGGTTCCGCCACGATCCGGATCGTCCGCTCGAGTCGATCGCGGAGCAGATGCTCGTTCACAATCTGTGCAATCGAACGATGCAGGAGCGGTACCGCCAGATTCAACGCTACGTGCAGGAATGGGAAGCGGACGCGCTGGTCATTCACAGCGTGAAGTCCTGTCGACTGTTCTCAGCTGGTCAGGGTGACATGCGCGAGTACTTCACGAAGGAGTTAGGCGTGCCGACGCTCATGGTCGAATCGGATCTCGAAGATCCGCGTTACTACGCAGAGGCGCAGATGAAGAACCGCATCGATGCGTTCTTTGAGTCGCTTGAGTACAAGCGGCTTCGAGAGGATGCCAGGTGAGGGTGTTGCACTCGTTGAAGAGGAGCCAGTAATGCAGTACGCCGCAGGCGTTGATATCGGAAGCACACAAACCAAGGCGGTCCTCATGGATTTGTCCAGGGCGATCGTGGCGCGCACGGTCATTCCAACCGGAGCGCACGTCATTCGAGCCGGGAGACGGGCGCTGGAGGCAATCGTGGCCGAAGCGAACGTCAGACCGGAGGAAGTTGAGTACGTGGTCGGTACGGGGTACGGCCGGTACAAGGTCGAAGCGGGCGATGCGCAGGTGACGGAAATCTCCTGCCACGCGCGCGGCGCTCAGTTCATCTTCCCGGGTACGCGCACGGTCATCGACATGGGCGGCCAGGACACCAAGGCGATCAAAACCGGACCTGATGGCAACGTCGTCGATTTCTGCATGAACGATAAGTGCGCTGCCGGCACCGGTCGGTTCCTCGCGGCTGCGGCTGATGTTGTGGGCTTGACGCTTGAGGAGATCGGCGAAGTGTCACTCAAGGGCACCAAGCCGATCCGCCTCACCAGTGTGTGTACGGTGTTCGTCGAATCGGACA
Source organism: Phycisphaerales bacterium UBA5793 (assembly GCA_002418285.1). Taxonomy (GTDB): domain Bacteria; phylum Planctomycetota; class Phycisphaerae; order Phycisphaerales; family UBA5793; genus UBA5793. The sequence continues at coordinate 69,631 of DIDT01000007.1, forward strand.
TCATGAATTACCTGGCTCAACGAAAGAGCGTTGAAGATATCCTCGCCGGTGTGCATCAGGCCATCGCCTCGCGCACGATCGGTCTGGTTCGCCGCGTGGGCGTCGAAGACGAAGTAACCTTCACCGGGGGCGTGGCTCGGAACATCGGCATGGTGCGGGCGCTGGAGGAGAAGCTGGGTACGGCGCTCAACGTCGGCCCGGATTCACATTTCATGGGCGCGCTGGGCGCGGCCCTGTTTGCGGTGGACAAGTTGATGGCAGCTTCGCCGCGCACGAGCGAGATCGACGCTTCGCCTGTCTGGTCGGATGGTTGAGGTCGATCAGGTCGTGCACGGTCCGGTTCGCAGTCGATGTGTTGACAAGGAGTATTAAATGCCGTATATCGCCGGAATTGACATCGGAGGGGGCTCCACGAAGACCGTCGTCATCGACAGTGAACGGAGGATCCTGGGAAGGGGTCTGGCGCGAAGCAATGCTGACTTCGACGGTGTCGCGCAGCGGTCCATGGGCGCAGCGTGCGAGGAAGCAGGAATCGATCCCAGTGAGATCGACTACATCGCGGCAACCGGTCTCGGTCGCTACAGCCTCGAACGTCGCAACATCCAGATTACGGACTTGACCTGCGGGGCGCGGGGTGCGGCAACGTTGTATCCGGAGGCGAGGTACGTCCTTGACATGGGCGCGCAGTGCACGCGGGCGATTGCGCTGCGCGACGGCGGCAAGGTCAAGACGTTTCGCACGAACGAGAAGTGTGCTGCGGGCTCCGGCGGCTTCCTTGAGCGCGTAGCGCGGTACTTGGAAATCTCGCTTGACGACATAGGCAATCTGTCGATGGATGCTGACGATCCTCAGCCCATCAGTAGTGTGTGCGCTGTGCTGGCTGAGTCGGAGATCATCAATCACGTATCGGAGGGTCGCAGTATCCCCAACATCCTTCGTGGGGCGCACGACTCTTTGGCCGGCCGCACGATTTCACAACTGAAGATGGTTGGATTCGGTCAGAATGGTGCTCAATCGGATGGAGGCGAGGATGAGGTCGTGGTGTTCATCGGTGGTGTGGCGTTGCAGGAAGGGATGGTGGTTTGCTGCGAGCAGCGTTTGGGTCAGTCGCTTATCGTTCCGGAGCATCCGGCGCATGTCGCGGCTTACGGAGCGGCCATACTGGGATTGCAACGCCATCTCAAGCGAGTGGATGCGTCGGCCACAAGTGAAGTCCAGAATTGAGAGTATCCTGATCACATGAACCACCCCACGCACACGCTTCGCGATGAGCATCAGGTTATTCTGAAAGTACTCGACTGCTTCGAGGCGGCCTTGCGCCGCGCCCGCGACGAATCAGTTGTCACTCAGGAAGAATTTGAGCCCTTCGTCGGGTTCTTTCGCGACTTCGCCGACCGGTGCCACCATTGCAAGGAGGAGGACCGGCTCTTCCCGTGTCTGGAGCGATGCGGCATGCCTCATGAGCATGGCCCGATTGCCGTTATGCTCCACGAGCATCAGATCGGTCGAGCGCACGTTCGGGCGATTGCGGCGGCGCTGCCAGGCGCAAACAGCGGTGATGAGGAAGCGATCAAAGACGTTCTCCGAGAAGGACGGGCGTTTATCGAGCTTTTGCGGAATCACATCATGAAGGAGGATCACGTTCTCTTTCAGATGGCTGATGACATGATCCCGGACGCCGAACGGACCCGTCTCGCCGACGAGTATGCGCAGGCCGATGGCCAGAAAGAGAATCGGGTGTCACTTGTGCAGTACCGCGGCCTGGCGATGGAGTTGTGCGCTCGCTACGGAATCGCGCCGCCATCAACCGCGGGTGCGGGATGATTATTCCTGCGCCCGATCTTCTTCGTCGCGTGGCGGCTGTCGACCGCGAGGGGTATGCGATCGCCGCGTGCCTGCTCGTTGATAGTCGAGGCTCGACGCCGCAGAGCGCCGGTGCGATCATGTTCGTTGATGAACTCGGGCGCATGTACGGGACCATCGGAGGTGGATGCATCGAGGCCGACGTGCGCCGTCGTGCAATTCCCATGATCGAGAGGCGACAGTCTGCAATCCTCAAGTTTCGTCTCGATGGCGATTACGGCTGGGACGACGGACTTATCTGCGGCGGGTCGATTGAAGTGGCCGTGGCGCCGGTGGCCTCGGCAGACGTGCTCGAACAAATCGCCGAGGACGTTGAGAAGGGGCGAGCGACGCGCTTCAAACTTGATGTGTGCAGCGACGAGGCGCGCGAACAAATCACGCTTCACATTCCGCCTCGCCCGCGCTTGTACATAGCGGGTGCAGGTCACATCGGACAGGCGACGGCACGCCTTGCGGTCGCGCTCGATTTCGATGTCACGGTGTTTGACGACCGACCTGATCTGCTCGCTCGATTCAACCCACCACTGCATACGGTGTGCGGACCAATCGCAGCGCGTCTCGCAGAGGCGCCGATGAACCACCACACGTTCTGTCTGATCGTGACGCGCGGCCACCGGCACGACGCGCAGGCGCTGGCCGCCGTATTGAGCCGCGAGACCGAAGCAGAGACACCGTACTACATTGGCATGATCGGCAGTCGGCGCAAGGTAGCCGTAACGTATGAAGAACTCGAATCGCGCGGGATTCCCAGAGCCCGACTGGAGTCTGTTTGCGCGCCGGTCGGTTTGCCGATCGGTTCGCAAACCGTCGAGGAGATTGCTGTTTCGATTGCGGCTCAATTGGTGCAGAACCGTGCGGCCTTGTATTCCGACGAAGGCTGGCGCCATGCGAACATGGTCGAGCGAGTCTCCCTGCCGGCCTCGTCAGATCCAACCGAGCGCTCGCCCATCGGAGTGCTGCTTGCGGCGGGGCAAAGTCGGCGCATGGGACGCACCAAGCAGATCTTGCCGGTGCCCGGTGATGCTGGAGGTCGCTGTCTTGTCGCCGCGGCGTTTGATGCGATCGCCCGTGCCTGCAGTGAAATGATCGTCGTTGTCGCGCACGATGCGGAGGCCGTCATTGGCGCGCTCGGTGCGAAAGACTTCCATATCGCGCCTGCGCCGCAGGAGGCGGACATGTTCGAGTCCATCCTCACCGGTCTGCGTGAGGCAGTGCGCATCGAAGCAGCCGCTCCGGTTCTGTTGCATCTGGCCGATCACCCGCGAGTGGGAGAGAAGACTCTCGCCGCGCTTCGAGAGGCGATGCGGACGAATGCCGATCGGGCGATCATGCCGGTTTTCCGCGAGCAGGGTGGTCATCCCGTGCTGATTCCGGCGCCATTGGTTCACCTGATTCTCGATCAGGAATCGCAGCTTCGATCGGGCGGCCTGCGCGAATTCTGGCTGGCAAATCCCGAGCGGTGCATGCGGCTGCCCGTGGATGACCCATCGATCGTGCTCGATATCGATCTTCCGCATGATTACCGCGACCTGCTGCAAGGAGCGAAATGATGACTTCCACCGATATGTCCACCCAGACTGATGCCCGGTCCTTTGCCGGAGAGGAGTCGTTTGCCGCTTCGGCCGACCGCACCTTCGCGGCGCTGATCGATCCCGATGTGTTGGCGCAGTGCATACCCGATCTTGTTTCTTCGAAGCGCGTCGACGATCATACGCTGCAATGCACCGTCAAACCGGGTTTCTCGTTCATCCGTGCAAAGTTGAAGATGACCGTGGTGCTCAACGAGATCGATCCTGCACAGCGGTCCGCTGTCATCGACATTACGAGCAAGGGGATTGGCACTTCGATGAATGTGCAATGCCGTCTCGCGGTGACTGGCCAGGAGGGGCGCTCACGCGTCGTGTGGAAAGCCAACATCGCTCAACTCAGCGGATTGATTGCCGCCGTCAGCCCGGCGCTCATTCGCGGCGCTGCCGACAAGGTGATCCAAGACGGCTGGAGTTCGCTGCGCCCGATTGTCGAGAAGTGAGTCATCGAGGTCGTCGGATCAACTGAACGCTTCGTAGTCTTTGCCAAGAAGGCGCGCCGCGATCTTGAGTTTCATGATCTCATCCGTGCCTTCGTAGATGCGGCAGACGCGCACATCCTGCAGGTGGCGCATTGGGCGATAGAGTTCGGACCAGCCCCGGCCGCCGAACACCTGCACGGCCCGATCGGCGGCCTCGCAAGCGGCATTGGCGGCATGGAACTTGGCCTGGGCCACGCGGAAGTCGGCCTCGGCGAGGAGTTCTTTGTCCCCCGGGTGGCGGTCGGAGAGATCCTTCGCCAGTGCAGCGCGCTCAATCATCGCATCGCTTGTGGCTCGCATCATCTCGATCATCGCGATGTGTTCCTGCACGAGTTGGTGCTTGCCGATCTCCTTGCCGTGCTGGCGCCTCTTCCTGGCGTAGATGAGCACTTCGGCCAGGCAGTCCTCGATGGCGCCGAGGCAGCCTGCTGCGACAGAGAGACGACCCGAGATGAGCGTGTGCATGGCGATGCGGAAGCCATTGCCCTCGGCCCCGAGCAGGTTCGTCACCGGCACCGGATGATCGGTCATCTCGAACATCGCCGTATCGGAGGTGTACATGCCGGGTTTGGCGTGCAGGGCTTCGCTCTCAAATGTATCGCCGGCAGTGTCCACGATGAACGCACTCATCCGACGCTCGCTGCCAGTCTTGTCTTCGGGAAAGGCGAAGACGATAACGGCATCGCAAATCGAGCCATTGGAGATGAGGTACTTCACGCCATTGAGCAAAAACATATCGCCCTCCCGGCGGAACGTGCACGTTCCCTCGAGTGGGTTCGATCCTGCGTCGGGTTCAGTCAGACCGAATGCGAGAATGCACTCGCCCGCGCATGAGCGCGGCAGGTAGTGTGACTTCTGCGATTCGTTTCCATATCGCATGATCGGATACTGACCGATCGAGGTCTGCCCCGAGAAGAACGTGCGCACTCCGTTGCCTTCACGGTTGATGCGAGCCAGAGCGCGAACATACGTGAGCGCGTCAGCGCCGCGACCGCCGTACTCCCTTGGGACCGACATTCCCATGAGGTCGTACTTCCTTGCGAGTTCGACGATCGCTTCATTGAAGCGATGTTCGAGGTAGCAGATCTCCTCGATGGGGCGGAGTTCCCGGCAATAGGCCTCGACATCCGCGACCAGTTTGAGGCGATCGTCCTCCGGCATTCCGGCGTGCGAGGAGGGGATCCGACGCTCGATGGTGCTTGCAGTATTAGTGGACATGATGGTCATTATACCCGATTGGTGACGGGGTCACTGGCTGAGACGGTCGATTCGGTTCGGGGTCATTTTCCCGGTTTGCTTCTCCCGCTGCCGCACTCCTCCCCGTTCTTGAAGAGGTTCTGCGCAGCACGCGGCGGGATGTCCTCGCACGGGGCGGCCGAAGGCTGCAAGTCGTCCGGCACGCGTTTGGTTGCGGCGAAACGGGAAGGTGCAGCGCACCGATGTGATCAGAAGTAGACCAGAACGCGGTAGCTGTATTCGAGCGTCTGTTCTTCGCCTGGCGCGAGGGTGAGCGTCCAGATCAACTCGTGACGCGGGTTGACTGAGTAGACGCCCTCCTCGCGGAGGCTCTGTTCGGGGTCACCGTCTGCTTCGACCAATTCGCCAGAGAACTGGCGACGAATGATGAGAGTGATTGGCTCATTGCGATGGTTGCCAACGAGCAGCTGACCTTTGGTCAGCGTGCGGCGGAAGCGCTGTCCGCCGATGTCAGTCACCTCGCGCTCGCCGGGAACTTCGTTCTCAGTTGCATGCGTTCGCACGCTCAATGCAGGCGTGATCTGCAGCGTCGATTGCTCACCCGGATTGACCCAGTGACTCGTCCGCTGACCATTGAATCGGCCGTTGGCGACGATCATCGCCGGCGCTGTCGTCATCGGGAAACTGAAGGGATTGCGAAAGCGGACAGCGTCCCAGGTGTCCTCGACACTCGGCCGACGAGCCCACTCGCCGATCGGTCGACCATAAGCATCGCGCGCATCCGGCACCGTCCATTCCACCACGCGCTCGCAGGCGGCGCTGCCGGCAGCTACATTGAGCATAAGCGAGTCACCCTCGCGCATGGTCTGTCGTCCGATGGACTCGTAGTGCACATCGACACCCTCGCCGGAGGGTACGATCGCTAGATCCGTCCACTCATCAGATCGCGAGACGGAATTGGAGGTCACCATCTGCTGACTCATCACACCGCCCGGCGACGACTGCGACCGTTCGTTGACCTGGCTGAGTTGTTGGAAGAACGCCTGCAAAGTCGTTTCGAGAGAAAGCGGAGACAAAACAGAAGCAAACTCGATGCTGGGAAATCCGGAGATGAGATCGATCTGCACGTCGTTCAGATCTTCGAGTTCGTTCTTGATGACGGCCTGCTGCGCGATTTTGAGCATGCGCGGATCGGTCATATCGATCCGGTAGCTCGGAGCCCACGCGATTCCCTTCGTGAGATACGAGATGACCACCGTGCCGGACTGCGCCCCGATGCCGTTCGCAGTGATCTGCAATACGGGTCGTCGCTGGCGCACGCTCGTGGCAGACTGATCGACGTGGAGCGATGCAATGACCGACGTGTCGATGTAGTCGTAGCCCTGCCCCGAGTCGATCACGAGGAATCGCGGACTTGCACTGGGTGGATTGCTGGTGGACGATCGCCACGTACTCTCCCAGCGATTCCATGTCGGTGACGTTTCGTACGATCGATCCCAGCCAGGTCGTCCCCCGCCAGCATGTAATTCGACCACACGTCCGGTGATCGGCGGTCCCGCTGCATCACGAAGTTGAACGGTGACGGTACGACCAGCAAGGTCATCCTGCAGATTCACGGTCGCTGCAGTGCGCATCGGAATCTCGAATTCGCGCGTTGTTACTCGCGTTTCGATGATCGCGTCACTCTCGATCCAGAAGGTCCCGTGCACCGGCTCCGGAACGTCCGCAATCTCGTATACGCCATCCGCTGGCAACACGACCTCGCGACGCACCACGGCGAGTCCGTTCTTGAACAATCCGACTGATGTGATCCGGCTCGGTATGGAGGGCAGATCAATGATGGGTTGTTGTGCAGCGACCAGTCCGACATGGACAGAGAAAATCACGACGATCAGGATCGACGTCAGTTTGGTCTTCATGGTCCGTCCTTTCAGTGGTGTAGTTGGGTGGTGCGGGCGGCAAGAACCGCTGGAAGCTGAAGAGGCGCTCAGTGCTGGCCAGATAAAACCCGTCAAGAAAACGATAATCGCTGTGGCATGCTTGTAGCGCAACGACTTCGTAACGACCTGTTGGGTAACAGAGTTGCCGGAGCGCGTCGATCAGCTCGGCGGCAAGAACTGAGCGGTGGGCGACCGTCACCGGTGGCGGTAATTTTGACCATTCATAGAAGTTGCACAAAATCCACACTTTGTGAATCAAATTGTACTCAAAATCAAAAAAAATGGGTTAGACTGTCATGAGCACGGCATTTGCGTGGTGTTGGGATGATCCTCGGAACCTGATCGTGCTCAATCAATCAGACGTGGCGTGACTTTTGCATAGCGAATTACCATGAAGCCTCCGACACACCGGCGATGGATGAAAACGCTGGTGGATGCGCACGCCTACGTCCGGCCGCATGGCCGGTCGTTCTGCGGTGGGGCGGCGGCTGCGTTGGTCGTGGTTGGAGCTCGAATCGCGCTGCCTTGGACTCTGAAGGCGGCTCTCAAACCGTTTGTGTTGCACTCCTCGGATCAGGCTCCCGCCTGGGCGCCCGTATCGATAGACCCACTATGGGTCTATGCAACGTCGTTCCTCCTGTTGCTCGCCATAATGGGCTATGCGGACTACCGCGAGCGACTTTCATTTGCCCGCTTCGCTATCGGGTTTGTTCACAATCTGCGATCCAAGGCGGCACAGTGCCTCCGGCATCAGATCTCAACCGGCGCGCGTTCGGGTGTGCGGCAGGGAGATGCGATTGCCCGTCTGATCGGAGACACGGCACGAATCAAGGCCGGAACGAAGGGCTTTCTGGTTCATGTCGCCACCAATGGGTTGATGGCCATCGGCGTCTCGATCGTGTTGATGGCGATTGATCCCGCGCTCGGCGTGGTGTTCGCATTGGGTGTGGTACTGACTTCGGTGGCGACGTGGTATGGTGCCAAAGCGATCTACGGTCGAGCCGCCAAGTACCGTGCGAAAGAGGGAGCACTCGCCGAGAAGATTAACTCGACGCATTCTGAGGACGTCGGAGTCGATTCATTCACTGTTGAGAGTTCCGAAAGCGCGAAACACGAGGCCCGGATCACGCTGCTCCAAGGGCGCACCACCTGGGCGGCTCACGTCATCTTCGGAACGACGGTGCTCATCTGCTTGTGGATCGGAGTGCTCGGCACCCGCTCCGGCCGCGTCGACGCCAGCAACCTGGTTGTCTTCGTGCTCTACGCGTTGATGATGCGGGCCCCGCTGGTCCAGCTGGCCCGGCAGGGGGTCCGAACCGGCAAAATCGTCGCCTGCCTGGAGCGTGTGCTCGAGATCACGACCTTTGATGAAGCCGTCAGCGCCGGCGAATTGAAAGCGCTGGGGGCGTTGAAGTCGAACATCCACTTGCGGTATGTTCGCGTTCGACTCGGCAAGGGAGCCAACCGACGATCCTGTGTTCGAATTGCGTCGCTTGACCTTCCCGCCGGGCAGCGCGTTGCGGTTGTCGGACCTCAGGGGAGCGGCAAGACCATCCTGCTCCAGATGCTTGCGGGCGCTCAACCGGCATCTCGAGGCGAATTGGAGTGGGATGGTCGCAAGCTCATCCTGGAGCAGGAATCTCATCTGCTCGTCGGGCAGACGCATCTCCTGACCGCATTGCCCACCTGGACCAGGCGAACGCTGCGTGCGGCGCTGGACCTGCCGAGTGATGTTCCAGACCAGGCGGGTATTGACATGCTTCGAGCCTGTGGAGCGAAGGCCATCCTGCGACGGTGGTCAGCCGGGATGGATGCACGGTTTTCTGCTGACGAACTGTCACTGGGTGAGCGCAAACAGATCGCAATTGCCCGGATGCTACTTGCGATTCCGGGGCCCTCAGTCTTGCTGATGGATGACCCGACGTCCGGAATGTCCAAGCGGGCCGCGCGGAAGATGCTGTCGGCCATCTTCAAGTTCGCCGGCTCCAGAACGGTCCTCATCAGCTTCTCACGACCGGTGAAGTTGCAGAAGTTTGATCGCGTGCTCGAGTTGGACGGCGGTCAGGTAGTCATCGATGCAGATCCTGAAGCCTGGGAGCACCAAACCGAGTTGGACCGGAGCAGCCTTGCTTCGACTGCGCCCGCTGACACGGATGTTTTGGACATACGGAACTGGGATGAAAGGAATCAGACACCATGATCCAGGGACTCATACTCGCCGCAGGCAAAGGCCGTCGACTCGGTGGCCTGCTCAATGGCAAACCCAAGGGTCTGCTGACCATCGGTGGCATGTCGCTCATCGAGCATCAAATCGCTTCGATGCGCGCATGTGGGATCAAGCGTATTGGAGTTGTCGTTGGCTACGGCGCCGATTACGTAAAGTCGGAACTCGGCGATGAGTTCGCGTACATCGAGAACAAGGAGTACGCCACGACGAATAGCCTCTATTCACTGTGGCTGGCCCGGCATTGGGTCGATGCGGCATTTCTCATGGCCAACAGCGATCTTCTGGCCGATTCTCGGATCTTCCATCGCCTTGTTCAAACAACCGGAACCGTCCTCGCGTATGACTCGTCCTCGGGCACCGACGCCGAAGAAATGAAGGTGTCGCTGCGCGAAGGGAGGGTTGTGGCGATCAGCAAGTCGCTTGATCCTGAGCTGGCGGCCCACGGCGAGAGTATTGGTCTCATCAAGTTCGAGAAGGCGACGGCACGGCAGCTCTTTGAGGCAGCCGATGCCATCGTACAGGGCGGGTCTCGCAATGACTGGTCACCTGCTGCGGTGGCCGCCATCGCCAATCGCGCGCCGATCGGGGCGGTCGATATTGCATCACTGCCCTGGACTGAAATCGACTTTCCCGAAGATCTTGACTATGCCCGGACGAGCGTCTGGGAGCGCATGCACAAGCCAGTGAAGGAGCCTTCGGCCTCACCCGCGATTCCTGCCGTCCGGCGGGCCGTCGGCGGTGGCGCCATTGCCCAATCCGCTCCGTTACGGGAACCATTGCCATGAGCCGATCAACTCCAATACGAGTGTTGTTCACGGGCTACGCGCCGGTTCACTTCGTCTGCTTCATGCCGTTCTACCGGCACCTTCGCGGAATGTCGGGGGTCGAGGTGTCGCTCTCGGGCGGACTGCGAACCAAATCAGAGTCCGGTCTGCAACATGACGAAGCCGCACTCTACGCACCTTTCGGGGTCGATCCGCGCGCCATCATCCCGACAGACGACTTGGCGGATCAATCGTTTGATCTTTTGTTTGCTGCAAACACGAAGATGATCTCTCCAGGCGAGGTTGGCGCGCGCGTTCAGATTTTTCACGGGATTTCCTTTCGGAACAAGGCCGTTCGTCGCGAGAACATGAACGCGGACTACTACTTCATTGTTGGCCCATACATGGAGCGTCGATTCGTGGAATCGGGACTGATGGCCGCAGACGATTCAAGAAGACTGCCCATTGGATTCATGAAGACAGATCGTCTTCTCAATCGCACGCTTGATCGCGCAAGGCTGCTGTCCCGATACGGCTTTGACGGATCGCGCCCTGTGCTGCTCTATGCCCCGACGGGACAGAAATACAACTCACTCGAAACGATGGGTGAATCGGTGATCAAGCGAATCGCCGCATCGGGCAAGTACGATCTGATCATCAAACCTCATGATCATCCGAAGAATACGAAGATCAATTGGTTCGAGAAGCTGGAGAGCCTGTGTGGCGCTCATGTGCAGATAACCCGGGAGCTAGACGTCATCCCTTTGCTGTTCCTGGCTGATCTGCTCATCACAGATGCGTCATCGGTATCAAGCGAGTATTCGCTACTTGATCGCCCGATTCTCTTTCTTGATGTGCCCAAACTGCTGGAGCGGGCCCAAAGCGGTAGCGGGAGCCAACTCGATCTCGATTCCTGGGGTCGCCGTGTCGGCATGATCGCGGCAACTTCAGATGAAGTCGTTCCCATGATTGATGAGTCGCTGGCCAATCCGGGTCAGTTTGCATCTCAACGCCAGGCGATGGCTGCGGATCTGTTCTACAACCCGGGCTCGGCTACTGAAGCCGCGGTGGACTGGTTCAAAACAGCATTCCTCCAGACGCGTACCACTCGAGCGATCTCCGAATCCGGAACTCGTGCTTCGCGCACGAGCGGACCGATCGCGCCAGCTATTCACTTCGATGAGTCATCCATCCGCAGCGAGCAGATCAGCTCGGCAGTTGTTCACAAAACTACCCCCCGAGGAGAGAAGAAATGAAGCTCAGGATTTCAGTGACCCTATCAGTCTTGGTGTTGTCGGCAATTGCACCATTCGCGCGTGCTCAGAGTTATGATGTTGTTGATCTCGGCACGCTGGGCGGGGTGGAGAGCGAATCTCGCGGATTGAATCCGCAGGGACAGGTCGTGGGTTACTCGCTTGTTGCCAATGGCAACGCACATGGTTTCTACTGGGATGGTGTGCAACTGCGCGATCTTGGCACCCTGGGTGGCCGAGAAAGCAATGCCCGTTCCATCAACGCATCGGGTGTAATGGCTGGTCGAGCCGACATCAACTATTGGACTCAGCACGCCGTGCGCTGGCAGGGAAATCAGTCGTTTGATCTCGGGACGCTCGGTGGTCTTGAGAGTTCTGCCTATGGCATCAACAGCGCGAACCAGATTGTCGGCTGGGCCGATACGTCTACGGGAGCCACGCGGGCGTTTCTCTGGGAGAACGGGCAGATGTCGGATCTGGGCACGCTGGGGGGCGTTTCCAGTTGGGCCCGCGCGATCAACGAGTCATCCGAAGTGGCGGGCTTCTCAATCGTGACCGGAGGCGCGGTTCATGCGTTCCTTCTGCGCAATCAGCAGATGATCGATCTTGGCACACTGGGAGGTCCCAAGAGTTGGGCCTATGACCTCAACGACTCCGCCGTGGTTGTCGGGGAGTCACACACCTCGCAGGGCCCGGCGCATGCGTGCCTGTGGGACCAGAACGGTGCTCGCGATCTGGGGACCTTTGGTGGTTCAACCGGAGTTGCCTGGGCGCTGAACAACCAGAATCAGGTCGTCGGTTATGCGGACAACGCAAATGAGTCCAAGCGCGCCTTTCTCTGGGAGAACGGGCAGATGTTCGATCTCAATGACCTGATCGACTTGAACTCCGGGTGGCTTCTCAAGGAGGCGATCGACATCAACGACGACGGTGTCATTGTCGGCCGCGGCACCATCAACGGTGAGACTCACGCCTTCGTACTGCTTCCCACCGGTGGCAATCGGCTCATTCTTGGCGGACCAGCGCCCGGTATCGCCGGTCAGACGAACTCCTTCACGGTAGACGGTGCGACCCCCAGTGCGAGACAGAAGTTCTACTACTCGCTGCGTTCCGGAACAACGGCAATCCCGGGATGTCCCAACATCACGCTGTCGCTGCAATCGGCGCTGGCGATGGGTACCGCAACCGCCAACCAGAATGGGCACGCGCAGCTTAGCGTCCCCGTTCCTGGAAATGCTCGGGGTGTGCTCGTCCTGTCCCAGGCCTACGAGGGTGATACGTGCCGCGTTACGAATCGAGTGTCGCACACGTTCCAGTAGCCGCGTTGGATCAATTGGCCTTCGACTTTCGGTTGGCCCTGGCTGGAGCCTTCATCATGATCAAGACGCACACACGGAGTACCAGGCAAGAACGAGCAACTCGATCTGGGTTCACGCTCATCGAGTTGCTCGTGGTTGTTTCCGTGATCGCGTTGCTGATCGGGCTCCTCCTGCCCGCGCTGGCACACAGCCGACGTGCGGCTCGTGCCGGACAGTGCATGTCCCAACTACGGCAACACGGAGTTGCATTCAACCTGTATACGATCGATTACGGGGCGTTGCCGCATGAGGATGACAGCAATCATCCCACAATCATCTGCTGGTACTTTGCAGTCAATCCTTATCTGGGCGTCAAGAACGACGAGTCGCTGTTTGGAGAGGGGGACTATTTCCCGCAGATCAAGCTTTGTCCGGAGGTCGACCGCTCCGTGCCGTCGTTCTTCAAGTCCTATCGCTTTAACAGTGGACTCGAAACCAACACGAAGCCGTTCCTGCCACCGGAGTGGATGCACGTCGCTACCGCCACTCCGATTCTCTTCGACGCCGAGTATTCCGGAACGGGCGTGTCATTCAAGGGACGGGCGAACAAGGTGGATGCGAGGCACAATGACTCCGCCAACATTCTCATGGGAGACTGGCACGTCGAGGCGGTGAGGAAAAAAGCCGTCGACTCACTCCGATGGAAGCTGGAGTAGTTCCAATGGCCTCGGAAGACGGGAATGTCTTTCAGTAAATTCAACCCGCTTTACAGGACGATTGATCCGGCCGAATCGGTCCCTCCTGCACATCAGAGGCGGGGGTGCCGCTGACCCCGTCTCTCAAAGCTGGGTCCCCTCCTTCGGGAAGGTTCTTACGCCAGTTGGGCCTCTCTTCCGCGCGTTCCGAGATCATCGCGATTTTGAGCGGCTCCATACGCCAATACACGTAGCCTTTCGCGTCACCGGTCTTCTATGCCCTGCTTCATTGATCGCGATCCACCTCACCAGGGTCAGACAATCCCCGGAGGGCTGGGCTCATCCACGGCACGATTGGTCGTCGGTGCACACAGCAGTTTGCAACATGAGTAGTGCAACCATGGGTAAGTGCAAGCTCTGGCGCACGGCTGTCAAACGCTATACTGAATGGTGAACACGACTGGAGAATGCAGGTGCGATGCACCCTGTGCTTTGAGCGATCATTGAAGGAGACTTCCGTGTCTACGCGTCATCTGGTTGTTGCGATTGGCTACTCCCTGCTCGTCGGATGCACCGCACCTCGGACACCCATTACGAAGGATTTCGGCGCATCTGTAAAGATGGACTTCCAGGACGCCGCACCGCCGTGGTCTGCACCGCCGATTGATTGCGCGGTGAGGGTGCTCGACGGCCGATCCGGGGAGAGTCTGACCTTTGACGAGATGCTCGACCGACTTGCCGCCGCCGACACGGTGTTTTTGGGTGAGAGCCACATCGATGAGACGACACATCGGGTGGAGCACGCGGTGTACAGAGGATTGCTCGATCGGAGGCGTGGCGAGGTCGTGCTGGCCATGGAGATGTTCGAACGCGACGTCCAGCCGGTCCTCGATTCCTACCTTGCCGGCGAGATTAATGAAGCGGAGTTTCTCTCCAAGGCACGGCCATGGGGTCAGTATCGCAGTGCGTACCGGCCTTTGATCGAGACTGCACGTGCAGGTGGCTATCCGGTTGTGGCTTCAAACTTCCCGCGACCGCTCACGCGGCGCGTCGCCATGGAAGGACTCTCCGTGCTCGACACGCTTGATGCCGGCGAGCGACGTCAGGCCCCGGCGGAGATACTGCCCAATACTCCCGCCTACTGGCGGCGCGTCGATAACGCAGTGCGCGGGCACCTGGCCATGATGCAACCGAGCGGCAGCGACGATCAGCGACTCACTTCGACGCAGACTCTCTGGGATAACGCAATGGGTGAATCCTGCGCGTTGGCGCTCGATGCTCATCCCGGCTCGATGGTGTTGCACGTGAACGGCGGATTCCACAGCATGTACTGGGACGGATCCGTCCGGCAGTTCAAGTTGCGCAAGCCGAATGCACGTGTGCTCACGGTGGACATCCGCTCGACGCGGAATCCCTCGGTCGCCACGATCGACGGAGCCCCCGTCGCCGACTACGTGGTCATGGCTGAGACGCGGGCGATGGACCAGAACGAGGGAACATGGTCGGTCGCGCTTGATCGCGAACTCAAGTACCGCCTTCACCTGCCTGATGGCGCGGTCGATGAAAGCCCGGTCCCGTTGCTGATCTGGCTCGGCGACGCGGGGCTGTCGTCTCAGGATGGCATCGACTTGTGGCGCGACCGCCTCGGCGACGATGCGGCGATCGCTGTAGTCGAGCCACCATACCGCGCCCAACTCGACGATCTCAGCGAAGGCGGGCGCTGGTTCTGGTCCGATTCATCCGCAGAAGATCTTGTCTCAATTGTCTCTGCGACTGAACGTATCTGGGGCTATCTCCTGCGCCACTATCCGATCGATCCTGCGCGCGTTTGTATTGCCGGCGAGGGGACCGGGGCAACGGTGAGCGCGGCCATCGCGCTACTCGGCGATCGCATGGAACATCGGACGGCCGCCTTTGAGCCGAAAATGTACGCAACGCTCAAGGACTTCCCATTGCCGCTGGCGGAGGAAGGTGAAACGCCTGACCGCAATGTTTCGCTGACGGTATACGGATCGGCGGAGGATCAGGTGTGGTGGAGCGAGGAACTGGCGGCCTATCGCGAGGTTGGCCTTCAAACGTCGTTCGTGATGAGCGAGAACCCGGCGGCGGGACGAGATGGGCGAGAGGCTGCAGCGCTTCGAGAAGCGCTGGGATTGCCGACGTCGGAACTACAGGGACACGTTGCGCCGGCCTACATGCGTATTCCAGCGGATACGGCTCGAGCAAGGCACTGGTCGCGCCTTTACGCCCTGCGGTATTCTGCCGCGACCGGTCGGCCTGTCACCTTGGTGAATGCCGAAGACGCTGTCGACGAGAATTCGACACCGTTGTTCGAAGCCGCAGTTCACCCATCGACCATCGGTGACGCGCTGCCTCGCTGTCCCGGCCCGTTTGGCGGCACGACGGTGCTCGTGCTTCCTGACAATCTGCCTGCCGCAGACGCGAAGGCCTGGATCGCGCTCGAAGAACACGATCCCCTGAACATGACGAGTCGATTTCATCGCCTGCGTATCGCACTGGCTGATGCAACAGAATCCGATCGGTCGCTGACGAGCGTGCTCACCAAACTCGAAGGAGAGGGCCGCAAGAACGTGCTTATCGTCCCGGCTGTGTTCTGCGCCGGCGCTGAGATGATGCGCAGCCTCGAGCATCAGACGCGTGCATTCTCGAACCGCATGACGATTCAGTGGTTGCCGGGGCTTGGTGGCGAGGAATTGCCCGTAGTCACCTCGACAGCCGAAACGGATATCGGCACTGTCGATCATGAATTGCGAGTCGTCCTCGATCCGGCGAAGCACCGCGTTACCGTGGAAGATGCGATCTCGCTTCCACCGGCGATTCGCCAGTCTGGTGCTGAGTTTACGCTAAGTAGTGCTCTTCAGATCACGCGCAGCGAACCCCGGATTCACCAACTCGATGTCGTTACGAGTTCCGGCGGCGTGGAGACGGTGCGATACGCGCTCGATTCAGTCCCGGCTGACGGTGTGCTTCACCTCACCTACGGAGGGTCCATTGACTTCGGCCTCTCGGATCAGAAGGAGGAGTATGCGCGCGGCTTCCGCGAAACGCACGGCATTCTCGGCCCGGAGGGCGTCTATCTTGACGGCGGGAGCGCCTGGATTGCGCAATTCGGCGAAGAGATGATCCGGTTCGACATGCAGGTTCAGACACCCAACGACTGGCATGTCATCAGCCAGGGCAACGGCAGATCCGACGCCCCCGGCTCGCCCGCCAATGCACGCTTTGCCAAGTGGAACTCGGGCACGGAAGTTGAACAGGTCTATCTTGTTGGCGGGCCGCTCACGGTGCAACGTGAGATGGCGGGTGCCGTTGAGGTGCTTGTCTATCTGCATCAACCCGATGATGCGCTGGCCCAGAAGTACCTCGATGCAACCGCACGGTTCATTGAAATGTATCGCAAGCTCATCGGCCCGTATCCCTATGGCAAGTTCGCGCTCGTTGAGAATTTCTGGGAGACGGGATACGGCATGCCGTCGTTCACCCTGCTCGGTGAGCAGGTGATCCGACTCCCGTTCATTCTGTACTCTTCCTATCCACACGAGATTCTCCACAACTGGTGGGGGAACTCGGTGTTCGTGGACTATGAACACGGTAACTGGTGCGAGGGACTGACCGCCTACATGGCGGATCACCTCATCCAGGAACAGCGCGGCGCGGGAGACGAGTATCGCCGCAGCACATTGCAAAAGTACCGTGACTATGTGAAAGAGGGCCGAGACTTCCCGCTTTCCGAGTTCCGTAATCGTCACAGCGCCGCAACCGAAGCGGTCGGGTACGGCAAGGCGCTGATGATGTTCCACATGCTGCGCCGTCACGTGGGCGACGACGCGTTCCGGGAGTCACTCGCAGACTTCTACCGCAAGAATCGGGGTTCAAGAGCATCTTTCGACGACCTCCGCGCCAGCTTTGAATCGACTACCGGAGAGGACCTCACGCCGTTTTTCACGCAGTGGGTTGAGCGGAGCGGCGCGCCGAGCCTGGTGACCCGTGATGTTCATGTCGAGGGGCCGAGCTCCGGCGCCTCGGGTGAGGCGAAGTACACAATCACCGGAACGATCGAGCAGATGCAAACCGACGAGCCATTCGTTCTGTCCGTGCCGGTCGCAGTGGCAACCCCGTCGGGGCAGGAATCATTCGATGTCGAACTGGACGGACGTTCCACGCCGTTCGCGTTTAAGGTCGATGCGCGGCCCGAGGCGCTGGCGGTGGATCCCGACTTTGACGTGTTCCGGCAACTTGATCCGCTCGAGACGCCGTGCTCGATTGGACAGATTTTTGGTGAGCCGAAGATTCTGGCCGTCCTTCCGTCCGGGGAAGATGCGAGAGCGTATCGCGACCTCATGGCGGGCTGGCAGACAGATGACCACGCCATTGAGATCGTATCTGATACCGAGATCAAGACACTTCCGAGCGATCGAGCAGTCTGGATTCTCGGTCGGACCAACCGACTCGCCCCGGCGGCGCTCGCGTTTGACCCGAACGCAGATCCAGCTCAGGCGAAGGGCACTGTGACACTGGGCGAGGACGTCGTTCCGGTCGCTGGCCACACGATCGTCGTCATCCGCCGCCATCCGCGGAATCCCGACAAGGCGATCGGGTGGATCTCCGTTGAACCGGGTGCTGCGTTTCCCGGGCTTGCCCGCAAGCTGCCGCACTATGGAAAGTACTCATACGTGGCATTCGAAGGTGACGAGCCGACTAACACCGTGAAGGGTCAGTGGGAGGCCACGGATTCTCCACTCATTGTGGAGTTTGAAAAGGGCGGAGCCGCCTCGATCGTTGCTGACAAGCGGGCTGCGCTGGCCGAGCTTCCACCAGTGTTCTCCCAGCGCCTGCTCCGTGAACATGTGGAGTGGCTCGCCGCGCCGGAACGGCGCGGTCGCGGTTTGGGTACATCTGAGTTGGAAGAGTCGGCGAACTACATCGCACAGCAGTTTGACTCTGCCGGCCTCAAGCCGGGGGGCGACAACGGCACGTGGTTCCAGCACTTCACGATCGCTGATGGGCCGGATGGAAAGCCCGTCGAGGCGATGAACGTGATTGGAGTTCTGCCTGGGACGCGCTCCGACTGGAGCGATCAGTCCATCGTGCTCAGCGCGCACTACGACCACCTCGGCCTCGGCTGGCCCGATGTGCACACTGGTGACAAAGGCAAGGTCCATCGGGGTGCCGATGACAACGCCAGCGGTGTGTCGGTGCTGATCGAGCTGGCTCGCAATTTTGTGGCCGAAGGCGGTGGTTCGCGGAATCTCGTCTTCACTGCTTTCTCGGGGGAGGAAGCGGGGCTGCAGGGTTCGCGCTACTTCGTCAGCCATCCGCTCCTCCCGGTCGCCGGCATTCGCGGTGTCATCAACATGGATACCGTGGGTCGGTTGAATGACGGCGAGATTGCGATCCACGCCACGGGGACGGCAGACGAGTGGCAGCACATCTTCCGCGGTGTCGGCTTCGTGACAGGCATCAAGAGTCGTAACGTGGCTGCGCGGGTCGGCGGCTCCGACCAGGACAGCTTCATCGATGCCGGCGTGCCCGCAGTGCAGATCTTCACCGGCGCGCACGCGGACTACCACAGACCGACCGATACGCCTGACAAGATCGACGATGCCGGTCTTGTCAAGGTCGCCACGTTTGTCAAGGAGGCACTGGCGTATCTGCTTGAGCGAGAAGAGCCCATGACCGTGCGCATTGAAGGCGCCATAGTCGCGCCGAGCAGTGATCGGCAGCCACCTGCAAGCGGGCGTCGCGTTTCGTTCGGCACGGTTCCGGCGTTCGATTTCGCCGGCCCGGGTGTCAAGGTTGACTCAGTTGTCACGGGTTCGCCTGCACAACAAGCGGGCATGCGCGCCGGCGACGTTCTCATTCGGATCGACGGCACGGACATTGCCGATCTTCGCGCTTTCTCGCAGTACCTGGGTACGCTCGATCCGGATCAGGAAGTCGTCGCCGTTGTCCTCCGCGACGGAGCGGAGGTGACCATGCGAGTTCGTGTCGAGGCCCGGTAGCGCGGGCTGTGGACTGCGACTTATTGCAGTGTTGCGATCTCGCCTGCCGACTGCTCTCCGTCTCGCTGGATCGCGGATCCGCTGAGCCGACTACGATTTTCCGCCGGCCATTCGTGAATGTCGCGGTCGATTGCGGTGTGCCGATCTGAGATGGGGCGCCTTCGAATGCCAGAAACTGATGTGAAGTCGCAGCAACTCCGGCTGATTCCCCTTGCTGGATCAGCATCAGTTCCAATCGTTGTGGACTCTGATCAACCGATCCTGATCGGGCGGGCGACAGACTGTGATGTCTGTTTGCCCGACGCGAGCTGCTCCAGACGACATCTCACGCTCAACTGGCGCGACCATCAGTGGTCAATCGAGGATCTGGAGAGCCGACACGGCACGTTTGTCAATGGTGTGCGCATCGTCGCCAATAAGCGGGTTCCGATCTGCCACGGAGACATGCTGCGAGCTGGATCCACCACGTTTCGAGTGGAGATGGTGGCGGCTGAGCCTCGCGCATTGGCTGCAACGGAGACCTCGGTTTCACCCGGGACGATCATCGAAGCCGTAGCACCACGAGAACTGGAGTCTCTCGCGCAGCAGCGGCTGTCATTGCTCATCGACGGTTGCAGCGCCCTCTATCAGGCCAGCACCGAAAGCGACCTTGCCGAGGCGGTCATCTCGCTGATCATGGCGGGAACGGGCTACCCGCGTGCTGCCATGTTGAGTTGGTCGCAGTCTCCGGACGAAGTGGAGATTGTGGGGTTTCGCGACACGCGGCAGGCGACAGCCGATGGATTCGTGTTCAGTCGTTCGCTCCTGCGAGCCGTTGAAGGCGGCCGAATGGCGCGGCTTTCGCGAAGTGATCTAGGCCAATGGGGGCAAAGCATTGCCGGGCTGGGGATTTCGGCAGCATTGTGCGCCCCGCTCATCGTCGATTCCGTTGTGATTGGAGCTCTCTATCTTGACTCGCGCGCTGGCGAAACCCGTCCCCAGGCTGATGCACCGGGCTTCTGTCACACCGTGGCACACATTGCCAGTCTTGCGCTGTGCAACTTGAAGCGACTCGAACTCGCTCATCGACAGGAACAACTGGACGCGGACCTCTCCATCGCCCAGGAGGCGCAGTCGTTCCTCCTGCCAAGGGCGAGCGGCGTGGTCGGCGCTGTCCGATATGCGTCAAGGACCCGCCCGGGCGCGGTCGTCGGCGGCGACCTGTTCGATATCTTCCCGATCGCTGAAGGCAGGATCGGGATCTGTTTCGGTGACATCACTGGGCATGGAATTGGGGCGGCCATTCTGATGACCGCGGTTCTGTCGCATCTCCGCGCCAGTCTCGTGAACTGTGGCAATGCCGCACTTGCGGTGACCGAGACCAACAGTTATCTCGCGGCTCATTCCGCCGATCGAATGTTCGCCACGCTTTGGGCCGGGGTGCTGGATGCATCCCGTCAATCGCTTGAGTTTGTAGATGCGGGGCATGGACACTGGCTCATTCGCCCCGAGGTCGGAGTGCCGCAGTGCCCGGAATCGGCTGGCGATCTGATCATCGGCGTCCAGGCAGACTTGGTCTACTCCCAGGCCTGTATCGAGTTTCGCCCCGGAGACCGGCTCATTCTTTATAGCGACGGTCTTGTGGAACAACCCGACAAGGCGGGCGACCGATTCGGCAATGCCAGACTCGCGAACGTCATTGCTGGATCGGCTTCGATCGACGGCGATGTTTCGGGGGTCTTCGAAGCGTTGGAGAGGTTCACCGGCAGCGATCGCTTCGCTGACGACACCACCATCGCTTCGATCGAAGTCATTGCGTAGTCCGCGATTAAAAAATGTGAAATAGTGAGATGGCGCATCTCGCGCCCGTTTTACGCGTGGTTCTCCGAGCCCTGAGTCCAGCGGTTCGTTTTCGCCGGTCTCGGGAGCTTCCCCGAGGAGAATCACTATGCGACAGTCTTCAATCAGCCGATCCACTGCTCAATCGCCTTTCTGCCACTTCCTTCGGCCTTTCTGGACATTGCTCGTCTGTGGCGGACTTGCCACTCCGGCGATCGGCCAGGACTGGGAGTGGAACGGATTGATCAACTACTCATGGTCGAACGGGAGTAACTGGTCACCGTTCGGCCCGCCGCCGAACGACGCCCATGTGTACATCGGCAGCATTCCGTCAGTTGAGAACTCGTTCGTCAATCTCGACATGTTTCAGACGATCGCCGCTCTCGACATCACTGACGGCATGTCGCTGCAGACCGGCACGCACCGGCTCATCGTCAGCGGTGACACGCTGATCTCCGGATCAAACCTGGTCGAGACGGAGTTTGGGCCGGTTCGCTACGACTCGCGCCTCTATTGCGGTCGTGCTGACGGCCTGTCCTTCTCGACGCACAATCTGACCCTGGAAGACGGCGGAGAAATGACCCTCGACTATTCGTACACGCGCATTTATGGCGCGCTGAACATCGGTGCGGATTCGGCGGTCCGGGGAAACGGCTACATCGGATTGTTCGGCACGGGCGCCACGCTTGTGAACAACGGGTACATTCAGGCGATGCCCAACGACGCCCCAAACCTGTGGCTACAGCAGGCCAATGGCGGTCTCTACGACCTCGATGGCACGACGGGCGCAGGGAGAATCGGCCTGGCGACCTACAGCAACATCACCGAAAGTGGATCGAAGCTGCGGATCGACGGCACAGGTCTTACCGACTCCTTCAGCAGCAGGATCAGTCTTGCCTCAGATTCTGATCTGTTCATGAATCTGAGCAACGGATGGACAGCCGACGCCAGCAGTCTGATTCAAGTGTTCGCTTTTCCTGATTTGGACAAGTCGTCAGTCATACGCGGCGGTGCGTTTACGTTCGCCGGTCAGATGGACGTCTCCGGCGTGAGCACGAACCACTTCCGGGTAGAGTCAGACACGTTTTCGCTTGCGCCCGAGGCTCGGGTGGACATCGGGCAGCACGCGCTCGTGGACTTTGGCGCCGCTGCGGGAACCAACGTTCACGTCGACGGCGGCACGTACACCATCGCCGAAGATGCAAAGCTCCGTTTCAACGGACCAACGCTGGTGCACGGGGGTGCGTTCACCACGGCAGACGCTACCGGAAGTGGGGGGCGCGTCGAGTTTGCCGGACCGACAACCTGGGCGGGAAACGCGACCTTTGACGGCTTCGTGCAGCAGAACGGGAACGCGACGGTCTCCGCGATCTCCTCGATCAATGCGGATCGATTCGACATGGACGGGAGTTCAGGTTCGACGGCCTGGAATGTGAACAACAACCTCGTCGTCAACGCCGGTGAGCTCCAGTCCGATGGCTCTGACTTTGTCGGCGGCACACTCAATATCGCGGGCGGGTTCCTTTCCAGACTGACGATGAATGTCAGCGACGGTTCATGGAACTCCAACGCTGACATCAACCTCACGGGTGACAACAACCTCTTCATCACCCGCCTTGCCGGATCGAACCTGCTCTACAGTGGCGATCTTTCACTGCAAAACGGTAAGGCGCAGATCTCAGCGGATACGGTGCTGCTGGGCTCCAGCAGTCTGCATCTTGGCAGTTCGAGCGCGGCACTGCGCATGACCGGCGGAACAACGATCGTGGGCGGATCGACGATCAGCGGTGATGGCATGCTGTTGAATGCGGTCTCGGGAGAGATGGTTCTGCGCGACAAGGTTGATTTCAATTCCGTAGGGCTGCACAACGATGGCGTGTTGCACATCGGCGAAGATGCAATCCAAGGGTTGATGATTGGGGCTGTATCGGTTGATCGCTTCACGAGCGCCGCCGAGGCGCTGCTGAACATCTCCATTGGCGGATACGCGGCCGGGGCCGAGCATGACCTGATGCTCATCTCGGGTGGGTCGGCGGCAATCGATGGCCTTCTCAATGTGGATCTGGTCGATCTTGGCAGCGGCGTCTTCCGACCTCACGTCGGCGACGAATTTACCATCCTCACGGCTCTGGACGAAGTGAGTGGCTCGTTCCGGGACGATCCGATCACCCAGCTCGGCGGCTCCACATACGAGTGGGAAGTGCTCTACCAGTCCAATGCGGTCGTGCTCCGACTCGAAAACGTCGTTCCGACCCCGGGGAGCGCTGCCCTGCTCGGTTTGGGCGGCCTGCTTGTCGGGCGGCGTCGCCGTCGCGCCTGATGGCGCACGCTGGCGCTCGATTCCGCGTTGTCTCTGGAACCTTACCGCATTGCAGCGGCCCAACGGTCCATCTGCACCCAACTGAACAGGAAAGCGATCATGAACCAGTCTATCTGCACACAATTCACTGTCGGCCGCCGTGCCGTCCTTCGAACCAGTCAAGCCATGGCGCTTCTGCTGGCGGCGGGGTTCGTCCAGCCCACGCTCGCTGATGTCATCTCCTGGAGTGCGGGCGACGGATGGTGGTTCGACACGAATAACTGGAACCTGAATCGCCTGCCGGATTCGAACGACATCATCCGAATTGGCGATCTGCCGGGCGTCAGCAACCACGTCGTCACCATGGGTGGGTTCGCCGGTTCCGGCTACAGCCGATTTGAGTTGAGCAGTGGCATGACGCTCGACCTGAACGGAAGTGAACTCGTGTCGTTTGGCGAGGCATGGATCACCGGCACCAATTCCCGACTGATCGTCCGGCCGTCTCCCGGCCCCAACAACCATGACTTTCAGGGCGCCCTGCGGCTAGGCGCGGGCGCGTATCTTGATCTGCGCGATAACGTCGCCGTCCGCGTCTTTGGCGACTCGTGGTCCAACGGTACGATCTCCGGTCGCGGTGAGTTCCTGATTGCCAGTGTGACGCCGTTTCGAAACGACGGCATCATCAGGCCCGACAACAATGGCGGACTGATCGTCACACAAGGGCAATCGAATCGCCTGGCGATCGATCTGGATGGAACAATGGGCAACGGCTACCTTCAACTCGACACGCTCTTCAGCGTGCTGCAGGTGAATGCCTCAAGCCTGAGCGATTCGTTCAGTGGGACCATCAACATGGCGCCGGGCGCGCTGCTGACGATGAACATTGATGATGGGTGGACAGTTGATGCCGGTGGAAACCTGAACGTGGCGGGTTTTGGCAATCCGGCGGCGGCGTCACAGATCAATGGCACGGCTATGACGTTTGGTGGCGCGATAAACGTGGGCGGGGCGGAGGGCCACCTGCGCGTCCTCGCACCGCTAACGCTGCAGAGTACGGCGGTCGTTGATATTGGTGATACCGACTGGGTGGAGTTCGACGGCAGCACCACCGTGCTTGGCGGAGACTACAACATCGGGCAAGGCGGACAGTTGGATTTCGACGGTCCAACGACGATGCGCGGAGGCGAGTTCAATACGCCAAGCACCAACCCCGCCGATGGTTCTGTTGACTTCAACGGTGCCACGCAGTGGAATGGAAATGTTACTATCAACGGCTATGCCCAGCAGAATGGCGATGCCACCGTGACCGGCGCAACGGTGATCAATGCCGGCGTGTTTGGCATGGACGGGGCCAGCAACGATACCTCATGGCAGGTGAACAACTCGCTCGTCGTCAACGCTGACCGCATCGGCGGTGTTGACCACAATATCTTTTCCGGCACGATGAACGTGACGGGTGGGTTTCTGGGAAAGGCGACCATCAATCTCAACGATCCGAACGACTCGTGGATCATGAATGGTGAAATGAACCTGGCCGGCAGCGGAGGATTGCCGGTGACTCGAGTGGCAGGTTCGCGGATGGTTGTCCAGGGTGACCTGAATCTCACGAGTGGAATCGCCCAGATCACTGCCGATACGGATTTTGAAGGCGCCAACGTGGATATCACATCCAGTGGCACCTTGCGAATGCGCGGGCAAACCACAGTCGATGCAGCAACGTCCTTTGCAAATTCGGGGACGCTTCAGAATGGCATCGGCGGTTCAATGCTTCTCGAATCGAACACATCGCTGGGCCAGGTCGGTCTGACGAATGACGGTCTGCTGTCCATCGAACAGGCTGGCGCCGGCATTGTCAGCGTCGATCGGTTCCTGAGCACCGAGACCTCTGCGTGGAACGTTGAACTAGGCGGCGATGCACCCGGCAGTGAGCACGACCTGCTGCAGGTAACCGGTGGGTTAGCAATGCTCGATGGTTGGCTCAATGTAGCGCTGATCGATGTCGGATCGGGTGTCTTCATGCCGACTGTGGGAGACGAATTCACAATCCTGACCTCGACGAACGGTGTGAGCGGCGTGTTTGCAAACGACCCGCTGACGCAAATGGGAGCAACAACCTACGAGTGGTCCGTACTCTACGAACCCAATGCCGTCGTGCTTCGGCTGGACAATGTGGTTCCGGCGCCCGGAAGCCTGACCTTGCTGGGACTCGGTGGTCTTGGTATGGTGCGCCGTCGTCGCCGGGCATGAGCGTGGCTCCAGTGAACCTGGATATGTGATGAGGACCGGCATGACCTGTATTGACGTATGCAGCCAGTTTGATTTCCTCCTGATCCCCCGGTGCGGAGCAATCCGCACCGGGGCGAGCCGTTTGCGGCCACGCAGGAACGCGCGGCGTCGGCGACCCACCCGCTTATACTGGGCTCGAACACACGCCGCGATCACGAGGCGGCGTCGGGAGAGTCTGCCGAGCATGACGTCAACGCCTGGCGACATTACGATGCTGCTTCACTCCGTTGCCGATGGCGATCGGACTGATCTCGACCGGCTCATGGCGGCGATCTACGAAGACCTTCGGCGCATCGCCAGTGCACACCTGCGCGAGGAGCGAGCCGATCACACGCTCCAGCCAACTGCCCTGGTACACGAAGCCTATCTGAAACTGGTGGATCAGCGGTCGACATGCTGGAAGGATCGCCTTCACTTCTTCGCTATCGCGTCCCAAATTATTCGGCGCATTCTAATCGACCATGCACGCGAACGTCGGGCGCTCAAACGAGGCGGGTCAGCGGCCCAATTGCCAATCGATGAGGTTGATCCCGCAAGCCCGGATCCCAACATCGACCTCGTTGCGCTTGACGAGGCTCTGTCC
Organism: Phycisphaerales bacterium UBA5793; assembly: GCA_002418285.1. Classification (GTDB taxonomy): domain Bacteria; phylum Planctomycetota; class Phycisphaerae; order Phycisphaerales; family UBA5793; genus UBA5793. The sequence continues at coordinate 95,945 of DIDT01000007.1, forward strand.
GATCTGGCCGAAGTGGATGAGCGGCAGGCGCGAATCGTCGAACTGCGATTCTTCGGCGGTTGTACGATCGATGAAATCGCTGAGCTGCTCTCGGTGGGTCGGCGCACAGTCGATCGAGACTGGATGGCCGCCAAGGCGTGGTTGTACTGCCGACTTGCCGAAGGCGGCGAGGAAATCGGCGATGATCAATGACCGCGATCGAAAAGCGCACGCGATCTTTGTCGCCGCGCTGGATTGCGATCCGGCGGACCGGACAAGCTATCTGAGCGGCGCGTGCGGAGCGGATGAGGTTCTGCGCGCCGAGGTCGATCGGTTGTTGGGTGCGGTTGAGCGCACGACGAACTTCCTCGAATTGCCGGTACTCGGGCCAGCGCTCGCCGGGCTTAGTTCACCTCCGCCGCGCATCCGGGCGTATCGCATCATTCGAGTGCTCGGCGCGGGCGGGATGGCCACGGTGTACGAAGCCGAGCAGGACAATCCGCGACGGCGCGTGGCCCTCAAGGTGATGCACCGCTCGCTGTCACAGACTTCAGCTCAGCAGCGGTTCGCCTTTGAAGCAGAGGTCCTGGCGCGGCTGAAGCATCCCGGCATCGCACAGATTTATGAGGCGGGGACCTGCGAGGATCACACCGGTCATCCCGTTCCCTTCTTTGCCATGGAATACGTCGAGGATGCCCGGACGATCACGCAGCACGCCCGGCTTGCCAACCTGGCGCAGCGCGATCGCCTGGCGATGTTTGCTGAAGTCTGTGATGCCGTGCAGTACGGCCACCAGGTGGGAGTGATCCACCGCGACCTCAAGCCAAGCAATGTGCTCGTCGATTCCACCGGGCGAACGAAGATCATTGATTTTGGCATCGCCCGCTCCGTACAACCCGACGACGCAGGAATCACACTCCACGGCGATGACGGCAAGCTCATCGGCACACTGAACTACATGAGTTCAGAACAGTGCGCCGCAAGTCACGCAATCGATACGCGGGCCGATGTCTACGCGCTTGGCGTGATTCTCTACGAACTTGCGACCGACCGATTGCCGCACGATCTGTCTCGGCTGACAATTCCGGAAGCAGTGCGGATCATCCAGACGGTCAATCCACCCAGACCCGGGTCGATTTTGCCGGAGGCATCCGGTGATCTCGAAGCCATCATCATGAAGGCGATGGACAAAGATGCCGACCGCCGCTATAACGGCGCCAGCAGCCTCGCAACTGATGTGCGCAACTTCCTCGCCTTCAAGACGGTTCAGGCGCGGCTTCCTACGCCATGGCATCACGCACGTCTCTTCGCGCGCCGGCACAGGCTTCTCGTGGCCGCCGCTGCGATTACAATCCTGACGATCGTGTCCGCGTCGGCGCTGACGGGGGTGTTTGCCTATCGGAGCTGGCACGAGTCTCTCCGGCGCCAGAAGGCGGAGCAGGCGGCTCTTGCCGAGCGCGACGTAGCAAATCGTCAGGCATATGCAGCCAGCATCTCCAATGCATTCCTCCTGTACCAGGCTGGCGAGTATTCGCGGGGTCGCGAAAGGCTGGAACATGCCCCCGCCGCCTTGCGCCGGTGGGAGTGGTCCCTGATCGCGGCCTATCTCAAACATCGCGCCATGGTCATCCCTGCGCATGACGACATGGTGTTTGACATGAGGTCGGCTCCCGCCGCACGCCGTATTGCGACCGTTTCGCGTGACGGTTCCGCGGCGCTGTGGGATATGGATACCGGGGCAAACATCGCGCGAACCCCAGGCGAGCCGGATTCCCCCGCGATGGCCGTCGGAATCAGTGCTGATGGCAATTTGGTTTACATTGGTTTTGGCGACGGCACGATTCGAGTCTGGTCATCTCAAGCTGGCGAGACACTGACCACTCTCGGCTCGCACGGCGAGCCCATCCGCCACCTCGACTGTTCCATCCGAGGCCTGATCGCTAGTGCTTCAAATTCGGCCCCGGCAACGGTGTGGGACGCCCACACGGGCGAAACCCTTCGCACGCTGAACGATCAGCCAGGAGGCATCCGCGGCGTGCGTTTTTCGGCGGACGGAACTCGGCTGGCCACGTGGAACCAGAGAGGGTCGGTCTGGATCCGCGAGACCGAGTCGTTCTCGCCGGAGTACAAGCTGAACCTCGGCCTCGGCGTGGAGATGGTGGCGCTGAGCGAAGATGGCCACATCGTGGCGGCGGGCGGGGCCGAAGGACGGATCATTGTCTGGAATACGCAGGACGACAGCATCCTGCTCGATACGACTACGACGCCAAGTGTCAGTACGATTCGATCACTTGCGCTGACTTCCAATGGCGGCACACTTTTCTCGGCGCCGAATGATCGAACCATTTCCATTTGGACGCTTGGCCCGGGTGAGCGCCTCCGCGTGCTCCGGGGCCACGACGACGCCGCCGCTTCGCTCGTGGTGGATGAGCAGACCGACCGACTAATCTCTGCATCGTGGGATCGGACGCTGCGCTTCTGGCCGCTGGGTGAGCAAGTGGTGCCGCCACCGCAGACGATGATCGACGCTCATGATGACCAAGTCCTCGCGGTTGATTTCGCGCCAGATGGCTCATTACTCGCGACAGCGGGGCGTGACGATCTGATTCACCTCTGGGAGCCCTGCCTGGGAATTCACCTCGCAACGCTGAAGGCGCGCTCGGGCGATGTTTACAGCGTTCGATTTTCACCCAATGGCGCCAGACTCGCTTCGGGAGCGGCTGACGGCCAGGTCAGACTTTGGAACACCACCTCCGGCCAATGTGAGGCCGTGCTCGACGGACCCGGAGGTACGATTTGGTCGGTGGCGTTCAGTCCGGATGGAAGGGGTGTAGCTGCAGGGGGTGAGACGGGCGTGGTGCGGGTCTGGAATGAAACTGCGAGTCCGGCCGTACTCTCGTTTCAGGCGCATGCCCAGCGCATCATCAGCCTCGCATTCAGTCCGGATGGCACAACAATCGCAACCGCCTCGCGCGACTCGACAGTGAAACTCTGGGATGCTCGATCCGGATCGCTGCTGCATGTGCTAGACAAGCACCGAGCTGATGTGTTCTCGTGCCTGTTCAGCCCTGACGGTGAATGCCTGTACACTGGCTCGCGCGATCAAACCGTAATGGTCTGGAACGCGCACACGGGTGATTGGATCGACACGCTGGATTGTCGCGGGCAGTTTGTGACTTCTCTGTCGATCGATTCGACCGGCACGCGGCTGGCGGCGGGTTCGTGGTTCTCCGAGGTGATCCTTTGGGATCTTGAAACCCATGAGAGTGTCTTCTCGTTCAGAGGAGCCAATTCTGCGATCCGTGCGATCGCCTTCTCGCCGCGCGATCCGGTGCTCGTCTGCGGCGGTCACGATGGCACACTGATGATGTACAACGCCCAACCCGAGGAGCAGCGGCTTGAAGCGATGGAACGCGCCCGCACCAGCCTCGGGGCCGCCCGGGCCACGCTGGCGCGGCGGCTGGCCGCGGTGGGGAGTGGATCGCCCGGATTTTGGAGCCTCATCGAAGCCCCGAATTCGACTGACGAAGCGAAGTCGTGGCTGGGCAAGGCGTTATTGCAGCATTTGTCGAGCGGCGGTTCCGAAAAATAGACGGTCCCACGCACCTCGGGCGACCAATTCCGGTCGGTCCTTCCAAGTTTCCGCGCCCAGTTTGAGCAATACCGGCGGCGTGGAATCCCATCTCCAAAAAACGGGGTGAGATTCGCATGTATTGAGGATCAGTGGTTGTCGATTGTCGTGATATCATCTGATCGAGCACGGAGGGAGCATCGCGTTGAGGGTGAATCAGATGAACCACTCTGAATCCAAGCAGGTCGCGCGGCGAACGCTGCTTTGGTGGTTCATGCGCGGTTTCTGGTCGCTGCTGGCGGCCGTTCACCTGTGGCCACTGGTCAGCCTTGCTGTTGAATTCTGCGGCGCGCCGTCGGTCTCGACCGGCCTCGGATTCGTGCTTGTTCTGGCTGTGACTGGGTTCTTCGGGCTCAAAGCCGTTGATGCCTTGTCGCTCCGGTTCCGGCGACCCGGGCTCGAGTTCGTAGCCTTTGTCATCGTCACAGGCTTGATTCACGGCGATGCGGTGGCGGGGCGCAATACCCCGGCACTGGCCGTTGAGTCCGCGACGGCTGTCGTCGTCGCGTCCGGCGGTGCATTTGTCGGCAGCCGGCGGATCAGGCAACGCGTCCGGAGGCTGCTTCGGGGTCTGGCTGGCGGGCCGAATCTGACCCAGGACCGGCGCCCGATCGGGGTGATCCGGCTGGCCGCAGGACTCAGCGCCGATCAGGTGTGGCGTCGCTGCACCCCGGCGCGAGCGCCTCCAGTGCCGGTCGTCTGAGATCGCCCCATCCAATTCCTGACAACTTTGGTCCTTGTCTGAGTCACGTGGTCTTCGCGCTTGATTGCGCGGATGCGCCGCGGGGCGGCAAAGGAGAAATCATGATCTGCAAAGCCACTCCGGAACCGTGCAACGGTTGTTCGGGAGGCAATGCACGCTGTGTGTGCCATCGCCCGCGTCGTCGAGCGGTCCTGCTCTTGAACCTGGGAACCCCGGACTCGCCGAAGGTGGCGGATGTTCGCCGCTATTTGCGCGAGTTCCTGGCGGACCCGTTTGTCATCAAACTGCCGAAGTACGCCCGGAAGTTGACGCCGGTGCTGGCTGCCCTGATCGCGCAGTTTCGCGGCGCGCAGTCCGCTGCGGCGTACCGGCGAATCTGGTGGGATGAAGGCTCTCCGCTTCGAGTCATCACCGAACGCCAACAGAAAAAGCTCGAAGCACGTCTGGGCGGAGTGTGGTCGGTGTACCACGCCATGCGCTACGGCAGTCCGAGCATGAAAGATGTGCTGGCGCAGATCGTCGCCGACGACGTGACCGAGCTCGTCGTTGTGCCGATGTATCCGCAGTGGGCTGGACCAACGACGGGTACGGCTGTGGAGGAGCTCTATCGCGAACTCCGCCGCCAGGGTCTTCGACTCAATGTAACGCTGCGAGCGGAGTGGTACGACGATCGAGGCTATATCGAAGCGCAGGCGCACCTGCTCAACAGGTTCATCGCTGAACGCGGATTGTCGCCCGAAACGGGGCTGCTGCTGTTCAGCGCTCACTCCATGCCCGCGTCGTACATTCGCGACGGGGACCCATATGAAGGGCAGATCCGCAGAACAATTGATCTGGTCCGGCGGCGCTTGGGATGGCCCGAAGAGCGCACGGCTCTAAGTTTCCAGAGCAAGTTGGGACCTGTTCCCTGGCTGACGCCGAGCACAGCTCAGACGCTTGAAGATCTCGCCAAACGAGGCGAGAAGAACGTCGTGGTCTGCCCAATCAGCTTCACTGCCGACTGCCTCGAGACACTCGAGGAGATCGGTATGCTCGGTGCCGAGCAGTTCGCGGAGCACTCCGACGGCGGCAAGCTGCACCTCGTGCCAGCGCTCAACGACGATGATGAGTTCATCGGCGCCGTTGCGGCACTGGTTCGCAAGGGGCCCAACTCAGTCGATCCCCATCTGCCGATCCTGCCGCTATGCACCTCTTCTGAAGACGAAGCGCTTCCGGCGTTGATCTCCCGTCTGGTGATGGTTGGCATCGTCAAGCGGGGTCGCTTGGAAGATCCGAACGAACTCCAGTTTGTCGACGCCGCCTGTCTGCGGTCGTTGCGCCGCGAACGAGTGGACCTGCTCGAAAGCATCCAGCAATGTCGAACGCAGCCGCACGTGGATGGTTGCTTTGTTTTCAACACCTGTCAGCGCAGCGAGTTGTACGCGCTGGTTGATCACGGCACGCAAGCCGACCGGGTCATACCCGGCCTTTCGTCGGCGTTCTTTGAACGCATGGATACGACGATCGAACCGATCTCACTCAAAGGGCGTGAGGCGTACCGGCACCTTCTCCGCGCGGCCACCGGACTCAACAGCACGTTGCCCGGTGATGCCGATGTCGTTGAACAGCTGCATTCTGCAAGGCTTATGGCCGAACACGCGCAGACCCTCTCTCCTGGATTGATGCGGCTCCTTGAGGAGGTCGACCGCACGGTGAAGTCGATCCGCGAGGAGACAGCGTGGGGCAGTTTCATGATTGACTTCGCCGCCGCAGCCCTGTCTCGACTCGACTTGACTTGGAACCCTTCTGAAACGGACGGGGTGATCATCGGCGGCTCCACGACTTCGCGGCAGCTGCTGCGGATTATTGTCGAGGGACGAGCAATCGATACCGATCGACTGACTTTTGCCTATCGAGGCACGGCGCGGAAGGATCTTGTGAAGTTCATTCGTCGTGTCGCGCCGCATGCCCGGCGATTGCGAGTGGACCGCTACGATGACAACGAAGTGGTCAGGGCGGTTGTGGAGGCGGATGTGGTCTTCCTCGGCATCGACAGCCGCGAGCCTGTTCTGAAGCTCGAGCAACTCGAGCGGATGCGCGACTTCGCTGTGCGACCTTTGACAATCGTGGATTTCAACAGCTTTGGCTCGACTTCAGGATTTGAATTCGTCGATGGCGTGCGGTTGATTGACGCCGAAGAGATCGGAAGGGCAGCGCTCGCGTACGGCGAGTTGCAGATGGTCCGGCCCGGGTTTGAGGACGCATTCGAAGAGGCGAGGCGATACGTGGAGACCGCCGCGTGTGCCGCCGACTGGAATCCGGTCCTGAAACAGTGCGCCAACGGATTGTGTGAAGAGTGCAGCCACAACGGCCACTGCCGGCACGCCAGTTCAAGCGAACGAATGAGAGGTCAGTATGTCTGAACTACCCGTAATCGATCGTGAAACCTTTTCGCGCTACGCCGGGCTGAGTCTGCCGCGGCACGTGGCCTATCCCATGCCGACTTGGTGGCATGATGTGGATGCATCCCAAGCGGCGCAACTTCGTGCGTTGAGCCTCAATGCGACGTCGCCGCGCGACTTGTCCCTGTACCTGCACCTGCCGTTTTGCGAGCATATGTGCCTGTTCTGCGGTTGCAATCGCACCATTGTGCGCAAGGATGGAAGATCGGGTCCGGGTCGAGTCAAACGATACCTCGACGCGATCATTGAGGAGATGCGCCTTCGCTCACAGGACATTGGCCTGCTGAACGGCAAGCGTCGGGCGGTGAGGCAGATCCACTGGGGCGGCGGCACGCCCACGTATCTCGACTGCGATCAGATACGCAAAGTGCATGGCGCCACGGCGAGACTGTTTGACATCGCATCGGATGCCGAGGTCTCAATCGAAGTCGATCCGCGCGTCACTTCGCTGGAGCAGCTACGCGTGCTGCACGAGGTTGGATTCAACCGGGTGTCGATGGGAGTACAGGATTTCGACCCGGTGGTGCAGGAAAACATCGGCCGCATCCAACCCTTTGAAATGGTCAAGCGGTGCGTGGAGGACGCCCGCGCTGCCGGCTTCCCAAGCATCAACTTCGATCTGATCTATGGCCTGCCACAGCAGACGATCGAGAGTGTCGAGCGCATGATCGAAAAGACGATCGAGCTCATGCCCGATCGCATCGCGTTCTATCACTACGCGGCCATTCCCGACCGCATCGCCAACCAGCGGGGCCTCGATCAGAGCGCCCTCCCGGACTCGGATGCAAAACTGACAATGCTGCTCGAGGCTTCGGTGCGATTCGCAGAGGCCGGCTACGAGTTCGTTGGCTTGGATCACTTTGCTTTGCCTGACGAACGTCTGGCGCAGGCGATGCGCACCGGGCAGATCAATCGCACGTTCCAGGGCATGACCACCGGTTCCGAACTTGATCTGTTCGGATTCGGGTGTTCATCGATCAGCATTCTGCCTCGAACCATGTACTTGCAGAATGAGCACGATGTCAACGCGTACACGGAGAAAATGGAGTCGGGCATCGATCCCGCAACACGCGGCAAGGCGCTGACGGAGGATGATGCGGTGCGTCAGGCCGCGCTCATGCAGCTTTATTGCCGCGCCAAGATCGATCCCGATCGGTTGCACAATGAGACCGGCGTGGACTTCCAGAGCTACTTTGCGAGTGAGTGCAGACGGATTAAACGCCTGATTGATGACGGGCTTGTCGAGCGAACCGGAAACGAGGGTATCCAACTGACTCATCCGCTTGGTCGGGTGCTCATGCGCAATGTTGCAGCTGTCTTTGACGGCTATCTGCACGAGGAGGCGCCATGGACGGGTATGAAACAGACGTTCTCGGCCAGCGCGTAAGCACGTCAGCCATGAACGCCCGCCCGCGCAATGACTTGATCCTGCGCGCCATGTCCGGCAAGCGGACCGAGCGTACACCCGTCTGGCTGATGCGCCAGGCCGGACGGTTTGATCCAAAGTATCGAGAGCTTCGCGAGCGCACCGGGCTGGAGCTGGAGCAACTCTTCGCCCATCCGGAATACGCAGCGGAGATCACCGTGTTGCCCGTGCGCTTCGGAGTGGATGCGGCGATTCTGTTTCAGGACATCCTCACGCCGCTCGGTCCAATGGGCGCGCCATTTGTCTTTCGACCCGGGCCCGTGCTCGAGCAGCCTATCCGCTCACCCTCCGATGCCGAACGACTGATCGAGTACGACTGTGAAGAGCATCTTGCGTTCGTTCCTCAAAGTATCGATCTATCGCTGGATCGCCTGGCCGGCGCCACTCCGCTGATGGGTTTTGCCGGAGCGCCGCTCACGCTGCTGGCATTTCTGCTCGAAGGCGGGAGTCCTCGGGGCGACGCAGCCCGAATGCGTGCGTTTTTTGCACGGTATCCCGCTGCCGCGAAAAGCCTGCTGCATCGCATCACCAATGTAACGGTCGACTATCTGCGCATGCAGATCGATGCCGGTGTACACGCTGTCCAGTTGTTCGAATCTTGTGCGTCCATGTTCATTGACGCCGAATATCGCGAACTGGCCCTGCCCAGTCAGCGGGAGATCTTTCAGCTGCTCCGAGAGTATGCGCCCGACACGCCAACGGTCCTCTTCGCCAGAGACGTTCAGCCGGATCTCATGGCGGAGAGCGGCGCGGACGTGATCAGCGTCGGCGCTGGTGTCTCACTTCGTGAGGCGAAGCGAGCAATGCCCCGTGGAGCAGTGCAGGGAAACGTGGACAATCAACTGTTGCTCAGCGGCACTGTCGACGAGGTGTGCGACGCCACGCGCGCGTGCATCCGCGCGGGCCGACACGACGGACACGTGCTCAATCTCGGGCATGGCGTACTGCCGGGCACCCCCGTCGCCAACGTGCAGGCGCTGATCGATGCAGCTCATGACTGCATCATTCAAGAGAAAGAAGAGCAGTGATGAACGAAACCACACAGGTCGTCGTCATCGGAGCCGGCATCACCGGTCTGACCCTGGCGCACAGCCTCAGCAAACGGGGCATTGACGTACGCGTAATCGAGGCCGCGCCGCAAGCCGGCGGTGTTATCCAGACGCTGAAGCGGGATGGATTCATGCTTGAGCAGGGGCCCTTCAGCGTGATGGTCCGATCGGCGGCATTCGGCGAGTTGCTTGGAGAGCTTGGACTGACGGCGGTGGAAGTTGATGCCGACGCGTCCAAGAAGCGATATGTGATTCGCAAGGGGCGGCTTTGCCTGGTGCCGACTTCATTCACGGGATTGCTGACCACACCGCTGCTGTCGCTGGCCGGCCGACTTCGGCTGCTTCGCGGAGTTGTACGATCCCAGTCGCGATCGAGCGAGGTCGACGAGACGGTCGCCCAGGTCGCGGCACGGCGATTGGGGCCGGAATCCGCGGAGTATCTGGCGGGCCCGGCGACGGTCGGCATCTTTGCCGCCGAAGCCGATGAACTCAGTTTCGATGCGTGCATCCCGCGCTACGCGCGAGCTGATCGAATGGGTGGATCGATCATCGGCATGATGAAGGCCGCCAAAGGTGCGCAGCAGGACCATCCAACCGACGCGCCGGCGGCGAAGCGAGCAATGATCGGTTTTGACCGCGGGCTCCAAACGCTGGTCGATCAGTTGGTTGACTCACTCGGCGATCGAGTTCGCCTCGAATGTCCCGTGAGTGCAATCGAGCAGTCGAACAACGGGTATCTGATCACATGCCGCGATGGGCAGATCGACGCGGGCGCTGTAGTCTGCGCTGTTGCGCCCTGGGTGGCGGCTCAATTGCTTGATCGCATTGCGCCCGGCGTTGCCAAGGAACTCAACGCGGTGGAGGTGACCGGGCTTGGCGTCGTCCATCTTGGGTTGCGACGCGAAGACGTCGGCCATTCACTCGACGGCTTTGGCTTCCTCATTCCAAAGGGCGAACGGTTCGAGCCGCTGCTCGGGAGTATTTGGGCCAGCAGCATCTTCAAGGGGGCGGCTCCACCCGGCCATGTGCTGATTCGTGCCATTGTTGGTGGAACGCGCTGGCCCGAGGCCATGAAATGGTCCCACGATGCGCTCATTGAGAAATCGTACGAAGCACTCAAGCCGTTGCTGGATTTTCGGGGGGCGCCGGTGCTGACGCAGGCCTGTTGCTGGCCCCGCGCCGTTCCGGTCTACCGTCCGGGTCACGCCGCGCGGTGCGATCGCGTCCAGGCGCTTTTGGATCAATCGCCCGGACTGTGGTGTGCCGGCAACTGGGCGGGCGGATTGGGTGTGAATGATCGTGTTGTGGCGGCGCGCGAAATGGCGGCCGAGATTGCCGCATATGTCGGCCAGTCGCGCCACTTGACGCCGAGTCTGAAGGAGGCCGTATGATCGCTCGACCGTTTGTTCGTCCGAGACGACTTCGACGCACGGAGACTATCCGCCGACTGGTGCGCGAGACGGTGCTGCCGCCTGAGCGACTGGTGTGTCCAATCTTCCTGATCGATGGACAGGGTCAGCGCCAGCCGATCGCAGGTATGGAGGGAGTCGATCGACTTTCGATAGACGACGCGATTCACTTCGCCGAGCGTGCCTGCAAACTGGGCGTGCGCTCATTTGCCTTGTTTCCCAAGGTGCCCAATGACCAGAAGACGGCCGATGGCTCGGCCGCGCTGCGTGAAGACAGCCTCGCATGCCGCTCGCTGCGAGCACTTCATGAAGCGATCCCTGAAGCATGCCTGATTGCTGACGTGGCCCTCGATCCATTCTCGTCCGACGGTCACGATGGGATTGTCTCGGATGGCCGCGTCCTTAACGACGAAACGGTGGAGATCCTCGCGAAGATGGCGGTCGTTCAGGCGCAGGCCGGCGCCGATGTCATCGCGCCTTCGGACATGATGGACGGACGAGTGGCCGCGATTCGCGAAGCGCTGGATGACGAGGGACTGACTGACACGATCATTCTGAGCTACGCCGCCAAGTATGCGTCGAGCTTCTACGGCCCATTCCGCGGTGCGCTCGGTTCGGCGCCCCCCGAGCGGTCTGGTGTGCCCAAGGACAAGAAGACCTACCAGATGGATCCGGCCAATGTCATCGAGGCTTCGCGCGAGGCCGGGCTCGACGCCGCGGAAGCGGCCGACATGTTGATGGTCAAGCCGGGGCTTCCGTATCTCGACGTGATCAGCCGACTCGCCGGCGAGTTTGACATTCCTGTTGCGGCGTACCACGTCTCGGGCGAGTACGCCATGTTGCGAGCCGCAGCGTCGCAGGGGCTCATGGACTATGAAGCCGGCCTGGTCGAATCACTACTCTGTCTTGCCCGGGCCGGGGCGCGAGTCATACTGACCTACGGCGCGCTGGACTACGCTGCGTGGTGGCGACGGGAGCATGGCCCGTCTTGACGACCGGTCCGTCAGGATCGAAGATGAAGTGCGACGGCTGTGGGCGCACCACCAGGAGAAGAACTCGGATGACAACAAAACAGCAGATCGCGGTCCCGTGCACCAATGCTCACCGCCCAGCATCGGAAGCAGCGTTTGAAAGAGCCAGCCGCGTGCTTGTCGGCGGCGTAAACAGCCCCGTGCGCGCCTACCGCGCCGTAGGCGGCGCGCCGGTGACCGTCGCGCGAGCGCAAGGCGCGTTTGTCGAGGACATCGATGGGAACCGGTACATTGACCTTGTGGGATCATGGGGACCGGCCATCGTCGGCCACGCTCACCCTCAGGTTCTGGCGTCGGTCGAAGAAGCAGTACGGAGGGGCCTGAGTTTCGGCGCCCCATGTCAAGATGAAACGCTGTTGGCTGAGTTGGTGCTTTCCGCGCTCCCGAGTCACGAGAAGATTCGCTTCGTCAACAGCGGCACCGAAGCGTGCATGAGCGCCATTCGTCTCGCGCGTGCCGCCACCGGAAGGCAGCGCGTGATCAAATTCGCCGGCAACTACCACGGCCACTCCGACTCGATGCTCGTTGCCGCCGGATCGGGCGCCATCACACACGGAGTGCCGACCTCACCCGGAGTGAGCGCCTCAGCGGCGGCGGATACGATCGTCGTTCGATACAACGATGTGCATGCGGTAGCCGAGACCTTTGATCGCATGGGCTCGGAGATCGCCGCCGTCATTGTCGAACCGGTATCAGGAAATATGGGACTGGTCCTGCCGGAGGCGGGATTTCTCGAGTCGCTCCGCGAACGAAGTTCCGCCGCTGGCGCGCTGCTCATCTTCGATGAAGTCATGACCGGGTTCCGGGTCGCATGGGGCGGCTATCAGGTACTCTGTGGTATCCGTCCCGATCTTACGTGCCTGGGCAAGGTGGTCGGTGGGGGCATGCCGGTTGCCGCCTACGCGGGCTCGGCGAAGCTACTCGACCAAGTCAGTCCCCTTGGCCCGGTCTATCAAGCGGGAACGCTCAGTGGCAACCCGGTCGGCATGGCAGCGGGGCTGGCCACGCTGAAGATCTGCCAGGCCGACGGCTTCTACAAGCGATTGAGCGACCTCACATCGAGCCTGGCCGAAGGGTTGAAATCCTCCGCTCGAGAAGCCGGCGTTAACCTGGTAGTCGACTCTATCGGTGGCATGGTCGGCTTTGCCTTTGCGGACGCGCCGGTGCGCAACTTCGAGGAGGCGCAGCGCGCCAACCACGAAGTATTCTCCCGGTTCTTCCACGCTATGCTCGATCGGGGCGTCTGGCTGCCCCCGTCGGGATACGAAGCGTGTTTCGTATCAGCCGCTCACACACAAGCGGAGATCAATGCAGTCATCGCGGCTGCTGCATCATCTCTATCGGTTTGCTCATGACCAATACCATTCGAATCGGAACTCGGGGCAGCGAGCTCGCGTTGTGGCAGGCGAGAATGGTCGCTTCACTGCTCGAGGAGCGAGCGGGTGTCGAAACGACGCTTGAGATTATCAAGACGCAGGGCGACATTGAGGTCGATACGCCAATGGAGCCGGGTGTCTGGGCGACCGGCGCGTTCGTTACCGCAATCGAAAGAGCCCTCGCGGAAGACGACATCGACATCGCCGTTCACAGCCACAAAGACCTGGCCACCATCTCGCTGCCTGGACTGGTTGTCGTGGCCACTCCGCCTCGCGCCGCAGTACACGATCTGCTGGCCGCCTCGGGGCCCGAAGCGCTGACAATTCTTCAACGCGCCTTGTCCGGCGAGGGCGCAGCCGAGGACTTGCGTGTCGGTACGAGCAGTCCGAGGCGCGCCGCGCAAATGCGTCGAATTCTGGGCTGTGAGATCAGGCCCATTCGCGGCAATGTACCCACGCGCCTGGATATCGCCGAGCGCGGGGAATTGGACGCTGTTTGTCTCGCCGCCGCGGGTGTGAAACGTCTAGGTCTGACGCCGAGTTTCCCGCTCGAACTCCCGATTGATCGCTTTCCCACGGCTCCCGCACAGGGCGCGGTGGCCGTTCAAGCTCGCGAAGGCTCGACTGCCGCATCACTCGGGCCCGCTATCGACCACGAGCCGACGCGGCGATGCGTGACCGCCGAACGAGCGTTCCTCGAAAGAATCAACGCAGGATGCCATGCGCCGCTGGCGGCTTCCGCTGTTAACGAGGCGAATGGATCGATCCGGCTGCACGTTCAGCTCTTCAATGATGACGGCGATCTGTTCGAAGAGTATGCGACTGGCGCCGATCCGCGGAGGTTGGGCCTTGAGGTTGGACAGCGGGCACTTGATTGGGTTCATCGATGACTCGTGTCTGGGTCACGCGCGACGAGTCGCCGGACGGCCCGCTGGCCAATGCGCTTGGAGACCAGGGCCTGACCCCGGTATGTGAACCCGTTCTCGAAACCAAAACCGTCGGTGACGCCCACGCCGAAATCGCGGCACTGGATCGCGATGACTGGCTCGTGCTCACCAGCGTCCGGGCAATCCACGCCGTGGCTCAACCTGCGGCGCGCGTACCGCGCGTCGCGGTCGTTGGTGAAGTGTCGGCGCAGATCGCGCGCGAACTCGGGCTTCGCGTCGAGTATGTCAGCTCATCTGGCGATTCGAGCGCCTTGTGGCGGCACATCCGACAGCACAGCGGCGATGATTCGAAGATCTGCTTCCCCGGTTCGTCACGTTCGCTCCAGCCCAGCGTCAAGGGTCTGCAGATGTCCATGCCGGTCTTGTACGAAGTGCGCGATCGGGCATTCGACGATTCGATCATTGATCGCATCGACATCGCGGCGTTCGCGAGTCCCTCGGCTGTACACAGCGTCGCGACTCGGCTGGGCCCGCTGGCCATACCGGCCGCGTCGATTGGTCCCACAACCAGCGCCGCCATACGCCAGGCCGGCGGGCAAGTCGTCACCGAGAGCCCGGATCGAAGTTTTGCGTCGTTGGCGCGATCCATCGCAGCGGCATTCAAGCGAGCCTGAATACCTGGATGCAGCCGGCACCCCGCTGCTCCTGCAGCCGCCCACGGAAAACCGATAGTATTCGGGATGGCATCGGCATGGACGCTTCGCAAAATCGGTGGCAGCAATAACACTCAGAGGAGGAACCGCGATGGCGCTCCGGTCATTACGCGTGCGGGCGACGGTTGCGGAATGGCGAAAACTGGGCACGCTTGGGCGATCCACACAAGTTGCTGGTTCAATGGTCGGTTTGCTAACTCTGATGGCCCCCATGGCCGTTGCAGCGCAGGTCGAACCCACTCCGGATCCGTTCGGCAAGGCATCGTGGATCACCTACACAGGGGCCATCAATGCGTTGGAACAGGCCGAATGGGTTTGGGTCGCATTGCCCGGGCAGCCCGATCCGACAACCGCGGCTGCTCCTATCGGCACGGTGCGATTTCGCGCCGAACTGACACTCGACGAGCCGGTGCCCGACGCGGCGACACTCTGGGTTGCTGCGGATAACTTTGCGCGGGTCACGGTCAATGGCAAGATGGCTGGTGAGAATGCGGCCTGGTGGAGTCCGGACGCAATCGCTGTTGCGAAAGCGCTCGTTCCTGGCCGCAATGTGATTGAGATCGAGGCGCGAAACGACCCGGGACAGACCGGTGCGAGCAATCCTGCGGGCTTGCTGGCCGCACTGGAAAGCACCGACGCAGCGGGGCATCGGCGGATTCACAAACTCGAGTGGACATCGAGCGATGGCCGCATCGTTCGGCTGGGCCCAGGCAGTGTGTCGCCATGGAGCTATCGCGCGCCTTCGGGTCCATGCCCGATCTTCCGTCGCGAGTTTTCCGTAGACGCCGAGATCGAGTCAGCTCGCATCTTCGTCGTGGGTCTCGGGCATTTCGATCTGCGCGTTAATGGCGACCGCGTTGGCGACACGCTGATCAACGAACCGTGGTCTCAGTACGACAAGAGGATCTACTACCAGCAGTTCGATCTGACCGGGCGCCTGCGACAGGGGGCCAACGCCGTCGGTGTCTTGCTGGGCAACGGGTTCTGGAGAGTTGCTTCGCCCCCCGCGGGCCGCTGGACCAAGGGTGATGCAATGCCTGACTTCAGCGAGGGTCATAACTTCCAGTTGCGGGCGCGGATCGAGATCCGCTACGCTGACGGCCGGGTGCAGTCGGTCGAGACTGGGCCGGGATGGCGAGCAACTGCCGGCCCGGTGGTCTTTTCACACGTCTACGCGGGCGAGGATTTCGATGCCCGTCTCGAGAGCCCTGGTTGGGATGCGCCTGGTTTCGATGACGCCGCGTGGGACGCCGCAGCAGAAATCGATGGACCGCTTGCAGGACTCGTCGCACAGGACTTCCCCGGACTTCGAGCACATGAGGTGTTCCACCCAACGCAGATCCGCGAGATCGAGCCGGGTACATGGACCTACGTCTTTGCACAGAACTGTTCGGCGATCCTGCGCTTCCGCGTGCGAGGTCCTGCTGGCGCGGTCGTCGAGATGCTCCCGTCTGAAGTCATGGATGCCAGCGGAGTGGTCCGCCAACTCAATCTGCACGGCAGCAGCACTCTGTTCAACTACACCCTGCGCGGCAGCGGCATCGAGACGCACCAATGGTTGTTCCATTACCACGGTTTCCAATACGTGCAGGTGAAGGGCGCCATACCCCGCGGGCAACCAAACCCGGATGGCCTGCCGGTGCTCGAATCGCTCGAACTCGTCCACGTGCGCGCTGACAACCCCGAATCCGGCGAATTCAGCTGCTCGAGTGACCTCTACAACGGCACACATGACCTCGTTGACTGGGCCATGCGCTCGAACATGTCCTACGTGCTGACGGACTGTCCCCATCGTGAAAAACTTGGTTGGCTGGAATGCGCGCACCTTCTCGCTCGCTCGTTCCTCTATCGGTACGACTGCGAATCCTGGTTGCGCAAGATCACTCGCGATATCGGTGATGCGCAGCTGCCCAGCGGCCGAATCCTCACGGTGGCGCCGCGCTACCTTCAGCGCGACAAGGACGACGCATACGCATGGACCGTCGAGTGGGGGGCAGCTGGCGTGTTGCTCCCCTGGCAGCTCTACGAGTGGAGCGGCGACACGAGCGTGTTGCGAGATTCCTACGACTGCATGCGACGGTTCGTCGATCACGTCGACAGCATTTCCCCGGACCACATTGCGCCTGGATCGCTCGGTGACTGGTACGACTACGGACACGGCCAGCCGCCCGGCCCGAGCCGATTCACGCCGACCGATCTGACCGCTACCGCCTGCTGGGCGATGTGCATTGATGCACTTGCCAGGGCCGCGCGCGTTCTGGAGCGTGAGGAAGACGAAGCGCATTACCTCCGTCTCTTCGGTGAAGTGCGCCGCGCGTTCCTGGATCGCTTTTACGACGCCGAATCGCACCAGATGAAGAACTCCGGGAGTCCGCAGACCGCCAATGCGATGGCCCTGTGTGCCAACCTGGTTCCGGAAGAAGACCGCAGCGCGGTGCTTGAAGCAATCATCACTGATCTCGAAGAGCGAGGCTGGCAGCAGACTTCGGGAGACGTCGGGCACGTCTTCTTCATCCGAGCTTTGGCCGAGGCGGGGCGTTCGGACGTGCTGCATCGCGTCTACTCGCGAACCGCGGAAGGCAGCTATGGCGGCATCCTGGCAAAGGGACTCACGACCATGCCCGAAACATGGGACGCGATCACGGTCGGCAGCAACTCCCTCAACCACTGCATGCTCGGCCACGTGATCGAGTGGTATTACGGCTGGGTGCTGGGTATTCGACAGGCGCCGCGGTCAGTTGGCTGGAAAGACATTCTGATCGCCCCCGAACCCGGTGGGCTTGACTGGTGTCGCGGTCGGCTCCTCACTCCCCGCGGTCAGGTCACATGCGCGTGGGAGTGGAGTGACATCGGGTTCCGACTGGCGGCTGCGATTCCACCCGGCCCGGCGGCCACGGTGTTGCTTCCGGAGGGCTGTTCCAACGAGGTGACTCTGGATGGGGTCGTAGTGCGCGCCAAGCCCGGACTTTTTAGCCGACCGGAATTGATGCTCCCGGCCGGAGAGCACACCGTGCAAGCGAGCAGGCGCTAACCCGACGAAGAGCCGCGTCTGCCAGGGGAGCTTCAGTCACTTGAAAAGCGTCGCGATTCACCATCCGAGACGACAGTACCGGACAGGAGTTGCCTCTCGCCGCCGAAGTCAGATGAGATGTTTGCGTACGAGTTAGCACTTTTCGTCTATCCCCGAGCAATCGGTGCGTTTAGAGCACTTTCACTGAACATCGAGCAAGTATCCGCAGTGCTGGAAGCAGTGGGCGGCGTCGGCGGCGGTGATGGTGTCTAGGACGCCTTGCATCGCCGTCCATAACGCGTCGCGGGTTCGGCAGCCCAGACTTCGCAGGCCCTGCTTGATCTTGCTGATGATCATTTCGATCGGGTTCAGGTCCGGGCTGTAGGGCGGCAGGTACAGCGCCTCCGCCCCGACGCTCTCGATCAGCGAGCGAACGCCGGCCATCTTGTGACTCGAGAGATTGTCCATCACCACCAGGTCGCCCGGCTGCAGTTGCGGCAGCAGCACTTCGCGTACGAACGCTTCGAAGACGTCGCCGTTGACCGCGCCGTCGACGAGCATCGAGCAGCGCATGCCGTGGACATCCAGCGCGCCGATGAGCGTGGTCGTCTTCCAGTGGCCGTGCGGCGTGCGGTCGATCAGTCTTTCGCCACGCAGCGCCCGGCCGCGCAGCCGCGTCATGTTCGTCTTCGCCCAGCACTCGTCGATGAAGATCAGTCGACCACCGTCCACACCTGCGGCCCACTCACGCCATTGATCACGCTGCGTCGCGACGTCCGGACGATTCTGCTCGGCCGCGTGGATCGTCTTTTTTTAAAAGTGAAGCCCATGCGATTCAGCGCGATGCAGATCGTCGACAGCGCGCACGACACGCCGAGCGACTCACGCAACTCCGCCAGCGTCGCGTCGGGATGGGCCGTGACGAGTTGACGGAGTTGCTCGCGATCAACTTTGCAGATACCCGGATTTCCCATGCGTCGCGGCGTGGTCTCGCCGGTCTCGTTACGTCGCTGCTTGAGGCGTCGCGCCCACGCCGGGCTCACGCTGAACACGTTGGCGATCTGTCGCGTTCGCATGCCGCGGTCGTACGCTGCGAGCACGCGATCTCTGAGATCCTGTGAATAGGGTGCAGCCATCCCTGCTCCTTCCGGACCCGCTCCGCAGGTCCGAGAGGAATGTAGCCGCAACCAACGCGTCGCGCCACCGAACATGCGCCGAACGCGCTACGCGTTGGGCAAAGCGCGCTCTAAGCGATCGCGTCGATCGATCGAAGAGCCGGAATATGAGTTCATCGCGTTGTTTCGTTCTTGCCTGGAGTCGCCGTTCCGCGGCGTTGCGCTCCTGCGGATTGCGCCGGCTGGCCTCGTCCCGCTCGGCTTGGGCGAGTCGGATGCCGGCGTCCACGGTTCACCAGTCGTTGGTGTCGACCGAGCGGTCCTCGTCGGCTAGGGCCTCGACGAGCTGGCGCACGATTCCATCCACCTGATCTGGTTCAACGCCCTCAACCGCCAGAGGCTCGGCGTCGAGGCCGAGGCGATGGAGCAAGGCTTCAGGTTCCGAGGCGGTCGGTCGCCGCTCGGCCAGGCGAGCGGCCTTGGCCCGTTGCGCTTCGAAGAGCGGATCGATCGAGAGCAGCACGGCTGCCAGCAGGTCGACTGAGAGAGCGTAGGCGATGTGCACTCGGCTGGTTCGTGCTTTGGGTGAAGGCTGCGACTTCGTTCTCGTGACCTCATGCACGACGACGAGGAGACGGCTCAACGGAGGTGGCGACCATTCAAACACTCGGTCAACCTTGCGACTCGCCGCCCGATCTGGTAACATGTCTCCGAGTATGGCAGGATACCCGCTGTGCAACCTCCGGCTACTGCCTCGGCTTGCCGCAGATGCGGTGGTGGCAACGATCATACTGGTTGGTCATGGTGCCGGACCGCGGTGCCTTGCATCCGAGCCACAACAGACGGCCGGACCGCCTCGCACTCAACTCCAGGGCGAGGTTGATCTCGCGCGGCTCGTCGATCTCTGTGCCCAGCGCCTCGATTTGACGGTTGAGTACGACGCCTCCGTCCTCAAGGGCAAGGTGACGCTGCGGCTCACGGAATCGCTCACGGATGCAGAACTCTGGGACCTGACCAATCGAGTGCTTGGGCTGCGCGGCTTCACAACGGTGCGCCTCCGCGGCGCCGATGGCCGGGAGATGCTCAGCGTGGTGCGGCTCGCTGATGCAGCGGGTCTGGCGGAACTGGCCGATCTCGATGGCGGCGCCGCCGCGCCGTCCGGTTTCACCGCTGTTGTCGTCCCCGTCGAACATCAGCCAGTCAAAGAGACGAGCGAGGCGCTCAAGGCCGTCCTGTCGCGGACCGGCAGCACTGTGGCGCCACTGGGCAATAGCAATCTGCTGCTCATTGCCGATCTTCGACCCCGTGTCGAGCAGGCGCTAGAACTGCTCAAGTCGATTGACGTGCCAGGCGCTGCCTCTGTGGTCGAGCGTGTCGAACTGGCGCACCTGCCTGCGACGCGACTGGCGGCGATATTGACCTCGATCACCGCCGCGCGTGACCTCGTCGAGGGTCGCACTACGCAGGGCCGAGTGGTCGCCGAGCCGGGCGATCGCGCTGTGGTGCTCATCGCGCCGCCCAGCGAAGCGGAGCAGTGGCGCTCGCTGATCGAGCGGTTCGATCAAGTTCCCCCCGTGGAGACGCGGACCTACAGCCCCAGGTATTTCGGGCTCGACGAAGTGGCGACGCTTGTCGAGCAGGTGGTGCGTCCGACCAGCGCGCCCGGCGACCAGTGGCGCCTGGTGCGTGATGAATTGACGGGCTCAATCATTTTGACTGCGACGGCGATTCAACATGAAGAGGTGCGATCCCTCGTTGATCGGCTGAACGCGATACCGGCCGAAGCCCGTCGTCCATTGCGGACCTTCCAGGTTCGCAACCGTCCGGTCGGTGAGGTGATCGAGGTCCTCGAGCGCCTGCTCGCCAGCGGCGTACTCGCAGAAGCGGCTGAGGTCCCGTCTTTACCAAACGGCGAGCCGCCCGTGCTGCCTTCAAGTGATCAACCAACTGCACCGCGTCTCGTGCCTGGTTCCCCGCAGAACCCGGTTTCGACGCCATCGACAGACACCTCTTCGACACGGAGTCAGCAAGCTCGAGAAGGACGCGATTCCGCAACTGGCGAAGAGCGCCAGGGGCTGACACTCACCGCCGACGAAACTACCAGTACCATCATCGCCATGGGCGAGCCGCGCCTGCTGGATCAGGTGCGTCGGCTCATTGATGAATTGGATGTGCGCCAGCCGCAGGTCATGGTCGAGATTCTCATCGTGAGTCTTACCGAGAGCCAGACGCTCGATCTGGGTGTCGAACTCGAGAAGATTGAGGTCAGCGGGGATGTGCGCATTTCGCTGTCGTCGCTTTTCGGGCTCAGCACGGTCACGGACGGGGTGCGGAGTGTGGGCAATGCTCGAGGCGGCAGCGCGCTGGTATTGAGCCCGGGGGATTTCAGCGTGGTGGTTAGGGCGCTGGAGACGATCAACGACGGCCGCTCGCTCAACGTGCCGCGCGTGCTGGTGAACAACAACCAGGAAGCATCGCTCAATTCGGTCCTCCAGCAGCCGTTCGTGAGCATTAACGCCTTCGACACGATCGCGACGACCTCCTTCGGCGGGACGCAGGACGCGGGTACAGTCGTGACCGTCAAGCCCCAGATCGCCCAGGGCGACCACCTGATCGTGGATTATTCAGTGACGTTGAGTTCCTTCGTCGGCGAGTCGGCGGACCCGTCTCTACCACCGCCTCGTCAAGAGAACCGCCTCCAAAGCGTTGCGACGATTCCTGACGGATACGTCGTGGCGCTGGGTGGCATCGAGGTGACGAGCCAATCCAAGGGCGTGTCGCAGGTGCCCGGTCTGGCGAGTATCCCGATTGTCGGAGAGCTGTTCAAGAACCGCTCGCGGACGGAGAATCGATCCCGCTTCTACATCTTCATTCGGCCCTCGGTGCTCCGGCGGCTGGACTTTGAGGACCTGCGTTACCTGAGCGAAGCGCCGATTGATGCGACCGGCATCGATGATGGTTGGCCGAAGGTGGAGCCGCGTGTGATTCGGTGAGGGTGGAGGATGAAATGTCCGTTGCACCGAGTGTGGATACTGAGTTCGTCGAGCGCATCGAGCGAGATTTCGCGCGGCGGCACCTCATGCTGGCGACCGGTCGCCAGGATGGTGAACTCGAACTCCTCGTGAGCGAATCGACGAGTCGTTTCGCGATCCACAACGTCGGGACGTTCCTTCAAGTACGGGTCCGATCGACAGCCGGTGATGCTGAACGGATCGCTCGCCTGATCGATGAGGCGTATGCCCAGCACCGCAAGGCGGGCGGCTGGAACGGCGCCGCGAGTGGCGTTGATCAGAACGGCCATTCTGATGAGAGCTCAGCGACGGTCGCCCGCTGGCTCGAGCAAGCGGACCGGGATTTGCTCAGCACGCAGGGCAAGGGGCCGGTGATCCAACTCGTCGATGCGCTCCTTTTCGAGGCGCTGGGCAAGGGCGCCAGCGACGTCCACATTCAGCCGCTCTCGGATCGAACCGTCGTGCGCTACCGGGTGGACGGAGTGCTCCATGATGTTCATGAGCTGACCGCAGAGATGACCTCTGGCGTGGTCAGCCGCATCAAAGTGATGGGCCGCATGGACATCGCCCAGCACCGGATTCCCCAGGACGGGCGCGCCACGGTGACCATCGGCGGCCGACCGGTTGACCTGCGCTTGAGCACCGTCCCCACGAGTTACGGCGAGCGTGCGGTGGTCCGGCTCCTGGACAGTGCGCAGCAGCTGTGCGATTTCGAGCGACTGGGGATGCGCGAAGACGTTGCCGAGGCGTTTCTGGAACGCGCCACCCAGAGCAACGGCATCATCCTCGTCACCGGGCCGACGGGCAGCGGCAAGACAACGACGCTCTACTCGACGCTGCGCCGCACCGCATCCCCTCAGCTGAACATCATGACCATCGAGGACCCGATCGAGTACGAACTCTCGACGGTCGGGTTGGCGGTAAGCCAGATGCAGGTCAACAGCAAGAAGGGCATCACCTTCCCGACGGGGCTGCGCCACATCCTGCGGCAGGACCCGGATGTGATCATGGTCGGCGAGATCCGCGACGCCGAAACTGCGCGCGTGGCCATCCAGTCCAGTCTGACCGGGCATCTCGTGTTCTCAACGCTGCACACAAACGACGCCCCGAGCGCCGTGACGCGTCTGGTGGATCTTGGCGTGGAGCCGTACCTCGTGAGCGCCTCGCTCTCTGCCGTACTCGCCCAGCGCTTGGTCCGCACCACGCACCAGCCGTGCCGCGGGGCCGGCTGTGATGAGTGCTTCGGGACGGGGTTGAAGGGCCGCACCGGGTTGTTCGAACTCATGCCCCTCGATGAGCCACTGCGGCAGCTGATTTCCGAGGGCGCGGCCCTCGCGTCGATCCGAGCTGCCGCACGAGAATCCGGGATGCGAACATTGGGAGAAGAAGGACAGCGACTCGTGGATGAAGGCAAGACGATTCCGCTTGAAGTGCACCGTGTGGTGCAGATGGTTTGAAAGTGATGGAACTCTGGCGTTACACAGCGGTGCGATCTGAGGCGGGACAGGCGCTGGCGCCCCGCCGCGGTGAACTCATGGCCGAGTCGGCCGTGGAGGTTCGCGCGTCGCTGCGTCGCATCGGCTGGCAGGTCGTTGAGTTGCGCCGGGCGCGCAAGCCGATCGCGATTCCGATTCACCTGCGTCAGGCGTTCAACCACCACCTCCGCCGGCGCCGTCGAGATCAACGCGCCGAGATCTTCGAGGGTCTGTGTTCGCTGCTCGAATCGGGGCTTCCACTCGTCGAGTGCCTTGAAGTCATCGGCGAGGAGCGGCAGCGGTTGTCGGGGCGCGCTCGGCGTCAGATGCTCGTTGAATGGCGCGAAGCGATGCGAAGTGGCGCCAGTCCGGCCCAGGCAATGAGCAATCACCCATCCTGGTTCGACTCGATCGACTGCGCCATGGTTGAGTCGGGTCAGCACGGGGGGATGCTGCCAGGCGTGCTCAAGCACATGGCCGAACGGGAAGTGCGAGTCGGTCAGCTGGGTCACCAACTGGTCGCGGCGCTGACGTACCCCGCCATCATCACGGTGGCCGCCGTCGGAGTCGCCGTGTTCCTCAGCGTCAAGACTTTGCCCGATCTCGCGAACCTGCTCACGACGGCGAAGATCGAAGTCCCCGCGCTCACGCGCTGGATCATGGCGGGAGGTCAACTGGCAGCCCAATGGGGCGCCGTGCTGCTTGCTGTCGCAACAGTACTTACCGCCGGTGGAGTTGTTGCCCTTCACTCCGCCATACAACGGTCGCCGCGGGTGGCGCGATTCGCGGCGGCCGGCACGCCGCGCGTGCTTCGCACCTGGGCGGTGTCCAGATTCGCTCAGAACCTGGCGGACCTGCTCCGGGCCGGTGTGCCGGCTGTCGAAGCGATGCGCGTGCTTTCGACCACGTTACCCATCGCGCTCAATGGTGTTGTGACGAATGCCGCCAATGAGATCGAATCCGGTGGTGATCTGGCTCAGGCCCTCGATGATCCACTGTGGTTCTCAGCGCAGTTCAGACGCCTCCTTCATAGTGGTCAGGCGGCAGGTGAACTCGAAGCAACACTCGAAAGGATGGCGCTGCGCGATGAGCGTCGCACGGAGCGCCAGATCAACCGCCTTGCGACACTGCTTGAGCCGGCGGCGATTGTGGCGCTGGCCACGCTGGTCGGCACGGTTGTGCTTGCAGCGGTGCTCCCCCTCACGCGGCTTCAGGAGGTGATTCGGTGAATGAGCAAACAAGTCTCTCTCGCCGCGGCATGACGCTCGTGGAAATCCTCGCGGTTGTTGTGATTCTCGGGTTGATCGCGACCACTCTTCTTGTTGGATTCTCCGGCACGTTTGGGAAAGCGAAGCACGAACTGGCCAAGAGCGGAATCGGCCTGCTCGTGGGCAAGGTCGAGACGTATCGCATCGAAAAGAGTGACTGGCCGAGCAACGAACTTGGCCTGGCCGTTCTCAGTGCCCCACACGCGACCCCGACCGCTTCATACTTCGTGAACGCTGATCAACTCACCGACCCTTGGGGGCGCCCGTACCTCTATGTAATGCCCGGCCCCGATGGACATCCCTTTGAGATTCTCTCGTACGGAGCCGATGGGCAACCTGGCGGCGAGGGAGAGAACGCGGATCTGTCATCCGCCAACCTGAGAGGGAAGGCCGATCAATGACGATTCACACTCCCAACCCGCGACCACACTGCGGCTTCACACTGGTCGAGATGCTCGCGGTCGTGGTGCTGCTGGGGCTCATCTCGTCCGTTGCGGTGGTCTCGCTGAGCAGAGCGGACGAGGCAGGTGCATTCCAGTCGGCTCGGTGGGGATTCGTGAATCTCATGGGGCAGTCTCGCCTGGCCGCCCAAAGCGAGGGCCGCGCCGTAACCATTCACGTTCGGGACGATGGTGCGCGCTTGACGGCCCAGGCGACGCCCGCCTCCGAAGGAGGTTGGTCCACCTCCTTCGATCTTCCTCGGTCCACGTCCATTCGGTTCTTCGAAGGAACGACATCCGGCGGGCGAGCACTCGAAGGTTTACTGATTGACCGAACCGGTCGCAGCGCGGACGTGACGGTGCGAGTCTCGAACGCGTCCGGCCGCTCTGAGCGATGGTTCGTTTACGGCCTCACGGGCGAGATTGGCCGCGCCGACCTGAACGGAGGCGAGCCATGATCCGCTCATCGCATCGGGCCATGACATTGATCGAGGTGCTCGCCGCCACAGTGCTGCTGGCGATCCTCGGTAGTGTGTGCGCTTCCGTGCTTCGCAGTGTGTCGGTCATCCCCACAGACCCAGCCTCTGGCACGGTTTCCGTGGACATGCTGTCCCTCGAACGTGCGGTCAATGAGCTTCTCGATGATCCGGATCTGCGTGAGCGCGTCATCGCAGATGCCAGTGCTGAGATTTCGCTGCCTTGGCCTGATGAACCGGCGCGGCCAGCGATTCAGGCCCGTCGTGTGGAACACGAATCCGCTGCCGAAGAATCCGAGCATGCATGGGTCGCGTTCTCATGCGAACAGTGCATCGTCTGGCGCTGCATCGCGCTGCCAAAGGAGAACCCGAGTCCATGAACCGTCGCGGCATGACCATCCTGGAATTGCTGCTCGCCCTGGCGCTGCTGGGTGTCCTGTGCGCGCTGCTGACGTCGTGGCTCGTGACGGTTTCTCGGCTGTCAGCCGAGCACGGGCCGCGGATGGAATGGCGATCGGCCGCTGCGCGCGTTCTGGACGGGATCGCGGACGATCTCACATGCGCCGACTTCGAGATCGCCGACCGGCGATTGAAGATCCTGCCTCGCGTCGAAGTTCTGGAGCCATCTCGGCTTCGGATCCGAACTCGTAGCACAACGACGCAACCTCCGGGAAATCCCGGCCCGGCCACCCACGAATTCCGATTCGATCGCATTGCTGAGACTGTCTCCGTCACGATCACTTCGACCAGCCGATCCACGTCACCCGAGGTACGCCGCTTGCTGAGCAGCGTCGCAGATTGGCAAGTCGAACTGGATGAGGAGCAGCGTGTGCTGAGCGTGACGATCGTTTCGCACCAAGGCGACACGTCCAATCGGAGGTTCACATGGCCCTGAAAGCCTCGACATCGAGTTGCCTCGAACCGGTCCGTCACGGCGTGGCGCTCCTGCTCGTACTCGCGATGATTGTGTTGATCGTCCCCGCGGCGGTCGGGTTCAGCCAGCGCGCTCTGCTCGCGAATCTGGAGGAGCGGCATTCGGGGCAGGGGCAGATTGCCGACTCAATTCGGGCTCAGCTTGAGTCGGGACCAATTCAGCACTGGCTGTCTGCAGAGTCAGGCAAAGTCGTGCTTCCTGTCGAAGCGCCAAGTTCGCGCGTTGACATCCTCCACGAGCTCTGGCGATTTGGAGATTGCCAGTACGAGGTTCATGTGACGGCTTGGGATCAGTGCGGCATGGTGCCGTTGAGTTCTGTCGCTGGTGGTTCGCCGCTCCGTGCCGCCATCCCCGGTGACATCCTCCAGCGGATCAATGCTGCCGATGCTGCCAAGCTAGAACTGGTCGGTTTGGATCAGTTCAGCCTTGATCCGCTCGAACTGGAACGCGGTGCGGTGCCAAGCCCATTTCCATCGCCGGACGAAAAAGATGTCCTCTCAGTCGGCGCGTGGATCGCGACGCGTCCTGTCGGACCCAACGGCGCGGTCAATGTGAATACCGCCCCCATGCCACTGGTCGAAGCGGCCTTAGCGGCAGCAGGGCGCGGTGGAATCGAAGTCGTTCTGGCCGCTCGAAGGGACGGGCGGGTTGCTCCGCTTCCGAAGGCCCTTGAGAGAGATGCGTCCGGTCGCGCGGACGACACGCCGCGTCTCGTGGGCTCCAGTTCCTGCTGGAGTGTGCGGATTGATGTGCGAGTCGGCTCGATGCAGCGATCGTGGTGGACCGTCTATCGTCAAGCCTCAGGCAGATGGGAGTGCGTGCAGCGCCTTGTCATCACCGACTGACCCAATCCGGTCCTGGCGTCGCAGACGCATGCTTGGCGGTACGGTTGGCATTGTGGGTGCTGCCGTTGCGCTGATATGGGCGCTCTTTCCAGTTCGAACTCCAACCATTGAGCAGTTCGACAGAGGCGCATTGAGCAACAGATCCGCCGAGTCTGTCACCGCGGCTGCTTCCAAGCCCGCACTCGATGCCTCTGTCTTCCAGGTTCGGCTCTGGAACGCACCGGTGCAACCGGAGTCGGCAACAGCGAGCAAGGACGAGCCGTCTGCTCCACCAGACCTTGAATTGATCGCGATCATCACAGAGTCTGATCGACTTGTCGCGGCACTCTATGAGGTGGGCGCCGACCGACTCCACATGGTCACCACCGGCGATCGCATCGGCCGGCTGGAAATCCGTCAGGTGGATGCGCGTGGCGTGGACTTGCGTGACGGATCACGCAGCTTTCGTCTCGCACTGATGCCGAACCCGGTCGAGCCTGAAGCCCGTCTCACGCTTGGGCAGTCAGAGGGGGTCCAACCATGATCGCACCGAACCACTCTCTGCGCCATGTCGTCTGGCCGGCCGACCGCTTCTACTGGGCGGTTCTGGACGGATCGTTAGTTCCCAAGCGACTCTGGCATCGCCGACCGGACGAAGAGGCGCTCGGATACCTCTTCGAGGCGGAACTGCCAGTTCCCATCGACTGCGTCCACGCCATCTACGTGCCGGTGAAGGGCAATCGGTTCATCGCCTGCGGCATCGAACATGATCATCTTGTGGAGAGTGCCGAGCTCTGCGAAGTGCTGACACTTAGTCCGCAAGCGTTCCCACCGGATCTCTTCTCAGATGACGACGCGGCCGTGGGATCATTCAACCTGCTGACGGGTCGGCATGAACCTGAGTCCGTAGGCCGTGAGCGCCGACGCCTGTCCATCGAATCGGCGGCGGCGATCGTGCTCATCGCCATCGTCGTCGCGTTCGGGGCAGAGCGACAAATCGGTGCGTGGAATCGGGCCGCTGCCGAGACGGTTGCGGCGCGGTTGGCGGTGTTCGATGATCTCTATCCGCCGCAAAGCACCACGCCGTCCAGTCAGCCACCGGCGCTGCGCCTGTTGGCCGAACTTCGTCAACTCGAGCGCACCAGGGGCACCGCCGCGCAGCCGATCGATTCTGAAGGACGGCAGGCCGGGCGATTACTCGCGCGTCTGCTGCGGCAGTGGCCCGCGCAGCAGCCGATCATGACGGAATCGCTCAGTGTCACTCCCGAGTCAATCACACTCGTCGGCCTGCTCCCCACGGCACCGGCGGCACAGGGTTTTGTGTCAGCGTTCGAATTTCCGCCTGAATGGGAGGCGCGGCAGCCCCAGATCAGCGCGGTGACCAATGGTGTGAGATTGACCTGGAGGATGGTTCCAACTTCGCTCTCGCGCGAACCGAGTGACGGGAGCCGTCCATGACCCGCATGCGGCCGTCCCTGATGATGAGTCTCCTCATCGCAGCCTCGCTCTGCGTCATCGCGGTGGAATTGCATCGGGTCAGTGTGGCGCGGCAGCAGCACGAGTCGGCCGCTGATTCCCTTGCCCAGTCGCACCGCGATGCAGAGCGGGTCTTCGAGCTCCGTACGAAACGCGACGTCATCGCCTGGCGTGAGCGCCCAAAGACGGATGTTTTGGCGATTGTGAATGCGGCGCTTGTCGATGCCGGAATACCCGCCGACCGCCTCCAGGGAATCGGTGAGGGTGTGGATACCGCCGTCGCCAGCCCGCAGGGCGCCGAGCCGGTACTGCGCCGACAATCCCTGGCTATAAGTCTTGAGCGCCTCACGCCGGTTCAAATCGGCCGGTTCCTCGAGCGATGGGAATCGGCCCAGGACCAGTGGTCCTCAGGCAGGCTGGAACTGACCCATCGACGTGATCAGAATGAATCGGAGTTGTACGATCTGCGACTTCACATCAGCGCGGTCTACCTGGCGCGAACATAGCGGAGACGGGAGTGGCAAGCACATGAGGAAGCGACGACAGGCGATATGCCGCTCCGCAATGATCGGGGTGATCGTATTGGCCCCGCTCGGATGTGCCAGCGACCGAACGATCGGACCGTACAACGCACCGGAAGAGGTAGCGCGCAACCCGCTCGAAGCTCAGCGACTCACACGAGAGGCGGCGGAACTAATGGAGCGCGATCCGGCGCGAGCGGAGAATCTGCTGCGTGAGGCGCTGACGTTCGACCTCTACCATGGGCCGGCCCACAACAACCTAGGTGTGTTCCACCTCAATCGCGGTGAGCTGTATGAAGCTGCCAATGAGTTCGAGTGGGCACGCAAGCTCATGCCCGGTCACCCCGATCCGCGTCTCAACCTCGCGCTCACTCTCGAACGCGCGGGCCGAATCAACGAGGCCCTCGCCGCCTGCGACTCCGCGCTGGAGGTCTACCCCGGACACATCGCGACGACCCAGGAACTCGCACGGCTGCAACTGAGGAACAAGCGAGCGGACAGCCGCACACACGATCTGCTCCAGGAAATCGCCATGCGCGGTGAAACTGAGAGATGGCGTGAGTGGGCGCGGCACCACTTGGCTCTGGATGACGAGTAATCCCCCGGGCGACAAGATCCGGGCCGACCGGCGGCGCATCGCGAAACCTCTGAGATTTTGAGTCTTTCGCCGAAATGTGGCTTTCTTCGGGCTGCAGGCAGCCCGACGCAGCGATGACAACGAAGACTGCATCTGCAAGGCAGTTTGCGATCGAATGGGGACTCGATGGCTTCGCCGAATCGTTCTTGAGTCGTTGCGCAAATGCAGACTGCGCGATAGGGCTCGCGCGAGCCGCCCCACGCTGACAAACGGTACGTACAACGTGTTGTGGAGTCGATTCAACCTGGGGCAAGTGGACCAGCGCCAGAGCAGGCGGGCCGACAACGGGAAGCATCAGGAAGACAAACCGCGATCAAATAATCGCTGCCCATTTCTCCGAACGCCTGTTACCCATCTCTCCGGTCCAATCACGTGGCGGATCCTATGGTGGCGGTTGCACGTTGAGACTCGGCACTGCAGAGTCGGACGATGAGTGGCGCGTGTTTCGTCTGCTCGCACGCTCAGCTGGTCAGTGTCGATCGCAATTTGGCGATTGACGCATTGAGAACGGGATGCACGACATCAGCCGCGATGGTGGCGAGAGGTTCGAGGACGAAGTCGCGTTCGTGCATGCGGGGGTGGGGGATGTGCAGGCCGGGCTCGTTGATGATGACGTCGGTGTAGAGGAGGAGGTCGAGGTCGATGGTGCGCGGGCCCCAGCGCTGCCGTCGCTCGCGGCCGAGCTGGTGTTCGATGTGCAGGAGCAGATCGAGGAGGTCGCGCGGCGGCCGGGTGGTGTGGAGTTCGCACGCGGCGTTGAGGAAGGGGCCCTGGCCGGGCGGGCCGCCGACGGGGGCGGTTTCGATCAGGGGACTGGTTTTGGTGACCTCCGTGTGTTCATCGCGGTTGAGCAGATCGATCGCGGAAGCGATGGCGGCGCGGCGGTCGCCGAGGTTGGAGCCGAGCGCGATGTAGGCGGTGATGGGTTGAGTGGGGGACAGCACGGGGAATCGTACGAGGTTCGAAGCCGAGAAACGAAAACCGCCGGCTTGCGCCGGCGGCTGTTGAACAGGTCGTTTTTCGGTTGCGATCGCTCGATTACCCTGCGTAGAACTCGCGTTCGCGGTGGAGCATCTGGGCTCGCAGTCGGGCGAGGATGGATGAGTGCATCTGTGAGACGCGCGATTCGGAGAGGTCGAGGGTCTGGCCGATTTCCTTCATTGTCATCTCCTCGTAGTAGTAGAGGACGACGATGAGCCGTTCGGCGCGGCTGAGGCCCTTGGTGATGAGGTCTTTCAGGTCGCCCTTCTGCGTTTCGGAGAGGGGGTTGGCCTGGTTCTCATCTTCGAGGACGTCGATCTCGCGAATGTCCTTGTTCGAGTCGGTCTCGAAGCACTTGCGATTGAGGCTGACGACGCCGACGGCCCGGCCATCCTTGATGAGCTTCTTCATCTCCTCTTCGTCAGCACCGATGTGATTGGCGAGTTCCTGATGGTCGGGATTGCGGCCGAGCCTGGCCTTGAGGGCCTTGCGGGCGCCCTCGACCTTACTGGTGCGCGAGCGGACAAGTCGGGGAACCCAGTCCATCGAGCGGAGCTCGTCGAGAATGGCGCCGCGGATGCGCTGGGCGCAGTAGGTTTCGAACTTGACGCCGTAGTTGAGGTCGAAGGCGTCAATGGCGTCGAGCAGGCCGAAGAACCCGGCCTGAATGAGGTCATTGACGTCGACTTCGACTGGTAACTTGGCGTGCTGGCGTTCGGCGTTGTAGCGCACGAGGTGGAGGTAGTGCTCGGTGAGCCAATTGCGAAGGGTTTCGGTCCCCGTCTTCTTGTACTCGAGCCATACTTCGTTGATGGGCATTTCGTCGAGCGACGAAACGGAAACTCGGCGCGAAACCTTGCGCGAGGACGCTTTTGTATTCGTCATCGGGTCGTCTCCCTGACCACAGGCCACAGTCCGTTGCAGCCGGTCCATCCTTGGACCGCTTGGGGCTAAGTATAAGTTATTCGACGGCTACTGCAAGGGTTTCGCCCAACTTTGCCCAAAATAACTACGCATCGGCGGAATTTGCTGCAATGTTTGGTTTTGATTCGGACAGTTTATCCACACGTAATTCACCAACGATCTCATCCAGCGGTATGTCAGAATCCGGGACCGGGTGCTCCGCTAGGTATCTGCGGAGGTGATCGCGGATCGCGAAGGCAAGGATTTCTCCGGCGAGAAGGCCGAGCAGATAGGCCCCAAAGAGGCAGACCAGCGCTCTGGAGAGGACCATTGTGGCCGAATTGCCCGCGAAGATGCCCGAGATAATGGCGATGGAAAAGGCGGACATGGCAAAGCACCCGGCGATGACTCGCGCGGGGGGTGGAACCGGCTCTCTGATCTGGCTTGCTTGGTCCGACATGGGTCTCGCGGGTATCCGTGGATATCGGATGATCGACCCATCGAATCAACAAAAAGCGGGAGAATGTCAGCCATTGGGCTGGCGAGCCCGGCCGAGCCATTGGCCAATCCGGGCGAAGAAACCGCGTCGATGAGCCGGAGTGACCGCGTCCGCCCGCTCGGTGCGGCGAACGAGCGCGGCCCCGAGATGTGAAACAGCCAGAGAGGCTCGCGCGCCGGGCAAGGCGATGCAGAAGGGAATGCGCTTGAGCACGCTCAGACCGACTCCCTTGTCGTAGGGAATCGAGCCGGCGAAGCCAACTTCGCGCTGGAGGAAGCGACGGGCAACCATCGCGATGCGCTGATGGACTTCCTTGCCCTGGAGTTCATTCTCGACCTGGTTGACGAGCAGGTAGAGATTGGCCAGGGGCGTGCGTTTGAGGACGGATTTGACGAGGCCGTAGGCATCAGTAACGGCCGTGGGCTCGGGGGTGGTGACGACCAGGACGGTGTCAGCCATGCCGGCGAAAGCGATGACGGCGGAGTTGATGCCGGCGCTGGTGTCGAGGATGACGAAGTCGCATTGCGATTCGATCTGTGTAAGGTGGGAGATGAGTCGATCAAGCATCGGCGTGGGAAGGTCGGCCATCTCGCCGATGCCGTTGGCGCCGGGGATGAGTTTGAAGCCACCCGGTGCGTCAACGGCGATCTCGCGGAGCTTGCGTTTCTGTGGGCCGATGAGGTGGGCGAGGTTGTAGGGGGCCTTGACGCCGCAGATGACATCGGCGTTGGCGAGTCCCATATCGACATCGACGAGCGCGACCTTCTTGCCAAGTTGTGCAAGCACGACGCCGAGGTTGACGGCGACGTTGGTCTTGCCCACACCGCCCTTGCCGCTGGCGACGGCAATGACGTGTGCCTTGGGGCCGGCTTCGGGAAGTGAAGGGGCCGTGTTCGAGTGGCGCGACTCGGGAGCGGCGACAGGCTTGGGGGGATGAACCGCGTCGCCCGATGCAGACCGCGTCGTCCGGTGCAGGACGGGCGGTGGATCGACAGGCGAACTGGTGTGGACGGCCTCGTTCTTGACGAGGTCGCGCAGGCGCTGGGCCTGATCTGCCACGGTCATCCTTATCCCTTCTCCCCGAGCACGAGGGCGGCCAGTCGATCGGGACTGCCCGCTTCGATGTGATCAGGAACTTCCTGTCCGGTCGTAATAAACGAGAGTTCCTTGCCTGCTTTGCGCATGACGTTAATGAGGACCCCGAGGCTCACGGCTTCGTCCGTCTTGGTGAAGATGACACGGTCGGTCTGGACCGTCGAAAATCGTTCGATGGTTCGCATGAGAGCCTGTTCGCTGCAGGTGCTGGAAAGGACGAGATGAACCTCGTGCGGGTTTGCAGCCTTGGCAAAATCCCTGATCTCGTCGAGCCGAGCTGAATCGTTGGGGGAACGTCCGGCTGTGTCAATCAGAATGACGTCGCAGTTCGCCAGAGACTGGCAGGCTTCAAGCATTTCATCGGGGGAAAGGGCCACTTTGAGGGGCAGGCCGATGATGTTGGCATAGGTGCGGAGCTGATCGACGGCGGCGATGCGGTAGGTGTCAGTGGTGATCAGGCCAACACGTTTGTTGTGCCGGAGTTTGAAAGCCGCCGCGAGCTTGGCGACCGTCGTGGTCTTGCCCACTCCGGTAGGGCCAACAAGAGCGATGGTGAAGGGCCGGCCGTCGGTCGGGGTGACGAGCATCGAATCCGGCGCAATCGGGACATACTGGGCGAGGTGAGTGCGGAAGCTGGCCCGGACGGCGGCAGCGTCGGTCAGTTCGGCATCAGTCAGTTCGCGGCGCACGGTGTCGCAGAGTTCGTCGGCGATTTCCTGAGCCACTTCGTTCTGGATCAGACTGACATACTCATTGAAGAGGGCCTCGGGCATGGCGGGCTGGAGCGTACCGGATTGGCGCTGCAGAACCTGGCTGACCATTTGTTTGAGCGTGGCGAGTTCATCGTGCAGCGCCGGATCCGTTGATCGCTGTGGCGTGGGTGCAGGCGCTGGAACGGATCGGGTCGCACTGGATCGCTTGGCGGAGCGAGCCGGAGTCGGCGCCGGTGGAGGCACGGCTGATGGCGCGGAAGTTGCTCGGGGCGCACCTGACGGAGAAGGGCTGGGAGGAGCGGCTATCGGAGCGTCGCCAGCGGGTGGCGCGAGTACGAATCGCTTGGCTACGGGCAGCGGCTCGCTAGCGGGCGCCGGAGTCGGCTTGGCCCGAGGACGCGAGACATCACTGGATGTTGGGGGTGCCGCGGATTCTGACCTCGGCGTGGGTAGAGGGCGGCTGAGTTCGACTTCGATGCCGGGTCGGGAGATTCGGACCGGTGCGGCCTCGCCAGTCGAATTCGCCGGGGCAGGAAGTGGGGTCTGGCGGCGGCGGGCCTGCTCGGCGATCGCGAGGGCCATGGCGGCGGTG
>DIDT01000054.1 GCA_002418285.1 Phycisphaerales bacterium UBA5793
CGTTCAGGCGATAGCCACCGACGCTTTCGAAGCGGACATCTTCCATGATGGTGATGTAGCCGTTCTCCTGGTCGATGATGCGGAAGTACCCAATGCCGCCGGAGGCTTCATAGCCGGCGAAGACCGCATCGCCACCGGTTGGCATCATCACCGTACCCGTGTCGATGAGGGTGTTGGACGGGCTGTATACCTCGATCGTCCAGGTCGTCTGGGTTCCGGTGGACAGCAGCATGCCGACCCGGGTCGGGCTTCCGGCGCCGGTGAAGTCGTACTTCAGATCGGAAGCGCCCCAGCTGTCGGCCAGCGCGCGACCGAGGGAAGCGCCTGGGATGTTGTCAAAGAAAGTGCTCCAGTCAATGTTGCCGCGCCATCCGCCAAATCCGGTGCCGCCACCGCTGTCGGTGACCGTGATGCCTGAGCCGATGCTTGCCGTCGGATGCGTGAGCAAAGTCATGTCGGTGTTGTTGAAGTCGATGACCGTCTCACCACCCGAGAAATCATTCAGCCCGATAAACCCATCGCCAAAAGCGACGCCGCCAAGGGCCAATACACAAGCACCCGCAAGTACAAACTGCTTCATTTCCTTCTCCTTTTTAAATTGGAAAACAAGCCACGAAAAACCGCTCGATCCAGACGACGGCTGTTACGCCAAAAAGCGACCAGACTTCAGAACGTGCCAGCCGCTTGGATAGTCTACTTCGTTTTTGCCAAAAGACACAGGCGATTCTCAGCTTTTGAAGAGAAATCCCTACTTGTCTGCGGGGCCATGCACCAGATCGGACCTGCTCTCATGACGTCGGGGCGGCGCCTTGAAAACCCACGATGCCTGTCAGTCGTCCGCCTTGCGAGAGTACCGGCTCAAGAAGTCGGCGCAGATGCGGCCGGCTCGGGAACTTGCCTTCGCTGATTCGCCTGCTTCGCTACCATTGCCCATGAGTGCACCTGATTCACGCTGGGGATCGGAGCGATCACGACAGGTCATCGTGACCGTCGTCATGGCGGGCATCCTGCTTGTCTCGCTGGCCATGGCGTTCGCATTTGTGCAGACGCGATCAAAAGCAAAGCCGCTCGGGATGTCCGAGCGGGCGGCGATGCCGGAACCGGGCGTCAAGGCCCGCAAGATGCACCGCTCGTAGGCCGATAAACACCGGGTCGCACTCTGGAAAGCGGTATTGACAAGGAGACGGGTTGATGGACCCTCGCAGTTTTTCCACACGACGCCTGACCACTTGGACGCTCACCCTGGCGATGCTCGCCTGCATCGCGCCTCAGGTCTGGGCACAGGACGCTAAGCCCTCCGAACCGATCACCACGCTCAGCAGCACGATCTACGAAGAGGAGAGCGTCGGATTGACCATGCGCCTGCCCGAGGGCGCCAAGGTCACGCGGAATCCGCAGTCGACCCGGCGCGTCCTCGTTGAGTCGTTCGACATGCTCTGGATCGGCACACTCGAAGTCATCCAGACTCGCAACGATGAAGAGACCATTGCCGCCGTCGCCGATCGCGCCATCGAAGCCAGTCAGGGCACAACCGATACCGAAAAACGGCGCGTGAAAGAGTGCAAGACCCGCACGCGCGAAGCCATCGATATCAATGGCCAGCGTGCCGAGCAGTTCGTACTCGATATGGCCTTCGACACGCGAGACGGCCTCATGCGCGAAGTGCGAGTCTACACCATCTTCAAGCCGCTGCCCGGCACCTTCGTGGTCTATGGCGTGCGCGGCGACGGCACCCACGCCGACGCCATCATCAAGGCGACCAAGGCCAGCGTTGACACCTTCCAGTTCCGCGATCCGGCAGCGGTCAAACGCGAAATCCAGGAAGGCATCGACGCCACCAACAAAGTCCTGGCGCAACTCACCGCCGAACAGTATCGCAAGATGCTCACGCCCGATTCGTGGTACCGCGTGTACACCAAGGGCGATGGCATCGACAACGAAACCGCGTACTACCGCATCCAGGAGGACATTGGACCGCGCGGTCTCGTCGGCACGAATCGCGATCAATCCAAGTTCACTCCCACCGAGGCCGAAGAGGGACTCCTCGTCAGTCAGTCGGCTCGCTTCCTCGTCGCATCACAGAGCGCCGCGGACGCCTACATCTCGGAGATCGAAGGTCTCGCCTGGATGTCCTTCGACCGCAAATCGGAGATCTGGTACACGCGCCAGACAACCTACGAAAAGGTGGATCGCGGGTATCGCGTCGCTTCGCGATCTTCAATCAGCGGAACCCGCCAGGGTGGACGCATTGATGTCGCCGTCAACGTGGATGGCGTGGGAATCGACAATCCGACCTTCACCACTCCGGACGCCTTCCTCTCGCAGGCTGAACAGCATTTGATCTACCGCATGCTCAACCCAGGCAAGGAAGGGTCGTACATCATGTACCTCTTCCGCCCGCAGACCGCGGATGTGAAGCGCCGCAGCGAGATCATCAAGGCAACGAGCAATCCCGATCGCTTCACCGTCGAATCGCGCCAGGATCCGTCCCTGCCGGCGACGATTAAGACCATCAACGCCAAGGGAGACATCCTGCGCATGGTTTCCCCCGAAGGTCAGATTACAGAACCAACTGATCCCGCTCAACTGCAGCGACTCTGGCGCGCCAAGGGATTGCCAACCGGACCGATCAACCCGATTGCCGAACCCGCACTGCCCCACCGGTAGAGCCGTTCAAGTTCATCTGCAACGGGATGGCGTCGATCGCTCATCGCACTGGACGAGCGCTCAGCGCGTCGACCTGGCAGTCACGGTTGATCTCCCGCCGTGGATTCGGTGCGGGCGGCCGGTTCAGTTGCGTGCTCGATTAAGATCGGACCCGTGCTGGGGCGCCGCGAGTGGTGCTTCATGGCGTAGCTTCGAACAAGCGCCGGCGTTCGCACCACCAATTCGGCTGGCCGAACGTCGGGCAATGAGGCAAGCGAGAACTGCACGCGGCTGAGTTCGTCGAGCGAGTCGGTTAACTCGACGTTCACGTTTGCCGCATACTGCGCCGCGATCCCATACTCCCTGTTCACCGCAATGACCGGTTTCCACGGCCCCACGTCAACCTTCAATGCCTCAGCCGCGGCGTCCAATCTGACCGGCCCGGGCTCCTGGCCGTCCTGGTCGATGTAGGTCAGCACCAGCGTGCGCGGCTCGGCGACATCAAGATCAACGCTCAAGGTCGAAAGCGACAACTCGCGCGCCACCTGCGAGAACGCTCCGAGCGTGTAGTGCGTCTTCTCGCCAGTCGACCAGTGCACCACCACTTCAGTGGTAAACGGGCCCGATGCGTGCAGGGTTGCCGTCGCCTCGAGCCAGCCGGACTCGCCCGGATCGAACGCTCGCACCGGCGCTTCCACCTTCGTGCACCCGCACGATGGCTTGATGGCGGCGATCTCCAGCCGCTCGTCCGTGTCGTTGCGGAATTCAAATCGATGCGTGAGCGGGTGCGGCAGGTTGACGAGGAGGTGTCCCGCGTTGAACTGCTGTGCAACTGCATGGCCGGGCGCTTCGATCTTCCGGTGATCCACGAGGATCGCGGCAAGTCCGAGCAGTACGAGAGCAGCGATCGCCGCTCCCACCAGGAACTGGTGGCGCTTCATCATCTTTCTCCCCTGTCTGGTCGGGAAACACGCCGCCCCTCAGCGACCTGCCCCGTTCACTGTCAACATTCACACGCCCGGCATCGGCGCGAGTGAAACTGGATGGCGCCAATGCGCGTCCAGTCAAAGCCCTTCAGTTCAAATCCCACCCGGCACACTCACGCCACCGATTCAACTGCCGCTGAAGCGATGTCGAAAGAAGAGCACTGCCGCGCCAACGGCGCCGGCGGCGATCATGAGGTATCCCGTCAGACGCAGCCAATCGCTCAGCGAGCGCGCTGAGCCGGATCCACCCGAGGCTGTCAGCGAGAGATCGACAATCGGCGTCGAACCGAGCATCACGTCCGTGTAGTGAGCCGGATCGATCGGCGCGTCAATGGTCTGCCGAAGTTGATGAAGCCGACCGCCAAGCAACACTACGTCTTCGCTCAATCGATACGTTCCGCCCCACCGCATATCGACAATCTGACTGTGCTGGGGAAGCGAGGCCAGATCAACCGTGAAATCAGCGTCCGTCCAGGCCGGATTGAGTTCGATGGCCCGCACATAGGTTGTCTGCTGATACTTCTCCACCTCATCCGTGCCCGGTCTGAAGGTGGTGTAGGTGTCGAAGCGACCTGGCATCCAGATATCGCCCACTTCGCGCAGATCAGAGGCAACGACCTTCGAGTGAAAGTGCAGTTGCCCTTCGCCCAGGGCCTTGCCCTCTTCGAGGCTGTACGCAAAGGTCTCCCATTCCAGCAAAAGCCAGTCCCGTTGTGGATCATATCGGTAAACGAAAACTGCATTCGAGACAAGCTCCGGACCGAGGAGTTTCACTTCGACGACGGGGCGTCCATCGAGCGACACCTGGCTCACTTCGGCATTGGTTGCCGCATCCGACAGCAGCGTACCGACACTCTGCTCCATGTGCCAGCAGCGCAAGCCAAGAGAGGGCCCCAGCTCATCGACTTCATCGATCTGCACACGCTGATCTGATACGACGACGTTGTGACGAGATGTCTTTGCTTCGCCCGCGAAGTAAAACTCCTGCGCCGTCAGTGCCCCGTCCCACATATCGACCTGCACGATCGGCTTGGGACGTTCATTCGTGCGAGGCCGAAGGGTCTCCTGCCGGTAACGACCCTGCCCATCCGTGAGCCGAGTGATGATGGTGCGCATGTCCTCGGAGGGGCGCTTCCCGGCCGGAACCTTGAATTCATACTCAATGCGCAACGACTGTCGCGCGATCTCCGCGTCCAGCAGCGCCTTGGCAACTTGGTCACGGCTCAGATCCTGGCCGTGAACTGCTGCGGCACCCGTGGCGATGAGTATCGCAACGAAGAAGGAGATTCGCCCGTGAGTCATGTCGTGCTCCCAATCGCGAGACCGCTGATGACGGCGATTCTTCTCCGCCGGCCCGCTTTCCTCTCATCGGTTCAACCGGCCGGCTCGTTTCATTCTACCACCAATCAGGACGAGACGTTGGTACACTGGAGAAGCTTGCACAGATCCGGGATGACCACTGCGCCGAAACAATTCCCAGCCACGCAGATGCCGATGTTCTTGGGACCGCAGTCAAAGGGCAGGTCGTCGGTTCGCTGACAGGCATACCCCGGCCGCACCACACAGTTGGCGGCTCCAATGAAGGTGAATGGACAGCGGAAGCAAGATGTGCCGTCCGGCTGCTGCCAGCATTGAGAGTAGTACGTCAGGTTACAAATGCGAGTCCCCGACAACCAACAGTCCTGATCCGGCAGTACTTCCCCATCCGATGCGCCGGAAGGACTGGTGCCCGCGAGCAGCGCCGCGCCGGCGACAACCAGCAGGGCCAACCCATACCGGGTAAGCGATCGCTTCTTGAATCGTGTCATCGTGTTCTCCTCCATCCCCTCCCACTTCCGGAGGGCAGCCGGACAACCGCACCGCGCAGTCTTGGCGCCCCGAATTGCCGTACGGGTCAAGCGCGGAATACCGCACGTTGACAGAGTGCACCGCAGGATGCTGGCCCGCCGTGCTCGCTCACTCACTCACCGATGGTCGTGAGAAGCGACAGACGAGTAACAAGATACATCGAAGCGCGCAAATGTGAAGCCAAAAGAAGTGAATTGCATACAAAACATTCAATTGTAACTGGCTCATGGTCCAATCATGGCGCACTCTCTACGCCAGATACCACCGCGCGTGAGTTCCACCATGGAAGCATTGAGACGTGCCGCATGAAGCATCAACGCATTTGTGATCGCGCCTTCACGCTCATCGAGCTGTTGATTGTGATCTGC
Organism: Phycisphaerales bacterium UBA5793; assembly: GCA_002418285.1. GTDB lineage: Bacteria > Planctomycetota > Phycisphaerae > Phycisphaerales > UBA5793 > UBA5793. The sequence goes on from DIDT01000054.1 coordinate 5,849, forward strand.
ATCGTCGTGATACTGATCGGCATGTTGTTGCCCGCGCTGGCCAACACGCGTGACGCTTCAATATCGACAAAGTGCGCTTCGAACCAGCATCAACTCGGAGTTGCGTTTGCCCAGTTTGCCGGAGATCATCAGGATCTGTTGCCGCGCGAAGGCAAGGCGCCGTGGCGGGGATCGCTTGCCGAGAGCAAGTACATCCCCTGGATTAACGCGCTGCAACCTTATGTTGTGCACGACGGCGGCCGCAATGATCTTGCCTCGCCCGTCTATCTCGATCCGGCACATCCAAACGCCAACCACCACGTCCAATACGTCGTCAACGGAATCGGCTTTCCAGATCTTCCCCGCGGAATCGACGTCGTCGGGTCCGATCGGCGCCCGGCCACGCCAATCTCGTCTCTGCATCGGCCGTCGGAAATGATTTACCTGACCGCATTTACGGATGACGCCGATAACAGCATCGCCGGCAACGCGCTGCGCGGCGACCTCGCCTACGACGCCGGAGTCTATGACGTGTGGAACGTGGCGCACCTGCTCGGACCGGACCACGGCTCCAATCAGTTCGCCGGCAACGTGCGACGCGTCGGCATCAATCGCCACGGCCAGAGCAACAACGTCCTCTTCGCGGACAGCCACGTCGACGATCGGCCAGCCGAGTTCATTCAATGGCCCAAGGAGTGGTACGACGGCGTGACGTGGAATCCAGAACGACCCTGAACGCCCGCGTCATCTTGACCGCGATCATTTGTCCGTGACATCATCGATGTCGATGGGCGGCGGATCATGAGCATCGCGCTGCGGCGGTGCGCCCTCCACCGGTCCTTCTGGCGGAGGCGCCATCGGCTCGCCATCGTCTTCGAGCCACTGATCCAGTTCCGCATCCGCCTCGTCATCCTGCAGGTACGTCGGCAGGGGGAAGCGCAGCGGATCGATCTTGTACAACTCCTCGTCGAGTTGGCGGGTGCGCGACGCCATGCCGGGAATGATGTACCACCGTTCGCGGTATTGACTCGTCTGGCCGGGCGCGATCTCGCTGATCGGGCCGAGCAGCGCCGCTTCGTGTCGCAGGCGAGCGAAGTTCACCGCCACTTCGACGGGCCCCTGCCCCGCTTCGGTCAGCGTCGGATCAGACTCGGGCGTCCATGGCTCGCCGATTCGTACGAACCAGTAGCCGCGCCGATGAATTGCAATGACGCGATCGGAAGGCACGGTCGCCTTGAATGTGCCGCCCATGCCGAGAAAGCCGTAGTAGCGCTTCGTGCGAATCAGTGTCCAGCGACTGCGCGTCTTGGTGATGTTGTCCCAGACTTCCTGAGCGCCGGGATGATTGCTCAGCGTGATCTCGCGATCGCCTTCGGGAGTAATGACGGCGATGACCGAACCGGGCACGGCAGCGGTGCTCAGCCAGATCCCGCCCCACTGCGGCTGATCGGTTGTGTTTTTCAGGCCGTTGGTGACCAGGGCCCGCGGGCCGTACTGGTCGCGGCCGAGTTGGAGGCTCTTGATCTCCTGCAGGCCGGAGTCGAGGACGGGGCCGACGGCTTCAAACTCGTTGAGGCCGTGCAGCGTGGCCAGCGTCGGGCCGGCATCCATCGCCAATGGCGGCGGCCAGGGCTTGGGGTTGCCCTTCGCATCAGCCCACGCGCTTTGCGGGCTGACCCAGGAGAACATGCCGCCGTAGTAGGTGTACTCATCGCTCGGAGCGGCGGGCTCATCGAGATCCTTCACCCACAGCAGGTTGTACCTGCCGCGCGGTCCAAACCGGATGAGTCGATCGTGCGTCGTGTCATACTCGGCGACGAGTCCGGAACCGATGATCCGCTGGTGCATACGCGGCTTGTAGGGGCCATAGCACCCGACGGCGCCAAGAGCCAGGACACCCGCCACGGCGAGTCTCGAAAGATTGCGCCACGAACTTGAAGACCGGTTCACGCTGACTCCTCCCGATGGTCGCCCGGGTTCGGGCGCAGCGGCCCGTCGGCCGGGGCTGCACCTGCGGGTCAGTTTAGCGCGGCGAGACGGCGATCGAAACCGGGTCATTCGGCATCACCTGCCGGAACCTTGGCTTCTTCGGGATCCAGCGAAGGGGCGCGATCTTCTTCGGGTGTCTCAGCCGCCTCGGGGATCGGCCGGCGGCCTGAGATCGCGTCGATCCGCTCGCGGAGATCGCCCACGTAGGAGATGCGGATGCCGAAGTTCTCGGTGATCTTGACCGCCGAGCCGACGCCGATGGCGACGTTGTTGACGAGCAGCTCGAGTTCCTCATCCGCGTTCTTGGCCATCTCGATGATCATGCCGGGCACCCACTGGACGACCTCGTCCACGTGCATGGCCCGCTCGGCAATGCGAACGATCAGCGGGACCTCGAGTTTGAGTATGGACCTGATATCGGACTTCATCGTCTTTCCTCTATCGGACAAGTCGGGGCGGGAGTCGAAGAAAAGGCGGCGGCAGTTGGGCCGGTTGAGGGGATGAAGGGGTGAAGGGCTGGGTTGGTGAGGGGTGAGCGGGTGAACCAGACTGACGCGCGAGCAAAGAGTTCGAGGTCCGAGGGGCGTTTGTCCTCGCTGGCGCGTTGGTCTGGTCGGAGCGTCGAGGGCGATGGGCAGCGAAGCGATCCGACGAGCCGCGACTGTGAGGGAGTCGGTGTTGGGCGTTGGGCGTGCGTCGAGCGGCCGGCAGACAGGTTGGGCGATCAAGATGACTCATCACCAATAGGTGAGACAGTGCGCCGGCGTGCGCGAACGGAGCCGATGGCGCGGCGGTAAGACGGGTGGGATCGATGCTCGAGTTGGCCAGCGCGACAAAAAGTTCGCGGCTGGCGCGGCGGGAATTGCGAAACCAGAAAATGTGCAACGCAAAGTGCGTGCCAACACAGAGATGCACCATGTCGGGAACTTTTCATGCGCGCCGGAGCGCTCCTGTGCGCGATTTTTGAGCGCTGGTGTGCGCTGCGGCGCGCGTTTGTGTAAACGAGCGCCTCTGTGCGGGAGGAATCAGGAATTTTCGTCGATTTTCATTTTTCTGAGGGGGGTCATTTTGAGTTTTGCTCAACTTTTTTGCGTTTTC
>DIDT01000065.1 GCA_002418285.1 Phycisphaerales bacterium UBA5793
GGCATGGCTATGCCCGGGCGTTGGGGGGGAGGGGGTTGGGGGTGGGTGATGGTCCGTGAGCGGGTGCGCTGTGTGGACGCTGATCGCCGATGAGGTACGTCAGTGAACCGATATCCACTTCATCCTCGACCGCAGCGTTGGGAAGCCCGGCTCAATCCCACGGTCATCCGGCTGTTTCGCAATCTGCGGCGGCGGAAGGCGGCCGGGGAGCAGCGGCTGGTTGAGGTTGCCGTGCGCGGGGTTGAGGTCGTGCGCGCCGCGGTTGGGCGGGGTGAGGGGGTGCTGATCACGCCGAACCATCCGGGGCATGCGGATGCGTATGCGATGTTCGAGGCGGCGGACGCGGCGGGGCGCCCGTTCTACTTCATGTCGGCATGGCAGGTGTTTGAAATGCAGGGGGCGGTCGGGCGGTGGCTGCTGACGCGGCACGGGTGTTTCAGCGTCGATCGCGAGGGGGCGGACAAGGAGGCGTTTCGCACGGCCGTGGAGGTGGTGAGGGAGCGGCGTGAGCCTCTGGTCGTGTTTCCCGAGGGGGAGGTGTACCACCAGAATGATCGGGTGACGCCGTTTCGCGACGGGGCGGCGGCGATCGCGCTGAGCGCGGCCAGGAAGGCGGCGCGGCGGATCGTGGCGGTGCCGTGCGCGATCAAGTATGCGTACCTGGAGGATCCGACGCCGGCGCTGGTTGAGTTGATGGGGCGGCTGGAGGCGAAGGTGCTGTGGCGGCCGCGTCCTGAGCTGCCGCTGGCGCAGCGGGTGTATCGGTTTGCGGAAGGATTGCTCGCGCTGAAGGAGATCGAGTATCTGGGGGAGACGCTGCAAGGCACGATCGCCACGCGGCGGCTGGTGCTGGCGGACTCTATCTTGAGTGGAATTGAGGGGAGGTATGGCGTGCGGGGGAAGGTGGAGAGAGGCGATGGCGCCGTTCGACAGGCTCACGGTCTGACGACAAGCGTGGAGCGGGGATCAGGGGACGCTCAGCGCGGTGGAGTGGGGAGAAGCGACGAGAGAGCAGGGAAAGGCGCCCCCACCCCTGCCCCTCCCCCGCAGAGCCGGGGGAGGGAGAGCGACGGCGCCGGCGCGATCCCTGTGCGGGTGAAGGAGGCGCGGGCGGCTTGCTTGAAGAGGCTGGTGGAGATTGAAGAGGGAAGCGATGGCGCCGTTCGGCAGGCTCACGGTCTGGCGACAAGCGTGCAGCTGGGCAGTGCGGACGCGGGGCGCGGTGCAAGTGGAGAGATGAGCGATCGGGCCCAGGTGGCTGCGGATCTGGATGACTTGTTTCTGGTGGTGCAGGCGTTCAGTTATCCCGGGGATTACGTGGATGAGCGGCCGAGTGTGGAGCGGCTGGCGGAGACGCTGGACAAGTTTGAAGAGGATGTGCTGGGGGCGGCGACGGCGACGGTGCGGGCGCCGCGGCGTGCGGTGGTGCAGTTTGGCGAAGCGGTGGAGGTTGGGGGAGGCGAAGAGAGCGGTGGCGAGCGGAAGAAGCTGACGGCGGGTGAGCTGACGGCGATTCTGGAGTTGCGCGTACAGGAATTGCTCGATGGAATCGGCTGAAAAAGTGGGGAAATGGTCGATTTGGCGGTTGCGGCGGGCCGGCAATCTGTTATGCTCGTAGGGTGGATTCCCGAGGCGACCGATTCCGGCCGTCTGGCTGCATACCAAGGAGGCGTGCGTGGGACGCAAGGCAAGCCGTGGCTTTACGCTGATTGAACTGCTGGTGGTGATTTCGATTATCGCGCTTCTGATTGCGTTGCTGTTGCCGGCTTTGTCGGCGGCGCGTGATTCAGCTCAACGGGCGCAATGCCTGTCGAACTTCCGGCAGATGGGTCATGCGATGATGATCTACGCGGCAGATGAGAATGATTTCGTGCCGCGCGAGGGCAACGAGGTGGCCACGCAGGAGCGAAGCGGCGGCTGGAAGACGGTGTCGCACGTGACGTGGGCGATGGCGTTTCGCAAGTATGTGGCGCCGCGCAGCGAGTATCTGGGAAACTACCACAACCCGCCGCGTGACCGGTGTGACAAGTTTGTCAATGCGACGAAGATCTACCAGTGTCCGACGCATCCGAACAAGAACCACAACGTGACGTACATCATCAACGGATTGCGGTTTGATCGGCCGGGCGTGGTGAACGAGGGGAATGCGACGCACGGCAACGGCCGCTTTGCGCACCAGATCGAGAAGGTGCCGTTCGCGAGTTCGATGGTGTACATCACGGAGTACGAAGATGACGCCAGCAATTATTTCTACAACGTGATGTACAACTCGTCGTGGCCGTCCAACGGCGACCGCGGGCCGGCGGGGTGGCTGGATACCTGGCGTGCGGTGCACGTGACGGGGCAGTACCAGGGCACGGGCGGGCGGCGCATCAACAACAAGCGGCACAAGACAGGGAGCAACGTGCTCTACCTCGATGGGCACGCCGAGTATCGCACGGACGATTACATCCTTGATCTGAACAACTGGGACGATCGGCTGTACCACTTCCAGCGCGACGCCGGATGAGTCGGGCTTCGTTTTCGTGGGTGATGAATTGAAGTCGCGGGGAGCGCAACGCTGCGCCGGGATGGTGGCGGTGCGCTTTTTCAACAGGGGACAGGACCATGGATGGCAGGCAACGTGTGGCAATGACCATGAAGGCGGCGGCGATCGGGTTGGTGACGGTGGGGCTGTGGGGCGCAGCGCCTGCGGCGGCGCAGCGGCTGAAGACGGAACTCGTGACGAATGACGTGCGGCTGCCGGTGTGGGTCGGTCAGGCGCCGGGGGATACTGAGCGCGTTTTCATTGCCGAGCATGGTTCGGGGCTGATCAGGGTGTTCCAGGACGGGCAGGTGCTGCCGACGCCGTTTCTGGATCTCTCGGCGAATTTGAACGTGCGCTTTGACGGCGGATTGATGTGCGTGGCGTTTCATCCTGACTATGCGCGCAACGGCTGGTTCTACGTGTACTTCACCGATGCGAGCGGCGACCCGGTGATCGAGCGATACACGGTGTCGCCGGACCGAAGCGTGGCCGACCCGGCGAGCCGGGTGGAGATTATTCGGATCCCTGACAACGTGATGCACGCGGGCGGGACGATTGCGTTCAGCCCGACGGATGGATACTTGTACATCACGGTTGGAGACGGCGGGCCGCAGGGTGATCCGAACGGGCATGCACAGAATGGGCAACTGCTGCTGGGCAAGATCCTGCGCATCGACGTGGATCGCGGCAGTCCGTATGCGATTCCGCCGGACAATCCGTTCCTGGGCAATTCCAATGTGCGCGATGAGATCTGGGCGATCGGCATGCGCAACCCGTGGCGGGCGGCGTTCGATGCGCAGACGGGTGATCTGTATGTCGCGGATGTCGGCTACAACCTGTGGGAGGAAGTGGACTTCATCGCGGACGGCGAGGGCGGGCGCAACTATGGCTGGGCGATCAAGGAAGGGAACCACTGTCTCGATCAATCGAGTAACTGCGATCCGGAAGGGTTGCTGACAAACCCGATTGTGGAGTACACGCACACGACCGACCCGCCGCGATGCTCGATCACGGGGGGAAGCGTGTATCGCGGCGAGGCGATGCCGCTGCTGGCGGGGCGATATTTCTATGCGGAGTTGTGCGCTTCGGAGGTGTTTTCGATCCGCGGCGCGCCAAGCAGCACGAGAAATCTGATCGACCACTCGGCCGACATCCGCAAGCCCAGTGGTGATCGCTTTGGCGCGATCGTGTCGTTCGGCGAGTCGCTCGATGGCGAGATGTTTCTCGTCGATCATGCGACAGGGATCTATCGCATCGTGACGGCGATGCAACTGGATGTGCCGGAGTTGGCGGCGGGGCGCGCGGCGGAGATCGCTGTGAGCGGGGTGACTCCTCGAGCGACGGTGACGCTGCTGCTGAGCCAGGACGGCACGGGGCCAACGCCGATGCGGCAATTGGATGTCACGCTGGCGCTGCGGCGGCCGGTGATCGTGGCGCGGACGAACGCCGATGGGGACGGACTGGCGGTGTTCAGCGGCGTGTTGCCGCAGAGTCTGCGAGGGCGGACCTTGTGGTTCCAGGCTGCGGAGGTTGGCAACACGAGCGACGTGTCGCGGCGTGTGGTGCGGTAGTGGCGAGATGAGTGAGGGTGGGGAGCGTGCCCAACAGAGGAGAGAATTGATGATCGCGAAGCGAAGAAAGAAAGTGGTGGCAACCGCGACGGCGATCGGGCTGCTGGCGCTCGGACTGGGGCATGTCGATCCGGCGGCGGCGCAGCGCCTCACGACTGAAACGATCACCAACGATGTAACGATGCCAACCTGGGCCGGCCAGGCGCCGGGCGACCTCGACCGCGTCTTCATTCTCGAGCGAACGTCGGGGCTGTTGAAAATCTTCAAGGACGAGCACGTTCTGCCCACGCCGTTTCTGAATATCTCAGACCACCTGCGGGCGCGGGGCGACGGCGGGTTCATGAGCATGGCGTTCCATCCGGACTTTCAGAACAACCGGCTGTTCTACATCTACTACACCGATTCCAACGGGGATGCGGTCGTCGATCGATACAACGTGTCGAACGATCCGGACGTGGCGGACGCATCGAGCCGATTTGAGATCATCAAGATCGCGCGCAATCCGAATGACGACCTGCACGCGGGCGGGTTCATCGGCTTTTCACCGACTGACGGGTATCTGTACATCACGTGCGGCGACGGCGGGCCGCAGGGCGATACGAACAACCACGCGCAGAACCCTCAGCTGATGATGGGCAAGATCCTGCGCATCGATGTGGATGGCGGCTCGCCCTATGCGATCCCGCCGGATAACCCGTTCGTCAATGATCCCAACACGCTTGATGAGATCTGGGCGATTGGATTTCGCAATCCGTGGCGGGCGGCGTTTGACGCGCAGACCGGGGATCTGTACGTCGCCGACGTGGGGTACGGCACATGGGAGGAAGTCGATTTCATTGCGGATGGCGACGGGGGTCGAAACTACGGCTGGGCGATCAAGGAAGGCGCGCACTGCTATCGGCCGCGGCAGGACTGCGATCCCAACGGCCTGCTGACCGATCCGATCACGGAATACCAGCACCAGTCCAACCCCACGAGGTGCTGCATCATCGGCGGCTCGGTGTACCGGGGCGAGTCGATTCCGCTGCTCGGTGGGCACTACTTCTACGCCGACTTCTGCTCGCGCGAGTCGTTCTCTGTTCGATACGACGGCAGCCAGGTGGTGGAGTCTCTCGATCACAGTGGAGAGTTGCGCAAGCCGGACGGCTCGGCATTCGGTGCGTTCTCCTCGTTTGGTGAAGATCTGAACGGCGAGTTGTTCGTCGTGGATCTTCTCTCGGGCGTGTACCGCATCAAGACGGCAATGCACCTGGACGTGCCCAATCTGTTTGCGGGCGGTCACGCGGTCCTGACGGTCAGCGGCGTTTCGCCGAACGCGCGCGTGCTGTTTCTGTACAGCCTGCTGGGCCCGGGCAAGACGCCCGTGCCGCAGTATGACGTGACGCTGGCGCTGCGTCATCCGTTGATTGCCGGCCCGGCGACCGCCAATGGGCTGGGCGTGGCGACGTTGTCGGGGAACCTGGCGCCGGGGCTGGCGGGGCGCACACTGTGGTTCCAGGCGGCGGAGATCGGCAACACGAGCGACGTGTCGCGGCGTGTGGTGCAATAACGTCTGATGCAGAAGCGAAGGCGCCGTTCGACGGGCTCACGATCTGGCGACAGGCGGGCGATAGAAGCGCTTGACCTTCGGATCCTGGGGCCGATGATCGGGTATGGCAAAGAAAGCGACTACTGGGAAACGGTGCTGGCTCGTAAAAGCGGAGCCGGACTGCTATTCGATCGACCATCTCAAGCGCGACAAGAAGACGTTCTGGGACGGTGTGCGCAACTACCAGGCGCGGAACTTCATGCGCGATGACATGAAAGTGGGCGATGGGGTGCTGTACTACCACAGCGGCGCTGAACCGCCGGGCGTGGTGGGTATTGCTCGCGTGTGCAGGGCGGGCTACCCCGATCACACGGCACAGGATCCCAAGCAGCCGCACTACGACCCCAAGGCGAGCAAGGACAATCCGATCTGGATGATGGTAGACGTCGAGTTCGTCGAGAAGTTCCCGCGCGTGGTGTCGCTCAAGGAAATGAAGGAGCGTGCGGACCTCGAAGGGATGTCCGTGTTGCAGCGCGGCCAGCGGTTGTCGGTCACGCCGATCGAGCCGAAGCAGTTCGAGATCGTGTGCGCGATGGGGCGCGGGAAGAAGTAACCTTCGCCTCGTGGTTGAGCAGCCATTGCTTGCGCCAGATCTTGCCGCCGTAGCCGCCGAGGGTGCCGTCTGAGGCGATGATGCGGTGGCAGGGAATGACGATGGCGATGCGGTTGTCGCCGTTGGCGCGACCGACGGCGCGATGAGCGCCGCTTCTCCCCACCGCTTTGGCGAGTTGCGCGTAGGTGCGCGTTTCTCCGGGCTTGATACGGCACAGCTCGTCCCAGACGAGTTGCTGGAAGTCGCTGCCGGGCGCCATGATCGGCGTACGGAACGCGAATGATCTGCCGTCGAAGTAGGCCTTGAGTTCCTCGCGGATGCGCGCGAGGTGCTTGTTGCTTCCCGGTACCACCGTTGCATTCATTCGGCGTCGCATGATCGTGATCTGCTTTTCAATCGCGCGGCGATCGACGTATTCGAGCAGGCACAGACCATCGTCGCTTGCAATGGCAAGCACGGCGCCAAGTGGCGTGTCGATCCAATCGGCAAGCAGGCAGTTGAGTTCATGGCCGCGACCGACGGGTTGGCCGAACACCCTGGCAAATGCATCGCGAAAACCGCTGGTGGATTCGTAGCCGGTGGTGGGTCCGACGCGAGCGGGTGACTTGCCATTGCGGATCTCGCGCAGGGCCAGGCCGAGGCGGCGAGCGCGGGCGTAGGCGTGGAACGTCATGCCGTAGTGCTGCTTGAAGTAAGCGCGAGCCCGGGTGGGCATGACGCCAATGGCGCGCAGGTCGCGGTCGGCGAGGCGAGTGGTCGGATCGGCGTCGAGTCGCGCGTGGAGCTGCTCCACCCACTGCGGCGGCGCGTGGTCGCGATCGAGCGGGCGGCAGCGCTTGCAGGGGCGATAGCCCGCGTGGAGTGCATCGGAGGCGCGCTGGAAGAACTCGACGTTTTCACGGCGCGGCTTGCGGGCGCTGCAGGTCGGGCGGCAGAAGATGCCCGTGGTCTTGACGCCGACGAAGAAGACGCCTTCGCTGCGCGAGTCTCGCTGCACGAGCGCGTTGTACATGGCCGATTCGGTTGGGAGCAGTTCGTTGATCATGGCCATGTTGTAAGGGTAGCGGATCGCGGTCGCTACCGCGAAATGAGCGCGGAATTCGGATTTGTGAAGCGGAGGCGCAAGCGGTTTCGGGCGATCAAGGCTGCCGGACGGTGATGGTGAACTGGCCCGGTCTGGTCTCGTGGTCTGTTGTTGTTCCATCGGGCCAGCGGACCTGGAACCGGATCGCGCCGGTGGGTGGCGGGCCGAGGCCGAAGTAGAGTTGCGGCGCGGACTGGGACAGGTAGCCCGAGCCTGCGGTGGCCTCGGCGGTTTGACTCGGCGCCTTGGCGCTGCGGAATACGCGAATGCGCGCGCCGACCGCGGTCGGATTGCCGGGTCTGCCCTTGAGTGTGATGGCCAGGATGTCACCGCCGAAAGGCAGTGCGGTGGCATCGTTGACAAAGGCGCGAACAGCGCCCTCATTCTGCGTCAGCGCCACGTCTGGTACACCATCGTGATTGATGTCGCACACGGTTGCGGCGCGCCCGTCGCCCGGCACGACCAACCCTCGTTGGCCGGTGGCGTCAGGCCAGAACATGCATTCATCCAGACCCATCATGAACTGGCCAATACCGCCGGCCCATCGGCCGGTCTCGGGTTCGCGATAGCTGAAGTTCTGAACGAAATAGGCCTGAGGATCGCCGCTACCCGTGAAGTCGGTCACGACGGCGCCAAATCCCGGCGACGCCTGAGCGTTTCGAGGAAGCGGTTGGAAGCCAAACGTTGGTCCGTCGCTTCCGGCTGATCCGTTGTTGACGAGCACGCCACTGGCGAGCGTGTTGGCGCGAAGAACCTGCGCCTGCTCGAGTGAATCGGGTGTGTAGATCTGTTCGAGCGTCGCGCCGGCGAAGTCGTGGTAGGTCGGCATGCGCTGCTTGACGAGGGGCATGGCGTCGCTCGAACAACTCAGGCCGCGCACGGGAAGCAGCACTTGCTCATTGCCAGTTTTGGCCTCGACGATGTCGTACTGACCGTTTCCATCAAAGTCGGCGTAGTAGATCATCGCCGGCTTTTCGGGCGTGGCGGTCTTGTACTTGGTGTTGAGGCCGGCGTTGAGAACGAGGTAGTCCATGTCGCCATCGCCATCGAAGTCGCCGGAGGTGATGGAATTCCACCAGCCGGTGAGATCGGCGAGGCCGGCATCAGCGGTGCGCTCGACGAGTTTGTCGCCAGTATTCTGCCAGTAGTGGATCGGCCCGTACTCGCAGGCGATGAGCAGATCGATCAGGCCGTCGTCGTTCGCGTCGGACCACACGGCGGAGGTCACCATGCCCGCGTCGACCAAGCCTGGCGCATCGGTTTGCGTGACGTCGGTGAAGGTGCCGCCGTCGTTGCGCAGCAGGCGGCTGGGCGGGGCCAGCGGGTAGTTGCCGGGCACCGTTCGACCACCAACGAAGAGATCGAGATCACCATCGCGGTCATAGTCGGCGGCGACGATGCAGGAGGTGCTCGTCGCGACATCAGGCAGGGCATCGGGCGCGGCATGCGTGAAGTGCCCGCTACCGTCATTGAGATAAGGACGATCTCGCAGCGCTGGATCACCCTGCGGCCACTCGACGCTGCCGCTGGCGACGATGAGATCGAGATCTCCATCCGAATCGACGTCGATCCACAGCACGCCCATGTCTTCGGATTCGCGGTCGTCGGCCCAGGGACCGTCGGGCGCTTTGGTGAAGTGGCCGTTGCCGTCGTCGAGCAGGAGCTGCCCGACCTGGCCGGCCGGTGCGCCGACGAAGCAATCGTCGTCGCCGTCGCCGTCCGCATCGCCCCACGCCATGCCGGGTCCGTTGTGCGAGAGCAGAGCCGGGAGCAGCGGCTGAGTCTTGTATTCGTCGAAGTCGCGCTCAGGCATCGCGCCGGTCTTGAAGCCGGAAGATGGATCCAGCGCGACGAACTGTGGCGTTACTTCCTGTTCGACGGCGGGCTTTGCAGGTGCAGTGGGTTGCGTGATGGTGTACCAGCGATCGGTCGCCAGACGCTGGAAGGTCTGCTCGGTACCGTCGGGCCAGGTCACCGTCAGATGGGTGATCCACTCATCATCACCAAGAGCGAGGTGGGTCACGGGTTCGGTTGCCGACTCGAATCCGTGCGCCGGGTAGACCTGATGCATCTGCCCCCGCTGCAGACCATAGGCGTCGATGCGAGCGCCGATGCCGAAGCGGTTGTCGCGCGTGCCGCGGAGGCTGACGAGGATGCGGTGGCCGTTGGTTGAATCGTTGCGGTAGATGCCGACAGGCTCATCGACATTGCACACGACGAGATCGAGATCGCCATCGCGATCGAAGTCAGCCATAGCGGCGCCGTAGCTGAGCGTTTCCTGGTTGAGTCCCCACTCCTGTCCAACGTCGGTGAAGTGATACTCCCAATCGTTGCGGAAGACCGCGTTGCGTTCGCGGATCGGCGGCACTTTGCGATACGCATTCCACTGCGCTTCCCAGCGCTGCATGGGGTCGCGCACGCCGATCTTGTCCATCTCGACTTCGAGCGACTGGAGTTTGCGGGTGAGATCGGGATCGAATGACTGGTTCGTCGTGCCGTTGGTGGCGAAGAAGTCGATGGCGCCGTCGTTGTCGAGGTCGTTGAAGAGCACGGACCAGGTCCAATCGGTGCTGGCCAGGCCGGCGAGGTAGCCGATCTCCATGAAGCGCGGCGTGGCGGTATTGAGGTAGAGCATGTTGTGCATGTACTGGCGCGGCTCGGCGCTGAGCAGGAACCAGCGCGAGTCGCCCATGTCGCCCATCCACAGCTTGGACATGAAGTGCGTGCGGGCGCTCATGTCGGCGGCGAGGAAATCCATGCGGCCGTCGCCATTGATGTCGCCGAAGTCGGCGCCCATCGAGAACCACGGCGAATAGGGAACGGTCTGCTCGATGATGTCGGTGAAGGCGCCGTCGCCGTTGTTGCGATACCAGTGGTCGGGATCCCAGAAGTCATTGCCGACGTAGAGGTCGGAGTCGCCGTCGTTGTCGTAATCCCACCATGTCGCGCTGAGGCCGGGGTGGTTGCCGGTGATGCCGGCTTGCTCGCCGACTTCGGTGAAGGTACCGTCGCCGTTGTTGTGATACAAGCAGTCGCGCTGGCCGGCCTTGATAACGAAGCGTTGATCCTGCCCGTTGATGTGGCGAACCTGCTCGGCAAACATCTCTTCCTGCCCCGGCGCGAGGGTGACGTGGCCGGCCCCATCGCGTTGCATGCGTGGCTGATCGGCCGCCGCGCCCGGATACATTCGGTTGGTCAGCAGGTAGATGTCGACATAGCCGTCGTTATCGTAATCGGCCACGGCGGCCATGACGGACGCGCCGCGGAAGTCGACGCCGACTTTCTTTGCCGATTCAACGAATGTGCCATTGCCCTGGTTGACGTACAGCAGGTTTGGCGCGTCATAATTGCAGACGTAGAGATCGAGGTCGCCGTCGTTGTCGAAATCGAGGAAGGTCGCGCCGGTGCCCCACGCCGTGCCGAGGTTGACGCCGGCTTTGTCCGTGACATCTTCGAAGACCATGTCGCCGGTCTGGCGGTAGAGGCGGTCGCTCTTGATCTGGCTGGTGAGGTAGAGATCGGGCCGGCCGTCGTTGTCGTAGTCGCCGATGCAGACGCCGCCACCGGCGTAGCTGTGCATGTAGAGATGTTTGCGGGCGTTGTCCCAGTCGATGCGGTTTTCAAAGTCGATGCCGGTCTGCGTGGCGTCGAGCTGAGTGAACATCGACTCGCCGGGCGGCGCGGTGGGCGCCTTGAGGGGCCTGGAGATCAAGCCGTCCTGCTGGGCGAGGGTCGTGGTCGGAAACAACGACAGGAGGACGAGCGCGCAGGCGCTTCGGCGGGAGAGCGAGTGTTCCATCTTGGAGGATATGCGCGGTCGGGGCGCGAGAGCGTTCGTCAGGCGGTACGCAGCGGTCAGTGGGCGATGCGGTGACCGAGCATGGGGGCGATCTCGTTGACCATGCGATCGCGGATGACTTCGTTGCGGGCTTCCAGATTGAGGCGCAGAACCGGCTCAGTGTTGGACTGGCGGACGTTGCACCACCAGCCTTCTTTCTTGAAGCAGTCGATGGTGAGGCCGTCGAGATGGGAGATTTCCGCGACGTTGCCGAAATGTTCTTCGAGCGCTTCGAGCGCAAGATCTTTTTCCTCGTTGGTGAAGTTGATCTCGCCTGACTGCGAGTAGCGGGCGATGGGCTTGACCAGTTCGCTGAGTGTCTTACCGCTTTCGGCGAGGATGCTGAGGACCTCGGCGAAGATAATGGCGCCGCTGTCGGCGAAGAAGTTGTCGCGGAAGTAGAAGTGGCCGGAGAGTTCACCGCCAAAGACCGCCTCGCGGTCGCGGAGAATCTGCTTCATGAAGACATGGCCGACGCGCGACTGGATCGGCTTGCCGCCTGCGGCGCGGATCTCCTCTTCGACGGCGCGGCTGGAGCGCAGATCGTAGACGATGCCGGCGCCGGGGTTGGCCTGAAGGAAGTGCGTAGCGAGCATGGCGGTGAGATGATCGCAGCCGATGATCTCGGCCTTTTCATCGACGAAGATGCCGCGGTCGGCGTCGCCGTCGAAGCAGATGCCGCAATGCGCGCCGGTTTCGAGCACCTTCTGGCGCACATCAGCGAGATTGGCGGCGATAAGCGGATTGGGATCGTGCGAGAACTTGCCCGTCGTATTGCGGAAGTGCAGTTCGATGATCTCGAGGTTGGGGACGCCCTTGAACACCTTCTTGAACATCGTGCCGGCCATGCCATTGCTGGCGTCGACGACGACTTTGAGCGTCCGGTCCTTGAGATCGAGGAAGGCGAGCACATGCTCGCGATATCCATCCCAGAAGTCGCGCTCCTCCACGCGACCGATGGGATCCGGACCGGGCGAGATCTTGTCGAAGTCGGCCATGGCGGCGTACTTGCTGATCTCGTCGAGGCCGGTCGTCTGACCAATGGGCAGGGCCTGGCGGCCGCTGATCTTAAAGCCGTTGTACTCGACGGGATTGTGGCTTGCGGTGACCATCACGCCGCCGGCACAGTCGAGGTAGTTGATCGCAAAGTAGATAAAGGGAGTGTCAACCATACCGACGTCGATGACGTGGGCGCCGTAGGTGCGGATACCCTCCATGAGGGCCTTGGAGAGGGCGGGTGAGCTGGGTCGCATGTCGCGGCCGACGATGATGTGCCGCATCATGGGGTCGGTGTCACCTGACGCGGCGGCTTGTTCGAGGAGGTAGCGGGCGGTGCCATAGCCGATCTTCCACGCGGTCTGCTCATTGAGCGGATTGGGATAGGTCGCGCGGACGTCATAGGCCTTGAAGACTTTTCCAAGCATCAGCAGCGCTCCGTGGGATGTAAGACGGCCGCGCGAGCCGCGACCGATGGAACCAACATAATAGGTGAGCGCGGCGCAACTGTCAGTCAGGCGATGGCCCCAGAGGGGCAAAATCGGCTCTTTTGGCTCAACAATCGGGGTTTTCGTCCGGATTGGCGGGCGGTTCGGTGGTCAGCGAAGGGTCGATGGCCAGGCGCACCTTGCGGAGCACCGCCTTGCGGCCGGCAAGCCGCAACTCGCTTTCCAGCCCCGATTTGAGAAGGCGATCGGCATGGTACAGCGTCGACGAACCGTCCAAATGGATGGTCAGCACACCTCGACTGAAGGCGCTGAGGCGGCTGCGCTCGACGATCTCGGGCGGCATGATCTCGGCCCACTTCTCGATGAACTCGCCGAGGCGATCGAAGGGCTTGCGATGCTCGCGCTCGAACTGCTGTGGGAGGAACGCTCCCAGCGGTTGAACGCGATCCTGACGGATCGAGCGGCCATCACGGATGGCGTCGATGCGGCGCTGGAGGGGCGAAGAGAAAGACATCCGAGGATGGTAGTCCGCGCCGAAACCACATGCGGACGACCGTCGGCGGCTCGTGATTCTCTGCGCAGCGCAGTCGGGTCGCGGGTCACTGGTGGCGCGCTACGATGCGCGTCCCATGACGGCGATCTCGTTGGATGGTGTGCGGAAGGCGTTCGGCTCGACCGTGGCGGTTGATTCGGTTTCGCTGCGCATCGAAGACGGGAATCTGTTCTTTCTTCTTGGACCGTCGGGATGCGGCAAGACGACGCTGCTGCGCATGATCGCGGGTTTCATTGAGCCCAGCCGCGGAACAATCAGGTTTGACGACCAGGATGTGACGCACCTGCCGCCGGAAAAGCGGCAGACGGGGATGGTGTTTCAGAACTACGCCCTTTGGCCGCACATGACGGTCGCGGAGAATGTCGCATTCGGACTGAAGGTGCGCAAGGTGAGTGGCAGCGAAAGGGACGACCGGGTGGGAGCGGCTCTCAAGGCGGTGCGAATGCAGGACTACGGCAAACGCACGCCCAATCAATTGTCAGGCGGTCAACAGCAGCGGGTAGCGCTGGCGCGGGCGCTGGTGATCGAGCCGCGTGTGCTGCTGCTTGATGAACCGCTGTCGAATCTGGATGCGCGGTTGCGGGCGGAGATGCGCCGCGAGATCCGCCGGCTGTGCAACGAAACGGGCATCACGACGATCTACGTCACGCACGACCAGGTCGAGGCGCTTTCGATGGCGGACCAGTTGGCGGTGCTGCGCGATGGCAAGGTGATTCAGGTCGGTGGGCCGCGTGCGGTGTATCAGCGGCCGGACAACCGCTTCGTCGCGGACTTTCTCGGCGACACGAACTTCATCAGCGCCGAGGTCATCGGCGCCGAGGCGGGGGAACTGATTCTGCAGGCCCCGATGGGCCATGTGCGGGCCACCGGATTGCACGAGACCACGCCGCGCAGTGGAAATCTGACCTGCTCAATACGCCCCGAGGCGTGGCGACTGGGCACAACACCCACCGACTCAGCGAACAACTGTTGGCCGGGCACGATCGTCGACAGCGTCTACCACGGGGAGGCAGCGCGGCACGAAGTCGAGCTTGTGGGAGACATCACCATTCACGTGCTGGAGTTGAACCCGGCTCCGCGCGAGCGCGGCTCTGCGGTGCGCGTGAGCGTGGACGCCGCGGACGTGGTGGTGCTGGCGGATTGAGGCGCGGGGGGGCTGTGCGCGGGGATGACGTCGCGCTAGACGCTCTTGCTTACTTCGCGACCGGCTGGGGTTCGTTCTGCGCAGACGCGGACTCATCTTCTTTGGTCTCAACCTGCGATGGCGAGATCGACTTGGCAGGTGCGCCGGCGCCCGCCGGGTGGAGCGTTGGTCGGCCCCACGAACCGAGCGCGGCGTGGAAGAAGTTCGTCGTGACGATGCGCGCGTCGATGACGAGGCTGAAGAGCAGCGGGACGAGCACGAGGGTGAAGAACGTGCTCATGAGCAGGCCGCCCATCACGACGCTGCCCAGGCCGCGATACAGCTCGCTGCCTGAACCGGGCATGAGTACGAGCGGGATGGTTCCGCCGACGGTGGTCATGGCGGTCATCATGATCGGGCGCAGTCGGGTGCGGACGGACTCGGCAATCGCCTTGCGGGGCGAGAGTTTCTCGACGATATCTTCGGCGCTCTCGCCGTAGCCTTTCATGAAGTTGAGCGCCTGGTAGACGATGAGAATGGCGTTGTTGACAACAGTGCCCAACAGCATGACGAAGCCGAGCATCGTCAGGATGTCGAGATTCTGCGTGGGCATATAGGGATCGGCGGCGGTCCACATGTGCACGAGCCGCAGGCCGAGGAATCCGCCGAACGTCGCCAGCGGTACGCTGAAGAGAATGACGAGCGGATAGAGGAAGGACTCGAAGAGCACGCACATGAGCAGGTAATTGATGAGCAGCGCAAGGAAGAAGCGGCTGGAAAGCAGACCCATGACGGTGCCGTCGCCAAGCAGCGCTTTGCGAACGGAGGTCAGTTTGTCAGCCGAGCCGGCCAGGCCGGTGTGGACGGTTTCCGGGATTTGACCCTGCTGGCGCAGGCCTTCGACCATCGCGGTGATCTTGTCCATCGCTTCGCCCAGAGGGATGTCCTTGTCGGGCGTTACTTCGAGCGAGACGGCGCGCTGGCGCTCGACGTGATTGATCTGCTGGGGCGCGGTGGTGCGAACAAGGCTGGCAACGGAGGCGAGCGGCACGTTCTGTCCGGTGGACGTGGCGATGGGCGTGTCGGAAAGCGCGCCGACATCGCGCGCAAGCCACTGGCCATTGCGGATGGCATCGCGATCGACAACCTTGAGGTCGATGGATTCACCACCGATGCGAAACTCGCCGACGTTGGCGCCTTCGCCCAGAGCACGAACCGCCAGACCAACGTCGCGGGTGGACAGGCCCAGTTCGGCGGCGCGGAGTCGATCGACCACGACGTTCACCTGCGGCGCCGAAATCTGGAAGTTGCCAGGCTGGCTCTGCACTTTGCCGTAGCCGAACTCCTGATTGAGCATGTTGAAGGCGACGCCTGCAGCGGCGTTGACCTGATCGATGTCATCGCCGGAGAACTCGACGTCGATCGATGATCCGCTCGAACCCGAGAGACGGAAGAGTGGAGCCTGAAACGCGAAACCGGTCACGCCGGGGAGGACATCGGCGCGCGTGGCGTAGTTGAAGAGCGTGGCGATGTCGGCGACGCGTTTGGGGTCGTCGCTGATGCCGCCATGGAACATGAAGCCACTGAACGCGACGAAGAAGTAGTTTTCAATACCCGGTGGGTGAACCGGTTCGCCCGGCTTGCCGGTGGCCCAGTTAAATGTCGGCACTGGGGGGAGCTTGGCGAGCGCCGCTTTGTAGGCCTCGGGATCACTGATGAGTTCACCCGCTTCCCAGTAGGGCCGAATTTCCTTTTCAACGCGGCTGCCAAGCTCGAGTTGTTTGTCGAGGTTGTAGCCGGGAGGCGGGACGAGCATGCCGAAGACGAGGTTGCGATTCCCCTTGGGCAAGTAGTCGGTGGGCGGCATGAGCGCGAAGCTGCCCCAGACGGACCCCACCGCAAAGAAGGTCACGATGGCGACGCGAGCGAGTACGCTGCCGCACAGGGCATAAATGAGCCGGCCCAGCGCGCCACTGACGCCGCGCGGCTCATCGGCAGCGGGAACGGTGGAAACGGTGTTGCGTCGCTTGGCCATGCCGGTGCCGAAGGAGAGCCAGATGGCTGCGGCACATGGAACGACGGTGACGGAGACGACCAGGCTCAGCGCCACAGCCGAACAGATCGCCAGCACGATGTCTCGGAAGAGCTGCCCGGCGTCTTCCTTGATAAAGAGGACGGGGATAAAGACGACGATGGTTGTGAGGGTCGAAGCCAGGACGGCGCCCCAGACCTCGCGCGGCGCGCGGTAGGCGGCCTGGCGCGGCGTAGCGCCCATCTCGACGTGCCGATAGATGTTCTCGAGCACGACGATGGAGTTGTCAACCACCATGCCCACGGCGAAGGCGAGACCGGCGAGGCTGATGACGTTGAGGTTGCGGCCCATCGCGACCATGGCCACAAACGTGCCGATGACCGAGATGGGAATCGCCAGCGCGATGATGCCAACCGAACGGACGGAACGGAGAAAGAGCAGCAGCGTGATGACGGCAATGGCGCCGCCGATGTAGATGTTGCTGGTGACCAGGCCGATGGCTTGATCAATATAAACGGTCTGGTCGTAGACCTGGCGCAGACGCAGCGGAGCGGTGAGGCCGAGCTTGCGCGACTGGATTTCGAGCAACCCACCCGGAGCATTGAGATCGACGATCGCCGCCTGCAGCCCGTCCATCACTTCGATGACGTTGGAGCCGATTTCGCGCTGGGCGTTGATGGCGATCACCGTGTTGCCCTTGGAGTGCACGAAGGACGCTGGTTTCTTGTAGGTCATCACGACATCGGCGACGTCGCGGACGTAGATGGGGCCGCCGGCATCGCGCGAGATGACGGTCTGCTCGACATCTTCGGTGGTACGGTATCGTCCCACGGTGCGCAGGGTGATACTGGCCTTGCCCTCGTCGACGGAGCCGGCGGAGAGGTCGACGTTCTCGCGGCGGAGCGCATCGAAGAGATTGCCATACGTCAAACCATGCTGCGCGAGGCGAATGGGATCGGAGCGCACCTGGACTTCGCGCTCAAAGCCGCCGAGCACATTGACCGTCGACATGCCGGGAATGCGCTCAAAGGCCGTCTTGATGTTGTCGTCCGCAAAATCCTGCAGCGTGCGAACGTCGAAGTTAGCGTCTTTGGTTTCGAAGATGATCCAGGCGATGTAGTCACGGTTCTGCGGATCCGACGCTTCGATAACCGGCTCGTCAACATCATCGGGATAGCTGGGCACTTCGCGAAGCTTGTCGGAGGTCTCGCGCAGGGCGGAGTCTTTGTCGGTGCCGACTTCGAATTCGAGCGTGATCTGACCGCTGCTGTCGCGGCTCTGGCTCGTCATCTTGCGCAGGCCGGCAAGGCCCTTGAGCTTGTCCTCCTGCTTTTCGATGACGTCTTGCTCGACCTCCTGGGGGCTGGCGCCTTCCCAGTGGGTGGAGACGGTGACGACGGTCGTGTCGACGTTGGGCGTCAGCTGAATGGGAATGGTGTTGAGCGCCAGCACGCCAAAAAGCAGAACGAGCAGCACGCCGACGATGACGGCTACCGGCTTTTCGATACTGGCTCGAATGAGGTCCATGTGTAATTCCGTCTGAACTTCAGAAGCGCAAGCGACTGCACAAGCGACCGCGGCGCATTGGTCTTAGCTAGTTGGAAGGGGCAACGGCCTGTGGGGTTGCATTCGGCGTCTGGTCGGCATCGTTGCGGACCACGGTAACCTTGGCAGTCGGATAGAGCTTCTCGTTCCCTTCAGTAACGAGAAGCGTTCCTTCGTTGAGCGAACCGGTCACGACGAAACGATCGATGCCGGCGCTGGAGCGGATGTCGATACTGACCGGATAGGCGGCCCCGTCCCGCACGGCGTAGACATAGGGCCCGGTGGGCGACATGAGCACGGCGTCGCGGGAAATCGTCAGTGCTTCATCGAACTCAGCCGAGGGCACCCAGCCCTTGACGGCCATGCCCGGCTTGAATCGACCTTCGGGATTTTCGAGCGACACCTTGACGGGGTAGGTCCGTGCTCGGGCATCGCCGAGGGGGACAATCGAGCGGATCGAACCGACGACGGTGTCCTGGAAGGCGGCGGGCAGGATCTCGAGGGACTGGCCGACGCTGAGTTCGGAGACGAGCCACTCGGGCACGTCCAGTACGGCATCGACCTCGCCAATCTCGACAAGTTCGGCGATGTCGCCGCCGACGCCGACCCACTGTCCGACTTCGGCGTGTTTGACGATGATCACGCCGTCGAAGGGTGCAAGGATGGTCTTGTTGTGCAGGCGGCGCTGTGTGAGATTGATTCGCGCCTGGCTGAGGCGCACGGCTTCCTGAGATTGGCGCAGAGCGGCGTGTTCGGCGAGCGCTTCGCTGCGCTTGTCTTCGACTTCCTTGGGTTTGGCGGCACCCTGCTTGAGCAACTCTTCGAGTGACTTGAGATCGGCATCGGCCCATTCGCTTCGGGCGCGGTGCTCGTCGACGCTGGCCATGGACTCGGCCAGTTCGGCCTGCTGTTCAAGCAGAGTAAGTTCGAGAATGGCGGAATCGAGCTTGGCCAATATGTCGCCGGTCTTGACGCGATCGCCAGCGTCGACAGGGATACTGAGCACGATGCCGGACTCCTCGGCAGCCACATTCGAGCGGCGGCGAGGGGCAATCTCTCCGGTGATGCGATGCATGCGGGTCACGGATTCGCGCTTCACGGCATCGACGGCAACGGGTGAAGCCGGCTGAGCCAGGGCGGCGGGCGCGAAGATGGCACCCACGATCGTCGCCAGAAGCAAACGGTATCCTGCCCGCGACGAACGCGCGGTTGTCGAGAAAACGATCATCCAAAATGTCCTCCGCTGCCGCCGGGGCAGTCGCTGCGTTGGACCCAATCATATGAGGCTCTCCGCAGCGGCAGCCAATCGTCCCGCCAAAAGCCACAACCCACCGGAGAACTGGCGGGTCGTGGGCTGAATCAGGCTGAAAACACCCCTTGGGCGGGGGTGTCGGGTTATTGCACCTGTGTCGCGACCACGTTGCTCACCTGGTTGTATTGCGCGGCCTGGAACCAGACATTGGCGCCCGGAACGTTGGGAATGCGCAGGGTCCACACCGCGGTCCCCGACGCATCACTGATCGCCACATTCCCCGCCTGACGCGGGTTGCGCAGCGAGAGTGTGACGTGCAGCGGCGGCACGTACAGGCTGCTCGTGCCCTGCACGCTGTACGCCAGGAAACACTCGGAACCGGGTTCGAAGTCAGTCACCGTGAAGGTCGCGGTGCGTCGCGCCACCAGCGGATCGGGATCGATGACCAGTTGCGGCGGAGGCGCGGTCGTGAACTTGGCCGCGCACGAATCGGCCCGGGTGCCGGCTCCGAGCAACGACCCGGCGACGACAATGCGCCCGGCATCATCAACATCCACACCGTTCCAGAAGTCGTCGCCATGACCCGGGCCATCAGTCAGCACTGAATCGAGGAGTTGGCCGGCTGGTGAATACTTGAGCAGATAGGCGTCATCGCCATTGCCGTACCCTTGCCAGCCGTACGCCGCGACGACGAGATTCCCGTCGGCGTCAAGGACCATATCCAGACCCCAGTCATCGCCAAAGAATTGGCTGCGGTAGTCGTGGGCCCACGTTCGCGCACCCGCGCTGTTCCAGTGAACGGTTCCGGCGTCAAATTCGCCGCCCGTGGTCATCGTCGCGCCGGTGACATAAGCACCGCCGGCGTTATCGGGAAGGACAACCCACCCGTAGTGAAAGCCGTAGTTCCCGCCGTAGCGACCTTCCCACTGGAAGTTGCCGTTGGTGTCGTACTTGGCGCAGGAGTATTCAAAGTCGCCGTTGAGATAGGCGGAGTCCGAAATGCCGACACCGAATACATTCTCCGCCGAGTCGATCGCGATGGAGTAGAGCGACTCATCGCCGTGATATGCGCCGTCGAAGAGGCGATCCCAGATGAGATTGCCATTCGTGTCATACTTGAGCAGACCGTAGTCGCGGTTCCCGCTGGGGTTGAAGACATCGCCGCCGACATAGACGTTTCCACCGGGGGACACCGCCAGCACCCAGCCGTAGGAGTTGCCGCTGGCGCCGCGATAGGTGCGCGCCCACAACTGGTTTCCGGAATTGGAATACTTGATGGTGACGTATTCCCAGACGCCGTCTGCGGCGTACTGGTATCCTGCAACGTAGACGCGGCCGGTGGCATCGAGACCGATGGAGCCGATGCCGAATGTCTCGTCGTCGCCGTGTCCGGGTCCGTCATAGAGGCGCACCCAGGCGAGCTGGCCGTTGGGGTTGTACTTGATGGTGGTCAGGTCGTTATTGCCTGCGGCGTTCAAGGCGGTGCCAACGACGAAGATGTTGTTGTTGGCGTCGATGGCGATACTGCCAAAGAACTCGTAGCCGTGCCCGGGTCCGTCGTAGGTGGTGGACCAGAGCAGTTTGCCGGTCCGATCGTACTTGCGCAGAAGCATGTCGTAATCCGTGGAACCGTCGTAAATCCAGCCCACAGTGACGGCGTTGCCCTCGTGATCGACCTTCACATCGAAGTCGACTTCTTCCTGTCGCTGACCATTGTCGACTTCAGTTTGCCAGACCTCACGCCATTGCGCGTTGGCTTGGGGCGCGCTCATTGCGACCAGCATCAACGCGCCGGCGCACACTGACCACTTTCCCATGAAGGGACGACGACTCTCTCTCCTGCACATTGTTTTGATTCCTGAATAGGTCGGAGCGAAGGGTCCGCTGTCGGCATACCCCGCTCCTGTGCCACACACCGAACCCCTCGCCGTGTTCGCGCGGCGAGGCACCCGACGCATGAAGGTACGTCGAAAGGATTGGGAAAGCAATGCTCGTACTCGCGCCCCGTGGGAATGAAGAGACGCGATCGCCGAATCCTGTTCATCCGGCGATCGCGGAGCTCTCCAGATTCTCAATCCCCTGAGCGGGGAGGATCGGAGTCTATTGCACCTGTGTCGCGACCACGTTGCTCACCTGGTTGTATTGCGCGGCCTGGAACCAGACATTGGCGCCCGGAACGTTGGGAATACGCAGGGTCCACACCGCGGTCCCCGACGCATCACTGATCGCCACGTTCCCCGCCTGACGCGGGTTGCGCAGCGAGAGTGTGACGTGCAGCGGCGGCACGTACAGGCTGCTCGTGCCCTGCACGCTGTACGCCAGGAAACACTCGGAACCGGGTTCGAAGTCAGTCACCGTGAAGGTCGCGGTGCGTCGCGCCACCAGCGGATCGGGATCGATGACCAGTTGCGGCGGAGGCGCGGTCGTGAACTTGGCGACGTGCGAGTCGGCGCCGGTGCCAAAACCGGTCGTGAAGCCCGCGACGACGGCTCGGTTGGCGTCGTCGACCGCGACAGCCACGAACCAGTCATCGGCGTGCAACTCGCCATCGTAGTTGACTTCATCGAGGAGTGTTCCTGTCGGGGAGTATTTGAGAAGGTAGGCGTTGTTGCCCGCGCCGTGGCCGTTCCAGCCATAGCCCGCGACGAGCACATTCCCATCGAGATCGCGCGTGACGTAGTAACCCCAGTCGTCGCCGAACCACGATGGATTGCTGTAGATCCTGGCCCACTGGGTCGCGCCGTTGGAATCGAAGTGGACGGTGCCGACGTCGTACTGCCCGCCGCTGCTCATTGTCGCGCCTGTGACGTAGAGGCCTCCGGCATCATCGGGTTCGCCGACCCACGCGTAGTGGAAGCCGTAGTTGCCGCCATAACGACCCTGCCATTGGTACGTGCCATCGGAGGTGAATTTGGCGACACAGTATTCGAAGTCGTTATTGAGGTAGAGCGAATCTGAGATGCCGACGAGAAAGACGTTCTCGTTGGCATCCACAGCGATGGAGTAGACGGATTCCCAGCCGTGGTAGTTGCTGTCGACCAGCCGGTCCCAGAGCAGGTTTCCATTGGCGTCATACTTGAGTGCGAGGAAATCCCCGTTGTTATCAAGGTTGTACGCATCGCCGCCGACGTAGACATCGCCGCTGGCCGTCACACTCAGCGCCCAGGCGTAGGTGTTCGGGTACGTTGGGTTGGCACCGCGATAGCGTTGGACCCACTGTTCATTGCCGGCGTTATCGTACTTGATCGTCACCGCCTCGTAGGCGCTGTCGGCGGCTTGCGAATACCCGCAAACGTACACGTTATCGCCGGCGTCAAGCGCGATAGCCGGCCAGCCGTAGGACTCGTCGCGTCCACCAAGCGGGCCGTCGTAGTAGTTCTCCCAGAGGAGTTGCCCGTCGGGCGAGAACTTCAGGGTGACGATGTCGCTGTTTCCATTGGCGTTGTCACCGACACCGGAGGTCAGAATGTTGTCGTTTGCATCGATGACCAGCGAGAAGAAACCGTCATACCCGTGGCCCGCGCCGTCGTAGGTGCGCGTCCACAACAGCTTTCCGGTGCGGTCGTACTTGCGCATGAGCATGTCAAAATCCGTCGAGGGGTCGACGATCCATCCGACGGTGACGGCGTTGCCCTGGCTGTCGATGGCGATGTCGATGTCAACTTCGGTGAGTCCCTCGCCGGTGTCGGATTGAGTGCTCCAGACGTGGCGCCACTGCGCGTTTGCGACCGAGGTTGTGAGTATCACCAGTGCGGCGACGATGGCGGAGCGCCACCGACGTCCCGTTGCGGGATGGTTCTTCTCTCTCCTGCTCATGATTTGGTTCTCCGACTCTGTCGGAGCGTGGTCAGGCTGCCTCGGCCTGCGCCGCGCTCCTCTGCCACACATCGAACCTGCCGCCGCGTCCACACGACGGATCTTCAAGGCTCAAGGTACGGCGCAAGATTCCGCAAGGCAATGGGGTATTCGAGGAGACTTCGTGGACGCTGCTCTGGCGCGGTCGATTCCGGGTTCGGGCGCAAGAAATCCAGTCAGATTCTTATGCCGATTCCTTCTTGCGTTTCGTCGTGAGCTGTGCCAGGGTGAACTTCCCGTCGATCGCAGCGCGGTCGATGATGTAGGTCACACCCTCGGAGTCTGCATCGGGCAGGTCGTACATCAGATCGAGCATGATCTCCTCGAACACGGCCCGAAGCGCGCGGGCGCCGGTTTGCCGCGCCATGGCCCGTTCGGCGAGGCAGCGCATCGCATCGTCGGTGAACTCAAGTGCGGCACCTTCGAGCGTGAAGAGATGCTGATACTGCTTGATCAGCGCGTTCTTCGGCTCGGTCATGATCTGGATCAGCGCGTCGAAGTCGAGCGGAAGCAGCGGCGTGATGACGGGCAGGCGTCCGACGAGTTCGGGAATGAGGCCGAACTCGAGGACATCATCAGCCGTCACCTGGCGCATCATCTCGGATTTCTCGTCGATGGCGCGTTGCTCGTCGCCGCTCTGATCGGCGCTGAAGCCGATGCGGCGCTTGCCAAGGCGCTTCTTGACGATTTCATCGATGCCGACGAACGTGCCGCCGACGACGAAGAGGATGTTGGTTGTGTCGATCTGAATGTACTGCTGCTCGGGGTGCTTGCGGCCGCCCTGCGGAGGCACATTGGCGACAGTGCCTTCGAGCATTTTCAGCAGACTCTGCTGCACGCCTTCGCCGGACACATCGCGCGTGATCGAGACGTTGTGGCTCGTCTTGCCGATCTTGTCGATTTCGTCAATGTAGATAATGCCGCGCTGCGCCGCTTCGACGTCGTAGTCGGCGGCCTGCAGCAGTTTGAGCAGAAGGTTCTCGACGTCTTCACCGACGTAGCCCGCCTCAGTCAGCGTCGTGGCGTCGCCGATGGCAAAGGGCACGTTGAGCATGCGCGCCAGGGTGCGTGCGAGCAGCGTCTTACCCGAGCCGGTGGGCCCGATGAACAGGACGTTGCTCTTGTCAATCTCGATGCCGGTGTCTTTGTCGAGCTGGCTGAGGCGCTTGTAGTGGTTGTGGACGGCAACCGACAGAGCCTTCTTCGCCTCAACCTGTCCGATGACATACTGGTCGCAGAACTCTTTGATCTGGCGCGGACTCGGGATGGTGGAAAACGTCTGCCGACCGGCCGACATGCGACGCCGCTCCTGCCGGAAGATGTTCTGGCAGAGGTCGACGCAATTGGAGCAGACGTAGACGTCGTTGGGTCCTTCGACCATGGGGCCGACTTCCCGCGAGGTTTTGCCACAGAACGAGCAGGTGGTGACCCGCCGTCCCCGGAAGCCGCTCTTGCCATCCGCGCCGTCGCCAGCCGGACCCTTGGTCTGGTCCGGTCCGCCGGAGTCGCCGTCCCGATTCTTGGCCATGAACCACTTGCCCCTTCTGTGTAACTGCAACCGACCGCGTTGTTTGCCGTGTCACGGCGCAGAGCCTGAGACTTTATCGTCGCGCCAGGGCCTTCTCTTCAACAGTGGCCGCTGAGGTTGCTTATCAACTTGTCGTCCCCCCGGGTCAGGGGCTGTCCGATAGTCCGCTGCGGGCTCCCACGTCCCGCGTAGCTGCTCCAAGTGCGGCGGTCCGGGCCGCCTGGTATTCCACCTCGGTGAGATCACCACGTTCGCGCATCTCGCGGAGGTCCTGGAGGGTGAAACCCATGGCGGAGGCGTCATCTGAACCCCTGATCGTCTTGCCTCGCAGGAACCACACCACCAAGGCCGCCCCGGTGATGAGTGCCGCCAGCAGTCCCAGCCAGAAGGCAATTGCGGGCCAGTCGATTCGCTCAGCCGCGAGTATCACCATCAATCAAGTCTAAACTGATGTGGGCAACAAACAAGCGCCGTTATTGATCGAATGCGATTCGGCCGCGATTTCCTCGCCGCCGCGTAGGATTGGATGTTGGGACCGAGAACTGCGAACCGTCGCCGGCAGGAGCATGAGATGGCACGTGATTTGAGACTTGGAAGTCTGCTGCGGGCGGGTGCCGTCGCGGTGTTTGGGCTGAGTACGGCTGTGACCTTCGGCCAGGACACGCCGCCAGCCACCCCGCCTGCGGACAAACCGGCTGAGCAAACCCCAGAGAAGCAGACGCCGCCGCGCTCAATCGAAGAGATTCGCAAAGGGCTGGAGCGTGATGATCCGACAAGTTCCACCACGCGAGTCGAGGCGCCGAAGGCCAATACGAGTGTTGAGTTTGATCCCCTGCTGCCGCCGCGCGGTCGGTTGTTGCCCGAAGGTTCGTACCTCATGTCGCGAACGGGCATTCTGACTCGCACCGAGTCGCTGGGTGTGCTGCACTTCCTCCCCGACCCCGATCCGAATCGGCCCCGTCAGCAGAACCAGGCGATGATGCTCATGCCGGGCCGCGTCACCGAGCGGATCGAAGCCAACCTGAACGAGGTGACGACAAGCGGTCCGGTCGAGATATCCGGCCGGGTCTATGTGTACGAAGGCCGCAATTACCTCATGCCGACGACCAACCCGTTCCGCACGGGGACGACAACGACTTCGAATCGTGCCGGGCTGGTCCGGGAAGGAGCGTTCATCGTATCGCGGCTGGGACGGATCAGCCGATCCGACACTGGTGGCGAGTGGATGGTCACCTTCGACTCGGATCGCGATGGGCAGATGGACCCGCCGATGGTGCTGCTGCCTTGCCGCCTGCTTGAGCGGCTGGTGCGTGTGGCGCAATCAGAGGGTGATGCGGCTCGAGTTATCATCTCGGGGCAGGTGTACGCCTGTCGCGACGTGAACTACCTGCTGCCGACCGTCATGCTGCGGCCGCGGCCAAGCGAGAATCTTTCGCCGTAAGTTTGAGAGATCGCGTTACCCGAAGACGCGGCCGCGAAGCGTCATGAGTTTTTCGATGCGCGGATCATCGGGTTTGGCGGAGTGTTCGCGCCAAGTGTTGATGCAGTGATCAAACGTCCCACGGCTCAGCAACAGGCCGGCGGCGTTGGTGCGGCCTGAGCGCAGCGCGACGGCGTTGAGCAGCCGGCGCTCGCGGCGGGTGAGTTTCAATCCCGAGGCGATTGCGCGGTACGCCGGGCCGTGATGCTGTGCGTCATGGATGCTCCAGCGCAGGGTGAAGAGTGTGGCGGCGATCACGCCGGTGGCGGCCAGCGCCGGAGCAAGCCAGGACCAGTCGAGCCACGACCAGTTCGTCTGGCGATCGAGAAATGAACGGGAAATCTCGGATAGTCGGGTGGACGACTGCGCCAGCGTCGTCGGCAGGAGCGGCACGACGAGCAGGCGCGACAGCGCGCCGGTGGAGATGCGAGGCGGAGCATCATGCAGCGCGCTTAATTCGGCGGGTTCAACATCTGTCGATTGTGTTGCCGCCCGTTCGATGACCGGCATCGCGCGGTGGGCCGTCATCGCGGCCAGCAGGCGGCGGGCCGTTCGGCGGGCGCGATCGCGCACAGGTCGGCTCACGTCCTGCCTGGCCAGATCGGCGACGCGCGACGCGCACTGAGTCAGCGCCATGGCATCGGCAGCCCACAGTGCGCTGAGGCGATGCAGTGGGCGCGGATCTTTGAGCATGGCCTGAAGTCGAGCCGCGGCGTCATCGCGGTCGATGCGGGCGATTGCCGCGATCGCGTTGGCGCGCGGACGATTGTCTGGCGAATCGGTAATGGCCTCGAGGGTGGTGCGGTAAGACTCGACCAGCGGTGGCGAGAGGACTTCGATCGCGTTGGCGCGCGTGCGGACGTCGGCGTGCTGCAGACCAGCGACGACGGCGCTGCGCGAGGAATCGCTGTCGAGCAGCCCCAGAGCCTTGATGGCGGTGGCGGAGATGCGCACGTCGGCGCTGCGCGCCAGCGCGAGCAGTTCGAGTTCAACCTCGGCGAGCACCTGCAGATCGCCGGCGAGCCTGATGGCGCGCAGGCACGTCTCGCGCTGACGGGCGACGAGTCGTTTGCGGATCTCGGCGACGACCAGCTGCGGCTGTTCACGCATCATCAGCCGGGCGCGGAGGCGGTGTTCGACGCTCGGGCCATTGCCGGACCAGTGGGACCAGATCGATTCGAAGTCGGCCTTGTGCGAGTTGGCTGCGGCGATGACGCGCACGGTGCGATGCGGCGAACGGAGCAGACGACGCAGCAGGTCGGCTAAGCCATCGACACGGCGGCGGAGGCAGTGCATGAGCGCGAGGCGGACCAGACGTTCATCTTCATCGAAACAGAACTGGGTGGCGATGGCGTCGGCGCGCGGATCGCTGAACGTCGTCAGGGCGCGGAACGCCGTCAATCGGGCGCGCGCCGAGCGGAAAGACAACCCGTCTGCGAGGCGCATGAACCGCTGCTCATCGGGCATCGGCACGGCAAGAATCCACGCGGGCAACGCGGCCTGCGCCTGATCGTCCATCTCTAGAGCGACAGCCGAAGGCGGGGCGGCGGGCCGGCGCGGATCGAGACGCCGCAGTCGCGACGCCTGTTCGGGCAGGGTCAGCAAGTGGGCGCGCCCGCGGATCATTGCGGCGAAATGCGGCGTCACCGCCAGACGGGCCACGTGTTCGAGCGCCTGCGTCCCGAGCGGCTCGATTCCCAGCCAGTTGAGCAGCAAGGGGGCGAGTTCGGCGTCGGGGAGGCGCTTCATGAAGCCGCGCAGGGCCATGTGCGTTGGATGGTCGCGATCACTCAGCCAGCGCTGGAGCGACGGACCAGGCGCCGGCATCAGTCGCGCCGCGGCCACGAGCACTCCGGTCTGGCGGTGTCTGGGGAAACCGTCCAGCGCGAGCACGATCGACTCATCGAGGCGCTGGTCATCGACTTTGCGATCAGCCGCGGGGGCCGTTGAGTTGAGATGCACGAGCACGATGCGGTCAATCGCATCAGCCGCTGCGCGACAGACGAGCGGATCTGGGTGATGGAGGCTCTCCACTGCGTCCTCGAGGCCGTGAATCAGACCGAGGCGTCCGATCAGCTTGAGTGCATTGCGGCACTCGCGCGGCTGGGAAGCGCGTGCGGCCGAGCAGAGCGCGGCCGGAGTCCGAGCAGCAATTGCCGCGGTGCGAGATCGGGAGCCCTCGTCCAGATCGTGCCATCTTCGAATGAGGATCCCCAGCACGCCATCGCAAGGTCGCTCAACCAACGCGGCTGCAAGTGCCGGGCATTCGTCAACTTCGGCGTATTCGAGCGCATCAGCCAGCGCGGCGACTGCGGCGGCGTCATCCAGTCGGTTCACAAGGCGCAAACGGTGCTGGAGTGGCGGCATGCGAGTCCCGTACGGCAGGTCTTTTCAGTGGGCGTCACCGGATCACCAAGGCCGCAAAATGACGCCGATCCGGTGGTCCATCGGTCAACTGGCTGCAACCTCTGCAAGACTTGACGGTTGGCCTGAGTTGGCTAATCCTGCGAATCTCCAATGAAGCAACCACCTAGACTGATGAAGTGGATGTTCGAAGGGGGAAAGTGGGAATCAGACCGGGGGAGAAAGGATTCTCCTCTCAGGAAGGAACCACAATGAGCACACTGTCACCGCGCGCGCTGGCGTCGTTACAGGCCTACCGGCTCATGCTCTTCTCCCGCGCTGTTCATCCCGAGTTCTTCGAGATTCGCAAGCGGCGGTCAAGCCACAACCGGCAATACGAACTGGACACCTGGCTGGCGCGCGGGGCGCATGTCATCACCTTCAGCCATGAAGGCGAGAATATCGTCGAGGTGCTCACCCCCAGCGAGCAGGCGGTCCCCCCTCGGGGCGTTGTTGAATCCATCCCCTGCGCCGGCGAGCGCGAACACGAGTCGCGCTTTGGCGGGCGGCTGAACTACATCACCAGCGTTCAGACCGAGATCGTCTCGGACAATCTCTATCGCGCCACCCTGCGGGAGATGCACGAGCACGCCGTCGAGAACAGTTCGCTGATGCACCGCTGGCGCGAAGATGACAGCCGCATGGACAG
The DNA here is from genome assembly GCA_002418285.1 of Phycisphaerales bacterium UBA5793. GTDB lineage: Bacteria > Planctomycetota > Phycisphaerae > Phycisphaerales > UBA5793 > UBA5793. The sequence continues at coordinate 29,027 of DIDT01000065.1, forward strand.
CCTCTCCGTGCTGGATGTGCAGTGCTACCCGTGCGAGGTGCATGCTCAGTCCTGGCATCTGGATGCCGGCTGCGGATTGGTGTTGCGCTCGCAGGCCATCTTCGAGGTTCTCGCGAAGAAGGAAGAGTGAAGCGAAAGCGCAAGCGGTCTCCCGGGTGGGTCGGACGGATCGGACGCCCCTTGGTGGCGCTGTTGGAGACTTGATCCTTTTGGGCCGATGAATACACTCGACCGACCATGAAGCCTCTGACAGCCGCCATTTCGATTCGCATCGGCATTACCACGCCCCACTGAGGCGATCTGGAATCGGCGCGGCTCCTTCGAGCACCACGAACAACCGATTTCGGGCCCCGCCTCTGGTGGGGCCTGTTGCGTTGCACCGGTAGACTTGCACCCAACGAGTTGACCGACCACGGTCGCTTTTTTCGAGAGATCCAGCCATGAGTAACGAATCCCCCACCCCCGCCACCCCCACCCAGGGCGACAAGCCGTCGTATAAGCAGACACTCAATCTGCCCAAGACGGCCTTCCCGATGCGGGCCAACCTCGTCCAGAACGAACCTGCCAGCATGAAGCGGTGGGACAGCATGCACCTGTACGACGACCTGCGGCGGCTCTCCAAGGACGAGAGCAGGGACATGTGGGCCTTCCACGATGGTCCCCCTTACGCCAACGGCTCGATCCACCTCGGCCACCTGCTCAACAAGGTGCTCAAGGACTTCGTCGTCCGCACCCGCACCATGCAGGGGCGCGATGTGCCCTACGTACCGGGTTGGGACTGCCACGGCCTGCCCATCGAGCACAAGGTGATGACCGAACTCGTCGAGTCGGGCAAGGCGGCCAAGCTGGAGACGCTCAGCGATGACGATCGGCGCATGGCGGTGCGGCGCGAGTGCCGCAAGTATGCCGAGAAGTACATCAAGCTGCAGACGGGGCAGATGAAGCAACTGCTCACCGTCGCGGACTACGACCATCCCTATCTGACGATGCAGCCCGAGTATGAGGCGGCGACGCTTGAGGTCTTTGCCGATCTCGTGGAGCATGGGCTGGTGTACCGCGCACTCAAGCCGGTGCACTGGTCGATCGCCAACCAGACGGCGCTGGCCGAGGCGGAACTCGAGTATTATGACCGGCAGGATCTGTCGGTGTACGTGTGGTTTGAAGTCGAGGACGTCGCTGGATTGCTCAAGGCCTTCGGACTCGCGGGCAAGGACCCCAAGGAGTTCGCCGATCTCAAACCGTCGCTGATGATCTGGACGACGACGCCCTGGACGCTGCCGGCAAATCTCGCGGTCGCGGTGCATCCGCGGTACGAATACGTGCTGGCCATGATGGGCGGCCGGCCGACGGTAATCGCGGCAGAGTTGTGGCCGAAGGTCAAGGCGCTGCGCGAAAAAGCCGGCGGCGCACACGGCGCGGCTGAACTGGGTCGCTGCAAAGGTGCGGATCTCCTCGGACTCACCTATCGCCATGCGTTCTGCGAGCGCGTGTCGCCGGTTGTTGCGGCGGAGTACGTCACGCTTGAAGACGGCACAGGGCTCGTGCATACGGCGCCTGGGCACGGAGCCGAGGACTTCCAGACAGGGCAGGCCAACGGCCTGGAGACCTATTGCCCGGTGCGCGCCGATGGCACCTATGACGACACCGTGCCGGACTGGCTGGCCAGCATGGACATCTGGAAAGCGAACGACGTCATCGCCAAACGCCTTGAAGACGATGGCGCGATGTACTTCTCGCACACGTTCACGCACTCGTATCCGCACGACTGGCGCGGCAAGAGCCCGGTGATCTTCCGGGCGACGGAGCAGTGGTTCGCGAGTGTGGATCAGCCGCGCGACGGCAAGGCCGACCTGCGCACGCTGGCGTTGGAGCAGACGCGCGACGACGTGAAATTCTACCCCGAGTGGGGTCGCAACCGCATGCGCGGCATGCTCGAATCGCGGCCGGACTGGTGCCTCAGCCGCCAGCGCGCGTGGGGCCTGCCGATCCCGGCGTTTTTCGACGACGAGGGCCGATACCTGCTTACGAAGCGCACGGTGCTGTGCGTGATGGAAAAGGTCCGGGCCAAGGGTAGCGATGCATGGTTCACCATGACTCCGGAGCAATTGCTCGAAGGGTATGACCCGGTCAGCGATCCGAACACCACTGGCTTCACGCGCGAGTCGCTCGCAAGACTGCATAAGAGCAGCGACATCTTCGACGTGTGGTGGGAGTCGGGTTGTTCGTGGCACGCGGTGATGGACCAGCGCGGACAGTCGGATCTTAAGAACGGCACACCCGTCGAACTCTACCTCGAAGGTTCGGATCAGCATCGCGGCTGGTTCCAGGTTTCGTTGCTTACGGCGCTGGGCGCCACGGGTCGCGCGCCCTTCAAGGCGCTGCTCACGCACGGCTTCACCGTCGACAAGGACGGCAAGAAGATGAGCAAGAGCCTGGGCAACACGATCGAGGTTGAAGACCTGCTCAAGAAGTACGGCGCCGATGTCTGCCGCTGGTGGGTCGCGTCGATCAACTTTGAAGGCGACATCAAGGTGGACTTCTCGCTCTTCGACGTCGCCGGCGAGTCGTATCGCAAGGTGCGCAACACGCTGCGCTTCCTGCTGAGTAACCTCGACGACTACACGCCCGGCGACTCGCGCGAGACCATGCCGGCCACGAGCCTGGACGCGTGGGTGCTCGGCGAATACAACCGCGTGTCGCAGAAGGTGCGCGCGGCGTACGACCGATACGACTTTCGCGCAGCGAACAACGCGCTGTATGACTTCTGCAATGAAACGCTCAGTGCGGTCTACCTGGCCGCGACGAAGGACCGCTTGTATTGCGATCGGCCCGACAGCGTGCGTCGGCGGCGGACGCAACGCGCGATGTGGGAGTTGTGCGACGGACTGTGCAAACTGCTCGCGCCCATTCTGCCGCACACCGCCGATGAGGCGTATCGCTCGCTGCACAAGGTTGATTCGAAGGACACCTCACGCTGCGTGCAGTTGATGACCTATGTTGAATCGTTGGGCGCAACGGTCGATGCACAGTGGCCACAGGTCATGAAAGCTCGCGAAGCAGCACAACAGACGCTCGAACAGGCGCGGGCCGCTGAAGTGGTCGACAACCCGCTTGATGCCGAAGTGCACGTGGAGGATGCGGATGGCGCGCTGGCCGCGTTTGGGAAGCGGTTTGCGTCCGAACATGGCAGCGCGTTCGAGACCGAGTTCGCCGACCTGCTGGGAGTGAGTCGGGTGAAGTTCGTCGGAGCCGGCGCCGCGCGCGTCGTTTCACTGGCCGATGAGCCGCGCTGCGAGCGCAGTTGGAAGCGAGATGGCACGGTCAAGCAGCGCCGCGATGGCGGCTGGCTCACCGATCGCGATGCGGAAGCGGTCGGAGTGGCGTAGGTTGGTTTGGAAGGACGCACGTTCAATTGTCTGGCGGCGACGCATGCGTCGCCGCCAAACAACTGAGCATATGTTACCGCCCATCGATGTGCGCTGCATGATTGCAACACGAACCGTCAACGTTCACCCAGGAACCAGCGTTTCTTGACGGGTTCCTCGTAGGTCAATCCAAAGCGATCCATGGCGCACTGGCGCACGCAGTGCGCCGCTTCTTCAGGATCGTCGGTAAGGATCACGCGCGTCGCATCTTCCGGGTTGATGGTCTTCTCGGGGATCATGCGGTTGCGCACAAACTCGATGAGCGGCTGCCAGTAGTCCAGCCCCATGAGCACCAACGGAAAATCGAGAATCTTGCCGGTCTGGATGAGCGTGGCCGTTTCGAAGATCTCGTCCATCGTGCCAAAGCCACCGGGCATCGCGACAAATGCGTAGGAGTATTTTACGAGCATCACCTTGCGCACAAAGAAGTAGCGAAAGGTGACAAAATCATCGACGTAGGGGTTGGGCTCCTGTTCGACGGGAAGAACGATGTTGCACCCCACGGACCGACCGCCGACGTCCCTGGCGCCGCGGTTGGCGGCTTCCATGACGCCCGGTCCGCCGCCCGTCATGATCGTGAAGCCGTGTCTGGCAATCTGCCCGGACACTTCGCGGGCCAGTCTGTAGTATCGATGGTCTTCCTCGAAGCGGGCGGATCCGAAAACGGTGACGCAAGGGCCGATGAAGTGGAGCTTGCGAAAGCCGCGCACGAATTCAGCCATGATGCGCATGAGTCGGAAGAACTCCGTGGTTCGTGCCTGCGGGCCGTGCAGGAATCGGACCTGCTCCTCGGAGCCTGGCGCGTGCCCCCAGATATCTCCATCCGGCGAGGTTGGTGCGGAAGAGGTCTTCGGCGCTGCGGGTCGATCGGTGTGCAGAGACTCAGCCATGGCAGCAGGTTAGCCGCAAACAGGGTGATCTTCCGCGCCCGCGGACCTTGACGCGATGGGCCATGTCGTCAAGATAAGCGCATGGTCGTCCCGCACACCACGGCGTTCGACTGGTCGAAGCTGCACCCGGCCGAGGGTCGACTGGGGCGGGCGCTTCGCGCCTCGCCCGATGGTTGCCGCATTGCGCTACTGGGCCTCCCTGATGACACGGGCGTGTCCCTCAACGGCGGGCGAGACGGAGCGCGACAGGGTCCGCGAGCGTTTCGCGAAGCCATGGCGCGATACGGCACGGCGCATGATGCCGTCTCGCACAACGATCTGTCCGAACTGGGCGTCTTCGACGCCGGAGATGTCGAACCTGCCGGTGACGAGATTCATCGCACGCACATACGCGTCAGCGAAGCCGTCGATGCGATTCTCCAGCGCGGAATGCTGCCGGTGTGCATCGGCGGCGGGCACGATCTGACCTATCCCGGCGTGGCGGCGCTGTATCGACAATTGCGCCGAGCCGGCAGCACGCTTGGCGGATTGAACATCGACCCGCATCTGGATGTGCGCGAGCGCGTCGGCTCGGGGATGTCGTTTCGGCGCATCCTTGAAGACGGCGAGGGGGTGGTTGATCCCAGGCTGTTCGCGACGATCGGGTTGGGCGCGTTCAGCAACGAACCGCGCCACATTAACTGGTTGCGCGAGCGCGGCTCGACGATGCTGATCTTCGATGGCGATCAGCACCAATTGCTCGAGCGATTCATGGATGTGCTTGATCAACTGCGGGCCGCACCGAACCTGTTCGCCAGCTTCGATCTGGATGTGCTCGACGCCTCGGTCGCACCGGGCGTGAGCGCGCTCAACCCGATGGGGCTGATGCCGGTGACGGCTTCGCTCATCTGTCGGGCGCTGGGGCGCATGGCCAATCTGCGCTACTTTGACCTCATGGAACTCAGTCCGCCGCACGATGTGCAGGGACGGACGGCGCGGCTGGCAGTGCACCTCCTGCTGCACTTGCTCGCGGGCGTGGCGGAGCGGTCATGAGCAACCGGGACGACTGGCTCATCCGAAACGCGAGAGTGGTGACGCTGGCGGCAGGCGATGTGCCTCGCCGCGGCGAATCGCTGCGCGAGCTGAGTGTGCTGGCGCGAGGCGACGTGCTGGTGCACGATGGACTGATCACCAGAGTCGGCGAGGGCATCGACGCGCAGGCCACACACGAGCTGGATGCGAAGGGTCGCGTGCTCATGCCCGGCTTTGTTGATTGCCACACGCACGCTTGCTGGGCGGGTGATCGGCTTGACGAGTTCGAACGCCGGCTCGCCGGCGAGGATTACCTGTCAATCCTCAAGAGCGGCGGCGGGATCATGTCGACCGTGCGCGCCACGCGATTGGCGGGTGTCGAAGAGCTTCGAACGCTGACGATTGCCCACCTCGAACGCATGCTCGCGATGGGCACGACGACGGCCGAAGTGAAGACGGGATACGGGCTGGAGATGCAGGCGGAGTGTCGCATGCTCGAAGCGATTCGCGCAGCGAGTGAAGGCGAAGGCGCCAGCGCCATGCGAATCATTCCGACGTTTCTTGGAGCCCACGCGATCGATCGAGAACAGGCGGGGTTCATTGATCACACAATCGAGGAGGCCCTTCCGGCGATTGTGAAGATGCAGCCCGGCATCGCATGCGATGCGTACTGCGAGGACGGCGCCTGGTCGCTGGATGACACCCGGCGGCTGTTCGAACGGGCGCAGGCTCTCGATTGCCCGCTACGGATTCATACTGATCAATTCAACTCACTCGGCGCGACGCGAATGGCCGTCGAGATGGGCGCAGCGAGCGTCGATCATCTCGAAGCGATCGCCGAGGCTGATATCGCGCTGGTTTCGAAGTCGAACACGACGGCGGTGCTGCTGCCGATCTCGGGATTCTGCACCGACGGTCGCTACGCACCGGGGCGACGACTCATCGACGCCGGGGCGGCCGTGGCGATCGCGAGCAACTACAACCCGGGTTCGGCGCCCTCACCTTCGATGCCTTTTGCGATGGCGCTGGCCTGCCGGATGATGAAGTTCCGGCCAGGCGAGGCGATCGCGGCGTGTACTGTCAACGCAGCGCATGTCCTCGGGTTGGAGCATCGGGTTGGGCGCATCGCGCCGGGCTTCGCGGCTGATCTTGTCCTGTGGGACGAATGCGATGAGCGGGCGCTCGCGTACGAACTGGCGGGCGCACCGCCGGCGCTGGTTATCAGGGCTGGGGCGATCGTGCGCAGATCGATGTAGTCGCGCAATGCCGCTTCTGCAGGCGAGCACATGGGCACACGGAAGTCTGACCCGTTCACAGGCTGCGCCCAGAGCGGGATGCTTCGTGGCAACCTCGCTCGCGATACACTCCGAGTCAATTGTGTGATTCCGAAACAAACACCCCGCGGCTGGAACCGCGGGGTGTTTGCTGGAAGGGAGTGAAACACCGATGAAATCAACCCAAGGGAGTCGGTCCGTTATCTCAGTCGATCAACCAGTCGGTCCAGGCGGTTTCTTGCCCAAGCGTGTTCATTCTTCATCGTCGTCGATATCTTCTTCTTCGCCGTCTTCGATGCGGCCTTCGGTCAGGGTCTCGAGCATTTCGCGGAGGTACTTGTTCTCGCGGCGCGTGGCCTCGAGATCGAAGACGAGGTACTTGACGCTTAGGCGCAGGTAATCGAGGCTCTCAGTGAGCTGCGAGATGGTCTCGCGCATCTTGTCCTGACGGGCTTTGGTCTCGGAAGCGAGGTCGCGAATGCGCGCCTGCTCATCGAGCGGGAGGTCCTTGATCTCGTCCATGAGTTGGGCGAGTTTCTCATTGAGTTGCTGTGGGTCCATGAGTGGGGCTTCCTGTCTTCGATTGTGGTGAACGAGGCCAGGACAATCATGCCTCAAGATCGAGCAACGGGAAGCAAACCGAGGTGTTTGTGGGGAGCGCGCGGTCGCTTTGTAGCGGCAGGCGCGATAATCACGCAGTTATCGGCGGGGATGGGCCCCACCGGCGGCAGAAGCCGCCGTCGCGTGGCGCAGGGGCAGATGAGAGAGCAGCAGCGCCTCAGCGCCGTGCGTGGGGGCGGCGGAGCACCTGGCGAACTTCGGGAGCTGCGGCGGCGAGGATCTGGTCCGCCTGAGTCGGGTCCGTTCGGGTGGCTTCCCGGACCAGTTCGACGAGATGGGCGTCGCGGGTGCGGGCCCATCGATCAAAGAAGGTCTCAAGTTCGTGGCGGGAGAATCGGGTGAGTGGATCGGCCAGGCCGGACTGGGCGATGGCCCAATCGGTCAGGGCGCGGGGCTCACGCGAGAAGCGATAGAGATCGAGCGTGAAATGCAGCCGCTGCCAGAGCGACTTGAAGGGGTCGGAGGCGTCAGCCTGAAGCCGAACCATCACGTCGGCGGGCTTGTTGCCTTCGAGTTCGCCGATCCAGCCGCTGCGTTCGGCCACGCTGTCGCCGGCGGGCTTTTCGTCTGCGGAGATGAGGTCGACGACGCCCGTGTGCAGGGTCTTGAGGCCGACGGATGCGAAACGGACATTGAGCCGTTGGGCGGGCTGCCCCTCGTGCATGACGCGCTCGGCGCGCGTGACGGTGCCTGGCCCCCACTCTGGACGTGCGGTATTGAGGACACTGTCCCCGAACTTGAACGTTCTCTTTTGAGTCAACATGCTTTTGATGTCACCTGTAGCATCACACATCCGTGGCACACACGGTGCCAGCCGAAGTCGGCCTACGAGACGAGGCAGATGTGGAACTGAAAATGAACCGGCGACGAGCGATGAGGCCATCGCCACGCCCGGAACGATCAATGATATCGTCCAAAACCCGTCAAGTCATTTGGAATTATCGTGACGCAGTTCATTTTGCTCGAAGGACACCGCCGAGGGCGTCGGCCGCACATCAAACGGGAACGGCTCCTCAAATGGTCGCCGGTTGAACCACTGTCCACACTCGGGACACTGGAACACCTTGCGGGGCGACTGCAACTGGCTGGTAAGGCAGAATCCGCATTCCGGGCACGAAGTTCGACAGCGGGGATTCACCCGGCGCAGGTGCGGCCGCATGATGTCGCCGCCCCAGGTGAGCGACAGGACGATCGCCGCCCCCACGGTGATGAAGATGCTCAGCAGGTTGGCGATCACTCCCACGGGCAGTGAGTCCGAGCCGAGCAGGTCATTGACATCCACGAGCAGATTGAGCGCCCCGCCCAGGCAGGCGAGCGAGAAGGCCACGCAGAGAAAGCCCCACATCTTCGGATCATTCAGGGCGGAGCCAAACGCCTTCCACCACGTCACATGCCGCTCCCAGAAGGACTCGATGGAACGCATCTCGGGATAGGAATGGTTGCTCAGGTACCAGCGCATGGGTTCTCTCGCTGGAGCATCCATCGGCCGTTCAGAGGAGCGGCTCGAACTTCAGGCCGTGCGCCTCGGCGACTGGCTTGTTGGTGAGACGGCCGCGATCGACGTTGATGGCATCGGCGAAACCCTTGCTGCCCTTGGCCAGCGCCATGGGACCTTCGTTGGCCAGTCGCAGGGTCCAGGGCATCGTGGCATTGTTAAGGCCGATGGTGCTGGTCCGGGCGACGGCCCCTGGCATGTTGGCGACGCAGTAATGCACGACGCCTTCGACTTCGAAGACCGGATCATTGTGCGTGGTCGGGTGGGTCGTCTCGACGCAGCCACCCTGATCGACGGCGACATCGACGATCACGCTGCCGGGTCGCATGAGTTTGAGATCATCGCGACGGATCAGTTTGGGAGCCGCGGCGCCGGGGATGAGCACTGCCCCCACCACAAGGTCGGCCCAAGCGAGGTATTCGCGCACCGTATGGGCGTCGGAGTAGCGCAGCGTGACGTTGGCGGGCATCCACTCATCGAGTTCGCGCAGGCGCTCGAGGCTGATGTCGAGGAGGGTCACTTTTGCACCAAGGCCGGCGGCCATGCGCGCAGCGCAGGTTCCGACGACGCCACCGCCGAGGACGAGCACGTGGCCGGGTTCGACGCCGGGGATGCCGCCGAGCAGCACCCCGCGCCCGCCGAAGGGTCGTTCGAGATACTTGGCGCCTTCCTGGATGGACATCTTGCCAGCCACTTCACTCATGGGGGTGAGCAACGGCAGCCGACCCCGCGCATCGGTCAGCGTCTCGTAGGCGACGCCGATGCACTTGCTGTTGAGGCAGCCTTCGGTCAGGGGCTTGTCGGCGGCAAGGTGAAGGTAGGTGAAGAGAATCTGCCCCTCGCGGAGCATGGCGATCTCCACCTTCTGCGGCTCTTTGACCTTGACGATCATGTCCGCCCGGGCAAAGACGTCGGCGGCGGTATCGCAAAGGGACGCGCCGGCGTCGGTGTAGAGATCGTCAGGAAAACCGCTTCCCAGTCCGGCGCCACGCTCGATGAGCACCTGGTGGCCGGCCTTGACGAGCATTTCCGCAACAACCGGCAGCATGCCCACGCGGTATTCCTGAATCTTGATCTCTTTGGGGCAGCCGACGATCATCGCAGTCCTCCGCTCTTGGTGAGCTTGTTCGAGTTTCGACGAGGCGTTGAAACATCCCGGAAGATTGTCCGGGATCGGCGAGTTTAGACGGTTCGGGGCGTTGAGGTCCGACCCGGCTCGCGCCGCCTGAAATCGTTGACTATGCTAGGATGACAATCCACGCAACTTCAGGCCCGGTCGGGCGCTTCCAACCGGATCGGGCCTTTCCCGGAGCGCGCCACCATGCCTGATCGCAGTCGATCGAATTCACCGTCCCAATCCGGTTTTGCGGCTGTCCGCGCCACCGGCGCGATTCTGGTTGCCGTGACGGTCGTCACCTTGCTGGGGGTGGCCGCGCCCCGCGCTGCAATGGCCCAGAACGGCGATCAGCGGCGCTACCTCGACAAGCTCAACGCGCCCATCCTCGCCGTCTCGGAAGATGAACGCGCTTACAAGATCTACTTCGAGGCCCACGAACTCATCGACGTCGCTGACGACCGCATGGCCGCGGCGACCACGAGTCTCGATCCGCACTCGCCGACGTTCCAGGATGCAATCGGCTGGGTGAGTGAGCCCGATCAGCAGGAAGCTGTTGAACTCATCCTCACGAAGAACAAGCGCGGCTCAAACGCCACGCAGCGAAAGATCTTCGGCCTGCCCTACGGCACGTACAACGTCGATGATGATCTCATCATCAGCGACTTCGTCGTGTACATGCACAACGACCTGCTGTTCGATCGCGAGGAAGCTTACCTGCCTCGATATCGCGAACTCATGGCCCTGCTTCGCGCCGAGGCGTTCCATCGGGCGGAAAACGGCGACGCCACCGGCGCCTGCGAGGCCATACTCGGCGTAACGCGCATGGCTCGCCAATTGTGCGACCGCCGGTTCTATGACGAAAAGCACCTGGGCATGAACCTGCTGCTCAACTCGTTCATCGAGATCCGGGACTTCATGTGGTACTACCGCGATTCGCTCTCGATTGATGATTTCAAACTCATCTCGCTCGAACTCGAGCGGCTCGGCCTGGAGCGCATCGAATTGCCTACCGGGGAAGAACTGATCGGCCAGCAGTTGATCGAGCAGATTTACGGCCCGGACAACCGCGTGGACAAGCAGAAGTTTCCGGAGGTCATGGCCACGTTTGATTCGCTCGGCTCGCCGCTGCGGCGCTTTCAGGCCGAAGCGTTCTGGCTGCAGGTGGCGGACAAGCACGCGTCGCGCAAGGAAGTGGATGTCGCGCTGGACAACGCGGTCGGCAACTGGAAACTGCGCTGGCGCTTGCCCCTGCACAGTTCGCTGACCCCCGATTCCGAATTCGAGCAACTGGACGACCTCGAGTACGCCGCGGTTAAGCGGCCCATTCGCGATCTGCAGAAACTCTTCGACCTGCGCATTCCGCTGGTGACGCAACTCAATGGCACCGCCACCGCCGCCGGCATCCATGCGTACATCGTGCGTGAGAAGGGCAAACTCGTGCCGGGTACACCCATGCACGAAGCCGAAGTGCCCGCCCGACTGGCGCAGGTCCAACCTTCGTTCGTGAACTACGAGTCAACGCTGGTGGACATGTACGACTCGACCGACACCAAACTGCATTACGCCGTGGTCCGCAACACGGACCCGCGGTTCTCGCACGAGGGGTATCCCATCGACACGCCCGATGGCCGCATTCTTCTGGCCGAGTTCTGGCCGCTGCTCTATTCGGTGGGGCCTGATCAGTCCGAGGACCTCGGCAAGGCGCTGGTGCATGAGCCAAATCCGGTGTCCGGCGACAAGTGCGACATCATCTTCTTCCCGAATGTGGATGTGATGGCGCGCGAGGCCAAGCGACACTGATCGGTCATCGAACTCGACGCCTCGACAAATCGTACACTGAGGAACTATGAATCAGCACGCGTCAAACGCCGTTGAGAAGGTCGTCATCATTGGTTCCGGCCCGGCCGGATGGACGGCCGCGATCTATGCCGCCCGCGCCAACCTCACTCCCGTCTGCTACATCGGCGTGCCCAAGCAGAATCCGGCGATCGTTCTTCCCGGCGGGCAGCTCATGCTCACCACCGAGGTAGAAAACTACCCCGGTTTTCCTGAAGGCGTCACCGGGCCGGAGATGATGGACAAGTTTCAGAAGCAGGCCGAACGCTTCGGCACGCGCGTCGTCGGCGAAGATATCGACAAGTGCGACTTCTCCCAGCGCCCCTTCACGCTCACCACCTCTTCGGGCGCCACCGTCAAGGCGCACAGCGTTATCCTCGCAACCGGCGCCGTGGCCAACTGGCTCGGGCTTGAAAACGAAATGCGCCTGGCGCGGAGCGGCGGCGGCGTCTCGGCCTGTGCCGTGTGTGACGGCGCTTTACCCGCGTTCCGTGACCAGGTGCTCGCAGTCGTCGGCGGCGGCGACACGGCCATGGAAGAGACGTCGTACCTCACCAAGTTCGCCAGCAAGGTCTACGTCATTCACCGGCGCGATGAATTCCGCGCCAGCAAGACGATGCAGCAGCGCGTGCTCGACAGCCCAAAGGTCGAAGTGATCTGGAATTCGCAGGTCGTCGATGTGCTCGGCGATGATGTCATCAACGGCCTCATGCTCAAGAACACCAAATCCGGCGAGCAGTCGAAGCTCGACGTCAAGGGCCTGTTCATCGCCATCGGCCACACCCCGGCGACCAAGTTCCTCGAAGGCTCAGGCATCGCGCTCGACGACAAGGGCTACGTCGACATGCCCATCTCGCACCGCTCGAACACGAACATCGAAGGCGTGTTCGTGGCCGGCGACGTGGCGGACTCGGTCTACCGCCAGGCGATCACCGCAGCGGGCATGGGCTGCCGCGCCGCCATCGACGCCGAACGCTGGCTCGCGGATCAGGGCGTGCACTAAAGCGCAACCAGTTCACAAGACTGAATAATCTCGCAAGGCGCGCGGTCACATCCCGCGAAACAGCGCGATGCTCGCGGTGTGCCCGTGCAGGAAGGTCGAATTGCCCACGGGGCCGATCTCGCCGGCGGCCGAAAAGCCCGCGATCGGCAGGCCCGGCATCGCGCGGCGGATCGTACTGACATCGTGGTCCGGCTCGTTGAAGAGATGTGTGCCCCGGCCGTTGCAGGTGAACAGCACGCCCGCGAGCGGCGCATCGTCGAACTGCTGCGCAGCCAGAAGCATCTCGAGATCTTCGTGCGCCGTCTGGGCGTCGCGCACGTGGAATTGCACCGTCTGCCCGACGCGCACAAGATCGCTCACCGCGAGCAACCCGTGATCGCGATCGACGCCGATGACATTGCGGACGAGGAAGTCACCGCGGCCGAAGTGTTCGCGGTATTCGCTGACCACGCGGCCCACAAACAGACCCTTGTCCTGGATGAGTTCGCGCTCCTGGTCGGAGAGTTCGACGGCGAGTTCCTGGAAGGCGGCCATGGCGGGCTTGCCGCCGAGCGATTCGATGACGTTGCGCTTGGCGCCGGTGATGATGAGCGGCTTGCCGATGGGTCGGCAGCCCTGGCTGACCAGCGTTTCGATGCGCACGGCCCCCGTGAAACTGAGGCCGATCAACCCGCCGTTACGGATTTCGTCGTTGCGCAGCAGGCGATTGTCGCCGGCTTGTCGGCCCGCTGAGGCAATGCCGCCGAACATCGGCACGGCCGGCTCGTCGAGCGAGCGTTCGAGCACCTCGGAGAGAGCCGGCAGCAGACCCATGATCGGGGTGAAGGGATCGGCCAGCAGCATCACGCCGCGCAGGTCGGGGTGGTCGGCCTTCATCGCAGCGCGGAGGCGCTCGGGGTCGTCCTTGGAGCGCGGCCAATCGATGTCGCTGTCAGTGAATGTGTGCAACTCAACGCCGGGCAGCGAGAGCGCGAGGACAACGATGCCGGGTTGATCTTCGAGTTCGTGCTCGTTGCCGGCGACGCTCACACCGGTGCAGCCGATGACCGTGGACGGCGCGAGCAAGTCGTAGATCGTTGAGGTCACGACGTCGACGCGATTGGTGTGGTGCCCGCTGACGAAGACGACGGCCAGATCCGTCTCGCCGTGCATCTGCGACGCAACGCTGGTGACGACTTCGTGCGCGGCGGCATCGGTGTCGTGCAGGTTGCTGATGTGGCAGGCGGCTCTGTAGGAAGTCGTGGGCATAAGTCGGTTGATGGTAGCCGTTTGGGGGCGGGGCGATCGCCTACGCTTGGGGCAGCGAGGGTGAAGATGGCGCCGTGCGGGCGTCGATAGGGAGAATTCATGACTGAATCGCAACCTCCAGCCAGCGCGACCACTGAGGCACGCGAGGAGACGGATCGCAGCGATCGCCTGTTGCTCGAGTATCTCGTGAACAACGATGCGGCGTGCCCGGTGTGCGGCTACAACGTGCGTGGCCTGACGCGGCCGGTGTGCCCCGAGTGCCGGCATCGGCTGCGGCTGACGGTCGGCGCCACGGATGTGACGCTGCGCTGGTTTCTGGCGGCAATCGCGCCGGGAGTGTTTTCGGGGATTGCCGCGATCTTCCTGGCCATTCCGCTCATCGTCTCGCCGCTCATCGGCAACGGTTCGGCGCCGGGATTCATCATCGCAACGGATGTGTTCGGATTCACCAGCGGGATTGCGGCACTGGTCATGATGGCGCAGCGCAAGCCCATCGTCGCCATGCCGGCGGGCAATCAGCAGATGCTGGTCGCGATCGTGTGGGCGGTTCACATCCTGGCGTTCATCGCGCTGCTCGGCGTGGCGTTCGGGTGGTATTGACACACACGCCACGCAATGGTTTCGCGAGCATGACCGAGCATAAACGTACCGGGTTCGCTTAAGCATCGGGTGATACTGACACACGCGCGACCCTAAACGTACCAGGTGCGTTTATGCTCAATGTTCATGCTTTCGTTCCGAGCGATCCGGCCCGTGGTGGATTCCCGCCTGCGCGGGAACAACGGGTTGCGCGTCAATCCTCGCGCGACGGGCGCTGGCGACGCTGTTTGATCTGGGCCCGGTTCTTCTTTTCGGTCAGGCGGCGCTGGACGGCGCCGCGACTTGGCTTCGTCGGGCGCCGCGGCTTGGGGGCGACGCGCGCGGTGATGATCAACTCGCGCAGCAGGTCAAGACAGGCCTGCCGGTTACGCGCCTGCGAGCGGAAACGACCTGAGGCGAGGATGAGTTCGCCATCTTTGGTGATGCGGCCGGCAGCGAGGCGGCGGAAACGATCGAGCGCTGCGTGCGACAGGCGACCCGGCCCGCCGAGTATTTCGACGGCCAGGCGCAGCTCCATCCGCGTGTTGACCTTGTTGACGTTCTGCCCGCCGGGTCCGCTGGCGCGGCTGGCGGAGAAGGTCACCTCAGCATCGGTGACGAACAATCCCGGTGCGAGTTCGAGCGAGCCGGTCGGCTGAGGCGAGAGATCATCGGAAGGAACACACATGCAAAGTCTCCGATGCGTTGCGGCCCAACGTGGTCGCAGGCGGTGGCTGACTCTACTCTTGTCGAACTCAGTTGGCCGCAACGTGGGAGCAGCGCATGCGACGATCATCACTGGCGTGGATAGGTTTGATTGGATCGGGTACGGCGATTGCCATGCTGCCGGTTGCAGTGCGGGCGCAGGATGATGCCGCGACGCCCGACACGTCGCTCGAGTCGATGGCGAACCAGGCGCGGGTGCAGATGCGCGCGACCGCTGGCGTGTGGTGGGCGGCGCTAAGCGGCGAGTCGCGCTTCGGCACCTCAACAAGCGGCGGCGACCTGCGCGTCGATACGCTGCTGGGGCTGGAGGACAATGAGCCGACTTTTGCCGGCAACGTCACGCTCTACATCGACGACCACTGGGTCGTGCTGCTCGATGCCTTCGACTTCTCCACCAGTTCGGGACTCGCGACGGCGGACTCGATGCTCATCAACGGCACGACCTATCCCGCAGGCATGACCATCGCGAGCGATTTCGGCGTCACCAGCCTGAGCGCCATGGCCGGGTACGACTTCTTCGGCAATCTCTACGAGCGATTCTCCGGACCATCGGAAGGCGGCAGGCCGGTTGACATTCGACTTCAGATCGTCGGCGGGGTGCGCGGCATCAACGTCGATCATCGACTTGCCGTTAACGCCGGGCCAACGGTTGTGTTTGACGAGTGGAGCGGCACACTCAATGGCGGCGTGCGCTTTTCGATCGGCATCGGACCCGAGTTCCCGCACAAAGGGCGCTGGGACGTCGGCGTCTCGCTCAACTACGGGATGGGCGGCTCGAGCAACGGCGACATGACGACCTATGACATCGACTTCGGCATCCACTACACCGTGCTCGATCACTTCGGCGTGCAATTCGGCTACCGGCAGATCGACATCGATCTCGACGCAAGCGACGCCAGCCAGCCCTATCGCTGGGACGGGCGCCTCGCGGGGTTGTTTCTTGGGGGCGAGTTGAAGTTCTGAAAGATGGTCTGTTCGAAGCCAGGTGCGCCTCGGCGCAGCGCGCATTGCCGGGTGGAAACGTGGCCCTTCTGCACGCGTGGGGGATCTTGCCGGAGTTTAGCGACGACATTGCGCGCTGAAGGCAACGGAGTAGTCGATGTCAGTGTAACCATTTCAGGTGGAGTGCGCGGGAAGGTGAGTGTACAGGCGCTTGATCTGGACCCGTGTGCAACGTCGGCTGCCACGCGCATAGAATAGAAGGGCGCTGGGTGAATGCGGCTGGCGGGCTTCGAACCACTGATGACCGAATCGACCGCCGCACACCTGCAAGCCACGTGAGATCGCGGATATGAACGGGCTTCGCACTCGTTTGTCGCGGCGGCGTGTCGGAGCCATTGTCTCTCTATTGTTCCTGTTGCGGTTTGCGGTCGGGTGTGTCTACATCCCCGGCCCGGAGTGGACCGTGATCGAGGGGCAGCGCCTCAACGCAGACCAACTCGCTTTCATCAAAGCCGGCGAGACCGATCGAGCGAGGATCGAGGAGCAGCTTGGGCCGCCCCCGTATTACTGGGTCGACTTCCAAACGATGATCTACCACTGGCGGGTGGAGAACGGCATCTTCGTCGTTGGCGCTCCTGGCGGCGGCGCCGCTGGAATTACAACCAAGGAATACCTGCTGCTCATCCAGCTCGATCCGGCAAATCGAGTTCGGCGGTACGGCATCATCGGTGGCGACCCGCTGACCCTTGGCTTCTTCAACATCAAATCGAGAAGGGAGCGCATCAGGCAGTGGCTTGCGTCGGGAATCGATCAGGAAGCTGGCACAGAGTGAGTGTGAGCATCACCGCGGCGACACCTGCGGCCCTGGCATGGCTCTGCTGGGCGCTGTTGGCCGCAGGCTGCGCCTCATCACTGCCAACCCGCGCGGAATATCAACGCATCGAAGAGGGAACAGGAGCCATTGTCCTCCTGCACTTTGATCTCACCGTTGACGGAGAACCGATCACTCTCAACGCACGATCCGCCCTTGACGGCACGGTCGCAGCCCTCGTGACGCAGTTCGGCGAACCCGTCCTCCAGCCGGAGTCCAAATTCACCGAGACCGTGCGGTTCTTCGAAGCAGGCGAATGGCGAGATGGCTGGGTCTTCTGCGTACTGGCACCGGGTACGTACTACCTTGAGGTGTCATCCGGGAGCGGGTCGTTGCTCTCCGCTCCAGAACATGTGATCAACAAGTATGAATTCCGAGTTGACGTGCCGCTGCGCTCCGAGGTCGTGTACATCGGCACGCTTCGGTCCAATGTGCTGACCGGCAAACTGCTCTTCGGGCGATCCCCGGCGGGTTTCGAAGCCGGATCCCTGCAGGTGATGGACGACACTGCCGCGGCGTCGACACTCGCCGCAGAGTGCTTCGCCGACCTGCATCCGCCGACAACCTCCATCATGTTTCGATATGAGGGCGGCACGCGCGAAGTACGCACTCCACTCGAGGCAATCGATACAAAACGCTGAGTGTCAAAGTGGATCAAGGAGACAGCCGGGATGGGTGCGTGCAAGCAATTGACCTGTCGATGTGAGCGGCTACTGACCGGTCAAGTGAATCGATTCGATCGAGATTCCCAAGGAATGGAAGCAGGCGGGCTTTGGTTGCGCCTGATGATCGACTGGACCTGGCGATGATTGAGTGGAGCGACAGAGCCATGAATCCGACAATAGACGGCACTGGAGAACCTCTTTTCGAACCGATGGCGACGGACGACGATCGACTGTGGGGCGCGCTCATTCATCTCACGGTGCTGTTGCCGGTATTGTCGTTTGTGCCATTGCTGGTCATCTGGCTGATGAAGCGCGAACAATCACCGTTCGTGGACGATCACGGCCGGGAGGCGTTGAGTTTCCAGATTTCGTTTTTCCTCTGGCAGTGCGTGGCCGGTGTGTTTTCGATTGTGCTCATCGGATTGCCCTTCGCCATTCTGCTTCCGCTGCTGGCGCTGATCATGGGCGTGATCAATGCGATCAAGGCCGGACAGGGCTGCTACGTGCGCTACCCGATGACGATCCGGTTCTTTGATTGACGCTGACAGGATCGCATGCAGCGGCTTTGGTTGATTCGCGCTGTTGCGTGTTGCCGGTGCATTGACGCTCAGAAGTTGCGCTAATGCGGTTATTGAGCAGCGCGGGGCCGCTCCAAGGAATGCGCCCCCATCTACAGTGCATCACTGCTTGCCTGCGACTTGCTGCAGCTTACCCAGTAGTACAATGCAGACGTGGCCATACCTACTTCCACGCGGGCCTTCCCGCGCTGCGAAGGAGGCCGGGCGTGGAATGGGAGCAGGACAAACGTGAAGGGATTGTCTGTGCCGCGATGCGCGGCGCAGTCTGACCGGTTCATCGCCGGCGTTGTGGCTGTGCGCGCTCCATCGAGTCGCGTGCGATCCGCATCGCCATGCCGCCCCGTTGAAGAAGAAGGGAGGATGTAAAGTCGATGCACAACCGTTTTGTGTTGATTGATCTGTTGCAGATTCCTGGCACGAGAGGTGCTCTATGTCACATGTACCGCATTTGAAGAAGTTGTTGGTTCACTCACTGGCGATCGCGTCATCATACGTTTTGATGGCGGTCTTGCAAGCCAGTGGTCAGATCGTTGTGACCGAGGCGGCCGAGATTCTGCCGTCGGACGGCAACCAAGGCGAGAACTTCGGGCGAGCCGTCTCCATGAGCGCCGACGGCATGGTCGCAGTAGTTGGCGCGATGGGCGAGCAGGCCTACAGTCCCGGTGCGGCGTACGTCTATCGCTTCGATCCGGCGCATTCGATCTGGATCGAGGAAGCTAAGCTCGTCGCATTCGACGCCGCGCCGGGGGACCTTGCCGGCGACACGGTCGCGATCAGCGGCGATGGACAGGTCATCATCGTCGGCGCTCGACGAGATGACGACAACGGATCCAATTCGGGTTCGGCCTATGTCTATCGCTTTGACGGGTCGGCCTGGAATCTTGACGGCAAGCTTCTTTCGTCCGATGGAGCAAGTGGTGATGAGTTCGGATGGAACGTCGGACTCAACCAGGTCGGAGATGTTGCCGTGGTCGGCAGCTGGTATGACGATGACCTTGGAGACTCATCGGGCAGCGCGTACATCTTCCGCTTCGACGGTTCCACGTGGACGCAGGAACAGAAGCTGCACGCATCCGACGGGCGCAGTGGCGACATCTTCAGCGCTTGCGTGTCCATGAATCGCGCCGGCGATCTCGTCATCGTGGGCGCTCCTCATAGGGGGAATCGTACAGGCGCAGCATACATCTTCCGCTTTGATGGCTCGCAATGGAACGAGGAGAGGAGGTTGATCTCACCAGTCCCGAGCTACGACAGGAACTTCGGCATTGATGTCTCGCTCAGCGGTGACGGGCTGACGGCGCTAATCGGCGCGAACATGGGATCGGGTGGTGGGTCCGCACACGTGTTCCGATACCTGCCCACGGCTGGAACCTGGGTCCACGAAGAAACGCTGATCGGTGCTGACACGGGCTCCGAAGACCTGTTCGGCTCAGGCGTGGCGCTCGACGGCGCTGGGAACTCGGCCCTGATCGGATCGCTCTACCACGATGAGAACGGCTTCAACGCAGGCGCGGCATACCTGTTCCGGTTCAGCGGTTCGAAGTGGTTTGAACGCGCACGACTCCTCGCTTCCGATGGAGCCAGCGAAGACTGGTTCGGGTATAAGGTCGCCCTCTGCGAAGACGCCAGCAAGGGCATCGTCGGTTCGTACACGCACGACGACAACGGTTCGAATTCCGGCGCCGCATATGTATATGACCTCACGACTCCCTGTCTGCGACTCAAGGGAACCAATCTGGTTGCGGGAGAAACCGCTCGATTCACGATCACCGACGGAACACCTGGCGCCCACGCGGTCGCGGTCTGGGGATTCCAGATTGGTGAATCGGTGATCAGCAACCAGTTCGGCCTGTGCGCCACCTACGGGATTGCCGGCGTGAGGCAGCGAGGCCGCATCATTCAGCGACTCGACCGTACCTTCGATGCCGAAGGGAGACTTGTCTTCAACCTGAAGATCCCGCCCGAGGCCTCCGGTTCGCGACTGCTGTTCCAGGTGGCCGAGCGCGGTACGTGTCCGGACGAGTGCATGTCAAACATCGTGGTGGCCAACGTGCGATAAGCGCTGTGAGTTGGGGAGGGACTCTAACACATGAGTGAATGCCGTCTTGACCATCCGGCGAGCTGAGCAATCGACGCGTGCAACGTAGTTGCTTGCGGCCGCGTGCCCGACCTCTTCGGGCACGCGGCAAGCGTAAATGCAGGCGATAGACCACAGAACATGCGCGACGACACATGTCGCCTTTTGTCAATGATCGAAACGCGCGGCGCAATCAGTGCCGGATTATCATCCAATGAAGTAATCGAGTAGCGGGAGTACTGCTGAAAGTGTCGCTCGTTTGTCACCCCGAGAAAACGACCTCTATGTGCGGTGGATAGCGGAAAGTCAGCCGTTCCAGCTCAACCGCGCCACCCACTTTCCATTACAATGTAGACGTGGCCAACCGCACCCCCGCGAGAGATACATCTCCTCGCGGATTGGAGAGGGAGAGATGAGCGCGAGTCAGCCGGCCTGACTCGCGCGCGGCTGGCCACGGGCGGAGGAGAGGGGACGGGGATGTCCCACCCTGATATGCGGTACGTGAGACGACACATTCGGCGCATCGTCGGTGTTGTTTCACGTGCCGCTGCTTAAATGGGGCGCACCAGAGTCAATCGCATCCGGGAACGCACGAAGGAGGAGTGAGATGAATTCAGTGCAGCTGCATTCGGCGTTGATCGGCGTCGGCCTGGTGGTTTGCGCTGCTTGCTCTGCGGCAGGACAGGTGATCGACAATGGTGACTTCTCCCGCGTCGTGCCGCGCAACGGCACCGGGAATGGATGGACGTCTTCCCACATCGACAGCATTGGCGGCTGGTACACCGAAACGTACCGACTCAACGACAACGGGAACGGCGGAACCGATCCTACGCTGGCTCAACTCATCACCGGGCTCTCCATCGGATCCGTGTACCAGATCAGCGGCGACTATGCAAGCTGGTACCAGAACCAAAACCCCCCTGGCGGACCGACACTCAGCGTCCAAATGGACGGTCTTGAGATATTCCTCGGCACGACGACGCCGGGCCAGGTCTGGACACCATTCGCGGGCACCTTCACGGCAACCGCAACCGACATGTTGCTGGAACTCAAGGCCGAGGTCTATCAATCGGACAATGACTGCGCCGTGGACAACATCTGGATCACGCTGGTGCCTGCGCCTGGGACAGCAGGCATGCTCGGCTTGCTTGCACTGATGGGCGGAATCCGACGTCGGCGCCAAGCCTAGAGCAATCACGGATCGGTTCGTCGGACCCAATCAACTGGTTGCGCATAGCAGTTCCTCGGCACTGAGCAACGCACCGCGTTGCTTTGATCAGACTCAATCGTCAGTTCAGGTTCGACTGGGGCCATCGTCGGCGAGCAACCGCTTGGTTTGAGGACGCGGGGGCCTTAGACTCTCGAACATGTTCAACGCACTGAAACAGTGGATCGCGGTGGTCACGGGGGCTGTCATCGCCTGGCCGATCGCCACGTGGTTGCTCCACGGCATGCAAACCTCGGACGGCTGGCCGGGCGCGCCGCTGGTGCTGAGCAGCCCGGTCACATCGGCATTGATGGCCGCGATCGCCGGGATGATCGGCTTTGGGGTCATTTCGCTCGTCGTGGGCCGCGTGACCAACCGCTACACCGGGATGCTGATGTATGGTCTGTGCTGGGTGATTGTCGCGCGGCGCGGCACGCCGATCGACGCGATCCTGCGGCACGTGGATGACCTTGGCGGCGCGTTCGGTCGCATGTACCTGATGTTCGCCTTCGAGACGTGCTTCTGGGCCATCCCGGTGGCGTGCCTGATGGTGCTGCACGTCAAGATCAGCCCGAACCAGTATCCAAATCAGGAAAACCGATTCAGCCCGACGAGCCTCAAGGCGTTGGCGACCAACATCGTGCTCGGCGTCGCGCTGGGTTGGGTGTTTCTGCGCACCGAAGCGAAGGGTCAGACGGTGTTCGGCTTTGCGGCGGCGACCACGTTTGCGACCATGGTAACGCGGCTGATCTGGCCGCGCTGCAATGCGTCGATCCTGTTCGTCGTCCCGGCCGTGGTCGGCGTAGTGGCCGCACTGACGACGCTGATGATCAGCTCGACCGACGCGGTGGCGCGGCTCGCGGCCGGGGACTTCTGGGCCCTGGGTCGACTCATGCCGCTGGACGCAATCGGGGCTGGGACATTCGGCACGGCACTGGGCATCGGGCTGGCGCGGAGCTTTGGGGCCGAGCATCATCCGGCCACACACCATCTGGCGGCGCACGCCTAGGTTACGATCATCACGCTCACCAGCGAATCGCGCACAATCTGCACGGGCAAAGGCCTGAAAGGGCCCTGACAAGGGCATCCAAATGGGTGCTTCATGGATGATTTCACCGCCTGGCACTAACATCGACTGGTGCCGTGCGGTGGGAACCCGCGCCCGGGCGTGGTGTGCGGCCATTTCAGGAGTCTTTGATGAACGCACCAACGACAGGCGGCCGGCCGGCCGTAGCCACGGTCGACACCCCCATGGCCGACGTGCAGAGTCTGGCGGACTCACGCCGCATCGCCATCGACAAGGTAGGGGTGAAAAACGTCGTCTACCCGATCACTCTGCGCATGCCCTGCGGCAAGACGCAGACGACGGTTGCCACGATCGACATGTACGTCTCGCTGCCCCATGACCGCAAAGGCACGCACATGAGCCGCTTCCTCGAAGCGCTCAATGAGCATCGCGACTGCATCAAGCCGGACCACATCGTCACGATGTGCCAGGACTTGCGCCAGCGTCTGGACGCCAAGGACGCGCACATCCGCGTGGAGTTCACCTACTTCATCGAGAAGCTGGCGCCGGTGACCAGGCAGCCGGGGCTCATGGACTACCGCGTGACATTCGAGTGCGCCAGCAATGGCGAGAACGATTTCGTAATGAAGGTGGCGGCGCCCGCCGCCAGCCTGTGCCCGTGCAGCAAGGAAATCAGCAAGTACGGCGCGCACAACCAGCGTTGCGAGATCACGGCCGAGGTTCGCTTCGAGGGCGAGCTGTGGATCGAGGACGTGGTCAACATTCTCGAAAAGGCGGCAAGCGCCGAGTTGTATTCGATTCTCAAGCGGCCCGATGAGAAGTTCGTCACCGAAGCCGCCTACGACGCACCCAAATTTGTCGAAGATATCGTGCGCGACGCCGCGACGGCGCTGAATAAAGACGACCGCATCGTGTGGTACAAAGTGCGCAGCGAGAACTTCGAATCAATCCACAACCACAACGCCTACGCCGAGATCGCGCGCGACAAGCGGACATCCTGACGCGCCATGTGGGCGATGGAGCCGATCCTCGCAATCCTCCTCACTGCCTTCGCGGCAGTGTTCTTCACACTGCTGTTGCGCAGCGCCGGTCTGACGCGGGCTTCCATCATCGGCGGCATCCTGGCCGGAGGACTGGTGGGCGCGACGGTGCTTGGTCGTGTCGCCCCGGACGTCTATGAACGCTATTTCGTCGGTGGCGTCGCGGAACATCGGGCGCTGGAACAACTGCACAGCGAGCATGGTGCGGCACTTCGTGCGATGAGCGAGATGAACGTCTCCGAGGCCGCTGTCGAGGAGCTGCAGACGCGACAACGGACCGAGATGCAGGCCGCCACGCAGCAGCGCGACGCGGCCGAGGCGGCGCACCAGCAAGCGCGCCTGCTGCTCTCGGCCATCATCGCGCTGTCGATCATCGTGGCGGCCGCCCCTCGCTCGCGCCGGCCGGCGTCCGCGCCCGAATGCCTCTTTGCGGCGCTGTGGATGATCGTGGTGACATGCGGATTTGTCGGGCTGGCCGTCGTGTTCGCATTCCAGGGATCGAGAGCCCAGGCGATCGCGCTGGGTCTGACGTTTGCGGCGGCCGGCACAAACGTCATCCTTCCGCTCAGACCCGGTGAAGAATCAAGCCATCCGACCGTGCTGCTTCCGCTGGAGATTCGAAATCGATTGACGGATATCGCATTCGTCATCTGGTTTCTCTGCTTTGTGGCGATCATCACCGGCGTGCTCTCAGCGGCGCAGTCCGGCTCGGCGCAGACGAGCCATCTCACTCCGACACTGCTGATCGCGATCGTCGGCGGCGTGGGGCTGAAACTGCTTCCACTGCGGGCGCGCCATGCGCTCCGCATGATTGTGCTGCCATCGATATTGACGGCGCTGTTGCTCGTGAACACCGATCTGATGACGCCCATGTTGATTGGCCCGCTCGTGCTGGCCGTGCTCGTCGGCGGGGATGCACGTTGGTTCGGCCTGGCGAGCGGGCTGCGTTGGCAAGGCTGGTCGTGGCGTAACGCATGGCTGGGCACCATGCCGCTGGTCGATGCCGCGCCGATGCAAGTCGCCATGGCCAGCGCGTTTTTCCTCGCCGGCTGGCTGAATGAACCGCTCCTGGCGTGCGCGGTGTTCGGCGCTGCCGTGTGCGATGTGACGCAACCCCTTCGGCCGCGGCTGCTGACTATGCTCAACGAACCTACGGAAGATCAGTCTCAACCGTGACCAGCAAATTCGGCACACCTGAACGGAACACCACAATGAAGAGGGCGATCATTCTCGGCGGCGGCATGGTCGGCGGCGTCATGGCGATGGACCTGGCGAGCGACTCGCAGTTCAGCGTAACAGTCGCGGATCATCGCGAGCAAGCGCTGGAGCGCGTGCAGCGTCGTGTTCCGGCAGCGTCAACCATCAAGGTGGACCTTTCCGATCCAACTCGCGTGCGCGACGTCGTAGGCAACTACGACATCGTGCTCGGCGCCTTGTCGAGCACGATTGGTTTTCAGACGCTTCGCGCGGTCATCGAGGCGGGTCGCAACTACTGCGACATCTCCTTCATGCCTGAGAACGCCATGGAACTCGATGAGCTGGCGCGTGAGAAGGGCGTCACCGCCGTAGTGGACAACGGCGTGGCGCCGGGGATGTCCAACATGTTTGTCGGCTGGGCGGAGAGGCAACTGGATGAAGTCGAGTCCGTGACGATCTACGTCGGCGGCCTGCCGCGGGAGCGGCGCTGGCCCTTCGAGTACAAGGCTGGTTTTTCGCCGGCGGATGTGATCGAGGAATACACACGACCCAGCCGCATCGTCGAGCACGGCCGAACGGTCGTGCGCGGAGCGCTGAGCGAACCCGAACTGCTCGACTTCGATGGACTGGGAACCCTCGAAGCCTTCAACACCGACGGCCTGCGCAGCCTGGCGGACACCATCGACGCCCGATACATGGTCGAAAAAACGCTGCGCTATCCAGGCCACATCGAACTGATGCGCGTGTTGCGCCACCTCGGTCTGTTCAGCCATGAGCCAATTGAAGTTGGCGCCGAGCGAGTGAAGATCAGGCCGATTGATGTCACCACCGCCCTGCTCTTTCCCAAGTGGACCTACGAGCCCGGAGAGGAGGACCTGACGGTCATGCGCATCATCGTCGAAGGCATTCGCGGCGAATCTCGAATGAGCCACACACTGGACCTCCATGACACCTTCGACCGCACAAGCGGCTGCACTTCGATGTCGCGCACGACGGCCCTTCCCAACACGATCATGGCCCGGCGCATGCTTGAAGGGAAGTTCAAGCGGCCCGGCGTCAGCCCGCCGGAGTTTGTCGGCCGCGAGCCGGGCCTGTTCGAGGATGTGATCGAGCAGCTGCGCCAGCGCGGGATCGCGTATCACATCAACTCGGTTGAGATAGACTGATGGCGGCGTTTCTGGAAACACGAACCAAGGGGGCGCCCGAACCGGGCGATGAGGTTCGTTCGTTTCTCGGGACGATCGATCAGATGCACGACCTGCATGTGATCGCGCGGGCGCTGGTCGATGGGCTGCGGCAAGGTCGGCACGCCACACCTCAACGCGGTGGCTCAACGGAATTCTTTGACTACCGCATGTACGTTTCCGGCGACGACGTGCGCCGGGTCGATTGGAAACTCTACGGCCGGTCTGATCGACTCTACGTGCGGCGGCACCGGCGCTTCGCCGACCTGACCGTGCAACTCATCGTCGATTGTTCCGCATCGATGGCTTTTGCAGGGCGCGGCGGCTTGAGCAAGTATCGCTACGCCTCGATGCTGGCCGCAGCGCTCGCGATGGTAACGGTGCGACAGGGCGACCGAGCCGGGCTGGCCCTGGCGGGCGAGCGCATTGTCAGCGCGCTGCCACCGGGCGGAACGCTCGAGCATTTGCATCGAGTGATCCACCTGCTCGAAGAAACGCACCCGCAGGGAGAGACACGCCTGCCCGATGGCCTGCTGGCGGCCCAGCAGCTCATTCCACGGCGGCGGGTGGTGACTATCTTCAGCGATCTCCTGGTTGAGCCGGGCGAGTTGCGCCGCAGTCTGCATCCCATCGCGCACCAGGGCTGCGACGTCGTCGCCGTGCAGATTCTCACTCCCGAAGAGCTCAGCCTGCGCGGCTTGGGTGCTGGGCAATTCGTCGATGAGGAAACCGGCCTGGCCGTGCGCTCGCACGCACCGACAGTTCAGCGCGATTACGAACGCGTCATGCGCGAACACATCGAGACGTTGCGACGCGACTTCATCGCGCGCGGCATGGGGTTTCACAGCGCAATGACGAGCGACCCGCCGGTGGAGACGCTGCGGCGGGTGCTGCGACTGGGAGGACTGGGCGGGTAGCTGCCTCGGAAGCGGTTTGCCTTGGCGTGCCCACGTGCTTTCCCGACAACCACCCAACGTACAATCACCTATGTCTGACCTGTGGGAGAAGCAGCGACGCGAGGCGCATCGGAGAGTCGAGCCGCTCGCGGTTCGCATGCGGCCGCGCACCCTGGATGAGTTCGTCGGACAGCAGCACTTCCTTGGCCCGGGCAAGCTCCTGCGGCGCATGCTCGATGCCGACCGACTGACTTCGCTCATCCTCCATGGCCCGCCCGGCACGGGCAAAACAACGCTGGCGGAAGTGCTGGCAAGGACCACGCGCAGCCGCTTCGAACGGGCGAACGCGGCGATGGTCGGCGTGAAAGAAGTTCGTCGCGTGATTGAAGAAGCGACGCGGGCCATTGAACTCTCCGGTGCACGAACCGTCTTCTTTCTCGACGAGATCCATCGCTTCAACCGCGCTCAACAGGATGTGCTGCTCTCCGATGTCGAGCGAGGCATCATCATCCTCATTGGCGCGACGACGGAGAATCCCTACTTCGCCGTCAACTCCGCCCTGGTCAGTCGCAGCACGGTGTTTCGCTTCGAACCACTAACGGTGGAAGATGTCGAGTTGGTTGTGCGGCGGGCGATGGCCGACCCTGAGCGCGGTTACGGCGGCCTGGACCTTCGTGTCAGTGACGACGCGATCCACCACTGGGCCGTCATGTCCGACGGCGATGCGCGAAGGGCGCTGGGCGCGCTGGAAGTCGCCGTCCTCTCGACCGCAAGTACCGAGAAGCACGATGCCGCAGGCCATGATGCCATCGTGATCGATCTGCGCATCGCCGAGGAGTCCATCCAGCGCAAGGCGATCGTTTACGACGCGACGGGTGATGAGCATTACGACATCATCAGTGCGTTCATTAAGTCGATGCGCGGCAGCGATCCCGACGCCACGGCCTACTGGCTGGCTCGCATGGTCGTTGCCGGCGAAGATCCGCTCTTCATCGCACGGCGCATCGCGATCCTGGCCAGCGAAGACATTGGCAATGCCGATCCACGTGCGATCCAGGTAGCCGCGGCAACCTATGAAATCGTCGAGCGTATCGGCTGGCCCGAGGCCCAACTGACGCTGGCACAGGCGGCGATCTACATGGCCATGGCGCCCAAGAGCAACGCTTCCGCGATGGCCATCTGGAACGCGTGCAGCGACGTAAAGAACGGCCGCACAGTCGAAGTGCCAAGGCAGTTGCGTGATACGCACTACAAGAGCGCCGGCAAGCTCGGACACGGCGAGGGATACGCCTACGCGCACGATCATGAGGGTGGCGTCGTGGCGGGGCAGCACCTTGGCGTTGACAAGGTGTATTATGAGCCCACAACCAACGGCCTGGAGGCGCGCATCAGCGAACGCCTTGCCGAACTTCGACGGCTGCATGGCCATCCCGCTGCAAAGCATCCAGCAGATGGGTCAGGCCGTGCGTGAGCGCGCGGCGCCCAATCGCACACCCTCTTCCGCTTTGGCGACGATAACGTGGTTGCGCCCCGTACGCTTGGCCTCGTAGAGCGCGGTGTCTGTGGAGTTGAGCAGAGATTCGGGCGACTTGATCGTGACCAGCGAGAGGCTCGAGACTCCAAACGATGCCGTCACGCGCAGATCTTCGTGCTCCTGCCAGACGGCGCCTTCGATGCGGGCGCGGAAGCGCTCGGCTACTCGGGTGGCCTCGACATGATCCGTCTCACTGAGGATGATCGCGAATTCCTCGCCGCCGTACCGGCAAACGATGTCTTCCGATCGGGCCACCTCCTCGAACATGCGAGCCATTTCCTGCAGGACATGATCGCCGAACGGGTGGCCATACGTGTCGTTGAGGGCCTTGAAGTGATCGATGTCGGCCATGACAAGTGAGAGATGGCGACCATGCCGCCGGGCCGCCTCCACGCACTCGCACATGCGAACATCGAGATGCGCGCGATTCCACAGACCGGTCAATCCATCGAGATGCGCACGCTGGGCAAGCATCCGCACGAGCCGTTGCATGCGCAGGGCGGATCGAACGCGGGCTCGCAGTTCGGCCATGTCGAATGGCTTGGTCACATAGTCCACGGCTCCCAGGTCGAAGCCGCGCACCTTGTCCTGGCTGTCCACTGAACCGGAGACAAAGATAACGGCAAGATCGTGCGTGTGCGGATCGTCCTTGATTTCGGCGAGCAGCTCAAACCCCGACTTGTCCGGCAGATCGATATCGAGCAGGATGAGCTCTGGCAACACGTCGCGCGCGACGCGCAATCCTTCCGCCGCATTCGACGCAGTCAGGATGTCGAGATTCTGATCGCGCAGTCTGATCTTCAAAAGGCGGTGGATGTCGACGGAGTCGTCGACGATGAGCACCCGAGATCGTTCGTGCATACTGCCGGTCATGATGAGCACTGGTCCTGGATACCGATCTGATGAAAGACTAAAGGGAGGCGGCGCGCTTGCAAAGCTCCGTGAGCTCATCGACGCAGCGTTGAATCTGGTCGATGGCGGCGCCCGTTTTGACGGCTGATTCGACTCGCGCAGCACAGTCGCCGATCAGCGGGAACCCGTATCCCCCACTCGCGCCCTTCAATTGATGCGCGACGCGCTGCACCTGCTCGAGCGCGTTGGACTCCAATCCGATGCGCAGCACTGCGACGCGCTCGGGCAGTTCGTTGACGAACAGCTCGACGAGTTCCTGCATGTCCGGATCGTCGGCGAACTCGCTGAGCAGCGTGTCTCTGGATTTGCCGTTGGCCATGGCCCCCACCCCCATGAATACCGCCCGGGTCGAAGGCGACCGGAGCGTCATGGATTCCATCGGCAGGATCGAATGCTCGATTTCGTCCAAACAATCAGGATGAGGGCGAAGTTCATCCGCATAAGCCGCGCCGGCGAATACTGGCCAGCATCCACCGCGCAAGGCGCGATAACCATGTCCGCATGGTGCGCTCCGCTAATGCAAGGCGTCAGAACTTGCCGCTCAAGGCCGGATACAGGGATCGATAGTGCCGGAGGATCTCGGGATAGGCCGAGGCAGCCGGTCCGGGCTCCGATCGCTGGGTGTGGGTCTGAATCAGTCGGGCAGCTGTCGGCACATCCTCAAATACGCCAGCCCCGACCCCACCGAACAAGGCCGCCCCCATTGCCGCGCCGTGCGGCGAATCACACGTTGTGACGGGTTCATTGAAGACGTCGGCGATCATCTGCCGCCACATGGCGCATCGGGCTCCACCGCCGGAGACGCGGATCTCCGTGGGCTGCACACCGGCCTCGCGCAGCAGGTCGAGGCAGTCGCACAAGCCAAACGTAATGCCTTCAAGCACCGCTCGTGCGAGATGCGGTCGGCGATGGGTGAGCGACAACCCGCAGAACACGCCGCGCGCATTCGGGTCGTTGTGCGGCGTGCGCTCTCCGGTGAGATAGGGCAGGAAGATCAACCCATCGGCACCCGGTGCAACGTGCGATGCCTCCTCGGTGAGCAGTTCATACGGATCCTTGCCCAGATAGCACGAATGCTCGTTGAACTCGTCGCCGAGCAAGTCGCGGAACCAGCGCAGACTGCCACCCGCGCTGAGCATCACGCCCATGAGGTGCCACATGCCCGGCACCGCATGACAGAACGCATGCAATCGACCATGCGGCTCGGGCCGATAGGTTTTGCTCGGAGCAAAGACGACGCCCGACGTGCCAATGGTGACGCACACGGTACCCTCGTCAATGATGCCCGAACCGACGGCCTGCGCCGCCTGGTCACCGCCGCCGGCCGCGATGGGCGTGCCTTCGAGAAGTCCAAGTTCCCGCGCGGCCCCGGCGCAGAGCCGGGTCGACGCCACATCACACTCCGTCACCGTGGGCAGCCAACCCTCCAGGATTTCCAGCGCTGCAAGCACCTCGCGTGACCACGTGCGATGCGCCACGTCGAGCAGCAAAGTGCCGGACGCATCGGCCACGTCAGTGAAGCGCTGCCCACTCATGCGATAGCGAATGTAGTCCTTGGGCAGCAGAATCGAGGCGATGCGGGCATACGCCTCCGGCTCGTGCTCGCGCATCCAGAGAATTTTTGGCGCGGTGAAGCCGGTCAGCGCGATGTTGCCTGTGAGTTGGATGAGTCGTTCTTGCCCAACGGTGCGTGTGATCAGGTCGCACTCGGCTGCGGTGCGCTGGTCGTTCCAGAGGATCGCCGGGCGGATCGTCTCGCCTGCCGCATCAAGCGTGACCAGACCGTGCATCTGTCCACTCAGGCCGATCGCTGCGACGCGCCCGGGATCGACGCGCTCCGTCTCCATGACCTGCCGCACGCCCTGCACCGTCGCCCGCCACCAATCGTGTGGATCCTGCTCGCACCAGTTGGTCCGGGGCATGTGCAGCGGGTATTCCTCCGTGCGATGCGCGATGGCATTGGCGTCGCGTCCATCGACGAGCAGCACCTTGGCGCCAGTAGTGCCAATGTCGATGCCGAGAAGAAGCGGTGCATGGTTCGATTCGTTCACGAAGCGGGACCTCCGATGACAGAACGCCTTGGCGGGCGGCCGCTCGGGGCGCTACCGACGGCGCCCCTACATCGTACCGGACTCACCGTCCAAATGATCACGGATGCGGAAGCAGACCTGTGAAAACGAACGCAACCCGCCGGAAAGCGGGTTGCGGTTTCGAGGTGTTTGGTGGTGCCGTTGCCCGAGACGATCAGCGGGCTTCGAGACCGACATACAGATGCCGTGGGTCGCGGCGATAATACTCGACGGTTCGCGCGATGAAGTCGGGCCTGTACGCGATCTTCATCCGATCGAGCACGGCGTCGTACTGGTAGACATACATGCCGCTGAACCGCGAGCCCCATGCCCACGCGAAGGCCGTGGCGCGCCTCGGGTGACAGGTCATCTCGGGACCATTGGTGATGGTCACCCCCGAACCGTTGTCGACCTTTGGCTCGAAGGTCTGCCCGCCATCCGTGGACAGGTAGAAGTGCCGTCCGCCGGATGGGTGGCCGCCATTGGCCTGATTGAGATCGAGCGCCATGACCCAGACGTAGTCGGAATTCACCGGGGAGATCACGGCGTTGAACAGATTCACCGGGCCATTCGTCTCGGAAAGGCCAAGACACGGTGCCCAGTTCTGTCCACCATCAAACGTCACCCAACCGCCGTTCGTCGCGCCGCCGAACACCGCGTGTTCGAGGTTGTTCGGATCGAAGGCCATGCGGTAGTTGAGTGAACCGTTCGAAGCCGGCACTCCGACAGGGCTCCACGACACGCCGCCATCGATCGAGTCGTAGATCTGACCGCGATCCGAGGAGAGTCGAACATGACTCGCGTCGAAAGGATCAGCGCCGAGGCCGAGGATGTTGCTGACAGGTGAGCGCAACGAAGTCGCGCGGAAACTCTGCCCGTCGAAATCGACGCGATAGAGCGTGCTGCGGTTGACACCGAAGGCGTACGCGTTGCCGCCCGGCGCCGGGGCGATGTTGAGCGGCCACTCCTCGCCGCCAAGCGTGGCGACGGTCGACCACGAGCAGCCCTCATCCCGCGAGGCAAGAAGATTGCCGCCGCTCTCCATGAGCATGTAGCCGGGGATGTCGAGATTCTTCAGCCCCATCGTCACGAAGTAGTTGGGGTACGGCGTGCCGCGCCACGTGAACAGGTCGCTACCGTTGCGCGCAAAGGCGATGAACGGGTTGCCGCCATCGGGTCCACATGGAGGCAGTGCGGCCTGAGAAATCGAGGCGCCTTGGAGCGCGACGACGCCGGCGGCGATAAGGGACAGAGTCTTCAATGTCATATCTGGGGTTCTCCCGCTTTGATGTTGATTACAGGTGGTTGCAGTCCGCCAAAAGCGAACCGAACCCGACGGCATGCGCCGGGCAGGTGCTCATCATTCGCATTTGATGGGAGAAGCGCTGCGGCTGTTTCCGCGGTTTGGCAATTTTTGCGCCAGGTACGGGGTTCCACCCTACCACGGCTGGGGCATTGCCGGGCTGCGTCTCCGGGACGCGTGCTCGGGAGGAAACGAGCAATACCATGGTGCCGATGCGAATGCCGAGAAGTCAGGATGGCCAGTCGTGATGTTGCTGGCGATGGGAATCAGACCGGCACTCGTTGTCCCGCGGTGTGATTGACTCAACGAGTTGCCCGCATTCTGGACATCGCGCGCTTGACAGATTGGTTAGGTCATAACCACACGAACTACAGATGCCGGCTTGAATATGCGTTCGTCTAAGCAACCAATTCCCGCCGAATGAGCCAGCAACGGCGGAGGCGATCATCGCTAAGAACGCAAGAAGTCCCCAGAAATTCACCGCCCAAATGAACCATGACATTGGTAGCGCCGCGAGCGACGAGATCGGATCGCCAGTGTAAATACTCACACCAATGATGGCGCCGATCTGAGCGGCGCCAAATCCGGACGCGCCCAAGACCGTCCGCGATGTCCGGTCAGGGCTGGCAACGCATCCAATGAACAGAACAGGGATGAGGAGAACGCAGACAACTGGTTCGATCGCGAGCCAGCCCAGCGCGCCCCGTCCGCATGCATCGTACATGAGTTTGCACGCGGCGACACCGGAGATCACGACGGTGACGACAACCTTGAGCAATAGCGATGTACGATGAACGGCTCTGACGGCGCGACAAAGTGGGCTGTGTCGGTTCATCGGAGTCCTGAGATATGGTGACAACACCCAATCGTCAAGTTGATTCCTCAGTACATACTAAAGCGGTCGCTTCAGGGGTCGCAGCTGCTGAGCATCCCCCGCACGCGCACGAATCAAATGCGCCTCGAGCCAGCCGCGTGCTTTGTCAGGATGCTCGTGCGAATACAGGATCGCCTCGTGATCGACATTGTTAATCCGATCGTTCGCGGCTCGGATCGCATCCATCGAGTTGCGCAAACCAATCTCGACGGGCATGCGCTCGGGGTTGATGTCAATGCCGAAATAGCCGGTATAGCCGTGCATCTTCATCGTGTACAGCAATGCCTCGGTCTGCTCGGGTGAGAGTACACTGACGTTGAGATCCTGGTCATAGTTGCCCAACGGTTGGCTGTTCCAGTGGCTGTGCGCCAGCCGCCCTTCGCTCAGCGGCCAACTGAACGCATAGGCGAGATCTTCAAAGCCCATGAGTACGTGGCCGACTTCGGGGTTCATGCACACGAGTTTGTGACCCTCGCCGAGCAGTCGGCGATTCTCACTTGCCTTGAGCATCGACTCGACCTGTTGACCGAGCAGCACGCCCTCGGGTGTCGTGCCAAAGAGAATGCGGCCGCGCGGCTCATAGGGCTTGGGCTCGAACGCAATGCGCACGCCCGGCTCGGCATCCATCGCCTCGGCCAGTCCTTCCGCAAATCGATCGCGCATCGCGGCAAAGTTCACGCCGAATGGATTCTCATACCCGTCGATACCCGGCCACACCACGGCGAAGTCCGTATCAAGTTGACGATTCATCCGCAGCGCGCCCTTGGTGCGCTCGATCGCATTTCGACGCGGTTCCTTGAGCGGGTTTGAGAGCGAACCCCATTCAAACTGCTCATCCCAGAAGAGCAGCGGAATGACCGTCAGCAATCGAATGCCCGTGTCGCGGCTGAACGATTCCCACAGGTCGGCGTTGTCTTCGTTGATCTCGTTGGGGTAATGCGCTTCGAGCGCGCCCAGGCCGTGGTCGGCGAGCGTCGCCGCGATGTCGAGGCGTTCCTCGATCGAGCGATCCGGCTGGTACTTGGCGTGGAAGCGGCTGTGCGCCGGCGAGAAGAACCAGATCCCCGCTGAGAACTTAAGATCGAGTTCGAACGACTGCAGGTGCTTGAGCATCTCTGCCGGGTTGCGACGAACAGCCTGCGAACGAAGATCGAGCATGGGCATAGCGGCTCCTCCTGCCGATGGCATCGCGCCATCCGAGCCGCAGTATACTGGCAGGCGGACGATCAGTCCGGCGGCGTTGTCGTCTCATTTCTAAAACTTCTCGGAACCTCTCTCCCCTGAACCATCGAATGGACCGGTGCTGGATTGGCTGATCTCTTCGGCCAACCCGTGGGGTTTACTTTTCTCTTGCGGTTTTCGCGACAATCCATTATGCTGATCACCCGGCAGACTCGTGGGCGCTGTCGGTGGTTGATCCTGTTCGCCTCCGGTTCGTGGCTTCGGGGCGGGGCTCTTCAACGGTGTCCTTGCAAAGGAGACGGTTCATGATGCAGAACCAACGAATTCCGGCGACGCGGAGATTCTCCATTAACCTGGCAGCCGTGCTGGTTTGTGTATCCGGTACGCAGCGCGCCCTGGCGCAGGACGGCCTGCCATACACCATTGTGCCACCGGAGGGTTCAGTCGACTTTGGTCGCGGCGTAGCCAGCGGCGGTGATGTCGATGGCGACGGCAAGGTGGACATCTTCGTCGCCGATCCGGCCTATGCAAACCAGAACGGCATCGTCGGCCGGTGGTTCGTCTACAGCGGCAGCGATGGTTCGCTGATCTGGAGTGTAACGGGCGAGCGGCTGTTTACTTCGTTCTGGGAATTCTCGATCGTCGGCGCGTTCGTGGGAGATCTCGACGGCGACGAACGCGCGGATCTGATTGTCGGCACGCCGAATGCTGATGAAACC
Source organism: Phycisphaerales bacterium UBA5793 (assembly GCA_002418285.1). Lineage (GTDB taxonomy): Bacteria > Planctomycetota > Phycisphaerae > Phycisphaerales > UBA5793 > UBA5793. The sequence goes on from DIDT01000065.1 coordinate 64,529, forward strand.
CGCGGCGCCGCGTACGTGTATTCCGGTCGCACGGGTGAATTCCTCTTCGAATACGGGGGAGTGGATCCGGAAGATCGCTTTGGTCTGGATGTCACCGGACTGAGCGATCTCAACGGCGATCGGGTACCCGAGTTTGCCATCATCACCGACGCGGAGACGCCTGGATCGGTTGTGGTCTACGACGGCGCCACGGGTGAACCTCTGCTGCACAGTCCGGCCGCCCGCTTTCCGGCGCGCCAGGTGCGCGACGGCGGTGATCTCGATGGCGACACTGTCGCGGACATTGTAGTGGGAACCAGAAAGATTCCCAACGGCAGTACACCTGCGGGCGAGGTGTTCGCCTTCTCCGGGCGCACGGGCGATCTGTTGTGGAAGAATCTGCAAGTGGAAGGGTTGTTTGGATTCAACATCACCACCGGAACCGATCTGACCGGCGACGGCGTCCCTGACGTACTTTCGCGTCGGGGGCCCGGCGAGACGATCGTGGCCATCAGCGGCGCCGACGGGCGCATTGTCGCGTCCCACCTTCCGCCGAGTGTCGGCAATAAATGGGGTTCCAATATGGCCCTCGCCGACGTCAACGCCGACGGCAAACTCGACCTCGTTAGCATGCGACTGTCGGACGGCCGATTCGGCCTGGACGTCGTCAACCCGCGCTCGGCCCGCGTCCTTCACTGGGCGGAGGGATTGAATCCAAATCATTGGTTCTCCTACTACTTCGGCAACGAGATGGCCGTCGCCGACGTGAACGGCGACGGGGCGGACGATTTCATCATCGGCTCCGTCGGCAACGGCGTGCGCGTCTTCGGCGGCGGCAGATTGCTGCTCAACTTCGCGCGCCGCGTCTTCAACTATGACATTACCCCCGGTCAGTCCTACGACTTCACCGTCGGCGGCGGCAAACCCGGTCGCGTCGTCCACCTCCTTGGCTCCATCACCGGTAGCGGCTGCACCTTCATCCAGCAACTGGGCATCTGCATCGACCTCGATCAACGCCTCTACAACCTCGGTCATGCAACCACCGACGCCGACCGCATTGCGCACTTCACCCTCGACATTCCAACCCGCATCCCGCGCGGCCATCTCTGGCTCCAGGCCATCGATCCGCGCGATCCCACACGCGGCCCGATCACCAGCAACGTAATGCAACTCGACATAATGGACTAACCCGCACCGCTGACGGAGACAATCATGAAGCACACGCATCAGCGCTCTGTCTTGCTCGCCGGACTGGCATTCGGATTTCTGACCGTCATCGGATCGTCCGCAGCCGCACTGGCGCAGGATGGCTTGCCATACACCATCACACCACCCGAGGGCGCAGTCAGTTTCGGGCGCGTGGTTGCCAGCGGCGGCGATGCGGATGGAGATCATCGGCCGGAAATCTTCATCGGCGATCCCGGCGTGATGGAAAACGGCCTTTGGATCGGCCGCTGGGCCACGTACAGCGGCCGCGACGGTTCGCTGCTCTGGTCAGTGCCGGGCAATCGGCCGCTGGCTCAGCGGGACGAACCCATCACTCGCGCCGATTTCATCGGCGACATCGACGGCGACGATCGCGATGACGTGATCATCGGCCTGCGCGAGGCGGATGACTTGCGCGGTCTGGTCCAGGTTTACTCCGGTGCGACGGGAGTCCTGTTAGCCGAGTACATGGGCGATGAACCACTCGACCAGATGGGCCGCGATGTCGCGGGCGTGGGTGACATCGATGGAGATCGCGTACCCGATTACGCCTACGTCGCTCGCGCGGAAGATGCGGGCTTTGTCATCGTGCGCAGCGGTGCCACGCGCGAGGTCATTCGTCAGATCACCCCACCACCGCCATGGAAACCGCGGCGCATCGTCGATGGCGGCGACATGGATGGCGATCATGTTTCCGATCTCGTCATCGGCACATTCATCGGCGGCTACCCAGGGGGCCCTACCTCCGGCGGGCTGTTCGCCGTTTCCGGTCGCACCGGGCGATACCTCGTCAAACAACTCAATCCGCGCGCCGTGGGCAGCTTCGGCTGGTCCATGGCCACCGGACGCGATCTGAGTGGCGATGGAATACCTGACATTGCCACGTGGCAGCAGTTCTACGAGCCCGGCGTCGCCGTGTTCTCGGGAGCGGACGGAGAGAGGCTTGGGCTCATTCCGCTTCCCGACAACGAAAACTCCCGTTACTGGGGCAGCACGCTCGAGTTGGCGGATGTGAACGGAGACGCGCGGAGCGAACTCATCGGGATGTCCATCGGCAACACCTATTTCGCCGTCGATGCCCTGATTCCATCATCCGCAACGATCATTCATTCGGGAGTAGGTGTTTCGGCGGGAGGGATCAATCGGTGGGTGGGAGACGAGATGACTGTCGCCGACGTAAATGGCGACGGGGCGGACGACTTCATCATTGGTTCGGTCGGAGGCGGCGTGCGCGTCATCGGGGGCAGTCCGATGCTGCTCGACTTTGCCCAGCGCGTCTTCACCTATGACATCGTCCCCGGCGAGTCGTACGACTTTGTGGTTAACGGCGGCATGCCCGGCCGCACCGTGCACCTGCTCGGCTCCATCTCGGGCAATGGCTGTACGTTCGTGCCGCAACTGGGTATCTGTATCGATCTCGATCAACGTCTTTACCGCCTCGGTGCAGCAACGACAGGCCCAGACCACACCGCGCACTTCGCCGTCCAGTTGCCGCTGCGCATCCCGCGCGGCCATCTCTGGTTCCAGGCCATCGATCCGCGCGATCCGAGTCGCGGGCCGATCACCAGTAACGTGATGCAACTAGACATTGTCGATTAGCGGTCAACGCAAAACCTCATATCGATCGTCGGGCGACCCCGTGCGCAGCGTAACGGCCAACGGGGTCGCATTCTTTTTTCCCGCGATTTCGTTGCTTTTCGAGAAGAGGAATCCCGGGGCTGCATCCAGAGGATTTAGGATGGCCGATAAAGTCGGCGCGCGCACAGTCCGTGGGGGAAGAACGGTTGTCCGATTGCCTCTTGCCGGATGACTGATCGCCGCGTCTGACGATGCGGCGAAAGACGGAGATGGATCGACGATTCACCCACCATTAGCTCGGTTGGACGCCGGGCCGCAACTCAGACAGGGAAGCACATCATGAACAAGCCACGATCAAGACGGACCGCGTTCCCCATCGCCGCATGGGCGTCTCTTGCCCTCGCCACAACCGCTCTCGCCCAGAACGGCCTGCCCTACACCATCGAGTCTCCGCCAGAAGCGCGGCACTTCGGTTCGCGCGTCGCCAGCGGAGGCGATGCCAACAACGACGGCTACGACGACATCTTCGTCGTCGATGACGGTGCGGAGGAGAACGGGCAGACTTTCGGCCGGTGGTACATGTATTCCGGCATCGACGGCACGCTCATATGGAGCGGCATCGGGCTGGAAAGTTCTGGAACCGAAACGCACTTCACCGCTGAGTTCCTCGCCGACCTTGACGGGGATGGCTGCGATGATGTGATCCTCGGCCGCAGCCGTCTGCTCGATTCGCGGGGCGGCGTCGATGTCTTCTCCGGCCGCACCGGCGATCTGCTCTACTCCTACCGTGGGGCTGAGATGGAAGACCGGATGGGCTGGGCCATTTCGGGGCTGGGCGATCTGAACGACGATGACGTGCCGGACTTCGGCTTCAATACGCGTTACACACTCGCTGGCGAAGTCTCGATCCGCTCCGGCCGCGACGGCAGCGAGATCCGCAGATTTGATGTCGATTGGCCGCGGCAGATTCGCGATGCGGGAGATATCAATCAAGACCTGGTGGCGGATATTGCACTGAGTTCGTTCCACCAATCGCAGCGATTCGATGCCGTCAGAGTCATCTCGGGAGCCGATGGCCAGTTGATCTGGGAGGTCGCACGCGATTCGCTCGGCGGCGATCATGATTTCGGGTATCAACTTGCGGCAGGAACAGACGTGACGGGAGATCATATCCCAGATGTGCTTGCGAGCGGCGAACTCGCCTATGACGGTACGGCTTACCTGCTTTCGGGTGCCGACGGAGCACAACTCACTACCTACAAGAATCCTGCCAATCCCTATAGACATCACATCCAACTGCTGGGCGTCAATCTCGAGTTTGCCGATCTCACAGGCGACGGAAGCGCAGAAGTGGTTGCTGGAGGTTTTGAACAGATCCTCATCTGCGAGCCGCTCACAGGTCGCGTCCTCTCCCGACGCAGTAAACTCGAGGGCAGGAACACCTTCTCCGGCACTGAACTGGCCGTTGGTGACGTGAACGGCGATGGGCTGTCAGACATCATCGTCGGGCTGACTGCATACGAGAACAACGTCGGCGGCAGCGTCGCCGTGTCGAGCGGCGGCCGCATGCTCCTGCGTCTGATCGAAATCAACGAATTGCCGCGCGATGTGGTTTTGCGGGGATACGACTACGACGTGGAAGTCTACAGCGGCAGCCCCAACCGCACGGTCCGCCTGCTCGGCTCGCGGAGCGGTCATGACTGCACCTTCGTGCCGCAGTTGGGCATCTGCATCGACCTCACTCGACGAATCTACGACCTGGGCCACGCCATAACCGACTCCGACGGTTTTGCAGTGTTTCACATCCGGGTGCCCCGGCACGCACCTCTGATTCCGATCTGGATCCAGGCGCTGGACATTGACGACCCGACGCGCGGGCCCATCACGAGCAATGTGTTGGAACTCGAGATTACTGCACCCTGATCGGCCGCCGGCGACACTGGATCGCGCGCTCACTCAAGATGCGCATCGTCGCTGAGTTTCCTGACGAGGCGCAGCGCTTCGTCGACGTGTGCCGTCGGGCGGAATTGTGAATCGAAGATGTGCCGCACCACGCCGCGGCGGTCGATGATGTACGTCGTCCGCCCCGGCAGCAGACCGAAGGTGCGCGGCACGCCAAAAAGCGTTCGCACATCGCCGTCGCGATCGCTCAGCAGCGTGTAGGGCAAGCGGTTGCGCATGGTGAACTTCTCGTGCGATTCGCTCGTGTCGCCGCTGACGCCGACGACCGTCACGCCGGCATCGGTGAACTTCTCAAAAGCATCGCGAAACGAGCACGCCTGCTGCGTGCAGCCCGGCGAGCCATCCTTGGGATAGAAGAACAGCACCACGCAACCCTGGCCGAGCAGATCATGGAAGCGCACGGGTTGGCCCTGCGCGTCGGGCAGAGTGAAATCGGGAACCGGATCGCCAACTTTGACGCGCGGTCGCACGCGATTGGGCCTTTCCAAGAGAGCAATCGAGCATAGCGGAGGCGGCTGCAGATCGCTACGGTACGTTGCTCCCATGATGACCGTGGATCTTGTCATCCCGATGCTCAATGAGGCGGCCAATGTACATTCGCTGTTCGACGCCATCGATGCGCTGCGACAGCGCGGCGTGATTCGCCGGGCCGTCGTGGGCGACAACGGTTCGACGGACGGCTCGCCGAGTCTGTGCCAGCAGCGCGGGGCCATCGTCGTGCACGAACCCCGACGCGGCTATGGCGGCGCCTGCCTCAAGGCGCTGGAGTGGATCGACTCGCAACCCGAGGCGCCCGACGCCATCGCGTTTCTCGATGCCGATCTCGCCGATGATCCCGAATCGTTACCCGTACTGATCGGCGCGCTGACCGAGCATGATCTGGCGATCGGGTGTCGGCCGAATCGCGCCGAACCGGGCGCGCTCAACATGGTGCAGCGTGTCGGCAACATCGTGGCGACGAGCATGATGCTCCTGGCGACAGGCACGCGCTATCGCGATCTCGGTCCGATGCGCGCCGTGCGCCGGGACGCGCTGCGAGCCATGGGCATGATCGACCACACATGGGGCTGGACGGTGGAGATGCAGACCAAGGCCGCGATGCTCAGCCTGCGCACCGCGCAGATCGATGTCCCCTACCGACGCCGAAGGCACGGCCGCAGCAAGATCAGCGGCTCGATCCTCGGCTCAATCCGCGCCGGGTGGAAGATCACGACGACGATCTGGCGCGTGCGCCTGATGTGGCGCGCCGACTCCGCGGGTGAATTGAAGACCCCGCCGATCCCCGTTTCGACTCGCATTGCGGAGAGCGGTGATGGGCGTTGAGGCCGCGCTGACTGCGCCCGCCGCCTCGAATGCTGTGCCGGTCTCACGTCGGCCCGTGATCCTGCTGGCACTGCTTTGCGCCGGCGTGCTGGCGGCAAACCTCATCGAAGTGCAGACAATCTGGCCTTGGCTGGCTCTTGCAGCGGTGCTCAGCGGCGCAGTGCTCATCGCGCACTGGCGCAGCCGCTTGCTGCCGATTCCGGCGCCGATGCTCCTCTCGATCGCGCTGCTTCTGCTGAGCATGTGCTGGGCGAGTGTGCGCGAGCACCGGGTGAATGGAGCATCGCTGGCGGCGATGGCGACGGACCGCGATCACCTCTGGCACATCGAGGGACGCATCGCCAGCCCGCCGACGGTCAAAACACCCGGTCGCGGCTCACTGGGTCGCTACGGCTTTCAGGAACCCATCACGGTCTTTCGATTCCAAGTGCAGCGGGCCATCCACAGTAACGGCCAGAGCGAACCCATGAACGGTGTCGTGCTCGCGCGCGTCAATGGGCCGGGCTACCACTGGAACATCGGCGATCGACTGCAACTCATCGGCATGCTCCGCGCCTTCCCCCCGGCGAAGAATCCGGGCGAAACCGATCTCGCGCAAATCGCCCGCGCCCAAGGTTTGGCGGGGCTGCTCGACGTGGCGACCACCGAGAGCGTCGTCGAACTCGGCGTCGAAAGCGAGTGGCTCTGGCGACTGCGTCGCTGGCAAGGCGATCTGCGCGCCAGAGCCGCGGGCTGGATTCGTCAGGACCTGCCCGAAACGGATGAGACTCAGCGCGATGCGCTGCTCGCGGCGCTCATGCTCGGCGAGCGCGGCCCGGGTCTCGACGGGCTGGACAAATCATTCACGCGCGTCGGTCTGGCGCACCTGCTGGCGATCTCCGGCATGCACCTGGCCATTCTCGTGCTCACCGGGCTGCTGATTGTTCGCCTGTTCTCCTGGCCGCCCGCGATCGAGCGACTGGTCATCGCGCTGCTGGTCATCGCCTACCTCGTCATTGTGCCCGCGCGCATTCCCGTGTGGCGAGCGGGGGTCATGGTGCTGGCGTTCCTGGGCGCGGGTGTTGCCGGAAGGCGGCTGGACCACCTCAACCTCTGGGCAATCGCCGCCATCGCCGTGCTGCTCTGGAGACCCAGTGAGATCATCGCGCCCGGCGCGCAACTGAGTTTCGGCGTCGTACTCGCATTCATCGCGCTCACGCCACACTTGCGTCAAAAGATGTTTGGCGAGCCGGGCGATGCCGAGCTGCTCTCACCAGCCGATGACATCTTCGAGCAATGCAAGACGATTGTGACGGCCACGCTGGTGGCCTGGCTGGTGGCGACGCCGCTGGTCGCGCACCACTTCGGCGTGATCTGCCCCTTGGCGCCGCTCGCCACGCTGCCGGCGATGCTGCTCACGCACATCGCGCTGGCCGCAGGCTATCTCAAGGCCCTCACAGCCGTGATCCTGCCCAGCGTCGGCGTGATTCTCGCGCCGGTACTGGCGATCGCCACCGACGGCCTCATCGGCCTGGTCGATCGTGTCGATCGCCTGCCGCTTTCGAGTTTGCCCGTTCAACCTCCCGGCGCCTTGTGGACGATTGCTGCGACGTCAGCAGTCGTCTGGTGGATTCGCTTTCCCGTCGATGCGTCTGCAAGCCGGTGGCGCAAGTGGGCGGCGCCTGTCGTGATCGTGCTGCTCGGTGTATGGCTCCTGCGTCCGTATCTGCCAAGGTGGATCGATCCCACGCCCGACCGCTCGCGGATCATCATGCTCGCCGTCGGCAACGGGTCGTGCTACATCATCGAGAGCGGCGGCGAAGCAGTGATGTTCGACGCGGGCTCGGGCAACTATCTTGGCATTGGCGATTCGACCATCATTCCCGCCGTGCGCCGCCTGGGGATTCTCAACGTGTCCACGCTCATACTCAGCCATGGCGACGTTGATCACTTCGCCGCCGCGATTGAAGTCATGAACGAGCTGCACACACGGCGGCTGCTGATCACCACTGACATGATGCACCAGGCGCAAGCCGATCCGCTGGGCCCGATGGCGCTCGTCATGAATGAGGCCGAGCGATTGGGTGTGCAACTCATCATCGCCGACGCAGGCTACGAAGCGGACTACGGGCCGTCGCATTGGACCTGGCTGCATCCCCGGCCCGAAGGGGATTATCGCACGAGCAACGAGGCATCAATGGTCATCCGTGTTGAAATGGAGCCGCATCACATTCTGCTCACGGGCGACGTGCAAGGTGTGGGCATGGTCGAGGTGATGGAGCAATGCGACCCCGACGATCTCGCCTGCTCGATCATGGAACTGCCCCACCACGGAAGCTGGTCGGAAATGAGCGCGGAGTTCGTGCGGCTGGCGAACCCAGACATCATTCTGCAAAGCACCGCCGAGGGGCGACTCATTGGTGATCGGTGGCGGGACGAACTGGCCGATCGGCGTCGCTACGTCACCGCCGTGCATGGCGCCACGGTCGTCGAGTTGGATCGCGATGGATCAACCCGAGTACGGACGCACCTCGCGCAGGATGAACTCAACGCAATGAATCAGGAATCTTCGCAATAGCCGGTCGGATCCTGGCCCTCTTCGACCATGCGCATCTTGCGCAGGCGTCGTTCGTGGCGACCGGCCTCAAACTCGGTGTCCAGCCACTTCTCGACAATCTTGCGCAGATCGTTGGGTCCGACGAGGTCCGCCGGAATGCACAGGACGTTGCAATTGTGATGTGCCCGACTGATTTCGGCTGCCCACGGGTCGTAGCCGACCACGGCGCGGATGCCCTTGACCTTGTTGCACGTCATACACGTACCGATTCCACTGCCCGTCAGAACGACGCCCCGATCGGCGCGACCCATCGAAACGGCCATGGCGACGAGGTAGGCCTGGTCGGGATAGTCCACCGAGGTCTGGTCGAGATTGCCGACGTACTCCACCTGGTGATGCAGCGAACGGAGGACTTCAACGACCTCCAGCGCTCCCTTGACACCCCGATGATCTGCTCCAACGAAGATCTTCACCGAGCCAGTTCCTTCAATCTCGCCTGAAGCAGTCGTTTGATCTCCCGTGCTGTCTGATCGTAGACCTCTTGCGGTTGGCCGATGGGGTCCTCAATGTCGTGTTCGGGATCGAGGCGGAGGATTTTGTCTCCGGCGCCCGGATCCAGTTCGAGAACCTGGTCGAGGTGAGACTGCGACATGCCGATGATGACCGCGGCCCAGTCAATGAGATCCTTGGTGAGGGGCTGCGATCGGTGGGTCGAGATATCAACCTCCATCCGGGCCATTGCGTGGATCGCCTCCGGAGTCGCGGGGCTGCCCAGTGACGCCCACGCGCCCGCGGACTGGATCTGCCAGTTGCGGTCCCCCTCCAGCAGTCCGTGCGCAATGAGATGGCGGGCCAGGCCCTCGGCCATGGGAGAACGGCAGGTGTTGCCGGTACAAACGAACAGGACGGTCCGGCCCTTCATCGAGATACTCCAGGCGCTCCAGGCATTTGCCTCCGTGACCTGCAACGATATGGCCAGTAGAGGCCGCTTGCGCATCCGGTTGAAGGATGTCAAAAGTCGTCTTGGCTCGGCAGGAAAGCCACGATAGACTCTGTGTAACTCGGCCGGCGCGCACGTCGGTCATCGAACCGTTCATCACTCATGCTTCGGAGATTGCCAGGTGGAGTTCGTCCAGTACCGTGAGGTTCTGCCCGGCCTTCAGGAACATGGACTCATTGAGGCCGCCGACGCCGATGGTCTGACGCGGCTCGAGATCGAACCCCAGCCCCGGCTTGAGACGCTGCACGTCCGCGACCCGGCGAGCGACGTCCAGCCATACCCCGATGCAACCGTTATCGAGATGCCCAAGGCCGAGCTCGCCGACTTTCTCGAGCAGGCCATTGACCGCATTCACCTCAACGAAGTCTTGGTTATCCCGGTCGGGCAATGGCGGGCCGTAATTGACTGCGTCGCTTTCGACCTCGCCGCAGATGAGGAGTGGCAGGAGATCGACGCCCTGGCCGCCCTGAACCAGAATACGCGCAACGCGCTGGCCGTCACCCGTGGCGAGACGCGGCTGCTTATCGACATGGTGCGTTCGCTCCTCAACAACGGCACCGATCCGAACCAGGACATCGCCATTACTTCCGACGTGGCGCCGCTACTCGTCGAAGTGTTCCACGACGGGGCCATCAGCCTGACATGGGATGGGGCGATCATCGATGCACTCCTCAAGCAGCTAAAGTCCGACGCCTCGTAGGTTTTGCCGAGGGTGACTTCCGCAACTACCTCAAGCCGAACAACAGGCCGGGGCGATATCCTCCAGTGTGGCCGTCTGACGGCGACAAAGCTCGGATTCGCAACGCCAAATGGGCCGGGCGGTTAATAATCCCTGCCGCAGACTGATGATCGAAGGGGAGTTTCCGTGCGCATCAACCAACGAGCCTTTACGCTGCTCGAGTTGCTCGTGGTCATGGGCATCATGAGCCTGCTCATCGCCATGCTCATGCCCGGCCTGTCGATGGCGCGCAAAAGCGCCCGGCGAACCGCGTGCGCTTCCAATCTTCACCAGATTGCCATCGGGCTGACCAACTACCTCGGTGACAGCAAGGGTCTGCTGCCCTATTTCATCCCCCTCTCCAAGCAGAATGGAGAGCAGGAACAGTCCGAAATGCTCAAGGCGCTCAAACGCTACATCGACGGCGATCCCGTCTGGACGTGCCCCGACGACGACACCGGCGTGGCCGAGCAGCTCGGCTCGAGCTACGACTATTGGCCCGGCTGGATCATGTGGGCTCGCGAGCTGTTTAAGGGCGACTCGCCCAGATCGGTCGCGCGCATAGTGACCAAGTTCTACGAGTACTCTCCCGAGAAGTATCCCGTCATGGCGGACGCCGAAGGCTGGCATGTGCCCCTCGACGAGACCGGCAAGAACGCTTCGTGGTGGGACGGTTCCGTCTCTTCGCTGCGCGACTGGACCAATCCTCGCTGGCGGCAGTGATCGATACCTCGTTTGACGCGGCTTGAGCCGCAGGATGATCCATGAATTGGCGTGATGCATTCTCCGGGTGGGGCGAAGCACTGCGAATGCAGTCGGGCTACCTGCGCGAGCCCCGCACGATCTGGACGCTGAGCATCAGCGGCGGGCTCGTGGTCGCGGGGGCCGTGACCCTCGGCATCATCTCGATGCTGCCGGTGCCCGAGCCGGATGTGATGAACGACGATCTGAATTCCGTTGCCTCATTCGCGATGACGGAAGACTTCAATCGACTCACCCCACGGCAGCGACTCAGCTACCTCCAGAAATTCTTCGATCGGTTTCGCGGCTTTGATGAAAACGACGCCGCTGAACTCTCTGAGTTTCTCGCCGACATCAACTACAAACTGCGCCAGCAGATCGAAGAGAACGTACGGCGACTGGCCGTGGACTTCCTGGCTGAGTCTGCAATGGACTACGCCAACATACCCATGGACGAGCGTGAAGCATTCCTGCGCAACCTCCTACTCGAAATGGACAAACTCAGCGACGACTTCGCCGGCAAGGATCGCGATATCACCGATGAAGAGCGCATGGCGGCCATGGAGCGCCAAGGCAAGCGCGAGCAGGACCGGGCCAATGAGCAGATCGGTTCATCCGTTGATCCGCGCGGCGTCAACATGATCTTCAACATCTACGAGACCGAGGTGTCAGGCAAGGTCCCGGCCGTCCAGCGCGGCGCCATTGCCAAACTCATGCTCGACCTCACCAAAGTCCGGCGCGGCCAGAAGATCGGCCCCGGAAACTGATGCCGCACCCGGCGTTGGGCAGCCATCCGCACTAAACTTCTCCCCCTGCCGCCAATCCGCAGGGACAGGAGAGATCGTGACCCGACTGGCTTCGCCCACGCACGAATCGCGCCCCCAGAAGCGCGGCAAAGATGACACCCTCGACGCCGCACGCGCGGCCGTCGATCGCGCCACAGTCGCCCTGTTGTCCCTCCAGAATCCGGACGGCCACTGGTGCGCCGAACTCGAAGGCGATTCCATCCTCAACAGCGAATACACGCTGATGAAGTGGATCCTCCGCCAGGAGGACGATCCGCGGCTGCCGAAAATCATGGTCTATCTTCGCCGACTTCAGCGACCCGATGGCGCATGGGGCCAGTACCCCGGCAGCGGTGTCGATGTGAGCGCGACCGTGAAGGCCTACGCCTGCCTGCTGCTCGATGGCGACGATCCCGGCGAGCCGCGCATGCAACGCGCCGCCGAAGCCATCCACGCCCACGGCGGCGCTGAAGCGTGCAACAGTTTCAGCAACTTCTATCTCGCAGCACTCGGCCTCATCGACTGGGACGCTGTCCCCGCCATCCCGCCGGAGATGATCTACCTGCCGCGCTGGTTCTACTTCCATCTCGACAAGGTCTCGGCGTGGACGCGCACCATGATTCTCCCGCTGGCGATCTGCACCGCGCTGCGCCCGGTGCGGGCGCTGCCCGCGCATATCAGCCTCGATCACCTCTTCAACGACCTCCGCTACAAGAAGACGCTGTCGAAGAAGTTTGATTCGTTTCCGCTCACGTGGAACAATTTTTTCCTCGCCGTCGATCGCGTGCTCAAGATCGTGCAGCGCGCCGAAGCCTCGCCCCTGCGGCGCAGCGCGCTCAAGCAAGCCGAGCAATGGATACTCGATCGCGCCAGCGCCGAATACACTGAGGGCCTCGGTGCGATCTTCCCGCCGATGGTCTACCTCCAGATCGCCTTCGATGCGCTCGGTTACGAGCGTTCGCACCCCGTGATGCAGCAGGCCGAGCGCGATCTCGACGACTTCATCATTGAGGAAGACGATCACATTCGCATCCAACCCTGCTTCTCGCCGGTGTGGGATACCGGTATCGCGCTTTACGCGCTGACCGAGTGCGACAAGACAATCGCCAATTCGCCCGAAGTCCGCCGCGCCTGCGACTGGCTGCTGGCCAAAGAGAATCGCCTCGCCGGCGACTGGGCCCGCACCGTCGACGCCGAGCCGGCTGGCTGGTACTTCGAGTATCGCAACGAGTGGTACCCCGACGTCGATGACACCGCGATGGTCGCCATGGCCCTGCACCGCTCCGGCGGACAGGCGAATCGCGCAGCCGGCAAGCGCGGCGTGCAGTGGATCCTCGCCATGCAGAATGACGACGGCGGCTGGGCGGCCTTCGACAAGACCCGCGACCGACCCATCCTCGAAAAGGTCCCCTTCGCCGACCACAACGCGATGCAGGATCCATCGTGTCCCGACATCACCGGCCGCGTGCTCGAGTGCCTCGCGTGGCACGGCATCCGCGCCGACAACCCCGCCGTGCAGCGCGCTGTGAGCTACATCAGGTCGAAGCAGGAGCCGGAGGGCTGCTGGTTCGGCCGTTGGGGCGTGAACTACATCTACGGCACCTGGCAATCGATTGGCGGCATGCGCCACATCGGCGTCGACATGACCCAGCCGTGGATCCAGCGCGCCGGCCACTGGCTCAAGAGTGTGCAGAAGCCCGACGGCTCCTTCGGCGAATCCGCAAACTCCTACGAAGATCCGTCTCTCAAGGGGATCGGACCGTCCACGGCGTCGCAAACCGCCTGGGCCGCGATGACCCTCCAGGTCGTCTTCGGTCCTGAGGATCCCGACCTCGCCCGCGCCATTCGCTGGCTGTGCGCCACGCAACTCAGCGCCGCTGATGCGCCGAACCGATCACTCAATCCCGATGGTGATACCCCGGGCTCATGGGTCGAGACCGAATTCACCGGCACCGGTTTCCCGCGGGTCTTCTACCTGCGCTACCACCTCTATCGCCTGTACTTCCCGCTCATGGCGATTGCGCGTTGGGTGAAGACTCAGTGACTCACGCGGGGGTGTAGTGGATCGCCATGGCGCTTTGCAGCGCGCTCCACACGGCCCCGGCATCGCTGTTTGCGTCAATCACCATGTAGCGTTCAGGATTTTCGCGCGCCTGCGAAAGATACCCCTCGCGCACGCGGGCGTGGTACGCCTTGCCCTTGGCTTCCATGCGATCGAGCAGCGGGTTGAGGCGCGACGCAGCTGTCTCGGGCGTGACGTCGAAGATGATCATCAGATGCGGTGCGATCTGGCCGCACGCAATGCGCGCCACCGTTCGAATGTCATCGAGAGGCATTCCCCCCGCCGTTCCCTGGTACGCCAGCGTCGAACTCACGAACCGATCGGCGAGCACCACCTCACCCCGCTGCAGCGCCGGACCGATGCGCTCCGCCACGAGCTGCGCCCGGCTGGCCATGTAGAGCAGCATCTCGGCTCGAACGTCGAGATCGACGTGCCGGTGATCCAGCAGCACGTTGCGAATCTCCTCGCCCACCAGCGTGCCACCCGGCTCGCGCACCTCGCAAACCGTTAGACCCCGCGCCTGGGCAAAGTCCGAAAAGCGGTGAAACTGAGTCGATTTCCCTGACCCGTCCGGGCCATCGAAGACAATAAACTGCCCTCGGAGGCGGTTGTGCCAATCAGACTGGTTCGATGCGGCTGCGGACACGGCGGGATGATGCGCCCTTTGCGCGTCGAAAGCAAGTACATTGGCCAATTGATGCCCGGCGTCTCGTCCCACACTCGTACAATGACTCGCAAGTCGGAGGGAGACCAGCATGCACCTTTGCACAGGATCATTGGCCGCCGCGGCGATGGTGTGGACAGCGCATCAACCGCCCTTCTCATCCGTGCGCGATACCCTGCCGCCACGCTATGTCGAATCGTCCACCGGCCTCGAGACCCCGCGCTGGGACGGTGGCCGGTCGATGCTCAAACTCGCCGATCTCAATCTCGACGGCCATCCTGACCTCGTCACCGTCGGCGATCACGGATCGCCATTCGTCAACACCGACATGCACGGCATCACCGTCTGGTTCGGCAACGGCGCCGGTCAATGGCAACCCTATCAGGACGGCAACTTCGGCTACGGCGGTGTGGCGGTCGGCGATGTGAACAACGACGGCCTGCCCGACGTCGGCTGGGGCGTGCACCACAACTACGGCTCGGGCGGCTACGGCGATCGTGTCATGGGCGTCGCGCTGGGCGACGGCACCGGCCGCAACTGGACGCCGTGGGATCAGGGCCTCGGCGTCGACGGCCAGTCGTGGGGCATGTTCGGCACCGAGTTCGCCGACATCAACGTCGACGGCCTGCTCGACATCGCCTCCGTGTCATTCGGTTGCTGCGACGGCTTCCACGCCTACCTCAACAACGGCAATGGCACGTGGACACGCTCGTTTGGCTTTCTCGGCGGCAATTCCAACATGGACATCACCGCCGGCGATGTCAACAACGATGGCTATCCCGACTTTGCCGTGGCCCATCAGAACGGCACGATTTACCTCGGCGACGGGCAGGGTGGATTCACGCTCGGCGACGAGAACCTCCCCGGCGGCGGCAACCTCGGCCGGAAAGGCGTCGCGCTTGGTGACGTCAACGGCGATGCCTTTGACGACCTCTCGCTCGTCAACAGCGCCGGCGGCGTGGAAGTCTACCTCCAGGCGCCCGGCTCATCCCAATGGGTCCTTTGGAGCGACGGGCTGCCGACCAGCGGCTCGTGGCAGGCAACCAGACTCGCAGACATGAACGGCGACGGCTGGACGGATCTCGTTGCATTCGGCGACAAGCGCCTCGCCGTCTGGCTCTTTGACGGCGACCGCACGTGGACCGGCGCCGCGACGTTCACGCTGCCAGGACCCGGCGACTACTCCTCGATGGTCGTTGGTGACGCGACGCACAACGGCCGGCCGGACATCGCCATCGTCGCCGACGAAGGCAGCATCTTCAGCTCGCGCAACAAACTCCACTTCTTCCGCGAGACGACCCTGCCGCGCGCGCTGCGCATCCGCATTTCCGGCCCGCCGCGCTACCGCACGATTCGCGAGGGCGCCGTGTTCTTCATCGACTGGCGCTGCGCCATCCCCGGAAACGTGGCGTCGGAAGTGAAACTCGAGCTGAGCGAAGCGGGGCGCTTCGGCCCGTGGATCACCCTCGGCGAGCATTTGCCCAACAACGGGCGCTACCAGGCAATCGTCAATGTGACGCAGTACAACGCCGATGCCTACATCCGCGCGACGGTGACGACCGCCACCGGCAGCGCGGTCGATGTGGCGGGGCCGTTCTCGATTCTGCCGTGAATCGAACGAAAGTATCACCGACGCTGAGTCCGGAGCCATGCGATGAAGCAGCTAAGTAGCGCTTGCGTGTTCCTCATACTGCTCACGTCCACACTAGGCTGCTACTCAGAATCAAGTTTTCGGTCCGAATCAGCCGCCATACATGATGCCGGGTTCTTTACTAGCTACCAGTACACCATGATGTTCGATCGGGCGGAAGTGCGACGGAAGACGACTGTGCAATACGCGTTCAACAATCCGCCGCCGCGAGAGGCCGTCATTCGAGTCATATTTGAGAACAAGGACGACTTGGATCTTGTTGTGGCGCACGCCGCAATCGCCACCGTGAACATCATGGATGACTCATTCGAGCTAGTTTACCAGTTCACGGGGCCCATTTCGGCAGACTCTTCTGAGAACTATCCGCTTGCAGTCTCGGTGACAGGCCAATGGAACTTCCGGGGGTTTGGTGCACTCAACCCACCCCCTGACTGGCAGTTCAACCGCGAGCGAGTGAGCGTCAACCCATCCACTCCGGCGTTTCCCCTCCGGCACGGTGGCTATCGCATCGAGTTCACCCTCGAAGCCGATGGCCAACTGCCCCGCCCAGTATCGTTCCACCTGGCGATCGAGAGTTTTGGAGCAGGGTCAATCTAGCGGACAGTTAGCGGGTCCGTCTATCGAGGCATGCGCACATTCAGGCCGGACTCGGCACGACGCCCGAACCCGGCTCTTCGCCGTCCGCGCTCTTCGTTCCTTTGCCGATGACCGACTCTCCAGGCGCCCGCTTCTTGCGATGTTCGGCGGCGAGCAGGTCGCTTACCGTCGGCTTGTCGATGGTGTCGCCGCGCATCAGGCGGTGCACTTCATCCGCGCTGAGCGTTTCGTACTTGAGCAGCGCGTTGGCGACCGCTTCGACCTTCTGCCAGTTCTCACGAATGAGCTTCTCACAGTCCGTGTAGGCTGTGTCGCTGAGTCGCTTGATCTCTTCGTCGATGATGCGCGCCGTCTCGTCGGAGTAGCCCTTGTTGGGCAGGGCGTACTCGCCGGCTTCATCGTGGCCGTAGCGCACGAAGCCGAGCCGCTTGCTCATGCCCCACTCGAGAATCATCATGCGCGCAAACGCCGTCACCTGTGCGATGTCCTGCGAGGCGCCCGATGACACGTCGCCGGTCATGATCTCTTCCGCGATGCGGCCGCCGCACATGACGCGCATGGTCGATTCGAGGTACCTGAGTCCGAAGCCGTAGCGATCCTTCTCGGGCAGGCTGAACGTCGCGCCGCCGAACTGGCCGCGCGGAATGATCGTCACCTTGTGCAGCGGATCGGCGTCGGGCAGCAGTGACTGCACGACCGCGTGACCGGCTTCGTGATACGCCGTGGCGACTTTTTCCTTCTCTTCAATCACGCGGCTCTTGCGGGCCCGGCCGAACTTGATCTTGTCGCGTGCCTCATCAAGGTCGTCCTGGTCGACGTAGTCCTTGCCCGCCAGCGTGGCGATGATCGCCGCCTCGTTGATGATCGCCGCGAGATCGGCGCCTGAGAACATCGGCGTGCCGCGAGCCGATCGCTCGAGATCAACCGTCGGCGCGAGTTTCACCTTGCGCGCGTGGACTTTGAGAATCTCCGTGCGCCCCTTGAGATCGGGCAGCGAAACGATGACCTGGCGATCGAAACGACCGGGTCGCGTCAGCGCCGGGTCGAGGACATCAGCGCGGTTGGTCGCGGCGATGACGATGACCTGGTCGCTCGTTTCAAAACCGTCCATCTCGACGAGAATTGCATTCAGCGTCTGCTCGCGCTCGTCATTGCCGCCCGTGGCAAAGCCGCTGCCGCGCTTGCGGCCGACGGCGTCGATCTCATCGAGGAAGATGATGCAGGGGTTGTTTTCCTTGGCCTGCTTGAACAGGTCGCGCACGCGACTGGCGCCGACGCCGACGAACATCTCGACAAAGTCCGAACCCGAGATCGAGAAGAACGGCACATCCGCCTCGCCGGCGATCGCCTTGGCCAGCAGCGTCTTGCCGCAGCCGGGCGGGCCGTTGAGCAGCACGCCGCGCGGAATGCGGGCTCCAAGTCGCTGAAACTTCTTGGGGTTCTTGAGGAACTCGACAATCTCGGTCAGTTCATCCTTGGCTTCTTCGATGCCGGCCACATCGGCAAAGGTGACGTTGGTGTGTTCCTTGTTCGTCAGACGATGGCGCGAGCGACCAAAGCTGCCAAACATCCCCGCCCCGCCGCCGGCGCTGCGCAGACCGCGGAACAGGAAAAACCAGATGACCCCGAAGATGAGAATCCACGGCAAGAGACCAACCACCAGGCTCGGCCAGAGCGATGGCGAAGCATCATCCTTCCACGCGCCGTTGGTCAGCTTTTCAAGACGTTCGATGTAGGGATCGCGCACCTGACTGTGCGGCACGCGAATGGGTCCCGCCGCGTAATTCCCGGTGCTCTCACGTAACTCGGCGTAAGTGCCGTTGGCGCGGAGAACCACGCTGTCGGGATCGATAGACCCCTGCTTGTACAGCGTCTCGAACTCGTCCCAGCGCACGGCCTGACCGGGCTGCTTGCTGTTGAACACGACAAAGAGCAGCAGCGCCAGGGCGACGAGCATGATCCACATGAGCAGGCTGCGGCTCATGCGCATATTCGGCGGCGGGGGCGGCTGGTCGGGTCGACGGTTCGGCCCGCCCGGCTCCCTTGAGTCGCGTTTCGGGTTCTTTTGAGGATTCTCAGGCATAAAGTGCTGTTCCCACAGGCCAATGGCCCCGACGGCCCTGTGCCGTGGCCCGCAACGCCCGTGCTCGTTTATCGACTCCACCGGGTCGATGGTTAATCCTACGCCCCAACTCTCACCATTGATCGCGCATTGACGCGACGATTTGCTCCGCCAACCGCTCCGCCACGCCGTATTCGGCGATTTCCGGCCTCTCGCCTACCGGCATCGAGGGCATGTACTCATCTCCGACGGAAAACTGCTGCCGCTCAACAATGGTCTTCCCCGTGCGAACATCCCTCCATTGGAAGTTCACCGTTACGCTCAGGAGCATCTCCCGGACCAATCCGCTCCCCCGCGATCGATTCAACCGTGTCTTTTCCACAGCCGTGATGGTGCCGGATAACTCAGTTTCTGCCGATTCGTTGTTCTGCACCGCGTAGGGCGTGCGCTTCTGGATTTCCTTGATCAATGCATCGGTGATGTCACGCTCGATGCCCGTCACGTAGGTATTGTTGTCAAAAATCGGCACCGCCACAGAGTGATACTTTTCCGGATACAGGCTGCGAGCGGTGTAGCCCGTCCGCGCGCCGTCGCCCGAGGCGCAGCCGCCGACCAGCAGCACTCCGACCGCGAGCGCCGCGAGCATCGAGATTCGTCCCAACCGGGCGATCATGGTTGACTCTCCCCGGCGGAGCCGACGGATTCAGGCGCGGGCGGCCCGGCCGGCTCGTCGAGACTCGCCGGCCCACCATCGATCTTCAGCTCATCGGGCACTTCATCACTCACCCAGCCTCGATCTCTCATCGCCCGATACGCCCGCTGAGCAGCGAGCGTCGAGGAATGCCGACGAAGCAGGCGATCGAGAACGAACCTGGCGGAGACCTCATCATTCCGCTTGAGATAGAAATCAGCATCCACGAGCATCTTCTCCGCTCGAGCTTCTTCAATGCGCTGCTGCAGCGCCTCGGCCCGCATCTGCTGCGCCGCGGCAGGATACCGCGTCCGGAGAATGTTCAGCCAGCCATCCGCCTCGTCGAGTCCCGAAACGTCGAAGGCCGGACCCTTGAACGTCGCCAGGTAGGAATAGACCAGTCGCTGCATCGCGTCGGCGTTGTCTGCGGCCTTCGGGTTGTTCTTGATATAGATGTCGTACATTGTCGCCGCCAGTTCCATGTTGCGGCGGTCGTAGTAGAAATCCGCCAGTGCGCGACCGGCACGCTCGGCGAGCTTGCTCCCCGGCGCGCGCTCCTGAATGCGGATGAACAGTTCCTCCGCCTCGTCATACGCGCGGAACCAGCGCATCCCCAGCATCCGACGCCGCAGACCGCCGGCGAAAAGCTGGGCGACTTCAAACTCACGCTCCAGCGCAATCATGAACGCTTCACTGCCGGGATAGACGCGACAAACGTACTCATAGTCGAAGAGGGACTTGTAGTAGTCCTTGGCCATGAAATACGCATCGGCGCGGATGAGGTACGCCTCAGGTTCAAGTGGATCGCCCTTGTGGCTCTTAAGCCACGTGTCCATGCGTCGCCGGGCATCGCCATAGCGCTTCTGGGCAAGGGCCTGGCGAGCAAGGTGCAGTTCGCCGGCGGGGGTGTTGAGCTCGGGCTCATCCACGATCGACCATGTGCCGTTGTTGGCCAGACTGCGTTCGACCTGTTGCCCAAGTGAGACTGAAACGCCGAGCGTCATCATCACCGCGATCGCCGCGAACCACGCCGGCGCCGATGTTCGTCGCGAGATGCGGAGATTGTGGGGTTGTTCAGTCATTGTCGCGGGCATGATAGAGCCGGGCATGGACACCGCCAACCACTGATCAAGTCTGGGTACTGATGCAACGGGACGGGCCATCTGGCCCGTCCCGCGATCGATTCACAAAGGACATTCGGATTCAGAACAGCGGCGGTTCCTCTTCATCACCCATCTCGTCGCCGCCGCCACCCATGCCAAACTGCATGGCCATCTCGGCGATGGTCTTGATGACCGGTGCAGGCACCACAAACGAACCTGCGAATCCGCCATTGAGGATCGAGGCGCCGATTCCCAGCGGAGGCAGAGCTCCGAGTTCTTCAAGATCCAGGCCGGGCACGGCCATGGCAGCCATGGGGCCGGCCATCTTCGAAATCGCACCCAAACCGATGTAGAACCGCATCGAGGGGTTCGGAGGAAGCATCTTGTCGATTGCCGCCAGGGCCTTGTTGTCACCAAGACCCGCTTCGTCGCCGTTCATCGCCGCCAGCGCCTTCTCGATCACCTCGGCGTTTCGGCTGGTGGTCTGCAGGACGCCGCCCTCGACGGGAACGATGTACCCCTGCATGCCGGCGGGCCCGTAGATCATCGCCATCGCCTGCTGCATCTGCATCATCTCCGGCGGAGCGGTCATCTTCACGGCGTAGGTGTCGGCCTTGATGCCGCCGATCTCCTTGGCGCCGGTCTCGTAGGTGGTGGTCATCTGAATGCCGCCGGGGGCCTCGGTGCCGTCCAGTCTCTTCATCGAGTCGCGGAGCGTTCCCACGATCTTGTCGCTGTTGCCGCTCATCATGGTGACCGATCGACTGAGCAGTCCGGCGAAAAGACCGCCGGGTGAGGGATAGACCGCCATGGCGATGCCGTCGGTGTTGCGCCAGATATCCGCGTTGGCCATCATGTTGGGCTGGGCACCCGCCTGGGCATCAGCAACACCCAGGCGCGTCTTGAGTTCGTCGAGCAGTGAGGCGACCTTGATGCCGCCGTAGTCCATCGACATGGCAAACATGAACGGCGTGTCCTCGAACCCGGCCAGCAGGTTGCGAGGCTGATCAGTGCCGGGCATCATCGCGCCGATCTTGCTGCCTTCACGCGTCTGCACCGCCAGGTCAACGGCCACGCCGCGCTCGCCGTAGCGAAGGCCCGCGACCACACCGCTGCACTCATCGATGATCATGCCGACCACCGCTTCGTTCATCTTGGCGATGTCGTCACCCATGGGCATGCCCATGCCCATCGCGCCCAGCTGAGCAACCTGCTGTGAGACCATCTCGCTGAAGCCGGAAACGATTTCCTGCTTGTTTTCAGCCAAGCCGTCGAAATCGATGATTGCGAAGAGCTGTGATCGCTCGATCACTCCTGTCCCCGCAGCGCCGACACGCTTCTTGAACTGGGCCATCGCGTTGTCCTGCGCGACGTAGCCCTCGGCGAGTTCTTTGCGTGGACTGAGCACCGCGTACTTGCCGGCTGAGCGGATGTAGGCCGTCTCGCCCGTGGGCATGGAGACTTCCGCCACGCCGTCAGCGCTGACCGTCGGCCCGAAGTTCGCCGCCCACTTGGCATAATCCGTCACCGGCAGCAACATGACAAACGGAGGCTCATTATCGTTGTTATCAAAGCTCATCACCGCCACGCCGATGGATCGAGTGAGATCGAGCGTGGAAACGCTCACGCCCATCTCGCCGAACATGTCGCTCGGGGCAAAGGGCACGGCGCCATCCATCTCGATGGCCGTGAGCAGTTGCTTCCACTGCTTGTCGACGTCATTGAGCGAGGTCGTTCCGACAAAAATCTTGGCGTTCTTCGGGGCGGCGGCAAGAACATCGGGCAGGTCAGCCTGCGCCAGCGGCGCGGCGAACATCAAGCCGGCCGCCAGGCTCAGGCCCACGAGGCTCACAGTTGAGATCGATCGAAAGTTCATGGGGGGTCTCCAGATTGGTCAGGCGTGTGTCAGGGGCTTGTTCAGGATGTATTCGTCTTGCCGGCCCCTCCGGGGATGCCGGTGTCACCGGTGGGCAAAAGAGACGACACCCACCCGGCGCGCATTCCGGGGATGGTAGCACGAAAGCGGTCATCGACCGACCGGCGCGCACCGCTTGCGAGCGTCTCCGCAGGGGGCTTATAAGGAAAGTGACAGACGAGGTTTCGGCTGACGCGATTCTCGCATTCGACCACCGGGGTCGCTCCGGCAGGCAAAGTGCGGTCTATCCTCAGTCGACATTCGGGGCAGCATCCCTGTGACCGTCCGCGGCCGAGACGGCGATCATTCAATAGACCACGATTCGGCCCATCGCAAGGGAATCACTGCTTTGAATTCGTCGAATCGCGTCCATCAGGCCGAATCCCGGCAAGCGCCATCCGTTCGCCACGACCAGGCGCAGTATGACCCTACCACCCAAACCACCGGCGCGAGCCAGGCCGGCGACGCTCCCAGGCCCCCGCGAACCGGCAAGGAATTGCTGGACGCCACGCGCCCGTTTGCCGTCGAGTCGGCGTGGGAGAGTTGGTGGAGCGTGTGTTCAACGCTGGCGATCCTTGTCAGCGTGCTGGTCATAGCGGCGATCGCGCCATGGTGGCCACTGAGACTGGTGGCATCGGTTTTAGGCGGGCTCGTGTTCCTGCGGACCTTCATTCTCTATCACGACTTCATGCACCATGCGCTGCTGCGCCGGTCGCATGCCGCCCGGCCCCTGTTCTTTGTGCTCGGATCGCTCATGCTTTCTCCGCCTCGCTACTGGCGCCATAGCCACAACTTCCACCATGGCCACGTAGGAAAACCGCTCGAGGTCGATGGCCACCCCGAGGAAGTGCTGCTCACCTCCGACGTCGGCTCATTTCCCCTGATGACGACGGAGAAGTGGCGCACGACGACTTGGTGGCAGCGCGTTCAATACCGTGTGACCCGCCATCCGCTCACGCTCCTGGCCGCCTACGCAACCGTATTCCTCTACAGCCTGACCATTCTGCCGCTGATCAGAAGCCCGCGCAGATACTGGGATGGTGCGCTGTCGGTGCTTGCCCACGGCGCCACGCTGGCGGCGATCTGGGTTTTCGCCGGATTTGGGACATTGTTCTTCGCGTTCCTGCTGCCCTTTGCCATTGCCGCGGCGATCGGTGCGTATCTCTTCTATGCCCAGCACAATTACGAAGGCATGCACGTTCTCGACCCCAACGAGTGGACGTTCTATCGCGGCGCGACCGAGTCATCGAGCTACATGCGACTCAACGCCATCATGGACTGGTTCACGGGCAACATCGGCTACCACCACATTCACCACATCAACTCCCTCATCCCCTTCTATCGCCTGCGCGAAGTGATGCGCGCCATCCCGGAACTCCAGACCGCCAAGATGACCTCGTTGCGACCAAGTGAGATTCGCTCCTGCCTGCGATTGAATCTCTGGGATCCGGAAAAGGAATGCCTGGTCCCCTATCGCGCGGCACAACCGGCAGCGTGAGGCAAAAAGCACGTCACGCCTCGGCCTGCCGCTTCCCAAACCGGGTCCACTTCACCGGCACCACTTCCTTGGCCCGCCGCCTATGCTCTCGCCGATGAGCCAGCCGCTCGTGCTTGACGGACAGGGACTCTCAATTGGCGATGTCACGTCAGTGGCGCGCGCCAACCGACCGGTGCGCCTCGGACCAACCGGCCGGGCGGCACTCGAACGCAGCCGATCGGTCGTTGAGAGGGGCCTGGGCACAGGTGAGGCGATCTATGGCGTCAACACCGGCTTTGGCAGCCTCGCCCGCAAGCGAATTGCGCCAGATCAGGTGCGCGAAGTGCAGCGCAACCTCATCCGATCGCACTCAGCCGGCATCGGCGAACCCCTCTGCGAGAGCGTGGTGCGGTCCATGCTCTTGCTGCTTGCGGCGAGTCTGAGTCGCGGATGTTCCGGGGTGCGGCCGGTGGTAGTTGAGCAGTTGATCAACCTGCTCAACCATCGCGTGCTGCCCGTCGTGCCGTCGCGCGGCTCGGTCGGGGCGTCGGGAGACTTGGCGCCGCTCTCCCACTGCGCTCTCACGCTGATCGGCGAGGGGCACGTCATGCACGATGGCGCCTACAAGCCTGCAGGCAAGGCGCTGCTCGATGCGGGGCTCAAACCCATCACGCTCGAAGCCAAAGAAGGCCTGGCGCTCATCAACGGCACGCATCTCATGGCCTCACTGGCGACGCTGGCCCTCTTCGATCTCAATCGCCTGTTTGACGCCGCCATTGTTGCCGTGTCCATGACCATTGACGCGTGTCTTGCAACGGATGCGTTCCTCGACGATCGCCTGCACGCCGCCCGCAGCCAGGTCGGCCAGCGCGACATCGCCGGACGATTGCGCGCGTGCCTCGATGGCAGCGAGATCATCCCATCGCACAAGGTCGACGATCCTCGCGTGCAGGACCCCTACTCGCTGCGCTGCAGCCCGCAGATTCTCGGCGCGGTGGCGGACACGATTGAACACGTTCGGACCGTCGTCGAGCGCGAACTGCGAGGCGTCTCGGATAATCCGCTGGTGTTTGCAGGAGAAAACGGTCAGCGCGACGCCATCATCAGCGGCGGCAACTTCCACGGCATCCCGCTGGCCATCGCCATGGACGCCGCGACCATCGCCGTCGCCCATCTGGCCGGCGTGAGTGAGCGCCGGATCTACTACCTCCTCGCTGCCAGCGACAGTGAGAATCCCCTCAATCCCTACTTGTCTCCCCAGCCGGGCCTCCACTCGGGGTTGATGATTTTGCAGTACACCGCCGCAGCGTGCTGCAACGAGATTCAAACCCTGTGCACACCTGCAAGTGTGGCCAACATCCCCACCTCTGCCGGGCAGGAGGACTACAACTCGTTCGGCCCGAATTCAGGGTTCAAGCTCCGGCGAGCGGTCGATCTGGCAACCAACGTCGTGGCGATCGAACTGCTCTGTTCTGCCGAGGCGCTCGAGTACCACCGTCCGCTGCGCAGCGGAGCAGCGGTCGAGCGCGCCCACGGCGCGCTGCGCAAGGTCGTCGAACGATTGACCGTCGACCGACCGATGACCGCGGACGTGGAAGCCATCACCCGGCTGATTCGCACCGGCCAGATCGGTGCGATGGCGCCAATCGCCTGAAAGTCGCGGAGTACCCCCGCCGAATTCAGAGAATCGGCATTCCCGTGATGCGCGACTCGAAGGCGACTTTGCCGTTGACGATGCCCTGCGTATCGCAAATGAATCGCTTGATGTGGAACTTCACTTGGTTGGCCAGGACGATGAGCGTGTCACCGGGCACCACCTTGTTGCGAAACTTGGTGTCGTCGATGCGTGTAAAGCCCACAAACTCGTAGTGCACGATCTTGCGGGCCTGGAACATCCACGAAGTCAGCTGGGCCGCCGCCTCGATCATCATCACCGCGGGCATCACGGGATAGCCGGGGATATGCCCGGCACACCACCACTCATCGTCGCGGACTACGCGGACGGCAACCGCCTGATTGAAGTCTTCACCGACCCAGGCGATTCGATCGATCTGCTGAGCCTCGCCCCGGTGCTTGTTGATTTCCTGAATGCCATCAAGATCGACGGCGGTGGCGTTGAGGTCAATACCCTCGAGATCGAAGAGTAGAGGCGGGGTCGCCGGACGAATCGTTCCGAACGGAATCTTGTTCTCAGACCCCACGAAAATACCCCTCGGCTGCGTCACAGTAGCCGGTACGTTCACGATCGCCTCACTTCACAATGTGCCGACTCTGCGACGGGGCAACGATCGGCAAGTGCGTTTTTCCTCGTCACGCTCCAGGCGTCTGGGGCTGGTCGCGCATCGCCAGAATGGAGTTTCGGACCTCTTGGCAGGCAGCCTTGATATCTTGCATGGTCTTGCGGGCACGGGTTCCGGCGGCCTTATTTCCGCCTTCAGCCTTGCGGATGTCTTCTTCCGCTTCCGCAACCAGCCGCTTGAGGTTCTCGTATGCTTCCATGGTACTCCTTACCCAATTTTAACGGTTTAGTGGTTTCCCTGGGGCACTTCCGGCCGCATCACAATATAGCACGCCCCAAGGGCCCTCGACCGGCCATCTCATCCCAATTTCCGCATTATTTGCCTGATCTGAGGGTTTTGATCAACGGCAGGCACTCGTGGAATCTCGGATCCCCGGCATCGCGCAACAGTTCATAAATCACTGATGTACATCCAGTTACGACCGCTCCTGCCCCCTGTAATCGAGCAACTGCCGGGGCGATCTGGTCCGCCTCGCCGCCCGAAATTGCATCCAAAACCGCAAAGACCAGTCGCCCCGAGGCCAGCAAATCGAGTCCCGTCTGCAAAACGCACACCTGAGCCTCGATGCCGCACAGTAGAACATGCCGCCTCCCAACCCCGTCGAGCCAATTGCGCACGCCGTCAACACAACCGCTGAATCGCGTCTTTTCGAAGACCGGCGTATCGACTGGCAGCACGTCAGTGACCGCGGACACCGTGTGCCCGAGCCCCTTGACGTACTGCTCCGTCACGGCGACGGGAAGTTCGAGCACACCCGCACACTGCACCAGGAACCGGCAGCGCTCGATAAGCCGATCCGCATCGATCATCGTGTCGATCAGCCGCTGCTGCACGTCGATCACGAGCAGGCAGGTCGATTCCGGTGTGAGGCGGGCAATGGGCATTTCAGGGCAATCAGGGCCGCACGCGCACTTCAGTTGCCTGCGCAATCGGCGGTACAATCACCATCGTCGGCCGCGCGACCGACGCTCATCCATCTTATCACGAAAGCGAATGTCAGCGATGGCCAGCAAAAAGAAGCAAACGCGGAAAGCCGGCGCCACGAGCAAGAAGGGCAAGAAGGCCGCATCCAAGAAATCCGCCACACGCAAAAAGCCCGCGGCGAAGAAAACCGCCAAAAAGATCGCGAAAAAGGCGCCGCGGAAAAAAGCCGCACCCAAGCGCGATCCTCTCGCTCCGCGCGCCGTGACGACAGGAAAGGGCCCCACACCCGCTGAAGTCGGCGCCTCGCTCGTCGACATGTTCAATCGCGGCCTGCTGCACGAAATCGAGCAACTCTGGTGGTCGCCCGACATCACATCGATCGAAGGCATGGGTCAGGCATGGGATGGCAAGGCCGCCGTCGATGGCAAGAACCAATGGTGGCTCCAGACCAATCGCATGATCAGCGGCACGGCCGAAGGACCCTACGTCGGCGCCACCGGCTTTGCGGTGAAGTTCCACCTCGAGGTCGAAGAGATCGCGACCGGCCAGCACATCATCATGGACGAAATAGGCGTCTACACCGTCAAAGACGGCAAGATCGTGCAGGAAGAGTTCATGTACGGCGGCGGGCCGGGCGCGTAGTGCTCAGAGTCGATCAAACCAGATGAGATGGTGCTCCGCGTCGATGCGCAGCGGGGCAAAGCCCGCTTCGTCGCCAAGCGCGCCAAGCTCATTCGTCGTCCAGAGGCGATGCAGACGATCGGTCGACTTGAATTCCTCGCATTCCTCATCGATTTCATCGTCATAGCGTAATGCCACCAGGCCCTGTTCGGCATCAAGGATCATCTGGCACGATCCATCATCGCTCAGCCCCGTCTGCCAGTCGCCCGATTCAACCAGCGGCCACAATTCGCCGGGAAAGTTGTCAATGACAAACGAGCCGCCACGCACGAGCGACGCCGCCACGCGCTCCAGAACATCCGCGGCCAGATCATCATCACTCACGAGCATCCACGTGTGCCCAAGACACATCACCAGGTCGAATTCGCCGACCCATCGCGAGGCGTGCCGGAAGTCGGTGAAGTCAGCGTCGATGATGTTCACCTTGGCCGCGCCTCGAAGGCGCTTTCGTGCGGCCTTACGCGCTTTGGGATCATGATCGACACCGAGGAGCGCTGCCCCGGTGGGAATCAGTTGCTCGATGACTGAGCCGTCCCCACACCCGAGATCGAGCACGCGCATCGATGCCTGGCTTCGGCGCCGCTGCAGCCACCCGCGCAGGGCTGAAATCTGCCCTTCGCGTTGCACCGGCTCCAAGGGGCTCCAATCATCCAGCGGGGCGTCAGGTGAGTTCATCCACGAATGTACGAGGGTCGCGATGATCAAACCAGCCACGCGGATCGGCCAGTCGCTTGCGGTGCTTCTGGCCCTTGGCCTTCGGGCCGCCCCCGGCGCGCAGCATGCGCCGCCTTCAACTCCGTCTCCCACTCATCCCCCCGAGAACGAGGTCTTCATGACGCCCCAGCCCGACAGCGCCCCGCTCCACACCAACCGACTGGCGCAGGAGACCAGCCCCTACCTCCTCCAGCACGCCCACAATCCCGTGAACTGGCAGCCGTGGGGCGAGGAGGCCTTTGCCGAGGCCAAGACGCGCCAAGTCCCCATCCTCGTCTCAATCGGCTACTCGACCTGCTACTGGTGCCACGTCATGGAGCGAGAATCCTTCGAAAACGAAGACACCGCCAAACTGATGAACGAACACTTTGTCTGCATCAAGGTCGATCGCGAAGAGCGACCGGATGTCGATGACCTCTACATGAGCGCCGTCATCGCGCTCACCGGCCAGGGCGGCTGGCCGATGAATGTCTTCCTCACTCCGCCACCGCCCGATGACCTGCCCGAAGGCGACAGGTGGACCGCGCTGGCGCCCTTCTGGGGCGGCACCTACTTCCCACCACAAGACGCCATGGGCCGACCGGGCTGGCCCCGCGTCGTGCAGTCGCTCTCTGCCGCGTGGAACGAACAGCGATCCGATGTCCTCGATCAGGCCAAGCGACTCGCCGGCGATGTCCGCACCCGCCTTTCGCTGCATGGCGACGCCACTCCGGTCGGTCCCGGCGATGTGAGTACGGCGGTCATGACGCTGCTGCGCATCTTCGATCGCGCCAACGGCGGCTTCGGACAGGCGCCCAAGTTTCCCCAGCCCGTCTTTCTCGATCTGCTCATGGCCAGTCGCGACTCCATCGGCGGCGAATCGTCGCGCGATCGCGTGGACGAAGCGCTGAGCATCACCCTCGATCGCATGGCGATGGGTGGGATGTACGACCAGGTGGGCGGCGGCTTCCACCGGTACAGCACCGACGCGCAGTGGATCGTGCCCCACTTCGAAAAGATGCTCTACGACAACGGCCAGCTCGCCGAGGTCTACGCCCGCGCTGCCAGAAGCACCGACGATCCTTATTACAAACAAATCGCCGACGAGATCTGCGCCTACGTGTTGCGCGAGATGACCGATCCAAATACCGGCGCCTTCTACAGCGCGCAGGATGCAGAGGTCAACCACCGCGAAGGACTGAACTATCTCTGGACACCCGAGCAGGTGCAGGACGCGCTGAAAGAGGCGGGCGAAGCATCGCTCACTGCTGTCGCGATCAAGGCATACGGCCTGGACCATGACGCCAACTTCCGCGACCCGCATCACCCTGAAGATGACCCGAAGCACATCCTGCTGCTTACCGCCCATCCGGATCTGCTCACCAAGTCACTCAACCTCACGCGGCAGCAGCTTGATGCGCAACTCACTCGCATCAACGCGGCGCTGCTCAAGGTGCGCGACGAGCGTGATCAGCCCGGCGTCGATGACAAGATCCTCGCCGGCTGGAACGGCCTGATGATCGCGGGTTTGGCCGACTGCGCCGAAGTACTCGACAAACCGGAATACCGCGAGGCGGCCGCTCGCGCCTGGGGGTTCATCAACACAACCATGCGCGATGAGAGCGGTGGTTTGCTGCGCACCTTCCGCGCCGGGCGCGCCGCCATCCCCGCCTTCTGCGAAGACTACGCGCTGCTTGCACACGGCCTGATCGCGCTGCACAGGAGCAATCCCAACGCCGGCTACCTCGATGCCGCAGCCAAACTCATGAATGACGCCCGCTCGCTCTTCTGGGATGACCAGCGCGGTGGCTGGTTCGATACGCGACGGGGCAGCACGGATGTCTTCTTCCGCGCCCGCTCACTTAGCGACGGCGCGCTGCCCTGCGCCGGCAGCGTCATGCTCAACAACCTCATCGATCTCTACGAACTCGACGGCGAAAACCACTGGCTCGATGATGCCTTTGCCGCGCTCACCGCCATCTCCGCCGATCTGCATGAGAATCCCATCGGCATGGCCGACTCGACGCGCGCGCTGCTCCGCCTGATCGACATCGATCCGCAGCGCGTCTACCGCATCGGGCGCGGCGCTGGCGATCCGAATCGATTCGTTGATGTCGCCGTCTCGGCGGACGAAGTCGATCTGGTTGACGAAACCTCGGCAGAGATTGCCGTGACCCTCATGGCCAGACAGGGATACCACATCAACGCCAACAACCCCGGCAGCGAAGGCGTCGTGCCGCTCTCATTCGAACTTGTCGACGGCGCCGGTCTCGCCATGGCGCCCGCCTACCCGCCGGGCATGGACTTCGGCATGGCGGATCAGACGATTCGAGTGCACGAACACTCCGTCACCGTACCGATCCTCATCCGCCGCGTCGGCGAAGTGGCCGGCCAGCCGCGCCTGATGGTCACCTACCAGGCCTGCAACGACACCGCCTGCCTCAAGCCAGTGACGGAAGAGGTGCCGGTGACGATCAAGGTGAAGTGAATCGAGGTACGTACGAGCCGCAGAAAAAAAGCGAGCCGCCGCATGATGCGACAGCTCGCTCATTCGAGTCAATTCAAAAGACCGTCTGGTGGATTCAACTCTGACCGCGCAGCACGCGCCGCCGCAGCGGGACCATGCCCACCAAACCGACGCCTGCGAGCAGTACGGGCATGGGCAGGGGGATGGACGTCGGATTCAGCTCAAAGGCCATTCCACCCAGCGAATAGGTCTGCCACGAGCCGCCTTCGTACTTGAAGGCAGATCCGTCACCGCTTGAGAGGTACTGCCATGCCCAGGCTTTGCTGGAAGTAGTGGACTCGCCAATGATCTGCAGCCAGTAAGTACTGCTGCCCAACGTAAAGTCCAGACTGTTCGCCGCGAGATCGAGTTCGTAGCGATAGCCCACGCCTGTCGTGTACCCGGAGACTGCATCTGAGTACGTCGAGACCAGCGTGGCGTTTACGGAAATCGGCGTGAACTCAGTCGAACCCGGCAGACTGCTACTGTCGGACCAGATGCCCAGCACAAACGTCTGGATGCCATCCAGTGGGTCGGTCTGGAGGACATTGCCGGAACTCAGCGCCGAACCCCACCAGTGAATGCGTGTGATATGGGTGGAGGCCGACAGGCTGAAATCGTCCGCGACGGTATAGCCGATGTTCGGCGACGAGCCGACGTACCCGCCGGCGGACCCCGACCCGCCCGGTTGCGACCACACTCCGTCGGCCAGCACCGTCGTTCCCCCGAGCAGGACAATACCTGCAAACCCGATGCAGCCGCACCTTCTCACGTGTGCTCCCCTCATACTGATATCGCCCTTGATCCAAGGGCTGCCGATCGAGCCGGCCTCGTGCCACACGCGCCGGCTCTGCGGAGAATAACGGAAAGCAAGTCCCCATGTCAACCCGCTGACAATGAAAAGGCCTACTCGCCGCAGAAAAACTCTCGCTCATGGCAGACTGGGCAAAGATGCGGACCACAGCCGCGTCACAGGTGCGCCGACAAATGCCCCGCCGTGTCAGTCAGCTCCCTATTGTCTACCGCCATGTCAATGATGCAACAGAACCAGTCGCGCCTGACCGCATGGGCTCACTCGGGTTTGCGGGGCGAGTCCATCACTCGTGAGGACGCGCTCTCCATCCTGACCGACGAGTCCATCCCACTGCTGCCGCTCATCCACACCGCCGGCCGGGTGCGCGAAGCCTCCTTCGGCCGCGATGTGCTCATTCATCAGCTCCACAACGTGCAGAGCGGCGCCTGCCCCGAGGACTGCGGCTACTGCGGCCAGAGCCAGCACAGCGACGCGCCCATCCAGGCCTACCGCCTCAAGCAGCGCGAGGAGATCATCGCCGAAGCCCAGGCCGCCAAGGACAACGGCGCGTACCGCTACTGCATGGTCCTCTCCGGTCGCGGCTCCAGCGATGAAGAGATCGACCACATGGCCGAGTGCATCGCCGAGGTCAAGAGTCGCTTTGGCCTGCGCACCTGCCTCAGCGCCGGCCTGCTCGATGAAGCCAAAGCAAAGCGCCTCGCCGACGCCGGTCTCGATCGACTCAACCACAATCTGAACACGAGCGAGCGACACTACGAGCAGATCTGCACGACGCACACCTACACCGATCGCGTGAACACCCTCGCCGCGGCACGCGCTGCCGGCCTCGATCTGTGCAGCGGCCTGATCGTGGGCATGGGTGAGTCTTATGAAGATCTCGTCGACGTCGCATTTCGCCTGCGCGAATTCGAGGTGCCGTCGATTCCCGTGAACTTCCTTGTTCCAATTCCCGGCAACCGTGTGAACAATGCCGTGCTCAACGGGCAGCCGATCACGCCGCAGCTGGTGCTGCGCGTGCTGTGCATGTTTCGCCTCGTGAATCCGAAGGCCGAGATCCGCATCGGCGCCGGCCGCGAAGGACACCTGCGCTCGATGCAGGCGCTGGCGCTGCATCCGGCCAACAGCCTCTTCGTGGACGGCTACCTGCTCACGCGCGGCTCAACCACGCGCGACACCATCGCCATGATCATCGATGCAGGATTCGAAGTGCGCCTCGACGGACACTGGCCCGAGGAGCTTTCGCGTTTTGTCGAGCATGTCAGAGCCGGCGGCAGCACGGCGTTCGACATTGACCACAGCGGCGAGATCATCCGCGACGACCGTAAACGCCTGCGCAATGCGCGACTCCGCGAAGACCCATCTCCCACCACGCTGCGCATCAACGGCGTCGAAGTCTAAAGATCGTCAAACCGTCGAGCGATCAGTCGAGTTGCTCGCGGTACTCCGTCGGACTCATGTCCTGCAAACGCCGGAACGTCGATGTGAAATGCCCGTGGCTGGCAAAGCCCGTCGCCACGGCGATCCTGGCAATCGGCACGCGCTGCGTCGCAAGCATCCACTTGGCCATCTGCACCTGGCGCTGCAGCACATACTGCTTGGGCGTCGTCCCGACCAGTTTGGAGAATGTCCGATGGAAGTGAAACAGGCTCACGTCAACAAGTTCAGCGATCGTGTTCAGGCTCGGGGAATCGTCGTAATGGTCGTGAATGTAACCGACCGCGCGTGCCACGCGCTGATCATCGACGGCGCCCAGCGGCGGCAGATCGCCGCGATCGAGCGGGCGCAGCTCGAGGTACCACTGCTCGGCGGCCACAGCCGGCAAGGCGCGGCGGCGCTGGAACCGAATCCACACCGGCTCGCCCGACAGACTGAAAACCACGTCGTGCATCTCGTCGTCCCCAAGCTCAGGCCAGCGCTGGCTCGCGACGACACGCAAGTCGAGGAGAACCCGGTTGATGTTGATCTGCTCGGCGCTGAGCCACGCTTCCCCACTCGGGTCACCGTGGATAATCCGATCGTCATAGCCAACCAGCAGGCGGCACACCTTCGGATCGCGCGGGCGGTTGAACCCTGCCGCCAGACGCCTCACGTACAGGCTCAAGGTATGGAGTTCGGCATCTGTAAACGCATCGCTCGGGCGGGTGATGATCGCCACCCAGTGCCGCCGATCCGGATAGCCGTCCGGAAGGGTCACACACGCGACAGGCGCTCCTTCTGGGAGTTCGTCGCACACGAGCCGCGACTCCCCCGCGGTGCCCGAAGCGGCGCCGCTGCGCAACGCCTGCGAAAAGACGCCATCGTGGCGAAATCCTGACTCGATCCAGCCATCAACGGTTTCCGGACTCAGCCCGTCGACAACCAGCATTTCATCGCTGCGCGGCCGATGGGGCGCGACGATCCCCAGCACCAGCCGGTCGCAGCGCAGTTGATTGCAGATTGTTGATTTCAATTCGCTGATGCAATCCACCCAGCTGTGAGGCGTCTTGCTGCTAGTGCAACCCACATCGCTGACGTCGCTGCTGGAATTGGAATGGGTGGAATACGCGGTGGCGGTCAATGCATCCGTGGACATCGAGTTCCTCCGAGAGTCTTGCTCGGCATGGTGAGTGCGGCAGCGCGCCGCGTTGACCTCCGTCTTGGGAGGTCATCAATGAGGATAGGAACTTACACGATTGTTAACCATCGATGAGTTGAACGATTTTGTCGTGACTCGCGCGGAAAGGCCTTCCCACAACGTCAGCGACCTTGCGCATCTCGGAAAAAGTACGATTCACCTCGTTCGGGTGGTCTGCTGCATGGTCCACGCCAGCTCGGGACCCGTGCAATCGATGTGCACCATGAAGAAGCCGCCCCGATGTTCCAGGAACGCAGGCCAGATGATCCTGCGGTCCGTCTCAGGGATCGACAGATTCATGACGTTGTCGAGCGGATGCCACTCCAGACGTCCCTCATCAAGGTGGGTCCGAACGACCTCGACCGGCCGCGTCACCTCGTAGCAGAACAGCAGCCAGTGGCCCTGACCTTCGTAGGAACACTCGCTGACAATCCCCGTCAGTCGTAGATCCTCCGCGGCGACGTCGATATCCGCTTCTTCCTTGATCTCGCGAATGGCGCAGGTCGTCGGGCTCTCGCCGAGTTGCTGCTCCAGCTTGCCGCCGATCGGTGAGTAGAGCTCGAAATTCGGCGGCTTGGCCCGGTGTAACAGCAGAATGCGGCCCTGCTTGTCAAACAGGTACGCCAGCACGGCAATCCGATATGGGAGGGGCTCAGACACGAGTCGGAATGTATCCCCCTCCCACCCCACCGACCACATGGCCGCAGATTCGAAGACTGAATCCCCGGCGCGGAATTGGTCGATCTTCGATGAGTCGGGCTACGGGTATCATCGAATGAGGTGGATGAAAGGCGGAACAGAGTTGGGAAAGACAGCAGCGCAGACCATGAAGCCAGGACGGGCGAAATCCAGGAACAAAACCGAGGGCACTTCCGCCGGCCAGTCACCCGTTTGGAATGTCGCCGGCAGGCACCTCTACTTCGTCGGCATCGGCGGATGCGGAATGAGCGGCCTGGCGCGCATGCTCCTGGCGCGCGGCGCTGCATGCAGCGGCAGCGACCAGACCCGCAGCGATCTCACCGATGCGCTCAACCGCGACGGCATGCCCGTCACCTTCGACCAGGAGTCCGGCCTCCTGCCCGATGAGTGCGATCTCGTCGTCGCCTCCGCCGCGATTCGACCTGATCACCCGCAGCTTCTCGAAGCGCAGCGGCGCGGCCTGACCATCATGCACTACGCCGAAGCGCTCGGCCGACTCATGCTCGGCCGCACCGGCGTCTCCATCGCCGGCACTCATGGCAAGAGCACCACCACGGCCACGCTCGCGCACATCCTCATTCAGTGTCAGCGCGATCCTTCGTTTGTCGTCGGCGCCACCTGCGCCCAGATCGGCGGCGGAGCGCGAACCGGCGCCGCCGTGCAGCCCGGCTCGAACCAGCCCGGCATCCTGCTCGGCGAAGCGTGCGAGTTCAACCGGTCCTTCCACCACCATCGCCCCACCGTCGCGGCCGTACTCAACGTCGAAGAAGACCATCTCGATATCTACGGCTCGCTCGACGCCATCATCGAAGCGTTTCACGAGTTTGCCTCGCTCCTTCCGCCGCGCGACCAAGGAGGTTACCTGCTCATCGGCCACGACGGCGCCCACCGCAGCCAAATCGCGTCCGGATTGGAGTGCGAAGTCGAATCGATCGGCTTCTCGACACAGGCGGACTGGTGCATCGAGTTCGACCCCGAGTCGCACCTCGTCGCGCTCTCGCACCGCGGCCAGAGCGTCGCCTCCTGGCAGGCCCCCATGCCCGGCGAACACAACGCCTACAACTCCGCGGTCGCCTGCGTGCTCGCCAACCGGCTCGGCTGCGAATGGGATCAGATCGTCCCCGCCGTCGAATCGTTCGCCGGCGTCGATCGACGCCTCCAGCGCCTCGGCAAGCGCGCCATTCCCGGCGGTGAAGTGCTCGTCTACGACGACTACGGCCATCATCCCACCGAAATCGACGCCACCCTTCGCGCGCTCAAGGCCCACGAAAAACCCAGGCGCCTCGTGTGCGTCTTTCAGCCCCACCAGCACAGCCGGACTCGATTTCTCCTCGAACAGTTTGCGACCAGTTTCAGTTCCGCCGACGTCGTCATCGTCCCCCACATCTACTTCGTGCGCGACAGCGAAGCCGAGAAACAGCGCATCAGCGCTTCGGATCTCGTCGATCGTCTGCGCCAGCGCGGCATCCAGGCCATGCACCTGTACCCCTTCGAAGCGATCGTCGAGCAACTCGAAAACGTCTGCCGCCCGGGCGATCTGCTCGTGGTCATGGGCGCGGGCCCCGTCTGGAAGGTCGCACGACAGTTCCTCGGCGCCAAGCCATAACACCGCGACGGGTCGAGTATCATTCTCTGAGAACGCTCACTCGTTTCGCGGGAGGATGGGCCATGACGACTCAACTGCTGCTTTGTCTGACGCTCTTCGCCGCGTTGTGCACCGGTTGCCACGCCGCCAGCAGTGGCGACAAGTTCGAAGGATTCGGCACGCTCACCACGCTCTTTGCTCTGCCCGAGCGCCAGCCCGACTGGCCCAAGGGCGAGTTGACCGGCACCGGCTTCCAGATCGATCCCGACGACAAGGGCGCATCCCCGGGCATGCGCGCCATGTTGATGGCCCAAAGCGCCAAGCCCGCCGCGAACCTCTCCGCACAACTCCAGCCAGGTCGCCGCGCGTGGATCAAGGGCGAAGTCTTCAAAGACGTGATCCGCGTGGACGAGATCGAAGTGCTCCCCGTCCCGAGGCCGGGCGTGATTCCGAGCAAAGTCGCCAACGCCATCGGCCGCTTCGATCTCACCGAAGTCGGCGCCTGGCACAACCGCATGCCGCCGTCCACCGACAAGCGACATCTCACCTTGAGTATCCGCGCCGAGAACACCGCGGCGGACCGCAAGAACCGCGTCATCAAAGTCGAGCGCGTCTTCTACTCCTTCGACAAGGATCGCGAAGGCGTGCTCGCCCAGGACATGTCGATCATCGACCTCAACACCGGCCTGGCGGGCGGCAGGATGGAAATGCCCCTGCCCTACGGCAAACCCATCGATCTCGGCATCCGAGGCGAAGACACCTATCCCGACGGCCACGTCACCGATGAGATCTACGTCATCGTCATCCTCAGCGTCGGCGACGAACGCATCATCCTCCGAGGCCACTGCAAGATCATCGCGGCAGTGTGACGCGGGCTGCTCCGGGCCGTTCCGTTGGCGCGGCGAGCGGGGAATGTCGATATGATCAGATGAAAACGATCCCCGACTGGCAGCGAGGACACCGTCCGTGATCAAACGGCTCCATGTCAAGAACTTCAAGGCCCTGCGCGATGTTGAGATCAACCTTACCCCAATCCACGCGCTGATCGGTCCAAACGACGCTGGCAAGACCAGCATCCTGCAGGCGCTTTATGCGATTTGTCATAGCGTGGATCACCCGTTGCCCACATGCTTTCCCGGATTGTGGAATGGCCGCGAACTTGTTTGGAATCAGGCTAGACTGCGAGAGATCGAAATCGCTGTCGTGGCCATGATTGGCGCAAGGGATGTCAGCTATTCTTTGAAGTGCGGTTTTCCTGAAACCGGCCGCGATACCCGAGTACTTGGAGAGTCTGTTCTAGCTGGTGACAAGCAGGTGCCCCTCTCCAGTGCAGGACATCAAACTTTTCTATGTCGACAGGGGGAATCTCCAGTACCGACTGCGCCACCTGCGCTTGGTGATGAACTCATTTCATTGCTTCGCGACGCACTTGCCGGTGTACACTGGCATCGATGGGATCCCCGGTTTCTTGCGATACCGAACGCCCTAGATACACGATGGCGATATCGACTTGAATGGACTGGATTCGGATTGGTTCGTTGTCTGGACGATATTCTCGGCTACGACCGACAGTTGTTCGCAAGACTCGAAACGCGATTCACAAACCTGTTTCCAGAGTTCAATTCCATTATCCTTCAGCCGCAAAAAGCATTCGTTTCGAATGACATTCCGACCATCAGTCTGCCGAGATTGGAAGACCGAGACGGCAAGGGTCTTGCTTTTGGCCTGGCCAATGGCGGCTATCCACTTCCGGCGTCGCAGGTTTCTGATGGTGTGCTACTTGTGCTCGCATATCTCACAATTCTCCACCTTCCCGACCCGCCTCGGCTACTGTTGGTCGAAGAACCGGAGAATGGCATTCATCCAGAGCGACTTCAGAGAATCATTGGCGTGCTTCGCGAATTGATTGGCGACAAGCAGCACACGCAAATCGTCTTGACGACGCACTCGCCATATGTCGTCGATCTCCTCAAAGCTGAGGAAGTCACATTATGCCGTAAGGCGGCAGACGGGGCAGTGGAGACGCGTCGTCTCTCAACGATTCCCAGTGTGCAACGTCAACTCGACGTTTTCAAACTTGGAGAGATTTGGACAGGCGAGGGTGACGACGCGTTGGC
This sequence comes from Phycisphaerales bacterium UBA5793, assembly GCA_002418285.1. Classification (GTDB taxonomy): domain Bacteria; phylum Planctomycetota; class Phycisphaerae; order Phycisphaerales; family UBA5793; genus UBA5793. Next base: position 103,512 of record DIDT01000065.1, read on the forward strand.
GAATGAAACGCCAATCACGACGGAGTCGCCCTGATGCGGGTGCTCATCGTCGGTGAGGGTCCAAATGAAGAACACGCGCTGCCAGTCATTGTTCGTCGACTGCTAGACGACCAAACAACCTCGCTCGCATTCAGAGTGTTTCGCGAAGGTCCGAGTGTTCACGGGAAAGGGCCTGGAGGCCTTTTCCGCAAGACCGTCGGTTGGCTCCGGGCTGCGGCTCGGGATGAGTTCGATGCGGTCGTGGTGCTCATCGACATTGACAAGTATCCCCAGGCGGCCGTGGAGATGTCGCAGGCGCAGGATTCAGAAGTCTTCCTTATCCGTAGAGCCTGCGGTGTTGCCATTCGTTCCTTCGATGCATGGTTCCTAGCCGATCATGTGGCGCTCTCAGAGGTGATTGAGCGGACGGTTGACACTCAACCATTGCCAGAACGAAACAGGAATCCAAAGCAGGATTGCCATCAGTTCCGGAACGATGCCGGGCTGCAGAGCCTGTCGGACTTTTACCGAAACGTGGCCGAACGCGCGAACTTTGATACTCTTCGCGAGCGATGTCCTGATGGATTTGCGCCCTTTGCGGATCGGGTGCAAGCGCTGCCTCCTACCGACTGACTCTAAACTACTGGGGCCGCCAAACGACAGACCGCATCGGAATCCCGACCCCGAAATTCCAGCCCGCCTCCGCGAAGTTTCGATATCCTTCTGAGCAGTGCCCGGCAATGCCATGTCCAGTGCGCGTTCAATCGTCGAAGACCTCGATCTCGAGGTGGAATTCGATGCGCCTATCGGCGCCGAGATGACCTGGTACAAAGTCGGCGGCCGCGCCGACGTGCTCGTTCGGCCGCGCAGCGTTGAAGCCCTCTGCTCCCTCATGCGGCGGTGCAATGAAACGGGCACCACGGCCCGCGTGCTCGGCTCAGGGGCTAATCTGCTCATCGCCGACGAGGGTGTCGACGGCATCGTCATCCATCTTGACCACGCCGCGTTCCGCGAAGTCTCCACCATTCACCGCCACCGCGTGCACCGCGCCGGCGTCGAAGGTCGGGCGGGCGACGCCATGCGCGTCATGGCCGGCAAGTCGCTCGAACGACTCGTCATGTCCGCCGCAACGCAGGGTCTCAGCGGCATCGAATGCATGGCCGGCGTCCCCGCCAGCGTCGGCGGCGCCATTCGCATGAACGCGGGCGGCAAGTTCGGCTGCATCGGCGACGCCGTCGTCGCCGTCGGCTGCATCAACCTCAACGGCGATCTCGTCGTCCACGAAGGACCCGACGTCACCTTCGAATACCGCCGCTGCTCGATCATCGATCCCGTTATCCTCTGGACCGAACTCGCCCTCACAGCCGATGACCCGGCCAGAACGCATGCAAAGGTCAAGGAGATCTTCGCCTACAAGAAACAGTCGCAGCCCATGGCCGCCAACAGCGCCGGCTGCGTCTTTCGCAATCCGCCCGCCAGCGACGGCTCGGGCCGCCTCGTCAGCGCCGGCGAACTCATCGACCGCGCCGGGCTCAAGGGCTATTCAGTCGGCGGCGCCAGTATCAGCGAGCGCCACGCCAACTTCTTCACCGCTGAGCCCGGCACGTCGGCCAACGACATCATCGCACTCATCGACCACGCCGCCAAAGTCGTCGCCGAACACTCAGGCTACGAATTGGTGCGCGAAGTGGTCGTGTGGAAACGACACTGACTGTTGAGCCGCGACCCGAAGGCTCTGCGAAGGGAAGCGCTTCGCGCAATCAACCAGCATGACCACCCATCCAATCCATGTCGCCGTCCTCGCTGGCGGACCAGACGCCGAGCGCGAAGTCAGCCTCATGTCGGGACGCGAGATCGCAGCCGCCCTCAACAAAGACGGCCGCTTCTCCGCGCGCCTCGAAATCATCGATCGCCTCACCGGCTCAGACCTCGCAGCCATCGAGGGCGATGCCATCTTCCCCGCCCTGCACGGACCATGGGGCGAAGGCGGACCATTGCAACGCCTGCTCGAAGCCGACGGCCGGCCATTCGTCGGTAGCGGATCCATCGCAGCCGAAATCGCGATGGACAAAATGCTCACCAAGGAAGTCTCGGAGCGCATCGGCGTCGCGACCCCCGCCGCGTGCATTCTCCACTCGATGGATGATCCCTGCACGGTGCCGCCACCGCTCGTGCTCAAGCCCGTCGACGACGGCTCGAGCGTCGATGTCCTCATCTGCCGCACCGCCGACGAAGTAACCAGGGGTCGCACCCGGCTGCACCCCCGACGCGCCCGACTCATGGCCGAGGCATTCATCCCCGGCCGCGAACTGACCGTCGGCCTCGTGGGCGATCGCGTCGGCTCACTCATCGAGATCATCCCCACCGTCGAGTTCTACGACTACGAAGCCAAATACACCCGCGATGACACGCGCTACACCGTCAACCCCGACCTCCCTCCCGCCACGGCCGCGAAGATCAAAGACGATGCCCTTGCGCTGTACCGCGCCATCGGCTGTCGCGATCTCGCGCGAATCGACTTCCGCTACGACGACGTCACCGACCCGACCCACCCGACATGGTGGATGCTCGAAGTGAACACCATGCCGGGCTTCACGAGCCACTCGCTCGTACCCATGGGAGAGGCCGCCGGCGGCGTGCCGATGCCCGAACTCTGTGCCCGGCTCATCGGGATGGCGATGGCCCGCTGATCTTGCAGCCCCACCCCCACCTTTGGCCGACATACTCAAGACATTGCGGACCCGTTTTTGGGGGAGACCTGTGCGTTTCTGGCCGTTCGGCGACAAAAAACCGCGTTCGAAGAAGTCGGCTGCCCGAACCAACGCCGCCGAGGCAAGAAAGGACACCCCGTCCCCCGAGCGCTTCGGCTGGCGCGAGGCGAGGCTGTACCTCGGCTCCTTCGCGGCTCTGCTCGCCGTCGGCGCCGCCGCCTGGGCCTGGTGGGCCTACCAGCCCGTCGAACTCCTCCGCTCCGAAGTCGCGTCATCGCAATCGCAGCGCGCCGATCTCGCCGAGATCGTCTTCGAAGACCCCGTCGTCGGCGTCGAGGGGGTGCGCGAAACGCTGCTCGCCAGCGCCTACGCCGCCGCCCGGCAGAACCCCTTCGACCGCGAGGCGCTCAAGGCCATTCACGAGATGCTCGTCGAGAGCCGCTGGATGGAAGACGCCACCATTCGCGTGACGCGCGATCTCTCCACGGCCGAAGTCGACGGCCGCACCCAGCGCGTCGATCGCATCACCATCCACGGCCAGTTCCGCCAACCCTTCGCACTCGTGCGGCGCGACAGCACCGATTACGTCGTCGACGGTTCCGGTACGCGCCTGCCCGTCTACTACGAAGCGGGCAAAGTCGCCGCACTCCCGGCCATCGTCAACGCCATCGGCCCGGTACCGCAGGTTGGCGCCATCTGGCGCGGCGGCGACATCACCGACGGCCTGCTGCTCATCCGCTACCTGCGCACTCAGAATCGCGAATGGTTCAAACAGGTCCGCGCCATCGACGTCCAGAACTGGGACGGCAACGATCGCAAACGCGCCCACCTCGCGCTCATCACCGATCGCGGCTATCGCATCGCGTGGGGCCGCGCCGTCGGCCAGGAAGCCGGCATCGAACATCCCGCATCGCACAAGGTCCAGGCCCTCGACGCCTATTACCTCACACGCGGAAAAGTCATCGGCAGCCCGCAGGGCACCCTCTACATCAACCAGCCCCTGCTCACCCAGGACCGACAGGTCCGCCTGACCAACCCCGGCGAAGACGCGCCACCGGACGGGTAAAGAACAGCGCCAACGTCACGGCGCAAACGCACCCGATTGGCATCCACCACCCGACACACGCCTGCGTCGGTGCATCTGACCTTGAGATCTCAAATCTCAGATTCCCAGATGAGCCGCTACGCGCCCCGCGCCAGCGACCCCATCGGATCCCAGGGCGGCAACACGATCGGCTCCTGCTCCAGCGCTTTGATCAACTTGCTCGGCAGCAACTCCCGCCGCGCTGCGATCTCGAACATGTACTCGTCAAACCACGAGTCGTTCATCGCGTAGAAACCCTTGTCGCCGCTCTCCGTGCCCCAACTGTTCTCCACGCGCCACCGCCGCGCCTTGCCATCCACCACATCCACACCCGTGAACAGCATCGCGTGCGTCATCTGCGTCTGGTGGTAGATGAGCCGATCCGACTTGCTCAGGTTGAATGTCGTGTCATACACCGTGTCATAGTCAAAGAGCTTTGCATCCCACAATCCCTGGTCGCGGCGCATCATCTTGCCGACGTCGCAACCCATCCACACCGGCTCCTGATGATCGACCATCGCCTTCATCGCGATCGATTTCATCGTGTCGATGTCGACGTTGAGGTACTTCACCATCTCGCCGCCCACGATGTTGCCCAGGTATTGCACCGTAAACGTTCGGCCGATCGGGCTGCTCGGCCGGGGATCGTGCACGAGGCACACGTACTCATCAATGGGCCAGGTGATGTACTGATCCGCGAACTTGCGCGGCGTCATTGCCCCATCGCGCTTGAACGCCTTGTCCTTATCGCGCCACTGCCAGTCAAACGCGCTCGGCGGCGTCCCGAGATGAATGCACAGAATCCGATGCACGTCCTTCAGGATCCCCAGTTTCGCCGTGCGCACTGCCTCGGCCGACTTGCTCTTACCCACAAGATCGCGCAGCGTCTTGCCGCCCTGCCGCAGCACGGTCAGCAGCATCACGTTCATCTTCATCGTGTTCGATGAACTCTCCGTCTCGGGCATCGCTTCCTTGGGCACGACGCCGTGCTTGCGGATGATGTTGATGAACATGTTCCACTGCCCGCCGTCATCCAGGGGCCGCGACAGCAGAAACGCCACCGTGCGATCATCGACCGGCAACTTCGCCGTCTCAATGATCGCTTCGAGGAAGTAGTTGGACCGCTCGAGTTTGTCCCAGAACAGCGTGTAATTCTGGCTGAACTCGAATTCCGTCAGGTTCATCTTGCGCATCGCGCCGACGCGAAAGAGATTCAGCCCGGCGAACATCCAGCAGCGCCCGGACTTCTTCTGATTCGTCGCGCCCCACTCATCCAGCCGATTGGAAAATGTCTGCGGCATCGTCGTGGCGATCGCACGATTCAGCGCGATGTCATCCACGGATACGTTCGCCACCGCATTCTGCGCGATGCGATACTGCGGATTCTTCGCGAACTCCTTTTCCCAACCGGCGAGCGCTTTGCCCGCCAGCGCGCCCTGATGATCACCGCCGGACAGTGTGTGCACCCCGGCCGCGCGGCCGTTGTTCGAAAACGAGGCGGCCGCCTTGCGCCCACTACTGCTGGGTCTATGCTGCGTCCCGCGACTCGAAGAGGAAGAGCGCTTCCCCGCCGAAGTGGCAGGCGATTGAGAAGAGGACGACGACTGCTCATCATGATGCATCGGAGAATCTCCCTGCGAAATAGCTTGCATTGATTCTATCCGTAGCGCTCACGCGTTCGCCGCGCCGCCGGGCCCTAAACTTCCCCGTGATTCTCCCCCGACATGTTCGGCTCCCCCGCGCCCTGCTGCTCTGGTGGTCGCTCTGGCTGCTCGCATCGTGGGTCATGGCCTTCGGCTGGCGGTGGTGGATGCAGCCATCGATCGCCACCTACCTCACCGCCTCAAAGCGCATGATGTTCAGCGTCATGCTGGGCATTACCATCATCTGGCCGCTCTATCGCCTCGTCATGCGACCGGCCCACACCCCACGCCTGCTCCCCCTGCTCGACTGGGTCGCCATCTTCGCCACGCTTCAGGTTCTGCTCTGGCCCATGCGCGTGCCAACGCAATGGTCCGCGACCGAAGTCCTGCTGATCGACCTGACCATCTTCGCCTGGGGCCTGCTCTACGCCGCACTCATCGCCATGGGCACCATGGGCGCCGGCCGGCGGCATCGCGGCATCATGATGGTCGTATGCGTTCTCGTTGCAGTCGCCGCTCCGTTCGCCGCACTGGGTTCGAGTACGATCGACAACCTTACCGAGAGCGCTTGGCTCCACTGGTCACCCGTCACCACCATCTGGATGCACATCGGCCGCGCAACTATCGGCATCGAGCCACAGGCATGGCAGCGCGTCGCACTCATCGCCGCAGCGGCGGTGCTGACATGGGTCGCCCTGATGCTCTGGCCCTCCACTCCACGACCAGTCCAAAAGCGAACACCCGCCGCTCAAGGTTCCGCGCGCTGAGCGGCCGCTCGTGTGACGACATCCAACTCGACGCGATGACCCTTCGAGATCAGCACGCCGCGCACCGTGCCGATCGTCTCGACTGTCAAGCCCAGCGCGCGGCCGCGATCTTCAAACGGCTCACGCGCGCTTCGCTCAATGATCACACCACACATTTGCCCGGCAGCAAGCGCCTCGGCGGCGCGGGCAGGGCCGAGCAGTTGCATATCCGTTCCCAGTGCAAAGACCAGACTCGGCTCATGATCGCCGACCGCGGCCCAGGGCAAACCGCTCGCCGAGGCCGCTTGACCCTCCGACTCAATGAGCCGAACCACGCCCCGCGTTGGCCACAGCGCCTCAACGCGCGGCAGCACAAGAGAAAGCGCCGGCGGCACAACCAGAACGCTGCTCAGAACCATCGCCATCAACATCGCAACCGCCGCATCGAGCCGTCGGATGATCGCAACACCCACACCCACGGAAAGCAGCGCCCCAACAACCGGCAGCAGCGACCACGGCTCAAAACGTCCATCAAGTGCGAGCGGCAAGCCCACAATCACCGCAGCAAGCGCCAGTGTCACCAGCGACCAGATCACCCATCCGATGGCCAGCGATCGTCGGCGGGGAAGTTCGACTCGTTCACTTCCACTCAGCGTCGTCCAGTGCACCGCTGCGATGGCCGTGAGCGCCGCCAGCGCTGGATACAGCGGCAGAACATAATGCGGCAGCTTGGTTGGCACCAACTCAAACACCACCCACGTCGGAACGAGCCAGGTCAGCAGAAACCGCGTGAACGGATCGCCCTTCCGCCGCCAGGCCCCAATGAACGCAAAGCCGGCCAGCAGCGAGCCCGGCCAGAAAGTGACCGTCACCAGCAGCAGGTAATACCCCGGCGGAAAGCCGTGCGACTCCTGCCCGGAGATGAGCTTCGGAAAGAGGTCGCCGGCAAGCGCATCAGTAAAGAACGAGCCGCCCGTCGCTCGCGTCACGGCAACCACCCAAGGCAACACGATCATCAGTGCGATCGGCAAGCCGGTCCACGCGTGCAGCAGCGACAGCGGACGAAAGCGCGAACCGCTCAGCCGCCATGCTGCGAGCGTGAGGATCGAAGCAAGCGGCACAATCGGTCCCTTGATGAGAACGCCAAGCGCTTGCGCCATCCAGAACAGCAGCGAATACCCCAGCGGATGCTGTTCAGGTTGCAACAGGCGCCGCATCAACGAACCCTGCGCTGCCACCACCGTTGCAAGCAGCAAGGCGTCAGTCGTGGCTAGATGCGCCTCAGCCGTCAGCAGCACACTGGATGCGAGCAGAGCGCCGGCCAACAAGGCGGCGCCCTCACCAGCCAGCGAGCGCAGAAAAAAATAAAGCAGCCAGACCGCCAGTGTCGCGCCGATGAGCGACGGCACGCGATACGGCCAGATGGCCTGCTCACCAGCAACAGGACGAAGCACACGAACCGCCGACGCCTGCGCCCAATGAATCCCCACGGGCTTCTTGTGCCGCGGCTCTTGCTGGAAACGAATCGTGACAAAGTCACCCGATTCGATCATCTGTCGCGTGGCTTGGACAAAGCGCGCTTCATCGCGATCCACAACCGGCAGCGCGAACAACCCGGGCAGGTAGAGCATCGCGCACAGAAGCATCAGCAGGATCGTCGGCCAGGGCCGGAGCGAGGCGGGGGGCTGAGATGGTGGGCGATCCATCGCGGTGCGAGTGTACGCGCCAAATGCGTCCGTCGAATCGCACGCCAGTGACGAGTCGCTGGGTGGCCGCATACCGCGGCGCAAAACACCGACTATCTTTCCCGGTTCACATGAACGACGCTTCAGACCCACGCCCGTCGCCGATCGCCTTTCCCTACCCGCATTTCATGGCCCTGGCGCCACTGGATGCATGGGCGCGACTGTTGCTCTCCCCGCCCTTGCCCGTCAAACCGCGCTACTGGCTCCGCCTCGCCGCAGGGTTGGGCACTTCGCTGCTTGGCACTGCAATCACCCTGCCCGAGCGTCTCCTGCTCGGACCGTGGCTGACCATGTCCTACCAGACCACCGGTGGCGCGCTCGACCACGCGCCCGGCGCACTGATCATCCTCGGCTACTTCCGCACCGGCACCACCCACCTGCACTACCTGCTCAATTGCGACTCGCGATTTGTCACCCCGCGCTGGGCCCAGGTGACCGCTCCACAGGGCTTTGTTGCCAGTTGGATGTTTCTGCGACTCTTCCTAGTACCCTTCCTCGCCAGCCGCCGACCGCAGGATGATGTCGCCTTCGGCCCGGACTGGCCCGCCGAGGATGACTTTGCCTGCCACAACTGGGCCTGCGCGTCGAGCCTGCGCGGCCGGCTCGTCGCCCCATCGCGCTACGAGTCCGATCGACGCTTCCACTTCCTCGACGGCCTGACGGCCGGCGAGATCGAACGCTGGCGCTATGTGCAATGGGCATTCCTGCGCAAGATCACCACGCTTGCAAGGCGCCGCCCGCTGCTGCTCAAATCTCCAAGTCACACCGCTCGCGTTCCCGAGTTGCAGCGCCTGCTCGGTCGCGAACACGCGCGGTTCATTCACATCAGTCGCGATCCCGTTGATGTCGTCAACTCCAACATGGCGATGCTCAAGCGACTGGCGATCTACCACCTCGAAGATCCGCCGGATGATCAGACGCTGCGCGAGCGGGTGACTGCCGAGTACGCTCAGACCGAGAAGGCGTATCTCGAATCGCGCCGTCTCATCCCGCCGGGCCACGTGCACGAGATGCGCTACGAGGACTTGCGGGCGGACCCGATTGGTGAAATGCAGGCGGCCTACCGGGCGCTTGATCTGTCGTGGACACGCGAGGTTGAGCAGAACGCCGGGGCCTACCTGCACTCCGTGCGCGACTATCGACCCGCGTCCGATGCAAACGCCCGCCGGCGCGCTATGGCCATGCTCGACGAACGACTCGAGTTCATCGCAGACACGTTCGGCCACAATCAACCGGCGCCGACACCCGCCGAGCCTCCCAAGCCCGCCGGAGAGACCTCAAACCAGGATTCGCCGTGGCGCGCATGGGTTGGGGCAGCGATCGCCGCCATCGTGCTCGGCCTGCTGTGGCATGGCACAGTCCGCCTCACGCTGAATCGCTACGACGTCTTCGCTTGGCCGGTCGGCATCGTGATCGGCGCGGTGGCTCTGCGCCTGGCGCGAGCCGGCTCTAACCGCCTTGGCTGGTTCTGCGCCCTGCTCACGCTCACGGTCGCGCTGGCCGTCAGCGTCCCCAACACGCGTTGGGCCTACTACAAGCGCTACGACCCGACGCGACAGCACGTCAACTGGTCGGATCTGCTCGTCTCCACGAAACAGGAGTTGTTCACCGGCATGAGCATGTTTCTCCTGTTCATGGGCGGGGCCACGGCGTATCGCTTCGGTTCGCGACCACCCATCAGACCGAACTGATCTCCCTCCGGCGCGCGAAAAACCCCGGCAACTCGCGTCGCCCGGGCTTGTGATACTCACTGGGTTGAATGGACTACTTGTCTTCCTTCTTGGGCTCGGGCTTCTCGCCAGCTCCCTCTGCGGGCTTCTCTCCATCCGTCTCGCCGCTCTTGACAAGGGCCTTGATCTCATCCGGAAGAGCAAAAGTCTCGGCCTTGACACTGTCGAGTTCGATTTCGGAGAACGTCATGACGCGCGTCATGCCCATCATCTCGATCTCCGTGCGGACCGGGAACTTGACGCCACCAAACTCCTTGTATTCCTTGTTGATGTTGGTCATGTCCATCGGACCCATCTGGGTCTCCGTGGTCTGCATCGTGCCGCGGAGCAAGCCGGTCTCGACCTCGAAGAAATACGTCGACTCCTCATCGTGCTGATCGATCATCTTGACGGCGTAGCACTTGAGCCCGTCAAAGTCACGCGCGTCGATCGTCTCCATCGACTTGAAGCGCTTGTCGAAGTTGATCTCGCCGTAAAAATCGGTCTGCTCTTTCATCTGTTCGACCTGCTCGGGCGGGAGAATGTTCGCGCCGCTCATCGGATCAATGCTCCAGGCGATCTCACCGTCATACCCTTGGCGCACTTCGCCGAAATCGGGCACTTCGATCTCGACCATCATCTTGTTTGGAGCGGCGGCGTAGATGACCATCGGCGCGATCATGGGATCGCCGCCCATGCCAGGCATCTCCATCTTGCCCGTCATCTTGCGGGACGTGTGGCTGCGGATCGCACTCTCGCCTCCCAGGGCCTTGACGTAACTGGAAATCACATCCTTGGCCTCGGGAACCTTGGTCGCCGCCGCGGCCGTGGTTGGGGCTGCGGCGTCGTCCTGGGCCAGGCTCGCGCCGGACGAGGCGAGCAACATCGAAGCGCAGGCAGCCGTCAGGCCGCAGGAACGGGCAAAGAGACTCGTTGATCGTGAAAACCTCATTGGGTGGGTCCTTTCGGGGTGAATCGCGAATGCTAGGTGGCCGGCGACCAGTCGTACAGGCCACGAAATCGCGTCATCCCTTATAGGGGAAGCATCTGGGCCCGCTGCTTTATCGCTCTATCCGGATGAACGGTTGAATATGGCTCCCCCCTCCACTATCCTCCTGCAAGCGAACGCCCACCCCGGCTGGGGGAGTCGCCGCCCGTACCACATCCAATCCGGAGTGCTCCATGAGTCTTTTCCTGCGGCAAGCCGCGCGACGCGTCCTCTTCTTCGATGGATCCATGGGCGCGACCATCCAGAGCCTTACGCTGGACGTCGATCGCGATTACCTCGGCCGAGAGAATTGCGTCGATCTGCTCGTTCGCAGCCGCCCCGATCTGGTCCAGCAGATTCACGAGTCCTTTCTTGAGGTCGGCGCCGACGCGGTCGAGACCGACACCTTCGGCGCCAGTCGACACGTCTTTTCCGATTTCGATGAAGAACTGGTCAGCTGGACCCGCGCCCTTAACAAGGAAGCAGCCGAAGTCGCCCGCGCCGCCTGCGACAAGTATGCAACCAAAGACAAGCCGCGCTTCGTGGTCGGCTCCATGGGACCTGGCACCAAGCTCATCTCCCTCGGCCAGATCACCTGGCAGCGCATGCTCGACAGTTACGCCGAGCAGGTGCGCGGCCTGCTCGACGGCGGCGCCGATGCCATCCTCATCGAAACCTGCCAGGATCTTCTGCAGGTCAAGTGCGCCATCAACGCCTGCCTCAAGGCGCTCGACGAGCGTGGCAAGAGCCCTTCTGAAATCCCCATCATGGTCAGTGTCACCATCGAGACGACCGGCACCATGCTGCTCGGTTCAGAAATCGCCACGGCCGTCCACGTGCTCAAGCCGTACCCCATCGCCAGTCTCGGATTGAATTGCGCAACGGGTCCCGTCGAGATGGCTGAACACCTCAAGGTGCTCAGCAGGCACTGGGATCGACTTATCTCGGTCATGCCCAACGCGGGCCTGCCGATTATGGTCGATGGCAAGACCACCTTCCCCCTTCAACCGGCCGGTCTGCGCGATGCGCTGCGCAAGTTCGTCGATGACTTCGGAGTAAACTTCGTCGGCGGCTGTTGCGGCACCGGTCCTGAACACATCAAGCAGGTCGTGGAAGCCATCGGCATTCATCCGCCCGTCCCCCGCGGCCAGGTCGGGCAGAATCACGCCGGCCTCGCGTGCGTGACCGAGCGAGCCGACGGCCTCTACCGCCAGCCGCCCGCCAGCGTGACCTCACTCTACTCCCCCGTCGACTGCCGACAGGAAAACTCATTCCTCATTATCGGCGAACGGATGAACGCTTCCGGCTCGCGCAAGTTCAAGCGCCTGCTCGAAGCAGAGAACTGGGATGAGATCGTTTCGCTCGCCCGGGAACAGAAGCGCGAAGGCGCCAACGTGCTCGATCTCAACGTCGACTACGCCGGACGCGACAACGCCGCTGACATGGCCGAGATTGTCACCCGCGTCGTGCGACAGGTCGATACGCCGCTGATGATCGACTCGACGCAGATCGCCACTATTGAAGCCGGGCTCAGGCACGCCGCCGGCAAGTGCATCATCAACTCCGCCAACTTCGAAGATGGCGAAGAGAAGTTCGACGCAATCTGCGCCCTGGCGAAACGCTACGGCGCAGCGCTGGTCATCGGAACCATCGACGAAGACAAGGAAGCCGCCATGGCCCGCACCGCCGATCGAAAATACTCGATTGCTGAGCGGTCGTTGCAACGCGCCACGGAAGTACACGGGATCGCGGCGTGCGATGTCTTCTTCGACCCGCTCGTGCTGCCCATCTCCACGGGCATGGATGCGGATCGACGCAGTTCCGCCGAATTGATCGAAGGCACCAGACGCATCAGCACGGCATTCCCCGAATGCCAGATCACCTGCGGCCTGTCCAACGCGAGCTTCGGCCTCAATCCGGCTGCCCGCGTCGTGCTCAATTCCTGCCTTCTGCACGAACTGCTCGAAGCCGGCATGACCAGCGCCATCGTCCACGCATCCAAGATCCTTCCCCGCAATCGCATCAGCGATGAACAGTGGAGCGCTGCGCTCGATCTCATCTACGACCGCCGACACGAATCCAAGGGCGGCACGGGTCTGCCCGGAGGCATCACCGACGAGTCCTTCGACCCGCTTCAGCACTTCATCGAACTGTTCAAAGACGCCAGTGCCGTCTCGCATTCCGTCGAGGAACGCTCCCTCACACTGGAAGAGTCGCTCGCAGCCCACATCGTCGAGGGTGAAAAGCAGGGCATGACGGATCGCCTCGATGAAGCGCTCGGCAAGTACTCCGCGCTCGAGATCATCAACGACCACCTGCTCGGCGGAATGAAGACCGTCGGCGAACTGTTCGGCAGCGGTCAGATGCAGTTACCCTTCGTGTTGCAAAGTGCCGAAGTCATGAAGATGGCCGTCGCCTACCTTGAGCCGCATATGGACAAGGTCGCCGGCTCCAGTCGCGGCTCGATCGTTCTGGCCACCGTCAAGGGAGACGTTCACGACATCGGCAAGAACCTCGTGGACATCATCCTCACCAACAACGGCTACACGGTGCACAACCTCGGCATCAAGCAGCCGATCGCCTCGATCCTCGAAGCGCTCCAGGACACTGGCGCGCTGGCCATCGGCATGAGCGGCCTGCTCGTCAAGTCCGTCGGCGTCATGGAGCAGAACCTCGCCGAGATGAACGAGATGGGCATCGATGCCCCGGTCCTGCTGGGTGGCGCGGCGCTGACGCGCAAGTATGCTGAAGGTCGCCTGCGTGGGCTGTACCGCGGCCCACTCTTCTATGGACAGGATGCGTTCGAGGGCCTGCGCATCATGGATGCGCTGACCAGCGGCGAAGCGAACCGACTGAACGAGGAAATCGACGCGCGGGTTGCAAAGCTCGAATCCGGCGCCAAACCGCAAGCCGCCCGCGGAACGGAACAACCCTCGGGTGCCGTCGCCGTTGCTGTCCGCACGGACAGCGTGGCCGTCGTTGATGTCCCCCCGGCTCCGTTCTTTGGCGCCCGGCTGGTGGAGTCGATCGATCTCGACCAGATCTACCCGTACATCAACACCACCGCCCTGTTCCGTGGACAGTGGGGCTTCAAGCGAGGATCGCTCTCGACCGAGGAGTACGAGCAGACCCTCCGCGACACGGTCGAGCCATTGTTCGAGCGCCTCAAGTCCGAGATGCGCGGCCGGGGAATTCTGACGCCACGCGTGGTCTACGGCTACTACCCGGCCGCCTCCGAGGGCGACGACGTGGTCATCTTCGATCCCAAGAACCACGATCGCGAGATTGAGCGGTTTGCCTTTCCCCGCCAGTCCGACGGCAAGCGGCGATGCATTTCCGACTTCTTCAGACAGCGCGGCGAAGGCGTGAAAGACGTCCTCGGTTTGTTTGTCTGCACCATGGGGCCGGAGGTCAGCAACGTCGCCCGTAAGCTCTTTGAGGGCAATGAGTACACCGAGTACCTCTACACCCACGGCATCGGCGTCGAAACGGCAGAGGCCCTGGCCGAACTCTGGCACAAGCGGATGCGGCAGGAGCTGGGCATCGCCGGCGAGGACGACCCCGAGATCCGCCGCCTCTTCAGCCAGCACTACCGAGGCAGCCGGTACTCGTTCGGCTACCCCGCCTGTCCCAACATGGAGGATCAGGCGGTGCTCTTCCGCCTCCTCCAGCCTGAACGGATCGGCTGCAACCTGACGGAGAACTTCCAGATCGACCCGGAGCAGTCGGTCAGCGCCATCGTGGTGCACCACCCGGAGGCCAAGTATTTCACCGCCTGAGCGGAAGCAAACAGCAACATTGGGGAGCCTTGACACCCCCCTATTGCTGTGGGCGGAATGGTGGCTATACTCGCCCAGCGTCAGTTCGGCTCGATCGGGGGTTTCTCCCCTCATGGACCGAACGCCAAAGCAGGTGAGAGCCCGGGTATCCGCAGCGGCAACAGTATGACAATCTTCTCGGGCTGGAAATCTGCATCGTGACGAATATCTACGTAGGCAACATCTCATTTCAAACAACTGACTCTGAACTCGAGGCTCTGTTCAGCGAGCATGGCAAGGTTGATCGCGCCAACGCTGTGATGGATCGCGAGACCGGCCGCTCGCGCGGATTCGGTTTCGTCGAAATGCCCGACGCCAACGAAGCCAAGGCGGCCATCGCGGCCCTCAACGGCAAGGAAATCGGCGGCCGCACTCTCACCGTCAATGAAGCACGTCCCCGCGAGCAGCGCTCCGGTGGCGGCGGCGGCGGCGGATACGGCCGTGGCGGCGGCGGCGGCGGTCGCGGCGGCAACCGCGGCTACTAAGCCTCGCTGACCAACTGATCGAACTTCGATCCATGACCACGTCTCTCACCGGGCGTGGTCATGCTCTTTTTCTTCGCTCACATTCCACGTCACCTCTCCCATCTCACCCGCCACCCATCCACCACGCGCGGCGCGGCCGGGCTCGCCACATACAATGCCCGACATGGCCAGAGACTCTTCCACACCCACCGCCCAGGTCCTCATCGTCGATGATGAGGCCGACCACGCCGACGTCATGGCCGACGCCCTGCGCAAGCCCGGCCACATCTGCACCGTCCGCCACAGTCTCGATGAAGCACGCGTCGAACTCGAAGGCGGACACTTCGACGTCATCGTCACCGATCTCATGATGCACGGCCGGCCCGATGGAATGACCATCCTCGCCGAAGCCAAGACCCGACAGCCCGGCGCCAAGACCATCATGGTCACGGCCCACGGCGACATCCCCACCGCCAAAGAGGCCATTCGCGGCGGGGCGTACGACTTCATCGAAAAGCCGCTCGATCTCGAAGTGTTCCGCAATCTCGTCAACCGCGCGGCCGAGGCGGCGGTGCTGCGGGCCCAGGTCGATGCACTGAGCGAACAACTTGGCGAAGAATACTCCTTCGAAGGCATCGTCGGCGCCAGCCCGGCGATCCGGCAAATGGTTCGCACGCTCCAGCAGATCGCGCCGACGGACATTCCCGTGCTGCTCATCGGCGAAACGGGAACCGGAAAAGATCTCGTCGCGAGGGTGATCCACCAGAACTCCCGTCGGGCCAAACAGCGCTTCAAGCCCGTCAACTGCGCCGCGTTCACCGAGTCGCTGCTCGAAAGCGAACTGTTCGGCCACGTCAAGGGCGCCTTCACCGGCGCCGAGAAGAACACCGAGGGCGTGTTCGAATATGCCAACGGCGGAACGCTGTTTCTCGATGAGATCGGCGACATGCCGCTGGGCATGCAGAGCAAACTGCTGCGCGTGCTCGAGTCGGGCGAAGTCGTGCGCGTCGGCTCCAACGACCCGCGCACCGTTGACGTGCGTTTCATCGCGGCGACGCATCGCGATCTCGAAGCGATGGTCAAGGATGAGACGTTCCGGCAGGATCTGTTCTTCCGCATCAAGGGCGTCGAGATCAAACTCCCGCCGCTGCGCGATCGGCGCGAGGACATTCCACTGCTGGCGCAACACCAGATCAACCTGCTCAACCAGCGCAACGGCCGCAACGTGCTGGGCGTGACGGATGAGGTGGCGCAGAAGCTCATGGCGTATGACTGGCCGGGCAACGTGCGGCAACTCAATCGCATCATCGAACTCATGTGCGTGTTCGCGGAAGACGGCGGCGAACTCGAAGCGGCGCATCTGCCGGCCGAGGTGTCGGGCGCATCGGACAGCAACGCGAGTTCGTCCGGTTCGCTGGCCGGGATCGACCTGGCGGAACTCGAGAAGCGAGCGATCCGCGAGACGCTCAAACTCACCGGCGGCAATCGCGAACAGACCGCCAGGATGCTCGGCATCGGCGAGCGGACGCTGTACCGGCTGCTCAAGGAGTACGGCTTGAGGTGAGTGGATGGCCTGCGAGGGTGATGTCCTTCGGCGGAGCTCAGGATCTGCCAGGATGATGGGGTGAACCAGACTGATGCGCGAGCGAAGAGTTTGAGTCCCGAGCGGGATTCGTCCTCGCTGGCGCGTCGGTCTGGTCGAGTCGCCGGTGGCGATGTCGAGTTGTCGGCGATTGAAAAGCACGTCTACCTCTAGAGATTGGCGTGCGCCGGTGTGCGCGGCGGGGTCAGTTTGCACTGCACAACGGCGGGAGATGCCGCGCGGTTCGTGCGGCGGCCGGTGACTTTTTTCGCGGGCGGCGATGCGCCAGGCGCGATTCGAAAGAAAGTTCAACGCAAAATGCGTGCCAACACAAAGGCGCACGTGATACGGGATGCTCCGTGCGCGCCGGAGCGCTCCTGTGCGCGATTTTTGAGCGCTGGCGCGCGCTGCGGCGCGCGTTTGTGTAAATGAGCGCCTCTGTGCGGGCCGAATCAGGAATTTTCGTCGATTTTCATTTTTCTGAGGGGGGTGATTTCGACTTTTGCTCAACTTTTCTGCGTTTTCGGGAAGGCCGCGCACGGGATGAGATCGAAGTGGCGCGCGTGCGTGCGGAAGGCGAAAGACATTCACCACGGAGTCACAGAAAACACGGAGAATACAGGGAGAAAGGCGGGGGATTGGGTGGAAAGGCAGAAGAAAGGCAACTCACCGCAGAGATCGCAGAGCACGCGGAGACAGGCAATTGGATCGGGAGTTGATCCGAGCCCCGACCGTGAGGGAGTGGTGTTGGACGTGGTGAGTGGGTAGGGATTCGGCTGGCGCTGCACGGTTGTCGCTCCGGGCAAGAGTTCGGTGGCGACGGGCAGGGGCGGCCGGGACTGTTATCACCCCCGACGTCGAACTCGGCCCGGGGCTGAGGCGTTCGATGCCACCCAATCGAGACGACGCGACGGATTCCATTGTGAGATTCCCCGGAATTGGCTTGCAGTCTGGCGGGTTGTCTGGTATGTTGGTGGCGTGGGGAGACGAGGAGGGAATTGGATAATCGGCGGGAAGAGACAGAGCGAAGTCCGAGGGGTCGCAGGCCGGATGTAAGGAGGAGAGGAAGTGAATGGAAGCGAAGTCGCCGCAGCGCGAGATCGAACGTCCAACCCGGTGGGATGCGCTCCCAAAGCCTCGCGTATCGCCACCCTACGTGCGGACGCACGCTACTTGCTTCATCATGACCAACCTCGTGCCCTGGCTCAACGACAACCAGATGCTGTTCGATACACACATCCATTACGAGGACATTTCGGACGTTACCAACACCGTGGATGATCTCACCGACACCGGAGCCCCTTGGGAAGCAGTGCCGAATTGGATGACTGCACTCGAGTGGGGGCCGCGAGCAAGTAGTACTTGGGCATTCGCTAACAACAGCACCTTCCAGCAATACAGAAATGACGAAGGTTGCGATCCCGGTCCGCCGGAAGACTGCTGCTGGGACGATCCCGGTCAGCCATGGGAGGACTTCTCGGCGGATTGGCGAGATGACTCACAGAATGGGTTCAACGGCGACTTCGAAGTAGATACGGCGCTGATGGCTCTCGTCAACGCGGAATTCACAGTTGCCTGCTATGGGCCAACAGGTATGCAATCGCCTTCATCGATGACCTACGACATGGCCGCGCTGTGGGGCAACAGAATCTGCAACAACGGCGGTGGAATTACGTTTATCACCGATACGGACAAGTTCACGCCACTCGAATACCTGTTTACAGATGAGGCGGACAGTTACACGATTACGTTCCCAGAAGACCGACAGGGTTGTCCTGATTGTCCAGAAGATCCCTGAGCCAGAAGCAGGTGAAAGCCGGTGCGGCAAACAAGCCGCACCGGCTACCTGCGTTTGCGTTGAGAGATGGGGTACTAGCCAATGAAGTTCGTCAACCGATCTAGTCAACCCTGCAGTGTCATTCTTTTGATGGCTCTCGCGGCTACCGCCCAAGGGCAACAGACGTAT
>DIDT01000028.1 GCA_002418285.1 Phycisphaerales bacterium UBA5793
CGAGGTTTTGAAACAGCTTCTAGCAGGATCATCGGCTCGCCTGGATTGAGCACGAATGCGTGCGAATCGAGAACGTTGCCGTTGTCGCCCACGATTTGGCCCACGTCGTTGAGGGCGCGCGCGATACTCGTGGAACCGATGGTGTTGGTGTGAACATCCTCTGTCTGCCGATTCACCCACCTTGTGGCATGAACATCGCCGCTGGACACTCTCGCGTAACCGACGATGACTCCGGCCCGGTTGACCGCGTAGGCCTTACTGTCCGTGCTGCTTAAGCCACCGAGATCGAAGACTTGATTGTCGCGCCACAGGAGCGCCCTCAAAACACCTTCGACTCCGTACCCGTAGCCGACAATGTCCCCGGCGTTGTTGATGCCGAACGCCGCGCGTCCATCCCAATCCGGATGTGGCGCCGGCAGCATTCGCATCTGGCCGTTCTCCCACAAATACGCCTTGGGTCGACTGCTCTGCATCTCATACTCAGATTCGCCAACGACTTGCCCTGCGTCGTTGACCCCGTACGCCACGCTCGTCTCGCCGCCGAGGGTACCAAGGTCAATGATCTGTCCATTGCGCCAGAGGACAGCGCGCCGATCGAGGATGCTGCCGTTCGGATCGAAACCGGCCCATCCCGCGATGTCACCCAGGTCATTGATTGCCGCAGCGGCAGCATGTTTGCCTCCGAGCGTCCCAAGATCGAAGACTCCACCTGCATGAGGCCAGAGTGTTGCGTGAATCTCGTGCGTGCCGAACCCGGCCCAGCCAACCACGTTGCCGAGACTGTCGATACCGCCTGTGCCGTCGAACTGGTAGGCGCTCCCGAAGTCCGGGAGTTCGAAGACCGCGTATCGGTAGTCCTGCGCTGTTGCCGTGATGGGAAGGGTGGTCGTGGCGAGCAGGGCACTGGTTATCAGTCGGCTCAGGCGCATGGCGTGGCTCCGCGATTGTGTTCAACATAACACAGAACGGGCGACGTCGCCAGTGAATTCCGGGGGATCGGGGAATCTTGAGGGGGTGATGGGGTGATTGGGTGAGGGGGTGAGGCGAAGGCGACTATTCGGCAGGGGAAGCGAAGGCGCAAGCGTGAAGCGAGTGGTGAAGACGGGCGGGAGTGCTCAGGTGCGGCCCCGGGCATGGCTATGCCGCGGGCGTTGGGTGGCGCTGGGGGGGTTTGGGGCCGTCGCTGGTGTTGGGGGCGATGCGGCGTTGGATGGCGCTTGCTACCTGCGTTTGCTCTTGAGCCACGCGTGGAGTTTCTTGGCGCTCCAGGTGTTGATGCATTGCTCGGCGGGGAGCCAGCCTCGGCGGCCGGTGAGGACGCCGTAGATCAGGTTGTCGAAGTGCGGGATGCGGTGGGTGTCGGTGTCGATGGCGATCAGGCCGCCGGCCTCGACGACGGCGCGGACGTGGGTGTCGCGCAGGTCGAGCCGCTTCCAACTGGCATTGATCTCGAGCGCGACGTTGTGCTCCTTGGCGGCGGTGATGATCGCTTTCATGTCCGGCTCAAGGCCTTCGCGCGTACCCACCATGCGACCCGTCGGGTGGCCGATGATGTGCACGTATGGATTGCTGATCGCCTTGAGCAGGCGCTTTGTGGCGGTCTTGCTGTCCTGGCGCAGCGAGACGTGCGGCGAAGCGACGACGACGTCGAGTTCGGCGAGCACCTTGTCTTCGTAATCGAGTGTGCCGTCGGGGAGGATGTCGACCTCGGCGCCGAAGACGACGGTGATGTTCTTATGTTTCTTTGCCGCGGCGGCGACGGCTTTGCGGTGCTGCCAGAGGCGCTCGACACTGAGGCCGTTGGCGATGACGCTGGAGACGGAGTGGTCGGTGACGGCGAGGGTGTGAAAGCCGCGCGACTCGGCGCCGGAGATCAGTTCGTCGATGGTGAGTTTGCCGTCGCTGGCGTTGGTGTGGGCGTGGAGTTCGGCCTTGATGTCTTTGAGTTCGAGCAGATCAGGGATGTCGGCGTCGAGTTCGCCGCGATCTTCGCGCAACTCGGGCGGGATGTAGGGCAGGCCGAGCGCTTTGTAGACGTCGGCTTCCTTGGCGGCGGCGACGGGTTTTTCGCCGGAGTCCTGCGGGCGCTCGTCGAGGCCTTTGTAGAGGCCGTATTCGTTGAGGCGGTGTTTCTTCTTAATGGCGAGTTCGCGAAGGCGGACGTTGTGTTCCTTTGAGCCGGTGAAGTAGAGCCAGGCGGCGCCGAAGTTGGCCCTGGGAACGAGGCGCAGGTCGGCCTGAATGACGAGGCCGCGCAGGTCGACGCGGACCGAGCACTTGGTGTCGCCGCGCGAGAGGACCTGGGTGACACCTTCGTAGGTGCAGAAGGCTTGCCGCATGGCGTCGGCGTCTTTGCAGGCGGCGAGGATGTCGATGTCGCCGATGGTTTCCTTGCCGCGGCGCAGGCTGCCGGCGTACTCGACCTGCTCGGCACCTTTGACTTTGCGCAGAGCCTCGACGAACTCGATGGCGACGGGGCGGACGATGCCGATGGGCGTGCGATCGCCGGCCTTCTCGCGAAACTCAAGGGCCTTGCGGATGTTTTCGATGGTCTTGTCACCCATGCGCGGCAGCTCGCGCAGCTCGGGCGAATCAAGTTTGGCTTTGAGGTCTTCGATGGAGGTGATGCCGAGCTTGTCCCACATGAGCTTGACGGTCTTGGGGCCGAGGCCGGGGATGTCGAGCACGCCGAAGAGACCGGCGGGGACTTTGCTGAGCAGCTCGGTGTGTTCGGCGATCTCACCAGTTTCGAGGAACTCGACGATCTTCTCGGCTGAGCCTTTACCGATGCCGTCAATCTTTGTGAGTTGTTTGATGCCTTGCTCGGGATCTTCATCGACGATGGCCTCGACGTCCTGCGTGAGGTCTTTGAGGACGCGGGCAACCCGGGCATCGGAATTGATGCGGAAGGGGTTGGCGCCGGTCAGTTCGAGGGCGGCGGCCATCTGCTCGAAGATCTGGGCGAGTCTGGCGTTGGTGTTGGTGGGCATGTGGTAAGGGTATCGTGCGACGGCGAGGCGGCGAGGGTGCGTGAGGCAGTGGACACGCCGGGAGAGGCGGCAATGCTCTAGCGATACCTGAAAGGAGAGCGGTGTGCTTTCATTGCTTGCTCATGCCGGTGCGGCCGCTGCGCCGCACGCCGACACGCTGACCAATGCCCTGCTGGCGCTGGTCACGCTGACGGCGATGGAGATCGTGCTGGGGATTGACAACATTGTGTTCATCTCCATCGTCGTCGAGCGACTGGAGGAAGGCAAACAGGCGATGGGGCGGCGGGTGGGGCTGCTGCTGGCCATGGGACTGCGCATCGCATTGCTGCTGAGCATCACCTGGGTGACAAACCTGACGGGCGATCTGTTCACGCTCTTCGGCGAGCCGTTCTCGGGGCGCGATCTCATCCTGATCGCCGGCGGACTGTTCCTGGTCGCCAAGGCGACGTTCGAGATTCACGAGCGCATCGAGGGGCCGGATCATGAGAAGACGATCCGCACGAAGGCGGCGGCATCGTTCGGGCAGGTCATCGTGCAGATCCTGGTGCTGGACATGGTGTTTTCGCTGGACTCGGTCATCACCGCTGTGGGTATGGCGCGAGATCTGTGGGTGATGATTACGGCAGTGGTGGTGGCGGTGGGTGTGATGCTCGTGTTCGCGGGATACATCGCGGCGTTCATCAAGAAGCACCCGACGCTGAAGATGCTGGCGCTGGCGTTCTTGCTTCTGATCGGGGTGATGCTGCTCGTCGACGGGATCGGCCGGGAAGTCAACAAGGGCTACATTTACTTCGCCATGGCGTTTTCGCTGACCGTGGAGTCGCTGAACCTGTGGGCGGCGAGCCGGCGCAAGGCGGCTGGCGCCGGATGAGATACGATCGTGGCGCCTTTTTCACCGGAGGATTGAACATGCGATCCTGTTGCCGTGCGTGGTGTCGTCTCGTTGCGGCTGGTGCAGTGCTTGCGCTGCTCGCGGCCACGATGCAGAATCCTGCCGCGCCTCCCAAGGGTGAACAGGAACAGAGCGTCAAGCCCGGGATCAACGAGCGGTGGAAAAGTGATGACATCGCGCCGCTGGTGCAGACACTCGAGGATGAAGGGCGCGAGATCTATTCGCAGCGCGAGCGGATTGCAGCGCTGGTGGGACCACGCAGGGGCAGCGTCATGGCGGACGTGGGCGCTGGCAGCGGGTTCATGTCGGAGTTGTTCGCCGGGCTCGTGGGCAGCGCGGGCAAGGTGTACGCCGTAGATATCAACGCGGGTTTAATGGAGCGGCTGGCCAAGGACGCAACCGACAGGGGCATCACCAACATCGAAACGGTTGTGTGCGGCGAACGCAGCGTTGATCTGCCGGCGAACTCGATTGACCTGGTGTTCATCTGCGACACCTATCACCACTTCGAATATCCGAAGAGCACGATGCATTCGATCTACGAAGCGCTCAAACCGGGCGGGCAGGTGGTGGTGGTGGATTTCTATCGCATTGCGGGCGTGTCGCCGGAGTGGATCATGGGGCACGTGCGCGCGGGTGAAGAAGTGTTCACGCAGGAGATCGAGGACGCAGGGTTTGAGCTGATCAACCAACACTACCCGGCGTATCTGCCGCAGAATTATGTGCTGCGGTTCCGCAAGGTCTCGGATCACTGACCGCGACACCCCGGCCCAGGCAATCCACCCCCACCGCGCCTCCAAAATGACCGATAGACTTGCGGACAGCCCATGCCACGCCGCACGAAACCCATTCCGACCTGGCTGCGACGACTGCTGCTGACTCCCACGGCAGAGTTGAACCGGTGGCAGTACATGGTGCGCTTCCTCGCGGAACTGGCGCGGCACGGAATGAAGCAACTCAAGGAAGACCGGGCCGGACAGATGGCCGCGGCGCTGGCGTTTCGGACCATCTTCGGACTTGTTCCGGTGACGGCCATTGGCCTGCTGATCTTCCGCGTGCTTGGGGGCATTGATCGATTCGAGTCGTTCGTGCGCGATGTGCTGGCGGCCACGCCCCTGGAAAGTGTGAACGTACCCAAAGTCGGCGCTGCGGAGGGCGCGGAGGCGGCAACTGTTCCACTCATCGACTGGCTCATGGAGACGATCCGCCAGATCAATAACAACGTCAACTTCGAATCGATCGGGATCGTCGGCCTGCTCGTACTCGTCTGGGCGGCGATCGGGATGATGACGACGATCGAACGTTCGTTCAACACGATTTGCCGGGCGTCGGAGAATCGACCGCTGTCTCGGCGCGTACCGCTCTACGGTTTCACGATCATCATCGGACCGGGCCTGCTGTACTTGAGTTTCTTTCTCGACCGGCGGTTCCATGAGCTGGTGACTCAATTTGCCGACAAACTCGGACCGTGGGCGGTGTCGAGCATTTCCGCGGTGGGCGTGATCACCTCCGTGGGCACGACGTGGCTGTTCATCATGCTGCTCTACGTCTCCGTGCCGAACACCAAGGTGAAGTTGCCGGCGGCGGCGTTCGGCTCGCTGGTCACGGCGGTGTGCTGGTCGGTTGGCGCGCGCGGGCTGGGGGCGTACATCTCGACGATCTTCGGCACGAGTTCGAGCTACTCGGTTCTCTACGGCACGCTGGGTTTGATTCCGGTGTTTCTCTTCTGGGTTTACGCGATGTGGATCATCGTGCTGTTCGGGCTGGAGCTGACCTCGGCGTTGCAGGCGGTGGGGATGCGGATGGTGCACTCGATCCCGGACCGGCCCCACGTGCCGCCGGTGATGGACCCGGCTCTGGTGCTGCCGATGATGCGGGTGGTGGCGGAGCGATTTGAGCAGGGTGAGCCCACGGACGCGCGGCACATCATGGAGCGGACGCACATCTCCGAGCGAGGCGTGGAGCTGGTGCTGGCGACGCTGGCGTCCAAGGGGGTATTGCACCGGATCGAGCCCAGCGAGCGGCCGACCTTTGCGCTGGCCCGTCCGCCGGGTCGAATCGCCCTTTCCGAGGTAGTGGATCACACGCAAAGTCTGCTGGGATCAAAGGATGCGATCGGTGGAGACTGGCCGCTGGTCGAGGCCCTGCGGAAAGCCCAGATCAAGAGCCTGGGCAGTCAAACGCTGGCGGATCTGCTCCATTCGGGCAATTAGTCCCACAATTCGACCTTGACAGATTACTTATTTTGACCCTGCGGAGGGCCGGACTATCCTTCCCCTAGTCTGTAGTGGCGTGTTTTTCGGCTTGCTTGCGTTTGGAGTACGCAGATGCACCGTTGGGAAGAACCCAGTGCGTGGTAGGCACCGAGTCAACTCGCACGCTCTCCCCACGCCCACGAATCGGGCTTTTGAGGGGCGCGTCATGACCTGAGGCAAAGCCACAGGTTGGGTTGACCGGTTGTGAGGCGCCGTTGCGCCGCGCGATCGCACTACAGGCCACAGGCGCTGCGGATGCGCCGGTGGTTTTTTGTTTACCGGCTTTTGCGGCCGGGCACGACGCCCGGCTTGATCGACAACTGAATACACAATTCGGCGAAAGGACAATCAGAAACATGAACCAGGAAACCCTCCGCATCATCGACTCGATCGCGCGCGACCGCAAGATCGACCGCGAGTCGCTGTTCCGCGACATTGAAACCGCGATGATCTCCGCGGCGCGCAAGCACTTCGGCTCGCTCGACACGGATGAGTTCCGCTGCGCCATGGACCGCTTCAACGGCGAGATCCGCCTGTGGAGGCGCTTCCCCCCTGCTGAGACTGATCCCGTGACTGGTGAGCCGGTCGGCGAATGGACCGAGATCGAAATCGACCTGCGCGAACTGGGGCGCATTCCCGCCCAGACGGCCAAGCAGGTCATGATTCAGCGCTTCCGCGAAGATGAACGCGAAGCGCTGTTCGAGGAGTTTTCCAAGCGCGTCGGCGAAATGGTGACCGGCACGGCCCAGCGCTACGAGGGCGGCGCGCTGGTCATCCAGATCGATCGCGCGGAAGGTTTCATGCCGCGCAGCGAGCAGATTCCCGGCGAGAACTTTCAGCCCGGCGATCGCGTGCGGTGCCTCATCCTCGATGTGCGCGACATGGGCAACCAGGTGAAGATCGTGCTGAGTCGGGCGAATCCGGACTTCATTCGTCGCCTGTTCGAGGTGGAAGTGCCGGAAGTAAGCGAGCGCATCATCGAGATCAAGGCGATGGCGCGCGAGCCGGGATTCCGCACCAAGCTGGCCGTGTCGTCGATCGACTCGAAGGTCGATGCCGTGGGCGCGTGCGTCGGCGTGCGCGGCAGCCGCATCAAGAACATCGTCGACGAACTCGGCGGCGAGAAAATCGACATTGTCCGTTGGAACGATTCGAGCCAGATTCTGATTCAGAACGCGCTCAAGCCGGCTGAGGTCAAGGATGTTTCGCTGTGCTTCGAACTCGGCCGAGCCACCGTCGTGGTTGAGGAAGAGCAATTGAGCCTGGCGATCGGCAAGCGCGGGCAGAATGTGCGACTCGCGGCCCGTCTGACAGGCTGGGATGTGGACATCCTTACACCGACCGAGTACGCCAAGGGTCTTGAAGTGCTCGTTGAGACGCTTCGCCAGGTCGAAGGGGTCACCGAGGAGCAACTGGACCGCCTGGCGGCGCTGGGCATGGTCAGTGTGTTCGACGTTGAGGAAGTCGGCGCGGAAGTGCTGGCGGAAGAGCTAGAAGTCACGCCCGAACAGGCGGACCAGATGGTCGAACTCGCGTCGACCAAGGCCAAGATCGTGGCCGAAGAACAGCAGCGTGAGAAGGAGGAAGAAGCGAAACGTCGCGCCGAAGACCAGCGTCTGGCGGCGAGTGTGCTGGACGGCACGCCGGGCGAACCGGCCGATCAGGAGCCGGAGTCGACCGGCGAGGAGGCGGGCAGCCACGATGGCGCCGCGCAGGCCGCGACGATTCTCGGTATTGGGCGCGGCCCGACCCCGGTCACCCAGCCGAGCGGAGAAGAAGGATCATGATGGGCAGTCGCGTGCAAGAACACCCGACTCTCCGCCTGGCCGGAAAGACCAGGCATGTATTGAACTGAGGAGCAGCCTTTGGCTAAGAAGATTCATCAGATTGCGAAAGAACTGGGCATCAAGAGTAAGGACCTCGTGGCCCGCTGCGAGGTCGAAGGTATTCCCAACATCACGAATCACATGTCCAGCGTCTCGGCAGGTCTCGAGCAGACCATCCACTCGTGGTACGCCGGTGCAGATGAGGATGTGCAGGAAGAATCTGCAGAGGAATCGGGCGCTCTGACCGCTGTCGCCGCGCGAACCACCAAGAAGGCCGCCAAGAAGATACGGGCCACGGCCAAGAAGAAGACCGTCACGCAACATGTCGAGGAGGAAGCAGACGAAGTGGCCGCCATGGCCAAGGCGCTCGAGGAGACGCGCAAGATCGCCAAGAAGGGCGCCGGCGAGTCTTCCGAAGAGGTGATTCGGCGCGTGGAGGCCCAGACCGCCACAACCGAGCCTGCCGTCACCCCGACCGCACCAGCCGTGCCCGCAGCGCCGCAAGAGACGCCCGCCATTGAAGAGAGCGAAGCATTTACTTCGGCTGCGGGCAGCCTCGACGCGGCAGCCAGCGCGCCAAGCGCCGAGGCCGAGCCGACCGAGGCGGCTGCGAGCGCGGAGCAAGCGAGCGAATCGACTCAGGCGCCCACCGCGGCAGCCGAGCGTCGTCGAGCCATGGCGGTGCCTAACGTGCCCAAGAGACCCAAAGATGTCACCCCGGCGGGCCCAATGATCGGCGAAGTGCAATCGCCGGCCAAGTTGTCGGGCCCCAAGGTCGTGCGTATCGAAGAAGCCGAGGTTGTCGATCGGCCGCGCCGTCGACCGCTTGGTGAAGGTGGACCCGGTCGTGGTCCCGGTGGTCCGATGGGCCCGATGGATGCTCCACCTTCGGGCGGCGACGTCTCACGGCGCAACACGCGCCGCAAGACCCGCAGCGGCCGCGACGGTCGCAGCGCCAGCGCTGACGGACCGTCGGGTGACCGTCCCGCTCGCAGCCGCAACTGGGGGCAGCAGGATCTCCTCGAACGTGAAGAGCGCCTTCGCGGCGCCCATGGCTACATCAAGACGGTGCGCCGCGATGCAAGTCGCGCGGATCACGGCGGCGAAAAAGCCAAGACAGCCGCCCAGGTCGGGGGCGTCGTCAAGATCCAGGAGCCGTTCTCGATCAAGGAACTCAGCTCCGCCACCGGCGTTCAGGTCAATCAGATCATCCGCGCGATGATGAAGAAGGGAATCATGCAGGCGAATCCCAACGCCGGCATGCCCACGGAACTCGCCATCGAACTGATGCTCGATCAGAACATCGAACTCGAGGTGGAGGAGAAGAAGACCGCCGTCGATGTCGTGACGCAGGAATTCGAAGACCGCGAGACAATGGATCTCCAGTCGCGAGCACCAGTCGTGGCCATTCTCGGTCACGTCGATCACGGTAAGACTTCACTGCTCGACGCCATTCGCCACACGACGGTGGCGGCAGGCGAAGCGGGTGGCATCACGCAACACACCTCCGCGTTCCGCATCAACGTTCGGGCCGGGGACGATGACAAGACGATTGTCTTCCTCGACACGCCCGGCCACGAGGCGTTCACCGCCATGCGCGCTCGCGGCGCCCAGATCACCGACATCGTCGTGCTTGTCGTCGCCGCCGACGACGGCCTGATGCCGCAGACGATTGAGTCGATCAATCACGCCAAGGCCGCCGAGGTGCCCATCGTCATCGCGCTCAACAAGATCGACAAACCTGAAGCAACGGACAACAACCTTCAGCGCATCTACGGCCAACTGGCGGAGTACGACCTCTCCCCGGTCGAGTGGGGTGGGAAGACGGAAGTCGTCAAGACCTCCGCCACCAAGAAGATCGGCATTCAGGATCTGCTCGACACGCTCGACTTCCAGGCGCAGTTGATGGACTTGAAGGCGGACGCCGCAGGTCCGGCTCGCGGCACCGTCATCGAGGCTCGCATGGTCGAGGGTCGCGGCGCCGTGGCGAATGTGCTCATCCAGGACGGCCGCATCAAGGTGGGCGATTTCATCGTCATCGGCCGCGCCTATGGGCGCGTCCGCGACATGACGGACGATCGCGGCAAGCGCCTCAAGGAGGCCGGCCCATCAACGCCGCTGGAGATCTCGGGCCTCAACATGGTTCCCGACGCCGGCGATCGCTGCTACGTTGTTTCCAGCTTGCGCAAGGCGGAAGAAGCCGCGGCACAGCGCGTCAGCCAGGAGCGTGAACGGGCTCTGGCGGCGCCGAAGGTCACACTCGACAACATCTTCACACAAATGAAGGGCGCCGAGCGCAAGGACCTCAACCTGGTCGTCAAGGCCGACGTGCAGGGGTCGGTCGAGACGCTCAAGCATTCGCTCGAGGAGATCTCCACGGACGAACTGAACATTCGCGTGCTGCACGCCGCGGTCGGTGGCATTACCGAGTCCGACGTCATCCTCGCGGAGGCTTCGGGAGCGATCGTGCTGGGGTTCCACGTCATCTCGTCGAGCCGGGCCCGCGAACTGGCGGACAACAAGCACGTCGAACTGCGTACGTACCAGGTCATCTACGAACTACTCGACGACGTGCGCCAGGCGGCCAGCGGCCTGCTCGCGCCGGAGATCCGGGAAGAGGTGCTTGGACACGCTGCGGTGCGTGAAGTCTTCAAGATCACGAAGGTCGGCATGATCGCCGGCTGCTACGTGACCGACGGCACGATCGAGCGTAACGCCAAGATCCGCGTGACGCGCAACGACATCGTGGTCGAGAACAATCGCACGCTCGAGCAACTCAAGCGATTCAAGGACGATGCCAAAGAAGTTCGCTCCGGTCAGGAGTGCGGCATGAAGATCGAAGGCTACGACGACATCAAGGCCGGCGATATTCTGGAATGCTACCGCATGATCGAAGTCAGCCGCAAGATCTGAGTCGGGGAGTCTGTGATTGAGTCATCGCCGCCAACAGATCGCCTCCGTCATGCACCGCGCCGTGCAGGACGTCTTTACGCGCGGGCTGAATGATCCGCGCATTCGCGGCATGATCACCGTCTCCGAGGTTGAGATCTCTTCAGACCTGCGTGAGGCGACGGTCCATATTTCGATTCTCCCCGCCGAGTTTCAGGCGGGAACGATGCAGGGGCTGATCGCGGCAACGATGCGCATCCAGCACCTTGTCAACGACAAGGTCGACATGCGGCGTCCACCGCACATCAAGCTTCGTCTGGACGAGCGCATCAAGAAGCAGGCGGAACTGCTCGGCGCCATTCGGGATGCAGTCGGCGGGGAGCCGGCGCCCGAGTCGAGCGGGTTGGAAGACATTCGCCGGGAATTCGAACAGATTGCCCGACCGACGCATCCCGATGAATCAGGGGGCGATCCCGGGTCCTAGCAGCGTCGCGGTAGCATTGCAGGCATGAGGGAAGTGGCATTGAGGAACGCAAAAGTTCACTCCGGTCGACTTTCCAGTCTGCTTCAGGCAGCCCGGTTGAACGGTCCGATTGCCACCTCTCCCGCCCTCTCCCCGACCGAGCGACTGGTCTGGGGCTTCCTTGCGTGGGAGTGCTCCCAGAGCCGCGCGGCCAAGGCCTACGAACGCTTGCGCCGCGGTGTCGTCGATCTCAACGAGCTGCGGGTGTGTCTCACCAATGAAATCCAAACCCTGATGGGTGATCGGTATCCGAAGGCGAGCAAGCGAGCCAGCCGCATCCGTCGTGTGCTGCGCGATATCCATCGGCGCGAGATTGAGATTTCAATTGACCATCTTCTCGATGTTCCGGCTTCGGACGCCACCGCCTACCTGATGGGGCTGGACGGCATGTTGCCCTACGTCGCCAGCTTCACCTGCCTGCATGCCTTGAATCACCCCGTTATCCCCATCGATCAGCGACTGCATGCCGCCCTGGTCGAAGAGGGAATCGCCGACGCCGATGCTTCGCCCGAGGAGATCGGCGACGGCATCGTGGACCACATCGAGCCCGAACAATGTGCGGCTGTCCACATGACGCTTTGGGGCTGGATCGACTCGCGCGATGCGGGCGATGGAGCGGACCAGGAAGGGTAACCCGCCCGATCGCCTGCCGGCGTTCGAGCAGGCCGTTTCGCTCGGTTTGATTACCGAGGCATACGGAATCTCGGGTCTGGTGAGACTGAACGCAAGGCAGGCGTGTGTTCTGGTCGATTCCTCAGGGAGACGGGTCGCGCGGTGGCGGTGCGACCCGTACCATTGTCTGCGGTTTTCCGGAACGCCACGCACGGGGTGCGACACGCCGACCCGTCCAGCCAAGGGAGTCTGTTTGCCGATGCTTCACTCGAATCGAGGCCGGTTCGGCCAATCGTTGCGTTCCACGCTTTGCATCTCACTTCTGCTGGGCGCCTGTTCGGCCCAGAAGTCTGACGCCGGATCGACTGCAGCCGCCCACTCCCCGTCTTCACAATCGTCTCCTGCCGGTGCGGCACTGTCCTCTGCGGCTTCTGCTTCACTGCCCGCTCCACCGGGCGTTGATCTCGAGCGGCTCGCGCCTGACGCTCCCGACAACCCCAAGGCTCGGCTGCCGCTGGACGAAGCGCTCGCAATGATCTCGCCAAACGACGTTCTGCCGCCGGCGCGCTCCGCAGCGCCTCCCACAGACGATGTGCTGCGCGCCACGACGCGTCTGTATCTCGAAGCGCGCGAGATGTCGATCGACGGCCGCTACTTCGACTCGATTCGCTCGCTTGAACAGGCGCTCAAGCTCGATCCCGGGGCTACGGCATGCATGCGGTTAATGGCCGACAACTACCTGTCCACCATCGGCCCGGCCCGCGCTCTGCGCCTGTATGAAGACATCCTCGCATTGGAGCCGAACGACCTGGAGTCGCTCTTGCGTCTGGGCACGGCGGCGTGGCAACGGCGCGACGCGTCGCGCGCTGCGGGGCTGCTGGGCAAGGCCTATGCGTTGCTCTCCGACGAAGAGGCCGCCGTCAAGGACCAGGACATCTGGTTCCTCACAGCGCACGAGTTGGGCCAGATTCTGCTGGCCGAGGGTTATGACGAGGCCGGTGTTTCAGTCTGGCATGAGCTGATGCTGCGACTGCCCGACCTGCCTCCGGAGTCAGCACGATTTCAGAGCGAGATCGATCGACTCTACCGCGTTGCGCCGGAGATGTGGCGCGATCTTGGTGACGCCTACTGCCGCCTGCAGCGCTACGACGAAGCGATCGATGTCTACGGCCAGGCTTTTGCGGCGGCGCGCGTCAGCAACGAGGACATGCTGCCGCGCCTGATCTGGACGTTGGTCAAGGCTGGCCGCACGCAGGACGCGATCGACGTGCTGCTCGAAGCCATTGACGACCCGGAGCAGACCGATGCAATCGAACTCGTCTCCCTCTTTCGCAATACACCTCAAAGCGATGCGCTGGCGGCAGCACTGCGCCAGCGTCTGAGCGAGAAGCCGGGTGAATTGCGCTATGTGCAGGCGATCGCCGGGCTGCTCCCGCCTGATCGCAGCGATGCGATCATCCTCGACTTCCTTGCCGAACACGGCGGTGACTCAAGCGTGCTCGGCGACCTGCTGCCCTGGGCCGTGCAACGCCTGGCGCCGGTGCAACCGGTTCGACTCATCATCACGCTGGCGCAGAAGAGCGGTGAGATTCCTGACCATCTGCTCGATCAACTCGTCGCGCTGACGGATGAACCGCGCCAGTACCTGAAGGCGTGGGACGATCTGCCGACCGCGATGAAGAAGTCTGAAGAGGGGCAACTGGTTCGCGTCGGCCTGCTGTTTCGCGACTTCGAGTATGATGAAGCGCTGATCGCACTTGATCGCCTGCTGGCCGACTATCCCGATTCGACTCCTGGCCTGCTGAGCAAGGCGACAGCGCTGCTGGTACTGAACCTGACTGACGAGGCGACGGAGGTCATCGAGTCGATCAAAGGGCGCGCCACTGATCCGATCGAACTCACATACGATCGCGCCCTGATGTTGGCGCAGATCGACGAAGTCGACGAAGGCCTCGCGCTGCTCGATGACCTGCGGGCCAAGCGGGGCCATGACATCGACCTCGTCGAACACTTACGCCGCAAAGCTCGACTGCTTTCCGGCGCCGGTCGCAATGAAGATGCTGCAACGTTACTGAAAGAGGCGCTGGCCAAATCGCCGCGCGATCCGGCGACATACGGCGCGTTGATTCGCCTCTATGGATTTCGCGGTCCACTGCAGGATGGCGACGAATTCCGCGACCTGGTGCGCGGGCTGTATTCGGCTGCGCCCGAGAGTCGGGTCTTTCGCATGCTGAGAGCCGAGCAGGACGCAGGGCAGGGTCGATTCGATGACGCCATCGCCGCCTTCCAATCGCTGCTCGCTGAAGACGCCACGGACCAGGCGGCCCTGGAGGGCCTCGTCCAGACCTGGATCGGAGCCGGGCGAGCTTCGGAGGCTTCCCAGTGGCTGGCAACCAAGCGCATCAATCGGCCGGGCGACCGCCACCTGCGCGATGCGTGGCTGCAGACGCTCATTGCCGACCATCGAGGCGGCGATGTGGTTGACATTCTCCGCGGCGCGATCGCCACACGTCCGCTCGATTTCGGCTCCTATCGACTGCTGGAAGCGGCGCTCAAGAGTGTGGGGCGCGAGGAAGAAGCCCAGCAGGCCATGCGCGACCGGTGGAATCGGCAGCCCGACTCCGTCGCCAAGAGCCTTGCCATGGCTGAACTCGACGTTGGGCAGGATCTCGGCGAAAGCGCGCTGGACCACCTGCGCCAGGCGCTGACCCAGGCGAACGATCATCTCGATCGTCACATCGAGGACATTACTTCGCTTGCTTCGCGCATCGATGCCGAGGGCCTGCGCTCACAGGCGCTGGGGCTGATCGAAGCGATCGGAGAGGAAGTGATCGCCAAGAAGGTGGCGGCGCCACCATCCGTCTTCATCGCCTATATGAACGCCGTAGCGGAGCTCGATCGCCCGCTGGATTCGATCATCAACTCCATCGAGCGGGCCCGCACGCTGCAGCCTGACATTGAGCTCGAGATGACCGCGGTGGCAACGGTGAGCCTGGCGCGACACGAACGTCTCGACGACGCCTGTGCGCTATGCGATCGGTGGTTGGGCACGAACCGCCCGATCGAAGAGCGTGAGGTGGGACTGACGCAATGGCGACTGGCGCAATGCGCCATTCGGGATGAACCGGAGCGGGCCATCAACCTCGTACGCCGCGCCCATCAGACCGATGCCTACAAGTCCATGCCGATCCTCAACACCCGTCCCGTGGCCGGACAGGGTGTGGGCAATCCTCTCGCCGAGTCGCTCTACGTGATGAGTGGCGAATTCTCGGCGCAAGGCAACGACCTGTCACATGAAGTGCTTCTTGAGGAAGCGTTGAAAGTCGATCCCGATCACGCACTGGCCAACAACGATCTTGGCTATTCGCTGGCGGACCGCAATGAGCGCCTCAGCGACGCGGAAGCCATGCTCGTCAAGGCCACCATGGCCAAGCCAACTGATTCGGCGGTGCTCGATTCGCTCGGCTGGGTCCGGTACAAGCTCGGCAAGCTGGAGAATCCGGACAACGAACCTCGCGAGGTACATGAGAACGCCGCGATCCCCTTGCTCGAAGACGCGGCGCTGCTCCGCCGCAGCGAGGGTCGTCCCGAAATCGACACCACGGTGATTCTCGATCACCTTGGCGACGCCTATTGGCGGGCCGGTCACAAGGACAAGGCCCTGGACACCTGGCAACAGTCGGTGCGTAACTTCGACCAGTTCATCCAGCTCGCCCAGCAGACGGGAGCAGCCGACAACGGTGATGCCGAGGTCGAGTTCTACCGGAAGTACTACGGCGAGACGATCGACGCCACCCGGTCCAAGATCAAGGCTGCCGAATCCGGGAAAGAACCCCCGGTAGCGGCGTCGCCGACACTGGACAAGAATCAACCCTGAGTTTCGATCCACACAGAGAGACCGGGGAGCGCTTCACACATGGCCGGCCACAGCAAATGGGCCAACATCAAGCATCGCAAGGCGCGACAGGACAAGGTCCGCGGAAAGATGTGGTCCAAGTGCTCGCGGGCCATCATCGTGGCCGCGCGGCAGGGTGGCGGCGATCCGGACATGAATCTCACGCTTCGCTATGCCATTGACGACGCCAAAGCCGTCAACATGCCCAAGGACACGATCGAAAAGGCGATCAAGAAAGGCGCCGGCCGACTCGATGGCGACGTCGAGTACATCCCGATGCGCTTCGAAGGCTACGGCCCGGGCGGCGTGGCCATGATCATCGACTGCCTCACCGACAACGTGAACCGCACAGCGCCGGAAATCCGCATGGCGTTCGACAAGTACCACGGCAAACTCGGCGTGAGCGGCTCAGTCGCCTTCGGCTTTACGCAGCGGGGCTATCTCATCGTCCCAGCCGAGGGCGTGGCAGAGGAGCTCATCTTTGAGAAGGCGCTTGAAGCGGGCGCTGAAGACGTTCAGAAGTCCGACGATGTCTGGGAGGTTTTCACTTCTCCCAATGATCTGCATGCGGTCAAAGAGGCGTTGGAAGGCGCGGGCATCACTGTCGACTCTTCTGAAGTGACGATGCTGCCCAACAACACCGTTGAGTGCGCCGGCGACAATGCCGAGAAGGTGATGCGGCTCGTCGAAGCGTTTGAAGATCTTGATGATGTGCAGAAGGTGTACACCAACGCACAGATCGACGATGACGATCTCGCCCGGCTCAGTTGACCAGCAGCGTGGTCTTCCAACTCAGCGGACCGATGTTCTCGTAGGAACTTGGCTCGAGATCCAGTCGGTAAATGATCTCGATCTCGCAGCGCGGCGAACCGCCGGGCGGCGCCGCCAGGCCTCGAACCTCGAATTCCACGCGATTGGCATGCCAGCCGATTTCAGCGTTGGAGTTGGCGCCTTCTTCGATCGTGAATTCCTGCGGCTGACCATTGAGGCGAATTGCCGTGATCTGCAGGTGATCGATGCGATACGGCACCTTGTCGATGCGCTGCCACTCGCGGCCGAAGACAGCGGTGATCTTGATCGAAGAGGGCGACTCGCGGGTATCCGCATTGGCCAGGAACATCGGTGGAGGCACGAGATTGAGCCACCGAGCCAGTTGCTCATCGCTGAGACGCGCCTGCTCCATCTGAATCGTCAGCCAGCGCTCTGGTTCGCGGCTTGCATCGAAGATCTGCCGCTGCGTCTCATTGAGCCACCAGTCCGAGTCGAGCAGGGCGTCAGTAATAGACGCAGCGCTTGCGAAGGACAAGGTGTGCTGTACGGCCCGGTCGCTGAGCGTGTGCAGTGCGATGCCGCCGTACCACGCTTTGCCGACGTCGAGGCAAAGCAGCGAAGCAGGCATCTGCTTGGCCAGGCCTTTCGTTCGGGTCATACCAAAGTGGACTGCCATGGCGCACAGCGCGCAAGCAACAGTCATCGTCGCAGCATGCCGCATCGTGCGCCCGATCCACCCGGTTTCCTGGCCGCGGATCAGGCCGATGAGCCTCGTTGCAATCGCGGCGATCAGCCAGAAGGCACTGACGACACCACCGGATGCGAGAATCGAGACGATCAGCCACATGAGATCAGCCTGCGGGCAAGGGTGTGGGATCACCGACATGCTCGACGGAGTGGACGGCGTCGGCCTGCGGTCCGCCGACAAGCAACGACAGCACCAGCGTAACGCTGGGAACGAGCGTCAGCCATTCAAAGCCGGAAAAAAGAAACCCGATCGCGGAAAACGGAATGAGCAGGAGAATCACGACGGCCAGCGTCACCTGGTGCGCCGAAAGGCGGCCCAGGCGCGGTCGGACCATCATCAAAGCCACATACGCCGGAAAGATCAGCCCGGTGAAGATGAACCACCAGCGGTAATCGAGCAGCGGCAGCGGCGCGAGAGCCCAGGAGATGATCAGCACGGGCCAGACCCACCGCCCCACTACCTCGCCCGCAGGCGTACTGCGCCGCGATTCGATTTCTTTAAAGTGTACGGTCATGGTAAACCATGACTGGATGAGAATGTGCACGACAATGGGCCAGAGGAAACCGATGATCGAATAGAGGACTGTGCCCATCAGCATCAGCGCGAAGATGACGCCAAACAGTGCAAATGTGGTCTTGCCGGGTCCGCGCCCACCCACGGCGATCAGTGCGCGATGAAAAGTCAGATCGAGATATGGGCAGAGCAGAAACCCGATCACGAACACGGGGACCAGGAAGACCAGGCCCGCTGCGGGTCGCGCTGCCCAGACCGCCTGGCGTAGAGGATCGCCGGAGGCTGCGCTCATGAAGCCGGCGAGATTCACGAGGCAGATGGAGAACAGAAACACTCCGCCGGCCACCCGCACAAGCATCCGATCGCTCAGCGTGCGTGCGAGCCACGCCAGCACCACGATCGGCAGCGGCACGAGCATCGCGCCCGCCCAGGACGAGCCCTCGAATTCGTAGCTCCAGACGGCGCCGAGAAAATAGACATGAAACGCGATGGTGATCAGCGAGAACCACAGCATGGCGGTCGTGTTACCTGCGATGAGCGCCCGGCTGCGCGCCGCGTTGCCAACTCCGATGCCAAACAGCACGACGCCGACGATGTTGGGGATGGCGAACGCGGCGACCGCCGACCAGCCGTAGTGGTCGAGCAGCACGACGGGCAGGTACATGCCGATGCACCAGGTCCACGAACACGCGAGGTACACGGCCCAGCCGAGCAGAGTGGCAAAAGATTGCGGGGCGGATTCGGGGCGCTCGGTCATTTCAATTTGCGGCGCTTGCGACGCCGACTCAGGCCGCGATTGCCCTCGGGGCCCTTCGGCGTGCAGTGAAACGTCACATCGCAGCGACCGACGCGCGGATGCTTCTTCTTGCCGCTCACCTGCTGGAGTATTTCGAGCGTGAGATCAATGTTGAATTCGACGCCGGCCGCCAGTCGCGCCTTGAGTTCCTCGCGCGGGTCCACCTTGTAGATGGCCGGGCCGAGACAGGGCCGCAGGAAGCGGTAGTTGATGTTCTTGCACACCACGGTCCACTTGCCGCCGAGTTCGCCGAACAGGTACATGCCCGCGGCAATTTCGGAATTGGCCACGAGCGCCGCACCGGCCATGGCATCATAAAAGTTGCGGTTGAAGCGACGGAACGGCAGCACATACGTAAACGTGTGCGGATCCAGCTTCTTCATGGTCAGGCCGCTATGGAACGCAATCGGCAGATACAGCCGCGAAGTGATCTTGCGGATGAACTTGTACTTGTGCGCCAGGCGCTCGACCCACGCTTCGAAACGCGGCCAGCCGCGCAATTCAGTCTGAGGAACGGCGGCAGGCTCCGTGTCCAAGGAGAGGTCTGCGGATCCATCGGCGGCAGTCGCCAGATCGCCTGCTGACGACGAAGATGCATGCATGCCGTTGGTCGTTGCACGCACCGGCAGGGGAGGCGATTGGACGTCCGAGAGCTCTGATTCACAGAGGTCGTAAGAGCCCAGTTCATCTGAGGTCGATTCGACGCAGAACTCCGGATCGGGCCCGTGCTCCATGGCGGCGGTCTCAGCGGTCGCAGCGCCGCCCAGATCTTCTTCAGGGCCGAGTCGAGTTGCGAGATCTGGCTTGTTCACTAATTCGCATCCACACCGGAAGGACTGTTAATCCAAGGCAAGGCACCCCAGCATGATCTCAGTGCCATGCGTTGGCACGATTCGTGCGGCACCACAATCCTTCCGACGCAGATCGTCGGAGGACGCACTGGACTGTGCACCGCTCAATGGCAAAGGTTATTCGATCCAAGTCGAATCGGCCACCGCTGCAAGCCGCAGTTCCGGGGCCCCCTTTCAAAGCCGGGTGGCAGGAGCCCTGAGAGGAGGCAAGACCATGCCCGAGATCAACGCGAACGGACGCAATTCAGCCCCGGGCGGGGTCGCTCGGCGCGCCCGGCGGCTGCGCTGGATCGGGCGGATCAAAGTTCTCATTCTCCTTGCGGTGCTCGGGCTGCTCAGCACCCTCGATCGCGCCGGCTGGCTGCTGGCCGACCAGCCCGATGGTGATCTGTACCACCTCATTGCAGCCCAGATCGTGCGCGTGATCGACGGCGACACGATCGAAGTGCAGATTCCCGACCATCTCAAGAACACGGAAACCACCCGCGTGCGGTTGATCGGCATCGATTGTCCGGAAATCGCCCATCCTGCATTTTCGAACCAGCCGGCGCAGCCATTCGCGGCGGAAGCCACCGCTATGACACAGCGGTTAGTTGAAGGTCGCACGGTGCGGTTGCGCCTCGAGCCGCAGAGTACACGCGACATCTACGGCCGTCTGCTGGCTCATGTTGATCTGGAGGACGGCACGAATCTGGCTGAGCATCTGCTGAGCGAAGGGCTGGCCCGCCGCGAAGACCGGTGGAACCACTCGATGCTCATGCGCTACCGCCAACTTGAACTCGCTGCCCGGCGGGCTCACCGCGGCATGTGGCCCTGATTCGATCTGCCCGGCCGCCGCTGCGCGATACCATGCCCGCTATGAAAACCGACATGCTCGGCAGCCATCTCTCCGTCGCCGGTGGATACGTCAACGCGCTGCGCGAGGCCGAACGCCTCGGCATGCAGACCGTCCAGATCTTTACCAAGAACCAGCGGCAGTGGAAAGCCAGCCCCATGGACCCGGCCGCGATGAACGACTGGCTCACGGAATTGCATCGATTGAAGTGGACACAAACGGTGAGCCACGCGAGCTATCTCATCAATCTCGCCACGCCGGCGGATGAGCACTTCGCCAAGTCCATCGATTCGATGACGGACGAGGTGGAGCGAGCTGAGGCGCTGGAGGTGCGCTACGTCGTGGTGCATCCGGGCTCGTCGCTCGATTCGTCCGAGGAGGCGGGTATCGATCGGCTGGTCAAAGCCCTCGATGAGATCACCAAGCGCACCAGAGGGTTCAATGCGATCATCTGCCTTGAGACAACTGTGGGTGGCGGCAACCAGATCGGCGGGCGTTTCGAGCACTTGGGAGCTATTCGCCAGCGCCTGGCTCAGCCCGAGCGTGTGGGCACGTGCTTTGACACCTGCCACGTCACGGCGGCGGGATATGACATGTCCACCGCAAAGGCCGTGAAGGCGGTTTTCGAGCAGTATGACGCCATCGTCGGGCTGGACCACCTGCTGTGCTTCCATCTGAACGACTCGAAGTTCGGAGTAGGCAGCCACCGGGATCGGCACGAGCACATCGGACTCGGCGAGGTCGGTCTGCCGTGCTTCGAGCACATCATGCGATCTCGGAAATTCGCCAGGACGCCCAAGATCCTCGAAACGGAGAAAGCGGAGACGGATGACGGCACGCCGTGGGATACCATAAACCTCAGACAATTGAGGGCTCTTGCCGAAAAGAGGAAGACCGCGGCAGGGCCACGGTCCAAAGCCGCGACCCCAAAGGCCGGCCAGCCAACCGGCAGAAAAAAAGCCGGCAGCCAGACACGCAAACCATCGCAGCCCAGGCGATCACGGAAAACCACCTGATGCTCCACATGCTCGACTCATCCTGTTCTGCAACCACCTGCCCGCGGTTCTCGCCGAGATTCGGGCGTTTGGCCGCATCGCTGTGTGTCGCTGCGGCCACATTGGCGTTGACCTCCTGTGGTCTGTTCCGGCAGCAGCAGCCCGGCACGGTCTCCAACGCGCCGATCACGTCCGACAACATGGCCAACGCCGAGCAGCATGTCGAAGAGGCCGAGGCCGCGCTGAATTCGGGGGACAAGGATGCCGCGCTCGTCGCCTTTGCCGCCGCCATCGAAGAAAATCCGCGCATCGTCCGTGCCCACATGGGCATGGCGGAGATCTACAAAGAGCGCAAGCAGTGGCCCGAAGCCGAAGTCTCTTCGCGCAAGTGGGTCGAACTCGAGCCGCGCAGCTACGACGCACGGTACCTGCACGGCTTTGTGCTCCACCAGCTCAACCGCCTGCTCGAAGCCATCCGTGAGTATCGCCAGGCGCTGATCATCGAACCCAACAGCCATGAGGCGAATCTGAACATTGCCACGGCGTACCTGCAGATGAACCAGGCGGTCGAAGCCCTGCCCTTTGCGGAGCGTGCCGTGCAGGTGCAGCCGAATCACGGACCGAGCCGGGCCAACCTCGGCGTGATCTACGCAGCGGTGGGCAACCACGAGAAAGCGGTGCAGAACTACCAGGCGGCGATGGAACTCATGGAGCCATCGCCCGAACTCATGCTCAACCTCGTCGAGAGCCTGCGCAAACTGCAGCGCTATCCCGAGATGGTCAACACGCTCGAGGCGCTCATTCGATTGCAGCCTTCAGCCGACGCGTATGAGCGGCTTGGCTACGCCTCCTTCAAGCTGCGCGACTATGAGAAATCCGAGTCGTCGTACCGATCGGCTCTGCAGCTCGACAAGAACTACTTCCCGGCGATGAACGGCCTCGCGGTCAACCTGCTCAACGACTACATCCGCTCAAACCGCACGAACAACGACGCTCGACAGGAAGCGCTTGACCTGCTGCGCCACAGCCTGCAGATCTCCAAGGATCAACCCAAGATCGTGGAACTGCTGAGCCGCTACGGGCGGTAGTAAGGTCAACGGGTGCGCCACTCCGCGGGCACGTCGCCGTGCTCGGCTCGAATGCGCGAACGGATGCCGCCCCGACCTTTCCAGTCGGTGATGATCTGCAGCCACATCGGCTTCATCAGCTCGACGAGATCATCGCGGATGCGATTGGTCACCGCCTCGTAGTAGATTCCCTCGTTGCGGAACGACTGGTAGTAGAGCTTCAGACTCTTGAGTTCGACACACACACCGCCCGGGGCCGGCACGTATCGCAGGGTGATCACGCCGAAATCCGGATGCCCGGTCTTCGGGCAGACACTCGTGAACTCCTCGCTGACGTGTTCGATCACGAATGGAGAGTCGGTCGGCGTTGGGAAGGCTTCGAGCAGTGCGGGATCAGGCATGGGCAATGCTACCACGCTTTCATTCGCCTGCCATTCATCCACCACCGATCGCGTCGAGCCGCTTGCTCATGTGCCGATACATCAGGGCGGCCCATCTCGAATAGACGGCGAACGCGGGATCTTCGCGGTTGAGCGCCAGTTGTGGAATGCGGATCCGTTTGAGATCGATCGGCGGTCGCCACAGGGCAAAATAGGGATCAATCGTGACGCCGGGCGCAAACTTCACGAGCATATCGCACAGTCGATCGGTGTTGATGGCATCCGTCATCCCACGGTGCTCACCGAGCACCTGGAACCCGAACTTGTCCCCATCAATCTGCAGCACCCGGCCGTCGCGCAAGTGCAGATCGGTCTTGTAGGCGATGTGCAGATCACGCTCGGGCTGGGTCAGTTCAGGATTGCTCGCCCGGACCCACGAATACACACCGGCGGCCAGCCCATAGGAGCCAAAGCTGCCAAAATACGCCATCCGAGGTATTGAAGACGCGAAAAAGGACTGCTGCGCAGGCTGGGGTCGCTCGGTTACTTCGCTCGTTCGACCGCGCACGATGACTTCGAGATCACTTGGCGCGATGGACGCCGGTTCGCGTCGCCACAGATCGAGCAGCAGGCGTCCTTCGTGCATTCGCATGTCACGGATTTTGATCGTCGGCCCCAGCCACTCGATTTCGCTGAAAGTCGGCGCAAACGCGATGCCGCCCGCTTTATCAATCGCGCGGGCCGCGCGCTGGGCGACGGCGTCGTCAAATGAAGCAACGATCATGGGCGGCAGTACGCCCAGGCGGAGTCTGGTCGTCGCCGTGTCAGTGCCGGTCGCATCAGCGACGAGTCGGGCGTTGTCATCGCGCGAGGCATTCTCGGGCCAGGCGATGACGGAAAGAAACGCGCGATCACCGGTCGCCGGGTTTGAGTCTCGTGCCGCCGGGCCGTTCATGGCCGCGCTTTGGCTCGCCAGTCGCGAATCAGGTCCGCGGGCGTTCGATCCTTGTAATCCTTGAACTCACCGGCGTCGAGGTACGTGCCGCCGCAGGTGCTGCACTGTTCGTACCAGATGTGCGGCTGCAGGTGGTCGACCATGCGGATCATCGCGCCGTGGCAGCGCGGGCACTTGAAATTGCCGATCGCGTTGTTGGCGCGACCCCTGGCCGAATAGCCCGTGTCGATCGCCTCGCTGCCTCGACGGGCCCTGAGTTCCTCCTGTTCAAGGGTGTCGAACCAGAGTCCGCCGCAGCCCGTGCAGCGTTCGACCTCAATCTCCTCGAACGCCACGCTCTCCATCCCTGCCTTACACTTCGGACAGTCCATCACAACCTCCCGTCGACTGAGACTCCACTGCAACGCGAGCGAGGCCTCATCCGTTCCCCGAATTGTCCTTGCTGCTCGACTTGCCGTCGGCATAGAACGGCGCGATGGCCTCGTTGTTGTCACGCACCTTTCCGAGCACGCTGGGCAGTTCGACGCCGGCCTGTTTCGCCAGGTCGTGCATCGCGGGCAGCGAGCCGATGAGGCTGGAGAGGAAGTCGGCGGTTGAGCCGTTCTGGCCGTGGCCGTTACGGCCGCTGTCCCAGACGGTGATCTTGTCGATCTTGAGATTCTGGATCGCCTTGACCTGCTCGGCGACGATGTTGGGGAGTTGCTCAATCATGAGCAATGTCGGGGCGACCTGCGGGTTTTCGGCGCACGCCGCGACGAGTTTGCGATAGCCCTCGGCCTTGGCTTCGAGCACCTTCTGGATACCTTCCGCCTCGGCGATGTACTTGGCGAGGATGGCGTCGGCGTTACCGCGCGCTTCGCGTCGCAGCTTCTCGGCTTCCGCTTCCGCGGCGATCTCGATGCGCTTCTTCTCGATCTCCTGCGGCGCGAGTTCCACCTTGGCCAGGCGAGCGAGCTCCTGCTCGCGCTCGGCAATGAGCACCGCTTCCAATGCCTTGGCCGCGGCCACTTCGGCGCGGCGCTTGGCTTCGGCGCGGATCTCGGCGAGTTTGGCGTTCGACTCGGCGATCTTGGCGTTCGCGGTGTTTTCACCGTCAACCGCCAGCGAC
Source organism: Phycisphaerales bacterium UBA5793 (assembly GCA_002418285.1). Lineage (GTDB taxonomy): Bacteria > Planctomycetota > Phycisphaerae > Phycisphaerales > UBA5793 > UBA5793. The sequence goes on from DIDT01000028.1 coordinate 24,902, forward strand.
TCGGCGTCGGCGACGCGAATGCGCTGCTCCTGCTCTGCCGTCTTGGTCGCGGCCACGGTTTCCGCCTTGCGCTGGGCGGTGGCGATTTCCTGGTCTCGCTTCGACTCCACTTCGCCCGTGACCGAGGCGGCTTCGAGCTTGGCCAGCGTCACGCGCTGACGGCGCTCGGCTTCCTTCTTACCTTCCGCGGCCGACGCGCTCTCGCGGGCGACGTTGACCATCTTCTCGCGGACCGCGATCGCTTCACCCGTGGCGCCGTCACGCTCCTGCTCGGACACTTCGACCTTGGCGCGGTTCACGGCTTCAGCCGCGGCTCGCTTGCCGATCGCCTCGATGTAGCCGCTCTCGTCCGTGATGTCGCGGATGTTCACGTTGATCAGTTCGAGACCGATCTTGTTGATTTCCTGCTCAACGTTTTCGTTGATCAGGGCCATGAACTTCTCGCGGTCCTTGTTGATCTCTTCAATCGACAACGTGGCGATGACCAGACGCAACTGGCCGAGAATGATGTCCTGGGCCTGCTCGCGGATCTTGCGATCGTCGAGCATGAGCAGACGCTCAGCCGCGTTGTTCATGAGCACCGGATCGGTTGAGATGCCGACGGTGAACGTCGCAGGGACGTTCACGCGGATGTTGTTGTACGACAGCGCGCCTTCGAGCGGGATTTCGATCACCAATGGCTCAAGGGAGATGTAGGCGTAGTCCTGGATAAGCGGCCAGACAAACGTGCCGCCGCCGTGCAGACACTTGGCCGCCCGGCTGCCGCCGACCTTACCGTAGACGACGAGGATGCGGTTACTCGGGCAGCGGCGGTAGCGCGACGCGAGAAAGAAAGACATGAAGAGGATGATGAGCACGACTGCCGCAGGCAACCCGAACAGAAGGATCGGGTTCGTTTCCGCCACCATCAACATCGAATCGAGATTCATTGCCGCCCCCTTTCCGGGAACTGAACGTCATCGCGAAAACCGCCGCACGCCGGTCGAGCGCGCTCAGGCGTTTTCCGGGGCCACCGTCACGGTGTTGTCACGGTTGACCATCACCACTTTGATCCGCGCATGGCGCGGCAGCTCTTCGCCGCTGCTCACCGCGTTGTAGATTCGAGCACGATCATTGACCAGGAGGCGCACCTTGCCCCGGCCCGCGCCGTGTGCCGGAATACCGGCATAAACCGATCCAGTGCAGCCGACTGCATCCTGGATGCGGATGTTGCCGCTGGCGCTGAGCAGGCCGATCGACTTGAAGAGCATGGTGAGCACCCAGACGATGAGAACGCCGCCCCCGATCGCGCAGAGGAAACTTGGCGCAACACCCCAATCCAGCCCGCGATAGGCGCCCAAGCCGCCCCAGCCGAAACCCATCACAAAGCCGGCGATGGTCTGAATGGAGAGCACCTTGAACGCCTGGGTCGAGTCGCCCTGGTGGTGATCGTGCGTGCCGAGATCTTCGCCGCCGCCGTGATTGCCGGCATCGAAGTCGTGCCCACCGGCGTCCATGTCATGCCCGCCGGCGAAGTCGTGTCCGCCACCCATGTCGTGGCCGCCCATGTCATCACCGAGGCCGGCGCCAATGAGCATCAGCACCAGCCGCATGATGAAGAAGAACGAACCGGCAACGGCCGGGATCGTAAAGAGCGGAGCATAATCCGATGTCAGGATGTCCATCACGTTGCACCTCCCATCGCCGACCCCAGAATGGGCCGGCATCTGGACACTGTCATTATGCCATGTTACTGGGGAGCGGACCTGTCCCCGTGCGGAGGATTCCGGACGCGTCAGCGTCGGCAACGGCGTCCCAACGGGAAACCCGGGTCGGCGCGGAGCCCTTGCCCTCGGCTTATGCTGCTGATCAATTGACCCGGGCGCGAGGGTCGCGGATAATCCCCGACGAAGTCTGTTGCCGGAGAGGTGGCCGAGCGGCTGAAGGCAACGGTTTGCTAAACCGTCGTACGGGGGTTCCCTGTACCGCGGGTTCGAATCCCGCCCTCTCCGC
>DIDT01000040.1 GCA_002418285.1 Phycisphaerales bacterium UBA5793
GAGGAATTGACAGCCCCCGCACGGCCGTTGTCTTGCGCGTGAGGGGGTGCTTCAAGTGTGCGGAGGATGGAGGAGGCGTCGATGCCGAGAACGTCGATCAGCCGGGCGATGGATCGACGACTGACGCTTGCTCCTGAGAACGCGGCTTTGACGGTCTTTGGACTCAGATGCGCGCGGCGGGCAATTTCCATGTTCCCGAGGCCGAGTTCTAGCGCCCGCTCATGCAGCAACTCGATGTTGAAACCGACCGCCATGCCGTGAGACTAGTAGCGCTTTTTTGTCGAGTCCAGTAATTAGTAGTAACTTTTGGCAACTTCAGTCACCACATTCCGCAAAAAACCCCACTGCATGCCAGAATTGGGCATGTTCGCGCTACAAGACTGGGTCGAACGATCCCGCATCAAGCGCGGCCTCACCCAGGATCAACTGGCAGAGAAGGCTGGGCTGAGCCGCGCGATGATCAACCGGATTGAGACCGGGCGTGTCGTCAAGGTCAGCCCGCTGACGCTCACTCGCTTGGTGTCAGCCCTCAAGTTGCAACCTCCCAAGGAGCTGGTCGACGAGGCCGTGGCTGATCGGCGGCGCAAGCGCGACCGCCCCTCGAAGAAGAATGATGACGAGGATGAAATCGATCTCTGGGAGATCTGGGCCGAGCAAGCGCGCGAACGGCTGCGAGCGGAGCGAGAAGCGGCGGATGCTGCGAAGGAGGACGATTTTGAAATCCACCTCGGTCGACCGTTTGATTTGACAATCGTGCCCATCAATGACCTTGGAAACGAAACGAATGGAGCGATCGGCGAGCAGCTTCCTCCTGGTGAACTTCCTGATGAGATCCCGCTGCTCGCTGACGTGCGTGGTGGACTTCCCGACGGCGGTGTCTACGACGGTACGGTCGAAGCGCAGCTTCCCGTGCGCCACCTGTACGGCATCAAAGATCGGCAGGCCTTCGCGCTGCGCGTTGTCGGCGACTCGATGGCTCCGCGCATCCCCGAGGGGGCGATTGTCTTCATCGCGCCCAACGAAGAGCGCTTCGACGGTGAGCCCTGCTTCGTGCAGTTCGGCGGCGAACGCGACTACATGGCGACGATCAAAAACGTCTTCGACGCCGGGGCCGATTGGATACTGATGGCCAACAACCAGAACTTTGAACCGAACACGGAGCGTGTGCCGAAGTCGGAAGTACTGCGCGTCTTGCCCGTCGTGTGGTATGCCGTCTCGACCAGATAGGGCGGCGCTGTTTTACCCTGTTTTTGAAGGACGAAACTGATGGCGAAGATTCCCAAGCGCGTTGCAGATCGGCTGTCCAAGCAACTGGCCGTGTATCAGAAGGTCATCGAGAACGCCAAGAGTCGAGATGTGAACGAGTCGGACACCGTGACGATCATCGCCGACATGCTGGCGGACATCTTCGGCTTCGACAAGTACACCGAGGTGACCAGTGAGCAGTGCATTCGCGGGACGTATTGCGATCTGGCGGTCAAGCTTGACGGGGCGGTGAAGTACCTCATCGAGGTCAAGGCCATTGGGCTCACATTGAAGGAATCGCACCTCCGGCAGGCCATGAATTACGGCGCCAACCAGGGCATCCCGTGGGTTGTCATCACCAACGGAAACGACTGGGAGATCTACAAGATCAAGTTCGAACGCCCGATCAGCTGCGAGCGAACCTGCGCGCTCAACATCCTTGAGTTGAACCCGCGCAAGTCCGCCGACATCGAGCGACTCTATCTGCTGTGCAAAGAGGGACTGGCGAAGGATGTCATCACTGAGTTCCACCAGCATTCGCAGATCGTAAATCGGTTCGTCATCGCGGCGCTGATCCGCTCCGACGCCATCGTCAATGTGATCCGGCGCGAGGTGCGGAAGCTGGCGAGCGGCGCAAGTGTCTCGCCCGAGGAAATTGCAGCGATTCTGCCAGATGTGCTGAAGCGCGACGTGATCGAAGGTGACGCGGCCAAGGATGCGGAGCGCCGCGTCAGTCGATCAGTGCGCCGCAATGCTCGTGAACGTCACGACCGCGAGCCGCCCGCCTCGAAGGAACAGGCCACGTCGACAGAGGCCGCGACGGATAAGAGCTGACAGCGCAGGAGGTTTGGAATGGCACGTTGGGAACGGTACTACAGCATTTTCGTGGTCATCATCGTGTTGGTCGCGCTGGCGGCAATTCCATTTGCCGCGGTCGCGTTTCTCCGTGAGGGCGATGTGAGCGAACTCACGAGGGCGGCTGCGCTTATCGCCATCGGCGTCGTCTTCGCGGTTCTGGTTGCGATGGGGGTTGGTCGGCTGACGCGATAATTCTTTGAGACTGGAAGCAGGATTCGTCCGACGTATACTTGCCAGACAACTCATCGCCGCGACGCTTCAAGCGCGGCCACCAGATCAGGACCAACGGGATGTTGTGAACCCCGCCTGATCGCAGGAACACCAAGGACGGTGTCCCGTGGCCCATTGCGCACTGAAGCGGACTCATCTCGGCGACTACCCCTGCACAACCCACGATTCCCCGCACGGCCGTTGCACTTTGCTCACCGCGCGCTGGCGCACCGCCTTGGAGTACCTCGGCGGCGCGATCTTCATGGCCGCGCTGCTCGCCCTGATGCTGCTCGTCATGGCCGCGTTCGGCGGCTGCGCCACCGCGAAAAACGCGGCCGAGGTTTACGCGAAGCAGTCCGTCGCCAACCACGCGCTCATCCTGCCCGACTACGACGCCTACCTCCGCGCCGACCAGTCGCTCAATGAACAGGTGCGCGAGCAGCGCCTGTCGATCATCGAAACGCAACAGCGACTCGATCGACTCGACACGCACAGCGACGCCTATTGCCGCGCGACGATCCAGCACCACGCCACCATCCTGCCCGAAGTGACGGCGTACTTCCGCGCCGACCCGACGCTCGAAGGCGGCGCCCTGCGCCTGCGCACGCTGCTGATCGAAGAAATGCAGCGGCTCGATGCGCAGTACATCATCGACTTCGCACCCGATCTGCAACCCACCCCGCCACCCGACCCCAACTCAGGAGTGAATGCCGATGCCACCGAACCAGGACATGAACACGCCCGAGCCCAATCCCGAGCAGATCGCCCAGCAGTTCGTCGACTCGCTGCTTCAGGACGCGAGCGAGGAACTGAAGATCGACAAGGCGACACTGGCCCGCATCGGCGCGGAGCTCTCCGCGATCGCCCTGGACTTCGCGCGCAAGGGCAAGTCGATGACCGAGAGCGATTCCAGGTACGCCCGCGAAGCGACGGATACGGCGATCACCACGAGCGTCGTGCGCAAGCTCGGCAAGACCGACCGGGCGCAGACGGGCCTACTCCAGTTCGGCATGGCGCTGCTCGTCTCGATGGCAGCACCGGAAGTCGACCTGGCGGCGCTGGCGCACTGAGCGCCATCGGCCTCGCGTTTCATGATTCGAGCCCTTACGCAATCGACTCGTCATTGCGACGTGCCCACGCGGCCACTGACGAGGCGACGGTTTCGGCCGTCGCCTCCGAGGCCCTTCTGACGCTAATACCCCCACGAGAGGGCCGCGCCATGGTTCGCCGTGGCGCGGCCGATGCGCCGGCAGCCCCGCGCGGAGGTCACTCCGCGCGGGGCATTGCGGACTAGATACCCGCACGTGGCGCCGGTGGAAACGCCGGCGCCCACGTTTGTTTGACCGCCCATCAACGCCTCTTCGAACGGACATCGAAATGGACAACGCACCGAAGATCGACATCGAGCCCGGCAAGGAAACGAGCGAGAATGCCATCGCGCAGATCGCGCAGTACA
>DIDT01000026.1:0-15661 GCA_002418285.1 Phycisphaerales bacterium UBA5793
GGCGCGGGCGCGCTGGCCGGCATGTTCAAGACCAAGGGCTCGACGCACACGGAAAGTCCGAAGGCCAAGGCGCGCAAGAAGGGCAAAGGACGCGGCAAGCGGCGCTAGCGAATCTGTAGATCCAAGTCGATAGTCCGAATGCAATGGATCGCTGACCAGCACGCAGTCGCGCAGCGTGCTTCCTTCGTTTTCACAATTCAGCCACGCGATACAGATGCGATGACATCGGGTCAGCATCCGCTATTGTTGCGCGTTCCAGCGATCGCACTTTGGTGGATGCGCGCGAGACACCATCCCGAATACACACACCCTTGCCCTGACAGGAGATCATCTCATGAGTACATGGATCAGCAAGAACATGACCACGATGCTGGCCCTTCTGGGAATCGGCATCGGCGTGTTTGCCACGGTTCAAGCCTCGGCGCTTTCCCGCAAGCCAGCCGCACCGACTGCCGTCGCCGTCGTCGATTGGATCGCGGTTACCAACAAGGTGGATGAGTGGAAGGAAATGCTGGCCCAAGTCAAGAAACTCGGCGATGAATTCGATCAGCAGGACCGGGATACGCAAAAGGCGCTCAACGATCTCAATCAGAGCGTGAATGTCCTGCCCGAAGGTAGTGAGAGTCGACAACGCGAACAGGACAAGCTCAGTCTTCAAGTGGTTCAATACGAGGCATGGAAGAAATATGCGGACAACAAGCTCAACACTCTTCACGCGAAGATGCAGGTCCGACTCTACAACAGGATTTCGGCTGCCGTGGGCAACGTGGCGGAGCGTGACGGCTGGCAGATCGTGTTTTGGGACGATTCGCGCAGCAAGCCGGCTGACGAATCCAAATTGGAGGATGCTGCCAACCTCATGAGTCGACGCCAGGTTCTTTATTCGCAAGTCACCACCGTCGATATCACCGACGAAGTCATCCTGCTCATGAACAACGAATTTCGTTCAGGTCACTGAACGCCAAGGAAAAGCCGAACCGCGCGACCGATGTCGCATTTGCCTCACCTCGCGTCCGACTCGACTTTCTTTTCCGCGGCGCGATTGCGACGGCCGGCGGCGGAAAGGCTTTGCTTGAACGTATCGCGATGAATGATCCGGCGCGCGGTGTTGGCGTCGCGCGGTTCCTTGCTGTACGCCGCCAGGATATCGCGGCGCGTGACGATGCCGATGAGTTGCGCCGACCCGTCGCGGGCGATCACCGGCAGGCGGCCGATTCTGTGATTGAGCATGTGCTCGAGCGCTTCGCGCACGGTGCAGTCTTCGTAGACGACATACGGGGGGCGCTTGACGAGCTTTTCGAGTACGCTCAGTGGGGAAACGCTTGGATCCATCAGGATGCGCCGCGTGAGGACGCCGACGATTGAGCCGTTCTTGTCAATGAGCGGAAAACCCTGGTGGCGGGCGCCCGGATCGTCGCTCGTGAGCCAGACGCGAACCTCGAGAAGCGTGTCTTCCGCCTTGAGGGTAACGACGTCTTTTGATGCGATATCGCGGACATAAATGCTGTCAAGGACGTCAGGGAGATACTCGGTGGGCACGCGAATTCCACGCCGAGCCATGCGCTCGGTCATGATGCTCTCGCGCGAGAAGAGCGCGCAGACGAGATACGCCGCGGCACATCCGCCCAGCAGCGGTAGCAGGCTCATGGGCTGGTGCGTCGTTTCGGCGGCGAAGACCACACTGGCCAGTAGGGCGCGCGAAGCGCCGGCAAAGACGGCGGCCATGCCGACGAGCGCCGCGACGTGGATGTCCACCTGTGAATCGGGGAAGGCGTTGCCAATGACGGTGCCCAGAACGAGGCCGAGTCCGCCGCCGATGGTAAACAAAGGCGCCAGCGTGCCACCCGAGGTTCCGCTGCCCAGAGAAATCGCCCATGACACAAACTTGGCGACGCAAAGAATGAGTACGGGGCCGATTGCCATCTTGGCCGAGAGCGCGTTGCTGATGTTGTCATAACCGACACCGAATGTGTGCGGCTGGAAGTAACCGATGACGCCCACGGCAACGGCGCCGATCGCCGGCCACCACATCCAGTGGATCGGTGTACGTTTGAAAGCATCTTCGACGGCGTAAATGCTCCAGGTCAGCACCAGCGCGACAAAGCCCATCAGGCAACCGATGAGAATGTACATCGCCTGGCCGGGAAGTGTCGGAGCGGTGATGAGCGGCATGGCGAACATCGGATCGGGACCGACGATCACTTCGCGCAGGCCCGCGGCCGTGGCGGTGGCAAACGCAACCGGCACAAGCGAGCGGACGCGATACTCAAAGAGCAGCAGTTCGACGGCAAGCAAGATCGAGGCCAGCGGGCAACCGAACGTGGCGGACATGCCTGCGGCGGCTCCGGCGGCGAGGAGTGTCTTGCGTTCCGCGTCAGTCGTCTTGAGGATCTGGCCGAACAACGACCCGAGCGCGCCACCCGAAGCAATGATCGGCCCCTCGGCGCCGAAGGGGCCGCCGGTGCCGATGGCGATCGCAGCCGAAACGGGTTTGAGCAGCGAGACGCGTGCCGGGATAACGCTCTGTTTGGTCAACACGCCTTCCATGACTTCGGGGATACCGTGCCCGCGAATCGCTGCCGAGCCGTAGCGGGCCATGAGACCGACGATGATCGCTCCGCCGATGGGCACGACGATGACCCACAGCCCGAGGTGATGTTCCGCCGGCGAAGCGAACTCGCCGGAGAAGCGGCCGAAAAAGGCGAGATTGGTCACCGCGTCAATCAGCCAGATGAGCGCTTGGGCGCAGACAGTGCCAGCGAGCCCCAGCACCGCGGCCAAGGCGCAGATATAGACGGTGCGGCCGTCGACGCGCGGCGCGGCTGGCGGCAACTGGTCGGCTCCCAGCGAATGTGAGAGCGACGGTGAAACAGGCAAGCCATCGGACACCATCGATTCGGCCATGGGTGGCTTCCGTCCGTGGACAGGCGAGTGAGCGCGGACGATCGTGGCCGCACCGGCAAACAGGTGCATTCTATAGTGTCGTGCGCCGCATGTCCGGAGCGGCCCGTTTGTTGGCGAAGATCGCTGCGGCGCGCATGCGGCGCATCGGTGCCCAGATTCCTCCGCACTTTGGGACAGGGAGCGCCGTACATGACCGATCAGGACCCGCCGCCCCCCGTGCCGCTTCCGCCGCCGATCGTTCCCGGCATCGAACTGAATCTCGAACCACCGCCCGCGCTGCCAGCACCACGAACCCGGATCTGGTTGCGCCGTGATGTGATCGAAATGTTCGTCGTGTTTGTCATTGCCGTCATGCCGCCATTGCTTGACGGGCTGGTGTACTACGCCACCACGGCGCCGCCGGGTGGGGAGTATTTCCGCGACCCGCTCCTGCACCTGCGTCTCGTCCAGCGGTCGATTATCGTCTCGGTGCCAGTGCTGTATCTGATGTGGCGCAGTCGGATGGGCTGGGTGTTCTTCGGGCTTGGCGACCGGCCGCGCGTGCTGGACGCGTTGATTGGCGTTGGCGTGCTTCTCTTTGACTACGCGATCTGGTACGCCATTCAGTTTGAGATGCGATGGGTACTCGCCTGGCAACCCGTGGCGCTTGCTCCCCGTCCGCCCGTACTGCCGATTGCCGGTGGAGTGATGGCCTCGGTCTCGCCGGCGCACGGCCTGTGGTGGATCGGGCCGATGGTGCTGGGCGCGGCGTTCAACGGGTTTGCCGAGGAGATCGTGATGCGAGCCTATTTCATCCCACGACTCGAGCGTGCGATGAAGTCGACCCTATGGGCGGTGGCGCTGACGTCGCTGGCTTTCGGAGCGTATCACCTCTACCAGGGTGTCTGGGCGGCGCTGTTCGGTGTGATCACAGGCGTGATACTCGGATTCGTATTCGTGCAGACCCGCCGATTGTGGCCGGTGTTCTTCGCGCACATGCTCATGGACATCGCGCCGTTCCTGCTCGGGGCCTGATCGCCCTCGCGACTCGTTGCCCGATATCATGTCGCCGTGGCCACCGACATCGGATCAACGACCTCAGCGCCGCGACAGATGGTGCTGCTCTTTACCGACATCGTCGCTTCGGTGGCGATGAAGCGGCGACTGGGCGATGCCGGCTATCTCGACCTGCTCACGCGGCACAACGCGTTTTTCACCCAGGCGATGAAGATTGCGCCAGGCGGAGCGATCGTCAAGAACACGGGCGACGGGTTTCTCGCGCGGTTTGACACGCCGGCGGACGCGGTTCGCGTCGCGCTCGCCTTTCAATCCGCCCTGCATCATTCATCATGGCCCGACGAGCCCGTGCGTGTGCGCATCGCCATCCACGCCGGTACCGCGATCGAGCTGTCTGACGCCGCGGGACAGGCGGATATCTCCGGATTCGCCGTCGATCTTGCGGCACGCGTGACGAAGCTCGCTTTGCCGGGCCAGATACTCCTCACGCGGCAGTGCTTCAACGACGCGCGACAGTATGTGCGCGAGCATCCCGCGTGCGAACCCGGCCGCGAGCCGCCGACGCTGCACTGGCTCGCCCATGGCCCGTACATCCTCAAGGGGAATGAGGACGAGCCATTGGAAGTTTTCGAGGTTGGCGCATCTAGCATCGCGCCGCTCGATCCGCCGCCGGACTCGGAAGGCGCCAGGCGCTCCGTGCCCGCCGGCGATGAAGAGATGTACGGCTGGCGGCCGGCGCCGGGCCTGCAGGTGCCTCGATACGAAGGCTGGACGCTTCAGCGCCGGCTTGGCGCCGGTGGCTACGGCGAAGTTTGGCTGGCTGAAAATCGGCGCATGCGCGAGCAGCGCGTCTTCAAATTCTGCTTCGACGCGGATCGACTGCGCTCATTCAAGCGCGAACTGACGCTCTTTCGCCTGCTGCGCGAAGCGTTGGGGGATCGGCGCGACATCGCGCGGCTGTACAATGTGAATCTCGAACGGCCGCCGTTCTACCTGGAGAGCGAGTATTCGCCGCTGGGTGACCTCTACCAGTGGGCGGGTCACCAGGGAGGCATCGCGGAAGTTCCCGTCGCGACTCGCTTCGATCTGCTGGCGCGCATCGCCGAGGGCGTATCGGCCGCGCACAGCATCGGCGTGCTGCACAAGGATCTCAAACCCAACAACGTCCTCATCGAGCAAAGCGAAGACGGCTCGCCGAGACCCAAGATCACTGACTTCGGCGTCGGTGTGCTGGCTGACCGATCGCAATTGCAGGGCCGCAACATCACCATCGGCGGCTTCACCGTCACGCAGATGACGCAGAACGACTCGAGCCGCACCGGCTCGCCGATGTACATGCCGCCGGAAACGCTTGGCCGCATGACGCCGGATGCGCAGGGAGGCAAGCCGACGCCGTTCACCGCACAGGGCGACGTGTACGCACTGGGCGTGATGCTCTACCAGATGACCATCGGTGATTTCGATCGGCCTCTGGCGCAGGGCTGGGAGCGCGATCTTGACAGTTCGGTGGAAGATCCCGTGCGGCGCGAGGTGCTGCGCGATGACATTGCCCACATGGTTGATGGCGATCCGAAGCATCGTCTCACGTCGGCCGGTGAAGTGGCGGCGCGCGTGCACTCGCTTGATCAGCGCTGTGCCCAGCTCCGCGCCGAGCAGGATGAGCACGCGGCACGACAACGGGCCGAAGCTCAGGCACGGCTGGCTGAAAGCAAGCGGCAGAATACGCGGCGCATTGCCATCGCTTCGACGCTCGTGCTCGTCGTCTTGCTGACCATCACCGCGTGGTTCCTCTGGCGCGAGCGAGGCTTGCGCCAGCTCGCCGACCAACGTGAAGAAGAGACCGAACGAATCGCCGCGTTTCAGGCGGAGATGCTCAGCGACATCGATCTGGCGGCAATGGGAGGCCGGCTGCGCCGCGGAGTGTTTGACGAGCGGCTGGCAATTGTTCAGAAGCGAGGGGCGGATGCGGAGGCGATGGAAGCCGCGCGAACGGCGCTCGATGCAGCCCTTGAAGGCATCAACTTTACCGACCTGGCGCTTGCCACACTTGACGAGACGCTATTCGATCGCGCGCTGAAGGCGATCGACGAACAGTTCGCCCCGCAGCCGCTTGTTCAGGCTCGCCTGCTCAACACGATCGCGTACACGATGATGAACCTCGGCCTGATCGATCGCGCCATGCCACCGCAGCAGCGGGCGCTGGACATTCGCAAGCGGGTGCTCGGCGAAGACGATCCCGCCACGCTGCTCTCCATGAACAACATGGCGCTGCTGCTCCAGGAGCAGGGCCGCCTGGAAGACGCCGAACCCTATTGCCGCGCCGCGCTGGACGGTCGACGTCGCGTGCTTGGCGACGACCATCCTGACACGATTACGTCGATCAACAACATGGGTTACCTGCTTCTGGCCAAGGGCGAGTTTGCTGAGGCGGAGCCGTATTACGAGGAAGCCATCGAGCGATCACGTCGCGCACTGGGCGAGGAAGATCCGGAGACGATGACGGCGATTGCCAACATGGGCTACCTGCGGCAGATGCAGGATCGCCTCGACGAAGCCGAGCCGTATTACCGCGAATCGCTCGATAGGCGCCGCCGCGTTCTAGGCAACGAACATCGCGACACGTTGCAGTCGCTCAACAACATGGCGGGGCTGCTGATGGCGCAGGGCAAGATCACCGAAGCCGAGCCGCTGGCGCGAGAGGCCCTGGCGGGCTACCGCAAGGCGTTCGGCAATGATCACCCCGACACGTTGACGCTGATCAACAACATTGCCGGCCTTCTCGATGCGCAAGGCAAACTCGAAGAAGCCGAGCCGCTGCTGCGCGAATCACTCGAAGGGCGGCGCCGCGTGCTGGGCAATGACCACCCTGCAACGATCAGCGTCATGAGCAATCTGAGCGGCGTGTTGCGCGAACTTGGTCAACTCGACGAGGCCGAGCGGCTTGGCGCCGAGGCCGTTGCCCGCGCCCGCACCACGTTGCCGCCGGGCCACTGGTACACCGGAGTGTTTCTTTCGCACTACGGTGGCGTACTGATGAAGATGCAGCGATTCGCGGATGCTGAACCCGTGCTGCTCGAAGCCTACGACATCGTCAGCACGGCGATGGGCGAATCGCATCAGCGCACGACCGACATCGTTCACCTGATCGAAGAGTGCTACAAGCAGTGGGACGCGGCTGAGCCGGGGCAGGGCTACGACGGCAAGGCGGCGCAGTGGCGAGCCAAACTCGAACCACCCGAACCAACGGAAGCAGAGCAGCCGTGAACGATTCCAAGTCGGAAGAGCAACGCTGGGCCGAGTACTACGCAGCCACTGAAACGCGGCCGCCGCGGGAGATGCTGATCAAGGCGCTCGAGTACGTGCCGCATGAGGGGCGAGCGATCGACCTCGGTTGCGGCGTCGGCCACGACACGATCGCGATGCTCCAGCACGGCCTGCACGTGACGGCGGTCGACGCTTCAGAAGAGGCAACGACACGAACCGTCAAACAGGCGCAGCATCTGCATCTCAATCAGAAGTTGCAGGCGTTCACGCGTCGGTTCGAACAGGTGGTTTTCGGGACATATCACCTGATCAACGCGGAGTTCTGCCTGCCGTTCTGCGAACTCGAGCAGTTTCCCGGGTTGTGGCAGAGGATTCGCAATGCTTTGTTGCCCGGAGGTGTGTTCGCGGGGCAGTTCTTTGGCGTCAACGACCAGTGGGCGACGGAGCCCGGACATCACGCCGAGGTGTTCCTGAGCCGGGACGAGGTTGAGCAACTCATCGACGGCCTTGAGCGACTGCACTTCGAGGAAGTCGAGCGCGACGGGCACACCGCCACGGGCAAGCCCCGCTACTGGCATGTATTTCACATGGTGTTGAGGAAGCCGTAACCAGCGGGTGGTCGCTTCATCGCTCGCGTCTCGGGCGGGTGACGGGTCGCGTCAGTGTGCGTCTTCCTTCTTCTCTTCGATTGGTGGATCAGTTTCGCGTCCCTTGGTCACCCACTCGCGCAGGCCGCCGCGATACGTCTGCACTTCTTTGTAGCCGAACGCCATAAGTTTTTTGCTCATGGCCAGAGCAATGGGGTCTTCCCAGTCGAGGGCGTAGACGACGATGGTTCCCTTGTCCTTGAGGCGCTTGTCTTCGCGCACCGCGTCGGGCAGGGGGATGCTGATGGCGCCGGGGATGTGGGCCATCTCGTAGCGCTGCGCCGACCGGGCGTCGACGATCACGAGCGGCTTCTTCTCGCGCTTGGCGATGGCCTCCATGAGAGCCTTGTCCTCGATGTAGACGAGGTCGCCATCGTTGACCTTGGGCTGGCTGTTGCAGCCGGCGGCGAGCAGACAGAGTCCCAGAACGAAGGTGGGCATCAGAAACCGCCGGGCGGCACGAACGAGGAGCAGAATCATGGGAATGGCCATCCTTTCGCGAGCGTCTTTCCAGGTGAGGCGGAGGAGCCGGGGGCCGAGCGGCCACGGGACAGGGGTACTCTAAGCGCGAGACGGTCGTCCGAGCACGGGATCGGATCACGCGCCTGCATTGCGGACGCACACCGCAGCACTACCATTCCACGGCCGGCGCAGATTGAAGCCGAAAGGACCGTTGAAGATGACATGGCAGCACCTGTTTTTCCCGGCGGCACTCGCCTTCGCGGCCGCGATCGCGCCAGGCGCCGCGGCGCAGCCCGAGCCTGAGAAGGTCAAGGTGGAGGTCTATGCCGACGTTCAGGCCATCGCCCCGGGGGCGACGTTCCACCTGGCCGTGCAGTACGACATTGAACCGGACTGGCACATCTACTGGGTCAATTCAGGCGACACGGGCTATGCGACGAGTCTTGAGATCGAGGCCCCCGACGGCTTTGTCATCGGCCCCGTCCAGTACCCCGGCCCCCACCGCTTCGGCCAGCCGGGTGACCTGGTCTCGTTCGGCCACGAAGGGCGGGCAACGTTCATCGTCGAGGTCAAGGCACCCGACACGCTCATCTCGGACGCCAAGTTGCGCTTTGAAACCCACTCCGACTGGCTGGTGTGCAAGGAAGCGTGCGTCATGGGCAGTGCGGACCGGGCGATCGTCCTCAGGACCGTACCGATCATTGAGGATGTGAAGCCCGCCAATACCGCGCGCTTTGCCGCCGCGGCTGCTCGCATGCCGCGTGAACTGAAGGCACTGAAGACTGGTCGGCCTCACTGGCGGGGCAGCAAGTCCAGCCCGCGCTTCGTGGCCACCTTCCCGAAGGACGTGGAGTTCGACATCTTCCCCCTGCTCGCTGCGGACGTGAAGTATCACGATCCGGAGATTATCCAGCTCGACGACGGTTCAAGTCGGTTGTCGGTAACGTTCGATGTGAATGAGAGCCGCGTGTGGCCTGCCGGGCCGCGTTCGCTGGCGGTGCTGCGTGTCAAGAATGGCGATGAAGAGTTGTACTACGACCTCGTACCTGTGTTTGAATGAGTGAACCCATGTCTGGCGCTGCCCACCATCTCGTTTCCCGTTTTTTGCTGCCGCTGCTGACCCTCGCGCTGCTTGCGGGGTGGTGCGGCGGGGCACGGAGCGCGGCCGCACAGGGCAAGCCTGTTGCCGTCGGTGATGTCGTACCCAGTTTCACGCTCACCGGCATCGATGGCAAAGAACGCCAACTGAGCGACTACAAGGGCAAGATCGTCATCCTCGAGTGGTTCAATCCGCAGTGCCCGTACGTCATCGACCAGTACACCAAGCGCACGCTCAAGACATTCGGCAACGACATGCAGCAGGCCGGCGTGATCTACCTCGCCATCAACTCCGCCGCGCCGGGCAAGCAGGGTGCGGGTGAAGAAGCCAACAAAGAGGCACGCGAGCGCTTCGGCATCCACTTCCCCATTCTGCTCGATGAGGACGGCAAAGTCGGGCGCCTGCTCGACGCGCGCTTCACGCCGCAGATGTTCATCATCGACGGCAAGGGCGTGCTGCGGTACGCCGGGGCCCTGGACAACGCGCCGCTGGGCAAGGTCAACGAGTCGTACCCGGTCGGCAAAGGCAAGCAGCGCGGCGAGTATGTGAACTACGTCCGGCAGGCGTACGACGAACTCAAGGCCGACGAGGATGTGAGCACGCCGAAGACCAAGCCGTATGGCACGCGGGTGAGGTACTGAAACCAGGCGGATTCCGCAGAGGCGCGCGGATGTTGACGTCAGCGAAGATCTGTTGCCATACAACGCTCATCGTCGCGCTGACCGGTCAGGCCAGTTGCAGTTACTACGCGTATGACTCCACGCGCTTCTCCGGGGATGCAAGCATCACGGACCATGGTCCGTGGTCACCGCCGCCAAGGTGGACGATCACGTTTCCACCCGTCCCGCTCGACAGGGATGGCGCATACGAATTCGTTGCGAGTGGACTTCCGAGGCATGATCTGTTTTTCGCATTGAGGCCAGCGGACGACTCAATGAAGAGCGTGCTCGGCCAGACAACTGCTGCAGTCGACATCACGATCGAGGATGATCTCGGCAAGGTTCTCCTCGTTGGTGGCGGGCCACTAAATCCGTTTGGAGCCCACTGGAAGCACTCAGAGCCGCAGGTTGACTTCCATCTGACCAAAAGCCCCGGTTTGGTTGACTATGCAACAGGTCGTACTTACACACTGCGCCTCACCATCACTGCTCCCAGCGAGGCAGAGCCGGGTCTTGCGGTGCATCCCGTGCTGTACGGGGGTGGAAATGAGTGGCTCCATTGAATGAATCCCAGAGAGTCTCAGCGTCCGCTCGGTGGGTTGGAGTAGCACACGATAAGGGCCCGGCGTGCTCCATGATTGAGGGCATCGTGTGCGCGCACGCGTCGCGGCATGCAGGTTGGGACAAGGCTTTGCACAGGCCCGGCGACAGCGTGTACACACATCCTAACCTCCAACTTTTCTCCACGACTCACACCCAGCCCGCCGGGCCGCGCCCAGAGCGGCGGTCCCGACCTACCCGCGCGCGGTTACACTTCCCGCATGGGTCTCATCGAGCACATTCCCGGGACGCAGCCGGTCATCAAGCCGCCGCGGCATCCGAAGGCGATTGGCGTCGGGGTGGTGGGACTGCACGAAGGGCGCACGCTGCTCATGGCGCTGGCGACGCGATGCGGGCATGTGTATCCGGTGGCGGGCTGCGATCTGAGCGGCGAAAAGATCGAGGCGAGTCGGCGGGAGTGGCCGGGTCTTTTCTACACGAACGACTACGACGCGATGCTGGCCCGGCCGGACGTCGGCATCGTGGCGATCTACACACCCGACAGCGAGCACGCGGGGCACATCATCAAGGCGTTCGAAGCGGGCAAGGATGTGATCTGCACGAAGCCGATTGTGAACTCACTCGACGCGGCGCGACTGGTGCTCGAAGCGGGTCGACGCACGGGGCGGAAACTGATCGTCGGGCAAAGCACACGGTTCTTCGAGCCGTTCCGCCGCCAGCGCGCTGCGTTCGAGCGCGGCGAGTTTGGCGACGTTGAACTGGCCGACGCCCACTACATCCACCGAATGGACTGGTACTACCGCAAGAGCCCGTGGGCGGCGACGGATACCGACTGGGTGTTTCTCGGTCTGTCGCACCCGCTCGATCTGTTGCGGTGGTACCTCGGGTCGATCAGGAGCGTGCAGGCGATCGGGTCGCGCTCGAAGATGGGCCGCGAATTCGGCGTCAAGGGGCGCGATGTGTACGTTGTGAATGTCGAGGCGGTCAGCGGCGCAATCGGCCGGGCCATGGGGCACTACGGCTGTCATGAACTGCCGCGGGCCCGCAACTGCATCGAACTGATGCTCTACGGCAGCGCGGGCAGCAGCCTCGCGCAGTATCACGACATGCGATACATCCACACAACGCCTGAGACGGATGCGAAGGAGAGCGCCGGCGGCTTCGATCCTGGCGCGCTGGGTGAAGTCGTGGAGGACTACCTCTACGCCGGGCGGCAGTATTACTTCAATTCCGAGGTGCACGGCATGCACTACGGCGAGTTCGCCAACTACGCCGACTACTTCGGCCGGGCACTGATCGAAGGCGCGCCGTATTTGCCCAATCTCGAGGAGGGCATCGAGACGTTGTGCCTGATGGAAGCCGTGCGGCAGAGTGCGGAGGCCAGGCAGCCCGTCGAAGTCGGACCAATCCTCCAGTCAGTCGGTTTGTAGCTTGCGCACTTTCGACTTCGCCGACTACTCGTCGATTCGCTGCAGTGTGGTGGCCCTCTCCTGGTGCTCGTGCACATGTGGGTTCGGGAACTCGCCTTCCACCCAATAGTCCCAGTCATAATCGAGCACTCCGGTGCGCTGGACGAGTTCGCAGCGCTGCCGATCCCAGACATAGTGAAAGTCGCCTTTGTTCAGCTTGAACGCGGACCCCGCATCGCTGGAGTCCAGTTCCATGCTGACCTTCATGCCGATGACCACGTGCCGGGAATCTTGCCCAACTGCTGAGAACTCGTGTGTGTACGTCCAGTACCCAATTCCCTCGACCTGCCGCGCGCCTCTCTCCCGCCAGGGTTTGGCGACGTCGCGAACTCGTGCTTCCCGTCCGACGTGCCAGAGATCTTCGAAGAGATCCGCAAGTCCTTCGCTGTTGTATTGTGCGACGAGATCTTCGAGCGACACGACGCGCCGGATCGCGTCGCACGCCACTGCTGTGCCGTCGACGCTGGCCGGATCAATCCCTCCAGACGCGTCGGCGTGACACTTCACGGTCGATTCAGCGAGCAGTCGAAGCGCACCCGTGATGGCGGCATCGGTCTGCGGATCCGGCAGCTTGTGTTTCGAGTCAAAGTGGTACGCTTCACCGAGAAAGTTGCCGGAGGCAATGAGATGGTCATACGTCATTGTCAGATCCGCCGAGCCATCCTCAAAGACCCTGCTGACGGTGAGCCGCAGATTCGCTTCGGAGCGGCTGGTGCGGACTCGGACTTGTTCAGCGCGTGTCTGCGTTGTCGAGGAGTCTGCCACGAACCTGTACGATGCAACCCGCCCTTGCTGGAATCGCGGACCGAAATAAACGTCGCCGCTGGGCGACGCGACGGGCGGCTGCTGGGCGCAACCTGTCCCCAGGGAGGCCAGAAGCAGGATCAGCCCGAAACGCCGCAGCCTGTCCTGTGGTTTCACACGCTCCATCCGCATCTCCACTAATCCAGACGATGCTTGACATCAAACGCCCCGGCGTCAATCGGCGGACTCGAATCGTGGCCGTGCGCCGACGCATCACCTGGTGAGTGTCTATCGTTCTTCGGCGAACCCGCCAGCGATGCTCGCTGCGTTCATCCAGAATCCTGCCATGCGACGCTCCACACCCCCACTGCTGATTGTCGGCCTGCTCGTTCTCGCGCTGTTTGGCGCCATATCCAGCCAAGCGACCGCCCAGCGACCAGCCGACCCGGCCATTGTCACCCCCGAAGATCTGACTGATGTCGAGATTGAGTGGGCCATCAACGCGATTCGCGACGGTTTGTACGCCCGGCAGAACAACGCGGGGACGTGGGAGTTCGGCTCGGGCGATCCGGCGCTGATGCACCTGCTCACGCACATTACGGGGCAGACGACGATTGCCGTGTACGCCCTGCTGGCGTCAGGACAGAGTTACCAGGAGCCGCGCCTGCAGGCGGCGATTGACTTTCTTCGCAGCCAAAAGCCGGACTACACCTACGTTCGCTCGCTGCGGGCGCACATCTGGGCTCTGCTTCCCGAGCGTTTCGGCAAACTGCTCGAAGATGATCGCGACTGGCTGCTGCGCGCGTACGGATACGAGAGCGGTTCATGGGCGTACACCGAGATCCCGATGGAGTCGGGCTATGACAACTCGCTCACGCAATACGGCCTGCTCGGTCTCTGGGAGGCGGCCAAACGCAACCACGAAATTCCGGTGGGGATCTGGCAGCGCATCGAGGAACACTACCTGCGCACTCAGCTGGCCGACGGCGGATGGAACTACCGGCCACAGTTCGGCGAAGCGCGCGGCTCGATGACGGCGGCGGGGCTCACCTGTCTGTTCGTCACGCAGGACTTTCTTCACGCTCGCGAGTTTCTCAAGCCCGGCCTTAAGGACACGAACCAGCAGAAGGCGATCGAGCGCGGCCTGGACTGGGTCGACCAGAACTTCACCGCCCAGCGCCATCCCGGCCTCGTGTTCGAAGCGGATCAGACGTACCTGTTCTACTACCTCTACGGTATGGAGCGCGTCGGTCTGGCGAGCGGGTACAAGCGCTTCGGCCGGCACGACTGGTTTCGAGCTGCGGCGGCCGAGATCATCAACCGACTGTGCGATCCGGTCGTTGACCCCGAGACGGGCAAACTGGCCGGCTTCACCGCCAAGGCGAACATCGGCTCGACGGGGATGGTCGAAACACCGGTGGTGCAGATGTCGTTTGGCCTGATGTTTCTCGCGCATGGCCGCGTACCGATCATCGTAAGCAAGTTGCGCGACCAATCGTTTGCGTGGAACAACCGGCCGCGCGATGCGGCTCACCTTGCCTCGTGGATCGGTCAGGAAACCGAGCAGCGTCTCAGCTGGCAGATTCTCAACATCAGCACCCCACTCGAGGAGTGGTTCGACGGGCCGATGGTCTACATCGCCAGCCACGAAGCCCTTGCGTATGTGAACGAGTATGAGGCTGAGTTGCAACGCCGCGCCAAGGGCGATCAGCCGCACTTTACCACACTGGAGCGGGTCAAGCGCTACATCGACCTTGGCGGCTTGGTGGTGAGCAACGCCGACGCCGCCAATCCGCGATTCACTGACGCCGTGCAGACACTGGGACGGAAGATGTACCCGCAGTATGAGTGGCGGGCGCTGCCGGACGACCATTTTGTGTACACCCTGTCGGCGCCCGTCGAAAAACCGGTCGGTCTCATCGGCTTGAGCAATGGCGCGCGCGAGTTGATGATTCACTGCCCGAAGACTGACTTTGGCGCCGCGCTGCAGATCAACGACGTCAACCGCCGCCGCGATGATTTCAGCATGCTCAGCAACGTGTACTACTACGCTTCGGAGCGAGGACTCACGACGCCGCGCCTCAATCGCAAGCTGCTGCTCGATGAGAAGCAGGTGATCGATGGCGTGCTGCCGACGGGTGCGTCAGGCTTTGCTGCACTGAAGATCGCCCGGGCCGTGTACAGCGGCAACTGGAATCCTGAGCCGGCGGCCGACGAGTTGCTCGCCCTGCGCTTGCGCACGACTCGCGACATGGATGTCACGATCATCGACGTTCCGCTCGACACGGTGGATGATTCACCGGCAGCGCAGGCGGCGCTGCTCATCGTGCGCGGTACGGCCGACCACACCTTCACCGAACTTGAAGGGAAGGCGCTCAAGAACTACATTGAGCGAGGCGGGACGGTGCTCTTCGAAAATGTTGGCGGCGTGTCGGCCTTCGGTCGCAGCGCCGAAGATTTCGTCGAAGCACTCGTGCCGGGTTCCCGCTTTCGCCGACCGACGCGACACACGGCCATCACCGGCGCGACGCTCGATCATGGGGTGGATTGCTCGAACGTGTCGTATCGCCTGTATTCGCTCGAACGATTCGGCGGTCGAGAGCCTCGGCCGCGCCTCAGGGCGCTGCATGAGGGCAACGATACCGAGCACCTGCGGGTGTTTGTCAGTCGCGAGGATCTGAGCAACGCCCTGCTGGGCCAACCCTGCTGGGGCATCAGCGGCTACACCACCGGCGACGCGACAAACCTGATGGGGAACCTCATCGAGTATGGCATGCAGCGCCGGGCGGGCAAGTGAATGGCGCGCCGAGCTTCGACTGGTTCGCGCCGAGCTCCGACCGTTTAGCGGCGACGCAT
>DIDT01000026.1:15684-31886 GCA_002418285.1 Phycisphaerales bacterium UBA5793
ATGCGTCGCCGCTAAACGGTCGGGGCGCGCTGTGACAAACCGCCGGCCAGTTCGCGAACAAACGATTCGATCGTGTTGATGCTCTCGTCGATCGGCGCATCGCGCACTTCGGCAAGTCGCTTGACGATCGCGCTGCCCACAATCGCAGCATCGGCATGTTGCGTCACGGCCCGAACCGCATCCGCTGAGCCCATGCCGAATCCGCAAGCGATGGGATGATTGGTTGCGGCCCGCAGCGCCGCCACGCGCGATTCGATTTCCGGCGTGTCGGAGCGCACGCCGGTGATGCCTGTTCGCGCCAGCAGATAGACGAAACCGGTGCACGCCTCCGCAATCTGCGCGGCCCTCGCAGCCGGCGTGGTCGGTGCGATGAGCAGGGAGCACGTCAGACCCGCCGTCTGCACCAACGCCCGCGCTTCGCCTGACTCTTCCAGCGGCAGGTCGGGGAAGATGAAGCCATCGAAGCCGGCGGTCGCACACTCGCTGATGAATGCCTGTGGGCCGCGGCGCTCAACGATCGACCAACTCACCATCGCCACGAGGCCCATGCACGTCTTTGGCCGCACGGCGCGGACCATGCCGAGCACATCTGGCAGGCGCAGGCCTCGCTCGAGCGCATCGTGCATGCTGGCGGCGATCACCGGGCCGTCGGCAATGGGATCGGAAAACGGCAGTCCGATTTCACAGATTGTCGCCCCGCCGCGCTCCATAGCGGGGATGAGTCGCGTGGTGGTTTCGAGATCGGGAAAGCCCGCGGTGATGAAGGGCATGAGCATGCCGCATCCCGCGCGTCGATTCTCGGCGAACAATGTGTCGATGCGATTGTCGCTCACGACTTGGTTCCCTGCGGCCCCTCGCCGACGGTGTATTTGTTCAGCGCCTCGACAAGATCGACATCATTGATGTTCGCCAGCGTACAGAGCCACGCCAGAACATCGGCGAACTCCTCCTCGAGGTTGGCGCGATTCTCCCGACCACGGTGCTTCTCGCCCAGCGCGTGCGCCAGTTCGCCAACTTCTTCGCTGAACCAGAGGAACGTGGCTGCACTGCCGCGCGCGCTGTCCGTCGCGTAGTAGCGCTCGCGGATGAGACTCTGAAAGCCGCGGATGCTCAGGTCGTCGGGCATAGTGGATCAGTGTAGGTCGAAAGCGACGGATCGGGGTGCCACACGTCGACGCATTGAGAGCGACTCCGCCCTGCTGCCGGCCTAACGTCGCGCGATCCTGAATGACCTGTGACCGCGCCACAACTTCCGCACGACTCTCGTTCATCGCCCCAGTCGTGGCGACGATCGTGCTGGCGATGCTGCTGCTCACCGACGCTGCGGCTATTCGGTGGCACGTGTCGGTCGATTGGCCATGGTGGTTGAACGATCTGGAACACCTTGGCAGCGCGTGGTGCAATCGCATCCTCCCCTACCTGGCGCTGCTTGTCGCGTTGATCTTCAATCGATGCGCCATGCGGCAGCTCATAGTGGCCCTGCCGATGCAGATGTTTCTCGCGCATGCGATCAAGTGGATCGTCGGCCGCGTCCGGCCAGTGCATGGCGACCATTCGATGCTCTTCGCGCCATTCTCGTCCGTGCACGAGTCCTTTCCGTCCGGTCACTCGGCATTGGTGTGGACGATTGCGTTTGCTTTCGCCTACCAGAAATCACGCTCAACGGCACTGTGGGTCGCAGCGGCGCTGTTCGTCTGCTGGGCTCGACTGCACACCTACGCCCACTTCCCCAGCGACCTGTTCGCCGGGGCGATGGTCGGCTGGGTCATCACGTTTACCTCGGGGAAGACACTCCGGCCGTGGATCGAATCCGGCCGTCTCGCCGACCTGCGCGACGTCGCGGCATTCCCCCGGCGACTCACCTGTCTCTGGCTGATCGCGATTGCCGCCCCCATCGGTATGGCGATGTGGCTGGGCCACCAGCCACTGGTCGATGACGAAGCGACCGCCCGCGAGCGGAT
The DNA here is from genome assembly GCA_002418285.1 of Phycisphaerales bacterium UBA5793. Classification (GTDB taxonomy): domain Bacteria; phylum Planctomycetota; class Phycisphaerae; order Phycisphaerales; family UBA5793; genus UBA5793. Next base: position 17,646 of record DIDT01000026.1, read on the forward strand.
CGGTGTGCTCTACGAGGATTATCTCGGCCGTGACGCCGACGCGCCGGGCCTGACGGCGTACGCGAGCCAGCGGCTTGACGGCCTGCCACTTCTGGCGATTGCGCGCGACTTGCTCGACAGCGACGAGTTCCGTAAGACGTTGCGCGAGTTGACACCAGAGCAGCGCGTCGACCGCATGTATCAGCTCCTGCTGCACCGCAAACCGACCGCTGATGAGATGGCCCACGATGTCCCTCTGGTTGAAGGTCTCTCTCGCCAGAAAAGCCGCCTGCCGTTGCTGGTCATGCGACTAACCTGGCGGTGAGGCGTCGTCGCAAGCGGAGACGCTAAACTAAGGTCCACCAGTGCGTGGCGAGCTCGGCATCCATGTGGACGAACATTCTCATTTTCTTTGGCGGCATGCTCATCTGCGGGATTCTCATGATTCCCATGCTCATGATCATGCGCCGCGAACAGGAGCGCCGAGCCCGCATCGCCAAGCGCCGAATGGACGACGCCGAGCGACTGGCCGAGCTGGGGACGATGACCGGCGGCCTGGCACATGAGATCAAGAATCCCCTCTCGACGCTCAGCCTCAACGCGCAGCTGCTGGCCGAGGAAGTCGCGGATCTCGACATTCCCGATGACGATCGGCAGCGGATCATCCGGCGCACCGAGTCACTGCGGCGCGAGTCGGATCGGCTCAAGGGCATTCTGACCGACTTTCTTCAGTTCGCGGGGCGGATTCGTCTCGATCCTGAGCCACACGACCTCAACGTGCTGGTTGATGAACTGGTCGATTTTTTCCTGCCCCAGGCGCTCGCAGCGGGAGTGCAGTTGCGCACCACGCTGGCCCGTCAGCCGGCCATCGCCCGAGTCGATTCGGCGTTGTTCAAGCAGGCACTGCTCAACCTGCTCATCAACGCTGTGCAAGCACTCGAGGCCATGCCCGCCAACGCCAACCGGACGCGCGAGCTGATGATCCGCGTCGAGCCCGCGGCAGGTGGTGCACAATCGCGCTCTAACGGGGCGAGTCCGATGCACGCTATCCACATCACTGATACCGGCCCCGGCATCTCCGCCGAGCACCTCAAGAGTGTCTTCCAGCCCTATTTCTCCACCAAGAAGGGGGGCACAGGCTTGGGTCTGGCGACGACCAAGCGCATCATCGAAGAGCACCAGGGGGCGATCGAGGTGCACACGGAGCAAGGGCGCGGCACCGACTTCGTCATTCAGTTGCCGACTGCAGACTCCTCAGACCCATCCGCCACACACTGAATCCACCCCCTGCGCCACAGGCGGCGACCCAATTGGCCGATACCCGTGGCAGTGCGTCACACACCGCCCATACCGGACTCCTGGTCTTCGCCGAAGGCGGGGCTTATCGGTCTCGTCTCGGGGTCGCTCGCAGGCGGCGGAATGTATCTTTGGCAGAACAGTGTCGAGCTGGGCGTCGCGACTTTCATGATCGCCGGCTACACCGCGAGCCTGTGGCTGCACCTCAGCGCCACCGCCCGCCGCTACGGAAGTCACTACGAACAGCTCAAGCTGATGGAGATCAACCGGCGTTCGTTGCGCATCCGGCGGCTCTTCACCGACTTCGCTTTCTGGTGGTCGTTGGCATTCGGTTTGGCGGTCATCGGTGGGGCGGCGTGGTACGGTGGTCTGCGCAGCATTACCACGATTGGCTGGATCGAGTTGTGTTGGGCGGCGGTGACACTCGCGCTGAACTTCGAAGTAACGGTCCTCGAGCCCACTACTCGCTGCCGCCACTGCGGCTACCAGCTCATTGGTCAACTCGATCCCAGTGACGCCACCCAGCGCGTCCGATGCCCCGAGTGCGGCAAGACATGGACCAAGAGCGACCTGTGCCTCATCCCCCCGGGGTACCACGTCATTACGACAGACAGCGTCAGCAAGGCCGCATGACTGTTCATTGATCGAGGCGCACGCAATCGTCCCGCGACATCGCATGCGATATTGGTCGACGAGATGCGATCAACGTCGATGTGACGTCACGTCACGCCGCTCGCTTGATCGAACTGCGGAGGCGCTGGGCGTCGGTGTAGTTTGCATTGATCGAAAGCGCTGTGTCCACCGCCGCGACGGCTTCGCGCTCGCGACCCAGCGCGGCCAGGCAGTTGCCGCGGTGATAATGCACGTCCGCGAACTGCGGCGATTGTTCCGCCACTTGCGTCAGTACGTGCGTCGCATGCTCCAGCAATGGTTCGAGCACGCTCTGCGTCGGGTCGGCGCCGGCGCGCTCGCAGGAGCTCTGTGCTGCGATCACCTCGGCCATCAATCCCCGACGCCAAGCCCGCGCCAGGAGAGATTGATCGCGCAACCCCAGTCGTGTTCTGCATCGCTCAGCCAGCATTGGCCGACCAAGAAGCGTTGCGGCAACTGAAAGTAACGCCAATGCAAAGGCGGATTCGCTTCCGTGACGGCAGCGACTCGCCAACCGTGCGCATCGCACCGGATCTCCCATGTTCAACGTTGCCTCTGCAAGGCGAACGAGGACGGCTTGGCAACGAAACGGGTCATCAGACTCTGCATCGGCCAGCGCCTGAATCGCCGCGCGATCGCCCAGCCGTTCGAGGACGTCGATACGTTCGATTGATGCGTTGAGCAGGTCTTCGTCGGCCACGATTCCGCGATTGGAACTCTGCAGCCCCATCGTGGTCGTGTGATTCGGTGAGATGGACTGAAATGTGGGCGTAACGTGGCCCGCCTCAATGAGGCGGTTGTACATCTCCACCGCTTCGCGCCAGCGTCCCGCTCCGGCCAGCAGCCTGGCGTGCAGCAGGCACGGCGGATCGATCAGCGCACCCAGTGCCGATAGGCCAAGGTCATTCTGGCCAGCCGCCAGCGCCAGTTCCGCCAGTTCGATGCGCAGACTGGCGCGTCGCGGCCGGAGCCGAGCCGCGACGCGCACGGCTGCGAGTGCTTCGTCAATGTTTCCAGCCCGGGCTTCGATCCGCCCAAGCAACTCGAGCAAGCGCGAACGTCGCGGCGCCAGCGCACATGCGCGCCGCACCAGTTCCACCGAGTCCTCCATCCGGCCGTCATCCATCGCGGCGCGAGCGGCGATCTGCAACAGAGTGGCGTCGTCGCCCCATTCGCGATAGGCCAAGTTCACCAGTTGTGCGAGTTGATCATCGCATCCCACCAGGTACGCGCTGGCGGCGGCCAGGCGAACGGCGCCCCGGGCCCACTGTCGCGACGAAGTCGTTCGCTCTGATGTGTTCGGCGCACCGAGACTGGGGCTCAGATCGCACCCTTCTTCAACGAGTCGAACGATCGGCTCCAGGGCCTTGAGAGTTTCATACAGCCGACTCAAACGCCAGTTCAGCCGAGCTTCGCGAAGCAGACGAGCAATGGCAAGACGTGCTGGACATTCGAGGGTGGTCATGCCGCCTCCAGTCGCCGCCTGGCGTTCCGCACGTCGTTCCACTCCGGATGGGCGCGGATGACGACATCGAGCGCTTCGAGCTGCTCGCTGCGCCGCGGCAGGACGTGCACCACAGCCTTGAGATCGTGCCGGCGTCGCGTCGCCTCTTCGGCCGCGGGCAACTCGGCCAACAAGATCGCCAGCGGCGCACAAAGTGGGTTGAGTTTCAATCCCGTGTCGATCCACCGCCGCGCTGCCGCGGTGTCGTCGAGGGTCAGTGCGAGACGCGCCATCGCTTCACAGGCCGGCACCGGGGCTTCGAGTCGATCAAATGCTGACTCGAGTGCCCGCATGAGCAGCAGCGCGCGGGGTTGCGAGTGGTCATAGCGCGCCGCCGCCTCCAGAGAAACGATCGTCGATTCGCATGCCAGGAGTTCGAGCGCAAGCTGTTCGACGAGCGCATCGGGTGGCTCAACGCAGGCATCGCCAGTTTCGAGACCGAGGGATCCCAGCCAGGCGGAGATCACGGGTCGGTCCGTCCAGTTGATGGCAAGGCTGCGCAGGCGCTCGGCCCAACGCTGCGCCTCGGCGACGTCGCCGCGCTCGAGTTGAATCAAGATGATGGCCTGAATGGTCTTAGGATCATCTATCTGCGCAAGATTTCGATTGAGCGAAGCGATGGCCCGGGCTCGGTCATCTTCTTCCAGTTGCAGCAGCGCAAGCAACAGGCGTGCATCCATCGGGCAGCAGGATCGCTTGGACCAGTCGAGAAGATCGAGCTGGGCTTCGACGCGCCGGCCTGCCAGTGTGCGACAGACATTAAGCAGCAGACGTGCCGCCGAGGTCGGCGCGATCTCCCGCTCGGCAAAGTTCATCGCGCCGGCGACATCCCCCGCCGCGAGCATTGACCGGGCCTGTCGCTCGCACTGCTCGAAGGGGCGATGGGCGGCGCTCAACTCCTCTACCGTTGGTTCTGGAGCATGAAGTTCGGCACCGTGACCTGATCGTCCGACTTTCCGAATTCCCGCCTTGATCCGACTCAGCATTCCCATGATCGGGCTCCGAGATCCACATCTGCGTGAGAGACTCCAGCATTGCATCGGTTCCCGGACCGAAGGGGTTAAGGTAAAACAGGCAGTTTGCAGCGACTCGGGGAGGGGTACTTGATCGGGTCAAGCCACCGGCCGTAGCACGCGGACCGAAACCGCCAGATGCGACATGAAACCGCCCGACCAACCTGCGCAGCAGACCGCCCCGGTTCACTTTCCCGTCACTAAACGGTCATTACCGGGGCACTATTGGAGCCATCAAGGTCGGCCCTCAACTGGTTGTCGACAGGTGTTCGAACAGGCCGTAACGGCCCGTCGAATCCTTGTCAAAGAGCCTTCGGCCACAGCCCGTACGGGCATGCGGCCTCGGCCGAATTCGTCTCCATCACCACACCCGTCGCCAACCACACCACGGCCGCCCATGCCTCGCGCATCATCGAGCCGGGCGTCAGCAGCAGCCGCCACTTCACGTTGAGGCAGCAGCCGCAACCGGCGCGGAGTTCATCGATCGCCATCACAGCGCACGTCGTGCACCTGGTCAGGCGGCCGCGCATTCGCTTCCACCATCGCACCGGCAGCGGCACCCCGCACCAATGGAGCCCGGCCCACCTGGTCAGCAGCGAGCAGCGACTGCACGCCCTGGGCCGCTCGGCCATGATGCTCAGCACACCCGCCCACCAGCGCACATCGGTACGGCCCTGATCGATCGTCAGCTCCACGCGCACGGGGCGCTGATCTCTGGCCGCATGCGGGCACGCACGCGCGCAGCTTGGCCCGATCTTCAATGCATCATCACTATGGCCATGCCCGCTCGACCAGCTGACCAGCCGCCCGCCCCCATCCACCTCACCATCACGCTCGACGATGATGAGTTCCTGGGCGCTGCGGACGATCACGCGCTGCTTGCCCTCGTGCTTGTAGCGCTCCATCAGCATGGGTAGGTGTTGCTCCTCGTGTTCAGCTCAGTGAGCGTGGGCGCCGGGGTCATCGACCAGGTGAAGAGGGCATCGGTGTGCAGCACGCTGCCCACGCAGTAGCGGTCATAGGCGGTGCCCGATGCCGGGATGAGGTTCGCGGCCGCGTCGACGATCACATCGAGCCCTGAGCCGCTGTAGGACGTCTCAACCGATCCGCCCGAGCGGGCGCAGTAGGTTCGCACCTCGCCGGTGGAGCAGATGGCTTCGCTCGACTTGATGACGGTCGAGCCGCTGTACTCCGTGACGGTGATCGTCGCCTCATGCGAGACGCCGACGGTGCCGCCATCATGCGATCCGCTCCAGTGGAGGAAGTACCCGCTCGTGCAGTTCTCGTTCCAGTCGCTGTTCCACGGGCCGCAGTCGAGCGTGGCGACGCCCTGGAGCACGACGCGCGAGAGGATCTCCAGATACACCTCGATGACGTTGCCGCCGACAATCATCGCCGCGCGGATCGTGGTTCGCACCGCCAGGCTGTAGGGGCAGCCCGGCGCAGTGACGCCGCAGATCATCACGGCCGCGTCGTCGAAGACCAGCTCTCCGAAGGTCGGCACGTCGATGGTCAGCGCCGTCTTGCCGTCGGTCGTCTGGTTGAACTGGCAGCATGAGGTCGAGGCCGAGCAGCTCGCCGTCGCGTTGGCGTTGCCGCCGGTCTCGCAGCAGAGGTTGCTGGAGTCATGCGTGCCGACTGATGATGCGGGATCATCGGTGATGCCGGTGCACCCCGAGCCGCACTTGCAGCAGCGCTCTCGTCGCAGCAGCAGCGGCATCAGGCGCTCTCCTCGTAGACGCCGTTGGCCCAGGTGAAGAGGTACTCGACGACGACGGTGCCGTCGACCTTGCGCACGATCTCCGGCCACATCTGCACAATCATGCCCAGCGGCACCGGTCGCAGATCGAGCGGGCAGGCCGGGCTGCCGCCCGTATCGTTCAGCTCGTCATTCGTGATGCCGATGCCGAGGTAGTTGCCCCCGGTGCCGTCATTGATGAGTTCGAAGCGGTTGTGCGCCGTGCCACTGACGCCTCCGCTCACCGTGGTCCATTTGCTCGCGCCCAGGCCGGTGTCGCTCTTGTACACCTCGACGAAGTCGTAGTCAAAGACGTTGGCTGTTGCCGATGGATCGTTGCCCGTAATCTTCGCACTGAAGGGCGGCAGCGCGATTCGTGATGCCGGAGGCGTGGCCACTTTGGCGTGTGTGGCGCCATCCCGTGCGCCTGATGACGGCCCGGACAATCCCGCCACAGGCGGACCTCCGGCGCTTCGACTCACTCCCATCAGATTGCCCCGAGCGGTCGCAGCGCCGATGCCGGATCCGCGCGACATCCGTGAGCCAATGACGCGTTGGAGATAGTCGCTGGTGATCTGGTTGTGCATTCCCAGATGCGCAACGGTGCGCAGCACGCCCTGTTGTCCGCTCACGCTCGCCACCCAGACGACGCGCGTCACCGAACCATCCGGATCGACATCATGAAGCCCGGGGTACTCCTTGATTTCGATCTGGGCGTTCTGCTGGGTGATGAGCGCCTCGGCATACTTGACGGCGATCGCCTTGATGGCATCGAGATTGACCTCGGTGACCGGCCCGGGCACCAGCGGCGTCTCGCGGTATTGCACCTGGAGATCGGGGAAGTGGAAGACAGGCACGCCTTCCGCCAGAGCCGCGTCGATCACCGAGGGCGTGTCATCGCCCACGACGACACCGGCGGCGAAGTAGTACACCGAGATGAAGTAGTCGGAGTAATCACCCGCGCTGGGCAGGTGGCAGAAGGTGAAATCGAGCTGCACCGTGCCAAGCTCAGTGGCGGCGGCGTGCAGCGCCGGGGTTCGACCGGTGACGCGCACGAGCGGTCGCGGCGAAGTGAACACGCCGGTGCGCAGATCGAAGGCGATGCCATCCTCGACGCCCTTGGTCGCCGGGTTGCTCCACATCTTCAGCTGATCTTCGCGGGCGGCCGAACTGGTGAGGACGAACCTGGCGGGATCATCGCCGGCGGCGTCGATGAGGCGCGAGACGAAGGTCCAGCCGTTGGCCAGGTCATCATCATGCAGGCGGAACATGCGGTAGATCGACGCCTGGGCCAGGCCGCGATACTGCTCGGCGACGTCGGCGTACTCGTTGTTGAAGACCTGAATGGGCGTCTTGCCGCTGGGCCACCATGACAGAGTCGTGAGCGGGGCGATCGTGCCGTCGGTGTCGACGCCGACGAACTGGAGCGGCACATCGCCCTCACCGATGTCCGTCAGCGTGCGATTGCGCTCGATGAGGTTGCGCGTCGGCGCGCTGGTGATGATGCACTTGCCCGGGGTGTTCGGCGCGAGCGTGACAGGAGCGCTGGGCAGTGGATTGACGCCAACGTCAGGCGCGGTCGGTGCGGTCGGCGGGTCGACGAGTTTCACGATCGAATAGGTGCCGTCCTGGTTGAACGCGAAGGCGTGCCGCGTCCACTCCAGCATCCGCTGCAGTTCGGTCGGCGCATCAGCGCCACGCCACAGGATCTCACTGGGCGGGTCGAATGCATCGAGTGATTCGATGAGCGGTCCGGGCAACGTTCCCTCGCGAAAGGTCAGCACGCCGATGGCATCGATGCACTTGGTGATGAGGTCGCTGCACTTGACCACGGGCGCGATGATCTGACCGGCAGGATCGACGGGATTGAGCAGACCGTCGAAGAGGCAGCCGCCGCGACCGCCGTTGAGTTTCGAGCGGTCGTCTTCGAGGTAGAGATCCCACGCCAGGCTCTGCGATGGTGATGACCGGTCCGTCGATCCCCAATCCGCCTCTTTCACATCGACAATGCGCCACCCGACCACATCCACCGAGTCATTGTTGAGACCGAGGCGGATGGTGATGGCGGTGATCGTGCTGAGGTCGGCGGGCAGCTTGTCGCGTTCCGGCTTGGCAATCGTGGCGACGACGGTCTCCGGCCAGATGCCCAGGCCGCGAGCCACCGGCGCATTGACGCGCACGCGCACCGTGACATCGACGGGCGGATCGTCGCCGTAGGTCACGAGCAGATGATGGATCAGGTAGGGTGTCTGGGGCATCAGGTGATGAACTGCGCGATCGGCGCGCGGGGTTTGGGAATGGGCGTGCCGACGGGAATGAGGAAGCTCATGCGCCACGTCGTCTGGCAGTGGTGCGCGTCGATCCGGACGAGCTCCTGCTCGGTGTCGCCGTCCTGCCAGTCGGCGTAATCGATGCCGCCCTCGGCCGGCGGCGGCGGCGGCTTGACGTAGCGATCGCCGCCGTCGGTGTCACGCAGGGCCACAGCGCGACCGATGATGTCCACGAGGATGGGCTGGGTCTCGGCGAAGAAGAAGAAGGGCTCCAGGTCGGGGTAGATCGAGGCCACGCGCCGCTTCTTGCCGCCGCGTCTGCTCACGCCCTCCTGCCAGGACACAATGCCTGTGCCGTCGCTTGTATTGAGGGCGGTGAACTGGAACGTGATGCGCTTGTCGCCGTAAACGTCGTAGGTGAGGCTCTGACTCACGATGCGGGCGATGACCGCGAGGGCGTCCCGGACGGCGTCGATTTCCTGCTGGGCGTTGGCGCCCACGAAGAAGCCGCTACGCACGTAGCGCACGCGGCCCTGCTCATCGGTCTCGACCTGGTTGGTCTGGCTCGCGTTGTCGATGTTGGGAATGGTGCTCCATTCCGTGGGCACATCACTCACGCTGTATGTGCCGCTCAGGTCATCATCAGCCGTGTCGATGCGCACTTCGCGGCGAGTGCCCTCGGTCTGCGCCGGCAGGTTGGCCTCGATGAAGGTGCGGGCGCTGTTGCCATCCTCCATCTCCACCGTGCCCGACCAGGATTCCTCGGTCACGCTTCCGGAAGTCGTCGTCTTCGAATAGGTGTACTGGTGATCGTGGACCGTGGCTGATGTATTGCGCCGGGTGGTCTCTTCGTCGCTGACACGGTAGGTGCCGCTCTCATCATCATCGGCCACATCGATCTGGATCTCACGATCGAAGCCCGCGATCGTCGCGGGCAGATTGGCATTGATGAACGCCAGCGCCGAGTTGCCCGGCACCATCTCCACCTGACCGGTCCGAACCCGGCTGACCTGATCGCCAAAGCGCCAGACCGTCGTCTCCGTCCATGTGTGGTTGCGCACCGCGCCTGAGCCGTTGCGCCGTTCGCTGCGCGTATCGGTGAGTGTGTACGTCGCTTCGGTGTCGGTGTCGTCGGTGCTGATGTCCAGCGTGCGCAGGTACCCGCCCGGCTGGTCGGGCAGATTGGCTTCGATCCAGGTGCGGGCGCTGGTCGCCGCCTGTGTCGTCACCTGGCCGCTGCGAACCGTCTCCGATGTCCCGTCCTCATCAGTCTTGATCCGCTCGGTGTACGTGTGGTCGATCAGGCCCGCGGTGACGTTGACAGGGACAAGGGCATGAACGTTGAGGTTGAAGGTTTCGAGCAGGCCGTATTGCTCACGGCCATCTGGCGCGATGCTCGCCACCGGGCCATGATGGCAGTTGGCGGCGAGCAGCTCGTAGACGATCTGATCCTCACGGTAGAGCCGGAAGTCCTGCGCTGAAGTGATGCACTGCGAGCGGAGGTTGTCGATCTGCGTCTTGAGGTTCGCCAGGTTGGTGCCTTCGACTTCGGTGCGGACGGCAAAGTCGTAGCTGCGGAAGACATCGTGATTCGCCCCGCGCCGCTCGAGGCGCGAGTTCATGGTGTAACCGATGACGCGATGCGTGGCCGCGCCGAAGGTGAGCTTGCTCACGTTGCGAAGTTGGGCCTGCGTGACTGCCATTACTCAAGCGCTCGAATCTGCCGCTGGCTGAGCAGCTTCTCCCGGACCTTCTCTCCCAAATCGCGGCCGGCGCCATAGGGGTCGAAACCAAAGTCCCGCAACGGATTCGTCACCCTCGTTCCGAGCCTGCTCTCGCTCAGGTCCTCAGCCAGTGCGGGGATGTCGCGGTCCTTGATGTGCTTGAGCGTGTCGGACCAACTGCGGAACTCCTCTCCGACCAACTTGGCGGCGGGCAGGAGCGTTTCACGGATCGCCGTTGCCACGTCTTCCACAGATTTGGAATCGAACCCCTCTCCGATAAATCCGCTGATGAGACCCTGGGCGAGACTCTGTTTCAAGGCCTCGATCGCTCGCGTTGTCTTGTCGATGACGTTGGCAAATTGATCAGCTTGTCCAACCTCCTCGCTGCTGTAGACCTCGCCGAGCTTGCGGGCCTCGTCGGTGAATCCCTTGAGCACACCGGTGCCGCGACCGATGATGTCGATAGTGCGTGAAGCATCCTCGCCAAAGAGCTTCTGGGCGATTGCCACGCGGCGGGAGTGATTATCCAGCGCACCCAGGCCGTCAACCACGTCGGGGAAGATGTCATTGATATCGCGGGCATTCCCGGCGGCGTCGCGGATGGACACGCTGAGTGCATCGAAGTTCTGCTTCGCGGCCAGGTTGCCCGAGGCCGCTTCTCCGATCTGCTGATTGAGCTTCGTGAGCTGCCGCTCGACCGCTCCGGCGTCCTGGCCGAATCCCTTGTAGGCGCCGCGAAGCGCCGACACCAGCTCGACGTTGACGCCGATCCGGCTGGAGATGCGCAGCAGCTCCTGATTGGCGAAGGCGGTCTCTTTGACACTCTGCGCGATCGCGCCGCCGACATTCTTGAGCAGCTGGATCGAGCCGAGCAGTGGGTTATTGACGAAGTTCGTGACCGTGTGGCCGAACACCTCGTTGGCGACCTGCGCATCGAGCAACCCCTTGGTGTACTCGCTGGAGTCCAGGCCCAGAAACGCGCGAATTGATCCGAGGGAGAACGCACTCATGACGCGTCGGCGGCGGCTCCCTTCTGCGGTTCAACGGGAGTCGATGCGCTGGGCGCACCGATGGTTCGTCCGGGAGGGAGGTTCGCCGCCAGCTTCGCGCGTGCCTTCGTGACACCGTCGTCCTCGGCGATGAGCGAGAATGAGCCGTCGAGGTAGGGCGTGAGGTCTTCGCCGCGATGCTTCGCCGCCAGCGTGAGGTACTGGAGCAGGATGACGATCGCTTCCTGCGTGCTGAGCGGTTCGACGTGGAGGACATCGCCTCGCGCTTCGCACCAGGCCGCGCAGTCCGCGAACAGGTAGTCGATGAGCCTCATCGCCAGGTTTCTGACTGCCGCGCGCAGATCGGCCTCGTTGGGATAATCAGCACGGCGCACACGGTGCTCGAATGTCGCCAGGTTGCATGCGTCCGGATGCGCCGCCTCACACAGCACGCCGCGAATGCGGACGACGTAGAGGAATCCGGCGGTGCCGTCGAGGTCCACGAGGATGGGTTGCATGCTTCAGGTCTCCAATTCGAATGGCCTTCAACGGGCGTTCGACGCGGCGTCGAGCCGCTGTGATCACGGGACGTAGTTGAGCACGCCGAGCTTGATCGTCGGCAGGTCCGCCGCCGTCGGCAGGGTGATGAATTCCAGGCGATGCACGTGATCGCCCTTGCCGTTGAGCACCATGCTCGGGCCGCGATCGAAGGTGAGGGCCTCGAAGATGAAGTCGCGCGTCGTGTCAGCGCCCAGGCCCTTCGGATGGCAGCGGATGCGCTTGGTCGGAACCGAGCCGCCCAGCGTGCCGAGGTGCAGATCGATCACGCCGGCGTTGTCGGTGTTGCCAGTGAGCCACCAGTCCTTGAAGAACGTCGCCTGGCCGACTTCCTTGAAATCGATCGCCACGCGGTAGATCTGCGAGTCGAGGCGTCGATCGAGGATCTGCCCGCCGGTCTGGCTCGCCTTCACATCGAGGTAGGCACGCTCGATGCTGATGCTCACGTCGCCGCTGAAGCCGAGGTCCGTGCCCGCGCCGGGGCCCGCGAAGAGCGTCGCCGCCATGCCGTCCCAGATCTTGGTCTTGTCGTACTCTGGCATAACAAGTCTCCTACGCGAGTTGCCCCGCGGTGATGTTCAGATTCATGGTGAAGAGGAAGCGGCCGGCCTCGTCGGTGCCGATGCCTTGGGGCGCGGCGATGTCGAGTTCGAAGGCGAGCCAGTTGTTGCCGAGACTCACACGGCGCAGCGGCAGTCCATTGGCGTCGGTGAAGGCGTTGTAGATCGACCATGCGGCGTCGAGCCCGTTGCCCTGGTCGGCAGAGCGGACCATGACCTGCACGCTCAGTCGATCGAGCGGGTCATGCACCTTCGCCTGGCCGCCGGCCGGGCGCACGACCGCGTCGATCGTCCAGCCCGGATGCGTGTCAGGCAGATGAACGACGTACAGGTTGCGGCTCTGACCCTGACCGGGAACGAAGACAAACGTCGTCGCGGCCGCGATAACCTTGGCCAACTCAGTGAGCAGATCGGTGAGTGTCGCGTTCATGAACCGGCCCTCCCCGCGAGGCGCTGGGCCATCAGCGGCACGGCGCGCTCGATGATGCCAGGGCCGTCTTCGTTGATCGCTGCGAGCATGAAATGCGACTGCCCGTTCTCGTGGCGAAGTTCGGACCGCTCATGCACGGCGGCGGCGTAGTGCGCACCGAAGCCGAACTCCCATCCGAGTCCGTTGGTGCCATCAACGGGGCGAGGCGCGATCGCCGAGTCCTGTGCCAGGAAGTTCGTCTTCTTCGGCGCCCGCTTCTGCGCCTGTGAGAAAATCGCCAAACTCACATGCTCGGAGAAGCGCCCCGCCTCATCATGCGACACGCGCGCGAAGGCATTGAGCCTCTGCGTGAATTCACTCAGGTCGAGTTTCATGCCGGTGTCGCCTGGCATTATCCGTTCCCCCTGACATGGACCACTGAAGCGCAGAGGTTCGAGGCGATGCGGCGGGCAACGAGCGTGTGGGTGTGACTGAACAGCATCATGCTGCGGCCTCCCATTCGCAGAGCAGCTCGCGGGCCGTGAGGCCGGGCACGTTGACGGACTTGCGCATCCGCACGATGAGCGCCTTGCTCGCGACGTCGGGATGATCGCTCACGACGCGATCGCCGGCGCTGATGTCCAGGCTGATGGGAACGAGCAGCACGGCCGAGACGCTGAAGCCCTCGCGCTCGGCGGTCTTGCTGTGCGTGTAGCCCGGCTGGCTCACGACGATGCGCGGGAAGGGCGCGCCGAGCCGCTCCTCGCCATACTGCGCGCGGCCCTGTTCATCGGCGTCTTCGATCTTGCGCCACGACATCAGCTTCGCGTTGGTCAGTCCCGTCAGGCTCATACGATGTGCCCCCCACGAAACCAGAAGGGCTGGAGACGCGTCCACACGCCGGGGATGAGGCGCAAGGCCTCTTTGGCGTCGCTCGCTCCTGTGCGCGGCTGGTACGCCTTGGCGATGCCTCCGGCGCTGTGACTCGCCAAGCCGCCGCTGATGCGCAGCTCGAATCCCTCCCACGCATCGGGCCGGTGCACGAACGAGAAGGCGAGCAGCGCCAGCGCTTCGCGCACGCGCAGCGGAGGCAGCGGGCTGTCGGGATCGGCGTCGTTGGTTTCGCCGATCAGTTCGTCGTCGCGATCCTTGCGCGGGAAGCTGTACGCCTGGTCATCGTCGTAGAGTGTGCCATCCCAGCGGCCGGCGTCGATCATCGTCTGGGCGCGGCAGATGTACACGCCCTTGTCGGCGGCGCTCAGGCCGGTCCAGTCGACGATGTCGCCGCCGAGCACGTGCGCGGCGAGTAGGGCGTCGACATCGCCGATAGTGAGCATCGCATCGCATGACGCCTCGGCGGGTGCAACGTCTTCGGTCTCGTAGAAGTCGACGGCGTCCGGGAACTGGAGCCGCGCCACCCATTCGTAGGTCACGCCCGCCACTACGTCGGCGACGGTGTAGCGCCAGAGTTTCGGGTTCGTGGCATCCTGCACCATCGCGGTGCCCGAGGCGACGACAACTTCGAGCGTGTCCTTGCGGCGCACTCCGAA
>DIDT01000041.1 GCA_002418285.1 Phycisphaerales bacterium UBA5793
AGGGCATCGGTGTGCAGCACGCTGCCCACGCAGTAGCGGTCATAGGCGGTGCCCGATGCCGGGATGAGGTTCGCGGCCGCGTCGACGATCACATCGAGCCCTGAGCCGCTGTAGGACGTCTCAACCGATCCGCCCGAGCGGGCGCAGTAGGTTCGCACCTCGCCGGTGGAGCAGATGGCTTCGCTCGACTTGATGACGGTCGAGCCGCTGTACTCCGTGACGGTGATCGTCGCCTCATAAGAGACGCCGACGGTGCCGCCATCATGCGAGCCGCTCCAGTGGAGGAAGTAACCGCTCGTGCAGTTCTCGTTCCAGTCGCTGTTCCACGGGCCGCAGTCGAGCGTGGCGACGCCCTGGAGCACGACGCGCGAGAGGATCTCCAGATACACCTCGATGACGTTGCCGCCGACAATCATCGCCGCGCGGATCGTGGTTCGCACCGCCAGGCTGTAGGGGCAGCCCGGCGCACTGACGCCGCAGATCATCACGGCCGCGTCGTCGAAGACCAGCTCTCCGAAGGTCGGCACGTCGATGGTCAGCGCCGTCTTGCCGTCGGCCGTCTGGTTGAACTGGCAGCATGAGGTCGAGGCCGAGCAGCTCGCCGTCGCGTTGGCGTTGCCGCCGGTCTCGCAGCAGAGGTTGCTGGAGTCATGCGTGCCGACTGATGATGCGGGATCATCGGTGATGCCGGTGCACCCCGAGCCGCACTTGCAGCAGCGCTCTCGTCGCAGCAGCAGCGGCATCAGGCGCTCTCCTCGTAGACGCCGTTGGTCCACTGGAACCAGTATTCGTAGGTGACCGTGCCGTCGCCCTTGAAGACGTCGACAACGATGATCTCGACGATCACATCATCAGGAACCGGTCGCAGATCGAGCGGGCACGCCGGGCTGCCGCCGGTGTCATCGAGTTCATTATTGGTGATGCCGATGCCGAGGTAGTTGGCGCCTGTGGCGTCATTGATGAGTTCGAAGAGGTTGCGCGCTGTACCGGTGATCGCGCCACTGGGCGCGGTCCATGCGGATGCGCCGTATCCCGTGTTGCTCTTGTAAACCTCAGTGAAGTCATACGTCCAGGTGTTGTTCGTTGGCCCGGTGCTGCCGGTGATCTGAGCGAAGAACCGTCGGCGCGTGACCGGTGGCGGCGGCGGTACGTGGTTGGCGGCGATCCTTGTCGCGTCCCGCGCACCCGTTGACGGACCAAGCGAACCGCCCGCAGTCGATGCGCCTCGAGCGAGCCCAGCGCCGGTCCCGCCGGCCGGAGATCCCACGCGGCCGCCGTGCGTCGATCGACTATCAATGAGTCGGCCGAGGTAGTCCGCCGTGATCGGCTGATGCCGCCCGAGATGCACCGTCGTCATGAGGTTGTTGGCATCCCAAAGCACGAGCGTCGTCGAGTGGTCGGGATCGACGTTGTGCAGGCCGGGGTATTCCTGCACCTCGAACTTGGCCTGCTGCGCGGTGATGAGCGCCTTGGCATAGCCCAGCGCCAGCGCTTCGATGTCGGTGTCATTGTCGACGTCGATGTCGGTCGACGGATGCGCCTGCTCGATGTAGTTGAGCTGCAGATCCGGGAAGCGATAGACGGGCACGCCCTCAGCGAGGGCGTCATACACAGCCGTGTGGGGCGGATCGGGCGGGTCGGGATCGGCAATCTTCACGACCTGTTCAAGATCATAATCCCACTTGTATGCGGCCATAAAGTAGTCGGTGTAGTCGCCGGCGTTGGGGTGATGGCCGAAGGTGATCGCCAGCTGCGCGCCAGTCAGTTCCTGCGCGTCCTGCTCGGGCGCCTGCGACCGAGAGTTCAATCGAACCTGCGGACGATCGAAGATGACCACGCCGCGGTCGAGATCCACGCGCACACCCTCCACGGGCACAGGCGTCGAAGGATTGATCCACGTGCCGTGCTTGTCCTGGAAACTCGCATTGCTCAGCGCAAGCACGCCGAGCGGTTCGCCGCGCGGCGACGACGTCGCGAAGTTCTGATCGACGAGTCGCTCAACAAGTGTCCAGTCCTCGGCCAGATCATCATCGTGCAGGCGCACCATGCGGTACACGCACGACTCGGCGAGGCGCTTGTAATCATCCGCGACGTCGGCGAACTTGTTCTGAAACACCTGCAGCGGTGTCTTGCCGCTCGGCCACCACGAGAGGTCGGTCAGCGCCTGAACACTCCCATCCAATTCGACGCCGACCCATTGCAACGGGCGCGGCGGCTCGTAGGGCGTGGCCTGATAAAGCGTGCGGATGCGCTGGATCAAATGCCGCGTCGGGCAGGACGCGATGATGCACTTGCCCTCATGATCAGGCGGCGTGATCGTGTGCGAGCCGCCGGGGAGTTTGCCGATTTCGGGAATGTAGGGACTGTCCGGTGTGTCCGGCGGATCCTTGAGCGCGTGGATCGAATACGTGCCATTCTGGTTGTAGCAGAAGGCGCAGCGCGTCCATTCGAGCAAGCGCTGCAACTGCGTCGGCGCGTGGGCGCCACGCCAGACGAGTTCGGCTGGCGGCTCGATGGCGTCCATCTTGGTGATGACCGCCGAACTCAATGCGCCTTCTCGATGCGTCAGCGGCAGTGCGGCCAGGCAGAGGTTGACGAGCTCGTGATTCTCCAGGCGAAGCCCCGGGTTGATCGAACCATCAGGAAGCGTCGGGTTGAGCACGCCCTGGGTCAGCAGACCACCGCGATCGTTCTGCAATCGCCAGCGCCCGTCTTCGAGCGTGTAATCCCACTCGATGGCGCGGTTCGTGGCGTTGTCGCTCGTGGTGCCGTGGTTGACCTCGGTTACGTCGACCAGTCGCCAGTCGGAGATCTCCGCATTGCGATCGTCGGTGCCGACGAGGATGGAGAACGTGAGCCCGTAGAGGTCATCAGGCAGGATCTGGCGCTCCCGCTCGCAGATGCGCACCGTCACCTGGTTGGGCCAGATGCCGATCCCGCGCTGGATGAATCCCATGACGCGGATGCCCGCGACGTACTGCTGCCCGTTCACGGTGCAGCGCAGCTGTTGAATCATGCGCGGCGAGCTCATGCGAGCACCTCCGTGCGACTGCGCGGCAGTGGCGCCGTGGTGCCGGGCGGGCAGATGAACGTCATCGACCAGGTGGTTTCGAGTTCGCGCTCGCTGATGCGATTGCGCACCTCATCGGTCTGCCCACTCTGATAGTCGGCGATCGAATCGGGTGCGGCCGGTGCGGCGTAATACGCTCCGCTGACAGACACGAGCCGACCGGTGAGGGTAATGACGACCGGCTGGGGCGCGCCGAAATAGATGAAGGGATCTCGATCCGGGTAGATCGAGATGAGCCGCGAGCGGGCGCCGCCGCTGCGCCGCACGATCTCCTGCCAGAATACGATGCCGCTCTGGAGCACCGGGGGATCGGCATTCGGATCAGCGTCGTCACTGCTCAGCGCCGTGAAGCGGAACGAGTACCGCTGGTCCTTGTAGCGGTCCTGGCGGATCTCTTCGAAGGTGATGGTGCCCAGCGCCGCCAGGGCAGCGCGCACGGCGGCGATCTCCTGCACGGCGTTTTCGCCGATGAAGAACCCCCTGCGTTCGAGCACCACGCGGAGCTGGGCATCCACGCTCCGGCTCTCCTCGAGCTGCGCCTGTTCAATGCCCGGAATCGTCGACCATGAAGCCCGGGTGTCCGTCACCGAGTAGGAGCCGTCGCGATCATCATCGCTGTTGCTCACCGAGTAGTCGCGTGCGTAGCCGGAGGTGACCGCGGGCAGGTTGGCTTCGACGAAGGCGCGGGCGCTCTCCCCCTCGACCATGCGGACCGTGCCGTTGTGCACGATCGTTTCGAGGACGCCGCTCTTGGTCGTCGTCGTCTTCGTGTACTTGTGGTCTCGAACGGTGGCGCTGGTGTTGCGGCGATCGCTGAGTCGATCAGTGAGCGTGTACGTGGCGCTCGTATCGGTGTCGTCGGTGCTGATGTCCACCTGGCGGTCGTACCCACCTGGTTGCGCCGGCAGACTGTCTTCGATCGCGCCCTTGGCGCTCTCGCCATCCTCGGTGACGATCGAGCCAGTTCGAACCGTCGACGTCGTCTCCGCCTCATCATCGACGCTGGTCGCTTCCCGCCAGGTGTGATCGATCACGCCGGCGGTGATGGCCACCGGCACGAGGCATTCGACGGAGATGGTGATCGTCTCGAAGAACCCCGACTGCTGGTTGCCGTTGACGTCGAAGCGAATGGTGGGGCCGAAGTGGCAGTCGGCTGCGTCATGCTGATGAATGACCGAACCGGCGCGGTAGATCTTGAAGTCCGCGCCGCTGGTCATCAGGCTGGTCCGGGCGGCGTCGATCTGCGTCCTCAGATTCGCGAGATCAGCGCCCTCCAGCTCGCAATCGATGGTGTAGGTGAATCGACGGAAGACGTCGTGGCCCGGCCCGGTGCGCTCCAGCGCTGAGGTGCAGGTGTAACGCTCGATGCGATGCGTCACGCCGCCGAAGGTGAGCTTCATCACGGATTGGAGCTGCGCCTGCGTGACGGTCATCGGCGGGCCCTCAGTGCGCGCATGCGCGCCTGGTTGCGGTGCAGAATCGCCAGATCTTCCTCAAGTTCATCGGGATAGTGGCCGCGCGTCGCACGAATGACCGCTTCACGTGAGGCGCCCAGGTTGAAGAGTTCCGTGTCCAACGCTCGCTGGTACGTAAGACCGGACAGCGGGTGCGAGCCGAACGTACGCTCATTGAGCAGGGCGTCAGCGCGGCCGCGGTCATCCAGCGATGACCTGTTCTTTTCCTCCGCCTCTTCGCGCGCCTTTTTGTACTCCTCCCATTTCTCGATAACGATCGAGAGGCCTTCCGCCTCTTCGCGGAGCAATCTGCCGATCGCATTACCGGCGCGCTCAGCGGCCGGGTCGAGCTTGGCGATACTGTCAGCCAGTCCATCGACCGCCGCCTGGCTGCCGGCGAACTCATCCAGGAACGAGCTGATGAAACGGGTCGCCAGCCGCTTGCGCGCTCCATCGACGGCGAAGTTCAGATCGCCCAGGGCGCTGGCGAGTTCGTTGCTGGCCCGGGCCGCGTCGTCTTCGACCACCTGGCCGTAGCGCGACGCCTTTTCAATCAGGCCCTCGATGGTGCGCGATCCATCGCCGATGACGTTGAGCACCTTGACAAACGATTCGCCGAACAGCAGGTTGCCGATGGCCACCTTCTCCTGCTGGCTCCCGAGGCGCGTCATCCCGTCGCTCACATCGCGGAGAATGTCGTCGAGCGGCCGCAGGTTACCGGCGGCGTCGGTGACAGACACGCCGAGCCGATCGAACAGCTTCGCCGAGGTCTGATTGCCCTGCGACGCCTCGTCGGCCTTGATGGCGAGTTTGGCGAGTTGCTTCTCAAACTCCTGCGTCTGCACACCGACATCGCGGTACGCCATCTGGAGGCCGGAGATCGTCCGTGTGCTGACGCCGAGGCGCTCAGAGGTGCGCAGGTACTCCTGATTGAGGAACGCGGTCTCGCGCACGGTGGCGACCGTGGAGGCCGCCACACCTTTGAGCAGGCTCACCGCGCCCAGCAGTGGGTTGTTGATGAAGTTCGTGACGGTGTGTCCGAACACTTCATTGGCCACCTGCGCATCGAGCAACCCCTTGGTGTACTCGCTGGAGTCCAGGCCCAGAAACGCGCGAATTGATCCGAGGGAGAACGCACTCATGACGCGTCGGCGGCGGCTCCCTTCTGCGGTTCAACGGGAGTCGATGCGCTGGGCGCACCGACGGTTCGTCCGGGAGGGAGGTTCGCCGCCAGCTTCGCGCGTGCCTTTATCACGCCGTCGTCCTCGGCGATGAGCGAGAACGAGCCGTCGATGTATGGCGTCAGATCTTCGCCGCGATGCTTCGCCGCCAGCGTGAGGTACTGGAGCAGAATGACGATCGATTCCTGCGTGCTGAGCGGTTCGACGTGGAGGACATCGCCTCGCGCTTCGCACCAGGCCGCGCAGTCCGCGAACAGGTAGTCGATGAGCCTCATCGCCAGGTTTCTGACTGCCGCGCGCAGATCGGCCTCGTTGGGATAATCAGCACGGCGCACACGGTGCTCGAATGTCGCCAGGTTGCATGCGTCCGGATGCATCGCCTCACAGAGCACGCCACGAATGCGGACGACGTAGAGGAAGCCGGCGGTGCCGTCGAGATCGACGAGGACTGGTTGCATGCTGCGGATCTCCAATTCGAATGGCCATCAACGGGCGTTCGACGCGGCGTCGAAGGGCTGGTGTTACGGCGCGACGTAGTTCATCACGCCGAGCTTGATCGTCGGCAGGTCCGCCGCCGTCGGCAGGGTGATGAATTCCAGGCGGTGCACGTGATCGCCCTTGCCGTTGAGCACCATGCTCGGGCCGCGATCGAAGGTGAGGGCCTCGAAGATGAAGTCGCGCGTCGTATCAGCGCCCAGGCCGCGCGGGTGGCAGCGGATGCGCTTGGTCGGCAACGACGCGCCGAGCGAGCCGGGATGAAGATCGATCACGCCGGCGTTGTCCGTGTTGCCCGTCAGCCACCAGTCTTTGAAGAACGTCGCCTGGCCGACTTCCTTGAAATCGATCGCCACGCGGTAGATCTCCGAAGCGAGGCGCCGATCGAGAATCTGCTCGGCGGTCTGGCTCGCCTTCACATCCGTGACGCCGCGCTCGATGCTGATCGTCACATCGCCGGTGAAGCCGAGATCGGTGCCGGCTGCGGCGCCTTCGAAGAGCTGCGCCGCCTGTCCGTCCCAGATCTTGGTCTTGTCGTACTGTGCCATGCCATGCTCCTACGCGACTGTTGCCGCTGAGAGGTTGAGGTTCATCGTGAAGAGGTAGCGGCCGGCCTCGTCGGTGCCGATGCCCTGGGGCGGGGCGATGTCGAGTTCGAAGGCGAGCCAGTTGTTGCCCAGGCTCACGCGGCGCAGCGGCAATCCGTTGGCGTCGGTGAAGGCGTTGTAGATCGACCATGCCGCGTCGAGCCCGTTGCCCTGGTCGGCGGCGCGGACCATGACCTGCACGCTCAGTCGATCGATGGGATCGTGCAGCTTCGCCTGGCCGCCGGCCGAGCGCACGACCGCGTCGATCGTCCAGCCCGGATGCGTGTCAGGCAGATGCACGATGTAGAGGTTGCGGCTCTGCCCCTGCGTCGGCACGAAGACAAACGTCGTCACCGCCGCGATCGTGGTGGCCAGTTGCGTGAGCAGGTCGGTGAGTGTCGCGTTCATGAACCGGCCCTCCCCGCGAGGCGCTGGGCCATCAGCGGCACGGCGCGCTCGATGATGCCTGGGCCGTCCTCGTTGATCGCTGCGAGCATGTAGTGCGACTGCCCGTTCTCGTGGCGAAGTTCGGACCGCTCATGCACGGCGGCGGCGTAGTGCGCACCGAAACCGAACTCCCATCCGAGTCCGTTGGTCCCGTCGACGGGACGCGGTGGAATCGCCGAGTCCTGTGCCAGGAAATTCGTCTTCTTCGGTGCCCGTTTCTGTGCCTGTGAGAAAATCGCCAAACTCACATGCTCGGCGAATCGGCCCGCCTCATCATGCGACACGCGCGCGAAGGCATTGAGCTTCTGCGTGAACTCGCTCAGGTCGAGTTTCATGCCGGTGTCGCCTGGCATTATGAACTCACCTGCCATTCGCAGAGCAGCTCGCGGGCCTTGAGGCCGGGCACGTTGATCGACTTGCGCATCCGCACGATGAGCACCTTGCTCGCAACGTCGGGATGATCGCTCACGACGCGATCGCCGGCGTTGATGTCGAGATTGAGCGGAACGAGCAGCACGGCCGAGACGGCGAAGCCCTCGCGCTCGGCGGTCTTGTTGTGCGTGTAGCCCGGCTGGCTCACGACGATGCGCGGGATGCTGGCGGTGATCTGCTCATCGCCGAACTGGGCGCGGCCCTGCTCATCGGCGTCTTCGAGCTTGCGCCACGACATCAGCTTCGCGTTGGTCAGTCCGGTCAGGCTCATACGATGTGCCCCCCACGGAACCAGAAGGGCTGGAGACGCGTCCACACGCCGGGGATGAGGCGCAGGGCCTCGCGAGCGTCGCTCGCCCCTGTGCGCGGCTGGTACGCCTTGCTGATGCCTCCGGCGCTGTGACTCGCGAGTCCGCCGCTGATGCGCAGCTCGAATCCCTCCCACGCATCGGGCCGGTGCACGAACGAGAAAGCGAGCAGCGCCAGCGCTTCGCGCACGCGCAGCGGAGGCAGCGGGCTGTCGGGATCGGCGTCGTTGGTTTCGCCGATCAGTTCGTCGTCGCGATCCTTGCGCGGGAACGAGTACGCCTGGTCGGCGTCGTAGAGCGTACCATCCCAGCGGCCGGCGTCGATCATCGTCTGGGCGCGGCAGATGTACACGCCCTTGTCGGCGGCGCTCAGGCCGGTCCAGTCGACGATGTCGCCGCTGAGCACGTGCGCGGCGAGGAGGGCATCGACATCGCCGATAGTCAGCATCGCATCACACGACGCCTCGGCCGGTGCAACGTCTTCGGTCTCGTAGAAGTCGACGGCGTCCGGGAACTGGAGCCGCGCCACCCATTCGTACGTCACGCCCGCCACTACGTCGGCGACGGTGTAGCGCCAGAGTTTCGGGTTCGTGGCATCCTGCACCATCGCGGTGCCCGAAGCGACGACAACTTCGAGTGTGTCCTTGCGGCGCACTCCGAA
>DIDT01000039.1 GCA_002418285.1 Phycisphaerales bacterium UBA5793
ACCAAACGAAAACCCTTCGACGTGCTCGCCGAAGGGTCCGTTTTGGAGACAAGTCGGGGGGACAGGATTTGAACCTGCGGCCTCCTGCTCCCAAAGCAGGCGCTCTACCAAGCTGAGCTACGCCCCGTGAGGTGCGGGCAATGATAGGCCCTGCCTGAGCCGCCTGTGCGTGCTACGGTCTCGGATCATCGGGATCGACTCGAAGCACGCAAGGAGCGATTTGGCCATGGGAAGGCACACTTCACGACGGACGCTCGTCAACTGGATGGCGGCGACGGTGGTTGCTGTTTCGACGCTGGGTTTCGGCTCGATCAGCCGGGCGCAGGAGGTTGCCGACGACACGATTGCAATGCAGGAGGCCCTGGTCATCGATCCGGTCGGCGTGGCCCAGCGCAGCGCCATCCACACGGACGCCATCGAGCGGATGATTGTGGAAGGCACGTGGAGCACCCCCACTGCCGGCGGAATGGTGACAAAGCCCGATGGATCGACCGCCATCTGGAAAGCGCAGCAGGTCGATGGGGCAGGCTGGATGATTCGGCAGGGGTACATCTCGTGGACTGTGCATCTCGATCACGAGGCGATCATGATGCTCGACGCCAGCGGGCACAGCCTGCTGTATGTCAATGGCGAAATGCGGACGGGCGACCCGTACCAGTACGGCAACTTCTCGCTGCCGGTGTCATTGCACGCTGGGGACAACGAGCTGCTCTTCTACTGCTCGCGCGGTCGGATGCGGGCGAGCCTGAGCAAGCCAAAGGCGGATGTGTTCTTTGATCTTCGTGATGCGACATTGCCTGATCTGCTGCGCGGCGATGGGGCGCTACTTGGCTCGCACGTCGTCGGAGGTGTGGTGCTCGTCAATGCGACGAATCAGTCGTGGGAGGGTGACATCGAAGTGTCATCCGGGCATGGGGAAGTGGATTCCTACGCCGCGATCGGGACGATTGCGCCACTGAGCCTTCGAAAGGTCGCTGTATCGTTCAGCGTCCCCGACTCACCGGCGGGCGCGGAAAAAGTCGACTACACATTGACGGCCATTAACGAGCGCGATCGTGGAGCCTCGGCCGCCGCCGCTGAGCCCGCGACAGTCACGCTCAACGTGCGTGACGCGAGCGATCACCACATCCGCACCTTCATCAGCGACATCGACGGCAGTGTGCAGATGTTCTCGGTGCGGCCGAGCACTACGCCAGGCGACAATCAGGCGTTGTTCCTGTCGCTTCATGGCGCCGGTGTGCACGCACCGAGCCAGTCGGGCTCCTATGCGCCCAAGGACTGGGGAACCGTCGTTGCCCCGACGAACCGGCGGCAGTTCGGGTTTGACTGGGAAGATTGGGGCCGCATCGATGCGATGGAAGTCCTCGACAGAGCCACCGACCTGTTCGGCCCCGACCCCAATCGCATCTACCTGACCGGTCACTCGATGGGCGGGCACGGCACCTGGCAGGTTGGTGCGCAGTTTCCCGATCGCTTCGCCGCCATCGGACCCAGCGCGGGCTGGGTGAGCTTCTGGTCATATACGGGGGCGAGCGAGTTCGACGGCTCGACGCCAGTCAGCAACATCATGGCCCGGGCGAGCCTTCCCAGCGATACGCTCGCGCTTTCGCGCAACTACCTCCAGTTTGGCGTTTACGTGCTGCACGGGGATGCGGATGACAACGTCCCTGTCGAGCAGGCACGGCAGATGCGGGCTCATCTGGCGACGTACCACGCTGACTTCGCCTACTACGAGCGGCCGGGCGCCGGCCACTGGTGGGGCAGCCCGTGCGTGGACTGGCCGCCGATGTTTGACTTCTTCCACGATCATGTTCGCACGTCGCCGGAGAATGTGTGGCACATCGAGTTCGTCACGGCCAATCCGTCGATCTCGTCGCGGTCTCAATGGGTCACTATTGAACAGCAACAGAAATCACTTGTGCGAAGCGGTGTGGATATCGACCTGGTGATCGGGTCGCGGCACATCGTCGGCAAAACGGACAACGTGCGGCGGCTGGACTTCGACGTCGATCTGCTCAAGCAGGCGCTGAGTGGTGCAGCCACATCTTCGGAGATTGTCATTTCCCTTGATGGCGATGACATCAAGTACAACCTCGGCGGCAGCAAGGAGGAGTTCATCCGTCTCGCGAACACGGAAGAAGGCTGGGCGCTGACGCCGGAACCGATTCCCGCTGGCGAAAAGCGGATCGGCCGCAGCGGGCCATTCAAGGATGCGTTCCGAAATCGAATGGTTTTTGTCTACGGCACGCGAGGGGGCGGCGAAGAAGCTCTGTGGAATCTCGGTAAGGCTCGGGCCGACGCTGAGACGTTCTTCTATCGCGGCAACGGGTCTGTCGACGTGATCTCCGATGTCCAGTACAACCTGGGTGGCTACGAGGGGCGCAACGTGATTCTCTATGGCAACGCCGACACGAATCTTACCTGGTCCAAGGTGCTCGCCGACTCACCTGTTCAGGTGCGCCGTGGCCAGGTCACCTGCGGAGACCGGGTAGTGAAAGGCGATGATCTCGCGTGCGTGTTCACGTATCCAAACGCGCTCGATGAGAACTCGCTCGTGGCTGTCGTCTGCGGCACCGGCATGGCCGGAAGTCGATTGACCGACCGCTTCACGTACTTCGTTTCGGGCGTGCACTACCCGGACTGGTACATTGCGCGGCCCGAGGTGCTGGTGAAAGGACTCGACGGCGTGGTTGGCGCCGGGTTCTTTGACCAGGCATGGCAACTCGACCCGAAGTCATCCGCGTGGGCGAAGTAGCACAACTACTCGACGGCGATCTCCACCCAGTCGACAAACGAACTGAAGCGTGAGAAGGGCTGCCGGGTCATCGTCGTATGACGCAGCGACAGTTCGATCTCTCCGTCCTTGCCGATGTATGGTCGCGCATCGACGCCGAGCACGCGATTAATGCGATCGCCCAGCCCACTGGGATTCTGCATCACAACGTCGTAGTGCCGGGTCAGCCGGTTGAGCAATCGCACCTGCTCGATGCCGTCCCAACTGATCTGGGCTTCGACGCTGATGTTCAGCAAGGCCGGGTTCGGCTCCTCCGTGCGGGCGGCAACGCGCAGGTCGATCAGTCCTGGAGTTCGTACGCTGCCGAGCGGATGAGCGCTGGCCATGAGGTAGGCGTTGTCGGAGTGTTCGATATCGGAGATGAATCCGAGATCGATCACGCCGACCGCGGCGCTGACATCCAACAGGTGGGCCGCGGCGCCTGGGATAGAGCGGTTGAGTAGGACGGAGACGATTTCGACGCCCGGCACACCGTGAGCCACCGCGAGATCCATAAATCCGTCGCCGTCGAAGTCAGCGTGGGTCAGATCGTTCGCTTGAGGACCGACATCCTGCCACACGGGGAACAGGAATTGTCCATTGCCGAGCCCGACCATCGTCGTGACTCGATGAAAGTAGCTGTGAGCAGCCACGACATCAGCAACGCCATCGTTGTTGACATCGAACGCTTCAACCTCTTCCGGCTGGCCGTCGAAGGGATGGTACTGCGGCGAGGAGAAGGAGCCGTCACCGTTGCCTTGCATCACGGTGGCGATGCCGGCATGCTTGTCCACGGACACGCAGTCGAGAATCTCATCTCGGTTGAAGTCGGCGAAGGCGAGATCAACGGGTTGGCGGATGAAGCTGGAGTCTACAGGCGGAAGGTAGCCGCCCTTGCCATCACTGAGGATCATGCGAATGGCGTTGTCCTGGCCCCCGGAGAGGAGTCCGACGCCGAGATCAGTCGCGTTGTCGCCATTGAGGTTGACCGCCTCGATGCAGTATGGGTAGTACGGCGTATCGATCGTGCGGTCGATCTGGAATGAGCCGGTTCCATCGCCGAGCAGCAGTGTCAGGCGATGGGCGTTGATGTGCGAGACATAAAGATCGAGACGGCCATCGCCATTGAAGTCGCCCGAGACGACAGCATCGGCAAAGGCGCTGAGGGTAATGAGCGATGCTGATCCGAAGGTACCATCTCCCTGATTGAGATGGATAGCCAGCTGCAAGCCCGTGGCGCTGACGACCGCCGCGTCCGGGTGGTGATCTCCATTGAAGTCGCCAAGCGCCAGCGCCTTGGGAGCGGCGATCGTCTGCGCCACGCCAAGCGTCACGAAGGCGCCATCTCCGACTCCTCGCAGAGTAGTCAAACGTCCCGCAATGTTAGTGATCAGCAGGTCGGCGTGAGCATCTCCATCAAGATCGGCCGTCTGCACGTCGGTTGGATTCAAGCCCACCGGCCAGCGAACGGGATCGGTGTACCCGGCGAAGCCCCCGGCGAGGGCAAGGGTGGCGCTGAGCGTCACGGGAAGGGCGACGGCGCACGCCATCTTGGCGGAGTTTCTCACGATTGCTCTCCTTCACTCGAGCAGGGACCTCGACTTCACTCAGACCGCCAGCCACGACGCGGGGGGTCAGAGTCGAATGTCCATCCCAGGACGAGACCTTGCAACCGATCCCGGGATTCACGTCAGTTGCCACTTAAGGCTCGGGCACATCCGCCTGGCCGAATCGGACGAGTTTGACCGAGCCGTCCTGCACTAGACCAATACCCGCGGCATAGTACTTGTATTCCTTGTCGTTGGGTTCAAGCGGCGTGGTCTCCTCGATCTTGAGGCACTCTGCGAACTGACCCGCGGCGCATTTGATGATCGACGAGTTCCCAATGATCTGGGCGCGGTCCATGGCGATGTCGGGCGCGACTTCCTGGTAGTACCTGCCGCCAAGGAGGACCTGGCCGGGCATCATGAGGCCGAATTTCGCGCCATCGCGGCCGGAGATCCACGCGCCATCGTGATTGACGACCTTTCCGTCGCGGTAGATGTCCACTTCTTCGCCGAAGTAGAAGACACTGTTGGTTCGTTTACTGATCGCGAAAAAGTTGCGTGAGATCTCGACCAGCTCGCCGCTCCTGGTCTCGCGCTCTTCGACGACTCGCGTTTCCACATCGTCAATGATGCGGGTCTCGCTGAGCACGGTGATGACCAGTCGCTCGTTGCCACCCTCGAACACGAGCTGGTACCCTGGCTCGAGAATAAAGTAAGGATTGCGACCCGTGGGGACCAACTCACCCGGTTCAATATTGAACGTGCGCGTCCATCCTTCGTCATCGAGTTGCACACCCGCCGAAGCGCCGAACATTGCCAGCGCCAGCACTCCTGCCGCTCCAGCCGCGTTACGAGTTCGCCAGTTCATGGTTCACCTCCAAAGCGTTTGTGAATCATACCAGAGTGACCGCCCAGGCCAGAAAAATAGTTCCTCTACGGCAAAATCCTGCTAGAAGTGACTGACGGCGGCATCCAGACGCCGGGGAACCCACAACCCGGAGCGGCGAAGAGGAGAGAATCAAAGTGAATCAATCGCGACTTTCATCCGCTTTTTGTGCTCTGGCAATCATCCTGCTTTTAACCGGGATCGCAGCGCGGGCCGATATCATCGCCGTCGATCCGTTTGCAGGGATGGCGACCGACACGTTCAACCAGTACAACCAGACCATGGCCGAACAGGTGCTGCCGGTTTTCGACGGTCTGGGCGTCATCCGAAATATGACCCAAGGCGGCGCGATCAAGGTCGAGTGGGGATCCCAGTTCTCGGGCAAGTGGGTGCGCCCCCGATCGGGGATGATGATGGGCCAACTCGGTATCGGCCAATGGGAGTTTGACGTGCCGGTGACGCGATTTGGTGGATGGTGGGAGAACAACAGCGGCGCCGATAACGCGACTGTCACTTTCTTCGATATCGACGAGAATCTGCTCGGCGAAGCAACGGCGATTGTGCCGTTCCAACAGTCAGGCTGGAACTGGAATGGGTGGGCGTCGGATGTGCCGATTTACCGGATCGTCGTCACGGGTAATGGCGTGCTCAACGGATTCCTGTGGTACGAGGATGTGCAGATCGACTTTGTTCCAGCCCCCGGTTCAGTCGTCGGGTTGTCCGCCATTGGTCTCGGCGCGATGCGTCGTCGCCGACGGCGTTAGCCGGGCAATGAAGTGAGATGGCTGCACCAGGCGCGCGAGATTCTCGCGGGCTACTCCACCACGACGGCGGTGCCGTAGCACAACACTTCCGTGGCGGAGCCCTGGCTGGAGAGATCTGAGGCGTCGTAGCGTAGACCTACAACTGCATTGGCTCCGACCTTCAGAGCGTGGTCGATCATCAGGTTGTAGGCCTCCTGTCGCGCCTGCTCGCACATTTCCGTGTAGGCTGGGATCGCGCCGCCAAAGAGGTTTTGCAGACCGCCAGCGAACCCCGCCCGATGGTCGGGGCCCGCACGATGATCCCGCGCACGATTCCCTTGTACTCGACGATCCGTCGACCCTCAAACGAAAACGTCGTGGTCACCAGCATCGGTACCTCCGGGCTCAGTGAATTCAGGGTATCCGAGTCAACAGATCATTGACCGCCGCCCGAAGCTGCTCGTCGTTATTCGCCGATTCGGCCTCTGGTGTCTGCGTTACGAGAATGTCCGGAACGGCGCCGTGGTTCTCCATATCGGTGCCGTCCATCAGGTACCAGCCGCGGAAGGGCAGACGCACAAACGTGCCATCGATGAGCGAAGTGCCGCCGGTGCTGATCACGCCGCCGTAGGTCTGCTGGCCGACGAGTTTGCCCCGACCGATGGTCTTGAAAGCGTGGGAGATGATCTCGGCGTTGGAGAAGCTCTTCTCGTTGCAGAGCATGTCGATGGGCAGGTTGTACCGCTGGATGAACAGGCGATCCTGCGGGTAGTGGCCAGTGTCGTTTGAATCGGCGCCGCGCGGAATGGTGTAGGCGTGTTGCGGGTAGGTGATCGACGCAAGCAAGCGGTCAGTCGTCCAGCCCCCACCATTGTTTCGCACATCGATAATGAGCGCCTTCTTACCGTGTGCCGCGGCGTAGAGATCTCGTTCGAAGATGTCCAGCGAGGGTTGATCCATCCCCTCGATGTGGATGTAGCCGATCTGGCCGTCTGACCATTGCTCGACCTGCTTGGCGTTGCGATTGCGCCAGTCGTCGTAGCGCAGGCCGCGCTCGGCTCCAGAGCTGATGGGGGTGAGGAGCACATCCAGCGGTGTGGCATTGCCGTCGTCGCTCGTACGCCGGATTGAGATAATCGTCTCTTCGTTCACACGTCCCTGGAGACGTGATTCGACGGTGTCGCTGGTGTCGAAGGGCTCGCGATCAATCGCGGTGATCACATCGCCGATCTGCAGCGCCATTGGACCAGTCGCGGCGGGTCCGAGAGCGACGATATCAGTGACTCGATAGGCATCGCCCTCGCGCGCGGCGTCGATGCCCAGACGACCCATTGGCTGTGCGTTGGGTGATCCGTCGCCGCGGGCGGAGATTCCCAGGTGTGAGCCATTGAGTTCGCCGATAAAGCGGGCGGCGACGTGATTGAACTCACCAGCCGTTCGGGTGTTCTTTGCCAGTGCGTGGTACTTCTGCGACAGCGCGTCCCAATCGAGATCCTTCATCGTCGGGTGATAGAACATCTCCCCCAGGATGCGGGCGGCTTCAAGGAACTTCTGGCTTGCCTGAGCCTGGAGATCGATCCGCATCTGGTCGGCAATTTCGACGTTTTCGACTTTGCCACCAGCGACGGGTACTGTGCCGCCTCGACCGCCGGAGACGAAGATGATCTTGTCACCCGCCGGATTGAGATGCTGGACGGAGGATGAGCCAGTCAGGCGTTTCTGATCGCTGCCGTCCCACTTGACGGAGAAGAGGCCGGGGGCATCGGTCGTACCGGTGAAGATGTAATAGTCTCCGGCCGGCGTCATTTCGTTGTTGCCCTCGTTGCCAGCCAAGGTTGTGACGCGACGCAGGCGCAGGTAGGCATCTTCCAGATCGAACGGTTTGACATCCTTGGGCGCTTTCACCTCGGGCGCCGGCTTGTCGTAGCGCACGGGCTTGATGGGCTTGCGCTTCTTGGCCTCCTTGGCGGCGTCGTCGTAGTACTTCTGCAGCTCCTTGGCCGTGTACGACTCGAGATCCTTGTCGAGGTACAGCATCCAGAGGTCCATCTCCTCGTTGACACGCTCGGAGACAAAGGAGAGGATCTTGCCATCGGCCGACCAGCGAGGGCTGTAGTCGTTGTCCGGGTGACGAGTGACGTTGGCGGCCGGCGCGGAGCCATCCGCTGGGACGATCCAGATGTCGCCGTTGAAATCCATGTCGTCCTGGTGATAGGCAATGTAGCGACTGTCGTAACTCCACCGGGCTTCGATGCCCGTATCCCAGCCGGTTGCGAGCATGCGTTCATCACCGGAGAAGAGATCGCGAATGATCAGATCACCCCGGCCGCGACGGAAGAGCAGTGACCGACCATCCGGAGATGGGACCGGTTGACGGTCGTTGTGCTCAAGCGTGGCGACGACGGGTGTAATGGTAAACTTGATGGCGTCGTGCCAGCGATCTGGCTTGAATGCCGGCGGAAGCTCCTCTTCCTTCTCTTTGTCCTTGTCCTCGCCTTCCTTGGGCTGGTCTTCGTTGCCCTTCTCAGCCTTTTCGGATGGAGCGGCATCGGCAGTCTCTTCCGCAGGCTTTTCGGCATCGTTGGCATCGCCCTTGGCGGCTTCGTGCTCGGGTTCTTCCTCAGGCTCTTCAGCCTTGGGCGGCTGCGTGGCCTTTTTGAATGAGTCAACAACTTCGCTGCGCGTCAGATCAACGGTGGCCATGTAGATGGACTCCGTACCGTCTTCGTCGCTGGCAAAGTACAGTCGCACGCCGTCTGGCGACCATGCAATGTTCTTCTCTCTTGCGTGCGAGTTCGTAACGCGTCGCGTCGGGCTTTTCTCCTCGATGTTTCGCACGTAGACCTCGCCGTACGCGACGAAGGCCATGACCTGGCCATCGGGGCTCAGGGCCGCTTCGGAAACGTCGCGGTTGATGGCGTGTATCTCGTAATTGTCTTTCTCATCTTCATTGGCGGTGATCGCCAGTGCAACGGGCTGGGCGTTGCGGTTGCCAAGGTCGAGGGTGTAAAGCGTGTCCCACACCGCAAGGACCGCCGACTTGCCATTGGTCGCGACGTCAAAGTCCTGCACATCATCGACTTTGAAGTCCGTCAGTCGTGTCGCAGCACTGTCGCCACGAGCCAGATCCATACGGTAGAGGTTGACCGTATTGTCCTGGCGATCGGACATGTAGATGACGGTGGAGTTGTCGAGCCAGCGGGCCTGGCCGTCATTGCCCTCCCACTGCGTCAATTGCTTGAACGTATCGTTACTCCGGTCGTACACCCACACGTCGCGATCATCGGGGCCCCGGTAGTGTCGACGTGTCCATGAGGAGCCGCCGCGGGTAAAGAGCACCTTGGAGCCGTCGGGGCTGACGACGGGCTCCTCGCCAAAGGCGCCGCAAAGACGAACAAGATCACCGCCGTTAATCGAGATCATGAAAGGGCGGGACGCGCGGTACACATCACCTTCGAGTCGAGAGTAGAACGTGAGCACTTCGTTTCCATGGCCATCTACGCCGTAGGCCGCGAGTACGCAGGTCTGGTCGATGTTGGTTGCCTGTTGAACATCAGTGCCATCGGCCTGCATCGTGTGGATATTGGTGTAGCCGGTGCGATTCGAATTGAACGCGATACGTTTGCCGTCGCGGCTCCAGGCGCTGCGCGTCTCGTCGGCGGGATGACTGGTCAGGCGCGTGGCATGACCGCCCTTGCTGGGAACGCTCCACAGATCGCCTCGCCAGGAAAAGGCGATGGTGGATCCGTCGGGACTGATGGAGGGATAGCGAGGCAGATCGACATTTCCGGCTTGCCGGGCGTCACCGGGCTGCGCCATCGGACGAGCTTCACCCACACCCCTCGCCGACCCGGTTTCACCCGTGGCACACCCTGCCAGCCAGAGTCCTGAAGTAAGCGCCAGCACTGACAGCACGGGGCGAAGCATGAGTTTCTCCTTCGAATCATTCCAATCAGGCAAGACGAGAATCAGATTTCCGAATCGATGATGCGGCACCATCACAAATGTATGAATGGCACGGTTGCCGGTTATACTACCTCAGTCAAGCGAGGCTGCCGCTCGGCTGCCAGTTTCTGAGGCTCGTCCCCAGCCCGGTGCAAGGAACGCCGTGTCTCACGCGCCAACCGACCTCAATCCGTTTCGTCTCAACGTCGATGGCGCGGGCCCGCTGGTCCGTGCGGTCCGACCGGCGATTGAGCGGGCCCTGCGCTTCCGTGCGATGAACCGGATTTACAAGGAGATCCACTCGCGGCCGGACGAGCGACACTTCAGCGATCGAACGCTGGATGCCCTCGAGGTAGACCTCAATTTCACTCTCGGGGATTTGAGCCGCATCCCGGCGACGGGCCCGGTCGTGCTCGTGGGGAACCACCCGATCGGCGGGATCGACGGGCTGGCGATGCTGGCAATCATGCGGCGCATCCGACCTGACTCGCGCATGATCGGCAACTACATGATGTCGATCATCCCCGACCTGCGGGAGATCTACTTCTTTGTCGACCCGTTCGGCGGTGACGCCGCGGTGCGGCGCAATCTCGCGACGATGCGCGATGCCATGCGGTGGCTGCAAGCCGGGCACATGCTGGCCACGTTTCCAGCGGGAGAAGTCGCGGCGTTCCAACTCAGGCAGCGGCGGATCGTCGAGCCGGAGTGGAACGAATCGACAGCGCGGCTCATTCTGAAGACCGGCGCCCCGGTCGTGCCCATCTACTTTGAAGGCCGCAACAGTAACCTCTTTCACGTGGCCGGCGTGGTGCACCCTCGCCTGCGGACACTGATGCTGCCAACGGAAATGCTCCGCCATCGGCGGCGACCAATCAATGTGCGCATTGGCAAGCTCATTCCCTTTGGGCAGATGAAGCGGCACAGCGACCCGGCGTCACTCACCGACTATCTCCGCTTGCGCACGCAACTCTTGCGTAGGGATGCGCCCGAAACGCCGACACCAATCCAGGCGCCGAGCTCGACGACTGCGAGAGAACAGGTTCCGATCATCGTCGCGGTGCCGCCTGCGGCCATGGCCGATGAGATCGCGTCACTGGCCCCCGAATACGAGTTGGTTGCACAGGATCAATTGCGCGTGTATTGCACCCCTTACTCGGCGATCCCCAGGTGCATGGAAGAGATCGGCCGCTTACGCGAGTTAGCGTTTCGGGCTGTCGGAGAAGGAACGGGGCAAAGCAGCGATCTCGACCACTTCGATCGCCATTACCTGCACCTGTTTGTCTGGGATCGGGCAAGCGCGCGGATCCTCGGCTCGTACCGCGTGGGACTCACCGACAAGATCATCCCGCGACACGGCATTGAAGGTTTGTACACCCATACGTTGTTTCGGTTTGGCCGCAAGTTGCTCGACCAGATCGACCCGTGCATTGAACTCGGCCGATCTTTCATTCACCCTGAGGCGCAACGGGCGACGGCCCCACTCATGCTGCTCTGGAAGGGCATCGGCCAGTTTCTGATTCGCAACCCGCGCTATTCCGGGCTGATCGGTCCGGTAAGCATCAGCGCGGAGTATTCGACGATGTCGCGGCTGCTGCTCATGGCGTTTTTGCGCATGCACAAGTACTTGCCGCAACTGGGCGATCTCATCAAGCCGCGCAACCCCCCCCGCCAGATGCCGCCGCGCGAATGGGAGACGCGGCGCATGAGCACGGTGGTGAATGATCTCGACGAGGTCGATTCGCTCGTGCGCGAATTGGAATCGGACGGCAAGCCCATGCCGGTACTGCTGCGGCAGTATCTCGGCCTCAACGCGCGACTGTTGGGATTCAATGTCGATCCACAGTTTGGCAACGTCATCGACGGATTGATGTTCGTGGACGTTCTGAAGATCGACCGGCGCGTGTTGCGGCGGTTCATGGGCACCGAAGGAATGGACCGCTATCTCGCGGCGCAGGAGACTCTGGTCTGAGTCGACATCAATCGGCCAGCGCCTCGACGCGCCGATCCACCCGGTGGGAGCGAAGGACGCGAAAGAGAGTGCCCAGCGATGTAACGGGCGCGCCTGCGGCCGCGTTGCGAGCGCCGATCTCAAAGGCCAGAGCCCATTGCCGCGCGAGTGTGCGATAGGCGAACAGAATGGAGTGCCTCGGGTCATAGATGTTTGACGACTCTGAGAGGACGCCGTTGAGTTCCACGATGCGAAAATCGCGACCCGACTTGAAAGACTCGACATCCGTGTAGCGCACGTCGAAGCGACCGAAGTAGTAGCCGCTGAACGCCTGGGCAGCCTCGTCCACTGCTACTTCAAGTTGCGGAGACATCAGGTGGTTGCCTTCGCGGAACATCGTGCCCTGACAGTGGTTGCCCGAAACCGCCAAGCGCATCTGCTCGCCTTCTTCGAGCACGCGATCAATCTGCTCATCATGCCGGTGCAGAAACACCCAAGCCTGCATCCGAAAGCGCGGATGGGCCCAAATCAGTTCTTCGAACGTCGACCGCCCATTGCCAACCAGGACGGGGAACTGCTTGTCGGTTATCGAGAAGATGTGGCCATGTGCCTCACCGGGAAGCCGGTAATAGAACACGCCTGCTTCATGGGGGCCGGGGTCATACGTCTGCGCGAGGACATCGCCAGTGAACTTCTCAAAGTAACTCTGGGCCTGCGCCCAGTCGCGCACGAGCTTGAGACCCTGTCCGCGCTCCCCGACGTCGGGCTTCAGCACGAGCGGGAAGCCCCAGGCACGCGCTTCGATGATTCGGCGCAGTGCGGCCACGCGATCGGACTCATCGGCAGCGACAAACGCACTCGGAACAACACGGCTCGCCGGAAGGGCGCTGAGAATGGCGTACTTGGATTCGCCGACGACGCCGCCGTGCGGAATGCCCGGGTTCGCGGCCGTCGGGGCCATCAGGCTGCGGTGCTTGAGCGCCTGCCATCCGACCCACGGCACAAGCGGCAAGTAGAAGATCTTGACGGGCCAGAACTCCCAGCGCCACAATCGCGAGACCAGCACGACCAGTCGCTGCCGGCCGATGCGATTGGTCAGCATCGCGATCGTTCGCAGGATGACCAGCAAAAGGACGATGGCGGCCACGACGGAGAGCCAACCATCGCCGAACAACATCTGAAACGGCTTTCGCGCGCCCTCGCCAAAGAAGATCACCAGGATGATGATGATCGGTGTCCAGATGAGGACCGCCAGGAACGTCCATAGCGCAAAACGCCGGCGCTTGGTGCCGACAATACCGGCTGCCACATAAAGCGGAAACCGCGTGCCCGGCAGAAAGCGGCTGGCGAGCACCGCCGACCACCCGTTATGATCGAACCATCTCCCCAGTGCTTCGAGGTGATGCGCCGGCAGCCGACTGGCGATCGGGCGCCAGCGCAGCGCTCGCTTGCCCGCTACGGCGCCAAGCGCATACAGACCCAGATCGCCTATAAAGATACCCAGGAACACGGCGAGCACCCCGACGAACGGGTCGACCTGGCCGTTGCGAATGAGCAGACCGACACCGATCGACGTGGGATCTTCGAGAATGAACGTGCCGACGATGATCGCGCCCATCGTGGTCCAGGGACTCATGTCGCGATTGAGATCAATCGGCAGCATCGGCTCCTTCTCGGGTTCACCCTCGGTGTAGTCGAGAGTGCGTCGTGCGGCGATGTAGCCGGGCGTAGAGCATTTCTTGACGAAGGGGATGATCTCGTCGGCGAGTTGACGCGACTTGGCGTCGCTGAAGACCATGAAGTGCGAATCGTCAAACATGACCAGCTCGCTCTGCTCGACGATCTCGTGATGTTCCTCGGCCACCCAGGCAGCGACGAGCGGATCATGCCGCCCATGAAGGATGAGCAGCGGTCCCTTCCAGTTCTCGAGAATGCGGCGCAGCGGACGGAAGTCGGAGTCGAGAAAGTTGCGCAGAAAGGCGTGGCGCGAGGCGCGGGGCCCGAGCAGGCCAAAGTGAGGTATGAACTCCGGCGCCACCACGAGTAGGCCATAGCCAATGATGTTCTTCAGCTTTTCGAAACTCGGATCACCGGTACCCTCACCTTCCGCGATGCCCACGCCGCCGTAGAAAATCAGGCTCTCTACACGCTGCGGCGCCAGATGAGCGATCTGCAGGGCCACGCCACTGCCCATGGAGTAGCCCAGGAAGTGCGCCCGATCAATCTCGAGCTGGTCGAGCAGTTCGAGCACGTATCGGGCATGAGCTGCGTGGCTGTAGTCGGGAATGAGCGTTGTCGATGCACCGAAACCGGGCAGATCGACAGAGATCACACGGAAGTGCTCGCTGAGCATCGGGGCAAGATGATGGAAATTGTCGCCTGAACCGGGGCTGCCGTGGATGAGTACGACAACGTCACCCTGCCCCTGATCGCGGTAGGCGAAGCGCACCTTCGCGCCGGCGAGGATCCGGTCGCCATCAACTTCTGCCACCTCGATACTTTTCTGATCCGACGCCAGACGTGGCGGCCTGGGCCAGAACAGCAGCACGAATTGCGACGCAACGAGCAGCACCAGCCACCAGTGCCACCAACGCCACTTTCGCCGGGCGGTGACCGGGTTTGCGGTGGACATCAGCGCTCGGCTCCTCGCAATGGGAGTTCGCAAACAACTGGATCTCCCGGTTCGTGCAGCGGCTGTCCTCGGTAATTCGGTCGAGCCGCCGAATCACTCGTCTCGATGACCGTCAAGCTTACCGTGCGGGAGTCCTCGCGGCGCATGCACACACTCCCGTGGGTGGCATTTGGCCCCGACCCGCGATGAGCGTGAGAGCCGCCCCGCAACGTGAGCCACCAATTCACATCGTAACCAGAGTAATACTTCAAAAATCGCCTTGCGGCGGCAGGCGGTTTTGTCGGGAATGCGCCGAGCATCAGTCCGCCGCGCCACACGGGAAACAGTCTGGCCCGCAACCACAATCGGGGCTTTGCCTGTCCTGTGCATCGCGCTCAGGCGCTCCGAAGGGGACCGATTGCACCGATTCTCCGCGAAACCGTGGGAACTGGTTTCAGGTAAACCGGTGGCCGCTCGGTCGAGCGAGAAGTGAATGCAGATGGGAGGATTCGAACCCCCAACCCCCTGATCCGTAGTCAGGAGCTCTATCCAATTGAGCTACATCTGCAGCCGTCAGCGGGGATTGACCGCGGCTGACTCCCCCAAGAATACACCTCTGCGCGAGGGGGTTCAAGTCAAGCGTGCGGCGTGCAGGCCGCCCGATCAAGATACCAGCACAACGTTCCGCCGACCGGGCGCACGCCTCGAATCGGAAGCGCCTCGACGGGCGCATGGCCGTTCGCCGCAAGCCGCTGGACGATGCTCTGTTTGCCTTCGCCCGTCACCATCACGGCCACAAAGCGGGCGCTGTTGATGAGCGGCAGCGTCATGGTTACGCGATCGGGCGGGACGACCGTCGGGCCTGAGTTGATGCGGATCAGCCGATTCTCCTCCATCAGCGCGGGGCTGTGGGGGAAGAGACTGGCGGTGTGACCATCGGCGCCGAGGCCAAGCAGCACGTAGTCGAGTCGATCCTGGCCCCGCTCGCGCCACTCCAGTGCTGAGCGCAGCGCCTTGGCGTAATCGTGTTCGACGTGATCCGAGATCGCATCCATGGGATGCTGCTGTGATCGCGGGATACCGGAATGATCCGCGAAGTGCTCCGAAATCATCCGCCAATTGCTCTTCTCGTCAGTGACCGAGACACGGCGTTCGTCGACGCACCAGAGATGGGTTTTTTTCCAGGGAATCCCGCGACAAATCGGATCAATCATGAGATGGCGGTAGAACGGCGCCGGCGTCGAACCGCCGGAAACAGCCATGTGAAAATCGCCAAACGCCCTCCAGCAGTTTAGGCTGTGGGCGAGCAGATCGCTGGACATGCGTTCGACGAGTTCCTCGATACAATCGCACACGACCACTTCGCCGGGCAGCTTTGGTGCAACTGCGGGCTCCGAAAGCTCGTAGGATGTCGGGCGTAGGTCCGTCATTCGTGGCCTCAGCGCGTTTCCTCGTTGCTTGGATTATGCCATGCACAACCGCTTTTTGCCAGCAATTCTTCCGATTCCTTTGGTCCCCAGGAGCCCGGCAGGTAGTTTCCGGTAATTTCCCTGCGAAGCTGGGGATCAAGATATGGCATCACGGCACCCCATGCCCCTTCAACTTCATCGCGGTGCTTGAAGAGCGTCTGATCGCCGCGCATGGCGTCCAGAATGAGCGGGCCGTAGGCCTCAATCGGTTCCCCTCCGAAACGAGCCACGTAGTCAAAGTCGAGTTTGACAGAATCAATGCGCATTGAACCGGGGACTTTGCCTTCGAAGCGCAGGCTGATGCCCTCATCGGGTTGGATGTTGATGACCAGTCGATTTGGTGGACGGTGGAGGCAACGAGGATCACCCTCGCAAATTGAGGAGAAAAGGTCGATGGGTGGCTCACGGAAGGTCAGCACTACTTCCGTGAGCTTGCGCGCCATCGCTTTGCCCGTGCGGACAAAAAAGGGCACGCCGGACCAGCGCCAGTTGTCGATGTCGAACCGGATGGCGGCAAAGGTCTCCGTGATCGAGTCCGGCGCCACACCCTTGCCATCGCGGTATGCGGGTTGGCCGTTGGGTCCAGCGCCGTACTGGCCCATGGCGCACCGCGACTTGGCTTCTTCCGCCGTCACCAGTCGGATCGCCTCAGTGACCTTGATCTTCTCACGACGAATCTGGACATCGGCGTAGCGGCCGGGTGGCTCCATCGTCACCAGCGCGAGCACCTGCAGCAGGTGGCTCTGAATCATGTCCCGAAGGGCTCCAGCCTTGTCATAGAACGCGCCGCGGGATTCAACTCCGACCTTTTCCGCCGCCGTGATTTGCACATTATGGATGTAGCGGCGATTCCAGAGTGGTTCGAAAATCGTGTTGGCGAAACGCAAGACCAGCAGATTCTGCACCAGTTCCTTGCCGAGGTAGTGATCAATTCGATAGATCGACTCTTCTTCAAACGTGCGGCCCAGCGTGCGGTTCAGGGACTGCGCCGAAGCGAGGTCCACGCCGAATGGCTTTTCGACAATGATGCGTTGCCAAGGCGCCGCTTCGCGATTGATGCTGCACCAGCGCTTGCCTTCCGTGACAAGGCCGGACTGGTTGATGCATTCGATGATCGGTTCGTAAAGCTGCGGCGCTACGGAGAGGTAGAACAGAATGTTCTGTCCGCAATCGTGAGCGGCAGAAACCCGAGCGATATCGGCTGAGATCGCATCGAGGGCTTCGGGATCGGCCGCATCTGCGGCGCAATAGTGGATCATCCTTGCGAATCTCGCCCAACCCTCATCGGTGTGGCGTGTGGCAAACCTGGCCGCCCATTCGCGGACGTGTTCGCGGAATCCATCATCGCTCATCTCCGAGCGGCTCACGCCGAGGATGGCTAGATTGGTGGGAGTCTGGTTGCGCTGGAAGAGGTCATAGAGCGCGGGGATGATCTTGCGGCGCGTCAAATCTCCTGAGGCGCCGAAGATGACCAGAACGCACGGAGCTGGAACGCTTGTCTTCATTCGACGCTCCCGAAGGCGGTTTCTGCCGCGAACGATGGACAATAGGCGGACGATGGCGAACTGGGTTACTCCAGCCGAAGCAGCGATTCGCAGGGGGAGTCGGAATTGAGAATCTCCCGAGCCAACTCCCGAATCGCGGCCCGCTGGCCCGGCCAGGCAAACACTCGATCAACCTCGCCTTGCGCGACCCATCGGTGCGCATCATGCTCTGCGTTCAGGGTCGGCTCCCAGTCTCGAGGCACTTCCACGGCGAATCGCGGACTGAGGTAAATCGTATTGGATGCGGCGATGAAGAATGGATGCAACTGCTCGAGCTGCCACATGCCAAGTCGGGTATCGTGCGTGAGTCCGGTCTCCTCGAGCATTTCGCGCCGCGCGGTCTCGAGCGCCGTTTCGCCCGATTCGATGTGGCCCTGAACCGGCTGCCAGGTACTCGGCGACACCGCAGCAGAGACGACACGGTGCATTTGCAGGAGTTCGATCCGATCAGCACTCACGCGGCGAAAAATGAGCACCTCCACAACATCAGTGCGGATCGGAACGCCGCAAGTGACGAGATCGCGGGAATAGCTATCCATTCACCAGGACCTCGTCGGACTGTGAGGGCTTCGTTGAGCGGCTCTGCGGATCTGGCTGCGCAAGACCTCGCACGACGGCACTCTTGGCGAACATCTCATCGCACTCCATTGTGGGATCGGAATCGGCGACGATTCCGGCTCCGGCCGCATACGTCAACGCGTCGCCTTCGATGGTCATCGTTCGGATCGCCACGTTGAGTGTAATCTGATTCATCCCGACATAGCCAATCGAGCCGCAGTATGGGCCGCGTTCAAAGGGCTCCAGTTCGTTGATGATCTGCATGGCGCGAATCTTGGGTGCGCCGGTGATCGAGCCGGCTGGGAACGTCGCGGCGACGATATCCTCGAGCGCTGTTTGCTGTCGCAGGCGCCCCTCGATGGTGGCGACGCCGTGATGCACGGTCGGATGAGATTCAATCGTGCGAGGCTGCGTGACCTGAACGCTGCCAAACTCGCAGACTCGACCCAGGTCGTTGCGCATCAGATCGATGATCATGTTCAGTTCGGCTTCATCCTTACCGCTGTTCGCAAGCGCTGATCGGTGTTTCGACGAATCGATGGTCCCCTTGAGCGGCCGAGTGGTAATCTGCCGCTTCGCGCGATCGACTTCGAGGAAGAGTTCAGGCGACAACGAGAGTACTTGTCGATCAGTCGCCAGTTCGAGGTATGCCGAATACCAATTCGGAACGCGCTGCCATGCGGCTGCAGCGAGTTGTCGCGGGGGTACATTCAGTCTCGATACAAACTGCTGCGCGATGTTGGCCTGAAAAACATCCCCGGCCCGGATGTACTCGATGGTGCGACGAACGGCCGCTTCGATCGCGCTACGGGACTGACGTGTCTGCCACGATTCGAGAGCCGCTTGAACGGGAACGGAGGATCGGGCCGCGGTCGCCATGCCCAGCGAGGCGAACAAACGGTCATCATCGACGGGTTCAGCGGACTGAAGATCCGCGCACGACCACCGCAATTTCTCGGCATCGTGCACAAATACCTGCGGACACCACAACCACTCGTAGAGTGGCCAGCCGAGGCGCTTGTCGGCTCGTGATGAACGGGCGTGGGGCTCGATGGAGCCACCCAGTTCATACGAGAGGTAGCCGATCCATCCTCCGCGCCAGGGCGGATCCGATCCATCATCTGACCAATCCTGCGATGCTCCACTCGCCTTGAGTCGCGCATCGAGCCAACGTAGATCGGTCATCGGATCGTGACTGAACCGCGGGACTGCCTTACATGAGTCGGTGAACGACTCCCAGCAAGTGCGTCCGGCCTGATGCCGTAGCACACCTCTTGGCTGAGCAACCATTGACCATCGCGCCCAGCGTGGATGCGGCCGCGCCGAATGCAGCACTGCAAGGGGGCGGTGCACTGGTGCGTTGAGCAGCACCTCCAGCACATCCACGTCAGAATGCAGAGTCGGCGTAGACGAGTTTAACATTGGATGGGTCGCGGCCGTGCTCCTCGAAGATCACGAGTTCGTTTGGCTCGTCGTAGGACACCCACGATTCTGGCAAATAGTAGCGTTGTTGCGGTCCGACCTTCTGGCCGCTGTGTGTGCCGACGAAATACCGACCGACATTGCGACCGTTGAGGTAGATTTGCCCCTTACTCAACCCATTGGGCTCGACCCACAACGCGCGAGGTGCGTCGGAACATGAAAACGTCGTGCGATACCACGCCGGGCGACCGGCAAGCGTCTTGGCTCGCACCTTGTCGTGCGCCTTGAACAGGTTGGGTTTGGGCTGTTCCCACTTGGCGAACGACCACGTCGCCTTGTCGGTTAGCACGGCCTTGGAATCGTAGAAGCGAACTGCTTTCTCGAGTTCTTCTTCGCCACCGGAGAAGAGCGGCGCGAGTTGGAATGTATTGCGACCCTTGCGCAAACCGCCCGCTTCATCGAGAATGAGGTGAATGAGCGGACGGCCGGTCTGCCCTGAGTAGAAGCCGATGCACTGGTCGTTGAGCAGAATGAGCGCGGGAGTGGCGGCCCCGGAAATCTCGACGATCAACGCGGTCTTGGTGCGGTGCTCGAAGGACCACTGCACGTCGTGGCCGGTCGTCACATCGCCGTTGTGCAGCCCTTCAAGGTACGGTCGATTCTCAAAGGGTCGACGCGGAGGCGTCGGGACGACCTTGGGCTTGCCCACTCGTTTGGCTTTCACTTCATGAAGATGCTGCACGAGGCCCTTGCCCTCGTGCATGTCATTGCCGCCGGCGTAGCGTCCAAGGTTGTCGATAAGCGCCACGAGCGTGCCATTGCGCCCGGCGGGCAGAGCGATGTCCGTTGCGGAGCCCGAGGATCCAGGTCCGTAGCCCAGGATCGACTTCAATTGACCCTTCACATAAAGGTGCACGCGATCGCCGACGCCGGGTGCGAGGATTTTCATCTTGCGACGTGGCCACTTTTGATTCACGACACGGATCAATCCGTATCCCGAACCCGCAGCGCATTGCTCCTGCGTACTTGGTCCATCGATGGTGGCAAAGCGAGGCGCCTTGCCGGTAATGTGGTCATCCATTCCCGCGGACGTCCATTCCGCCATGGTCGCGCGAGGCGA
This sequence comes from Phycisphaerales bacterium UBA5793, assembly GCA_002418285.1. Classification (GTDB taxonomy): domain Bacteria; phylum Planctomycetota; class Phycisphaerae; order Phycisphaerales; family UBA5793; genus UBA5793. Next base: position 20,567 of record DIDT01000039.1, read on the forward strand.
CCGGCGCGGCGGCGGAGCGGTGGGCACCTCTTCATGCTCACCGCTGCCCTGGATGATGTAGTGGTTCTTCCACAAACCGGAGGGAATGTGCTGGCCCTGGGCATCGAATCCTTCAATGCCGACGTAGGCGGTATCACCCTTGACGTATGTCAGGTCGATCGCCTCCTCGCTGCACACCACAATGGTCATGTCTTCGTGAAACTCGATCGCGGGAACCTCGCCGGTCGGGACTTCGATCTCGATGACGCTGTAGTTGATGCTGAGCAAGCCGCGCGAACCGGCGGGTCCGAAGAGCACGATGAGGTTCTTCCCGTTGCCGGCGAAAGCGTTGAGGTTGGTCCAGTCGAGTTTGGCTCGGCCCCCAATGTGTGTGTTGAGCAGGCACCACGCGACTGGTTGGTTGCCAAAATGGACCGGGATAGCGCGGCCGTTGGGAAGCAGTATTGTCGTGGAATCCGACTTGGTGTGGTCGTCAGCAAAGACGAAGACGACTTCACCCTGGGCTCCGATGAGGTGAATAACGGAATAGCCCGGACGACTCAGCTTGCGCCCGCTCTTCTCCGGCATAACGCCGAGAACCGCCCCGTTTGGGGCGGATTGCAGGTTTGCAAAGACCCGTGCAAACTGCGAGGCGAAAGAACAGACTTTGCGCACAGCGTGGTAGGTTGGTCGAATGGCGCCGGACTCTCCCAGCGGGGCGCCGCCATCACTGGAGGTCGTCACGTATCGATCGACTGCTCCGGGCTGGCGCCCGCCGTCGAACCCGAAGTTGGTTCCGCCATGGAATGGCGCCAGATTAAATTGTGCGCCGGCGGCGAGAACTTGCGTGAGTTCGTGAATGAGCGTTGCCGGCGCCATCGGAACGGCCTGTGGCTGACTCCAGCAGTCAGAGTGCCCAGTCCAGTAATCGCCGACGATCAGCGGGCGGTTGGGCTGAATCGCGCGGAGTTGGCGCAGATTCATGAGCATGTTTTCGCGCCCGCTCCAGGTATCAATGGTCTCCTCGCGGCGCTGCCAGAGGTTGTTGGTGTTGATCAGCGGCAGATCAAAGTCGTGCTCACGAATGAAGCGGGCCATCTCATGCAGGTAGGCGTCAGCCGCTTCCTGATTGCCGCAGTGCCACTCGTGCTCGACTTGAACGAGAACGATCGGGCCGCCGCTGCGGCCGGAGAAGGGCGAGAGCACCTTGAGGAGTTTGCCGAAGTAGCGGCTCGACGCTTCCAGGAACGGGGCCGTGCCCTGACGCACCTTGAGATCGGGTTCGGCGAGCAGCCACGAGGGCAGGCCCCCGAGATCGACGTCGCCGCCGATGAATGGTCCGGGGCGCAGGATGCACTTGAGACCGTGCTCACTGAGGAGTTTTACAAACGAGGCCACGTCGGCCTGGTCGTCAAAGTTGTATTCACCTTTGCGCGGCTCATGGAGTGCCCACGGGCAGCGGACAAGGACCGTATTGAGGCCCGCGGCGACCGCGGCGCGGATGCGCTCAACCCACAGTGCGCGAGGGATCCGGAAGTAGTCGATCGTCCCGCTGACGATCCAGAACCTTCTTCCGTCGATGAGGAGTGATTGCCCATCGTGCGTTACAGTTGCCATAGTTTTCCCCGGATTCGGAGCGTGTTTGATTTGTGTTTGGTTGATCTTGAATGCCTGACCTGGCAGAAGAATTCATAAGATCATTATTCACAATGACTTGCGAACTCGGTCGGGCCGCTCACGACATGAAAGCATAGACACAAGTTCAAAAAGTCCAGTCCGGATCGAGGGATTTTTCACAAGCCGGGGCTTGCCTCCTTGCCATGCACCGGTCCCGACCTGCGGTGATCGCCGCGAATCAGGGCAACGGACTCCGCGCTTGAGATTCGGCGGATCCACCGTGGTCGATTGCCGGCGAACCCGCGAGCCACGTTTCACCGTTGCCAGCGGAGGTGTCGTGCACTCACTTGGATCGGTTTCATCGCATCGATCGTGGTGACTCTGGCCGCTGACTCTGTGCCGGTGTTGGCGAGTGCGTGGAGCTTGCGTTCTGGCCCCGTCCGATACGAGCAAACATGATCTGCCAAGTCATCCATCCGCCTTGGCGCAGCTGAATTCCCATGCCTCCACTTTCCAGGCCGTCCTGGCTAGCGGGCGCGAAATGGACGACAGTGTGTACGGATAGCACTCGGTATAATCCGACGAACTGAGTCTTTGAAAGATCCGGAGCGAACTGATGCCGTACTACACGAAACTGGGCGAACTGCCCAAGACCCGCCACACCCAGTTCCGCCGCCCCGATGGGGCCCTCTATTCCGAAGAACTCTTCGGAACCGAGGGCTTTGCCGGCCCAACGTCAACGATGTACCACATCCATCCGCCCACACAGGTCAGCGGTTGGAAGACACTCTACTCGACCAAGCCCGAGTACGTTGAGATGGACACCATGCGGATGCGGCATCTCAAGACGATGCCGATGAAAGCTCACGGCGACCCGATCACGGGCCGCGTTGTGCTCTTCGGCAATGAAGACTGCGAAATGTCCATCTGTGTCCCCAAAGATCCAATGGAGTATCACTTTAAGAACGGCCAGGGCGATGAGTGCCTGTTCATCCATCACGGTTCAGGCACGGTCTACACCAGCTTCGGCACACTCAAGTTCGGTCCCAAAGACTACATCATCATTCCCAAGGGCATCGTCTACCGCATGGTGTTCGATCCGCGCAAGAGCAAGGACGAACCCGGCCCCCGCTTCCTGTGCATCGAAACGGTGAACGGCTCGCACATCTTGCCGCCACCTCATTATCTATCGAAGAAGACCTCGCAGTTCCTCGAGCACGCGCCCTACTGTGAGCGCGATCTGCGACTACCGCAACTGCCCCTGACCTACGACGAGCGAGGCGAATTCGAGGTGCGCATCAAGGCTCGCAATTGTGTGCACTCATACGTCTACGCATACCACCCGCTCGATTTGATCGGCTGGGACGGCTGCTACTACCCGTACGTTTTCAACGTTGAAGACTTCGCCCCGATCACGGGCAAGCTGCACATGCCGCCGCCGATCCACCAGACTTTCGAAGCGCACAATTTTGTGATTTGCTCGTTCTGCCCGCGCCTGCTCGACTGGCATCCCGAGGCGATCCCTGTGCCATACAACCACAGCAACCTCGACTCCGATGAAGTGCTCTACTACGTCGAGGGCAACTACAAAGCGCGGAAGGGAATCGAAGTCGGCTCAATTACCGCACATCCGCAAGGCATTCCCCACGGACCGCACCCGGGCACAGTCGAAAAAAGTCTTGGGGCCAAGTTCACCGATGAACTGGCGGTCATGTGCGACACGTTCCGACCGCTCTATCCGACCAAGGCTGCTCTGGACCTCGATGATTCGAAGTATCCCGACAGTTGGCAGGGCGAGCATTTCACAACCGGCAGTCGCAATGGTCACCCAGACGGGAAGGCCGCCGACGGCTCGGAGCCGGTCACGACCTGGGCCTGAATGGAGTCTGCAAGAATTCGATCGGGTTAGTCGCCGCCGATGGGCGAAGGCATGCGCACCACGTCGATGAGTCCGCGCAGGTAGACGCCCGGGGCGATGTTCTCCGCCGTTGCAGTGGCCGCGTCTACGTATCGATAGCCTCCCACGGCCGCTACCCGGCGGTCATCGAGGCGGATCCAGTTACGCCGAGCGTAACACGCGGCTGCGGTCGGAACCGGAAGCGTGAACAGGCGCTCGCCGCCGCGGCGCATCATTCGTCCAGCGGCGACTGGCTTGATGGAAAGTGCATCGCGCTGCTCACCACCGAACATGATGACGCTCCCATCCATCGAATCGACGAAGCAGGTTGCTGCGGCGGATCCCACCGAGAGACGGAGATCGGGACCGGCTGAAACGGACTCATGAGCATCGAGCCAGGACGAGCTGGCGAGCGATTCACCCGTATCGGTGTCCACGCCGCCGATGAGCAGCACGCGTCCCTCCATCGTCACAGTCGCACACGCTTCAGCCGTGGGTGCGGGAAGTTGCGCCTGCCACAGCCGACTCGTGCCGGCTTGGAGATCGACTTCCTCGATGGTTGAGTCGCCATTGCCGCCGATGACCAACAGCACGAGTCGAGTGGAATACTTCACCGGATGGTGAGCTTTGGGAATCTCGATCTTCTGAGGCTCCATCGTGGCGCCGATGCTGGCGCCTCGCGCGGTCGGAACGCTGCCGATGGCCAGTTCCTGCTCGACGATGTTGTAGTCGGGATCCTGCTTTCGTTCGGCCAGGGAGGGAACAACCGGTGCGGGGTACACGGTTCGATTCCACAGCACGCTGGCGTGGCCATGCCGCTCATGCTTGAGTCGAATCGCCTCGGTAAATCCATCGAGCTCCGGGTCGAAGAGGCGGACCCACGACCCGCCGATGACCGCGACTCGACCATCAGGAAGCCGGTGGGCTGAGTGTCCAACAAGTGGTTCACCCAGCGCGATGAAATCACTGCCTGCTATCAGCGGATGGAACACCTCTGCCGAGGCCAGCGTGACTGGTGCTTGGTCCGCATCCGGCCGCAGCGACCCCTGCACACCTCCGACGACGAGAACTCGCCCATCATCCAGAGTCGTCTGGGTGTGGCGGGCACGCGGCTCGCTGAGTTGTGTGCCGATGGGACGCCAGCCGCGCGACTCACTGCGCACCTGGATGGCGGGCGTGGTGCTCAGATCTTCGCCGAACCCCCCGCTGACCACGATCCAGTCATCGGAAAGTCCCGCGCCCGCATCAAAGACGGGCAGCGGCATTGGATCCAGCGTGCTCCAGCGCAGCGGCAAAGTCGGCAGCGGACCAGCCGCCAGCCCGGAAACACCGGCCATGGCAGAACAGGTCACGACGATCATGGTTGCTCGGCAGAGCATGGTGTAGCCTGGGTTTGAGTCGTCTGGCGCCCGGGACAGCCGGCGTGCGGCTCCCGCTTCACCGGTTATCGACCAGAGGTGTGGGCCGGTTGACTCTGAAGCGCCTCAAACGCGCGCACCGCGAGCCGGATGGCAGGAGTGGACTGTAACTGATGGGGACGATGCCGACTGCTCAGTTCCCGCCCTCGCCCCGCTCGCCGCGCATCGAGTGCTCGAGCCACTGCGTGGGCGTGAACATCTCGGGGGTTCGGGAATCAAGGTGGTGATCGCCGAAGTAGAAGTTCGCTTTGGTCATGTGACGGAAGGCGAAGTTCTGGGCGACGTCGACGATTTTGTAATTGCTGCAGCCGAAAATGATGTCGCGCGAAGTTGAGTAGACTGAGAACCGCTCCCCAACCACGCGGAAGTACATGCCGTAGCTGTTGACGTCGGTGCGTACGGCTTCGGGGCAGGTGAGCTTCCAATACGCAGGCTGGTCCGGCGCCTGCTGTTCAAGCCGTTGTATGTTGAGAACGTTATGGTGCATGCGCGAGTCGCCTTCAACGCGGCGAGCCGGTGGCGGGCCATCAATCTGCCCGCCGGTCGCTTCAGGAGCCAGCGAACCGGAGGAGAGCACGTCATAGGCCGAAAGGCCCCAGGAATCCAGGTGGCTCAAGGGATCAAAGTGCATGGTCCCAATTTGCCGTAAGTTACTCATGCACTCGATGTTGCGCGCGGCGGAACGGCTGGAGGACAGGCTGGGAGCCAGAATGCTGACCAAAAGCGCCGTGAGCGCCATAAGAATCAGCATCTCAAGAAGTGTGAACCCTTTTCGCACAGTATTCCCCCTGAATCTAGACGCTGAAATATAACCGCAGTTCCGCCCAGACGGAAGTGGAAAAGTGCTTTGTGGGCAATATTTGTGTCGATTGGCCGCATATTCTCTCTTTTTTGCGGACGTTGCACTGGTTGGAAGGGTCGGATTATGGGACTCAGTGTCTTGAAGTTTGGCGGGACCTCCGTCGCGACCCCCGAACTGATCACCGCCGTCGCCGCGCGGGTCGCGGCCGTGCATCGATCGGGGCGGCGCGTCGTGGTGGTTGTCTCGGCCATGGGTCACACGACGGACGAACTGGTGCGCCTGGGCGACGCGGTCAACCCGACCCCCCCGCGGCGCGAGGTCGACATGCTGCTCTCTTCGGGCGAGCAGGTCTCGATCGCGCTGCTGGCGATGGCGCTGCACAGCCTTAATGTTCCAGCCGTCAGCCACACGGGCCCACAGATCGGCATTCAGACGACGGAGTCGCACACACGGGCCCGCATTCGTTCCATTGACACGACGAGGTTGCTGCGCGAACTCGATGCAGGGCAGGTCGTCGTCGTCGCCGGCTTCCAGGGCGTCACCGATGACGGCCAGATCACGACTCTGGGTCGGGGCGGATCGGACACCACCGCCGTGGCCCTGGCCGCCGCGCTGGCGGCGGACTCGTGCGAGATCTTCACCGATGTCGATGGCGTATACACCGCTGATCCGCGCCTTGTGCCCGAGGCGCGCAAACTCGATCGCATCACCTACGACGAAATGCTCGAACTCGCGGTGCTTGGCGCCGGCGTCATGCACAGCCGCGCTGTCCAGTTCGGCCAGCGATATCGCGTTTCCATTCACGTGCGCCACAGCCGCAAGAGCGATGCGGGAACACTGATCACAGAGGAGAATCCGGACATGGAAAACGCGTCAGTCGTCGGCTGCGCTCTCAAGGAGAATCTTGGCCGCGTGAGTCTGCGCGACCTGCCCAACAAGCCCGGCGTCGATGCCGCCGTGTTTGTCGCCCTGAGCCAGGCTGACATCAATGTCGATGACATCATTCAGAACGAAGCGTCGAACAACGGCATGAACATGTCGTTTACCGTCGAGCATCGCGATCTGGCGGATATCAAGCCCGCGATGGAGCGCGTGCTGGCCGAGTTGGGTCGGGGCGAACTGTCGATCGACGTCGGCCTGTCGCGCGTCTCGGTGGTCGGGCTGGGCATGCGGAGCCACACCGGCGTCGCGGCGAAGATGTTCGTCGCGCTGGCCGACGCGGGAATCAACATCTTCAACATCACCACCAGCGAGATCAAGATCTCCTGCATCATCAACCGCAACGAGGGCGAACGGGCGATCAAAGCCGTCCACAGCGCCTTCGGTTTGGCGGGCGGTCAGCAACCGTCGGTCGACACGCTTACCCCCGTAGCTGCGACGCGACGCGCCGCCGCCAGCACCGGCGGATGAGCGGGATCAGACCGCCCAGCACCAGGGCAGGAAGTCCAACGACGTTCCCGCAACCACCGGTCCGTCCTGCACCGGCAATACTAGCAGGCCGTCGGCGGCGGCGGTGTGGATGAGGTCGCCGCTGCCGGCCCAGTCGAGCACCTGCGCCTCGCCGGTTTGTCTATTCCATGTGGCAGGGCGAAAGGCTTGGCGGCGCCGGTTGGGTGTGGTCTCGCGAGCGAGGCGGACGGTCGTCCACGGCAGCCGGGCTGACACGCCCGAGAGCGTGCGGATGATCGGCCAGAGGAAGAGGTGCGCGGTGGCCAGCACCGAGACGGGGTTGCCCGGCAGACCGACGATGCGCACCGCGCGTGTGCTGGGCCCGGCCCGGCCGACGAAAATGGGTTTGCCCGGCTGAATGGCAGCGCCGCGCAACAGCGGTTCGACGCCTGCCGTCTGGAATGCGGCGTGAAAGCAGTCGCGCTCGCCGGCGCTGATGCCGCCGATGGTGACGAGCACATCGCAGCTGCTCAGAGCGTCGCTGACGGCGAGGTTGGTGGCATGCTGCTGGTCAGGAAGGTGGGCCGTGAGGCCGAGTTCGCCGCCCATCGCGTGAACGAGCATGGCGAGCATCGACTGGCCCGAGTTGCGAATCTGGTGATCGAGGACGCGCGCGGCGTCCGGCGGCAGGACTTCGTCGCCGCTGGTGAGAACGGCCACTCGCGGCCGAGGATGCACGGGAACGGATGTGCAGCCGACGGTGGCGAGGATGCCCATGTGTTGTGCACCGAGACGCGTGCCGGGCTCGAGCAGTGAGTCCCCCGCTCTTGCATCGGCTGACCTGCGGTGAATGTTTTCCCACGGGCTGATGGAAGAGACGGCGAACCGAACTGGCTCGGAACGATCGGAGAGTTCGTGCGGGATTACGGCATCGGCATCGGGCGGGAGAGGCGCGCCGGTGGCGATGCGAACGGCTTCGCCGGGCGCGAGCCGAGGCCGATCCGCCGACCCGGCGGCAACCATGCCGACAACGCAAAATGTGTCAACGCGACCGACGTCGGCGGATCGCAGGGCGTAGCCATCCATGGTGGCGCGATGGAACGGCGGGTAATCGCGATCGGCGACGATTGCCTCGGCGAGGATGCGGCCCCCGGATTGCGAAAGCGGAACATGCTCGACTCGATCCGGCGAAGCGAGCGACGTCAGCGCAAGTCTGAGCGAGGCGGGGTAGTCGGAAAGTGGCGCATTGGTGTGTCGTGGTGATGCCATCGACCATATCCTACCGCCTGATGTCTGCATTGCCGAACGTGAATGAACACGACAAGCCGAAAGTCGAGGCCGTGGTGCTGCTCTCCGGCGGGCTCGATAGCGCAACCGTGCTTGCGATCGCCAAACGCGACGGCTACGCGTGCCACGCGCTGAGCATCGACTATGGCCAGCGGCATCGATTTGAGCTCGATTGTGCAGCGCGCGTGTCGAAAGCAATCGGTGGAGTCGATCACAAGGTCGTGCGCGTCGATCTTCGGGCCTTCGGCGGCTCAGCGCTGACGGCCGACATCGACGTGCCGATGCACGATCGGGTTGATGAAATCGGCGGAGCAATCCCAATCACCTATGTGCCAGCGCGAAACCTGGTGTTTCTTTCGCTGGCCGTGGCATACGCCGAAACGCTCGGAGCGATGGACATCTTCATCGGAGTGAATGCGGTTGATTACTCGGGGTATCCCGACTGCCGACCGGCGTTTGTGCAGGCATTCGAGGCGGTGGCCAACGTGGCGACGAAGGCGGGCGCCGAGGGCCAGCGCGTGCGGATCAACACGCCGATCATCGCGCTGAGCAAAGCCGAGATCATCCGCACCGGCTCTTCGCTGGGGGTCGATTACGGGCTGACGACGAGTTGCTACAACCCGGCGGGTGACATGATCGCCTGCGGGCACTGCGATTCGTGCCTGCTGCGCCGACAGGGGTTTGAGCAGGCGGGAGTGGTCGATCCCACGCGTTACGCCGTCACACCGATTGGAGATTGTCGTTGAGGGACAGCGAATTGGTGCGCTGCGTCTGCCGCTGCTCGGCGAGCGTTTCCGGCATCGTGGCGTAGGTGTAGCTGAAGATATCGGAGACCTCGGGCTTGGCGATGCCCTCGGCGCGGGCAACCACGCCATTCACATGTTCTTTGGCGCGTACCTCGAGCGCCTCCTGCTTGGAGTCGTCCCACGCTTTCTGACTTTCGAGGTGCTTTCGAAGACGCAGCAACGGATCGCGCTTCTCCCACACCTTGAGTTCAGACGGATCGCGATAGCGGCGGGCATCATCAGCAGTGGTGTGATCGCCCATGCGGTATGTCACACCTTCAATAAACGTCACTTCGAAATCGTTGCGGGCACGATCCAGCGCTTCGCGCACGACTTTGACCACAGCATAGATGTCATTGCCATCAACCTGGACACAATGGGCGCCATACGCCAGGCCGCGCTGGGCGACCGTTTCCCCGCCGACGTTCTTCTTTCGGGGCGTCGAGATGGCCCAGCCGTTATTCTGGCAGAAGAACACGACGGGCAGTTTCAGCGACGTGGCGAAGTTGATTGCTTCGTGAAAATCCCCTTCACTGCTGGCGCCATCGCCGAAGAACGTCACGGCCGCGGAGCCGTCGCCGCGGTACTTGCCCGCCCAGGCCAAGCCGGCGGCGTGGAGCATCTGGGTGCCGATTGGTACGGACAGAGGTAGCGTGCGCATGCCGTCCGGGATCTTGTTGCCTCGTTCGTCCCCCATCCAGTGCCAGAAGATGTACTCCATCGGCAGACCGCGCCAGAACATGCCGGCGTTTTCGCGGTAGGCGGGGACGAACCAGTCGCGATCTTCCATGGCGTAAGCCGCGCCAGTGCTGGTGGCCTCTTGGCCCCAGTTCTGCGGGTAGGTTCCCATGCGACCGGAGCGCTGGAGCTTAAACGCGACCATGTCGTAGGCACGACAGATGGTCATATGCTCGTACAACGCCACGGCGTCAACCGGCGGAATCACATCCTTGCCAAGTTTGGCGTCAAACTTGCCGTTCTCGTCCAGGATGGAGACGCGCTCGATTGTCGCGCTGAAGACCTTCTCAACCGGCATGTATCGCTCCCCGCACGGGCTGATTCGGAATGCCGTTGTCGATCACGCTGCGGGCATAGTCGACCGCTGCAGCGTGATTGGACTGGAGCGAGCGGCCGCGGTCCAGAATGGTCAGCGTGGTGGTTTCGATATCAGTGATCTTCTGCGCCAGTTGCTCCGCGGTGTATTCAAGCCAGAGGCCGGCGAGTTGAATCAGTCCACCCGCATTGACGACAAAGTCGGGGCAGTAGAGCACGCCGCGTGCATGCAGAGCAGATGAATCCTCAAAGGGGTCGTCGAGCACGTTGTTGGCGGCGCCGCAAATAATGGGCGCCTGGATGTCAGCGATGTTGTTGCCGTTGATTACCCCGCCCAGCGCACAGGGGCAGAGGATGTCGCATGGCGTTGCCAGGATGTGATCGACGTTGACTACTTCAACGCCCAGTTGCTGCTTGGCTTGATCGAGGCGTTCGGGGGAGATGTCAGCGGCCATGACGCGGGCGCCTTCACCGGTGACGATGCGGGCGACGTTCCAGCCGACGTGGCCCATTCCCTGGATGGCTATTGCCTTGTCCTTGAAGGTGGGATCCTGCCCGAGGAATCGCATGGCGGCGCGCATTCCATTGACAACGCCGCGAGCTGTGTGGGGCGAAGGATCGCCTCCGCGCGATTTCTTCTCGCCTCCCATGACGAAGCGGGTTTCCTCGGCCATCCAGTCAATGTATTGCTCATCAACGCCAACATCCTCGGCAGCGATGTAGTCGCCGCGCAACGTGTCAACGGCGCGGCCCATCGCGCGGGCGGCAATCTCTCGAGGCTCCGCCCGGGCCGCATCGAGCATGATCACACTCTTGGCGCCGCCCATCGGCAGGTGAGATGCCGCGGCCTTATAGGTCATCGCCTGGCTGAGCCGCAGCACGTCTTCAAGCGCGTCCTCCTCGGAGGCGTAATGCCATCGCCGCACGCCACCAAGGGCCGGACCCAACGTCGTGCTGTGGATCGCGATGATCGCGCGAAGACCGGCTGGGAGGTTCTGGACGAACAAGACCCGCTCGTGTCCGCGATTGGCGATGCGTTCAAAGACCATTCCGCACTCCTGTTCTCTTCTCAGTGGTCGATAGTGGACCCGCAAGGCGGATGCACGTTACTTTAGGCGTTTCGAACCTGCTCACCAGCGAGCGATCCACTTCCAAACTGCTTGATGCCATCCTGCTTCATCTCGCGTCCCGTTCCCTTGGCATTCGGCGACTTCTCGGGAATGGCGAACTGGTCGTTGGGCAAACCGTCGATGAACTTACGAACGACCGGCACAGACGACCGCAGCGTGTCATCAATGTTGTCTCGCAGGTGACGTATCTCGTTGCGAATCTCGAGATCAGCGTGCTTCAGGAAGAAGCCGCCCGCAGTCATTTCATATTCGACCTCGGCGCCATCCTGATTCGACCTCAGGGTGCGATCAAGGCGGCTGAGCACGGCAGCAGATGCGTAGAGGTAGACGGCGCACATGCTCAGGCGCTTCTGGATCGTCTGGCGGGAGATGATCTTCTCCTCGTGCTCCTTCATCATCATTTTGACCTGATGGGAGAACTCGCGAACGTTGTTCTCGAACACCGTCTGGTGTTCGACAAGCTGCGGACTGAGCCGTGTAACGGATGGTGCGGCGGGGCGCATCCCAAGGAACATTTCGGCACCAATCTTGGCCGCCGGACCCCAGAAGCCAGGCTTCATGGCGTTGTCCTTGACATTCATGAGATACTCGCCGAGTTGCTTGCTGCCATAGGCGAAGACAAACGAGTGCATGACTTCATTGGCGCCTTCGACAATGCTGTTGATGCGGCTATCTCGCCAGATCTTCTCGATGTAGTTCTCGGTCATCTGCGATTCGCCACCCATGATCTGCACGGCGCGATCCACGGCGCGGAAGCCCCACTCGGAGCAGAAGATCTTGCAGATGGCCGTCTCGAGCATGACGTCATCGTCATCGCGATCAAGCACACCTGTGGTCAGGTAGAGGACCGCATCGGAGGCGTACACGAATGCCGCCATTTCCAGCAGGTATTCCTGCATCAGCTCGAAGTCACCAATCGGTCGGTCAAACTGATAACGAGTCTGGAGCCACTTGCCGGCCTGCAGATAGGCGGTGCGGGCCGCACCGAGCATTCCAGCCGAAAGCGTGCAGCGACCGTAGTTGAGACAGGTCAGTGCGACGTTGAGGCCGCGACCTTCCTTGTGCAGCAGGTTGCCGACCGGCACCTTGACGTCGGTGAACCGGATGCGCGCCTGCCAGGTGCCCCGGATGCTGCACTTGCTGCGGTTGCGACTGAAGATATCCACGCCAGGCATGTCGGGCGTCACCATCAGCGCCGTCACTTTCTCCTTCACCTTTCCGGTCTTGGGGTCGGCGATCGGCTGCTTGGCCATGACGGTGAGCATGCCCGAGAGCGCGCCGGAGGTGGCCCACTTCTTCTCGCCGTTGAGGATGTAGTGCGTACCGTCTTCACTCAGTCGGCAAGTCGTTTCCTGGCCGCCGGCATCGCAACCAACGTTCGGCTCGGACAGACAGAACGCCGAGAGCATGTCGTTGGCGAGGTGGTGAAGCCAGCGTTTCTTCTGTTCTTCGGTCCCGTACAGCACGAGCGCCTTGCAGCCAATGGACTGGTGGGCGGAAGCAAGCACTGCCGTCGAGCCGCAGGTTTGGCCGATCCGCTCCAGAGCGCGGTTGTAGCTCGTCACACCAAAACCACCGCCGCCATACTCCTTGGGGATAATCATCCCCAGCACGCCGATCTTGAAGAGGCGATCGATACACCACTGCGGGATCTCCTGCTCCTGGTCGATCTGGATTGCCGGGTGCTCGTTCTTGAGGTAATCATCGAGTTCAGCCAGCAGTTGATCACACCGCGCCGTTTCTTCCGCACTGACCGTCGGATAAGGGAAGATCAACTCTTCGCGGATGTGGCCCCAGAAGAAGTTCTTCACAAGTCCCATGGTGTCGGGATCAGGCCCGAGCATCTCTTCAGCCTGACGGATCTGCTTGCGGTCCTTCTCGGAGATGCCCTTCATACTGCTCAGTGAACTGCTGGCCATCGAATGCTCCTTCTCGATCCGCTCACTTGGGGCCTACAAACCGGAAGTGGGCGCGACCCAAGGTTGAACCGTTGCGTTTTCTCGATCCCTACTCAAACCGACGCCGCCAGGAACGGCCCGGAAGTCAACTCAGGATATCGCGCCAATAGCGCCTGCGAAAGCCGACGGGCTACGGGCCGCCCATATGCGGCCACCAGCGTCCGACGAAGGCCACGTAGATCCTCCATCACTCCATCGGTCAGCAGCGACACAGCAGCACTCAAGGCCGTCTCTAAGAAATACCCGATCGCCACTGGCTCTTCAATAAGGTCGTTTCCGCAATTCGCCAGAAACGTCGCAGAAGGCGCCTCGCTCGCTTCGGAGGCATAGATCGAGTCGACACTTGCGACCTGGCCCGCACGATCAAACGCAGCGCTGAGGCGAGCCAGGCCGAGTCGGTCGATCTCGCGCAGGGGAGACCACATCAGTCCGCTCTGCCGCGCGGCACGGTCCACAGCGTCGGGCCGTCCGGTTCGACGCGAAAGGTTCCATGACTCGATGAGGACTGCTCCGAACAGCCGAGTCAGAGCGCTTGGCCCGCCCTGACGTTGGATCAGCGGCGTCCACCCGGCGGCCCGGGCCACATCGAATGCCTGGTTCACGGCTCGAAGTCCCGTTTCTGGCCCGACAATCAACTCGCAAACGCTCGTTGCATTCGACCACGGCGGCACAACGACAATCAGACGCCATGGATTCGTCACGCTGGCGGCAATCTCGCGGTGGGCAAGAATCGGCGAGGTTGAGATGATGACGGCCTCGTCATGCGCCGCAGCGCTGATCTGTCGAAGTGCCGCGAGTTGTTCGTGGCGCTGTTCGCCGGCCGCCTCGAGGAAAAGAGTACCCCGGCCCTCGCAGGCTGATTCATCGAATGACTGGATATTCCACCTGAGTGGCAGAGCATTGCGCAGACGAGTGGCTCGGGAGCCGCTGCCGGCAAGCAGGATGCAATTCGGGTCTGCCCCCGATCGATTGCCCTCCGCCTCGCCCGTGCTCAGGTACTCTCCCACGTCTCCTCCGGTGGACTCTCGCTTCAGTCTTTGGGTGCGAACAACTTGGCCAGTCGCGTCAGCGCTTCTTCTCCCTGCACAATCTCGGCCGAGATCTGGGCGGCTTTGTCAAGTACGTCGTCGTGCGTTGAGCCGTCGAGTTCGTTGAGCCAGTTCTTGGTCGCGGCCATGGCGCGCGGCCCACCCTTGGCCAATCCCGCTGCAAACGACATCGTCTCCGGTTCAAGCTCAGCGAGCGGCACGAGGTGTGTAAGCAGCCCTACTTCGTGCGCCCGTGTACCGTTCATGGTGCCACCTGCGAGAAGAATCTGCCGCGCGCGGCCGGAACCGAGTTTGCGCACCAGCCACGGTGCGACAACAGCCGGACACACGCCCAGATCAACCTCGGGATAGCCGATGCGGGCATCAGGATGACTGAACGCAAAGTCACACACGGACATGAGTCCGCAGCCGCCCCCCACTGCCGCACCCTGCACGCAGGCAATGGTCGGCTTGGGCGCGCGGCGGATTTCGCGAAGCAGCAGGCTGATGAGCATGAGCAGTTCACCCATCGCCGCAGGTTGATTGAGCAAAGCTCGCAGATCCATACCCGCGCAGAAGGCCCTGCCTTCGCCACTGATGACGATAACCCGAACTTCATCGGATGCAGCAAGTGGCGCGAGCGCTTCACGCGCCTGATTCAGCAGGTCTTTGCTCAGTGCATTTCGGGCGTCAGGCCGGTACAGACGAAGTTCTGCGACGGCGCCTTGATTATGCGTGATGACTCGAACGAGTTCTGGCATGCCGGACATTGTAGACGCCGATCGTTCGCCGCTCGAAACCGGCGCCGCAGAGGCCGCTCACCGCGCGTCACGACGACGATTCCAGAAGTCGCGCAGCAGTTGCTCAGATTGCGGCTCGCTTGCGAGGAACGCCGTGCCCGCGGCGGTGGCATCGAAGGCCGCGTCCTCCAGCGAACCGTCGAGTTCGTTGATCCAGCGCTTCGTGGCGCGCAGGGCATTCGGCCCTTTGTCGGCGAGACAGCGGCACAGCGACTGGGCCTCTCCCTCAATTGAATCCGTCGAAGCTGCAAGATGCGAGACCAGGCCGATGCGATGGCCCTCACGCCCATCGATGATGCGCCCGCCCATGAGCGTTTCGCGACATCGCCCGTCGCCGAGCGTTTGTCGCAGGGTTGGCACGGTGACTGCCGGCGAGACGCCAATGCGATGCACGGGATATCCAAATTGTGCATTCGGAGCCGCCACGACAAAATCGCACGCGGAGACCATGGCGCATCCACCGGCCAGCGCCGCGCCCTGCACACGCGCCACGACGATCTGCGGCAGCCGGCGAAGGCGCCGGGTGATCGTGCCGAGTTGTTCGATATACCGAGACATCAGGCCGGGAAGGGTGACGGCATCGGCCAGATCGAAGCCGGAGCAAAACGACGGACCGCGACCCCCCAAGAGGACGACCGAGGCATCATCGCGCCCGGCGGAGTCGATCGCCTCTATTAGGGCGCTCATCATTGACTCGGAAAGCGCGTTCCGCTGCTCGGGACGATTGAGCGTGATCGCGATCGTGCCGTCGTGCCATGACGTGACGACGAGATGGGATGGAGCCCGGTCCAAGCCTACTTGCCATACTCGAAAACACCGTGGCCTGACTTGTCGCCGAGTCGGCCGGCGGTGACAAGTTGGCGGAGTTTGGGGCACGGGAAGTACTTCTGATCTCCCAGTTCGTGGTAGAGCACCATCATGATGTCGTGGCACACATCCAGGCCGATGAAGTCGGCGAGTCGCAGCGGGCCCATGGGGAAGTTGCAACCGAGCTTCATGATCTCATCGACGTGCTCAGCCTCAGCCACGCCTTCCATCCACGCGTAGAACGCCTCGTTGATAAGCGGCATGAGCACGCGATTGCTCACAAAACCGGCGCGGTCATTGGCCGGCACCGGGGTCTTGCCCATGCGCTGAGCCAGTGCGATAGTCCGACTGGTCGTCTCTTCACTCGTCGCAAGCCCCTTGATGACTTCCACGAGCTTCATGACCGGGACAGGATTGAAAAAGTGCATACCGATGACGCGCGGGGCATGCTCGCCGACCGAGGCTGCAATCTGCGTGATTGATATGGACGACGTATTCGTCGCCAGCACAACATCCTTGCGCAGCGTCTCGACCATCTGATTGAAGACCGTCTTCTTCAGATCGGCTTTTTCGAGTACGGCTTCAACGGCCCAGTCCGCATCGCGAGCGTCACTGAGGTTTGTCGAGTAGACAATGCGGCTCAGCGCCGCGTCCGCATCCGTCTGCGTCATGCGTTGTTTCTCGACATTGCGGGCAAGGATCTTCTTGTGCCCCGCTTTGGCGCGCTCCAGCACGGGCTCGACCACATCCACCTGGAAGGCGCGGATTCCACTCATGGCTGCGGTCAGCGCAATGCCCGAACCCATCGTTCCCGCGCCGATGACCACGATCGAATTGACTTCGCCCATTGTTGCCCCCGCTGCTGGTGGTGCACGATTCCGATCAAGAGTCTGAAGCGCGACACTCTATCAGCGGCCCGGGGCACCTGCAACCGGGTAAAGTTTCCTGATTCGCGGCGGCGATCCTCAGCGAACGCCTGAAATGTCGGGAACCGTCGGCTCCCAGCGCACCTGGGCGGAACCGAGCAGGGTGCCGGTGGCAAATGCGATGTCGACCTGGGCGATCTGGTATTCCGTGAGAGCTCGAATTTCCGAACTACGTGCGTTGGCATAGCTGGCTTGCGCGTTGAGCACGTCGGTGGACGTCCGCAGACCGAGATCGAACTGGCGCTGCTCAGCCTCGAGAAGACGGGCCTCGAGCAGGGCGCTGCGACCCGCGGCGAGGACGCGCTGCCAGTTGGCGTCGAGTTGATCGAGGGCGTTGCAAACCTCGTTGATGATCTGAGCCCGACGCTGCTCCTTGGTGGCCATCCGCTGCACGCGCGAGTAGATCGCCTGGTTGTACCGACTCTGAGCTGCGGCATTGCCAAGCGGCACTTCAACGCTCAGGCCGATGATGTGGTCTTCGAAGTTGCGATCAGTCAGGACGCTGAACGAATTGCTGTAGGAGTCGCCAAGACCATTGACGTTGTAGCGGTAATCGAGCGTCACGAGCGGCAATTTCTGGTTGCGAGCAAAGTCAATACTGCTCGCATCCTGCGCGATCTGGAGTTCGAGCTCGAGCATTTCCATGCGAGAATCCAGAGCCCCGTTCGCCAGTTCGATCGGGTCGAGCTGGTAGCGGATCGGGTTGGGCAGGGTGGACAGCTCAATGACCGTCGGGGTCTCCATGCCCAGTCCCGGTTTGTTGAGCACGCGCTTGAGCAATCGCTCCGAGTCGCGAACGGCGTTTTGGGCGTTAATGATCGCCTCGACGCGCTGGGCCACTCCCGCCTCCGCCCGAACGATCTCCACCTCCGCTGTGTCTCCGGCGTTCACGCGGCGGCGAGCTCGCTCCAGCTGCGCCACGGCAAGGTCGTACTCCTGCTGGCGAACTTCCAGCTCTTTCTGGAAGGCGTAGAGTCGCCAGTACACCCGATCCACATCTGCGATGACACGGATCACCTCCAGTTTGGCAGCGGCTTCGCTAATCTGCGACTGATACTGCGCCACACAAATCGCGTGCGTGTTCGTACGCACACCGGCGTTGCGCAGCAGAGGTTGACTCAAAGAAACTGAAAAATCCGATGTGAACGAGGGGTTTAGCGTCGCAAACTGGTTGTCCGTCTCGGTGCGACTCATCGGCAGATCGAGCGTGATCATGCCTCCCGTGTACAACGGGATGCGGAACCCGACATCGCCGGTCAGCGATTTCACACTCGAGCCGTTCAGGCTCGTATCGGTGGGCTGATCGAAGCTCGAGTTGCGCACATTTGCAAAGAACAAGGCTTCAAATCGAGCCTCCTCCTGTGTGATGTTCTCTCGCGTGATCGTCGGACCCAGAAGGGAGACGGCAAGATCGAGGTTGTACTCCAGCGCCAGAGCGCGACACTCTTCGATCGAGAGCGAGACACGATCCGCGGCATCGGTGGGTCGGCGCAGCACAGGAGAGTGCTTGATGAACTCCTCGCGCGCTTCCTCGAGCGTCTGCGTGGAGGGGGACAATTCTGCGAGCTTGAGCGGTTCGATGGCCCGCAAGCGTTCGGGATCGACCTTGAGGCGCGGCTGGCCATTGCCGAACAACGAATCGCAGCCGCTCACAAGGCACAGGGACGCGCCGAGCAACACTACTGTGATTCTGGCGGACCGTGCGCATCGCACAACCGATTCATTCATGACGAAGAGCCTCGATGGGATCGAGCCGGGCGGCCTTGATCGCCGGAAACATTCCAAAAACAACACCCACGGCCGCTGCAAACCCGAAGGACAGCAGCATGGCCCACACGGGGATAAATGCCTTATCGAGACTCGCGAGTTTGGCGAGGATGATCGTGATGGCTTCTCCGGCCCCCAGCCCCACCACCCCGCCAAGGAAGCAGAGCATGACCGCTTCGATCAGGAACTGAAGCAGGATCGCCGAGGGCCGCGCACCAACCGCCTTGCGCAAGCCAATCTCGCGCGTGCGCTCCGAGACGGATACCAGCATGATGTTCATGATTCCCACTCCGCCGACAATGAGCGAAATGGCGACGATGCCAAATGCGATAAGCGAGATCACGAATGACATCTTCTTGAATGAATCAATGACCTGCTGCATCGCCATGATCCGGAAGGTATCCGGATCCTCCGGAAGCAGGTGACGATTGCGGCGCAGCAGTGCGCGCAATTCAGCGATCGCATCCTCCGACACATCCGGCGATTTGCTCGCCGCCATTGCCTGCATCCATCCCTCGTTCATCCGCCAGGCGGTTGCGAAGGGGATGAATATCTCGGCCTCGGCCGCGGAATCGCGCATGCCCATGGCCGATTCCGGGTTTGGCTCAATCAGTCCGACGACCGTGAACCGCCGATCGTTGATGAGAATGGACTGCCCGGTGCAGTCGCGATCGAGTTTCAAATCATCTCGCAACTGCGTGGAGATGATGCAAACCTGCTCGCACTTCTGCTGATCAGTCGCAGAAAACGGCCGTCCGATGGTGACAAATCGATTCTCGATCTTGTGCCAGTCCGGCTCGATGCCAGTGATCTGAGCGCCGTCAATCATCTTCTCGCCATAGCGCACAGTACCGGCCATTTCCCGGATGCGCGTCAGGGCGGCGACGCTGGCGCACTCTGTCTCCCAGCCGTCGAACTGCTCGGGCTGGAAGCGAATCACGCGCCAGGAAGCATTGGCGAAGCGACCGGATTCGGGCCAATGCGGCCCCATGAACACTTTGTTGGTGCCGAAGGTTTGAAACTCATCGAGAACAAAGGTCTTCAGGCCCGTGAGTGCGGCGATCACCGCGGTCACGGCCCCCACGCCAATGATGATGCCCAGTGTCGTCAGGATCGAACGAACCTTGTTCGCCCAGATTTGCCCCGTTGCCAGCGCGATACTCTGGACAACGAGACGAACCAGCGCCAGCGGCCAGAGAAGGATCATCATGACTTGGCCTCCAACGACGCCGATCGCACTGGCTTGGTCACCACAGCCCCACGCCCGTTCGACTGGACTGTTTCGTGCGCGGCGTCTTCGGGATCGCGCGTTCGGTTCATGGACTGATGCAGTTGCACTGCAGCGCGGTTGGTCTCATCCTGCGATGCAAGGACGTCTGAACAAACCAGACCGTCGCGCATGCGGACGATTCGCTTGGCGTACTGCGCCACATCTTCCTCGTGGGTGACCATGATGATGGTCTGACCCTCTCGGTGCAACTGGGCAAAGAGCTCGATGATCTCTTCCGTTGTTCGACTGTCGAGGTTTCCGGTCGGTTCGTCGGCGAGTAGGATCGCGGGCTCGCCCACGAGCGCCCGCGCGATGGCGACGCGCTGCTTCTGTCCACCGGAAAGCTGATTGGGACGGTGACTCATGCGATCGCCAAGGCCGACTCGCTCAAGAGCCGCCTTGGCGCGCTTGCGCCGCTGAAACCAGCCGGATTGGGCATAGACAAGCGGTAGTTCAACGTTTTTGAGGGCCGAGAGGCGTGGCATCAGCTCGAACGACTGGAAGACGAACCCGATGCGATCGTTGCGCACCCGAGCCAGCGCTGAAGCTCCCATGCGGCTGACGAGGGTACCGTCGAGTTCGTAGGTTCCGCTTGTCGGACGATCGAGGCAGCCCAGGATATTCATCAGGGTGCTCTTGCCCGAGCCGGACGGTCCCATGATGGCAACCCACTCGTTGGCGTTGACGTCAAGATCGACACCGGCCATCGCATTAATGCGCTCCGTGCCCATCTTGTAGATCTTCGTCACGTTTCTCAGGCGAATAATCATGAACTACCGGGATCAGACCCCGCCCTCCGAGGAGCTTTCAACTGGCTGAGCTCCGGACGGATTCTCCGACTTCTCCTTGGCGTCTTGCTTTGCCTTCTCTTCCTTTCGCTTCTTGTCGAGCTTCTCCTGCTCGACGACGCGCTCATCTTTGACAGGTTGATCGTGCTTAAGACTCTCAAAGACGCGATATGGCCCAACGATAACCTGATCTTCGTCGCTCAATCCCGAGAGGATCAGCGTTTCAGAAGCATCGCTCGCGCCGATCGTCACAGGCGTGACCACCGTCTTGCCATCAACGAATCGATACACGACGGTTGCGATGCTCTTGGTCATGTCGACGTCGGGATTGTTCTCTCGAATGCTCAGTGGCAGGTCATCGATCGGTCGGGCGAGCACGGCCTGGCTGGGGATCTTGATGACATCCTCGTGCCGGTGCGTCTCGATCTCGACATCGGCGGTGAGCCCTGAGTAGATCTGAGCGCCATGGGTGTCGAGGAGAATCTCCGTCTTGTAGTACTTGGAGCCGTCTGAGGCACGGTCGTTGGTCAGCGCAACGGCCTGGACAGTACCAGCGAACTCCTGCCCGGGATAGGCGTTGATGCGCACCTTGGCGCGCTGACCCACATTGACGCCACCAACGGAGGCCTCATCAACTTGGGCGTTGAGCAGCATCACAGAGAGGTCGGCCACTTCGATGATGACCGTGCCAGCGTTGTTCATCGTGCCGGTGACGACGAGTTCACCGACTTCCGCATTCAATCGCGTGACAGTGCCGCTGATCGGTGAGGAGATCGTGGTGTAACTGAGTTCATCGCGAGCCTGCTCGATCATCGCGTCAGAAGCAAGGAGATTGAACTCCATGACTTTGAGATTGAGCTCGTCCGCGATGACCGATTGCTCCTGGGCGGCGATGTTGGCCTTCAATTGATCGACCGTGGATTGGGCCAGATCGACGACAGACTGGGACACGTCATGCGTGGCCAGCAGATCGGAGTTGCGCTGCAGCTCAAGTTCGGCCTGAGCGAGCGACGCACGCGTGCCTTCGATTGATGCGCGGGTGCCTGCAAGCCGCGCCTTCTGGACTTCAAGGCTCGCGGCATCCGCAGCCCGCCGGGCTTCGGCGGCCTTGAGATTGGCTTCGCGATCGGTTGAATCCAACTGGACCAGAATGGATGCGGGAATCGGTGGATTGGCATTGGGGTCGCCCTTGGTGACCTCGTCTCCCTCCTCGTAGGGCAGAGCCGTGATGCGAGCCGAGAGGCGGGCGCTGATCTCGACCTTGGTCTTGGGCTCGATCTCACCCGGCGCTTTGATCGTCTCGATCAACGTCCCGCGCGTCGGTTTCATGAGCCGTACGACAGTTCCTTCAGGCTGAGGCATGCGCTGGCGAATCTGCTGAACTGCGGCGGGGCCGAGCAAGGCCCCGAGCCCGGCCAGAATCGCCACCGTCACCACGACGATGATTAAAATGCGCACGGTTAGACTCTCCGACAAATTGCTGATCCGGTCGCTTCCGTCTCACGTCAGCCGGCCGGACCGGAACCCCTCTCAGTTATTGGGATTCGCTTCGGCCGCATTACGACCATAGGACTTTGGCGGGCAGCCGCGAATTTGACGATGTCCGTTCGACGTTTCGAACAGGAGAGTGTACCGTTGAAGGCATGACCGCGTTTCAGACATTCATGAAGGAACTGATCGATTACGCCGGCCTCTTCCCCCCCGCCGCCTTGTCGATGCGCGGCGCTTGCGTCGAGTATCAGCGATGGAGGGCTTCTGAGGACGCCTGGATGGTCGGGCGTTTCGTGTGCCCCGTCGGTCGCCTGGCCGAGCTGGCCCGCGAGTCCGAGTCGATCGCAGATGCGACCTGGCAGCTCTCGGTCCTCGCCGGGGATCCGCTGGAGCGAGATCTCGATTCCATCACGGCCTTTCTTGATGAAACCGGCAATCGATTCGACGTGCCGTCCCTCGAAATCAGAGTCGCTTCCGTCGCCAATCTCGAAGGATGTCTCGAAGTGCTCGAGACTGTTGAGGAGGGCGTCACGGCCTATTTCGAACTGCCAACTGACGAGGACGCGCGGGGCCTGATCGCGGCGCTGGCGGGAACGGGGCATGGCGCCAAAATCCGCACGGGTGGGGTAACCCCTGAATTGTTTCCTTCCGCTGAACAGGTCGCGAGATTCATCTCCACCTGTCGCGACGCCCAGGTTCCCTTCAAGGCGACGGCGGGGCTCCATCATCCGCTCCGCCATCTGAACGCGACATTGGGCTGTCGCATGCACGGATTCTTCAATGTGTTCACGGCCGCGGCCCTGGCTGCGGCGCAGAACCTCTCAACTGAGGCGATCGCTTCGATCATGCGCGCGGAACGGGCTGATGCCTTCTCGTTCGTCGGCGACCAGTGCAAGGCTCTGGATTACACGTTGACCGCCCAAGCACTGGACCGCGCGAGACGGTTTGCCGTTTCGTTCGGCTCATGCTCGATTGCCGAGCCGGTCGAGGATCTGAGTGCGATCGGCCTGCTTCCGCTTGCAGCGCCGGCATGAGTGTCGGATGGCACTTCGGCGAGCATTCACAAACCGAAAGAACCGAATGATTGAGACCAACGATCCAAACCTGCGCTCCTGGCTCGAAGATGCCAACGACCCCACCTGCGACTTTCCGATCCAAAACCTGCCTCTGGGCGTTTTTACCCGTCAGGGTGAATCACACGAACATCGGCGCATCGGAGTCGCAATTGGTCGGCACGTACTCGACGTGGCGATTGCATGGCCCGAACTCTGTCCTGATCTGGCGAACCTCGGTCCGTCGCTCTTCGCTCAGCCCACACTCAATACTTTCCTCGCCGGCGGACGCAAGTCATGGACGCTGGTGCGCAACCGCCTCAGCCGATGGCTGCGCGAGGCAAGTCCGGAGCTGCGCGACCACGCCGACCTGCGGCGGCGCTGCCTCGTTCCCAAGGACGAGACCATTATGCATCTTCCCGTCGAGATCGGCGACTACACCGACTTCTATTCCTCGAAAGAACATGCCACGAATGTGGGTATGATGTTCCGCGATCCCAAGAACGCTTTGCTTCCGAACTGGAAGCACATTCCCGTGGGTTATCACGGCCGGGCGAGTTCCGTCGTCGTCTCCGGCACCGACATCCACCGCCCCTGCGGCCAGACGAATCCTGAAGACGGACCCATGCCAACGTTCGGTCCGTGCCGCCTGCTCGACTTTGAGCTGGAGGTCGGCTTCATCACCGGACCCGGCAACGCGCTCGGCCAGCCGATCAACGTCAACACCGCACATGAGCACATCTTCGGCATGGTTCTTGTCAATGACTGGTCGGCTCGCGATATTCAGCGGTGGGAATACGTGCCGCTCGGTCCGTTCACCGCGAAGAATTTCGCCACGTCAATCAGCCCGTGGGTGGTGCCGATTGATGCGTTGGATCCGTATCGGGTCAGGACGCCGCGCGTAGAGGGCGATCCGCCGGCGCAGAAATACCTCGATGGTGCGTGGAACTGGAACTTCGATCTCAATCTCGAAGTGCGAATGCAGTCAGCCCAGATGCGCGAGCAAGGCGCTGCGCCGATGACCCTCACGCGCAACAACTTCAGCCTGATGTACTGGAACATGTGCCAGCAGCTGGCGCACCAGACAATCACGGGCTGCAATATCCGACCCGGCGATCTCTACGCTTCGGGTACGGTGAGTGGCACGACCCCGGACTCGCGCGGCTCGATGCTTGAGATTTGCTGGAAGGGCACGCAACCTCTCACGCTGCCGACCGGAGAGCAACGTAAGTTCATCGCCGACGGCGATACGGTAATCATGGCCGGCGTGTGCCAGCGCGAGGGCCTGGCGCGCATCGGCTTCGGTGAAGTGCGCGGCACAGTGCTACCGGCGCGGGCCTAGCGGGCCGATGGTGCAAATGCCGCAATCATCCAACTACTGGGGTAGCCGACCTCCCTTTTGCTCAAATTCATGAGAAAATGATCCGAGCTCCAAGGAAGTTTCGGTATCATGAGCAACGCAGTGAATGTGCCGCGCGTGAAGCTGTGACGCCGGCCGGGAGGGAGCCGTGTCGAAGTCACGATTGGATTCAGCAGACCTTGCCGGCCCCCTTGCAGTTGTCATACTCGCACTGAGCATAGCGACGGCTCGGGTCCACGCTCAGCCGTGTGAGTGGTCCAGAGTCAGTGAAGCCGGCCCGATTACACGTTCTTCGCACGCGATGGCGTTTGACTCTACTCGCGGCGTCGCCGTGATGTTCGGCGGCTCGAGCACTGTCGGCAGACACAACGATACATGGGAGTGGAACGGCACGACCTGGACACAGGCCGCCGAGAGCGGTCCCACGCCTCGACTCCGCCACGCGATGGCTTTTGATTCGCAACGGAACAGGACGGTTCTCTTCGGCGGATACGGCGAAGGAAACCGTGTCCAGGGTGACACTTGGGAGTGGGATGGACAGGCGTGGGGACTCGTCTCCACAAGTGGTCCGGCTGCGCGAGAGCGTCATGGCATGGCATACGACACTCGTCGCGGCAGGACGGTGTTGTTCGGAGGTCGCCAGGGCTCTCACTACTTCAATGAGACCTGGGAATGGGATGGGGCCGCCTGGCGCCTGATGGCCAACAGCGGCCCCCCTGCCGAATGGACCAATGCAATTGCCTACGACAGCGCCCGCGGTGTCACGGTGTTTTTCGGCGGGGATGGCAATCAGGACACATGGGAGTGGGATGGAGTTCGGTGGCAACAGGTTGCCACTACGGGCCCTTCGTTTCGGCAGGACTACAAACTGGCGTACGACAGTCGACGCGGCGTGACCGTGCTCTTCGGCGGCTATGCTAGTGGCGGTCTCGGCGACACATGGGAGTGGGATGGCGCCGTCTGGACCCGCGTAGCGCAGGATGGTCCGTCACCGCGAAGTTCCTACGCAATGACCTACGACGAGCTCCGACAGTGCACGATTGTCTTTCAGGGCGACACGTGGGCCTGGGATGGCTCGCAGTGGATTGAAGTCGGTGACAAGCCGGCGCCACGATCCGGTCACGCCATGGCGTTCGATGATCGTCGGAACGTCGCGCTCGTTGCCGGTGGAGACAGGGGCGGAGCGGAGACATGGGCGTGGGACGGCGCCCGCTGGCTGCTGGAATCAAACGCCGGTCCGGCTGATCGGGTTTCAGCTGCGGCGGCATTCGACAGCGATCGAGGTGTCACCGTTTACTTTGGCGGCCAGAACGGGCCAGCCTATTTCACAGATACCTGGGAATGGGATGGTGAGACATGGAGTCAGGTTGCCACATCCGGGCCGCCCGGGCGGCGCAGTTCCTCCATGGTCTATGACTTGGCTCGGCACGTAGTAGTTCTCTTCGGCGGTGAGGACGCCAATCGAACAAAGCTGAACGACATGTGGGAATGGGATGGCGTCCAATGGAGCCAGCGCATGGTAGAAGACGGTCCTTCGGCACGAACGGGTCACTCGATGGTGTTTGACTCGAGCCGCGAGGTCATCGTGCTCTTTGGCGGACTCACCACTCTTGGGTTGGCAGACACGTGGGAATGGAACGGCAGCGAGTGGTTGCTGGTCGCGAGCGACGGCCCGTCGGCACGCTACTTTGCATCGATGGCATTCGACGGTGATCGCAACGTATGCGTTATGTACGGCGGTCAGAATGACCAGGGCCGCCCTAACAACGAAACGTGGGAATGGAATCAACAGTCGTGGACCTTGGTCGGTACCGAAGGACCGGGAGCAACGACCTCAACTGGAATGGTCTACGACTCGCGCCAACGAGCCATGGTGTACTTCGGAGGCGGCGAGGTCTGGGAATACAGATGCCCGCGCGTCCAGCTGACCGCGAACGGCAGTTGCCCTGCCGGTGGCCCGATTCGAATCGAGTGGACTGATGCCGAACCCGACAGCCGGGCCGCGCTCATCTTTGCGCGGGGCGCGGGTGCATTTGTGATTCCCGGCGGCCGTCCGTGCGCCGGAGTCATGCTCGGACTCAATTCCAATCAGATTCAGGTTGCATGGCAAGGCACGACTGGCGCAAACGGATCACGAGTGCTCCAGGCGAGCGCTCCGCAAGCTGCCTGTGGCGGGTACCTTCAGCTGCTCACAGTGACGTCATGCGCGACGAGCAATACGGCGCTGATTGACTAGGAGGCAGGAGCAAGCATCATGAGAGAGACGTCAGTCGGTCGAGCGCCAGCACGGGCGGTACTCACAGTCTTATTCCTGATCACCGCGACCTGGTCTGCAGGGGCTCGTGCTCAACCTTGCGATGATTGGCGGTTCGTCGCGCCGTCCGGCCCCGAGCCGCGCTACCAGCATGCGATGGCGTTCGACAGTCTGCGCGGGGTAACCGTCCTGTTCGGCGGCTTCGATGGCAATCGCTTCGGCGATACGTGGGAATGGAACGGGACGGTTTGGACGCGGGTGGCAACATCCGGTCCCTCCCCGCGAATGAATCACGCCATGGCGTTTGACAGTGCGCGCGGCGTCACGGTCCTCTTTGGCGGATCCACAGGCCCATCGGGCCGCATCTCCGGCGAAACGTGGGAGTGGGATGGACTCGAGTGGACGCTCATCAGCGAGAGCGGCCCACCGGCGCGAGATGGACATGCGATGGTCTATGACAGTCAGCGCGGTGTGACGATGATGTATGGCGGCGAAGTAGGTTCTGGCCTGGCGGGTGACACATGGGAGTGGAATGGCGCGCACTGGCGACAAGTCGCGGATCAGAACCCGCTTGCCCGACGCAAGCCAGCCATGGCGTACGACAGCGATCGAGGTGTCATCGTACTGTTCGGCGGCGACCGATCGATATTCAGAATGCGCGACACCTGGGAATGGGATGGCTCGCACTGGACGCAGATCTCCAACGGCACGCCGCCCGCTCGCGCCGCAGCGGCGATCGCCTATGACCCGACATGGCAGAAAACGGTCATGCATGGCGGCGTAGATTCATCGGGATACGAAGATCTCTGGCTTTGGGATGGCTCGTCATGGTCACAGGTTCTTGGTCTGCTCATCCCAAGTCGTCGCAGTGATCATGCCATGGTCTATGACGCGGCGCGAAGAAGCATGGTGATCTTCGGCGGAACCGGGGCACAGCGGTTCGGCGATACCTGGGAGTGGTCATCGCTCTGGTGGTTCACCCAGCATCCAGACGATGATGTTCGACTCCCCGGCGAAACAGCACAGTTTCAGGTTCAAATGGGCGGAGTTTCGGGATTGAGTTTTCAGTGGCGCCGCGAGGGACAGGACTTGTCCGATGATGGTCGCATCTCAGGCGCTCGATCAGAGACACTTCGCATTTCTGACGTCGGGCTTGACGACCTCGGTCAATACGATTGCCTGGTGGCCGAAGGCATCTGCCGTCGTACGAGCCATCCTGCGGCGCTTTTTGTCGTCGATCCCCAACTGGATGTGACTTCAAGCTGTCCAGATGGGGGTCCCATTACTGTCGCATGGCAGTACGCCACGCCTGCTGATGAAGTTGCTCTGCTCTACTCGCGTTCGCTGGGATCCACCATCATTCCTCCCGGCCAACCCTGTGCCGGCACACCACTCGGACTGGGCCCGCGTGCCTTGCAGATCGCGTGGCGAGGCGATTCGGGCGACCAGGGGATGCGATCGATCAACGGCGCAGCCGGACCCGGCGCGTGCGGCGGGAATCTCCAACTGCTCGATCTGCATACCTGCACGACAAGCAACACTCGACAATTGAAATAGTGAAGGTACGTCATGGGACCATTTGAGAGCAAGCGGGCAGAGCGACCCTCGAGATGTTTGACCACGCCGATTGCCGTCACGGCGGCCTCGGTGGTTTTGTTGATGCACTCACAGGGATCTTCGGGCCAAGTGTGCGCGAACTGGGTTGATGTCTCCCAGCCCGGACCGCAGATGCGTATCGAACATGCCATGGCATTTGATTCGGAGCGCGGCGTCACTGTCCTCTTCTCAGGTTGGGATAGTCCAGACTACTTTCCTGAAACCTGGGAGTGGGACGGGACGCAATGGACGCTCGCTGCGACCGACGGACCAAGTCCGCGGAAGGGACACGCCATGGCGTACGACCGTCAACGCCATGTGGTCGTCCTGTTTGGTGGTGAGCAACTCGATCCTTTCGGCGATACCTGGGAATGGGACGGTCAGTCGTGGTCTCACGTCAGCGATCAGGGGCCCTCTGCTCGCAGTTGGCACTCGATGGCATATGACAGCGCGCGAGGCAGGACCGTACTCTTTGGCGGGCGCTCAGACGCCGGCTACGAAAGCGATACCTGGGAATGGGACGGCTCACAGTGGGCGCTGGTCGCCACCAGCGGACCTCTGCGCCGCTACAACCACTCGATGGCGTATGACCGGGGCCGTGGAGTCGTCGTGCTCTTTGGTGGAAGACCCTCAGCCTTCGGTGATACGTGGGAGTGGGATGGGGCAACGTGGACCCGCGTGGCCACCACCGGCCCGAGAGCCAGGTTTCAACACAGTCTCGTGTACGACGACGCTCGACGCGGCGTGGTTCTTTTCGGCGGCTACGACGACGACCGCAACTACTACGGCGACACGTGGCAATGGGACGGTCTGCAATGGACTCGACTCGACATGGCTTTGCCACCCGTGCCGCGCCTCTATCACGCCATGGCCTTCGATTCATGGCGCAAAGCAACCGTGCTCTTTGGAGGTTCCGATGGTCGGTCTCTCCGCGATGACACATGGGAACTACAAACACCCTGGTGGTTCGATCAGCATCCCGAAAGCGCGACCATACCAGAAGGGCAGCCGGCCAGATTCCATGTCGAGACCGCCGGCGCAACCGAACTTGCATATCGATGGCGACGCAACGGCGCAGAACTCGTCGATGGCGGAAGCATCTCCGGCACGGCAACCCACACACTCATGATTTCCAATGCTCGGCTTGCAGATGCCGGGCAATACGACTGCCTGGTGTCCGATGGAAGCTGCGAACGGTCGAGTGATCCCGCACAGCTTCGCGTGACCGCTCCACACATCGGAGCAATGGCTGACTGCCCCAACGGTGGCCCGCTCTCCGTCTCGTGGGATGGGGCAACAGCCGATGGACAGATCGTATTGATCTTCGCATTCGATACCGGTCGAGCAAGAATCCCAAGCAGACAGCCGTGCGCTGGTACTCGTCTCCGACTCAGCCTGCAACAGCTTCAGATCGCTTGGGTTGGCGAGGCTGGACCGGAGGGTGCAGGCGTGTTCGAAGGTCAGGCTCCCGCTCGCGCATGCGGTGGCTATCTCCAGCTGCTTGATTTGCAGACTTGCTCAGCAAGCAATGTTGTGCAGTTGGAGTGAACGCGCTCTGGTCGCCAGATAAACGACAAGCCCACGTTCATTGAACGTGGGCTTGTGCATTAGATCAGTTGACGCAATTCGATCTGAGTGAATCAAACCTTGTCTTTGAGCGCCTTGAGCGGACGAACCTTAACGACGTTGCGCGCGGGCTTGGCCTTAAAAACGGTCTCTTCGCCGGTGAAGGGGTTGATGCCCTTGCGCGCCTTGGTGGCGGGCTTGCGCTGAACGGTGATCTTCGCCATTCCGGGCAGCGTGAAGATCTGCGGGCCGTTCTTCTTGAGGTCGTTGCCGACCATCGCGTTGAGGGCGTCGAACACGCCGGCGACCTGCTTGCGGCTCAGGCCGGTATTGGTCGCGAGGTTGGTGTAGATGTCGCCCTTGGTGCGGGGCTTGTCCGCCTTGGTGAACTTGAACGACGGTGCCTTCGCGGTCTTCTTGGTAGTCTTGGCCACTTCTTGTTTCTCCATAAACGAGAGTGTCGGAGCCAGTCTGGTGGTTCACAGCGAACCAGCCACCCGTGGCTTTCATGGCGGTTTTTATAGGGTCCGTGGTGTTGAAACAAGTCCCCCCCACCCGTTTCGCCCTAGAAAAACAGGGAATTGTGAAAATTCCCTCGTTTCTCCCGAGATATCCACCACGGTCTGGGTCTAAAGGGTCTCCGCCACGAGCCTCGCGAGCTCGCTGCGCTCGCTCTTGGCAAGAGTGACGTGACCGATGATACCCTCGTACTTGAGTCGCTCGACGAGGTAGCTCAGCCCGTTTGATTCCGCATCGAGGTACGGGTTGTCGATCTGCGCCACATCCCCGGTGAGGATGATTTTCGTGCCCTCACCCACACGCGACGTGATTGTTTTCACCTCATGCGGCGTGAGGTTCTGCGCTTCATCGACGATCATGAACTGGTGCGGGATCGACCGGCCACGAATGTACGTCAGCGGCTCCATGACCAGTTTGCCCTCGGCCATCAACTTCTGCACGCGCTGCTCAGTCGAGTGGCTTTCGGCCGCGTCAAAGCGTGTGCCGCGATTGCTCAGCAGAAACGCGAGGTTGTCAAAGATCGGCTGCATCCACGCCGTCAGCTTCTCATCCTTGTCGCCGGGCAGATAGCCTATGTCTCGGCCCATGGGCATGATCGGGCGCGCCACGAGCAGTTTGTCGTAGCGCTCCTCGTTGAACACTTTGGTCATGCCGGCGGCGAGCGCCAGTAGGGTCTTGCCCGTTCCCGCCGTTCCCAGCAGCGTGACCAATTGCACATCATCGTCGAGCAACAGGTCCAGCGCCATCGTCTGTTGAAGGTTGCGCGCCATGACGCCAAAGGTCGGTCGGCGCGGCCCCGTGACCGGGATGAGGTGGTTCGTATCTGCCAGGCGCCGCGCCAGGCCCGTGTGCGACTGGTCCTGCGCATCGCGCAGAAGCACGAACTGATTTCCGTGCACGTGAATCGTGTTCGACTGTCCGTCGGCCGTCACTGTCAGAAACGGTTCAATGCGATCAATGACGACCTGCCGCTCGGTGTACAACTCGTCGATGATCTCGCTTGGCACATCGATCGTCGTGAAGCCCGTGTAGAGGCTGTCGGAGTCGACCTTCTCACTTTCGAAATCTTCAGCGGTCAAGCCGATGGCGTCGGCTTTGAGACGGGCGTTGATGTCCTTGGAGACGAAGACCGTTCGCCGACCGGCCTGCGAGAGATCCCACGCGATGGAGATGATGCGGTTGTCGGCGGTGTCACTGCGCAGGTGCGGGCAGAGATTCGGGGCATCGAGGGCCACGCGAATCACGCCGCCCTTGTCGTTCCACTTTACGCCCTCCATCAACGGGCCGCGATTGCGCAGGGCGTCCAGTTGTCGGATCACCTCGCGAGCGTTACGGCCGATGTCGTCGTTGCCGCGCTTGAGTTGGTCCAGCTCTTCAAGGACGGCGAAGGGGATGACCACTTCGTTGTCGTCAAACATGAAAAGGCTCTTGGGGTTGTGAAGTACGACATTCGTGTCGATCACGAAGTGTTTCGTCTTGCTCCGCTGGGATTCGGATGACGAGATCGCACTGTGGGCGGCTACACCGGACGTTTTTTTCAACGGCGGGGCTCCTTCTCCTGAAAGCATCGGCCGAAGTTCCACCTTCGGCCAGTCGATTGTACCAACGGCCGATAGGAACGGACGCCGCGGCTCCCTGGCTTGTCAGAGACACATCAAGCCGCTCGCCATTCCGCCGATAGCATGCAGTGGCGCGTACGATTGCCCCTGCCTGTTTCCTGCCACACCGATTTCCGGATGGAGTTATCGTGACGGACTGGTCGGTCGAATCCTGGAAATCGCACCCTGCGGTGCATCAGCCGGTCTACGCCGACGCCAGTGCTGTGGATACGGCCGTTGCGAAATTGCGTTCTTTGCCTCCACTTGTCACCAGTTGGGAAATCGAGCGGCTCAAAGGTGAACTTGCGGAGGCTCAGGTGGGCGAGCGATTTCTGCTCCAGGGTGGCGACTGTTCCGAGTCACTGGCCGACTGCACGAGCGAGACCATCGCCAACAAACTCAAGATCCTGCTGCAAATGAGCCTGGTGCTGGTGCAGGGCGCGCGCAAGCCGATCACGCGCGTCGGCCGCTTCGCCGGCCAGTACGCCAAGCCGCGATCGAGCCCCACCGACACTCGCGCCGGCGTGACGCTGCCCAGTTACTGCGGCGATCTGATCAACGCCCACGAGTTCACGCCCGAAGCCCGCCAGCCCAACCCCCATCTCATGGTTCGCTGCTACCAGCACGCCGCCATGACACTCAACTTCATCCGCTCGCTCATCGATGCCGGGTTCGCCGACCTGCACCACCCCGAGTATTGGGAACTCGCCTTCTGCGACAACGCCAAACTGCACGACGAGTATCACGCGATGGTGTGGCGGCTGGCTGATTCCATCCGCTTCATGGAAACGATCGCCGGGCAGTCGATTGATGACCTGACACGTGTCGAGTTCTTTACGAGCCACGAGGGACTGCACCTGCTCTATGAATCGGCGGGCACGCGCACCGTGCCGCGTCGCGAAGGGTACTACAACCTCACGACCCACCTGCCCTGGATCGGCGACCGCTGCCGGGCG
This sequence comes from Phycisphaerales bacterium UBA5793, assembly GCA_002418285.1. Lineage (GTDB taxonomy): Bacteria > Planctomycetota > Phycisphaerae > Phycisphaerales > UBA5793 > UBA5793. Next base: position 53,660 of record DIDT01000039.1, read on the forward strand.
CTGGACGGCGCGCACGTCGAGTACTTCCGCGGCATCCGAAACCCGGTCGGCGTCAAGATCGGGCCGAGTGCGACGGCCGACGATCTGCTCCCGCTCATCGATCGACTCAACCCGAACAACGAGCCGGGTCGGCTGGTACTGATCCATCGCATGGGTCTGGCCAACGTAAAGCGATGCCTGCCACCCCTGCTTGCCGCCGTAAACGCAGCGGACCGGCGCGTGCTGTGGGTGTGCGATCCGATGCATGGCAACACGAAGAGCGCCAGCGGGAACGGAGCCAACCCGGGCCGCAAGACCCGCGAATTCGCCGACATTCTCGCCGAACTCGATTCCGCCTTCGATCTGCACGCGCGGGCAGGGACCTACCTGGGCGGCGTTCACTTCGAGTTGACCGGCGATCACGTGACTGAATGCACGGGCGGCGCGCGAGGTCTCTCCGAGGCGGACCTCGATGTCAACTACCGCACAACGTGTGATCCACGCTTGAACTACGAGCAGTCGCTCGAAATGTCATTCCTGATCGCGAGAAGGCTGGCGACGAGTTAGCCCAGGTTGCTCCCCGGACCACTTGCCGCGAAGTGGGCAACCGAACCGCGTCATCCCCGGTTCGAATTGTTCATGAGCATCTTGTTGATATGTTCACCGCGTTTGCGCAACAGACCGTTGAACGTCTTTGCATGTGGCGAGTCGGACGCCGTATAGATGAGATTCGACTCTCCGATTCGGATTTCGTCACCGTCGCGCAAGGCCGTTTCCTCTGTGATCCGCTGCCCACTACTGAATACACGATTGGCGCTACCGAAGTCGATGGCCGCGTGCCCGCCCGCGTCACCACATCGCTTGATCTGCATGTGTCGACGTGACATCTGTTGATCCACGATCTGAAACGTGCACTGGTTATCCCGTCCGGTCATGACCAGACGATGCTCGCCGAGGGCAAACTGTTGGCTGCTTGCCGGGCCGTGCATGATGATCAGCGTCGCCACTTGGCGCCTCCTGATGCAAATTGGGATTTGATCATATCGCCGGGGCAGCAGAAGAATCACATACCTCCACGTAGACTTGCCGGGGGCGCTTCGGGGAGAGAGAGATCGGCTCGGGATGACCCCTGTCGCAGATGCCCGCTGCGGTGGTTCCGATGATTTGCTCTCCCCGGGCGTACGAATTCGACGGCTGCAATCCACTACAATTCGGCACGCATGCTTGTACTCAAGATCATCGACGGACCAGACAAGGGCAAGCGCTTTGACGTGCCGGACTGGGAGCCGCAGCTCATCGGCCGCTCCAGCGAGGCACTCAAGATCAGCGACCAGACCTGTTCGCGCCGCCATGCCGAACTGACTCCTGACGACGGCGAGTGGTACGTGCGCGATCTCGGCTCGGCCAACGGCACCTACATCAACGGCCGTCGCATCGGCTCCAATCGCATCAAACTGCACATGGGCGATCTCATCCGCGCCGGCTCCACGGTCTTCGCCTTCGGCGCCCGGCGCTACGGCGGAGTCAACAATCCGGTGCGAGCCCTGCAGGACGACTTCATGGACGCCATCGTCGAGCAGCGCTTCGAATCCAACGAAGACTCGATGATCATGGCCGTTCCCGACCCGGCAGCAGCGGCGCAGGAGCACCTGCGCATCATCTACGAACTGACTCGCATCACCACCCAGAACCTCGATCGCGAGAGCCTCCTCGAGTTTGTCATGGAGCTCATCTTTGACGAGTTTGAGCCTGAGCGCGGCTTTATCCTCATTCAGGAGCGGCCGGATGACAAGCCCGAGCCCACGGTCGTGAAGTACCGCACCCCCCCGCGCAGCCAGGATGAAGGACACATCCACGTCAGCCGCACGATTGTCTCCCACGTGATGAATCGTGGCGAGGGAGTCCTTTCATCCAATGCCATGAAGGACCGACGATTCTCCTCGGGCGACTCCGTACGCAATTACGCCATTCGCTCGGCAATCTGCGTGCCGATCCGCTATCACGATCACACCTACGGCGTGATCCACATCGACACCTCGCTCAAGAACTACACGTTCAGCGACAGCCAGTTGCGCCTGCTCACCGCGATCGGTCAGCACGTCGGCCTGGCGCTCTCCAACCTGGCGCTCTACGAGCAGCAGTTGCAGGGCGCACGGCTGGCGGCGGTCGGCGAAACGGTCGCGTCGCTTTCGCACTCGATTAAGAACATCCTGCAGGGTCTGCGCGGAGGAGCAGACGTCGTCGGCCGGGCGCTCAAAAAGCAGGACCTCGCGCTGGCGCAGGGCGGCTGGGACATCCTCTCGCGCAATCTCGATCGGATCTACGCGCTGACGATGAATATGCTGACCTACTCCAAGCAGCGCCAGGTTGAGATCGAACTGACCAAGCTTTCATTGCTACTGCAGGACATAGTCGCGCTCGTGCAGCCGCAATGCGACCGGCGGGGCATCGCGTTGATCACCGATTACGATCCGGACATGCCGCCGATCCCGCTCGATCCGGGCATGATGCACCAGGCGCTCATGAACCTGCTCATTAATTCGATCGAGGCCGTCGAACCGACTTCGGGCATTATCACGCTGCGCTGCGATTACGACATGGTGGACGATGCCGTGCTCATACACGTGAGTGACAACGGGCCGGGCATTCCGGAAAGCGAACACTCGCGCATCTGGCTGCCTTTTCATTCGACGAAGGGCCTGCGAGGGACAGGACTCGGGCTGGCCGTCACGCGGAAAATCGTGGAGGAGCACGGCGGGAAGATTTCGTTCGAATCCACCGAGGGCGAAGGGACGACCTTCACCATTCGTCTCTCCACGGATGCTGCTGGCGTGCTCGACCCTTCGGAGACTCTGGCGACGTCCTCTGGTGCGCCTGCACCACCGCGCGGGGAATCCAACGAACGCTCCCATTCCGAGTCCTCAGAGCGCGACTCGCCACACGATGAAGAGCCGTCCGTCCCTGAGACGCCATTCGATCTGGATTAGTTCAATTCGACCAACCAGTCAGGCGGCGCGCCGCACCGGTGGACGAACCGGTTTTGGCGACGGTTGCGTACTCGCCTCGTCGGCGGCAGATTGTTCATCGCTTTGCCCGAGATGAAACAACCACGTGACCGCCTGGCCAACCTCGAGAAACATCCACGTGGTCCAGCCCAGTCCGATGAATCCGCCGGCAACCTGGAGCAGTCGACCACCAAGGTGGTCATCGAACTGGTGGCCATAGGTCAGCGCCAAGCCGGCGATGATGGGTGTGAAAACAACACCTGACCAGAACACGGGACGGAACTTCATTGCAGGCTCCATGAAATCGAGCATCGCGCTGGGCATGGTACAGAAACGCAACGATGCTGCTCAGCCTTCTTGGCTGATTGACCGCCGCCTTAGTCCCAATGGTGGGCGATGCTCACAGAGGCAGCGCGTTCGCCGAGGTGAGCGACTTCCGCATGGAAGCGCCAAGCGATCGCTGTGTTGCCGCGAAATTATACTTGGGCCGCCCGAAGAATCTGTACGGACTCCGTATGGATACCGCCATCCCTCACGTTCCTGGCCGCCCCACGGCCGGTAGCGGCCCGCCTATGCTCTGACAGCCATGTCTCAGCCTGATTACACCGTTCAAATTGACGCATTCCAGGGGCCTTTGGACCTGCTGCTTTACCTCATCAAGCGGGCGGAAGTGGACATCGTCGACATCCCAATCGCCACGATCACCGACCAGTATGTGTCTTACCTAAAGGGATTGGATCGCATCGACATTGAAACCGCGGGTGAATTCCTGGTCATGGCGGCCATGCTCATGGAGATCAAGAGCCGCATGCTCATGCCTCCCGAGCAGCGGCCGTCCAGCGGGGCGAATGCCGCAGCTGACGCCGATGCCCTCAGTGGATTGGACGCATCAGACCCACGCTACGAGTTGGTCATGCAGTTGCTGGCGTACAAGCGGTTCCGCGACGCGGCCGAGACACTCGACGCGTTGCGCAGCGAGTGGCTGAATCGATCGCCCCTGGCGCGGATTGCGTTCGGCTCAGTTCCCGCCGTCAGGCCTGTCGCCGAAGAGCACACCGCACCAGAGACCGATCTGGAGGATATTGGCGTCTGGGATCTTTTCGAAGTTTTCCAGCGCATCACCGAAGCGGTCGACTTCGGTCGACTCGGGGACCACCGCGTTGAATACGACGATACGCCCATCGTGCTTCACGAAGCAGATCTGCTCGATCAGCTCTCACGAGCCGAGGGTGGGCGCCTGTCGCTCCGTACTGCCTGCACCGGCCGTAAGCGCAGCGAGATGATCGGGCTGTTTCTCGCGACACTGGAACTGGTGCGACAGCACAAGGCTCGCGTCATTCAGGATCGGGTACATGATGACATTCTCATCGAGCACCGTGAGCACGATGAAGCGGATCCGGCTGTCATCGTGACTCAGTCCGACGCAATCGTGCACCGCGACTGACCGATCAGTCCCCACCGCCGATGTCAGCGATGCCATCATCAACTGGCACCGCCTCCGCGGGTCGATATTCCGTGGGCTGATTGTTCACGGACCACTCTTCCGGCTCGCTCGAGACCACGGTGTTTCGCTCGCCGCGGTAGCCGCGCGTTGCCGTACCCTGCTTGACCTCCCGGATGGCGTCCTGCTCGGAGATGGCCTCGACATTCCACCGGCGCTCGCGAATCACGACCTGCCGTACTCGCTCGATGACTTCGTACTTGTTCACGGCCGCAACCACCTTTCGTCGGCTGCATCATATGCGCGACAGAACGAGCGTCAGCCGCCACCGGACTCAAGAAGCTCGACGATGTCCAGATAGGGCAGCGTGGGCAGATCGGTAAAGATCTTGTTGAAGCCTAGGATGTAGGACTGGCTCTCCACATTCATCTTGGCGCGATCCACCTGCCCCGCTCCAAGATGGAAAGTGTGTTGATCAGTAATCTCGTTCAAGCACAGATTGGCAATCGACGCCGAGGCGATGGTGGCGCCGTCGGTCACTCCGCGCACCTGGAGTTTGCGCAGCACCGATTGCCGGACAAAGTCACCGAGGTAGGACGGCAATCCGCCACCCCAGTTGGTGGCCAGGCCGACGTAGATCTCGGTCTGGTTCATCTCCCCCAAGATGATGCAGTTCACATCCCCGACGGCGGCAAAGCGGGCGCCATTGGCCGCTCCCTTGACGGTGAACTTCCCGACGGCGTCCCCCCCGCTCCCATTGGCCACCAAATCGCCACTGAAGTCCCCGCATACAACGATGCAATCGGTTGCGGCGACGCTGATGGCGCCTTCGAGCGAGCCACCGATATTGGCTTTGTGGAGCAGCCCTTCGGAGTCGAATGATGAGGACGCCCCAAGGGCTCCGAGCACCTTGAGACACCACAGTCCAGCCGCATCGGTCGAAACCGCTCCAGCCACAGAATCGCCCTTGAGGCAGACGACTCCGTCGCTCGACTCAGTGATGTTGACGTTTCCGCCAAGCAGATCGCCCTTGACCGTGAAGCGAACAAAATGGTCAAGGTTGAATGTCGCGGACGAATCCCCACACACGACCACGCACCCGCCCGAACTGGTCAGCGTGGCGCTCGCCCCTGCGTCGCCGACGATCTCGATCTTGTTGGCAAGCTGGCCGACCATGAGCGAGCCGCTGATCCACGAACCGCCGACCTTGAGACGGCCAAGCCGATCGGCGATCTGCGATGATCCGGTAAACCGGGCATCGCCCACGATGTTGATCTGGTCGGCGCGATAGACATCGAAACTCACCATGGCGTTGCCGCCAATGCGCAGCGAGCCGAGCCCGCTCGTGGAATACGTCGTCAGGCTGAAATCCGCATCGCCATCGACTGTGAAACTGGTAATCGAGTTGGCGTCGAACCCGCCGCCGAGCGTAAGGGAGCGAGCCTTAAAGCTATTCACATCACAGAGCGAGATGCCGCCCGTCGTGTTCACATCGCGCAGCGTCAGATCCGCGACTTGCCCCTGGATTACGGCGCTGCCCGTCAGGTCACCAAAGGTCGCACGGTTGACATTGCAGAGCCACACGCCTTCACCCACGATATCGATCGATCCGAAGTTGATTGTCGAGACTCTCACAAAGAGGTCTCCGAGCGAGATGTCACCCTGGAGTTTGCCGATCTGCACGCGACCGTCGCCGCCTACGGCCTGCACGATCGAGACGTTCAAGCTACCTATTCCCGGCTGACTCGGCGCGACATGCAAGGTGTCGATTCCGCCTCCATCGCCGAAGGTCGTGAAGGAAATGGTCCCCCCGACGCCCACCAGACTGAAGATCGCCACGTCGCCATCTCCATCCGAGAATTCCACGCGCCGTTGTCCGCCTTGGGCGGAAGACGTTGTTGCGCCCGCCACGTTGCTCGGGGCGGATGTTCCAGCGGCGTTGTAGGCGCGAATGCGGTAGAAGTAGGTCGAATCGGCGGGCAGGTTCCTATTCACGTACTGCGTCTGATTGGGCTGCACGGTGTCGATCTGGAACCAGATCAGGTTCGGATCGACCGCCCGCTCGATGATAAAGCCTTCTTCGTTGTCCGAGTTGTCACTCCAGTGCAACTGGATCTCACTCTGAGAGATCGCCACCGCACTCAATCCCGATGGGGCAACAGGCACGGTAAGCACTCCGCCATCCGTGATGGCAAATGCGATGTTGGAGTCGTCGGATTCACCCGTGTCGTTGAACGCCCGCACGGTGTAGTAGTACGGAGTTGCGGGTTCCAGGCCGGTGTCATCAAACGTCGAAACGTTTGCACCGACCGACCCCACCAAGGTCATGAACTCCCCCTCGAGGCGATAGATATTGAACCCGTTTTCGTTATTTGAGTTGTCGTCCCAAGTGAGTCGAATCGACGTATTGGAGAGGGCTGCTGCCATCAGATTGGAAGGCGCGTTTGGAGCCACGTCGCCGGTCGTGGCCATCGCCGTGTTCGAATCGCCGGACTCGCCCACATCGTTATACGCCCTGACCAAGTACGAGTATGCGGTATTCGGGGACAACCCACTGTCATCAAACGTCGTGACGTCGGCTCCGACGGTTCCAACGAGCGTATTCGACATCCCCTCGATACGGTAGATATGGAACCCCGTCTCGTTCGTCGCGTTGTCCGTCCACGTCAGGCGAATCTGGGTGTCGGACAGTGCGGCGGCCTCTAGATTCGACGGTGCAGCAGGCACCACGTCGGCCGTGGTGGCGCTGGCGACGTTTGAATAGCCTGAATTGGCAAGCTGGTTGTAAGCCCGGACGCGATAGAAGTACTGCGTGTTGGGCTGGAGGCTGCCATCCTGGTAGGTCACCGATCCTGAGTTTCCGCTACTTGGCGGCGCGGGCGCGATGAACGTCCACCCGGTCACACCATCCAGTGACCGCTCGATCTCGAACCCATCCTCGAAGAACGTTGTGTCGTCCCATTGAAGTTCGATCGACATCTCATCCAGGGCGGTAGCCGTCAAGTTTGTCGGGGCGGTGAGGTTTCGAACGGTGACACCGAACAGAACGTAGGCCGCGCCCGTGTTCGAGTTGGTTACCGAAGCGCCGATGAGCATGTCGAACCGGCCGTCATCGTTGACGTCCTTGCCACTGGCGATGGGGTTGCCAAGGAACCCCGTATTGAGTTCAACACCCTGGATTACAAAGCCGTTTTCGCCATCAAGCGCACCGAGATCGAGTACGCCACCGATTCCGACCGTGGGTCCTCCAGCAAAGACAAAAACCTCGCTGGTGCCGGCCGATCCAACAGCCACATCGCTGAATCCGTCGTCATTGAGATCACCGACCTCGGCGACATACACAGCAAGCCCGATCGGGAGGACAGCAACGTAGCCATTGGTTCCATCGAGGGTAGCGAGATTGAACTGTCCGCCGGCGCCGATTCCAGTCGCACCGAATACGACGTATGTGCTCTGCGTCAGGCTGCCGAGAATCAGATCATCGATCCCATCGCCGTTGACATCGCCACCGGAGATGCTCGTGGCCAGCAGGTTGTTATCGTTCAGTCCCTTGGTCTTGAAACCGCTTGTTCCGTCGAGCGTGTTTCCGTAGATGTATCCTTCCGTACCCGAACCGATCCCGGCCGCGCCGAAGAAGATGTAGGCGGACCCGGACGAATTCGAGCTCGACTCCAGCGAACCGATGGCAATGTCATCCACGCCATCGAAGTTCACGTCGCCAATATGGGCGACGCGCCAAGCGAATTGGTCGGCGGTCCCGTTGCCGGACTGGATGATCAGTCCATTGCTGCCATCGATCGAATTGATGTCGAATGCCCCAGTCGCGCCGATTCCATTGGCGCCGAAGATGACATAGGCGATTCCTTGGTCGCCGTTGCTTGACGGCGAGCCGAACAGGATGTCGTTGATGCCGTCATCGTTCACATCCCCGGCGCTGGCCACGGTGAATCCGAGCATGTCGTTGCTCGGTTGACCCCAGATCCTGAACCCAGTGGCGCCGTTCAGGGTATCGAGATCAATCGTCCCCGAGCCTCCAACACCGGCGCTGCCAAAGACGACAAACGCCGCGTTTGCGGCGGGCGCGCCAATAACCAGATCGTCGATGGTGTCGTTGTTTATGTCGCCGGCCGAGGAAATCGACCATCCGGCCAATCCCGGGAACTCAGCGGGTCCGGTGATCACGAACCCATTGACTCCATTGAGCGCCGTGAGGTCGATCTGCCCGCTTGCACCCAGCCCCGCCGCTCCAAAGATCACGTAGATTCGGCCGTCCGCGGGGAGCGATCCGGCGGCAGGCGCGCTGACGGCCAAGTCGTCGATTCCATCTGCATTGAGATCACCGATGGCGGTAACGGAGAATCCCAGTTCACCCGACGGTTCGACACCCGGGATGAAGAATCCGTTCTGCCCGTCGAGTGCACCAACATTGAAAACCGGATTGCCAAAGAACAACTTGCGCGGCTCAAGCGGCTGGAACGCCATTCTTGATCCGGCTGTCAATGACGTCCGGTAGGCAGGATTTGTGGGCCGAAGGCGCCGAGCATGTGATCGCTTCAACATGGAACCGCTCTCCAGACTACCCAACATGCCTCATTCACACGAGAATCCGACCAGCGCCCAATCCGGACTGACATGGAGCGCGGCGTCGCCCATCTGTTACTCGCCATTCACGCAGAAACGGGTCAACGTGGTTGGACAAACCATGGATTCCACTGCCAATCGTGCGCCTGCCGATGTTCGTCAGGTCGCTTCGGGTCATACTCCTGATCGACGTAGTACAGCAGGCCAGCCTGCGTTGGACCAATCGTCATGGCGCCATGCCAGAGGTTTGTCGGAATGATGAGTACCCCGGGATTGCGCTCGCCCATCGGCACCGTCCAGCGGCTAGCACCATCGCGGGTCATGATGGCGGCCTTGATGCAGCCGTGGAGCAGGCACCAGACATCGGTCTGCCTCTCATGAAGGTGCCACGCCTTGATGACGCCTGGCTGTTGCACCGAGTAGTTCATCTGGCCGCCGTTGAGGATGCCTGCCATGAGTCCCATAAGCGACCAGCCGCGATCATCCACCCAAGCGCCCAGCGGGAGAAATCCGGGTGTGGAGACTTGTTCGCAACGGGCCTTAAAGCCGGCCAGGGATTCGCCCGGATCACACCGCAACACATCACTCATGGTTCGGGACTCGCACTGCTGGGATCTGGATACGTCAAACGCGGTCGCGCTAGAGGCGGCCACTTGTTCACAACAAGGTTCATTCTACCCGAGTGGGGACGGAACTCTTATGGATAGTCGATTCCGGGCGGAGCCGGCGGGTCCGTTTCGGAGCGAAACTGGCGGTTGGCCAGCACCTCATCCGTCACCCCGAGTCGTTGGAGTCCGCGCCGTCCAGCCAATCGCAGAACGAGCAACTCGAAGTCGAGGCGGATGATTGCCACGTGATCATTGGCCCGGCGCATCCAAGCGTGGTACTTCACCATGCCGCGCTTCGGATGATTCGACTCAGCCTTGCCGACCACGAGCATTTCGAGATACAACTGATCGCCGACGTACGATGGCTGCAGGAATCGTGTGGACAGGGTCGAAAGAGCCAGGATCGTGCCGTACGTGTAATCGCAGCGGTGGTACTGACCGATCGCCAGCGAAGTCAGGAAGGCGCCGTGCGTAATGGTGCGCCGATAGACGCTACGCATTGCGAATTCGTGATCGACATGCAGTGGATTCAGATCGCCCGTCAATTCCGCGAACTGAACAACCATGTCTTCCGTGATCGTGACGACGTGATGCGGAAAATCAGTCAGCCGATCCCCGACCTCGATCTCATCCCAGAACTTGCCAAGCCGTTGCGGCTCAAACCGCGCAAGTCGACCGTCAGTCATTGCCTCTGTGGCCGTTTGGTCAATCATGCGGCTCATGCAGTTCTCCATCGCTCATCGGCTCGGCTCCGCCCGGTCGCCCGATAGAATCTCTCGGTTATAGTCCTGATCCGCGGCATCGGGCAACTCGTAGACTCAGGAACCACACCCTGCGAGGCCGGTGGGCGGCTCTGGATACTACCGCACCGGCCTTCGTTCGCCATGCCACTTCGAATCGAACTCATCATCATCGCCAGCGGCGAAGCCAGGAACGACCTGACCGCGCTGCTCGCCTCGCTGCGTCCCCAGATTGGCACCGATGGCTCCATCGTGGTCCGCGTTGTGACCAATCAGTGCAATGCTTCAACCGTCCAGTCCCTCAAAGCATTCCCTTGGATCGAATGGACCGACTTTCACGATAACTACGGCTACGGTGGAGCGATCAATCGAGCCTACTTCTCGACGGCGACTCGTCCGACTTGGATCGTCGCGTGCAATTCCGATCTGGCCTTCCCTGAGGGCTCCATCAGGGCCATCCTCACGGCTGTTTCTCGCGCCGAGAGGGACACCGCTTGCATCGCACCGCTGCTGCTCGATCCACCTGAATACGGCGGCGGAGTGCAGCCGAGCGTTGGTCAATTCCCCACACTCGCCAGCCTGTTGATGGGTCGCTTGCGTTCGCGAAAGACGCGCAAGTATCAAGCGACACCTCGAGCCGCCTGCGATATCGATTGGGCAACCGGCGCCTGCCTGGCTCTGCGATCCGAGGCGTTCGAAGCACTTGGCGGTTTCGACGATGCCATGTTCCTCGACTACGAAGAAACCGATCTTTGCAAGCGGCTGTTTGATTCCGGATGGCGCGTTCGCTTCGAGCCGACATGGAAGGTCGTCCACACTTCTCCCAACGCCCATCGTCCAGCGGATCCCGCGCGCCATGTGTACACGCGAAGCAGTCTCGTTCGCTACCTCGCCAAACACCGGCCGCGGTGGGAAGTGCTCGCCATGAGTCTGCTGCTGCGATCGACGCTAGCGCTGCACAGCTCAAAGCACCCTTTCGCCCCAGGTTGGCGCGCCGGCTTGGACACCCATCGTCAACTCCGCGAGCGGCCAACCTCATGACCGAGCGCGTCCTCGTTCTCGGAGCAGGCGGCATGCTTGCCACGTCGCTGCAGTGTCTCGCGCACGATCGTGCCGACGATGACCACTGGACCTTTCTCACCATCGATGATCTTGACATCACGCAGCCGGCGCAGGTCGCGAACACGCTCCGCGAACACAAGCCTGACTGGGTGATCAACGCCTCGGGCTACACTAACGTCGACGGCGCCGAAAGCGACGCGCTCGCCGCGCACTTGCTCAACGCGACCGCGGTTGGTGATGTGGCCAGGGCCTGCCGGACCCAAGGCGCCAGGTTCATTCACTATTCAACTGACTACGTCTTCAACGGGGTTGCCGACCGCCCCTGGCGCGAAGACGACCCCACCGGGCCGATCAACGAATACGGCCGTTCCAAGCTCGCCGGCGAACTGGCCGTCCGCGAAAGTGATGCCGAACACCTGATCATCCGAACGTCCTGGCTCTACGCTGCGCACGGGCGGAATTTCGTCCGCACCATCCTCAGTCGTCTGCGCACGGCTGGTCAGGCGCGCGTAATCAACGATCAGCGAGGACGCCCCACTTGCGCCGACGATCTTGCGGCAATCACCGCCGACCTCATGAACTCCCCGTTTCGCGGGACGATTCATGCCGCCAATGACGGTGAAACAACGTGGTACGAATTCGCATGCGCCATCCGCGACTTTGGCGCTTCGGGTGCGGTTGTCGATCCCTGCCCAACCTCCGACTACCCAACCCCCGCAGCGCGTCCGCAATACTCGACGCTGGATCTGGAGCGAGTTTCGGCGCTGCTCGATCGACGGCCGCGTCATTGGCGCGAGGCGCTTGCCGATGTGATCAGACAACTCGACGCCACCGATCCTCCCGCTCCGGGCGCCTAGTCCCGACCGAAACTGATCGTCTCACCTTCCTTTGGCATGGCCGGCTTTGCATGGCGACGATGCTCCAACGCCTCCGCGAGCGCGGCCATGGAATCCTCTTCGCCGTGCACCAGCATGGTCTGAGGATTGCCCTTGGTAAAGTGGTCGTGCCAGCGAAGCAGATCGCTGCGACCCGCATGGGCGGAGAAGCCGTTGATGGTGTGGATTTGCGCCTTGACGGCGATTTGCTCGCCATAAACCCGAACCGACTTGGCCCCGTCCACGAGTTGACGCCCGGTCGTGCCGCGACCCTGGTACCCGACAAAGACGACATGCGCCTCGCGGCGCCAGAGATTGTGTTTGAGATGGTGAAGCACGCGCCCGCCAGTACACATACCACTGGCGGCGATGATGATCGCCGGCCGCTTGAGCTCATTGAGCGCCTTGGAATCCTCGACGCTGTGCGTGAAATGCACGAAATCCAGATCGCACAGTTCAAAGCCCTGCTCAATGAGCTTGACCGTCTCATCATCAAACAACCCCGCATTGTGGCAATACAAACCCGTAGTCGTCAGGGCCATCGGGCTGTCGATGTACACCTCGCGAAATGGCAGGCGGCCTTCACGATCAAGTTCCGCCAGGCGGTAGATGAGCGACTGGGTGCGACCGACCGCGAACGCGGGAATGATCACGTGCCCGCCTGTCTTGCGAGCCTCATGCAGCACCTTCTCAAACTCCGCAAGCGTCTCCTCCTTGGGGCGATGATCGCGGTCGCCGTAGGTCGACTCCATGACCAGTGCGTGAGCATGTTCAAGCGTTTCGGGGTCGCGAATGAGCGCCTGATGATCCGGACCGAGGTCACCGGACATGACCAGCCGCCGCATGTTGCCGCCGCTTCCGAGCTCGAACTCGGTAATGGCCGACCCCAGGATGTGACCGGCGTCATGGAATCGGAAGGTGACCTCTTCAAGGGGCTGGAAGTCACGCCAGTACTTCACCGGCTTGAAGAGTGGCAGGACCTTCTCAACATCCTCCGTCGTGTAATTTGGCTCAACCGCAGACTTGCCCTTGCGCTCGCGCCAGCGCGTTTCTCGCTCGGCGTCCGACTCCTGAATGTGAGCGGAGTCGCGCAGGATGATCTCGGTAAGCGCGATTGTGGCCGGCGTGGCGTAAACTGGCCCGGCGTAGCCCGCCGCTGCCAGTTTGGGGAGCAAGCCGCAGTGATCGAGGTGGGCGTGCGAGAGGACCACGGCGTCAAGCTTCCCCGGGTCAAAGGAGAACTTGCGGCGATTCTTGCGATCCGCCTCTCGCGTGCCCTGCCTCATGCCGCAATCAAAAAGAATCCGTCGATCCCGGTATCGAATGAGAAAACAGGAGCCAGTAACTTCTCGTGCCGCACCGTAGAAAGTGATGTCCATAGAACTAAGCCGTAGCGACCGCGCGGCCCGATGGCAAGCGCGGGGGGCCCGAACAGTGTTCGATGCCTGGCGCGCCGCCGTTAGAATGGGTCGATTCACTGAGCCTCGGGAGCTGCGGATGATCCACGTCGCGATTCTTCAAGCCCCCTACCTTCAGGCCATCGTCGACGGCCGCAAGTCGATCGAGATGCGCTTGACCATGACCAACCGGGTTCCGTTTGAGGCGGTGGAGATCGGCGAGCGGCTCTACTTCAAACAGTCCGGCGGCCCGTTCCGCGGAACCGCGCTCGTCGACCATGTCCTGTTCATGCGAGATCTCACGCCGCGAGATGTCGAGCGCGTTCGTCGCGACTACAACGACTGGATCTGCGGAGCGGCGGAATTCTGGCGATCCCGGCGACAGGCTCGCTTTGCGACGCTCATCTGGGTGCGCGATGTCGAGCCGATCCGCTTTGGGCCGCGCATGCGACCACACCATGGCGTGGCATGGCAGTGCCTGCCGGATCGCGAAGATGTGTATCCGGGCTGCCTGACTTCGACCTCCAGCGTTCGTGCAGTTGCCTCGCGCGATGGAAATCGCACATCGGGAAAGCCCGTGCTCATCACGCTCACGGCAGCGAATATCCAATACGGCCACGTCTACCTGACCGGACGCGCCGACCGGTTTCCCCCGGACGCGTTCGGCGGGCCGACCAGGGCCCAGGCGGGTCGACCGCTCACGTTGCACTTTGCCCGGGGCGTGACCATCGAAACCGACATTGTCCGCACGCGGAATATCTTTCGGAGCCGGGTGTGGCGTTCGTGGTTTGTTGACCAGGGCGCACGTGCGGGCGACCAGGTGCGCCTCACGCCGCGAGGCCCGCGCAAATTCACCGTCAATCTCGTGCGACAGCGCCCGCCGCGCTGACCAACTCCCTCACCTGCCTCACTACACTTCGGCGATGAATTCGCCCCTTCCAGACATCAATGCATTACCCCTCGACACGGCGTTCCAGGCGCTCAACCCGGCGACGGCGCTGCGAGCGCTATTCGCACTCGCGCGCAAGGAAGACCTGGGGAAGACCGGTGACATCACGACGCAATCGCTCATGCTGCAGGACAAACGCGTGCAGGCCAGTGTGGTCGCCCGAAACGCGGGAACCGTCTGTGGCTGGCGGGCCGTCCCGGCGCTCATCGACGCATTCTCCAGTATCTGTGAAGTGCAGGCCATTATTCCTGACGGTCAAGGCATCGATGCCGCGGTCATTGCCGGAACGATCCGCGGTCCGGAAGCGGATCTTCTCTCACTGGAGCGCCCCCTACTCAACCTTCTCAGCCACCTCAGCGGGATCGCAACTCTGACGCAGCGATTCGTTCATGCCGTCAGTGGGACGAACTCGCGGGTCTTCGATACGCGCAAGACGACACCCGGTTGGCGCGGCCTCGAAAAATACGCGGTGCGCTGCGGAGGGGGTCATTGCCACCGTCTCGGGCTTTACGATGCCATCCTCGTCAAAGATAATCACCTGGCCGCGATCAATCCGAGCGAATTGACACGCTGGCTCAGCGAACGCCTGGCCCAGGCGCGAGATCGATTCGCATTGCGGTTTGTCGAGGTCGAAGTGGACTCGCTCGAACAACTGCGAGCCGTCCTCGCTTGCCCGCCCGGCATCATCGACATCATCCTGCTCGACAACATGGCGGCTCCGCAACTGCGCGAAGCGGTCAAGACGCGCGACAAACTCAATCCGCAAGTCGAACTCGAGGCTTCGGGTGGCGTTCGACTCGACACCATCGCGGGCATCGCGGCGACCGGGGTCGATCGCATCGCCGTCGGCGCCCTCACCCACTCGGCCGCCCACCTCGACCTCGGTCTGGACATGCAGTCATGAACGAGCCCCTACCCGCGTTGGAAGCATCTGCGTGGCGCAACACTCTGACGCCGCTCACTGATCTGCCGCAATCGATCGTCGAGCAAATCGTCGTGCTCGAAGAGACAACTTCGACGCAGGATGAGTGCCGGCGCCGCGCGGAGGGTCGGCCCGGCCTGCTGGTGACTACGCTCCGTCAAACATCCGGCCGCGGTCGGCTCGGTCGCCAGTGGGCCGACGATCAAGGCGAGGGCGTAGCACTGACCATCTCCGTCCCCGCACAGCCACCCGAGCGATTGTCGATCGCCGCCGCGATCGCCGTCTGCGAGGCGGCCGAGCAGTTCGCCGGCCGTCAACTTGGCATCCGCTGGCCCAACGACATCATGGCCGACGGCCGCAAACTCGCGGGGATCCTCATCGAACAAATCGGACGTATCGCGCTCATCGGCATTGGCATCAACCTGAACCAGACCGAGTGGCCGACGGAACTCTCCCCAATTGCAATCAGTTTGCGCCAACTCGCCGCTGACGTACCCAGTCGCTGTCAAATCATCGCGCACGTCCTCGGGCGACTAGCCGCCAATCTCCAGGCAACGCCGGAACAGCTCGCCACTGCGTTTCAGCGGCGCGACATTCTGGCGGGAAACACGCAATCATTCCAGACTGGCGCGGAGCGGATCACCGGATTGGTCGAGCGCATCGACCCGCTACAGGGCCTGCTCGTGCGCACAGCGTCTGGCCAGCGCGTGTTGCCGGCGTCCACAACCAGTCTGGTCCATTGAACTCACCGAAAGGTGTGCGCCTCCACGTTTGACTCGTTGCAATCCGCTTTCTCCAGCGCCTGCAGCAGCACCGTGCGGCCGGAGATCCCGGGGGGCACGGTGGCGGTCAAGCGAACGTTGCCCAAGGCATTGGCGATCGCCGTGCCGGCAACTTGCACGTTGCGAATGCTGATCACGACACCCGGACATCCCGGCACGGGTGTCACACCCGATCCAAAGCCGTAGCCGAAGTACACTCGATTGCCTGGCGTGGCCCCGTTTGCGACGAGTGTATTCGGCTGGCCCGCAAGGCCCGGCTCGGGAGGCTGAAGCGTCAGTCCACCGGAGATGAGATAGCACTTGCCCGAGTGGAAGCCGTTCGTGCCGTTGTACGCGGCAGTCACGAAGAAATCGAGGCGGCCGTCGTCGTCGACATCCCCCACGCCATGCGCGTCAAATCCAAAACTCTCGCCCGCGGTCGTGCTGGTGAATGATCGGATCACCGTCCCATCGGCGCCGGAGATGATGTCGGCCTTCCCGGCGTTGACCGCTCCCTCGTCGTTGATCCAGCCGCACATGATCAGATCCGCACGTCCGTCCGAATTGACATCGCCGCAACCGCGCCCGATGCCAAATCCCTCACCGGCGCGAGTACCAGGAATCGTAAGCAATCTTGATCCGTCGACGCCGCTGAACACGTACGCCTTTCCTGCTGAACCGCCATTCTGGGAGTCATTGAAGTCTGCAACGTACAAGTCGCCGATGTGGTCGCCATTGGTGTCCCCCACGCCCGCCACAAAGTACTGCGCGAAATTCACGGCGGTGGAATCCGGGGTCATCTCAAATCGACGGACCCGGTCCTTGATTGAATAGAGATAGGCCCGACCGCGGGCGGTTGGCCCCGCCATAGGCGCGCCGACAATCAGGTCGTCGTACCCGTCTCCCGTCACATCAGAAGCGTTGGCCACCGCATTGCCGAACTGATCGCCTGCATCCACGCCGTCGATCGTCCAGAGCACCGTTGAGCCATCCCGCCCTGAGATGATGTACACGCGCCCCGCATCGGTCCCGGCTGCATCGTGGCCTTCGGCGCCGATCACGAGATCGTCATAACCGTCGTCGTTGACATCGCCCACACCACAGACGGCTGCGCCAAACTTGTCGCCGGCGACTCCGATCTGAATGGAATGGATGAGATGTCCGTCGGCGCCGGAGTAGACATAGACCCGACCAATTCCGCCGGATGCGGGAGCGCCGGAGACGATGTCGTGGATGGTGTCGTTGTCGACATCGCCCGCATCGCGCACGGCGAAACCGTTCTGTTCCCCGGCAGTCCCATCCCAGTGGAACAGCTCTGCGCCGGTTCGACCAGAATAGAGGTAAACGCGGCCGGCATTCACACCACCGGCATCGTTGAACGCCGCGGTCACGAGGATATCGTCGGCGCCATCGCCATCAACGTCGGCCAGCGGAGCCGACACCCAGCCGAACTGGTCGTTGGCCACCTCACCCAAGAACTCGTGCAATACACGCGCCGACTCGACGAACTGAGCCTGCGCCGTCGCCACCACACAACAGCCCGCCGTGAGCGCGGACAAGACCATTATCACTGATCGAACAAACATGCGATCTCTCCTCCTGCATCAGTTGAGTTCGGCGGACTCGGAACCGCTGATGGCCCGCGCCGTCTCCTACACGATGTAGGATTTGGAAACTCCAGTCTCGAAATGGGCAGCTCGCTCCAAAAAATCTGACATTGTGCCATCGGGCGCCTGTGAGCGTGACGCCAGAGCCGAATCGCCGCCTCCCGCTATCCTTTGCCCTTGCTTCGCTACCGCCTCATCTTCGGCACCCTGTTCATCGCCCTGTTGCTGGCCATCTTCTGGGTTGACAGCCGACTCGATCGCATCGTGCTGACCGGCGCGTGGAGCGATCTGTTTGAGGGCCGCTCCTATCTGCCGGCGGGTCTGGCCCTGTTTGCGCTGTGCATGCTGATCATCCCAATCGCAGCCTGGGAGTTGACGCACATCCTGCGCGCCAACGAGATCCGAGCCCAGACCTGGCTGATTTGCTTTGCCGCCGAACTGGGACTGATTGTCCACTTCGCCATGCCGTACACGACCAACGCCGCCCATGCCGTAGCCATCGTGGGGACAGCCCTGGTGACGATGTTTCTGGCGTCGCTCGTCTACCACAGTCGAGAGCGCCGGGTCGAGGGCGTCGTGGCGGCCGCGGGAGGGACGATGTTCGGGATGATCTACCTCGGATTCATGTTCGGTTTTCTGCTGGCCATTCGGCGATGGGAATCGGCGTGGGTCGTGCTGGGGATCATCCTGATTACCAAGAGCTGCGATATCGGCGCCTATTTCACCGGCCGCACCATCGGCCGTCACAAACTCATCCCCTGGCTCAGCCCCGGCAAAACGTGGGAGGGGCTGGCGGGCGGCGTGGTGTTTTCCGTGGTGGTCGCCTCACTGCTGGCATGGTGGGGGCGTTCGATCGAACCGTTGACGATCAGCGGCGGCCGGACGTACGACTTCAGCTTCAGTCCGCTCGACGCCGCCCTCGGCGGCGCGGCGCTGGGACTTGTCGGCCAGGGTGGCGATCTCATCGCCAGCCTGCTCAAGCGCGATGCAGGGATCAAGGACTCTTCAAGCCTCCTACCGGGCTTTGGCGGAGTGCTCGATGTTATCGACTCGCCCCTGTTGGCCGGTCCGGTCGCGTACTGGCTGCTCACGGTGATGAGCCGCTGAGCCTGCACCGTCGTCGGCGGGATGCTGCGCACCCTGTGCGCAACGCGGCTATGATCGTGCAATATGGAAGTCGCGGAGCCGCAAACGATGTCGATCACGGACAAACTCCTGAGCCTCTATCGCATTGATCAGCAGATTCAGGGTTTGACCAGCCGAGTAAACGCCGCCCGAAGGTACTACGAGACTCAGCAGCGCCAACTCACGGACCTTGAATCACGGCGCAATGCCGCCCACACGCAGGCTCGGCAGATCGCCGCCACCGCCGCCAACCTGGAAACCGACGTCAAGGGCCTTGATGCGCGCATCGAGGAACTCCGCAAGCGCATGAACGAGGCGCAGTCGGCCAAGGAATACAAGGCGGTCCTCACCGAACTCAACACCGTCAAAGCCGATCGGGAGCGCATCGAGACCGAAGCCATCGAGTCGCTGGGCAAAGTGGATTCGATGAACGTCCAGGTCGCCGAAATCGAAGCCGAGATCGAGCAACGCCGGAAGGTGCACGACGTGGCGGCCCAGCAACTCGAAAAAGAGCAGGGCGAAATCGCAAGTCGACTCGAGGAGCTGAAGACACGGCGTGTTGAGGCGGCCCGGGCGGTTCCCGCTGAGGCAATCGCCGAGTTCGAACTGCTCGCTCGTCGTAACGACGGCGAAGCGATGGCGGAAATCGTCGAGGAAGACCGCCGCCGGCAGGAATATTGCTGCGGCGCCTGCAATATGACGGTGCCCGTCGAACTCGTGAGCGTGCTGCTCAGCCGTGCCGCGATGGCCAACTGCCCGTCATGCCGCCGGATTCTCTATCTCCCCGAAGAGTTGCGCGACGATTTTGATCGTCGACTCGCCGGCCGATCCTGAATCTGGGATTGGGCGGACTCGGGTGATTCCCTTTCCACACCCGTCGCACCATAGACGCTATCATCGGGCCGGATTCGCATTGACCGGGCGGCCCCGGCGCGAAGCCCCAGCCGACACTTCCGGACGCGGAGATTCCTGCTCATGTCAACCGTCGCCACCGAAGGCTACTTCGCCGGCATGTACCAGATGATGAAGAGCATCCTCATCGGCATGAGGATCACGATCAAGTACTGCTTCAGTCCGGTCGTCACGATCAAGTACCCCTTCGAGCGCATCAGTTTTGCGCCGCGCTACCGGGGTATCCACGAGTTCGAGGCTGAAAAGTGCATCGCCTGCGACATGTGCGCCAAGGCCTGCCCTGTCGATTGCATCTACATCGACAAATCCGCCCCGCGAAAAATTGACAAGAAGTCCGGCACGGCGACGGGTGGCGACCTGCTCCGCTACGCCATCGACTATCAGAAGTGCATGTTCTGCGGCCTGTGCACCGAGCCGTGCCCCACCGATTGCATCCACATGGGCAAGAACCACGATCTCTCCGCCTATTCGCGCGACGAGATGATCGTCGAATTTGCCGAGCTTGACAAGAAGGGATTGCGCACGCCCATGCCCCTTTGGATGGAGCGAAACGCCCCGACGATCCCCTGGGTCGCCAGCGAAAAAGAACGCCTTGAGCGGGGCGAAATCGCCACCACTGAGGCGGATATCCCCGAACTCTGAGTCACGCGATCCACTCAGGCCCGGTGCCGCGGCCCCAGCGCGGCACGCTTCCACGGACGGAACATGCGGGACACGGCCGGACAGATGGCATCTCCAGACGCGACTGGCTCACGGTCTGCCCCGATGGTGACAAACTCGCGGACGACTTTCTGGAAAAATCCACGCTTTGTTCCCAGCAACCCCCGAACCAGCATCCGGAATCCTGTGCAACCAAGGACTTGCATCGGAACGTTGAAGGTGGTAGCCTTCCGTCCGCAATCGGGGTGGATGCAGCAGGTTGGAGCGGAGCCCCGATTACAGGAGATGAGTTGGTCGTCGCGCCCCGGATCAGGGACGCGGATGAGTTTTGCCGTTGCCTCGCAGCAAGAGAGATCGGTTTGCGTCCTGTCGCTTTCGACGGGCCACAGAGGCGCAACCTACCACTGAAGGGACATCAGCCACCATGAATCAGCAGACCACCCCCCACTGGCTTCGTCTGTGCACGCTAGGCCTTTCGATGTTCATCGGGTCAACCACGTTGGCGACCCCACCGCAGCCTACGGCTGATGATCTGTTCACCGAAGGCAGCAACCTGTACTTGCAGGACCGCGTGCTCGAAGCGAGGGAGCTGCTGCTTCGCGTCGATCTCACTCAACTTGAGCGAGCCAAGCGCCAGCAACTATTGACGACGATCGATCAGATCGACAATCGACTTCGCAAGATGCCCGAGCCGGAACTGCGCCTGATGAAGGCTCAGCTCGCCGCAACCAACCAGGACTACCGCACAGCGACGTCGCACCTTGAAGCCATTCGCAAATCCGAATCTGCGACACCCGAGCAGAAGACTCAGGCCGAAGCCATGCTCGCCGAGGTGCACGCCGCTCAAAGTGAACTCGCGCCTCAGATCACGATGGTGCTGCAGAAGGCAATGTCCGCGTTCGACGCCGGCAACTACGGCGAAGCCAAGGCCGGACTCAACTTCGTGTACAACTCCGGGGTGCAGCTCGATCTCGATCAGCAGACGGATCTGAGCCGCTATATCGCTGATCTCACGACACTCGAAGCCCAGCGCGGCCGATTCGCCACACCGGTTGTCAATGTCGGCGTCATGCAGGATCAACCGCCCGAAGAGCCTGCAACGGAACCCGAGGAACCAAAGACCGAAGAGCAGCCTCAGGACGACAACAAAAACAACGACCTGATCTACCAGGCCCAGCAGGCACAGGCAAAGATCAATCTGGATCAGGCCCAGCAGGCGTACGCGACCGGAAACTACAGCGCCGCCGTGAAACTGTTCGAGCAGGTGCTCGCGGTGCAGCCCGACAACGCCGTCGCGCAAAAGGGTCTCCAGGATTCGCAGACGATGCTCAATCAAGGTGACGTGCTCAAGGATGTGACTCAGGTCACCAAGATTCAGCACGACCAGCTGCTCGCCGAGTACAACAACTTGATAGAGCAGGCCCGCCAGAAGCTGTCGCAGGGCGACTTTGCCAACGCCGAAAGTTACGTCACCCAGGCGAAAATCCGTGCGGATCAGGGCCGCTCGGTTCTCGCGAGCCAGGAGCGAGAGGATCTGCGCAACAAGGCGCTGGATCTGGCCCAGACAATTCAAAACGCCCGTCGCGAAGCCGATCTGGCAGAGATTCACGCCACGGCTCAAGAGGCGGCCGCAGCGCAAGCCGCCGATCAGGCCCGGCTCGAAGCCAAGCGCCAGCAGCAGATTGCCGAGCGACTCGTTTCCATTCGCAAACTCCAGGCCCAACAGCGCTACGAAGAGGCCCTGCTCGAAGTGAAGACGCTGCTCTTCGAAGATCCGGGTAACCCCGCCGGCCTCATCCTCAAGGACACCCTCGAAGACCTTCGCAATCTTCGTCAGTGGGATCAGCTCACCCGCGATGAAGCGATCCGCGCTTCGACGAACTCGTTGAATCTCTTCAAAGCGACGATGATCTCCAACGACATCGTTGAGTATCCCGCGGACTGGCCCGAACTCAGCCTGCGTCGCAGCGAATTTGCCTTCAACGACACCGAAGCTGATCGCAAGGTCTACACCGCCCTGGCTCGCCAGCGGGCGAATGTTGATTTCCACGGCACGCCGCTGGGCGATGTCATCAACTGGATCGGCCAGGTCGCCAACGTCAACGTTGATGTCGACTGGAAGGCGCTCGAACAGAACTTCATCGATCGAAACATGCCCATCAACCTCCGGCTGAACGACCAGGTTGATCTGCGTGTGGTCCTCGAGCGAACGCTGGCCCAGCTCGGCACCGACGCCGCCACCCGCCCGCAGTATGCGGTGCAGGACGGCATCCTGACCATCTCCACCAAGGAACAACTCGCCGCGAGTCCGATCGTCCATGTCTACGACATCGGCGACCTGCTTGTTGACGTTCCCCACTTCGACAATGCCACCAGCTTCGACCTCGAATCAAAGATTGAGAAGCGTGAGCAGCAGCACAACGGCCTCAAGGCCTCACTCTTTGGCTCGGACGAAGTCGAGAAGTACGACCGCGGCCGAAACCAGCGGGAACAGCTGCTTGAGAAGATCCGTGATGTCATTACTTCAACCGTCGACAGCAGCTCATGGCAGCTCAACGGCGGTGACCTCGGTTCGATTCAGTCGCTCAACTCCAACCTGATCATCACCACCACGGCCAAGAACCACCGCGACATCTCCAATCTGCTTTCGAAGTTGCGGGAGATCCGGTCGATCCAGATCAACGTCGACTCGCGCTTCCTCATCGTCAACGAGGACTACTTCGAGCAGGTCGGCATCGACCTCGACATCTACTTCGGCGGCAGCGAGTACAACCGGGCTTCTCAGGTCGATCCGAACCTGTTGCCCATCGATCTGTTTCGCAACCTTCAGACCGGCGAACTCTCGCCAAACTCCCAGCGCCAGTATTCTTCCGGTCTCCAGTTTGAACCACTGGGCACCTACACGAACAACCGCCAGGACTTCCAGCTGAGCTACGGTCCTATTCAGAATCGCACGCGACAGACGTGGACCCCCTCTTCGGCTCAGAACAACACGCTGGACATCGCACGCAATATCTTCGGCGCCCCGGGCGACAGCGTCGCGAGCAATCTGCTCAACGGCAGCCCGGCGTTTACCTATGGCATCTCATTCCTCAACGATCTGCAGGTCGATCTGCTCATCCAGGCCACACAGGCCGATCGACGCAACATCCAGTTGACCTCTCCCAAGCTGACGTTCTTCAACGGCCAGCGGGCCTTCGTCCAGGTGACGACCAGCCGCTTCTTCGTCTCCGACCTCCAGCCGGTCGTCGGCGACTCGTCTGCCGGTCTTGACCCGACGCTGCAGGCGGCCACGGAAGGCATCGTGCTCGACGTCGAGGGTACCGTGTCGGCCGACCGCCGCTACGTGACACTGACCGTCCTGACGAGCCTCGCGGACATCATCGACATCCAGTCGACCTCGATTCCCGTTGTTGTCGGCGGCCAGGTGCTCAACTCGGGTGATCCGAACGACGTGCTGGCTCAACAGGCCCAGCTCCAGCGGCCCATCACGCAGGTCTCGTCGGTCAATACGACCGTCAGCGTCCCCGATCGGGGCACGATCCTGCTCGGCGGCCAGTCGATTCGCAACGACATCCAGGTCGAAACCGGCGTGCCAGTCCTCTCCAAGATTCCCATCATCAACCGCTTCTTCACCAACCGGATCGATTCGGTCGAGGAGAAGACGCTGCTGATTCTGCTCAAGCCGACGATCATCATCCAGCAGGAGAACGAGCAACTGCTTTACCCGGGCCTGCAGGATTCGCTCAAGAACGGATTCCCGAACTCGTTTTGAACCACGGGTCCATCGAGTATTCAACGCCGGGCGGCGGGGCTTGCCCCGCCGCCCGCTTCGTTTCGCACGACACTTTTACCGCGCGTCTTGACTACGGCTTCCACCAACCCCTACGCTGGAGCCGAGTGAACGACAGGAGCATCCGTCGATGACCGCACCGGAATCGCGTCTACGCATCAGGAAACAGGATCAGGTCACCATTGTCGAGTTTGTTGACCGCAACATTCTCGACGAGGGGAACATCGCGCAGATTGGTGAAGAGATCGGCGCCATTGTCAATGAAGACCCGAGTCCCAAACTGCTCATCAGCTTCGCCAACGTGGATCACCTCTCCTCCGCAGCGCTGGGGGCACTGATCACGATCAACAGCAAGATCAAGGGCAAGGACGGTCAACTGCGCCTCGCGGACATCAACGATCAGATCATCGAGGTGTTCCGCATCACCCGTCTGGACCGCCTGTTCCAGATTCAGCCAACGGCGCGCGAAGCGCTGGCGAGTTTCGCCTGAGGGCTCCGTCGAGCAGCAGACGAGCCTCCCGGTCCGAGGGCAGAGAGGATCGCGGAGTCCATGGGAAACCCGCAGCACGAATCGACTGGCGTCAGTGATCCCCCAAACGCCGTCGTCGTCTCAATCAGTCACGAACGCACCGCGATTGAGCAAATCTGTCAGTCCATCGAGTCGGCCATGTCCCGACACGGGCACGGCGAAGCCGCACGCTTTGCCACGCGCCTGGCCTGGGAGGAGGCGATCAGCAACGCCATCCACCACGGAAACAAGAATCGGGCGGATGGTCGAATTGAGATCGCATGGCACGTGGACGCGACGCGCATTTTCATCCGCATCACGGATGAGGGCGCCGGATTCGATCCCACCGCCATCATCGATCCGACACTGGATGAGAATCTCGAATGCCCAAGCGGCCGCGGCCTGCTCTTGATGCGGGCCTACATGACGCGCGTCGAAATCCCCGAGCCGGGCAACACCGTGCGCCTCGTGCTCGAGAAACCACAGCCCTGAGAGCCGGCGAGCCGCTCAGGACTTGACGCTGATGAACTTGGCGACCGCCTGCAGGTCGGGTGCGATCTGCGGGCGGTACTGAAGCTGCCACGTCGTCCCCAGCGTCGGATGAACAAACTTCGGCGGGCTCTGACGCACCGCCCAGTCGCGGCCACCGCGCTGATGGACTTTCGTGGTGTGCTTCCGAGCGGTCCTGGCGCGGTCGAGAACAGCCTGCACCGTACGGTCCATGCGCATCAGCCGACGGAGCGTGTCCACATCGTCGGGACGCGTCGGGGCCTTGATGATGCTCAGGGTGATCTGCGAACCGGGTTTGAGTGCATTGGCCATGGTGGGTCTTCCTGGGTTGCCCTTGGGGGGGGGCGAGACGGCGGTGTATTCGGGTGAACGCGGAGTTTAGCCCAAAGAACCCCGTTTTCCAGTGCGACCAAACCGCTCCCACCCCCGCCGGGGAGAGAAAAATGGCGGTCTGCATCAATCTTGGAGGATTCAGTTGACAATCAGGTGTTTTTTGAGTTATGCTTGAGATGTCAAGCGTCCGGTGTTCAGGCGGACCGGCCCGTTGAATGACCCCTCTCAGGGGGCAGGGGATGGGTTGTAGCCGCCCATGATCTGTTCGAATTTCCGTAGCCGTTCGGCGGGTCGGTGCAATGCTTGCCCGCTCGAACACGAAGTGCTGCGGAGTTTCCCTGTGCCCGTCTCGCTGGTGGTAAAACATCGGCGAGGCGGTTTTTTCTGGCCGTCATCTCAACCCGGAAGTTTCGAGTGCAACCCGCAGGACCATGTGCACCGTTTCGGGATCATTCCACCCCGGCAACCCGCTCGACTTCATCCACCGACGTGATGCCGTCGGCAACCAGCTGGTAACCCGCCTGCTGCAGCGTCGTAAACATGGTCAACTGAAGGGCCTCGCGGATGTCAGCGATCGTCGCCTTCTTCAGAATGATGTCGCGAAGGTCATCAGTCATGACAAGCAGTTCGAACAATGCCCGCCGGCCGGCATAGCCCGTCTCAAAACAGCGCGAACAACCAACCGGGTAGTAGATTCGACTCACGCCTTCCACAAACCGCCCCATGCGCAGCGTCTGCTGCGGAGTCGGCCGGCGCTCGGAGCGGCAGATCGGGCACAGTTGCCGAATCAATCGCTGGGCGAGGATGAGATTCAGACTCGAGGCTACGAGATAGGGCTCGACCCCGAGATCGAGCAGCCGGAAGATCGTGCCGATCGAATCCTTGGCGTGAAGAGTCGACAGCAACAGATGCCCGGTCATGGCGGCCTGCATGGCGATCGCCGCCGTCTCATGATCGCGAATCTCCCCGAGCAGAATCACATCGGGATCCTGTCGCAGGACCGAGCGGAGCAGCGTACCGAAGGTGTTGCCCTTGTGCTGGTCGATTGGGATCTGCGTGACGCCTTCGAGATGATACTCGACCGGGTCCTCGATGGTGATGACGTTGCGCTGCCTCGCGTCGATTTCGCGCAACACCGCATAGAGCGTGGTCGTTTTTCCCGAACCGGTCGGCCCACAGGCGAGCAGCATCCCGGAATCCTGGCGTCCGATGCGTTTGACCTTGTCGCCCATCCAGCCCGGCAGATTGAGATCGGTGATGTACTGCGGCGCATTGGCAAGATCGAGAATGCGGAGCACCAGCTTTTGGCCAAACATCGAAGGCGTGAAACTCACGCGATAGTCAATGCGCCGGCCGTCGAGTTTCGTCGAGAAATGGCCCTCCTGCACGATCAAGCGCTGGGCGATGTCGATGTCGCTGAGCACCTTGACCACGCCAATCAGCTTGGCGGCAATTGCCTTGGGCAGCGTCACGGCATCAACCATTGTTCCGTCCACCCGCAGTCGGCAGAGGAAATCATCGGTGCGCGGCTCAACGTGCAGATCCGTCGCCGCGACTTGCTCGGCGCCGAGCAGCAGCAAGCGAAGCACTTTGACGCCGCCCCGGCTGTCCGCTTCCGTCTCCCCCTTGTGCGGCGATTTTCGATCCTTGCCATCCTCGGAAGCCATCAGTGCACGGCCGGAAGCACCGATGAGTTCGATGTCGCGCAGATCTCCCTTTGGATGGGCGACGGACCGCGCCAAGTCGCGCAGCACGCCTTCGTAGGCCTCTGCGGCTGATTCGCCTTGCGGCGCCGCCAGGCCGTCGAGCAGTGCGTTGTAATCAACTTCGTCCGCGCCGCCCAACAGCGCCACGCGCGGTTCGGCGTCTCCGCGGGCAAGCGGCCGATGCAGATTCGGCGTGCGGCGCACGCTCTCCATCTCCTCTGTCGCATCGGGAATATCAAGCGTTTCGCTCGCAGGATCCACAAAGCGAAAGCGCGTCTTGCCGATGCGCACGACGTCGCCGTGCGCAAGCCGTGTCGATTGAACGGGCCGCTCGTTGACCTTGGTTCCATTGCGCGAATCGAGATCGCGCAATACGAACCCTTCACCTGTCGATTCGATCACGCAGTGGAAGCGGCTGGCTCGATCATCGTCGATCGGAATGACGTTGTCCGGATGCCGGCCAATCGTGATCGGACGCCCTTCAAATGAGAGGCGTCGAGGATTGCTCTCCAGATCAACTTCGAGGTAAGGGCCCGACATTCGGCGGCGGCTCTCTCTTCACGACCTTGAGAACCCCGCGACGCAAGAACTCCGCCGCGAGTCTCGTATCCGGAGTGTACGCGATCCTGCCGCACGAGGATATGGAGGCGATCGCCTTATCCGAGCAGCAGGATCATCAGCAGGACCAGGAATCCGTTGTGAATCGCGTGGGCTGTCATCGAAGCAATGAGCGAGCCACGCCGCCAGATGCGGATCAATGCAAAGGCGATGGCCAGAGACATCAAAGCAGGAACGGCAACCCATCCCTGCGGATGAATCGCGGCAAAAATGAAGGCCATGACCAGTATCCCCGGGGCCAGGCGAATGGTGCGCGCCGCTCCACTGAGCAGTGCGCCGCGGAACATCGTCTCCTCAAAGAACGGTGCGAACCCAGACGCAAGCAGCAACACGCCGATCTTCGCATACACGGGTCCGTGAGCAATCCACTGCACGACTGGATGCGGCGTGACCGGTCCCTCAGACATCTCCGTATCCCAGCCGAACTTACTGGCCAGCGAAAGGTACAGGACGAGGAGCGCATAAGTCAGACCGACGCCCACGAGGAAAATCGGGGCTGCCGCGACGTAGCCGACGATCCCGGCGCCGATCTCAAGCAACACGCCTCCACCGCGCGTCAATCCCACATCGGATGCCACCTCGGCAGGCGCGCGATGTCGGATGAACGGCCAGGCGACTCCCGCGACCGATGCCGCCGTCAGCAGCCCCACGCTCAACACAATCGAATCCCCCGCGCCGGGAATAAACCCGGCAAGCACCGGCAGCACAAACGCGAGCAGCAGGTAGATGGCGACCGCCTCGAGGTAGATCGCCGGCGGTGCGTACATCTGGTGCATGACAATGCGCAACTCGCCGTACTGGTTCACGTGCACGACAAGTTTGAACGCGAACAGGACGCCACCCACCACGAGCACCAGGATGGCCAGACCAAAGGCGCCGGCGCCAATCCAGATGATGCGATACGCCTCACGCTCCGCCGCGAGTCGGTACCGGTTCTGCGAACCCGCCGCATGTGACATCAACACGTCAGCGAACCACCCGAGCTGATCCGTGAGCAATCGCCGCTGCTGCGTTGTGAGTTGTTGCGGATCGTGAAGAGCCGTCTTGACGGAAGCATGCACGGCCTGGGCATCACTTCCCAGCGTTGCAAGCTCCTCGTCGAACTTCTCGACTAGCGGAAGGATGTCACCACGGCTCTGAGCATCGCGAGGCTCCAGGGCGGCCAGAAGCGAGGCAACACGCCAGGCCATGCCTGGAGTCGTCGCCAAGGCGCGGTAATCGGCAAGCGGAGGCAGCCCCGCCGTGCTACTTCCGAGCATTTCGGCACCGTAGCGCACCTTGGCCTGCATCTCGAAAAGCACATCCCCCGCCAGCGGATCGGCGTCGGGAGCCCGCGACCGCTCATACTGGGCCAAGGCCAGAATCCCGCAGAGAGCCACAACGATCCCCAGCCAGGCAACCAGCGCAGACGGTCGAGGACCGCGCCAGGGCGTCAGCGTCTGGGCTGCAGTCATCCATGGATTGGAGGGGGGTGGGGAAGAGCCGTGGAGTGATTCGGTGGATTCGGGCACGGAGGCAATGGTACACGGCCGCGGGGACGGGAGTTGCGTCAGGACGCCCGGAGACAGCCCCACCGCTCGTTTCATGCCGATTGACGATGCAGGGTGGCGCGCTATGCTTCCCGTCTTACCGAATTGGGTCGTGGGACCCGAATCGGACCGCTTTCAGGACCGAAGGATCAGTCTCATGCCACGGCAAACGTACATCGCCAAGACCGGCGAGATCAAGACCAACTGGCACCACGTCGACGCCGACGGGCAAGTGCTCGGCCGGCTCGCGGCCCGGCTCGCCACGGTGCTCCAGGGCAAGCACAAGCCCACCTACACCGCTCACGTCGACTCGGGCGACTACATCGTCGTCACCAACGCCGAGAAGATCGTCCTCACTGGACGCAAGGAAGAGCAGCGTCTCCGCACCGACTATTCCGGCTACCCCGGCGGCCTTCGAGTGCGCAACTACGGCGAACTCATCCGGACACAGCCCGAATCCGTCGTGGAGCGAGCAGTCAAGCGCATGCTTCCCAAGGGCCGACTGGGCCGGGCCATGGCCAAGAAATTGAAAGTCTATCGCGGCCCCGAGCATCCCCATCACGCACAACAGCCCACAGCCCTTTCCATCTGAGCCGGGCTGACGCACCTGACACCCCATCGAGCACACCGACATGAGTGAAACGACGACTGGTCTCGGAATTCCCACCGCAACGGCAGCGCCTGCTCCGCAGGTTGTCGCCTTCAAGCACGGTCCAGAAGCGCAGAAGTTTGGCTGGTGGTGGGGAACGGGTCGACGCAAGACCGCCATCGCACGCGTGCGCATTCGTCCCGGCGATGGCACATTCAAAGTTAACGGCCGCGATGTGAATGACTACTTCACCGAAGAGCGCGATCGCGCCGATGTCGTCGCGCCCCTGAGGTCCACCGAAATGCTTGGCAAGATCGAAGTGCAGGTCACAACCAAGGGTGGCGGGTACATGGGTCAGGCCGGCGCCATCCGCCTTGGACTCGCCCGCGCTCTCCGCGTTTACGACGCCAACATCGAACCAATCCTCCGCGAGCACAACTACCTCACCCGCGACCCGCGCGAGGTTGAGCGTAAGAAGTACGGCCAGGCCGGCGCCCGTCGTCGCTTCCAGTTCTCCAAGCGTTGATCGATCGCGTTGCGATCTGGATTCAAGTTCATCACCAGTGACCTGTGGCTGCTCACCGCAGGTCGCTGTGCTTTTCTATCTGGATTGGTCCCACACCGCCTCGGCCAGGCGCATTGCGAGAAACGGTGCGTATCGCCGCAGACTCTCCGGCACGGACCCACGGTCGCCTGGTTGATAAGCCAGTTCAAACTGAAGCATCTTCCACTGCGCCACACGGACAGCGACGGTGTCCGGCGTGGCGTTCGACCAGGCGGATGTTCCGGCAATGGCGTTGAGTGGCTCAAGCGCCGGATCGGATTCACTCGACTCCTCGTCGATTGCCGCCGCGAGATGTGCGAGGATGATGACATTCGCGGCGTCACGGCGTGTTGCATCGACGGCTTGGGCGAACGCCACGCCACCCTCCGGCGCCAGCTCGAGCAGCCGCTGCAGCGTGGATTGAAAACGCTGCAACTCCCTCGCCACGAACTCGGCAGGAAAGCACGCGCGACTCGAGAGCGCCCGCGCGGAGTTCAGCGATTGCCTGATGTCGACCAATCTGAAGAGATCATGCATTGCGTCAAGTTGCGACTGCATTGCCGAGCTACTGGCGCCATTGATGATCTCGCCGGCCCGAGACCTGCGCACCGCATCCAGTTGCGCCAGGATTCGCTCACTTGAAGCGCCAACCAACCCCGACAACGATTCGTCTCCCACTCTCCACCTGGATTCTGCAGACAGCTCCGAGTAGCGACAGTGAAAGTCGACGATCTCCCGCGCTTTGACGAGCAACGACTCTCGAGCCCGAGGATCGCTCGCAAACCTCGCGTCAGGAAGCAGGCGAGGCCAGATGGTTGAGGCCGCGCGACGATCAAATCGCGCAAGGTAATCGATCGCACCTGGCAAATCAGCGAGGGTCTCGCAGATTTGAACATTCTCGCGATGCTGCCCGATCACTGTCACCCATTCTGGGTCGCCGGGCGCCGCTTCGGCTGCCTCGCGGTTGAGAAACTCCCCCATCATCCGTTCAAGTTCGTCGCTTTGCTCGTCGAGCGCAGCAAGCGCCATGCGAAGCTCGTGCTGCGACACGCTGGAGGCATGCTCGCGACGCTGATGCATGGTTGCGAGCGACTCGGAGAGACGTGACCACGGCGGAGATTGGTTCCTCGAAGCCGACTCCCCAACCCAGCGCAAGACCACCTTGCGAAAGGCATCGAGTTGCGGCCGGGTCCTTGGCGGCAGGAGCAGCAGTTCGTTGAGTTCGCGAACGCACTCGGCCGTCTGAGACAGATCAAGACCCGGCGTGCTTTCGCTTTCAGCGTCGGTCGCAGTCAGGCGCGTCAGGGCTGCAGCAATGGCTGCGGAACGAGCCTGCTTCCACACCCCCGCCATCCACGCCGTGTCATCCAGCAGCTTGACATCCTCGATGATGTTCAGGCGAGCGAAGAGTGCGAGGTCCGCCTCGACGCGCCACCCCGGGTGAGCGCGCAACTCGACGTAGCGATCGATCACTGCGGCAAGCGGTGCAAGGTCGGCATCTCCCTCGACGATGGAAACCGCCGCGGCCAAGCGAGAAGCCAGCGGTTCGCTGGCTGGTCTCCCCGCTCCCGCGGCATCTGTCAGAGCCTCAATCAGCGGTCGGATGGCCAATCGAATGCCGACAAGTCGGTTCGGTGACTGATCTCGAGACAAACCCGTTGGCGGGCGGGCTCCAAGCTGCGGCTCCGGCGAAGATCCGAACCGTTTCAACTGCCATATCACTTCGGCGCGCTGCTCAGCAGTGAGTTCCCGACCGGGCGACAGATCGCCGCTGACCTGAATCGCATGATCAAGTTCTTCCCCGCGCTCAGCGAGTATCCAGCCGAGCAACACGATTTCCGGGTCGCCCATTGGGTCCGGCTGTTCAAGCAACTCGGCCGCGATGGCTCGCCACTGCACCCGGGCAGCGCTGACAATATGACTTGTCGAGTTAGCGGAGTCGGTCGACCCCATTTCGCTGCGAAGCTGACTCATCTCACGTCGCAACTGCGCCGCCATTTCATGACACGCCACGATCTCGGACGCCGCCGGCGGCTTCGGGTCGCCAAGCCTGAGTGTCTGCGCCGGCGAGGAATGAACGCACACACAGGCAAGTCCAGCCAGCCACGCCAGGATGAACGCAACACGTCGAGTCATCCGCTGCATCCGAAGTCGGTGAACCCCACCGTGCAAAAACCCGGTCGGAGACTCGTCAAATCAAGTATCCTGCGGGCTTGATGGCAGACATGCTCTCCAGCGCCAGCATCAGCGCCTGCGTACCGCTCCGACCG
Source organism: Phycisphaerales bacterium UBA5793 (assembly GCA_002418285.1). Lineage (GTDB taxonomy): Bacteria > Planctomycetota > Phycisphaerae > Phycisphaerales > UBA5793 > UBA5793. The sequence goes on from DIDT01000039.1 coordinate 86,684, forward strand.
TACCCGTGCGCCCGGACGGACTGGTACAACTGCTCGGCCATCGCCAGGCCCGGCAGTGAGAGACTCATTCGTCGCGCCTCACCCAGCGCGATGCCCATATCCTTGATGAAATGCCCGACGTAGAAACCGGGGGCAAAATCGCGTCGTGCAATGCGCGGCCCGAGGTTATTGATCGACCACGAACCCGCCGCACCACTGCCCACCGCCTCGATCACCTGCATCGGATCGAGTCCGGCTCGCTGCGCGTAGATCAGCCCTTCACAGACGCCGATCATCATCGTGGCGATAAGAATCTGGTTAACCATCTTCGTGTGCTGCCCGGCGCCTGGACCTCCGAGGAGCGTGATCTTCTTGCCAAGATGTTCGAGCATTGGGCGCAGGGTCGCCAGTGCCGCCTCGTCGCCACCCACCATGATCGAAAGCGTGCCATTCCTTGCCCCGACATCCCCTCCGGAGACAGGAGCGTCGAGCGACTTGATCCCTTGTTCTGCAGCGCGCTGCGCAATGGTGAGAGCCAGGTCAGGACTACTCGTCGTCATGTCGATCACGATGCGCGGCGGCCGCTCGGCTGCGAGCACGCCCTCAGCAGCGAGGTACGTTTCCTGCACATCCTGCGGGTAGCCAACGATCGAAACCGCAACGTCAACACCGTCTGTCGCGGCTGCAGGAGAATCCGCCCACTGCGCACCGCGCGCCACCAGTGGTTCAGCCTTGGCTCGAGTGCGATTGAAGACTCGCAGCGAATAGCCCGCATCAATAAGACGGCCCGCCATGGCCGCACCCATCACACCGGTACCAATCCAACCAACTGTTTTCACGCCGCACTCCTCGCCGCTCAACTACTCACATCTGGCTTCGCGCTCCAACCACGCTCGGCTCGGCTCCGACAAGCCAGTCGACCACAGCGGCGCTATCAGAGAGATCTGTCATGATGGTCGTCGCTCCCGCATCGCGCAGTTCCGCCTCCGTTGAGCCACCCGTGCAGACCGCCAGGCAGCGGCAATTGTGCGCCATCGCGCAAGCCACGTCGTGGACCGTATCCCCAACGATGACTACGCGCTCGTACGCGATATCTCGCCTGAAGGTATCGACGTAGCGCCGCCTGGCGACTGGCGGCAGGTCGTTGCGGGTTGGCCCGTCATTGCCCCAGGCGCAGATCCGAAACTGCTGGGAATCAAAGCCGATTGACTCCACCTTGAGCCGCCCATTGGCTTCCCAGTTTCCCGTCAAAAGGCCGAGTGTGATTTCGGGTAACTCACTCAGGCGCTGCACGAGTTCGATCGTGCCGGGCAGAGCAATCACGCGATGCTGAGCGGACTCGATCCTGAGCCGCAGATGCCGATGGCACGCGGCACGGAACGCCTCGTCGATTTCGGGAGTCATCGCCAGGCCGTTGAGTTCCATGAATCGAGCAAAGATCCACGGGTCCAGGCGACCGGAGAGGACCAGATCATGGTCGGCGAATTGATCACCGAAGAGTTCCCGGCCGGCGTCAATGAAGGCCGCCCGGCCGGTGCCGTCACCGTGGTAGAGCGTTCCGTCGATATCAAAAAGAACAAGCATGGCAGAGGGTATGCCTCCAGCCGCCGCAACGTCAGGCCGTCGTGGTTCCTTGCGAAGCGCCGGGCGCACCAGCCCCCGCTCGCAGGGCACACCGCCGGATGAAGTCATCCACGGTGGTGTGGTAGCGCTGAGCGTCCGCCTGGTGCAGATTGAGATGGCCCCCTGCAGGAATAATGACAAACTCCGATTCGGGCGCCGCTTCAGCCACTTCCAGCGCGGAGTTCAGCGGACAGACGGGGTCATCGGCCCCGTGCAGCACCAGCAGCGGACACTTGAGCTTGGCCGCGAATTGAGCCCTCTCCGAATCGCGAAGGCCGTGAATCAGCACACACAACACACGGTGCACGATGTTGAGCACGGGAAACGACGGAAGGCCGTTTGCCGTGAGCAGCGCATGGACCGGCTCGCGCGTCCAACGGTACGGTCCGTCAGCGATAACACCCGCAACGCGCCCGCTGGCCGCATCGTTCGCCGCCGCACATATGGAAACTCCGGCACCCATTGAATAGCCGTACAGCACAAATGGCCGTCCGGTGCCGATTCGATCCATCAGCATGATGAGGTCGTCGATTTCGGCGGTTCCGAGCTGGCAAATGCCGCTCCCGGCCTCGCCGTGTCCGCGCATGTCCCAGATGATGACGCGCGAGGCCGGGGCAAACACGAACGCGAGGCGCTGGAGGGACTCGCACCTGGAGCCTCCCCAGCAGTGCGAGAGAATCACCACAGGGCCGTTGGGTTGATCGGGGTTGGCGACATCCCAGACGGGCAATCGAACACCGTCACGAGTGTCCAGCGTCCACTCCCTGAACTCGAATCCCGCATCCGCCGGATCCAGATACCAGCCTCGACCAGCTGCGGTGCCGGCGGCAATGCGCGGCGGGTGCGTGAGACCCCAGCCCAGAATGAATGTCAGCAGCGCAAGGAGCACTCCCAGCCCCAAGAGCAGAAGAAAGGCCAGTCGTAATAGGGTCTCGGCGAAATCCATGCCCGTGTCCGCGAGGGTCGTCTCGCACCCCTTCGAAAAGCCCTGTTTCGGCCCGTTTTTGAAGGGGGTTCAACCCTCCTCGAACCGGGTGTTTTACTGACGAACTACACCCCGAAAAAGTCGATTTGTACCGGCTATTTTCCTATCATATAGGAGGCCCGGACGCCCTTCTCAGGGAACGGCAAATCCCGTTGGCTCAGAGCATTGACGCCTCCGCCTCAAACTCATGGATGAACTTTAACAAGGGGCTGGGATGCAACCCGATCAACTTGAGATTCCAGTCACGCCCGAACCACTCAAGAGCAACCACGGACACTATGGCGAGGAGGACATCCAGGTCCTCGAGGGCCTCGATGCCGTGCGACGTCGCCCCGGCATGTACGTCGGCGGCACCGATGTCGCCGCACTCCATCACCTCGTCTGGGAAGCCGTCGACAACGCTATCGATGAAGTGATGGCCGGCCGTGCCACGACCTGTCAGGTCAGCGTGCAAGCCGATGGATCGCTCTCCGTCACCGACGACGGCAGCGGAATCCCCATCGGCCCGATGAAGCATGAGAACCCCGTGCTCAACGGCCGACCCGCCGTCGAGATCGTCATGACCGTATTGCACGCCGGCGGCAAGTTCGACCACAAAGCCTACAAAGTCTCCGGCGGCCTGCACGGCGTCGGAATCTCCTGCGTCAACGCGCTCTCCGAGTGGATGGACGTCGAAGTCACGCGTGACGGCAAGGTGCACCTCATCGGATTTGAGCGCGGCGTCGTTACCACGCCGCTGCACGTCATTCAGGAGCTTCCTGCAGGCGAAAAGCGATCCGGGACACGCGTCACCTTCAAGCCCGACCCAACCATCTTCCCCGAAACTGATTTCGACTTTGAAACGCTCCGCCGTCGCCTGCGCGAACTGGCATATCTCAATTCCGGGCTCATCATCAAGTTGTCGGATGAGCGCGTCGACGCCGACGGCAAGCCACGCGTCGAAACGTTCCATTATTCCGAGGGCATTCTCGCCTACGTCACGCACATGGCCAAGAGTCGGGCGCCGATCTGCGTGCCGGTGTACTTCTCCTCTTCGGATCCCGAGCAGCCGATCACCTGCGAAGTCGCTCTCCAGTATACCGATTCGTACAACGAAACGACGCTGGCCTTCACCAACAACATCCACAACCCGGGCGGCGGCACCCATCTGACCGGCTTCAAGAACGCGATCACTCGCGCGCTGAATAACTACGCACGCAAATCGAACCTGCTCAAGGACATCACGCCGGCCGGTGAAGACCTGCGCGAAGGCATCGTCGCCGTCATCTCTCTGAAGCACCCTGACCCGCAATTCAACAACCAGCCCAAGGAACGCCTGCTCTCGGTCGATGCCGAGGCGGTGGTCAGCCAACTCGTCGGCGAGCAGTTTGGGGCGTGGCTCGAGGAACATCCCGCCGATGCCAAGCGCATTTGCCAGAAGGGTGTCATAGCCGCCCAAGCGCGCGAGGCGGCCCGCAAGGCGCGCGAACTGACCCGCCGCAAGTCGGCCCTCGAAACCAGCGGGCTTCCCGCCAAGCTCGCCGACTGCTCCACAACCGACGTCGACAAGTCCGAACTCTTTATCGTCGAGGGCGATTCCGCAGGCGGATCAGCCAAGGGCGGTCGCGAAACCGAGTTCCAGGCCATCCTCCCCCTACGCGGCAAGATCCTCAATGTCGAACGCGCCCGCATTGACAAGGTGCTGGCGTTCGAGGAAATTCGCACCATCATCCAGGCGCTGCGCTGCGGCATCGGCGATGATTGCGATGTCTCGCAATTGCGATACGGCAAGATCATCATCATGACCGACGCCGACGTCGACGGCTCGCACATCCGCACGCTGCTGCTCACCTTCTTCTTCCGCCAGATGGAGGATCTGATCAAGCGAGGCCACATCTACATCGCGCAGCCGCCGCTCTACCAACTGGCGCGAGGCAAGAAGACAACCTACGTACTCGACGATCGCCGCCTCGAATCCACCTTGATCGACATGGCCTTGGCCCACGCCTCGCTGATCATTCGCGATACCGAAGGCAACACAATCGTCCGGCACGAAGGTGAAGACGCCCGAGCCGTGACCACAATCCTTTCCAGGCTCGGCGAACTGGCAAAGGTCGTCGAACGCCGTGGTGTAACGTTTGACGATCTGCTCTCGGCGCGTGGAGAAGATCCGCTGGGCCAGAACCGTCTGCCGTCGCATCGACTGACTTGGATCGGCGGCGAAGCGTTCTGCTGGAGCGAGGCGCAGGCCCGAGAGCTGCTCGATCGCGAAGGCCTCTTCATTGACGATCTGCCCGAGGCCAACGCATCGGCAATCCCCTCTGATGTTGCCGAACCAGTCGAAGAGTCCCCCCAGGCGCAACCCGCAACGTTCCGTGAATTGCACGAGAATCGGGAGCTGGGTGTGCTCTTCGATCGCCTGGCCAAGTATCAGATTGATATCAACGACTACTCCCTCCGTCAGGAAGAGGACGTCACCGGCGCTCTGCTTGACACGCGGTACGCGTGGGTCGCGAAAAACAACGCGGGTGACAAGGAAATCACCCACCCTGCTCCCAACATCCCATCGATCCTCGGTACGCTGCTCGAAGTCGGGCGCCAGGGCATCGAGATCAAGCGGTTCAAGGGGCTCGGCGAGATGGAGCCTCTCCAATTGTGGGAGACGACGATGGATCCTTCGCGCCGGCGGTTGATGCGCGTCAAGTGGGAAGTCGCTTCCGAAGCGGAAGAGCTCTTCTCCATCCTGATGGGGGAAGCGGTCGAGCCGCGCCGCGAGTTCATCGAAGAGCACGCGCTGGAAGTCAAGAATCTCGACGTTTAGCCGTCCAGCAGACCGCTCATCTTCACGGCCGAGAGCGTCAGCAGACAAACGAACGCAAGTCGTACCCAGAAGATCGGCAGGCGGTGCGCGAGGTGCGAACCAATGACACCGCCCACGATCGCGCCGGGAGCCAGCGAGGCGGCCAGCAGCAGCGAATCAACAATCGTCCGCTCCCCGTGCGTCGCTTCGACCAGAGTGAGATTCTTGGCGATGGCGCCAATCAATCCTGTTACGAGGATCACGGCCGTCGAGGTGCCGATGGCCTCGCGCATACTGACCTTGCAGACCTGCTGCTGCATCGGCACGGCAATTGTGCCGCCACCAACCCCCAGAAGCCCTCCGACGAGTCCCATCGCGGCTCCGACCGACACGCCCCGCAGAAGTGGCACGCGTCCCGGAGTGGGAATGACCTGCTTGCCATTGGACGCGTCAGCCCGTCCCCGCCATTCCCCAGGCAGGCGCGTCGTGTCCGTGGCGACTACATAGACCAGAAACACCGCGAACATCCGCCGCAGCCAGAGTTCATCAAACTGATTGCTCAGCCACACGCCTGCGAGCATCGTGAGTATCGAAGCAGGGACCAGCCCGGTCAGAATATCGACCCGTACGACTTTGGCTCGCAGGTGCCGGCGCAGCGCGGCCAGTGCCACCACCACGTAGATAAGCATGAGCGCGGCTTGGTACAGATGCTGATCCGGGCCGCGAATGAGCGTCAGCGCCGGAATGATGACAATCCCGCCGCCAAGGCCGAGCATGCCCCCGACGCAGCCGCCAAACAAGCCGAGCGCCGACGCGATGAGCAACTCAACCGCGCTCATGACGCACTGTCCGTGCGGCAAACTGATATCGCAAGGGGTTGGAACACGCCGCGATCATAGCGGCCCGCCAGAGCGACCGGCGCAATCGACAAGGTACACTTGACCTGTCATGTTCGCCTCCGCCACCGAGATCGTGACCATCACGCTCAACCCGGCCATCGACCGGCTCATTGAAGTGCCAAACTTCGAAGTTGGCCGCCACATGATGGGTCGCCGCATCGACGTCTACCCCGCCGGCAAGGGCATTCGCGTCTCACGCGTGCTGGCGCGCCTCGGCACGCGTAGCATCGCGACGGGTTTCGTGGGCGACCGCGAGCTTGAGCTGTTCGATGCGTTCCTCAGCGCCCCCGCCGCCGGCCGTGCCGTGCCGCAGATGTTGCGAGTCAATCAGCCCACGCGCGAGAACGTGACGATCGTCGATCCCGTCAACGACCGCTCCACCTACGTCCGTGAAGAGGGTTTTGAGATCAGCCCCAAAGACCTCGAACGCATCCAGGGCAAGCTCGGCCTCATGGCACGAGACGACGCGATCCTCTGCTACTGTGGCTCGATCCCCCCCGGACTGAGCGTTGATGTCTTCAAGCAGATGGTCCGGCGATCCATCGACTCCGGCGCTCGCGTGCTGCTCGATACGGTCGGCGAAGCGCTTGAGGCCACTCGCGACCTGCCCGTATGGATGATCCGCATGAACCGCACCACGGCCGGCGAGATTGCCGGCCATCCGGTTGTCTCCCGCGATGAGGCGCTGGAGATGGCTCGCTTCCTGGCCCGACACGGGGCCATGTCCGCCGTCACCGTCGGTGCCGAGGGCGCAGCCTTCTGTACTACCAACCAGGCATGGACAGGGCACGTCGGCATCCACCCGGGCCTGGTCATCAACACCGTCGGCTGCGGCGAGAGCTTTGTCGCTGGCCTGCTCCACGAATGGCGACGCACCGGCGATTGGGGGGCCGCCTTCCGCGAAGGGCTCACCGTTGCGACGGTGAACGCGACGACGGTCAGATCCGGCGAGATCGACGCCGAAAGCCGCGAGGAGTTCAGGCGGATTGCAGTGATCGAATCGCGTTGATTCCGTCCGGCCGAACGCGGAATTCAACCCGCCCGAGCCGATCGAGATTGCCGCGACGCCCCGACCAACCTATGAATTGGGCCGTTGTCTTGCCACCGTAGCTCAGTTGGTAGAGCGGCTCATTCGTAATGAGCAGGTCGCGGGTTCGAGTCCCACCGGTGGCTTTTTTGCTGCGCCCCGCATCGTGGGAACTCCGCCTCACTTTGCCGATTGCACCCGAACCTGATAATCTTGCCGCAGGTACCTGCAAACGCCGTCGGCGCCGTGGCACACGTGGTAGAGGGCGTAGCCGCGAATCACTGGCGAATCGTTCGATTCAGCCTTCCCGCTCTCCTCCGACGGCGCAATGGGTCGCACCTCGAACTCAACCGAACGTGGTTCGGTGAACGACCCGCCGGCGGGCGGCACCAGGGCAAGGAGTCGCTGGTCCACCCTCCAACCCTGCGGCGGATCGATCCAGACCACCGAAGGCCCCGCCTCATCGTTCCACTTCGCGCCCGCCTCGCCAGAAGGTGTCAGCAACACATGGACTCGCGCCACCCGGTTGCCTTTGGCCGTCGCATGCACCACAACTGATTCAATCGAGAAAAGCGAATCCTGATCGTGATCGATCCGACCAGCCGGATCAGGTTCGATTGGTGCCTCCTTCGATGCTTCACCTGCATCTCCGCCGCCGCGCTCGGGCATCGCCACTTCCGAGCCTGACAGCGCGACAGCTAGCGGCACCGGCTCCTCGCCGCGGGCCTTGATGTCGCGCTGCGCCTCGCTCACCCAGTCGTAGAACGGGTAAGGTTTGTCGAGGCGCGGGCCGTACTGCTGAATCCGCCGCCGCCAGATGTACTGATTCGGGTTCAGCGCCAGCGCCCGTTCCCAGTGCTCGATCGATTTGGCGAAGTCACCAGTTCGGCGCGTCTCTGGATTGTCGAAACGCCTGCGATAGGAAACGCCAAGCCGGAAGTGAGCCCTGCTGTCCTCAGACACATCGGTGCACTGCTGCTCGTACATGCTGATCGCGCGATCGAGACCGTCGGGCTGCCCAAACAGGATCAGCCGATTCGCCATGTCGAACACATTCCGCGCCCCCGATGGCGGCGGAACAAGCGGCACGGCAGCCGGCGGGGCCGCGACAAACTCGGCCAGGCCTTTCTCATCCGGCCGAATGGCCTGCACGACGCCCGCTTCGTCGATGAGCACCATCATGGGCACGACCGTCACATCGAGCAGGTTGAGCGAATCGACCAGGATGGGAAAGTCCATCTGCTTCCATTGCATGAACAGCCGGCAACGATCCGGATGCTGCTCCTGGATCAGCCCCAGCGTCTTGACCTTACCTTCGGCTTCCAGCGATTTGTTTCTCTCGTACCACACGGGCACCTGGCGTCGGCAGCCCTGTCACCACGACGCAAAAATGTGCATGATGATCTTCTGGCCGCGATAGTTCACAATCGTGTCGGGTAGACCGTCATTCATCCGGGGCAGCAGGATGATCGGGAAGGGTCTGCCGACCTCAAGTGACATCGACTCAATCGGCGCCGGCTGGGCGACCGCAGAGGATTTCAGTAGCAAGACCGCCAGCAGCGCGGAGACAACCAGATACTTGAGGGTGGCCGACATGATCATCCTCTACGGTTTCGACGAAAAGAAGTTCACAAAGTGCGGCCACAGTTGCGTTGGATCAATCGAACCGCACCACACCAACGCGGCCATCCGATCCTGACATCCACAAAACGTCGCCATCGGGCGTGGCGCTCAATGCGTGCCACGGCGTGTCATCGGAGCCAATCCACCGCTTTCCGCCATCGGCCGAGACATCGAGTCCGTAAGGGCCCACCGCCACGACGAGGTCGTCCCCAAGGCCCCGGAAGCCTGCTGCACAACTCGAGTAGCCGCGCGGCCCCTGAGCGCTGGCCTCCCGCCACGTCTTGCCGCCATCGCTGGTGATCGCCCAGTGTTCTTCAGCGCGTTCGGGTTGGAGGTAATCGCCACCCACCGCGACTGCGTGCTTCCGGTCGAGTAGTGCAATCGAAAATACTCCCGCCGATTGCGAAGCGGCCAGTGGAGTTTCTACCACCTGCCACGTGCGACCGGCATCCTCAGAGCGCGCCACCCGGGCCCGGCCCGACGGACTCTCACCACCAAGCCCGATGAGAATCAGCGTACCGTTCATCGCCAGTCCGGAGTTGGAAGCCGCAAAGCCGGCTTCTCCATCCGACACGGCGGGCACATGAGCGCCTTCCGACACTCGCCAGGTTGCGCCCCGATCGACGGAAGTGATCAGTTGCAGTTGCCCATCGATCGGATCGCCGAAGGCCATCCCGAATCCTTGGCCATCGAACCGCATCCCGTCAAAGAAGATCTCCGGCCGAGTGTCCTCAAACACGAGTGACCAGTGCTTGCCGCCATCTGTCGTGCGATACAGCCTGGCCGGCGAACCTGCACTGAGAACAACCGCGGCGTTCGCGTCGAACGCGTGGATGGATCGAAAATCGAGCGACTCGGCATCCGGGATGCTTACGTTCTCCCATTGCCTGCCCCCTGACGTCGTGCGCAGCACGGTACCCCCGCTGCCACCCGCCCATGCCACACGCCCATCGACGCCGCAGATGCCGCGCAGCGACGCAGTTGTACCCGTGTCGTAGAACGCCCAAGTTGATGACAGCAGCCTCGCCGTTTGATCGGGATCGCGTTGCGTCATCGCACATCCGGTGAGCATCAAGGATGCCAGAGAAGCGCCGAAAACCAGGACCCAAGCCGATGGTTGCATGCCACTGCCTCCGGTCGCCCCCAAGGAGTTTGATTGAACGGGAGTGGATGGGAATCGAACCCACCTGGAGCCTGATTTCCAGACACCACAACGGGTTTGAAGCCCGTGACCGCCACCAGGCGTGCTGACACTCCCCTGTCTTCGATCAGCCGTTTCGTCAGCCGACCGGTTGAGATTAGGTTGACTCAATCCTGCAGACCACACCGCTCACGCGCCCAGGGCGCGGCGCATCGCCTCGACGAATCGCTCATCCTCATCATCGAACATTGACCGCAGATCGCACACCAGTGCCTCAGATTGCACGCGGGCAACCACACTCGGCTCGCCCGTTCGCAGGCGTGCGGCCAGGTCCGGCGCGCTCAACTCCTCCGCCGTGATCTGCAGCGCCATGCTTTCAATAGTCTGCGCCGGCACGGACCCTCCGCCAAGAAAGGCTTGTGACGGCGCCACCTGCACGTCGGCAATGCCATCAATCGCGCCGAGTTGTTCGACCAGATACCCGGCGCGCGAACGCAGGTGATCCAGCGAGACCCCAAGCAGGCGCAGCACCGGGATCTCCCGCCGGGCGTGCTCGAGATCCTGGTGAATCTGCAGCGTGGCCCCAAGCGCCGCAAGGGTGAGTTTGTCCACGCGCAACGCGCGCATCAGCGGATTGGCGTCGATGCGGTCGATCATCGCCTTGCGGCCGATGATGATGCCGCACTGCGGTCCGCCCAGCACCTTGTCGCCGCTGAAGAGCACGACATCCGCGCCGGCTTCGATGGATGTCCGTGCATCCGGCTCATGACCCGGCAGCAGCGCCGCGTGTTCGCGCGACAGTACGCCTGAGCCGATGTCGTGAATGACCGGCACCCCCCGACTGTGTCCCAGCGCGACGAGTTCGGCAATCTCCACGGCCGCGGTAAAACCTTCGATGCGATAGTTCGACGCGTGCGCTTTGAGAATCGCGGCCGTCGTGTCGTCGATGACGCTCTCAAAATCGCTCGGCCGGGTCTTGTTGGTGGTGCCAACCTCGCGGAGCATCGCGCCGCCGGCCTCGATGACCTCCGGCAGACGAAATGAGCCGCCAATCTCGATCAGTTCACCACGAGAGACGATGACCTGCCTGCCCCGCGCAATCGTCGAGAGTGTGAGCAGCAGCGCGCCGGCGTTGTTGTTGACCACCACCGCCGCCTCGCAGCCCGTCAGTCGTTGCAGCAGCCGCTCAACAAGGTGTCGCCTCTTACCGCGGCCGCCGCTCTCCAGATCAAGTTCAACAGGAGCGTAACCGCCAGCCACGTCCGCCAGCGCATCGACTGCCGCCTCTGCAAGCGGCGCCCGGCCCAGCCCCGTGTGAAGCAGAATCCCCGTCGCGTTGATTGTGCGATGCAGCGGCAACCGCTCCTCGCGCTCAAGGGCGCACGCGACTTCGTGCACCAGTCGCTTACCGACGAGGCGCGCATCAAGCGCCGCGTCGGAAGCTGCGATCGACGCACGAAACCGATCTACCACATCGCGAGCGACCTCGACAATCACCGAGCGGGGCACGCGCCGCGCCCAGCCATCCGCGGCCAGCGACTCGACCAGTTCATGGATCGAAGGAATCGTCCGCAGCGCTTCGACATCCACCTTGCTCGATTGCGACGTGTTCGTCGTCGTTCGCTGTGCCATCGGCGATCTCCGTGCCCCGGTCATTCGGACTGGGCGGTCGAGGTTTGATCCGCCTCTATTGTTGCACTCGATTGCATCGCCGGCCCGGCCACGCGCAGATCGCCTTGGCGCTTTGTCACACCGACTCGATCGAGATACTCACACATGGGCAGGGCGTACTTGCGTGATGTTTCGAGAAGATCGCGGATCTCGGCCATCGTCAGCCCGTCACTTCCGGCCAGTGCGGCGCCGACCCGCTGGTGCAACTGAACGTGCCACGTCCGATGCAGGTAGATCGTCGCACTCACGTGAACGAGTTCACCCTGATGAACGCACAGCGAGAGCAACTGTCGCACTTCAGGCCCCGACAGGCCGTACTGCATCGCCAGTTCGCCAGGATCAGGCGGCATGAAGGCGTCGCGCTCGTAGCGCTGCACGATCTGATCGCGAGCGGCTTCCTGCGCCGCCGTCAGTCGCCCGGCATGGTCGCGCAGCGCCACGCCCGTTTCGCCTCCCACGATTTTCCCTGACTTGATCAGCCGCGTGAGAAGTCCCGTCAAATGTTCCGCGTCGACATACCGCATCGCCTGCGCGATCCTTTGTCGGGGCACGCTCGGTTCAATTGGCGCGTGGGTGTGCAGGCGGCGTAGGGTCGCGAGGATCCGTTCCTCCATCGCCTTGCATCGATCGACATGCAGAAACGTAGTGCGGCGCGCCGCGGCACTCAGGTCGATCAACCTGCGATCAGCCCGCAATTGAGCAATCAGTGACTCCGCATCCGGCAGATCCACATCCAGCTCGCAAGCCAGATCAATGGCCGACCAGTCCCGCGTCCCAAGGAAGTACGCGACTGCATCCGCCCGTTTCAGTCCATCGTCCGACAGCAGATCGCCAACGCGCTCGCTCGCCGCACCATCGCGCCGCGAGAGTCGATCTGCAGCGCATTGTACGACAATGCCGCCGCCCAGCGTGATCAGCGGTGACTCGGCTCGGATAATCAGCGGTTGTCGGCCGCGCGATACGAATGGTTGCGATGAGATCAGCTGGACGATCCCCGATTCGCCCGGCTCAAGACTCGTGCCGTTGACAAGTCGCACGCCGGCGAGCACCTCCTGCGTACCAAGGTGGACCCGCAATCGCGCCCGGTGCCGCAACGCAAGGGGGCTCTCTTTGAGTACGCGAACATGAGCAGTAATCCGCCGCGATGCCCTGAGCAATCCAGAGCAAGCAAGCTCGTGGCCGCGCATGATCTCTGTGTGATGAACCCCGATGAGATTCAGCGCCGCCCGCTGCCCCGCTGTGACGGACTCCACCGCCCGGCCATGCGATTGCAATCCGCGCAGCCGCACCTTCCTGCCAACGGGAAGCCACTCGATTTCATCGCCCGCCGACACCGTACCCGACCACACCGTCCCGGTCACGACCGTCCCGAGTCCGCCGAGAACGAACGACCGGTCGACCGGGAGTCGAAACTGGCCGGCGGCATGCTTCTTTGAACCTGATCCGTCCGCATCGCTGGCGATCTGTCCAAGCGCGAGCTTCAACTCCTCGATCCCGCGACCCGTCGAAGACGAGGTGCGAATGATGGGCGCACTTTCGAGAAACGTCCCGCGCACCAGCGAACGCACATCATCCGCCACGAGATCGAGCCAGTCGTCATCAACCAGATCGCACTTGGTCAGCACAACCAGCCCGGCGGGAATCTGCAGCATTTCAAGAATCGCCAGGTGCTCTCGCGTCTGCGGCATGATCGAGTCGTCTGCCGCGACCACCAGCATGGCAAGATCAACGCCCGCCGCCCCGGCCAGCATGTTCTTGATGAACCGCTCGTGACCCGGCACATCGACGATTCCGAACTGAACATCGGCGACTTCGAGGTGAGCAAATCCGATGTCGATCGTGATGCCGCGTTGCTTCTCCTCGGGCAGGCGATCCGTATCGACACCCGTCAGCGCCCGCACCAGTGCGGTCTTGCCATGGTCGATGTGGCCCGCGGTTCCGAGAATGAGTTGCCGCGTCATGGTGGGGAACTGTACGAGGCTCAGAGCGTGATACGCAGCCGCTTATCGCTCGCGGCCAGCACCTGCCCCACCACCGTCGCCATCCCCGCACCGCCGCCATGGCAGCGCTGCACAAATTCGCCGGCGTCACCGGGCGCGATGGCCACCAGCAGGCCGCCCGAAGTCTGCGGGTCATAGACAAACGGCAGCAGGTCTGACCCGGCGGCACCATCAGCAAACCCGGTGCGCTCGCTCGTATGCTCGCGATTCCCGAACACCGCCCGCGTGAAGTTCACCGCGGTACCCACTTCGCGTGCGCCCGGCAGCAGCGGCAGTTTGCCCAGGCTGATTTCAAGCGTCACTTCACTTGCTTCCGCCATCTCACAGGCATGGCCGGCCAGACCATAACCCGTGATGTCCGTGGCCGCGCTGGCGCCAAGCTCTACCGCCGCCTCCGACGCCGTCGCATTGAGCGCGATCATGCTCGCACACGCGGCCTCAAGCGTCTTGGCTGGACAGCGATCACCGCGGTTGGCCGTCGTGATGAACCCGACACCCAGCGCCTTCGTGAGAATGAGCAGATCACCCACGCGGGCCCGTTCATTGGTCAGCATTCGAGCAGGATCAACGGTTCCAGTCACGGCAAGGCCATACTTGATCTCCGCATCGCGCACCGAGTGGCCGCCAACGATCACGGCTCCGGCAGCGACCACGCGCTCCGCGCCGCCGCGCAGAATGTCATTGAGAATCGACAGATCGAGATCCTTGTCAGGAAAGCCGACGATGTTCAGCGCGGTGCGAGGCTGCGCTCCCATCGCATAGACGTCGCTGAGCGAGTTCGCCGCGGCGATCTGACCGTACACAAACGGATCATCGACAACCGGCGGAAAGAAGTCGACGGTCTGCACCATCGCAAGGTCGTCACCAAGGCGATAGACACCCGCGTCGCTGAAGTGTTCAGCGCCGATCAGCAGGTTTGGATCCTGAAACTTCGGCAATCCTTGCACAACCTGTGCAATGGCCTGGGCCGACAACTTGCCGGCTCAACCCGCGCAGTTGGCATAGCTCAGCAATCGCGTCTGGCGCCCGCTGGGATGTTCCATCGCTCCTCCTTTCGTGGCTGGATCATACGTCCAGAAAAACGAACCGCAGAGGCGCGATCGCCTCTGCGGGTGAAATGACCGAAGTGTCGAAACTCAGCGCCCGTCGGTGCCGGGCCCGATGCCGGAGCGATCCGGATCGATCGGACGCTCGGGTCGTTTGAAGCCGTTGGTGTCCGCAGCCTTGAGCATGAGTTCGATCGCCTTATCGAGTTGGGGATCGCCGCCGTCGACCATCAGCGCCGGATCATCGACCACCTTGTAGTCGGGATCGACGCCGTGTCCCTCGATGTCCCACTTCCCTTCCTTGGTGTAGAAGCCGAAGGTCGGCACCGACGTGTAGCCGCCGTCGATGAGTCCCGGGTTGCCCGAGATGCCAACCAGCCCGCCCCAGGTGCGCGTGCCGATGAGCGGCCCGAGCTTGTTGTAGCGGAAGAGCCACGGGAACATATCTCCGCCCGAACCGGACGGCCCGTTGATGAGCATGCACTTGGGCCCGTGGTGCGCATCGGGCGGCCACTTCCAGTCGATGTTGTCCCGTCGCGCCCAGTAGTTCGTCACCGGGCGGTTGAGCAGTTCGATGAATCGGGTGGGAATCTGCCCGCCGCCGTTCCAGCGTTCATCGATGATGAGCGCTTCCTTGCCGATCTGCGGGAAGAACTGACGCACGAGTTCGTTCTGGCCATTGACGCCGGTGTCGGGAACGTGGATATAGCCCACGCGTCCGTTCGTCTTTTCCTCGACATACTTGCGCTTCGCTTCGATCCACGCGCGGTAGCGCAGGGCGCCGTCATCACCCATAGGCTCGATGACAACGTCGCGGGCATCCTCATCGCGCGTTGGCTTGGTGCTCACCGCGATCGTGATCGTCCGTCCCGCCAGTCCCTGGAACGACCTGTAGACATCCTGCGTCGGATCGACTTCCACGCCGTTGACCTCGAGAAGGTAATCGCCGACCTTCACATCCACACCCGGCTGGCTCAGCGGACCGCGCCCGTCGAGATCCCACGGTCCGGCCTCGATGATCTTCGAGATGCGATAGGCGCCCGCGTCCTTGTCGAGTTCGAAATCGCAGCCGAGCGTGCCCACGCTTGAAGATGGCTGCGGCTCGTTGTCGCCGCCAAAGTAGTAGGCGTGGCCGATGTTCAACTCGGCAATCATCTCCCCGATGATGAAACTGACATCATCCCGGCTCGTCGCGTCATCGACCATCGTGAGATAGTGGTCGCGCATCACGGGCCAGTCGACGCCGTGCATGTTCTTGACGTAGAAGTAATCTCGCTGAATCCGCCAGGCGTCAAGCACGAGCTGCTTCCACTCCATGCGAGGATCGATGGAAACGTTCATTCCACCGGTGGGGACATCCTCCCCGCTGGCGCCGGCCGCAGCGTTCTGGATCGATGCAGAGCCACCCCGGGGGATGAGAATCTTCTTACCATCGGGGGTAATGTCGAAGCCTCGGGCGCCCGCCGCGACCGACTGCTCCTGCTTCTTCTCGTCTTCGAGATCGAAGAGCTTGATGCCGTCGGTCGATGAAGATCCCGGCACCGAGAGCCGAACGAAAAGCAGCTGGTTCTTGTCGTTCACTGCCAGTTGGCCGAAGCGGCCGGATGGAACGGGAATCTGTATCGCGCGACTCTCAAAACCCTCGAAGTCGATTTCGACGGGCTTGAGGTCCTTCTTCTCTTTCCCCTTTTCGTCCTTGTCTTTGTCCTCGTCAGCGCCCTTCTTCGTCCGCTGAAGGGTGATCTCGGTGTCGGTACCGTTCGCGGAGACGAGCCCCGTGATCGTGTCGCCTTCGACCTTCAGATCGAACGTGACATTGCCGAGATCCGGCGTGGAACCTGAGAGCGTCAGCCGCTTTCCGGCCGCGTCATACGTTCCGCTGACCGCGAAGGTGGCCATCGGTGACGAAGCGGTGCCCGTGACAGAGCCATCGCCCGCGAGCGCCAGCGTCAACGTTACCTTCAACCCGCCTTCGACATCATCAAGATGAACCGCGCCCTCCCAGGTGCCCGAGAGTCCATCGTCGGCGACGGCGGCCTGGTCACCCTCATCTTTCTTGGCGTCATCATCGCCTTCCGTGCCCTCATCCTTCTTGTCCGTCTCACCCTTCTTCTCGTCGTCCTTCTTCCACTTCTCCTCATCGCTCTTTGGTAGCCACGGGCTCTTGCCATCAGCGCGCAGCGGAACAGCGATCAGCGTCTCACTTCCGGTGTAGATCCACGTCTGATCCAGATCGGAGTAGAGCGGACCGCCAATTGAGCGACTCGACACGAAAAAAAGCCAGTCACCCTTGC
This sequence comes from Phycisphaerales bacterium UBA5793, assembly GCA_002418285.1. GTDB lineage: Bacteria > Planctomycetota > Phycisphaerae > Phycisphaerales > UBA5793 > UBA5793. The sequence goes on from DIDT01000039.1 coordinate 103,751, forward strand.
GATCGAATGTCGGGTTCTTGTCGGCAAAGAAACCGCTGGTGAGCTGGTGCAGTTCGCCGTTCTCAACGTTGTAGGCCCAGATGGCCATGCTGTCGTTGTTCGGATCGTCGTGGCTCAATGCAAAGGTGAACCACCGACTGTCGTGCGACCATGAGACGCTGGGGCCGCCATTGCCCCACGGGTCTTTGACGATCTGCTTCGTCTCGCCGGACTCAATGGTGTGCATCCACAGTGTGCTCGTCTTGTCGGTGAACAGAATGTGTTTCGAATCCGGCGACCATTGCAACCCGGTCTTGAACGGCCCACTGTCATTCGTCAGTTGCTTCGTCTCGCCGCGACCGTCGGACTGCGTGATGTACAGCTCATACTCGCCGGTGGCGTCACTGAAATAGGCGATCCACTGACCATCGGGGCTCCACGTTGCGGTGCGCTCCGCCACGCCACTCGTCCGCGTCAGATCGCGAGGCGAGCCGTCCTTGGCCGGCAGGGTCCAGACATCGCCGCGTGCCTCAACCGCGACGCGCTTGGCGCTCGGTGAGATCGACCACGAGGAGATGTACTTGGATGCATCAACGTCCTGATGCATCAACTTCGGTCGATCGCCAGGGATCGTGACCTTGACTTCCCGCGCCGCATTCGTGCGCAGGTCGAGCAGGTACAGGTTTGCCGCGTTCTGATAAACGATCTCGCCCTGACCCCGATCGCCGGGGCCGATGGAAGGCCACTTCACATCCCAGTCGGAGTATTTCGTGATCTGCTCGCGCTTGCCGGTACGTGTGTTGTACATCCAGATGTTGAGTCGATGCTCCGGCCCGGCGTCAGAAAGGAAGTAGATGTTGTCGCCCTGCCACATCGGCTGCGAATCTGTGCCCTCCCAGTCCGTCGCCTGCTTCGAAGTATGGTCCTGCAGGTTGAAGAGCCAGAGGTCCGACTGCCATCCGCCTGCATAGCGCTTCCACGTGCGCGAGTCGGTGTTGAAAGGCGTGTACGCGAGCCAGACGCCGTCCGGGCTGATCGCCCCGGCTTCGCCATAGGGAATCGGCAGACGCTCCGGTTCACCACCCTCGGCGCCGATGGTGAACATCTGCGCGGCGCGGCGCTGACCGGCCAGGTAGTTGCTGGTGTAGATGAGTCGACCGTCGGGTGTCCAGCCGTCGAGAACCATCGAACCGGGGTGGTAGGTCACACGATAGGGCACGCCTCCGGTCACAGGCAGCGTGTAAATGTCGCGGCGCCCTTCGTAGTTGCCGACGAAGGCGATGGTCTGGCCGTCTGGCGAAAAGCGCGGCGTAGCCTCCGCGCCGGGCGGGCTGGCCAGAGGCGTCGCCACGCCGCCACTGCGGCTCACCGTCCATAGATCGTTCGCGTAGGAGAAAACGATGCGGTCCTTGCTGACTGCGGGGTATCGCAGCATTCCGCCGCTGGGGTCAACATCCCCTGCGGCGAAGTGACCCGTCAGCAACGCGAAACTCGACGCCAACACGACCTGAAGTGCTCGAAACATCCGTTACCATTCCTTGAGAATGTGAAGTGATTCAAATGTCACGCCAGGTCCGATGGCGCAGCAGCACAAGCGCACCGAACCGAGGCGACCGACAGCCGGAGCAAGAAGCGCTCCGCTACTCGTTGGGAGTAGCCTCCCAGGAATTGTTGTCGCGATCGATGTCGGGGAATTGACGGTCCGGATCGATCGCCACTTTCGTCAGCCGCTTGGGCGACTGGAACCGAAGGTTGTACCGATTGCTGGAGAACCACACCTCCACGGGAATCTGCTGGCGATCCGTCGAGCCGTCCTCATAGGTCAACTCGAGAGCCACCGGCATGACCATGTCCGCGAGATTGTCGATCTCCACGGCGACATCAAAGCCCTCGCTGCTGCGCGGCTTCACGCTGACACTGTAAACCGACTGGTCAAGGGACGCGGTTTCGTAGAACCAGCCGCGCCAGAACCACGCCAGATCTTCGCCGGACACATCTTCCATCGTGCGGAAGAAGTCGGCCGGCTGGGGCGATTTGAAAGCCCAGCGATTGATGTATTCGCGGAACGCGCGGTCGAATCGCTCGGTGCCGAGAATCTGTTCACGCAGCATCACCAGACCCGTCGCCGGCTTGCCGTACTGCGTGCCACCCAACTGGTTGCCAGGCAGCCGATCGGCGTACGTCATGATTGGCACCCCGTTGCCGCGACGCGAGAACCGGCCATAGCCGGCGGCATCGCTGCGAGCCGGCCCCTGGTCCTTGAACCACTCTTCAGTCGAGTAGTGGTTGATGAACGTGTTGAAACCCTCATCCATCCACGCGTAGCGGCGCTCGTCGGTATTGACGGTCATCGGGAACCAGTTGTGCCCGATCTCGTGCGTCGTCACGCCATACAGTCCGCGATCGCTGCGTCGCGAACCACAGAAGATGATCATGGGATATTCCATCCCGCCTTCGGGTCCGTTGACGTTGGTCGCGACGGGGTAGGGATACTTGAACCAGCGAGTGTTGTACCCGTTGATGGAAGTCTTGAGCATCTGGGTGCTCTGCAGCCAGGTCGGCGTGGCTTCCTTCGGATACGCGGACTGAATCAGCACGCCATCGAGGTCGCAGGCGTCATAGATGAACGCATCGGAAGACGCCCAGGCAAAGGTGCGTACGTTCTCCGCTTTGTAGTGCCACGTCAGGGGTGCATCGCCCGCCGGACGACTGGCGGGATCCGTGACCTCCTCAGGCGTTCGGATCAACACCGTGTCGTCGCTGTGCCGAGCCTGTTCGAGGCGCTCCTGTTGGGTGGGCGTGTAGACATCCTTGGGGTTCTGCAGCACGCCCGTCGCAACCACCAGGTGGCTGCGCGGCACGGTAAGACTCACGTCGTAGTTGCCGAAGTTCGTATAGAACTCGCCCGTGCCGAGGTAGCCCAGCGTGTTCCAGCCGTGGACATCGTCATACACCGCCATGGAAGGGAACCACTGCGCCACTTCAAAGATCGTTCCCTGTTCAACCTTCTCGAGGCCGAATCGACGGAACGCGCGATCGGGCACGGTGAATGACCAGGAGATTTCGAAGACGAATTTCGCCCCGCCCGGTGCGATGGGCTTGTCGAGATCGATCCGGGCCATCGTGTCATACACGTGGTAGTCGAGATCCTTGCCGTTCGCCCGCATGAACTTGATCGTGTATCCATCTCGAAACGGCTCAGACATACCAATGGCCGTGTTGCCCGAGATGTACGAACCGATGCTGTCGGAGCGGAAGATGTTCTGCTCCATGTGCATCCAGATGTAATCGAGCGAGGTCGGCGAGTTGTTCGTGTAGGTGATGACCTCGTGGCCGGTGACTTCATGCGTATCCGCGTCAAGCGACGCCTCGATGACGTAGTCCGCCTGCTGCTGCCAATAGTCCGGCCCGGGCGCGCCGGAAGCCAGACGAACGGTGTTGCCGGGCGGCCAGGGCAACTCACTGAAGATGTCCGTCGTATCACGCGTCCCCAGTTCGCGCCAGCGGCTGCCGCGCGGCTCGGGCTCAGGTTCGGGCGCGGGCGCCGGTTCAGCGGCGATGACGATTTGTGCCGGCGCTACAGGGGTTTGCGCTGGCTCGACCTTGGCCGGCGGCTGCGCCGGCTGCGGCTC
>DIDT01000062.1 GCA_002418285.1 Phycisphaerales bacterium UBA5793
GCGGGCAATGCGTACAACCCTGCGTTCGGCAATGTGAGGCGAGCCGTACTCTGGGAAAACGGTGGCGTCACCGATCTGGGTGTGTTGCCAGACCCAGGCTACACAAAGGCAGAAACGAACGATATTAGCGAGACAGGCGAGATCGTCGGCGTCTCGGCTGGATCGCCTCCCACCCGTGGGTTTGTGTGGCGCAACGGAGTAATGAGCGAATTGCCCTGGCCCGAGGGCGAGTCAACAAGTGCTCGCGGCATCAATGACCAATCTCAGATCGTCGGTTCAGGTGACGCCGCCCGAGAGGCGGTGCTGTGGGACAACGGAGTTCCGTCGACACTGGCGCTGCGGCCGAACGATACCGATGCGACCGCCCTGCACATCAACAATCGCAGCCACATTGTTGGTCGTGTGCAACGCAACAATAGTGGCAACAGCATCTACGTGATCTGGCCAAATGCCCAGGCGCCGTATGTCGAGGTCCAGGATCTTCTGCCGCCGCAGTCGCTCTGGCGCAAGATCGAGACTGTCGATGACATCAACGACTCGGCACAGATGGTCGGACACGGCAAGCGCGGGCCGGACTCCGGCCTCGATGCGCACGGCTTCCTGTTCACGCCTGTCAACTGGACCTTCGGCCTTGCCGCGCCTTCACCCGGCCGAGCCGAGACGACCAACACGCTGCGCGTCTCAGGCGTGACGCCCGGCGCGACGGTGCAGTTCTACTACTCCGCCCACGGCGGCGGCGCCGTTATCCCCGGCTGCACGATCCAGAGCAACGCCATGCAACTCGAGAGCCCGACACTCATCGGCACCGCCACGGCGAACGGCAACGGCGTCGCCAGCCTGTCGCGCTACGTCCCATCCATCGCCCGCAACAAGTCAATCCTCTTCCAGGCCGTGGTGCAGGGAGAGTGTGCGGTCAGTCAACTGGTGGTCCATCGGTTTGAGTGAATCTCGACGAGCCGCGCCTGGCGAGACGGGCCCTGAGGTTCTCGACGGGTGGGGAAGCGGTCTTAGACGGACAGTGTGAAGAAGGAGGAGAGGAGGAAGTGAATGGAAGCGAAGTCGCCGCCACGCGAGATCGAACGTCCAACCCGGTGGGATGCGCTCCCAGAGCGTCGCTTATCGCCACCCTACGTGCGGACGCACGCTACTTGCTGAGTTCGAGGCGGCAGCAGATGACTTCCTCATCACGCCATGGGATCCTCATCCCAGCGCGTGTTCGGAGACTCCCTGCCCACCGTGTGAAGAGTAGTGTGGAGAGAATACGGCGCGCTGCAATCGCAGCGCGCCGCTTGCTTTGGCTTGAGGAGGTCTAACATGTCAATACGGACTCGATGCACACCCTTCGTAGCACTGGGGGTGGTGTACTGTAGCAGCATTTGTCATGCTCAAGACTATCGCTATGCGATGCTCGAAATCGGCACACTCGGTGGAGACGACAGTATCGCCAGCGCGCTAAATGAGATGGGGCAAGTTGTAGGATGGGCAAACATCAACCAATCCGACTTCCATCCTTATGTATGGAACACGGGAACACTGATCGACCTTGATCCTTCCGCACCTTGTTGTGGGTCGTACGCCAATGGAATCAACGACGCCGGCGAAGTAATCGGGTGGAGTACGACTACTCCGACACTCGCGACGATCTGGCTTCCCGATGGCAGCCGAATCGAACTCGGCACGCTCGGGGGCAGGTTCACCTACCCAAAGGACATCAACGATTCGCGGCAGGTCGTCGGTGGCTCCAATTACAAGCCGATCGGCTATCTGAACCCCTTCCTCTGGGAGGATGGCCAGATGATCAACCTCGGCACCTTTGGCGGCGAGAAGGGTGAAGCCTCAGCGATCAACAATCGCGGCCAGGTCGTCGGCACGGCGTGGCCACCCGACGGGAGAACCAAACCCTTTCTCTGGGAGAACGGCCAACTCATTCAACTCGACGTGCTCGGCGGCAACATTGGCTGGGCCGAGGACATCAACGAAGATGAACTCATCGTCGGGTTTTCATATGTGCCCGGCTCGATCTCACATGCGGTCAAGTGGGTGAACCGGCAACTCATTGATATCCACGATGGCTCCGTGGCTCAATGGAGCAACGCCAATGGCGTGAATAACAATGGCGTGATCATCGGCAACATGAACCCGAACGGCACGCAGCAGACGACGGGATTCATCATCATCGATGACCACATGGTCGATCTGAACACACTGGCCCCGCCGCGGAGATTGCGCCAACTGGAGCGAGTGAACGGACTCAACGATGCGGGCGTCATCGTCGGCGAGACGCGCGGCGACCCCGTGCGCGGCGCCATCCTCTCGCCGGTCACGCCGACGTTCAGTCTCGCCGCGCCGATTCCGGGTCGAGCCGGCCGCAGCAACGTGCTCACAGTGACCGGCGTCACCCCCGGCGCGCGGGTCCACTTCGTCTACGGCCTCAACGGCGGCGGAACCATCATCCCCGGCTGCAGCATTCAGACCAACGCGCTGCAGATCCGCCGCCCGACAGTCATCGGCAGCGCGACCGCCAACGGCAACGGCGAAGCGAGCCTGGCGCGCTTCGTCCCCCCGATCGCCAACGGCCAGACGATCCTCTTCCAGGCCGTGGTGCAGGGGGAGTGTGCGATCAGTCAACTTGTGGTGTGGCGGTTTGAGTAGGAGCAACCGGATGGCGGAGAGAGGAACATGCCAAACAATCGTACCCGTCCCGTTTTCGTGCCCGGCAATGTACACGGACAAGGTCGGTCCCAGCGGGGCGAAGACGTACACGGAGTGGAGAACTGAGTTCGAGGCAGCGGCCGATGATTTCCTGATCACGCCTTGGGACCCTCATCCCAGCGCGTGTTCGGAGACTCCGTGTCCGCCGTGCGAAGAGTAAGAGGCAATCACGATGCGGTGCGTCCTTTTGAGGACGCGCCGCATCGGCTTGATGAAGGACTGGTGCCATGAATCGACTCATTATAACGGGAGTCATTACGCTTTGTAATGCTTCCACGGCATTCGCTCAGGACTACCGCTACGCCCAGTTCGAGATCGAAACGCTGGGTGGTGAGAACAGTGTCGCGCTCTCCGTGAATGAATCTGGGCTCGTAGCAGGATGGGCGCAGAACTCACTGCAGTACCTACATGCAATTACTTGGTCCAATGGCGACCTGCGCGACCTTGATCCGCAATGCAACACGTGTGATTCAGTTGCCGAAGGCGTGAATTTGGAGGGTGCTGCAGCAGGCACCGCCGGCGTTCGCGCCGCATTGTGGCTGAGTGATGGTTCTCTGGTAGATCTCGGTACGCTCGGTGGGAGGTTCTCAGCGGCGCTCGATCTCAATCGGTCGCAACAAGTAGTTGGGGAGGCCAACTACGACCCGGAGAACTTCTTCAACCACCCGTTCCTCTGGGAGAACGGCAACATGATCGACCTCGGAACCTTCGGCGGGACCAAGGGCGAAGCAAGCGCGATCAACAATCGCGGCCAGGTCGTCGGCACGGCGTGGCCACCCGACGGGAGAACCAAACCCTTTCTCTGGGAGAACGGCCAACTCATTCAACTCGACGTGCTCGGCGGCAACATTGGCTGGGCCGAGGACATCAACGAAGATGAACTCATCGTCGGGTTTTCATATGTGTCCGGCTCGATCTCACATGCGGTCAAGTGGGTGAACCGGCAACTCATTGATATCCACGATGGCTCCGTGGCTCAATGGAGCAACGCCAATGGCGTGAATAACAATGGCGTGATCATCGGCAACATGAACCCACGCGGCACGCAGCAGACGACGGGGTTCATCATCATCGATGACCACATGGTCGATCTGAATACGCTGGCCCCGCCGCGCCGGCTGCGCCAACTGGAGCGAGTGAATGGACTCAACGATGCGGGCGTCATCGTCGGCGAGACGCGCGGCGACCCCGTGCGCGGCGCCATCCTCTCGCCGGTCACGCCGACGTTCAGTCTCGCAGCGCCCGCTCCGGGTCGAGCCGGCCGCAGCAACGTGCTCACAGTGACCGGCGTCACCCCCGGCGCGCGGGTCCACTTCGTCTACGGCCTCAACGGCGGCGGGACCATCATCCCCGGCTGCAGCATTCAGACCAACGCGCTGCAGATCCGCCGGCCCACCGTCATCGGCAGCGCCACGGCCAACGGCAACGGCGAAGCGAGCCTTGCGCGCTTCGTCCCCCCGATCGCCAACGGCCAGACGATTCTCTTCCAGGCCGTGGTGCCGGGGGAGTGTGCGATCAGCCAGTTGGTGGTGCATCGGTTTGAGT
>DIDT01000036.1 GCA_002418285.1 Phycisphaerales bacterium UBA5793
AAGATCGCCGGGGCGCAGCGCGCCATTCAATCCGCGATGGCGCTGGGCCAGGTCAGCGCCCTGGATGATTTCGGCGGCGCGGATGAGGGCGGCGCCGCCGGCATCGGCGCGGCCGGCGACGACGTTGAGGCAGAAGTGCATGCCGTAGATGAAGTAGACGTACCAGTGACCGCCGGGCAGGTAGAGCGAGGCGTTGCGGCTGGTGCGGCGATTGTTCCATGCGTGGCTGGCGCGATCGGGGCTGCCGAGGTAGGCTTCGGTTTCGACGATGCGCGCGATGATCTGTGAGCCATCGTCGAAAGCGCGGACGATGCAGCGGCCGAGCAGTTGGCGCGCGACGAGTTCGGCGCTGCGGGCAGCGAAATTCGGCGCGATGGGCTTGAGATCGCGGCGCATCGATCAACCGGCCGGTCGCGGCATCTCCAGCAGCACCTCGATCGTCGCCTTGTTGTCGTGGCGCATGATTGTCAGGTCGATCTTCTCGCCGAGCTTGTGCTCGCCGAGCACCTTCTGGAGCGTGGCCTTGTCTGGGGTGGGCACGCCGTCGATGGCGAGGATGATGTCGCCGGGGTCGAGGCGACCTTCGACGCGGCGCGTGGGTTGGAGACCCGCCTTGTCGGCCGGCGAGCCGGGTTGCACGGCCAGCACCATCACACCCTGAATGCCGAGGCGCTGCGGGAAGTAATCGTCGAGATACACGCCGAGATACGGCTTGATCTCGCGGCCGTGCGCGATGAGTTGGGGGACGACTTCGTTGACGACATCGACCGGGGTGGCAAAGCCGATGCCGAGGTTGGTGCGCGTGGGGCTGTAGATGGCGGTGTTGACGCCGATGAGCCGGCCGGCGGAGTCGAGCAGCGGGCCGCCGGAGTTGCCGGGGTTGATCGCGGCGTCGGTCTGGATCATGTCCTGGAGTTCCTGGCCATTTTCGCTGGGGATCTCGCGATGCAGGGCGCTGATGATGCCGGTGGTGAGCGTCTGATCGAGGCCGAAGGGATTACCGATGGCGTAGACGGCCTGGCCGACGCGCAGGTTGGACGACTCGCCGACGGGGATCGCCTTGAGCGACGTCGTCGGCGCTGGAATCTGGAGCACGGCCAGGTCGTAGCGCTCTGACCAGCCGACGAGTTCGGCCTCCCAGTCCGTCTGATCGGGGAGGGTGACGATGAGTTTGTTGGCGCCGGCGATGACGTGGAGGTTGGTGAGCACGTGGCCGAGGTCGTCCCAGATCACGCCTGAGCCTGAACCCGTCGGCACGGACATGATGTCGCGGGTGATGCGGTCGCGTGCGAGTTGGGTGTTGGTGATGAAGACGACCGACGGGGACGCGGCCTGGAAGATATCGATGGTCGTTTTCTCGGCGTCGGCCAGATCGCCGCGCGGCGTGACTTCGCGCGGCTTGGCGTTCATGGCGCGAATCGCGGGCCAGACTTTGTCCAGCGCGATGTAACCCGCCATCACAAACAACATCACGGCCAGTAAGCCGTTTGAAACACCTGCACTGTGCTGGTTCTTTGTCACCGTGGCTTGTCTCCAGATCTTCCCCGGACTTGGCAGTTCATTATTAGCCGATCGTCGACGTCGATTTCCGATCTTACTTGCCGCGCGAGCGACTTGGCTTGTGGCGCGGGGCTACAGGCTCGTCCGGCTCGTAGGGCTCGGCCGCCAGCCGTTCGCCGAGCCGCTCGCACAATTCGCGCGGGCAGCCGATGTCGCCGATGACAATTTCCCCGATCCAGGGTTGGGCGTCGAGTTCTAGAAAGCCGGACTTGATTCCAACGAGCGCCACCGTGATGTTGGCCTTCACGCAGGCGCCGGGGGGCCGGCCGGTCTGCGCATCGAGACCGCTGGGCACATCGATGCTGAGCACCGGCGCGGGTGATTCGTTGATCCACTCGATGATCCGGTCCAGCGGCGGGCGCGGGGCCGAGCGTGAGCCGGTGCCGAGAAGGGCGTCGACGATCAGATCGGGCGCCGCGTGGCTGGCGCCGGCGAAGTGAGCGACGGCGTCGGGCGTGGCGAGTTCGACCATCTTCAGGTTCATGCGCCGACAGACATGCAGATTCATCGCGGCTTCTTCGGAGAGTTTGGCGCTTTGCGGGTCGAATCCGAGCAGGATCTCGACGTGCACGTGCTCGTTGTGGAGGTGGCGGGCGAGCGCGAGGCCGTCGCCGCCGTTGTTGCCCGGCCCGCAGCAGATGGTGACGCGGCGCTGGCCGCCGTGATGCTGGAGCAATCGCAGGACTTCGGCCGCGATGCTGCGTGCGGCGTTTTCCATGAGCACCGCGCCGGTCAGGCCGTATTCAGAGACGGCGAGTTGGTCGAGCTGGCGGATGGCGTCGACGGTGAAGAGGTAGAGTGGCTCGTTCATGGTCTCGGAACGGGCGGACTGGGATTCGCTTTCTGATCGAGACGGCACCATACGATGATGATAACGTCAGGATTTCCTCCCGCCGCGTCCACAGGTCGGCTGCATGCCCTCAACCCTTCTTACGATCACCATTGGCTGGATTCTGGCGCTGACTTGTGCTGGTTTTCTGGCGTACTGGCTGATGGCGGTGTGGTTCATTCGCCTGGCGAATCGGAGCATGCCGCGCGTCCGGGCGGGGCTCGACGCGGCCGAACCTGAGAATGGCTGGCCGCGCGTGAGCATCGTCGTTCCGGCTCACAATGAAGAGCAGTTCATCGACCATGCGCTGACGACGCTGCGGCAGAGCCGGTATCCGGCACTTGAGATCATCATCGCGGCGGATCGATGTACGGATCGCACTGTCGCCATTGTGCGGCGGCACATGGATCAGGCAGGCGAAACCGTCAGACTCGTCGAAATCGACGAGTGCCCCGAGGGGTGGTCGGGCAAATGCCATGCGTCATGGAGCGGAGCGAAAGCAGCGACGGGCGATTGGCTGCTCTTTGCTGACGCCGACACGACGTTTGATTCTGACCTGGTGCGGGCGGCGATGGGAATCGCCACGGAGTATCGGCTCGATTTTCTCAGTTTGCTGGGCGCGCTGACTTCGGCTCGGGACTTCGAGTTGACGGATCAGCCGGTGGCGGCGATGTCGCTCATGAAGATGTACCCGATCCACCGGGCCAATCGGAACGACCGGCCGGGGCGCCGCGCATTCGCAAACGGGCAGTTCATGCTGTTTCGCAAGTCGGTCTACGAATCGATCGGCATGCACGAGTACATTCGCGACGCGATTCTCGAAGATCTGCGCTTTGCGCGGCGTCTGAACCACAAGGGGCACCGCATGGGGCTGGTGCTCGCCGACGAGATGTTCCGCGTGCGGATGTATGAGACCGCCGAGGAGTTTCATCGCGGCTGGAAACGCATCTTCATCGAGGCGGCAAACCGAAATATTCCGCGACTGCGCGCCAACGTGTGGCGTTTGCGCTGGTTGGGGCTGGCGCCGGTGCTGCAGGTGGCGGCTCTTTTGCTTGGGCTGTTGATGTTGCCGACCAACGCGCCGCTGGCGCTAAGTTGCCTCGCGCTCGCGGCGGGTTCGATCGCGGTGCAGATCATGGCGCTGCGCCGAGCGTATGCGATGCAAGGCACGCCGCGCTCGGCGATCTGGCGCTTTCCGATCGGATGCTGGCGGGTGGCGAGCCTTTTTCGCGAGGCGGTGGATGACCTGCGGCTCAATCGGGGGATCCAGTGGGCGTCGCTGCATTACGACGTCCAGGACAAGAAGGAATAGCGGCTACGGCTTGGCGCGGACAAAGGGGCGCATGATCGGGCCGAGGAGCCAGCGCCACTTGATGGCGCGCCAGGGACGGGACCAGCCGAGCGTTTTATGGCGATCCATGTACGCGCGCCAGAGTGTGGCGTCGAACGGCTCGCCGCGCTTCGCCAGCGTGCGTGCGGCGTGGCCGAGGAGCCAGTCGGCCTGTTGATGCAGCGCGCTGGCCGCAGCGGGATCGTCGCTGTGCCATTCGATGAGATGCAGGTGATCGGACAGCCACCGATTGAGATGCGTGGGACCGGTGAGATTCACCCCCTCGCGGTGGAGCGTGACTTCGAGCAGGATGATCGCCGTGACGTAGGCCGGCGCGATCGCGGCGGCTCGATAGGCGAAGTCGCGATCTTCGCCGATGCGCAACCGGGGATCGAAACGCACGCCGTGCGCGATCACTTTGCGCGAGACGATCATCCCCGAGGCGCCGAAGAAGGGCTGCGGTTGAAAGATGTTGCCGCGCGGTTCGAGTTTGGTCCCCGCCCAGTTCTTCGGCGGGAGAACTTCTCGCTTTGATTCGCCTTCGACCTCGAGGCGCGCCCCGACGATGACGCCAAGGTCGGGCCGGTCGGCCACGATGGTCTCAATGGGCGCCATCGCCCCGGCGCACCAGACATCGTCGGCATCGAGAAAGAGCACGTGCGACAGGCCCGGCTGCGCGAGCGCGATCTCGATGCCCCGATTGCGTGCCGCCGACGGTCCGCCGTTGGCCTGCGATTCGAGGATGATGCGAGAGTCGGCAATGGAGTTGATCACCTCCAGGCTGTCATCGGTCGAGCCGTCGTCGACCACGACCACGGTCGACACTGTCGCCTCGCCCAGCGCGCTGCGGATGGCGGCTGCGACGGTATCGCGGTTGTTGTGCACGGGGATGATGACGACGACGTTCATGGAAGCTCACGCGGGGCGGGTCGGGGCGGCGATTGGAGTCAAACTATAATGACCGCGATGGCCGGAACCGACCAACTTGCCGCGGGAGTCTTTTTCATCGTCGGCACCGGCCGCAGCGGGACGACGCTGCTGCAGGCCATGCTGACGAGCCATTCGCGGCTCGATATTCCACCGGAAACCAAGTTCTTTCAGCGGCACGATCCGATCGAGGCGAGGTTTGGAGGCGACCCGCTGCCGGCGAATCGGTTCGACGCGTGGCTCGCGGATTATTTTGGTTCGCAGGACTGGGCCGATCTCGGAATGGAGCAAGATCAGGTCGAGCCGATGATGCGCGGCAGCGAACGCAGCGCGGCGGAGTTGTTCCTGGCGATCCTTCGCGCATGGCAGTCGCGGAGCGGCAAGCCGAGAATCGGCGAGAAGAGTCCGCTGCACTGCAAGTGCGTCGGGCGGATTCGCAACGTGTTTCCCGAGGCGAAGTTCATTCACATCTATCGCGACCCGCGCGACGTGGTCGCGTCCATGCGGCGCATGGAGTGGGCCGACGGCTCGCCGCGAGATCAGGCTCGCAACTGGCGGAAGATTCTCGATGCGCATCTGCGACTGAGCACGGAGTTGCCCACGACCGCGTACACCGGCGTGCGATTCGAAACGCTGGTTGCGCAACCTGAAGCCGAGCTGCGGCGGTTGTGCGCGTTTCTCGGCGAGTCGTTTGAACCAGAGATGCTCAACTTCCACGAGCGCGGCCAGAGCGGTTTCCACGAGCGCGAGGCGGGCTGGAAGAGCGGGACGCGCCAGCCGCTGAATGACGCATCGATCGGCCGGTATCGGCAGCAGCTGTCGCCGCGCCAGGTGGCGCTGATCGAGCGGCTCGCGGGGCCGACGATGGTCAAGCTCGGCTATCAGCCGGTCTCGGGCTGGCGGGCGCATCATCCGGTATGGATGGCTATGGACGCGGCAGCGCATGCGGCGCGGAAGACGCGACGGAACCTGGGCGGGTTGTAGTCGGGATTCATGAAGCGGCAAGCCGCGCGAGTCACCAGTCGTTGCCGGATTCGTAGCCGAAGCGAACGAGCGCGTCCCCAGCGATCGCCTTGAACTGATCTTTGAGCGCGAGCGTAAAGTGGTTCTGCCAGTCGCCGGCGATGCCTTTGCGGTTGAAGGCCTTGGCGCCTGAAGCGCCCGGTCGGCGTCCGGTGGCGCGTTTGAAGGCGTGCTGCTCCACGATGCGACGCACCTGGGCGGCACGCAGGTCGAGTTCGTAGTGATCGCAGATGTCTTCAAACGTGCCGCGTGTGTCACGAAGCAGGTCCTCGTAGCGCACGACCATCGACCATTTCGGATCGCGGCCGGCCAGCCAGCCGTCGACCCACTCGACGCGCGAGCGCAGCCGTTCGTCCATCCACTGCTTCATTCCGTCTTCCTGATCGACGTTTCCGACGCGGCTTGCGAAATCGCCTCCCACGACGTTGCGCTGATAGAAGTAGGCGCTGACGACGACGTCGCGCAGATCGCGATGGAGGATGACATAGGGTCGCTGAAGCGAGTTGAAGAGATCCAGATGCGCTTGGGTGGGCGAGCAGTGGAGTTTGGTGATGGTGTACCCGACCGGAAGATGCTGAAAGCTTTCTGGAACCACGGTGTGATCCCGAATGGTGATGTATTCGGGCACCCACGGGCGATAGCCGGGGATGGCGCCAAGCATGCGCTCGATCCACGTCGAGCCCGACTTGGGCAGCGCGGCGACAAAGAGATTGCGATGCGGGTAGCGGTAGATGAGCGCGTTCGTGGCGGCCTGCAATCGACGAAAGGGCTTGCCGCGATACCAGGCGGCGCGGCGGGCGCCCGCGCGCGTCCCTTCGTCCGCGTGAAGTTTGGCTGGTGTCGGTGGCGTCATGTGTGGCGGTGTTTCATCGTGCAAAGTACGAACCTGTTCGCCCGCAACGCAACGTCGAGCGATGTCCCACTGTTATTTGTCCATTGAGTGACCAGCAGGCGCCGCGGATTGACGAAACCAGCGGCGGATCTTGCCATAGAGATGCGCCGAGACATCTGACGTGACCCAACGAGGATCGTACTGCCGCCACGCGTAGACGCGATCATATCCGAGACGATCCATGAGCGGCCCGGCGACGCGCTCGACGCAGGCGAGTTGCCGGGGCGTGAGATCTTTCATGAAGCGACCGACTGGTTTCGTGTTGACCGGCTCGGTCGTCTGCTGCTGCCAGTCGGGAAATCGCACGGGGAATTGCTTGCGAGCCGAATCGTGGGCGGCGAGCATCTCGGGTTCAAAGGGCTCATCGAGAAAGCGGCACAGACGAACGAGATGATCCGACGGATCGCTGACCAGCGCTTCGTACTTGATCGAGAAGTAGTGTTCCGGCGGGAGCAGGCGCTGGACGGCGGACTGCTCGTTGATGATCTTCACCCACCGGCGGGCAAAGTCGCGCGCGGTGCCGTTGGCCCAGGGCATCCGCAGCAACGATGCCGTCACATCGCGCGGATCGCGGTAGATGTGAATGAACTTCGCCTCGGGGAAGACGGCATGAATGCGGGGCACGCGTCGGCTGTGAATCGGCGTCTTCTCCCCGATTCTCGGCTTGCCCGACTGGCGACTGGACGCCTCGGCGAAGATCAGGAAGATCGAGCGGGCGGTGCGATCACTTGCGCGAACGCGCGACTCGAACTCGCCGCGATCCAAGCCCTGGTCGATCCAGTTCTGGGAAGCGAACCAGGCGTCGAGGTAGGCATCGAGGCGATCAGCAGGGAGCGGATCGCCTCCGAACTGAGGGATGAGCGGATCCCAGCGGTGAAAGAAGTGCGTCTCGGGCGGGACGTGGATGCGCGAATGGGCGCAGAGCATCGACCGCAGCAGCGTCGTGCCGCAACGCCCTGTGCCGACAATGAAAAAGAGGTTGCCCGCCAGCGATTCGCCCATGAGGAGAGAGTAATCGTAGTCCGGGGTGAGATAGCGTCCATGCGTGCCAACGGCCCTAACCATCCAGTGTCACGGCGTTGGGGTGGTGGCGCACAGTCGGTTCGCCAGTGGCGGGCCAGACAATGACGACGACGTCGATGCGCAGGCGGCGGTCGAGCCAGCCGCGCTTGCGCGCGATCAGTTGGGCAAGTCGCAGGAGTCGGCGGCGCTTGTCGCGGTTGATGGCCAGTTCGCCGCGATAGACATCACCGGTGCGGGTCTTGACCTCAACGAAGACGATCGTGCCGTCCGGGGCTTCGCAGATGAGGTCGATCTCTCCACCCTTGACGCGGACGTTTCGGTCGATGCAGCGGAGACTTGATTTGGCGAGTTGCGCGGCGGCAAGATCTTCGCCGCGCCGACCGAGATCGTGTCGGGGATCCTGGTCGCCGTTCTGTCGCAGGCTCGCCCATCGAACCGAGAGCCAGCGGCTGAGCCGACTCACTCCGCCGCTGCCCAGCGTTGCATGGCGATGTCGAGCAGGAGGATGGCCATGTTATCGAAGTCGTCCATGTTGCCGCGTGCAAAAAGTTCGCCGAGGTACTTCTGCTGCTGCTCTTCGAATCGTTCTTTGAAGAGGCGATTCTCGATTTCATGCTGCACGTCGTAGAGCGAGCGGCCGCTGCCGTCGGCGAGTTCTTCGACGTAGACCCAGATGGCGCGATCTCCCACGATGACCGGCCCGCCGTATTCACCCTTCCTGAGCGTTCGCGCGACGGCATCGACTTCGGGCCAGGCGGTCAGGGCCGTGGCCTGGAGACCCTTGTCGAGCAGTACCGGCTCCATCAGCCCGCCTCGACTGGCGAGCACGCTGCTGTGTTCTTCGGCCAATGTGCCAAACAGATAGCCGTCGGCGAGGGACTGCTCGATTCCCTTGAGGGCGGCCGTGTCGTCGGCCTTGACGGCGAGCAGGCGCAGCTGAATCGACGCGGGGGGATTGAACTCGGCCTGATGGTCGCGGTAGTAGCGCTCGATGTCGCGCCAGGAGATGATGACGCGCTTGCGGATCTCCGACTGGATCTTGAACATGACGAGCTGGCGGCGTCGTTCGAGTTCGATAACTTCGTCGACGCCCAATCCGGTTTCTTCGCGCAGTCGCTGGTCTTGCGCCACCCGGCCGCGCGTTCGCGTCACGTCGCCTTCGAGCTGCTGGAGGAAGTAGCGCAGGCCCACTCGCTCGTTTTCGGTGAGCGACGCTTCGGCTTCGGCGTAGACGAGCTCGTTCTTGATGAGTTCGGCCAGTTGCCGCTGGATGATCGGGTACGCCTCGGCGATGAAGTCTTTGCGCGTCTTCTCGCGGCCGAGGATTCGCAACTGGTTCTCGATCGGCGCGAAGAAATCGGCGACGTAGATCGGCCGGCCGTTGACCTGGCCGACGAGTCCTGCGTGGCTGACCACTGCGGGAATCGACGAGTTGGGATCGGCCGCCTGCGCGGCGGACTCGCCGGGAGGGGCGGATCCGTTGGTCTTCGGGGCGGTTGCCTCAGCGGCGGCGCCGGTGGTCACCATCACGGTGCTGTTGTTGGGCAACGAAGGGCGCTCGGCCTTGGCGTTTTCGTCGTAGAAGTCCTGGGCGGTCAGAGTGCGCTCGACCTTGGGTCGGTCGGGCGCGGCGATGAGGCTGTCGGTGTGGGAGACGCATCCGCCGAGCGTGGCGGCCAAGCCCAGGGCCAGCAGGGTGGCGCCAATGAACAACATTCCACGATGGTCCGGCTCTGGCTTCATTGTGAGACTCCCGGGAATCCGGTGGACTGATCCTACGCCTGGCGGCTCGCATCCGCGACTGCGCCACGGCCGGCGCCGCACGGGGCGTGCCCGGCGTGGGCCTATACTGCCCCTTGCACCTCACTGATATCAGCAAAACAACGCAAGGAACGTGATCAAATGGCAGAGCAAGGCGAAACCCCCAAGATCCAGATTGACAGCGACTGGAAGAACCAGGCCCAGGCTGAGAAGGAACGCCTCGCCAGTATCGAGCAGGAAAAGGCCCAGGGCGGAGGCGAGGGCGGCGGGCCGGGCCAACTCCCCCCGGCCAATTGGGACACACTCGTTGGAATGATGGCCACCCAGGCCCTGCTGTACATGGGTGGGTACGTTGATCCGCAGACGAACCGTCCAATGGTCGATCTCGACGCGGCGCGGCACCAGATCGATCTTGTCGGCGTGCTCGAAACCAAGACCAAGGGCAACCTGAGTGAAGATGAGACCAAGCAACTCGCCGCGGTGCTCTATGAGCTTCGCATGCAATATGTGCGCGTGGCGCAGGCCATCTCGGGCGGTGGTGGCGCGGGCCGCGCTCCCAAGGGTGGCGGTATCCAGGCCTGAGGTGCGGCAGCATCGGGGATTTGCCCCGTCTCGGACGGCCTTGACGCGGCGATATAATGGCGCCCTCGAACAGCTCGCTGATCGAGTGAATGCGTCGACGACTCACTGACCTACCGCTGGAAAGGCGCTCTGCCGTGTCTGAACCATCCGAAGGCTTCATGGATCGGCACTACTTCCTGCTCCGCCGCCTGCATTCGCTCAGCGGCATCGTCCCCATCGGGGCGTTCCTCCTCTTTCATCTGACGACCAACGCCTCCATCATGTGGGGACGCGTGCTGGCCAGGAGCCACTTTGGCGACGCGGGTGTGGAGACTTTTCAGCACGAAGTGAACTTCATCCACAACCTCCCGGCGCTGCAACTCGTCGAGTGGTTCGTCCTGTTCATCCCCATCGCGTTCCACGCCCTGCTTGGCATCTACTACGCCACCACCGGCAAGGGCAACGTCAAGGCGTACAACTACCAGGACAACTGGCGCTACTCGCTCCAGCGGCTCAGCGGCTACATCGGCGTGCTGTTCATCTTCATGCACGTCACCTCACTGCGCTTTGGATGGAGTTACGGCGGCCTAATGCCGTCGTTCGATGGTGAACATGCGGCATCGACCACGGCCACGCACATTCAGAACGGCAGCCTCGGGGCGCTGATGGCGCTGTTCTATCTCGTCTGCGTCATGGCGCTGGTCTTCCACTTCGCCAACGGACTGTGGACGGCGGCGATCACCTGGGGCCTGACGATCAGCGTCGAGGCGCAGAAGCGATGGGGTTACATCTGTGCCGCGATCGGCCTGCTGCTCGCCGGGGCTGGACTGGCGGCGATCGTCGGATTCATGACACTGGATATTCCACGGGCTGAGCAAATCGAGTCCGCCATGCTCTCGGGGCACGGCGGGGCGGTGCAAGTGCCCGCGCTCGAGGGGGCTGAAGGGAACGAGAACCCCGGCCACTGATCCGGACCAATGCGGGCCGCCCGCGCGACCCGATGACTCTGACTCACGCAAGGACTGACTGAGCATGATTCCCAAGAAGCGCGTCATCGTGGTAGGCGGTGGACTGGCCGGACTTGCGGCCGCCATCAAACTCGCGGAAGAAGACATCGCCGTCGATCTCATCTCGATGGTGCCCGTCAAGCGATCGCACTCGGTCTGCGCCCAGGGAGGGATCAACGCGTGCAACGACGTGGCGCGGCAGCAGGGATTCACCGAGTGGGTCCACATGGATGAGACGCTCTACGGCGGCGACTTCCTCGCGCATCAACCACCCGTCTTCGAGATGACGCACTGGGCGCCGAAAGTCATCGATCTCTTCGATCGCATGGGTGTGCCGTTCAACCGCACCGCCGAGGGCAACTGCGACCTGCGCCTCTTCGGCGGCTCGCTGTTCCGCCGGACCTTCTTCGCCGGTGCGACGACCGGACAGCAACTGCTGTACGCGCTTGATGAGCAGACCCGCCGCGCCGAAGCCGAGGGCAAAGTCACCAAGTACGAGTTCTGGGAGTTCCTCTGGCCGATTCTCGATGACCACGGCGTGTGCGTGGGCTGCGTGGCGCAGGACATGCGGACGATGCAGATCCGCGCCTTCCGCGGCGATGCGGTGGTCATGTGCACGGGCGGCAACGGGTTGATCTTCGGCCAGTCGACCAATTCGATCGTCTGCACCGGCGGCGCGGCGAGCCGCTGCTACCAGGCGGGCGCGTGGTATGCCAACGGCGAGTTCATCCAGGTGCACCCCACGGCGATCCCCGGGGCCGACAAGTGCCGACTCATGTCCGAGTCGGCGCGCGGCGAAGGCGGGCGCATCTGGGTGCCGCGCAAGGCGGGCGACACGCGCGATCCGCGGCAGATCCCCGAGAAGGAGCGTCTGTACTTCCTCGAAGAGAAGTATCCGAAATACGGCAACCTCGTGCCGCGCGACATCGCGACGCGCGAGATCTTTGACATCTGCGTCAACCAGGGGCTGGGCATCGGCGGCGGAAACATGGTCTATCTCGATCTCACCCACATGACGCGCGAGTACCTTGAAGGCAAGCTCGGCGGCATCCTGGAGATCTACCGCAAGTTTGCCGGTGACGACCCGTGCGAACTGCCCATGAAGATCTTCCCCGCCGTGCACTACACGATGGGCGGCATGTGGGCGACGTACACCGCCAAGGACGACGGCAAGGGGATGGTCTACGGCGCGCCGAACACGATGATGACCAACATCGAAGGTCTTTATGCGCTGGGCGAAGTGAACTACCAGTACCACGGCGCCACGCGACTGGGCGCGAATGCGCTGCTCTCGTGCACCTTCGACGGCCTGTTTGCCGGCAAGGGCATAGCCGAACGCGTGCGGAACCTGCCCAAGGCCGCGGCCGACATGGAAGCGGGAGTTTTTGACGGAGCCGTCGAAGACGAGACGCGCAAGATGCAGAATCTCATCGACGCCAACGGCAGTGAGAATCCGTACGACATCGCGCGCGAGATGGGCGTGGAGATGACCGCGGCCTCCACCGTCGTGAAGTCTGAAGATCGCATGCAGCAGGCGATGACCAAACTGCACGAACTGCAGGACCGGTACAACCGCATCAGCCTCAGCGACCATGGCCTGTGGACGAATCAGAATCTCAGCTTCGCCCGCGCCACCGGCGACATGCTCAAACTCGCCGAAGTCATCCTGCTCGGCGGAATCATGCGCAAGGAGAGCCGCGGCTCGCATTACCGATCCGACTACACCGAGCGCAACGACGAGAAGTTCCTCAAGACGACGGTCGCGTCGTGGGACGCTTCATCGGGACGGCCGTCTATCCGCTACGAGGATGTGAACATGCCGCTCGTCAAGCCACGGGCGCGGACGTACGGCAAGGTGGAGGGGGACGAGAAGAAGCAGCCGGCGAAGAAGGAGACGGCAGCGGCGACAGCGTGAGAATGTGCGCTATCCAGGTTCGGTATATACGACGCGGGTTAGCTCCGCCAGTTTGCTCCAAACACTCCCTTGAAATCTCTCCCCGCTTAGCGGCTTCATTACACAGTGTCCACGGTCTTCAGTCGTGTCGTCGGCAATCTCAACTCGTATCCCGATCTTCAAGACCGCGGCGACGGAAACCTCAACAACATGCCACCCTCGAACATCGCGGCGCGTCGCTTCAATTCCCATAAGATCTTGTGGCGAAGTTAACCTCCTGCGACTCCACGACGGGAAAGGATCGTGTTTTCTGGGCTTCAGCGTTCCTGATTGTGCTGTCCAGCCAATACCCTCGCGATGAAATGTCTGTCCATGAGGTACGCGACGAAGGATGGTCTCCCACTCTTCGATCGGTGGGATTCCGCCGGCATGAGACTCCGCGTTACCGCCGGCCATCAGCGCTTCGGCGGCTGGGTGAGTAGAAAGGCCAGTTCACGCAGATTCCTGACGTGTCGCTCCGTCTCTCTTCGAGGATCCTGCCGATCCAAATAGACGTAATGCAAGCAAGGAGATGCGTCAACGGTCAGATCCAAACTCCAGTCGCCTGCATCCCACGCGAATCCGACTTCACCATCCGGCGTACCACCGATTACAGGTTGAGGCACGCCATCGATCATCGCCAGGTCGTGCGCAACCTGCCGCGCAATCATGATTGCCTCTGGATCAATCGGCGCAGCGCCGTAACTGTCCCAATTCCGTCCGAGTGCTGCTAGACTGGTGATGAGCCGGTCAACCGATTGGAACCAGTTCGCGGGCCTTAAGCGAAACACGACGCCCGATCGCACATCCTCAGCTTGGACCTCGGAAAACACCCCAGTATTACCGTCGGCAGCAGCACGAAAGTCCACTCTGTCTGTATCAAAAGCAACCTCTGAAGGCGCATACTCGAGTAGGTCGGGGTTCATTGGGTTCGCTCCCATCGTTCTTGTTGAATCTCTGGACGTGCAACGGCAGCAAACCCAGCTACAAGCCAATCATGCGCCATCGTCAAACCATCAGCAAATGACAATGACCCATCTTCGGGGAGACTTACCCGAGATGTCAACTTGAGAAGCACGAATTCGGTCCGATCCCTTTGCTGCGCCAAGTTCGCCTCAACGTACAACCGCCCCTTACTATCGCCAATTGGAAAGACGCGGTTGAAAGTAGCCCGCTCGGGGACGCCCAGCGGCGCATTCATCGACTGAAACTCGACGCCAACGAGTGCGTCCTGCAATAGCGACACTGCAGATTCGTCATCCCTCGGAACGAGGTGATTCACGTACGTCACCTCAGCTAAACATGGTTTGGGCTGCTCCAATCGTTGGTCGGAGCAAAAGGACTCAAAGCCCTCGTACTCTGCGAGAAACCTCTCTCTATTGGCTTCGAACGATGGATAGTCCTCTCCCTTCCCAAGACGCCAGTTGAAGTGGAATCGATCCGGCTGGAGTTGGATAAGTTCTGATTCACTCTTCGACTTGTACCAAACGCGTTGCGGCGAACTACCACTCAAACGCAGATTCAGGCCAGAGGGAACTGGCCTATATGGGAACGACTCGTCGACCCACGCGATGCGGGGCTGATCCTGCGGCGGCCGAGGAAATCGTTCCCGAATCATCACCCAGAAGAGACCGAAGTGCACGTTGGTAAACGCGGCAATTTCCGGAAACTGCACGCCGAGCACCGTCTCGACAACCGGAGGTTTATTGAACTTCGGAAGACGCATCACGGTTCGTCGCTCTCGCGCAGGATAGTGGGCATGGGCGCGGCGATCGGAGCACGCTCCCGTCCGATTCTACGTCGGCATATCGGCCAGAAAACTACGCAGCCGACAGAATCCGGCGCAATTCGACGGCGATCACGGCCCCACCTGGCTTAGATTTCCGCTCGCTCGCCGTCTAATCCTCGCGCACGCGCCCCTTCATCACGCCGCGCAGGTTGGCGGCGATGAGGGCGAAGAAGCCGGCGAGGAACAGGATCATGCCCCAGACGGTCATGGCGTTGCCATCGCCGATGACCATCATCGCGCAGCCGGCGGCGACGAGCACGAGCGCCGCCGCCAGTTGCCAGACCTTCACCCGACCGTCGGGCATGTCGCCCGCCGTTTCGCGCAGCAGCCCCATGTTGCGAAGATCTTCGAGACTCATTGCTCGGGCTCCTTGGACGCGAAGAACTCGACGGTCAGTTGCGACGCGAACTTGGCCGCGCCGGTGCGGCGGCGCACGAGGAGCATCGGTCCATCGAATAGGCTCGCGAGTTGCGCGTGGAACGGCGAGAACGCCTGGCGCTTCCACCACGTTTCAGCCGTACCGCCGATGATGACCAGATCGGCGCCGTCGGCCGCCTGGGCAATCGTCTTGATCACATCAGTGCCCACGAGCGGCTTCATTGTGACCTTGAGCCCGCGCCGCCACGTTTCGGATTCAAGATGCCCCGAGCCGAAGATCTCCTGCATGACCGCCCCGGCGGAGGCGCGCACGGCGGCCCGCTCGCGGCCGACGTGGATGAGTTCGATCACCGTGTCTTCACCGGCCACGGCCTCGGCCACTTCGATTGCGAATCGACCCTGGCGCGGATTGACAATGGGGATCACGATGCGCGGTGGATCAGTCGGCAGCGAGCCGCGCAACATGATGGTGTTCGCATCGGATTGAAAGAGCACGCGATCGATCTGCGAACCGAGCAGCGGCCGCCTGGTGCCGAGGTTGCCTTCGTATGGAGTGCGCGGCTGCTTGGGGCCGGTCCAGCCGAGGATGAGCGTTCGACACTTGCGTTCGATGATGGTGTCGACGATGCAGCGCGCGGGGTGATGCGAGACGCGCACGATTCCCGTGGCGGGAACGCCGGTGACGGCGGCAGCCGCCAGGGAATTGTCGACCAGTTCGCGCGCCGCGTTGACGAATCCGCCCGTGGCCGAGAAC
This sequence comes from Phycisphaerales bacterium UBA5793, assembly GCA_002418285.1. GTDB lineage: Bacteria > Planctomycetota > Phycisphaerae > Phycisphaerales > UBA5793 > UBA5793. The sequence continues at coordinate 15,768 of DIDT01000036.1, forward strand.
GGCAGCTGCTCGGGCACTCCCACCGCGTGGAGAATGACCAGGCCGGTTCCGTCGACACGGGCGAGTCGAGCGCCGAGTTCAATGAGTGCACCGGCATTGGTCGGGTTGGCGACGGGCACGAGGATGCGCGGGTCAGCCTCGCCATTGAGCGCGTGCTGCTCAAACACGACGGGCGTCGCTTTCAGATCGTGATGCTGCCCGCGCGAGTAGGCGACGTAGATGAGCAGACCGAGACTGATCCAGCCGGCGGTGATGTACATCGAAAGCGGTTCGTGCCAGAAGAGGAACCCCGCGACGCCGAGCTGACCAACGATCGCGATAATCGGCAGCGCGGGATAGAGCGGCATGAGGTAACCGTACTGCAGTCGGTCGCTGTACTTGCGTCGGATCACGATGGCGGAGAGGTTCACCGCCGCGAACACGATCAGGAACATGACGCACGTCGCCGCTGCGACTTTTTCGGCGTCGAGTGTCACGGCGACAATCGTGATTAGCGCACCGCTGGCGAACAGCGCGGCGACGGGCGTGCGCGTGCGCGGCGAGATGGTGGCCATGATGGCCGGGAGGGTGCGGTCGCGCCCCATGGCGAAACTGACGCGCGTCGAGCTGTAGGTCGTGGCGTTCAGGGCGCTCATGGTCGAGAGCATCGCGCCCAACACGAGCAGCAGCGCCCCCGTGCCCCACGGCATGAACTGGTTGGCCGCTTCGGCGACGCCGGTTTCACCCAGTGCCGAGAGGTACGCCCACGTCTGGCCTGGCGGATAGGGCCCATCGGGCTGAAGCAGCGGCGCAGGGATCGCCAGGGCGCCAATGCAGACGATGGCCACGAGCAGGTAGATGGGAATCACAATCGCCAGCGACCAGAAGATGGCGCGCGGAATGTTGCGACGCGGCTCGACGACTTCTTCACCCGCCTGCACGATGATCTCGTAGCCTTCGAAGGCAATGAACGTGATGCCCATCGCCACGAGTACGCCTGAGCCTCCCATCGGCAGGAACGGCGTGAATTTCTCGCTCACCGTCGCGCCGCTGGGTCCGACATCGCCGCGAATGAGGGCCGCCAGGCCGAACGCGACAAAGATGGCGATCGTGATGATCTTGCTGACGGTGATGATGTTTCCGATCTTGCCCGTTTCGGATGAGCCGCGGTAGTTGACCCAGATGAAAAAGAAACAGACGGCGACGGTGAGCGCTTTGGCGAAGTACCAGGCATTGAGGCCGAAGAGCGTTCCCAACTCGCCGTGCTCGGCCCCGGTCGGCGCCGCCCCCCAGCCAAAGAGGGTCTGCATGCCCCAGACGACATACGAACCAAAGACGACGGCGTAGAGTGAACCACCCACGGCGTGGCCGAGCCAACTCATCCACCCGACGAGGAAGGCGCTGGGGCCGGGCATGCCGAACCGGGCCCAGAGATAGCCGCCCCCTGCCTCCGGAATGGCGCTGCCGACCTCGGCGTAGACCATCGCGGTGCAGAGGGTCATGATGCCGTTGAGGGCAAAAGCGAGGATGAGGCCGGGGCCGGCGATGCCCGCGGCAATGCCGGTGAGGGCGAAGATGCCCGCGCCGATCATGGCGCCGACGCCGACCATGGTGATGTCAAAACACTTGAGATCGCGGGCGAGTTGGGTCTCGCTGTGTCGCGGGCGCGTCGGGATGACCGTTTCCGTGGCTTGCGTCATTTTTCAGTCGTGACAGCGTAGGACGGTCATTCTATGTTGGTCGTCAGGATCGCGCCGACGAGCAATCGAAGCCCACGCTCCATGAACATGAGCTTCGTAGAGTGAGCTGTATCGCGCAGCAGCGTGTCTAATCGATGTAGATGCGGTCGTCCCAGCTCGCGATGTCTTCCATCTTCTCTTCGAGCAGCGTGGCGGCGTGGCCGTCAACGAACATGGCGTTACTGCCCGACTTGTGTCGGAGCGGTTCGAGGCGCTGGCCGCTGAGCGGGTTGTTGGGCTCGCCGTTGATGTTCGACTCCTGCCAGGCGTCGTAGTAGATTGAGAAGAACTCCTCGCGCGTGTTCTGACCGCTGGGGTAGTTGTTGCGGTAGAGAATGTCGTCCGGATCGTCGGTGTAATCGGCCATGTAGATCGTCTCACTGGGAGTGAGGAATCCGTTCGTCTTGCAGGCGCGCTGCACGGGGTTCTGGGTAATCCGGCGTGGCGCGAGGAAGTGCAAGCCGTTGGAGAGGTACTGCACCTTGTGCTTTTGATTCGGATGGCTGGGGCATCGGTAGGCCGGGATGGAATCGAAGCGATCGTCCTTGATCTGGGAGAAGTAGGTTCGGAAGGCGATGGGCCAGGAGATGTCCAGCGGGTGATTCGTGCCGTGGTTTGCACGTGGGATCAGGTTGTACTCGTTCATGTACGAGCCGAGGCCAAAGCCGATCGAGCGCAGGTTATTGAGACACTGCACGGTGCGGGCGGACTCGCGCGCCTTGGACAGGGCGGGCAGCAGCAGGCCGATGAGCAGCGCGATGATGGAGATCACCACGAGCAGTTCGATCAGTGTAAAGCCGGAACGTCTTTGACTGCCTGCACGCACAACGACACCACCTTCAAAGGAGAGGACTCTCTCTGATTGTTGAACTCAGCGGGCCTCCGCCTCAGCGGTTCGGGCCGAAGTACACCTTGTCGTCCCAGTTGTCGAGGTCCGTCATGACTTCCTGAGTCAGCGTGGCGGCGTGGCCATCGACAAACAGCGCGTTGCTTCCGGACTTGTGCCGCAAGGGTTCGAGACGCTGACCGGTGTACCAGTTGTTTGGATCACCCGTGATGTGCGTGGCCGTCCACGCATCGTAGAAGATGGAGAAGTTTCGCTCGGGCGTGTTCTCTCCGTTCGGATAGTTGTTGCGATAGAGGATGTCATCCGGATCGTCGGTGTAGTCCGCCATGTAGATCGTCACGCTCGGCGTGAGGAAGCCGTTGGTCAGGCACGCCTTCTGCCGGGGCCAGGTGATGATCGTTCGCGGGCGCGAGAAGTTCAGGCCGTTGGAGATGTACTGCACCTTGTGCTTTGGATTCGGATGCGACGGGCAGCGGTACGCGGGGATGGAATCGAAGTGGTCATCTTTGATCTGTGAGAAGTAGGTTCGAAACGCCATGGGCCAGGCGATGTCCCAGCGCGGATCTTCGCCACCGTTCGCTTCGCGCGGAATCTTGTTCGCGTCGTTCATGTACGAGTGCAGCGCGAACCCGATCGACCGGAGGTTGTTGAGGCACTGGGCGGATCGGGCGACCTCACGAGCCTTGGAGAGAGCCGGCAGCAACAGGCCAATGAGCAGCGCGATGATCGAGATCACCACGAGCAATTCAATGAGTGTAAAGCCGCCTTTGCGGCCGATTTGACGTTGGGCCATATCTGGAATCTCCCGAGGCTGGAGCCGTGCCCCCGGCGGATCAATCTACAGAATGTACCCTAGTCAGTGCCGTTCTGCAAGCGTTTTCTTGCCGCTTTGCACACTTCCTGCACGCAATTCTCGACCTCTTTGTTGACCAGAAACAGGTCGTAGGCCCCCGAATCACGCGCCAGGGCGATTTCCTTCTTGGCCTCGGCAAAGCGGCGGCTGATCTCTTTTTCGTCCTCCCGGCCCCGTTTTCGCAGCCGTTCGAGCAGCGTCTGGTCGTCGGGAGGGAGCAAGAAGACCAGCAGGGCGTCGGGGAGGTTGCGGCGGATCTGCAGGGCGCCTTGGACGTCGATTTCGAGCAGAACCACGCGTCCTTGGGCCAGGGCGGCCTCGACGGGCCCGCGCGGCGTGCCGTAAGAGTATCTTCCAAAGACGGTTGCGTGTTCGAGCAACTCACCAGCGGCAAGCATGTGGTCGAACTGCCGCTGGTCGACGAAGAGGTAGTCGCGGCCCGCGACATCGGCGGCCGTCTGGGGTCGAGTGGTGGCCGAGACACTGAAGACGGCGTCGAGGCGCTGGACGACCTGCCGGGTGATCGTCGTCTTGCCGACTCCGGAAGGACCAGAAATGACCAGCAGCAGGCCGCTTGCGGGCCCGGCCGAATTGTGTCCACCCTGCGTCATGGTGGCACAAGCGTAGAAGGGGCCGCGCCCGGTCGCCAGAACGATGTCATGAAATCCACTGCTCGACTCACCCAATGAAGCGGGTGGGAGAGCACCTCGATGGATGCAGTCGCCATGAACTGGAATGAGAGCAATGACGCCGAGTCTGGTGACCGCGTCCGCGTGATCGAAGAGAACGCGACGGACGAAGAACGCCTCTGGGCGACATTCATTCACCTCTCGGGGCTGGCGGGCTACATCGTGCCGACCGCATCGGTCGTTGCCCCCCTGGTCCTGTGGCTGATCAAGCGCAACCAGTCGCCTTTCATCGACGATCACGGCCGCGAGGCGCTGAACTTCCAGATCTCGATCGTTCTCTGGGCGATCGTGGCCGGCCTGCTGGTCATGGTCTGCATCGGGGCGGTGCTGCTACCGGCCGTGATCCTCACGCAGATCATCGCGTCGATTGTCATGGCCGTTCGCGCCAACCGCGGCGAATACGTGCGCTATCCGGTGACGATCCGGTTCCTTTCGTAGTCGAAGATGTTGTAACCAGACCGACGCGCGAGCGAGGTTGATCGTCTTGCGCGCTGGCAAGGCCACTTCCTTGCTGGCGCGTCGGGCTGGTTTGTGCGCTCATGCTTCTTTTCTGGCAACTTCCTCAGCGCGCGTCGGCCGCCGGCGATTGCGCATCCAGCGCACTGCGAGACAATCGAACAGGCCGGGAATGGCTCGATTGAACACGCCGTACTTGGCCTGCCCGGCCGTTCGCGGGCGGTGATTGACGGGCGTTTCGACCACCGTATAGCCGAGTTGCCGCGCGGTGAGCGGAATGAAGCGGTGCACACCGCGAAACTCCAGCGGAATCGCCAGGCCGACTTCGCGGCGCATGATGCGCAGCGAGCAGCCCGTGTCACGAATGGTGTCGCCCAACAGCATGCGGCGAAAGGTGCGCCCCACCCAACTGGCGATGCGCCGGCCCACGGTGTCGCGCCGGTTCGCCGAACGGTCACCCTGCACCATGTCGGCTCCGGTCTGACGCATGACTTCGAGCAGGTGCGGCAGGTCGGCCGGATCGTTTTGAAGGTCTGCATCAAGCAGGGCGACCAGTTCGCCTCGGGCCGCGCGCAGGCCCGCGTGAAAGGCCGCAGACTGGCCGTTGCCCCGGCCGGGTGGCGTGTCCTTCATCCGCACCACGCGCAGCCACGGGCGCGCGGCCATCAGCTCGCGCAAGCGCTGCGGCGTCTGGTCCGTCGAGCCGTCGTCAACGATCACGACCTCGAACCGGCCCGCCATGCCCGAGAGGGCGGCGTTGATCTCGGCCACCAGCGAACCCACGTTGTCTTCTTCATTGTGTGCGGGCGCGATGACGGTCAGCTCGATCTGGTCGCGTGGCGGCTGGGACATTGGGGTGATGAGCATAGGGTGAGGGCCGCAGAGGATCGCGGTGCACGGCGAGGCGTCAATCCCGACGCCTAACATCCCCACGGAGCCCCGAATCTGACCAGGTGAGGACAGCGCGGCATGCATCTCAAGCGTGATGATCACGAACACGGCCCCAAGGAGATCCCCATCCGGTTCATTCTCGAGAACCCGGAGGAACTCGTTGCCGGCGAGCATGGCGATCAGAAGGAATGGATCGTCAAGGGCGGCCTGGGCGAGAGCCTGCTCGAAGTGGCCCTGGACGCGGGCATCAATATTGAGCACTCATGCGGCGGCGTCTGCGCCTGCTCGACCTGCCACGTCTACGTCGAGAAGGGCATGGAGCACCTGAGCGAAGCGACCGAGGCGGAGGAGGATCGCGTGGAAGAGGCCCCGGCACTGCAGCGCAACAGCCGGCTGAGTTGCCAGTGCGAGATTCTCAGCAAAGGTGAGATCCAGGTGCGCGTCCCCGCGTGGAACCGCAACGCGATCAAGGAAGTGCCGCACTGAGTCGGCACGTCGCCGTCAGCCGGCGAATCGTTGGCGGAGCACACGGTATTAGACGGTCGGATCGCTCCGGATACGCCATGGGGCAGAGCGCGCGAGCGAAGCAATTTTCGATAAAATAGGAAAAATACCTTGACACGCCCCCTGATTCAGGGCATGCTGTGGTGTGTATTTATTCAGGTAGCCCCGTAACCGCTTCATTGGAAGGATGGCCATGAAGGGAACGAACATTCGCCGCTCGCTGCTCAATTCGACTTCGATTACAATCGTCACAGCGCTGATTTGCGGGGGGGGGTAATACTCTGTGCCTTGCCCAGACAGCCGTAACGACGCCGGACGTGCTCGGGCCGAATCTCGGCAGCGGGTATGGCCCACAATTCGGGCAGGCTCTGGCAGCCGGTGATTTCGACGGTGATACGAAGCGCGAAGTCGCGATCTCGACGTGGGAGATGATGGATCCTGAGAACTTTCCCAGCAACGACGGTGTCGGGCACGTTTACGTGTACGAGTACGACACCACTTGGAGCGGGGCGACCGAGGTTCCTAATCCCGATGCTACTCCGCTCGATTGTGTCTTCTTCGGCTTCACGATGACCGCCGGCGACGTTGACGGGGATGGCGATGACGAGTTGGTCATCTCCGCGCCGGGCGGCGAAGGCGCCGGCGCCTTGGAAAACGGCGCGGTCTACATCTATGACTGGGACAGTCAAACGAGCGCCTTCGTGCTCGCCTACAAGTTCCGCAGTGACCCGGCCTACGGTGGTCAAGGAGGCGACAACTTCGGCTGGTCCATGGCGCTGGGCGACTTCAATGGCGACGATGATCTCGATCTTCTCGTCGGTGCCCGATACTGGAGCGAATGCGAAGACTGCGTCTTTGACGCCAACGGCTTTGCGTTCGAAGACTGGACCGGCGCGGCCTACGTCTTCGATCATGACAACTGGGTTGGCGCGGGGAGTGGCTGGAACGACGTTGAGGATGCCGACCTCGTTATCCGTGGCGAAGCGAGCTGGAGCCCAGACCTCAATCCGAACGGCGAGCAGACGCGCGGCTACTTCGGCGCCCGCGTTGCGTGCGTTGGTGATGTCAACGCTGACGGCAATGACGATTTCATCGTGGCCGCCACACGGCGAACGCCGGACAACTTTGCGACCTGCACAACCAGCTTTGACTACTACGACGCGAGTCAGCAGTACGAGGGGCATGCGGAACTGGACAACGACTGCCGCGTGGGTACGGTGTATCTCTTTGCCGGCGGGGCGCCTTGGTCCTCGGTGGATCAGGATGCGCGTTCGCTGGCCAAGGTGATCTTCGAAGGCGAGGACGCCGGCGACAAATTCGGCCAGGGACTGGCTTCGCAGGGCGACCTCAACGGGGACGGCGTGAACGACATCGTGATCTCCAGCAACCTCCATACGGAAACGGCTCAGAACGCCGTCGGGCGCGTCTACGTGTTCCTCCTGCCGGATTACTCAAGTGGCTGGCCGAGTGCGAACGACAAGGTGTGGTCGGCTTCTCTCGCCAACATCATCATTGATGGTCCGACGGGCGACAACATTGTCGCCTTCGGCTACGCCATGGCGTGCAATGGGAATACGGACAAGGGGACGGGCCAAGGCAAAGACGATCAAGAAGATCTCATCATTGGCGCGCCGTGCGGTAAGTCACCGTGTGGCTACTCGCCGTCGACTCTCGATGAGAATCGGGGCTTTGCATATCTGTATCGAGTTTCGAACAGCATCTCTGTCGGACCGAGCGGGGATCATCTTTCGTGGGAGGCGGTGGGCGACAGCAGCGAGTACTATCGCATTGTCTGTGGCCTCAGCTACAAAAAATCTGCTCCCCAGTTGGGTCGCTCAATCTGCTTCATAGGGAATGCAGACGAAGATGGCGAGGGCAACGATGAGTTCGCGATCGGCTCTCCCGGGTGGGATGAGGCCACGTATCCCAATGTCGATGATCGAGGGGGCATTTACATGATCACCCACTAACGCCGCCGAGCGGCGGGGTGAAGTCGGATAGCACGCTTATGAGAGTATTCTCCGCACACTTGGTTTCATGCGCAGTGGTTATATTCGGCGCGAACATCGCGCTGGCGCAGTCTATGCCCTGTCCAGCAATCGAACTGGAAAGGCTGATGCCCCCATGCGAACCAGGGACCTTTGGTCAGGCCGTTGCTTTGGCCAAAGATCAAATGGCAGTGGGTGAGTTTGAACCTTTGGGCGGACTTGTTACCACGTTCGCACTTGACCACCAATCCCGCAGATGGCAGCGGGAAGCTGAGCTTCGCCCCGATGATCTCACTCCATCAGATGGCTTCGGCTACTCGCTGGCGTTCCATTACGATCTGCAGCTTGATCGGTCTTTGCTCGCGGTGGGTAGCCCACAAAAGAGTGATATTACATTTTACGCCGGAAAAGCATATGTGTTCTTGCACGACGGGGGCGGAAAGTGGGTGCAAGAAGATTCCGTCGTACCGGACTTGTCTGTGGAATACGAGTGGTTTGGCAGAAGCGTGTGCTGGGTAACGAGCGAATCCCGCACATTTCTGATCATTGGAGCGCCTGGGTCAATCGGGGCTGGGCTGCCCGGCTCGGTGTACGTGTTTGAAGCGGATCAACAGGGTGTGTGGCGCCAACAAGCGCGTTTCCAGGCGCCGCAACCTCATCCCGAAGATGGATATGGCAGCTCCGTGTCCGCCGCAGAGGTCGGCGGAGCCACGATCCTCGCAGTCGGTGCACCGTTTTACGGCATTGCGCGCGAGGAGTTCCCGGGCTCAGCATACGTGTATCGATTCGACGCTGTACAGAACGAGTGGCTGCTCGAATCCGAATTCGCTGCGCACGAGCCCGCCATCCATGATCAATTCGGATATGACGTGGATCTGAGCGCGACCGGTTTGCAGCGCGAGGACTTTCGACTCGCCATCGGAAGCCAAAGCGAGAATGGCGGCGGTGCGTATGAGGGTCCGGGCGGAGTCTACCTCTTTGCGCGCGATGGTGTCGGCGCATGGTCCGAAGAGACGCGCATCCCGCCGCCCATCACGAACGCTGACGATCTACTCTTCGGGCACAGTGTCTATCTGGACCGCGAGGACAACGATCGGCTGCTCGTCAGTGCCGTCAACAGCCATGAGTTCGGGCGTGAGTCCGGTGCAGCGTACGTCTACCGGCGGAACCCAGCGAACGGAACATGGGCGGCAGTTCAATTACTGATCGGCCGCGAACAGGACAGTTATGACGCGTTCGCCGTTGATCTGGCGCTCGGCGATGGCCCATCGGCCGACATGGCAGTCGTCGGCGCGCTCGCCACGCAATGCCCCGGCGGCAGTCAGTTTGACTCAGTCGGCGCGGTGTACTCCTTCGACCTCAACCCCGGCAACGGGGGCAACTGTCCGGCTCCCGTGATCACGTTGCAGAAGGTCCCGGACTGTTCGAGCGGGCCGGGCGGAGAGATTGAGGTGCGCTGGTTCCAGGCGACGCCGGATCAGCGGGCGCGGATCGCGCTGCTCTACGCCAAGCGCACCGGCAACTTCATCATCCCCAACGGCAACCCGTGCTCGGGCACCTCGCTGCAACTTGGCCAACTCGGCCTGCAGGTCGCCTACGTCGGCTCGGCGGGCCAGTTCGGCGCCGGCCGCCTCAAGCGCACCGTGCCACGCAGCGTCTGCGGCGGCTACCTCCAACTCGTCGACGTCACCCGCTGCACCACCAGCAACGTCGTGCGGATTCTGTAGGCCAGCCAATCTGAGGATGAAAACTGCGGCGGTGGCAGAACCCGGTCCTAGCATTGGCCAAGGACATGGACGACACACTGCACTGGCTTGATGTTGAGGAGATCGCCGAAGAACTGGATGAGGCTCATCCGGATATCGATCCGTTGCGCCTCGGCTTTCCGAAACTCCGCAGCCTCGTCGAAGAACTGCCCAACTTCGCCGAGCGCGAAGGGCACCCGTGCAACGAGCGCATCCTCGAGACGATCCAGGCGAACTGGATTGAACTGCGCGGCGACGCACCTTCGTCCGATGACGACGAGGGCGACTGATCGCCGCCGCAGCGTCATACCATCCCGCGATGCTTCCTGTTCGATTCACGATTCTCGGCTCGGGCACCTCGGCGGGGGTGCCGGTCATCGGCTGCGACTGCGAGGTGTGTACCTCCACCGACCCGCGCGACCGGCGCACGCGCAGCGGGGCGTGCGTTGAATTCGTGGACGAGCGCGGCCAGCAGCGCGTGATCCTCATCGACACCTCGCCGGACCTGCGCTACCAGGCGCTGCGGCACCGGCTGCAGCGCTGCGACGCGATTCTGTTCACGCACCATCATGTCGATCACGTCTTTGGGCTGGATGAAGTCCGCCGCTTCAACGCGGTCATGCAGCAGCCGATCAACATCTATGCTGAATCACACACGCTTGACAATCTCAAGCGGGTCTACCAGCACATCTTTGAGTCGCACAAGAATGTGAATGCGAGCTTCGTCGCCACGCTCATTCCCAATCTCATCGGCCCCGAGACGCCGCTGGAGCTGCACGGCCTGCGTTTCACGCCGCTGCGCGTCATGCACGGCCGGCTGCCGATTGTCGGCTTTCGCATTGATCGCGCCGACCCTTCGGCGGCGCGGGCGGACGATCCCCTGCCGCTGGCGTATTGCACGGATGTGTCGGCCATTCCGCCCGAGACGTGGCCCGCGCTCTTGGGACTCAAGACGTTGTTCCTCGACGCCCTGCGATACCGGCACCATCCGACGCACTTCACGGTCGACCAGGCGATCGACGCCGCGGAGCGCATCGGCGCCGAGCAGACGTACCTTGTGCACATGACGCACGACATCCTGCACGGCGAGCTGGAGCCGCGACTACCGGGGACGATTCGATTGAGCTACGACGGATTGCAGGTGGGCGAGCTGCCGCAGTGATCAGCGGCGTGCGTTGAGTTCGGCGATTGCTGCGTTGATCTTCTCGACCAGTTCGGCGCGGTCAGTGGCGTCGGCGGTCGATCGGGCGCGTTCGAGCAGGCGCCGCGCGACGGCCACATCACCCAGCGGACCGGCATAGAGACGTGCGGCTTCAAACAGGCTTGGTGCGGCGTACCGGCTTTCGCCGAAGAGAATCGCGCACTGCATGAAGCGCACCGCCGCATCGCGCGGCTCGTTCCCCGCCGACAGCGCGCGGCCGTACTGATACAGGAGACGGTCGATCGGGTACTGCTGCGTGTTCGCGACCCAGCGCTCGATTTCGCTGCGGGCGTCGCGCACCCGGCCGGCATCGAGCAGCACATCAATCTCATCGGCGGCGGTGGGAGTGGCTTGCGGCTCCGGATTGTCCACGGCGGGAACCTCGGACGATTTGGCCGGCGCTTCATCCGGGCTTTCGACCTCGGCAACCCGGTAGACTTCCGAGGTTTCCAGGTTCGAGATCGTCCGAATCGCCAGGTCGATCATGTCATGGTTGACGCTCTCAGGCTCGGCCTGATCGAGGGCTTTGCGGAGTTGATCCAGCGCGGCATTTCTCGTCGCCTCATCGGGTTGATCCGGTTTGCACGTCGGCATGGCGTCGAGCCAGCAGGAATCGACGCTGGTGAGCAGCAGCGTCGCCCACGCTTTGCACGCCGGGGTGTAGCGGGCGGCGTCGGTGAGCAGTCGCGTGCGGCGATAGTGGACCCAGGTTTTCTGCCACGGCTCGCTCGCCTGCTTCATCGCTTCGTCGAGCAGGCGCATCGCTTCGTCGATTTGCTGCCCGGCCGCGGCGGCCTCCGCCTTTTCCAGCGCGGGCATGGCGTCGAGGTGGAGGATGACGCGATCGATCGGCCGGGTCGTGGGTCGACCGCTCATCGTGTACTGCACCTGGCAGTCGTTGACGCCGCGCACTGCGACGCCCGAGAGTGGAATGCGGCCGAGCAGGATCTCGTCGCCGCGCAGGGGCGGCGTGCCCAGCGCCGTGCTCAGGGCGACGAGGATCGCACATTGCAAACGAGTGGCGATCATCGATCCAACCCCAGTTCCTGTCGGCTCAGAAAGCGGTAGCCACCCGGCCCGCCGTTGTCTTCGGCGATGCGTTTGAGCGTCCCGAGCGGGTCCTCGGAGACAAACTGAATCGTCTTGAGCACGCTGCGCGGCTGGCCGCGGGAGTCATGATTGAGCCGCTGGATCATGTTGAGCAGATCGCGCTGATCCACTTCGAATTCGCCGAGCCCGGTAATGTCGGTACTGAGGATGAAGACGACGTCGGGCACGGGGTTCATGTCGCGCAGGGCCAGTTCGATGGCGGCCAGCGGGTTAGACTGGCTCGTGGCGCGGATGTTGCGATTGTCAAGATTCATCCAGTCGAAGACGAAGAGTTTGTTTTCGTTGGTGGCGGGGAGGAGTTTGACCGTGCCCCGCCGCCGCTTGGTGGCGATGTCCTTTGGATCCTGTGGACCGGGGACGAGCACCGCCTCGTTGCGCTGAAAGAAGACGACGCGAAAGTTCTGCGACTCATTGAGTTTGTCAATGCTGCGCACGAGTTCATCGATGAGAATCGGCAGGTAGGCGATCATCGAACCCGAGGCGTCGACGACGTAGACGATGTTGCGCGCGTTGCTGCCGCGCAGCCCGCCGAAGGTCACGTCGTTGCTGCCGCCCTTGGGTGCAAAGCCGGCCAGCGCCTCGTCGCCACCCGCGGGCCCGATGAGCGAAGCGGGATCGACGCGATTGGCGTCCAGCGCTTCAGAGGCATCGGAGCGATCCAGCCTCGATCGCTCTTCGAAGACCAGATCCTCGTTGTCCGTGTCGTCGGGGTTGATCGTCGTGAGCGGCTGAAAGGTGAGATCGTTAAACTCCGCCACGACGGCCGGGGGCGCGGCCTTGTCCGCGAGCAGACGCGCGGTGGTCCAGGGGATGAGCAGCCCGAGCACGATCATTCCGGCATGGGCGGCGATAGAGGCAATCCACGGAACGACGCGCTGGGCGAGGCTCAACTCGCGCTCGACCGGTTCCTCTTCGCGCACGACAGCGCTGAGCGACTCGACGGTCGGGCCTTTGCGTCCAGGATGGGCTGGATTGGCGCTCATGTGTTCTGGTGCGGATTCTCAATCCTCTTCGTTGTGGCCGCCGCGGAAGATGAGGCGATCGAGGCTCACCGCTCCGGGCCCACCAATGAAGATGCACCAGGCGGCGATGAAGAGCATCAACTGGTAGAACGCCACTAACTGCCAGAAGTAATCCAACTCCGAAAGTGCTCCAAGGAATCCCGTGGCGGCACTCATGTGAGATTGAATCTGCGGCAGTGTGGAGAGCTTGAACGCGTAGCCCATCGCGACCGCCAGCCCGAGCCCCCATACACGACTGAAGAGGCCGATGAGCAGCAGCCCAGCGCCGACAGTCTCGGTCAGCATCGCGATCCACGCAAAGATGCGCGGGTAGGGATGGCCGACGTCGTGCAGCATGACCGTGATTCCCTCGACTTTCTTCGCGTCAACCTTGTACTGCACAGTGGCGCCGGCCGCATCGCCGACGTCGGGTTTCTCAACAAGCTCTGCAGGCTTGGTCTCCGGCGGCGTTGTCGTCGGTGGAGCTGGTTGCTCAACGGATGGCTCACCGGGCTGATCCTGCTCGCCCTGATCATCTGCGCCTTCTTCAATTGCGGGCGGCGTATCGCTGGACGGTTCTTCGCCGGGCTGCTGGGCAGAATCCGGAGATTCCTGCGGCGCGGGCGGCTCAACCACTGGTGTGCTCCCCGGCCGCTCGGGTTCCTTGGCCCCGGCTGGCGGCGTCGGGGAAGCGCGACCCGCGACAGCCGTCTTGTGGCCGATGCCAAGTTCGACAAGGGTGGCGGCGGCCGGCCCCTCGAAGGTCTCGTTGCCCCATTTTGGGATGCCCGCCCATAGAAACGCCGCCGCCAGACCGATGCGGAGCAGCAGCGGACAGATGTGCAGCGTGATGGAGTCGCGGAATCGCATGGTGGATGAACTCCTTGATCGTGTGTTCCGGCATCGCCGGCGGCGCGTCCTGGCTCGCCCCGACCGCGGAGGGGAATGATATCGCGGGAATCAGCGACTGCAGCGCCCAATCGCGAGGGGAGCATCGCGTAGACTTCTTGGGTCTTTGCAGCCCCCTGATGCGGGCGTGGCGAAATTGGCAGACGCGCCAGATTTAGGTTCTGGTGTCGCAAGACGTGGAGGTTCGAGTCCTCTCGCCCGCATTGCTTCGGAAAGATGTGCACTGGATCACCCCGCCGACTGCTTTGACGGCCGCGCCGGCCGCCGCTACGCTGCAACTTCGCTTGGCGACCGCGGTAGTGTCGCCATTGGCTTGCCCTTTCCGGTTGGCCCGCTGTTTCGTCCCAGTCGCCCGCGCCGCGAACTTCAGGCGGCGCAAACGCGAGGAGGTTCGGGGTGGTTCATCGTCTTCCGCTTTTCGTTGCATTGTGCGCTGGCCTGACGCAGTTCACGCCGGGCGTCTTCACGAGTCACGCCGCGCTGGCCCAGGATGCAGCGACCGACGCGTCGTATCACACCTACGACCAGTTGACCGCTTCGCTCAAGGCGCTCGCCGCCGAACACAGCAATGCGATCCAACTGACCTCGATCGGTGAGAGCCTGAAGATGCGCAACATCTGGGCCCTGCGCGTCGCTCTGCCCGGCACGGTCGAGCCTGACAAGCGACCCTCGGTGCTGCTGACGGCCAACATCGATGGTGATCACCTGGTGGGCAGTGAGGTCGCGGTGCGTGCAGTGCGCGAACTGCTCGAGCGGGCAGGCGCCGACGGCGAATCGCCGGCGGCGAAGCTGCTCAGCAAGTACACGCTCTACGTCGTGCCGCGCGTCAACCCTGACGCCGCCGAACTCTACTTCGCCAATCTCAAGCAGGAAGTGGTGCGCAACCTGCATTCGGATGATGCTGACCGCGACCTGCAGACCGATGAAGATCCGCCCAACGACCTCAACGGCGACGGCCTGATCACCATGATGCGCGTCTTCGACCCGGAGAAAGCCAATCGACTGGCCGACCCCGACGAACCTCGCCTCGACATTGCGCCCAATGCCGAAAAGGGCCAGCGAGCCGAGTTCTACGTCATGGTCGAAGGCGTCGATGACGACAAGGACGGCGCCTACAACGAAGATGACAGAGGCGGCGTCGATCTCAACCGCAACTTCATGCACGGCTGGCAGGAGCACAGCGACGGCGCGGGCGAGTACCCGGTCTCCGAACCTGAGTCGCTGGCGCTGCTTCGCTACGCACTCTCGCACCAGAACATCGCCATCGCGTTGACCTACGGCCGACACGACAATCTCAACAACGTTCCCAACGGCCAGGGTTCGCTCAACGGCGGCGCGCCGGCGAACATCGACGGGGCCGACGTGCCCATCTACCGCGCCGTCAGTGAAGTCTTCAAGAAGATCACCGGCCTGCAGAACGTGACCAGCCCGCCGATCGACGGCGCGTTCGAAGCCTGGGCGTATGCGCAGTACGGCATTCCGTCGTTTGCCACGCCGGTCTGGAGTCGGCCGAGCGAGCCGGCGCCTGAAGGCGAGGGAAACAAGGCTGAGGGTGAAGCGCCTGCCGGAGGTGGCGGCGGCAACGCCAACCCGGCTCCAACCGATGACTTCTCCGACATTCTGCAGGCCGCCAACGCGCGCGGCATGGAAATCACGCTCGAACAACTGCAGGCCATGCCGCCCGATCGCATCGCCATGTTCCGTCGCATGATCCAGGGCGGCGGACCCGGTGGCGGCGGAGGTGCAGGCGGCGGCGCGCAGCCGCCCCCGGGTGGAGGTGG
>DIDT01000005.1 GCA_002418285.1 Phycisphaerales bacterium UBA5793
GAGGTTTTGAAATGGCTTCTAGTCCTACTGGCCGAACATCTTCTTCGCGGCCTGATCGAGTCGCGATTCCAAGCCTGACTCCGCGCTGGCGGACATCATCGATTGAAACATGGCCCGCGTCTCGTCGCGGCTGTTGACGCGCGGGAACGGCTCAGACGGAACCGGCAGTCCGAGGAACGCACACAGCGGCTCCCATCCCTGCTTCACTTCGAAAACAAGCAACCGATCGGCGGGAATCGTCGCCTTCACTTCGGCCACATGCCGCTCAAAGTGGGCCATCATGTATTCGCGATCGAACATGCGACCTTCCACCGTGTTCCAGATAGTGAGCTGGTTCAGAGCGCCAAACGGTGTGTCCTTCACGTAGTCGACCATCTTCTGCGACATAATCGTTTCATTGACCGACTCGAACCACTTCCCCGGGTCTCGCACGTTGAGCAGCACCTTGGCATCGGGGTAATACTCCGACAACTCGCGCCAGAAGGTGCACGCGGGATAGTCCGTCGTCGCGGCGTATCCCCTGAACAGTGTGTCCCAATCGGGCTTTCCTTCAGCTGCGCGAATCCAGTACTCCATGTGTGAGGGATTGGCGATCACTTCGCCCATGTGATAGCAGCGGCCGAGGCCAAGCTGCTCGATAGCGAGTTTCGTCGATGCCGTTCCGGTTCGCCCGAGTCCCGCGCCGATGAGTTGCAGAGCCATGCGTCAATCCCTTCCGATGCAGCCGGTGAGTGGAATCGCAAGAGTATCCGCACGACGACAAAAAGCCTCAGCCGGTTCAAACCGACCTGATTGTCCATGTTCAGCGCTGGAGCGATGATCCCAGTGTCAATCGCGATCCATATAGAGGATGGAACGGCGGATGCCCCACTGGGACATCTTCGCCGCATCGTTGAAGTCGCGCATCGGCTTTGTGTCGATGCCCAGAGCGTTGTGCGCGAGGCCAAGCGTGCGCGTTTCGAGTTTGCCGTTTCTTCCCGAGTCCCACCGGAACGAGTAGATGGCACCCTGCGGCCCGAGTGCGAAGCCAGGGCCGACGAGCGTGCGAGTCCACTCATCGTACATCAGCGAACTGAGCCAGCCGTGATCGAGGTTTGTATTGCCGATGCGCCGCGTGCGGTACACATGCATCTGCCCGTTGGATCGCGGCTTGCCGGTGTGGAAGATGAGCAACTCTCCTTGCTCGGTGAATCCTGGCGCCGGGCGTGTCGTGCACTGGTGGCCGGAGTTTTCGCCGCGGGACCAGAGCGTTCCGCCCTCGAGGACGCGGTCACCCTCGATGGTCAGCGTCGTGACCCGCATGGAGTGCTTTGTCCCTTTCGGATTAGTCGCAGCCGTGACAAGTGCGATGGACAAATCCACCGGATTGACCGCCAGACCAGGCGCGACCTGCGATGTAACCGCAAGATCTCCAATGGATGTGAGCAACGGCGCTTCATTCCAGTCGAGCCAGAATGCCTCGAGTCGATCGTCTTCTTGTCGCGCGATGATCAATGCGCGATCTCCAACCGCGACTCCCCCCAAATCGACCGGCGGCAGGTCGGACAGGGGCGCCAGCGACTGAATGGAATCGGCATTCACGCGCGCCACGTGCCAGCCATCGTCCTGGCGCACCATGACCCAGCCCCATTGCGTTCCACCCATGAGCAGCATGTCATGCGACGTCGACGCATCGGGAATGATGCGATGCTCACTCCACTTTTCATGGCCGAGGTAATTGCGCAGACTCACTTGAGCGTGATCAAGATCGATACTCAGTAGCAGACACGTCGAGCCGACGTAGGCAAGCATCGACTGCGAACCCACGCGGTCCTGCCAGCGGCGCGTGCCGGCGTTGGTTGAGCCGCCGTAGTTGATATCCGCCACGACCGGCTCCTCATCAAACCGGCCGTTCTGGTTCCAGTCGATCAGCGTGCCGCCCCGTCCGTCATCTCTGATTGGAAAGTAGTATGGTCGCTTGCTGAGAAACTGAACGTCGTCGATGGGAAACGGCAGGTGCTCGACGAGCGCTGTCTCGAGCAGTTCGATGGAATCGAATCGGCCATCCGAAAAGTGAATGCGCGAACCTGAGCCGTCGTACGTGTAGTCGTACGCGTAATTCATAATGGAGGAGTAGATCGGACACCACGCAGGCGACGAATCGCCGGTGTGCGACAGGCCGAGTTGATGCCCCATCTCGTGGGCGAACGCGGCCCAGTTGTTTCCGGATTGACCCATGGTGCCGAGTTGTTGCGACTGCCCGCCCCCACCCGGCGTCACCTGCATCCAGTGCAGGATGCCGCGCTCGCTCTTCTTGAGTTCGCTGGGACCGACTTTTTGCCACGACCCCTGGCGTTCCTCGGGCACTTCGTCGTTGAAGCGGTAGTGGATGGCGATGCCGGTCGTGCCATCCGGGTTAGGTGTGGGCAGATTCGCATAGAGACTCTTGGACTTGTTGATTTCCTTCTCGACCTTGGCGCGGCCGGGGTCAACGTAGGGTGAAACGGAAACGATGACGTCCTGGTGCACGGGGCTCAACGGTGTATCCAAACCAACGATGCCGCGCGGCAGTCCGTGCACTTCCCAGCCGTCGAGCAGGCCATCGGCATCGGTGTCGCGATTCATCGGATCCGAACCGCAGTCCATCTCGTCGGCGTCGCTCAATCCGTCGTCGTCCTGATCGGAAGATGTTGCATTGAGTCCGGGCGCCATTCGAACGATGCGGTGTCGCGATGGCTTGGTCGCCTCGAAGAGAGTGAGGCAGTCCGGGACGCCATCGCCGGTCACATCGCCGAGCGTGGTGCAGAGCGGTTTTGCTTCGGGTCCATACTGCGGACCATCAGCGCACAGCGCCTCTGACGCATCAGAGCGTCCCCTGTTCGCGAACCCCTCCCCTCCAAACGTCCATGCTTCACTTGCTGTATCAATGACTACGACGCCGTCGGCGAGCGCCAACACGCTTGCGAATGTTGCCCCAACTGACGCAGGCGTCTCTCTGATCTGGGCGAGCTTTCCGGCGTCGTCCGCGCCCCAGAGAACGACTCGATCCGAATAGATGAGCGCCACTTCGTCACCGGCGTGCTGCAGGTCGAATTCGCCCCCCGCGGCACCGATGAGCTGCTCCGAAGACGTGCGAAAGGCGCTTCTCGGTGCGGCCGACTTCCAGCCATGCACGGAATACGCCAGATTGGCGTGTCCATTGGCGGTGAGAGTAATCAGATCGCCGTACCCGTCGTCGTCGATGTCGGCTACTGCAAGAAACGCACAGTCGGCCGTTGGTGCGAGCCAGTCCGTCGCCCGGCCGATCTGTGGCGACGCCAGCATCTGAATCAACATCCATTCGAGAACCATGCAGGACTCTCCGCAAACAGGAGCCGGCTATTCTCCTGTCAGCCGCTTGAGGCATCATAGAGCGGTGGCTCGGTGTCGTACGGGAGGAGCTCTGTCGCTGGACGTCGGAATCGGCGGTTCGACTCGGGGTTTGGCAAACCCACCAAGTCTCGGCCGCTCTCAAGCCGAGTTTTTCTCACCATTCTCCGAATCCGACCACCGGTTCCAGGCAAGCTCTCGATATACTGGAGAGATCGGTGAATCAATTGGTCAGGGGACGTGGTTCCCCCACCGACTTGACCGCCGAGGTGTGGCCTCGAACAAAGAGCGTTCTCAAGTGTGCGATGCGTCAGGATAGCTTCCGAGCAAGTCGCGCCATTCACATTCGTCGGGTTGTGAGCCTGACGCTTTGCGGTACTTATTCGCCAGAAGGAGAGGACAAGCATGTTTCGAACAATGTGCGTCGCCATCGTAACCGTGGCCATTGCTGCGCCGGCATTGGCGCAGACCACGCATCACATCACCCTCAACTGCAATTTCAACGGCATCGTGCATCCCGGCGAAGCAGGAATCCCGGATGATCCATCGGGCTTCCGTTCCATCTCCGATCGCGCGCTGGACTTCACATTCGGCGTGCCGTCCAACCCCGTGCTGGATAATTACGTTTGTGTCGATCAGCCCGGCGTGATGGACATCGTCTATCTCGGCAATCGCAACACGGTGGATTACAATGGCTCGGGCGGCGCGGCCTTCGACCTCGTGCCCGACGGCGATGAGATCGGCATTCAGCCGACATGGCTTGCCGATCCGAACCAGATGGGCGAACAGACGACGACGCTCGACACTCCGATTCTGCTCGAGGGACCGAGCAGCGCTGGCGTGATTTTCCAGATCAGCAACGGCGGCGGATCATTCGACGTCGTGTTCCGATTCCAGGGCGGCGGAAGTCACACTGCCACGCTCACAGGGCCTGACTGGTACGGCCCGTTCAACGGCCAGCCCAATATCGGGCAGTTCGTCGGCACAGGAAACGTCGATCTCGGCCTGCCCAATGCCGACCTCCTTCTGACCGAAGGCACCGTCGATCTCTCGGCCTTTGCTGGCGAGACGCTGACCGAGATTGCCGTGCGCAACCAGACCAATCTCTTCGCCGGCTATGCGATCGTGGCGATGAACGTAACGACGGGCGGCGGACTGACGCTGACGGGCCAGACCTCGTGCCCGGGCGCGGGTCCGGCACAGCTCGTGGCAACGGGCGGCTCCGGCGGCCGCGTCGCCTTCGTCTACAGCACGCGACAGGGCAGCTTCCGAATCCCCAACAACCAACCCTGCGCGGGGACAACGCTCGGACTCGGCGGAACTCCGACGGTAGCGGGAACGGCCAACGGGAATCCTGCCGTCTTGAATGCAAACAACGTGCCGGGAAGCGCCTGCGGGCACATCTTCCTGCAGGCCATCGACCTGAACACCTGTACGACGTCGAATGTCATTCGATTCCAATAATCGTTATGGCTTCATCATCGCAAGGCCGTGCCATGCTCGCGTGGCACGGCCTTGTTCTTGCGCTGGAGAATTGAAATCCCGGCCGTGATACTGTCGCAAAGCCGCTCGTGAGGATCGGCTGCGCCCCGGGGATGTCGCGGAGAACTTCCATGCGCGTTCGCCGTTGTCGTTTAGTGCTGGTTTGCGGTATCGCCCTGTGTAGTCTCGCTGCAACGGTCGCGTGGTCGACGCCTCCTGCCGTCGCGGACCCTCAGCAGCATGCCTGCGACCGACTGCTCGCAATCGCCCAGGCCGATCCCAATCTTGAACTCGTGCAGGTTGAGGACGAACGAACACAAAGCGCATTCGTACGGGGTACCTACAGCGTCTTTGAGAATCGGGAACGCGGTGAGGGACGCCGAATCTCTATCGCGCTGATCGTCCTGCCGGCACGAAGCGATGAGCCCGCACCGGATCCGGTTTTCATCCTTCACGGCGGCCCAGGCGCGGCGGCATCTGCTTATTTGGGAGCGGAGATCAATGGCTGGCTGCGCGAGCGGCATGACGTGGTGCTCATCGATCAGCGCGGGACGGGCGGCTCAAACCGGCTGGATGTTCCGTTGCCGAGTGGAGAGGACGATCTCCAGAAGTACTTCGATCCGCTCTTCCAGAGAGAGCCATTCCTTGCTGCCCTGCCTGAGCTTCAACGTCGCGCAGACCTGAGCCAGTACACGACGAACAACTCCGTGGATGACTTTGAGGAGATTCGCCAGGCGCTGCACTACGACACCATCAATCTGCGGGGCGGCTCCTACGGCTCGCGCTGTGCGCTTGTGTACATGCGTCGCCATCCGGAGTCGATTCGCACCGCGACACTGAACGGAGTGCAACCGATTGCCTACCGCAATCCGCTGCCGCATGCGCGGAGTGCGCAAGAGGCGCTGGATCTGATCTTCGCCGAAATCCGTGCCAGCGAGCGATACCGCCGGGCGTTCCCGGACATCGAAGCGAAGTTTCAGGAGACACTGCACCGCCTCGAAACAACTCCGGCCAAAGTCATTGTGAAACACCCCAGTTCCGGCGAGAACGCAGAGATCACGCTGGATCGCGATGCGTTTGCCGAAAGCGTGCGTGTGCTGATGTATTCACTCCAATCAAACCGCCGACTGCCGCGCATGCTGATGCTTGCTTATGAAGGCAACTATCGCGAACTGGCTGAGGCGTCATTGAATACCACTCGCGGCTTGCGGGGCCTCATCGCGCTGGGAATGCTGATGTGCGTGACCGGCAGCGAGGACATTCCGCGCATCGATCCGGGGGAGATCGAGGCGGCATGCGCTCGTACGTTCCTTGGAGCGAGGCGGGTGCGCAATCAACTCGAAGTCGCGGCCATCTGGCCCAGCGGCGCCCTGGCGGCGAACTTCGGTCAGCCCGTGCATGTGAACGTTCCCGTGCTGCTCCTTTCCGGCACCCATGACCCGACGACCACGCCTCAGTGGGGCGAGCAGGCCGCCTCGCACCTGCCCAACAGTCTGCACGTTATCGTGCCAGGTGGTCACGGCGTGGGCGGGCCGGCGGTCACTCGACTCGAGCGCGCGTTTCTCGAAGCGGGGTCGGTCGAAGGGCTCGACCTAACCGAAGTTCGCAAACTCCCCCTGCCACCACTGGTCCTGCCCGACGGGTTTGAAGATCAGTAGTAGAGTTGCTTGGTGAGTTGTGTCGAGGGCTGAGACCTCGCCCGAAGGTCGCATTGATCTGCTGAGCATCTGCCAGCATCGGCCTGCAACGACTCAAGCCCCGCCACCCGATATCATCGGGTGCTGGCGGTTTCCCCTCCACACCCTTATCACAAGGGCTCCATGGTTCACGAAGACTCCACGATTGCGCCGAGCCACGCGCCGCTCAGAGGTGTTCCTGAGCGCATCGGTCGTTATCGCGTGCTTGGAGTCATCGGCGACGGCGGTTTCGGCACGGTCTACGAGGCCGAACAAACGGAACCTGTCCGGCGACGCGTCGCGCTAAAGGTCATCAAGGCCGGCATGGACTCCAAGCAGGTGCTGGCGCGCTTCGAGGCCGAGCGCCAGGCACTGGCGGTCATGGACCATCCGGGCATCGCCAAGTTTCTCGATGCCGATCTCAACGATAACGATCGACCGTATTTCGTCATGGAGTATGTGCGCGGCGTGCCGATTACCGCGTTCTGCGAACAGGAACGACTGAAGCTCGATGATCGCGTAAAGCTCATGATCCAGGTGTGCCATGCGGTGCAGCACGCGCATACCAAGGGCGTCATTCACCGCGACCTCAAGCCCGGCAACATTCTCGTCGAGCTGATCGACAAGAAACCCGTCGTCAAGGTCATTGACTTCGGCGTTGCCAAGGCGCTCGCCCAGCCGCTGACTGGAAGCACGATCTACACCGAACGCGGGCAGATGATTGGCACGCCTGAGTACATGAGCCCCGAGCAGGCTCGAGGCAGCGGTGTTGACGTCGATACGAGAGCCGACGTCTACTCGCTCGGCGCCATCCTCTACGAACTGCTCACCGGACTGACGCCCTTTGATCCGACCATCCTGCGCGAGAAAGGCTACGCCGAGCTGCAGCGCATCATCGAACGGGAGGAAGCGCCGCGGCCGAGCACGCGCCTGACCACGATCGCCAAAACGCCGACGGGATCGGGCGAGACAATGCTCCACGCGATCGATCCGGTTGCGATGTCCAAGCGCCTCAAGGGAGACATGGACTGGATCGTGATGAAGTGCCTCGAGAAGGAGCGTGATCGCCGATACGAGACCGCCAACGGACTGGCGATGGATCTGCAACGCTACCTTAATAGCGAGCCGGTTGTCGCCGGTCCGCCCTCGGTCACCTACCGGACTCGAAAGTTCGTCAAACGCAACAAGGCGCTGGTATCCGGCGGCCTGGTGGTGGCAGTCGTCCTGGTGCTGGGCATTGTCGGCACGACTTGGGGTTTGCTCGATGCGCGATCGCAGGCTGCCCGGGCCGAGCGTGAACTGGCTCGCGCGGTCGAGATCAAGCAGTTGATCACTGACATCCTCTCGAGCGTGGATCCTGAGAAGGCCAAAGGCGCAGACATTACCTTGCTCAAGGGCATCCTCGATCAGGCCTCAACGCGATTGAGCCAGGGCAAGATCAGGGACGAACTTATTGCGGCAGAACTGCATGCCGTCGTCGGCGATGTCTATTGGAAACTCGCTCAGTATGACGAGGCGGACCGTCACCTCCCGGTGGTTGTGGATATCCGCACGCGCCTGCTCGGCCCCGACCATCCGGATACGCTCACGGCCGAGCACAACCTGGCCAACCTGCTCCTGCAGGAAGGTCGATACGCCGAAGCCGAGCCGCTCTACCTCAAGACACTTGATGGCCAGAAGCGAGTGCTGGGAGCAGAAGACCCGGCCACACTGCGGGCCATGGGAAATCTCGCGAGTCTCTACTTTTCGCAAGGTCGATTTGCCGACGCCGAGCCGCTGTTTCTCGAGACGCTGGAGATCAAGCGGCGCATTCGCGGTCCGGAGCACCCCGACACCTTGAAGTCCATGAACAACCTGGCGACGCTGTATGTACAGCAGGGCCGCCATGCGGACGCTGAACGGATATACCTTGAGACGCGTGACTTGCAGAAGCGCGTGCTGGGTGCCGAAAACCCGAACACATTGTGTACGATCACCAACATCGGCCTGCTCTACAACTCCATGGATCGCTTCGAGGATGCGGTGAAGATGTTCGAGACGAGCCTGCCGATCGAGCGGCGGGTGCTCGGCCTGCAACACCCATGGACCGGATACGCGATGAACGGACTCGCCGCCGCGTATATGAAACTCGGCCGCCGGGCCGAAGCGATCCCGCTGTATCGTGAACTGCTGCAACTCCGCATCGCCGCGGCGGATCAACCCAATGCCGATCCGAGCGCGCTCAACGATGCGGCCTGGACGCTGCTCACCTCGGAGATTGAAGAGCTGCGCGATCCCCAACGGGCGCTCGCATATGCCGAGCGGGCATGCGCCGGTGGTAACGCGAACATTCCAAACTACCTCGACACGCTCGCACTCGCCCATTTTCGCACGGGCGACACGGCGAAGGCCATTGAAACACAGCGGCGCGCTCTCTCACTGATCCCCGCCGGCTCCGACCCGGAGATGGCCGCACACCTTGCGCAGTACGAAATGGCGCTGGCAGACGTCAAAACCGACGCAGATAAGTAACTCATCTGCGATCGTTCCCCGGAATACTGATGCCAGAGCCCTGCTGTTTCCGGTATCATGTCGTTACCGTGGACCCGCAGATCACACACATTCTGCACGCAATTGAGGAAGGTGACACCAAAGTCGCCGAGGAACTGCTGCCGCTGGTGTACGACGAGCTGCGCAAGCTAGCCGCAACGCGACTCAACAAAGAGCGACCCGGGCAGACGTTGCAAGCCACGGCTCTGGTTCATGAGGCGTATCTGCGTCTGCTGGGTCCGAGCCATGAGAGGTGGAGCGGCCGAGGCCACTTCTTCGCTGCCGCCGCTGAAGCCATGCGGAGGATTTTGATCGAACGAGCCCGTCGGAGGCTGGCTGCAAAGCACGGTGGAGGCGTTAGTCCCGTATCGATTCACGATGATGTTGAAGCCGCGGTGGAGGACCCGCAGGAACTACTGGATGTTCACGAGGCGCTCCTGAAATTTGAGCAGATCGATTCGGATAGAGCCATGCTCGTCAAGCTTCGTTATTTCGCGGGATTGACGCTCGAGCAGGCAGCCGATGCAGCGGGTGTCTCACGCGCGACCGCGGCTCGCCACTGGGCGTTCGCGCGTGCCTGGCTGTATGACGAGATCACCCACAATCGGCGACATCCAGACAAAGCCTAGCTTCGCCGTCCTGATTTGATGAGGCGCAGCGCGACTCGAATTCGCATTGAATGTTGAAGCATCCACACCCGGGGACACCTTTCGTGGCGAATTCGAATTCGGTAAGCATTGCAGAGTTGTTTGACCAGGCGGTCTGCCTACCGACGCATGCCGATCGACGGGCCTTCCTGCACCAAGCGTGTGCCGGAGATACCGCTCTGCGTGATCGTGTGGAAGCGCTGTTACGCGCGCATGAGACCTCCGGTGACTTCCTCGAGCATCCGGCGATGGGTGTCGAACCACTCCCCGAAGCACCACCTCTGGAAGCCGGCGGAACGGTAATCGGCAAGTACAAACTGCTGGAGGAAATCGGCGAAGGCGGTTTTGGCGTGGTCTGGATGGCCGAGCAGCACGAGCCGGTGAAGCGGCGCGTGGCGCTCAAGATCATCAAGCTGGGCATGGATACGAAGCAGGTGATCGCCCGCTTCGAAGCCGAGCGCCAGACGCTGGCGATGATGGATCACCCCAACATCGCCAAGGTCCTCGATGCCGGTGCGACGACGACCGGGCGGCCCTACTTTGTGATGGAATACATCCGCGGCGTTCCGCTGCTCCAGTATTGTGATACGGAACGACTGAATACGAAATCTCGCATCGGACTGTTCATCGGCGTCTGTAATGCCATTCAGCACGCCCACCAGAAGGGCACCATCCACCGGGACATCAAGCCGAGCAACGTGCTTGTGACCATGCACGACGGAATACCGGTTCCAAAGGTCATTGACTTTGGCATCGCCAAGGCAACCAACCAGCAACTCACCGAAAAGACACTTTTCACGCAGCATCGCCAAATGATCGGCACTCCCGCGTATATGAGCCCTGAGCAGGCTGAGATGAACGGCCTGGACGTCGATACGCGCAGCGACATCTACAGCCTCGGCGTGTTGCTCTACGAACTACTCACGGGAACGACGCCCTTTGATCCCAACGAGTTGATCAGCAGCGGATTCGTCGAGATGGTGCGCACCATCCGCGAAACCGAGCCGGACCGACCGAGCACCCGCCTGCACACACAGAGCCAGTCTGCGGCGAGCGTTGCCAGAGGTCTCCGTCCAGATCTGCATGCTCTGGGATCGGAGCTGAGCGGCGATCTGGATTGGATTGTGATGCGTTGCCTCGAGAAGGATCGGTCGCGCCGCTACGACACCGCCAACGCTCTGGCCATGGATCTCAAGCGGCATCTCGCGGACGAGCCGGTGACGGCCGGCCCACCGACTGCCCGCTATCGATTGGGCAAGTTCATCAAGCGCAATCGCACTGGGGTCATTGCCGGATCCGTCATGGTCGCCCTGCTTGTATTGGCTGTTGTCGGCACGAGTGCCGGGCTCTTCTGGGCTCTTTCCGAGAAGACGAGAGCCGACGAGAACGCGGGCTTGGCCAGGGCAAACGAGAAGGCGGCCAGCGCCCAAGCACAACGCGCCACCGAAGTCAAGCGGCTGGTCACTCAGATGCTCTCTCATGTCAACCCGCTGCAGGCGCGTGGCGCGGATATCACCTTGCTCCGCGGCATCCTTGACGACACCGCGCAGCGACTTGCGGATGGAGAGGTCACGGACGAACTGATCGCCGCTGAACTGCATCACATCATCGGCGTCGTCTACCGCGATCTTGGCTTGTGGTCGATTGCCGAAATGCACATTCCCAGGGCGCTGGAGATCCGCTCGAGGCTGTTGGGGCCAGATGATCCAGCGACATTGCAAACAGCACATGAACTGCTCGACCTCTACGGCTACCTGGGCCGCACAAAGCTGATGGAGCCATTGGCCCTCGACGTCGTGGAGCGCCGGACACGAAGACTCGGTCCCGAGCATCCGGACACGCTGAAGTCGATGGAGACGCTAGCGGCGGCATATGGTGGAACGAAACGGTACAACGAGGCAGAGGCGATCGTTGTCAAGGTGCTGGCGATCCGCACGCGTGTCCTCGGACCCGAGCATCGTGACACTCTGCAGTCGCTAAGCCACCTGTCGCTTGTTCACTTTTACCTCGGTCGAATCGCACAGTCTGAAGGGCGCCTTGAGGAGTCCAAAGCCCGCCTTGCCCAAGCAGAGCATCTCATGGTGCAATCTGTGGAAACGCGCCGCCGCGTTCTTGGTGAAGATGATCCGGACCTGCTTCCCTCAATGGGGAGTCTCGTCAGTCTTTACGAGAGTCAAGGGCGGTTCGAAGAGTCGCTTCCCTGCCGCCGCGAACTTGTCCACGCTTGCCGACGCGTGTTGGGCGAACAGCATCCCTATACGGTGGGTGTGATTTCCCGAATGGCAATTCTGTACACATTGCTGGGTCGCCTTGATGACGCTTGCAGCGAGCTTGAGAATGAATTGCAGGTCAAGCGAAGCGAGAAGGGAATGCGGCACCCACAGACTTGGGGCGCGATGGTGGCCCTCTCCAAGGCGTACGACCGGGCAGGCCGAAATGATCAGGCACTGGCATTGTGCCATGAACTGCTCGACGTTCTGCCAACGGATTCGAGTGAGACATCGGCCTCGCCGCAGGCGCTGTCATCTATGGCGTGGGCTCTGTCTCGCACCGATGCAGATGCGACAGACACAGTCAGCGCCGTGGATCTTGCTCAGCGTGCAGTAGAACTGGCGGAAACCAATCACAGCCCTCGACTAAGCGAGTTCCTTGATACGCTCGCCGGCATACTCTACCGAAACGGCGCTATCCGGGAGGCAGTCGAAGCTGAACGGCGTGCGAGCTCCGCCGTACCCGACGTGGATGCGATCTTCCTCATCCGAGCGGGATACGAAGCCGATCTGTATCGCTACGAAGTGGCGCTGCAGAATGGATCGATGCCTGCGGTGGATCAAGATAACCAGTGAGTTACCTCAATCTCCAGGCTCCGCGTCTTGGTCTTTTTTCGCTTTTGATGAGACGTTCGCTCTGCGGTTCACGCACTGACCTGTGAGAGTCGGCAGGCTCATCAGGTTCTGTGGCGAATCGGACTGCCCCTCCCGGGAGCGAACAACAAGAAGGATCAAGTCATGAAGTGTCAACTCAAGAACGTCCTGTGCGCCATCATCATCGCGGCGGTTTCACTTGGTGCGACTCAACACACAATTGCAGCAGTCCCGGTGGCCGGAGGAGCAGTTGTGATCGGAGGCCCAAACCCCGGCGACTGGGCGGCCTGCAAATTCAAATGTTATCAGCGTCAGGATTCGACCTTTGGCGGCTGGGCGATCCACCTGTACTCAACCTGGAACTCCACCATCCGAAACGAAATCACCTCCACCGTCGTCATGAACGATGGGATGATCGGCCTGGCCGGCCCCATTACCGACAGTGGTGAATTCCCGGAGTACCAGGGCTGGACGCTGTTCTTCGCAGTGGAAGACAACGGTCATGGCGGGGAGATCCCCGATCGGATGTCAGACATCCTCGTTGTTCCGCCCAATGAGTACCCCGATGCCCAGAGCATCTACGACATGCTTGGTGGCTTCGTTCCGCCGGAATACGTGTTCGAAGTGATTCGCGGTGACCTCAAGACCTTTGAATAGCAACTCGGTTCAAGCCAGCCGTTCCACAGCCGGGCGGTGCTCGCGCCAGCGTTCAAAACGTCGATCAACAGTCAAAGAAAACGGCCGCAAGTGCTACCGAGCCCACCACCGTGCAGGCATGAAGAAGCAAGGTCAGCCGCTGCGGGCGATCCGACTGTAACGGCACAGGACTTGAGTGAGGCCGCAATCCGGTTCAGGTTGTGATAGCGCGCGGCCGCAGCAATGGGATCAGCGCAAGTGCAACTCCGGCGCAGCCTGAGCCGATGCACAGTGCAGCCGTGGCCCCATACTCGTGCCAGATCAAGCCGACGAGGAGGTTGGCCACCACCGATGCGATCCCGATGAGCATGTAGTAGACTCCGAGTGCTGTGCCGCGCCGCTCGCGCCGGGCATGATCGACGACCAGTGCCTTGCTCACGCCATCGGTCAGCGCCATGTAGATGCCGTAAAGTGGCAGGATGAACCAGATGCTGATGGCGCTGGCGTAGGCAAAGCCGAGGTACGCGATGGCGTAGATGGCCCAGCCCAGCGCGATGACCCGCCACCGGCCGAGTCGATCGCTGATAATGCCCGCCGGGTAACTGAGCAGCGCGTAGGTCACGTTGTACAGGGCATAGGCCAGCACGACAGCCCACGGCGTCAATCCAACCTCACCAGCGCGCAGAAGCAGGAATGCATCGCTCGAATTACCCAGCGTGAAGATGATCAGCAGCGTCACCACGCGCCAGTACGAACTTGATAGCACACGGCCATCAGCGCCACTCGTCGTCTGCGAATTGGCGCCTTTGTCGGTTGGCTCACTCTCTTGCACCATGAAGGTGATCGCGAGCGAGATCAACGCGAGCGCGGACGAGATGCCAAAAACCAGTCGGAACCCGTCGCCCGCGCGCTCGCTCAGTTGCAGGTTCTCGATCGCCTCTTTTGTCGGCGCTTCTGGCGTGCCAATGAACCACCACACGAGCACGGCTGAGAGCAGCACCCCCACCATTGCACCAGCCGTGTCCATGGCGCGATGAAATCCGAACGCGCGGCCGCGGATCGACTCGTCCGTCGCGTCGGCGATCAGCGCATCGCGCGGGCTGCCGCGCAGGCCCTTGCCGACTCGATCGACGAGTCGCCCGGCCAGCACCATGGGCCAGCCAAACGCAATCGCAATCAGTGCCTTGCCGAGTACGGGCAAACCGTATCCGACGCGCACATAGGGCACGCGCTTGCGCCGCCGATCGCTGCGAAACCCCACCCAGGCGCCAAGGAACGCCACCACCGCCGCGGCTGCCCCCTCGATCCCGCCCAGCACCGTCGTTGTTGCCCCGAGCACGCCGACGATGAACAGCGGCATGAGCGGATACATCATCTCACTGGACACATCTGCGAAGAAGGAGACCCAGCCAAGCAAAATAACGGGGTGCGGCAGCTGCGCAGGTTGAGCGGACACTGAACTCGACTCTGACGATCTCGTTTCGCGGCTCACGCGTGGCTCCGATACCGGCCATCAGGCGGCGGCCGCGCACCCCGGCATGGGACGACGCGCCCGCTTCCAGGCGATACCGTATCGGATCGGGCGGCCTGAGTCGCCCACCGGAGGTACCCATGAAAGCTCGTCACTTCATCATCATCGCCATCGCCGCTGTCCAGATACTGCTTGCCGGAGCGACCGCTCGCGCTGCCGATCCCGTCTCGCTCGATTCGCTTCTGCACGAGATGATCGACCGCAACGCGATCGCGCAGCTGCCCAGCCCGTGGTACACGTGCAAGCAGGCCTCGAGTTACGACCGCAAGTCCACGGGCGCCAGTGACGGTGAAACCTGGTTCGCCAACGGCGATGCGAGCCAGTACATCCGAGAGGAAACCAATGGAGACCGGCACGAGTGGGTCATGATGGATGAGGCAGGCCCAGGTGCAATCGTGCGCATCTGGTCTGCCAACCCGAAGGGCACGTTGCGCATCTACCTCGACGGCGAAGCCGAACCGGCGCTCGAAGCGCCGATGGATCAACTGCTGGGGGGCACGTGGTCAGTCGACGACGTCACCGTCGGGCAACCTCTCTCTGCCGAGCGCAGTCGAGGCTGGAATCTCTACCTGCCGATACCGTACGAGAAACACTGCAAGATCACCAGTGACAGCAACGGCTTCTACTACCAGGTCAACTACCGCACCTACGACAAGGGCGCCAAGGTCGAGTCCTTTTCAACCTATCAGCTTGTCAAGGCGGCGGACCTGCTTGACCGGGTGCAACGGTCGCTCGGGCAGGCGCCTGCGGCAGCCGGTGGACCGACGCTGCAGGCCAATGGCCAACTCGAGAATGGCAGTCGTCTCGAATTAACCCTCGCACCCGGCCCTGCGGCGGTTGCCACGATCACCTGCAGGATCAAGGCTGATGACTACGCCGATGCACTGCGGCAACTGGTTCTTGTGGCCGAGTTCGACGAGGAGCCAACGGTGTGGGCGCCGGTTGGTGACTTCTTCGGCTCCGGCATTGGCGTCAACTCCTTCCAGGACTGGTATCGAACCGTCGAAGCCGATGGCGGCGCGCTTCTCACGTCGCGCTGGATCATGCCCTATCAGAAGTCCGGCAAAGTCCGTCTCGAGTATCTTGGAACAGCGGAGGTCGATGCAGATCTGGCAGTCACCTCGACGTGGTGGATCTGGGACGATCGCTCCATGCACTTCCACGCGCACTGGCGGCAGGAAGATCCGATTGCCACGCGCCCGATGCACGATTGGAACTACATCAACATGAGCGGTAGAGGCATCTACGTCGGAGACACGCTGGCGGTGGCCAATCCTGTGGAAGCCTGGTGGGGTGAGGGTGATGAAAAGATCTACGTCGATGGTGAGTCCTTCCCTTCGCACTTTGGCACCGGCACAGAAGACTACTACGGCTATGCGTGGTGCTGCCCCGAACCGTTTACTGACCCGTTCCATGCCCAGCCGCGCTGCGACGGGCCCGGCAACTATGGCCACACCACGGTGTCACGCGTCCGATTGCTTGATGGCATTCCCTTCCGCAAGTCGCTGATCTTCGACATCGAGGTCTGGCACTGGAAGGATTGCAACATCGGCTACGCGGCAACAACATTCCTCTATGCGCGCCCCGGCGCGATTCACAATCGCCTGGCGCAGCCGGAGGAAGCGGAGCGCGGCGCGCTCGATCCCCCGCCGCTGCCTCCGCCATTCACGATCGCCGGCGCAATCGAATGCGAGAACCTGGACGTGACGGCCCATTCTGACGGTCTCGAATACGGTCCGCAGGCCATGGCCGGCTTCGGACGCGAAACGTGGAGCAACGACAGCCACTTCTGGGTGCGCGGCACCAAGATCGGAGACTATGTCGAACTGGAAGTCCCATGCGATTCCAAGGGCCCTGTCGAGGTCACGCTCCACGCCACGAGGAGCTGGGACTACGGCATTGTTCAGTTCTCCATCAACGGGAAGCAGGCGGGCAATCCAGTGGACTTCTTCAGCGGCGCTCAAGGCGTTTGCAAGGCCAGCGGACCGATCGATCTGGGTACGTTCAGACCGGCAAGTGGAAAACTGACCCTTCGCGCCGAAGTCGTCGGCGGCAATCCCGATGCGGTGGGCACACAAGCGTACTTCGGCCTTGATTGCGTTGTGCTCGAATCCGCGAAGTAACCGGGATCTGACGCTCGCCATGACCAATTGTCATTCAGCTCGGCGCGTGGCGCTGGTGGGTATGCAGCACTTGCCGGAGCCGGATCCGGATGAAGCGCCCCTTCTCGGCGCGATGCGCGACGCTGGTTTCGATGCGCAAGTACTCCACTGGGACAGCAACGATCCCGCGCACGATCCTGCCAGGTTTGACGTGTGCGTGCTCCGCGCCACGTGGGACTACCACAAGCGGGCGGAGCGCTTCGAAGCGTGGCTGCGGCGCGCGGCGTCGGTCTCCGTTCTGTGCAATCCTCTCACAACGGTCCTGTGGAACATGCACAAACGCTATCTGCTGCAACTGGCCAAAGCAGGTGTGCCCTTCATCCCGACGGTGCTGCTCGATCGCGGATCGCACCAGAGCGTAACGGAAATCGCCACCGTCAACGACTGGGTGGAGATCGTCATCAAGCCGGCTGTCTCCGCTGCATCCTGGCACACGAAGCGATTCGGGAAGGCAACGTTCAATGATGGCGAGCGATTTCTGCGCGAGCAGATCGCCCTGCGCGACATGCTCATTCAGCCGTACATGGTCGAAGTCGAGAGCGGCGGTGAAGTATCCATTGTGTGGATTGACGGACAGGTGACGCATGCCATTCGCAAGATGCCTCGCTTTGAAGGCGGGGAAGAACGTGTGCAGCCATGCTCGGTCGAAGCCCGGCACATCACCTTCGCTCATCGCGCCTTGCGAGCCGCGAAACAGGACGCGATGTATGCGAGGATCGACATCGTCGAGTGCGCCGATGGGTCCATTCTGCTTTCCGAGCTTGAGCTCATCGAGCCGTCGCTCCACTTCAACCATTCGCAGATGGCGCTGCAGCGATTCGTCAATGCCGTTGCGAGACTTGAGCATCCGAGCGCTACGGATCGGCATCAAGAATGACGATTCGACCCTGAGTCGGGCACGTGGCGAGACGTCGGCCATCCCGACTCCACGCCAGGTTCCAGATCGAATCAGCCAGCGGCTTCAATCCGAGAACCAAGTCGCCCTGCTCAAGGTCCAGTATCCACAGTTGGTCCGCCGCGATGGCGATGCGATTTCTGTTTGCCTCAACCTGGTAGATGCCGCGCCCGCCGGTGTCGCAGGTGTGTAGTGCGTCACCGCCGCGCGCCGGATAGACGCGCACCACACCGGCCGAGTCACCGGTCACCACGCGGGAGTCATCATCAGTGAAGCAAACTGCTTCGACGCGATTGCCCGATTCGCCAAATTGCGCGATCAGATTGCCCGTTGATGCCTCGTACACACGGGCGGTGCCGTCATCCCAGCCCGATGTGATCATGGAGCCATCGTGACTGAACCGAAGCCGCGTGGGTTCGGTGCCTTCGGCTGTCGCAGTGAACAGCAGCTCACCCGATGGAATACGCCATGCTTT
Organism: Phycisphaerales bacterium UBA5793; assembly: GCA_002418285.1. GTDB lineage: Bacteria > Planctomycetota > Phycisphaerae > Phycisphaerales > UBA5793 > UBA5793. The sequence goes on from DIDT01000005.1 coordinate 18,246, forward strand.
GAGCGCCGATCCGCTCCCGGCGGCACGCTGTCCATCCGGTGAAATCGCGCAGTCGTACACGCCATCGCCCACGTCCAGCGCCGCGATCTGTTCGTGGGTCTCCACATTCCAGATGCGCACGTGATTGTCCCATGAGCATGTGGCCAGCAGCGTCCCGTCCGCACTGAACTGCGCTCCGTGGCACGTCGAACCCGGGTGCGCCTCCCACTCATGGACCAATCGCCCCGTGTAGGTATCAAACAGGCGCAACCAGCCGTCGTAGCAGGCTACAGCCATCGCGCTTCCATCCGGCGTCATCACGCACGAGTATGTTCCCGAGGCACCGGTCGCTATGACCGTTTGATTCGCGGCATTGCGATCGGCATCCCAGACCAGGAGTTGCTTGTCAGGCGAACACGCGACAATCTGCGCATCGTTCGCCGACCAGTTGGCGCCGCGCACCGTCTCGGTTGCGCCGCGCAACACCGTTGCCACACTCCAGTCATTCGTGTTCCAGATGCGCACGGATGTATCAACGGATGTCGTCGCCAGGTGCTTCCCGTCGTGTGAAAACGTCACACCTTCAACATAGCCTTGATGCCCGCGCAAGCGAGCGACGAGATCGCCGGAAGCAATATCAAACACGCTGACCGTGCGATCCTTACTCCCGGCCGCCACTAACTTACCGTCCGGACTGATCGCGATGTCATTCACGGCGTTGTACACGTCCTCATCGATCAGCGTGAATCGCGTGATCTCGGTGGCATCGGGCGCGAGTACGTGCACGAGGCCGTCCCACGAGCCCACGAGAATCTTCGATCCATCCGGCGTGTAGCGAATCGCGCTGAGAGGTTTGATGCCCACGCGCTGCTGATGCAGCACTTCGCCCGTCGCCGCGTCCCAGATCCAGACGACCCCGTGCACCCCCGTGTCATCGCGTTCCCAGGCGCAGGTGGCCGCGCGATGCCCGTCGGGGCTGAACGTCACAGCCGCAAATGCCGGGTTGGAGAGATCGATGCTCGCGATTGGCTTGCCCGTCTGCACATCCCACGTCTGCGATGTCACATCGCGCGACACGGTCACGAGTCGATCGCCGGTCGGGCTGAAGTCAGCGCGATACACTGCATCGCGATGACCCTCGATCGTGCGCAAGGGCTCGAGCGCCGGCCAGGACCACAGTCGCACGAGCGAACCCTCCACCGTTGCAACCGCATCACCGCGCGGGGACATCGTGATGCGAATCGGCGCCTCGGGCGTTGCCACCGTGCGCAGCGTCGTATCGGCGACACTGTTGAGGTACTCCCACTCCCAGCCGCGTTCGTTGGGCGATGTCGCATCCAGCCAGCGGCGCAGCTCGCGCGGATCATCGAGTTCCAGCGACTTTTCCGCCGCGGCTATCTGCGCTGGATAGGCGCGGGCTGGCGGCGGACCCTGCCCAAGTGCGATATTGACCCAACTGGGGGCGATCAGGATGAGCATCATTGGGGCGAGATTCTGGATCACGGCTCACTTCCCTTCCGAGCAGGCTCATCCGGCACTCGATCAATCACCTTTCCATCCGGGTCGCGGAAGATCAGCGAGCCGACCCCATCCTTCTGGTACAACACCGATGAGCCCTGACTCTTCTCACCGTGGATTGCGAGTCCTCCCCCGCCATGCGCAAACTGTGCCGCGCCGACTCGAATGACATTCTGATCATCAAAGAGGTACAGTGCACTCTGCGATGGATCGTGAATGAGACAGGCGCGCGTGCGCCCTTCCGAGTCGTACAGGAACAAACCCGCCGAACCATCGGCGTCGATTCCAATCTCCACGCGCACACACCCTTCCGCATCCACCATCTGGATGGACCGGGCCTGTACCACATCGCTTGTGCTGCGTTGCGATGCGCATGATACGCTGAGCGCGGCCAAGAACATCACGATCACGACACGACTACTAATCCGATTCAGTTGTCTTCTCACTTGACTCTCCTTGTTTGGCGGTGAGTCCCGACCTCAAATGCTGATTTGGTCGACACCTGCCCACATCGGTTGTGCCTTCGCGCAACAGCCGCTCGATGTAATCGCGCAGCGACGTTACAGCGGTGTCGTACGCGTCGAAGTTGCGATACGTCCGCGCGAGCATGACTGCTCCTTCCATCGTCACCAGCACGAACAGCGCCAGTTGCTTCGGGTCCGCATCATCGGGGAGGCGGCAGCGCGCATCAACGAAGCACTGCTCGACGGCGCCGAGCCAGTTGTTGAAGTTGGCCGCAAGCAGCGGGCGGATGTTGGGATTCGTTTCTGTGAGTTCAATGACGAGGTTGCCGATCGGGCAGCCGTGGCCGAACTCGGTCATGCGGAGCATCTGGCGGTATCCATCCAGCAGGCCGAAGATGCGCTCGATCGGGTCGTCAATGCGACTCCATATGGGATCCAGCACCTCGGGCTGAAGCAGCCGTAAGCGCGCCTCGAGCGTTGCGACAAGCAGATCTTCTTTGGTGGGAAAGAAGTGATACAGCGAGCCCGGCAGCATCTCCGCTTCGCGGGAAATCTGCGCAAGACCCGTGTTTCCATATCCTTGGAACACGAACAACTCCATGGCAGCCTGGATGAGGCGCTCGCGCTTGGAGTTTGAGTCCGGTGTCTGATTCATGCACGCGCCATATTTGGTTGGTTGACCAACTAAATTTATGGACGCACGTTGGAGAAGTCAAACCCACGAACCCGCGGGAGCCCCGCCGCCGTAGCACGCGGACCGAAATGTCGTTTTGCGACACGAAATGTCGCAAGGCCCCAGCGCAGCAGACCGCCCCGGTGCCTTGCCGGGGCTTTTTCACAGGCCTGGCGGTCGGCCCTCAACAGGTTGTCGACGGGCATTCGAACGGCCGTTGGCGACCGGTCGAACACCCGCCATCTACGGCTCACGCATGCCTCTCGGCGTACGCATGAACGATCAGCGTGAACCATCCGGAGGTCATGCAGACCACAGCCGGCCACCAGAGCAGCAGGCCGTGGTGAACCTCACCAACCCCCGCGATCAGCACCAGGCACAAGCCCGTCCAGCACGACGTGCAGAACGGACACGCGAGCAGCCCTCCGATTCCCGTCCCTTCGACCCGTCGGCGCAGCCAGGCGAAGGCGTGCGATCGACAGAGCAGCACCACCAGCGTTGCGTTGCCGGCCGCGAGCAGGACGACGACGATGAGCAGATCAGGCATCAAAGCAGCACCCCTTCTTCTTCACTTCGCCCGCGCTGGCGAACATCGGCGCTGCGCCGCCTTCCATCATCGCAAAGCCGCCACCGGTCTCTTCCCGGCATTGGCACGTTTCGCACTCGCCCTCCGTGGTGAATGCCAGCGTGCCCTCCCACGAATACAGTGCGGCGCCCTCGCACCATTCCTCATACACCACGTCCCACGCGACGTCGGCGCCGCCGCACGCGTTCCCTGAGACCTCCATCGTGGCGGCGAAGTCGGCCTGGCAGCATTCATCGCCGCCGGGCGACGTGCAGCCGGCGTTGAAGCCGACCGTCTCGGTCGTGATGGGAATCGGGTTGTAGACGTACTTGTCCAGCGAGGCGCAGTACACGCATGGAGACCAGCAGTAGGTGAACGTGCCGGAGACCGGGGTGGTGAACGGCGGGTTGCCGCGCGTGCCGCTGTATGAGAATGCACCGGAGATCTGACCGGGCGGGCAATCACAATCCCCTGGGCCGAGGTAGGTGATCGTCAGTTCGTAGTCCACGGCTGATCCGATCGTGGCCTTGCTGTACTGTTCGAACGATGCGATCGAGCAGCAGGCAGCGCACTTGCAGCATCGGGATTGCCGGATGAGCAGCGACATCAGGCGCTCTCCTCGTACACGCCGTTGGCCCACTGGAACCAGTATTCATAGGTGACCGTGCCGTCTGCCTTGAAGATGTCCACCACCATCATCTCGACGATCACGTCATCCGGAACTGGCCGCAGATCCATCGCGCATGCGCCGCTGTTGGCCGTGTCGTCGAGTTCATCGTTCGTGATGCCGATGCCAAGGTAGTTGGCGCCGGTCGCATCGTTGATCAGCTCAAAGAGGTTGCGGGCCGTGCCCGTGATCGCGTTCGTGGGTGCTGTCCAGGCAGACGCGCCGTAACCAGTGTTGAGCTTGTAGACCTCAGTGAAGCTGTATGTCCACTTGTTTGCTGTCGGCCCCGTGCTGCCGGTGATCTGGGCGAAGAAGCGGCGCTTAACAATGCCTCCACCAATGTGGGCGGTGGGCACATGGTTGGCGGCAATGCGCGTGGCATCACGCGCGCCCGTCGACGGGCCGAGCGAGCCGCCCGCCGTCGAAGCACTGCGCGCGAGCCCAGCGCCGGTTCCGCCGGCCGGAGATCCGACGCGGCCGCCGTGCGTCGATCGACTGTCGATGAGACGGCCGAGGTAATCGGCTGTGATCGGCTGATGCCGGCCGAGATGCACCGTCGTCATCAGGCTGTTGGCGTCCCAGAGCACCAGCGTCGTGCTGTGATCCGGATCGACGTTGTGCAGGCCGGGGTACTCCTGCACTTCGAATTTGGCCTGCTGCGCCGTGATGAGCGCCTTGGCGTAGCCGAGCGCCAGCGCCTCGATTTCCGTGTCGTTGTCGACGTCGATGGCGGTCGACGGATGGGCCTGCTCGATGTAGTTGAGCTGAAGGTCGGGGAAGCGATAGACGGGCACACCCTCGGCCAGTGCGTCGCCAACCGGATCACCTGCGGTGATCTTCACCACGGCCTCGCTGCCCTCATCCCACTCGTACGCGGCCATGAAGTAGTCGGTCTCATCGCCGGCGTTGGGATGATGGCCAAAGGTGATCGACAGCTGCGCGCCGGTCAATTCCTGAGCATCCTGTTCGGGCGCCTGTGATCGCGTGATGTTCAATCGCACCTGCGGCCGGTCGAAGATGAACACGTCCCGATCGAGATCGACGCGTACGCCCTCCACCGGCACCGGTGTTGACGGGTTGATCCACGTGGTGTGCTTGTCCTGGAAACTGGCGTTGCTCAGGGCGAGCACGCCGAGCGGTTCGCCCCTCGGTGCCGCCGTCGCGAAGTTCTGGTCCACCAATCGCTCAACGAGTGTCCAGTCCTCGGCCAGATCATCATCGTGCAGGCGCACCATGCGATACACGCACGACTCCGCGAGGCGCTTGTAGTCATCGGCGACATCGGCGAACTTGTTCCGAAACACCTGGATCGGGGTCTTGCCGCTGGGCCACCACGAAAGATCAGTGAGCGCCTGCACGCTCCCATCGAGTTCGACGCCGACCCATTGAAGTGGGCTGGGCGGCTCGTAGGGCGTGGCCTGGTAGAGTGTGCGCACGCGCTGGATCAGGTGGCGCGTCGGGCAGGAAGCGATGATGCACTTGCCCTCGTGATCCGGAGGAACGATCGAGTGCGAGCCGCCGGGGAGCTTGCCGACTTCGGGAATGTAGGGACTGTCCGGCGTGTCCGGCGGATCTTTGAGTGCGTGAATCGAATACGTGCCGTTCTGGTTGTAGCAGAAGGCGCAGCGGGTCCACTCGAGCAGGCGCTGGAGCTGTGTCGGCGCATGCGCCCCGCGCCACACCAGTTCGGCGGGCGGCTCGATCGCATCCATCTTGGTGATGACCGCCGAACTCAGCGCCCCCTCGCGATGGGTGAGGGGCAATGCGGCCAGGCACAGTTCGACCAGCTCGTGATTCTCCAGCCGCAATCCGGCGTTGATCGAACCGTCGGGCAGCGTCGGATTGAGCACGCCCTGCGTGAGCAGTCCGCCGCGATCGTTCTGAAGACGCCAGCGGCCGTCCTCCAGAATAACATCCCATTCAACCGCGCGGTTCGTTGGATTGTCGCTCGTGGTCCCGTGGTTGACTTCAGTGACGTCGATCAACCGCCAGTCAGAGACCTGCACGTTGCGCGCATCGGTCCCGAGCAGCAGCGAGAATGTCACGCCATGCAGCTCCGCGGGGAGCAAGGAACGCTCACGCTCGCAGATGCGCACCGTGACCTGGTTGGGCCAGATGCCGATGCCGCGCTGAACGAAGCCCATCACACGGATTCCGGCCGCGTAGTTCTGGCCATCGACGGTGCATCGCAATTGCTGCATCTGTCGCGGCGAACTCATGTAAGCACCGCCGATCGGTCGCGCGGTGTTGGGGCGAGCGTGCCGGGCGGGCAGACGAACGTCATGGACCACGCGGTCTCCAGCTCATGATCACTGATGCGGTTGCGGACCTCGTCCGTCTGGCTCGACTGGTAGGCGGCGATCGACGCCGGTGCGGCCGGCATGTCATAAAAAGCCCCGCCGACCGTTACAAGCCGACCGCTGATGATGATGACCACGGGCTGGGGCGCGCCAAAGTAGATGAATGGATCGCGATCCGGGTAAACCGACACGAGCCGAGCTCGATTGCCTCCGGATCGACGCACCGTCTCCTGCCAGAAGACAATCCCGCTGGCCGGCGTGGGCGGGTCGGTAGTGGGATCGGCGTCGTCGCTGGCCAGCGCGATGAAGCGGAAGGAGTACCGCTTGTCCTTGTAGCGGTCCTGGCGGATCTCCTCGGACATGATGGTCCCGATTGCGGCCAGTGCGGTGCGTACGGCGGCGATCTCATCTACGGCGTTGTCGCCAATGAAGAACCCTCGCCGCTCCAGCAGGACGCGCTGCTGTGAATCGACACTGCGGCTCTCTTCGAGCTGCGCGTTTTCAATGCCCGGAATGGTCGACCAGGATGCGCGCGTGTCCGTGACGCTGTAGGTGCCGTCGCGGTCATCGTCGCTGTTGGCCACGGTGAAATCCCGCGCGTAGCCGGAAGTGGCGGCAGGCAGGTTCGCCTCGATGAAGGCGCGGGCGCTCTGCCCTTCCACCATGCGCACGGTGCCGCTGTAGGCGATCGTCTCCAGGACGCCGCTCTTGGTCGTCGTTGTCTTCGTGTACTTGTGGTCGCGCACGTTGGCATCGAAGTTGCGCCGCTGGGTCTGCGCATCGCGCACGGTGTATGTTGCTTCGCTATCAGTGTCGTCGGTCGTAATGTCGACGGTGCGGTCGTAACCAGCCGGCTGGGCTGTGAGGTTGGCGTTGATCCACGCCGCAGCCGATTGCGCAACCGTCGTCGTGACGCGGCCCGTGCGCACGATGTTGATCGTGTCGGCCTCATCATCGACGGTCGAGAGTTCGCTGTAGAGGTGATCGATGAGGCCGCCGGCGGTGGAGACGGGCACGAGGCATTCGACCGTGACGGTGATGGTCTCGAAGAACTTGGATTGCTGGTTGCCGTTCATATCGAAGCGGATCGTCGGCCCGAAGTGGCAGTCGGCCGCATCATGCTGATGGACGATGCTCCCGGCGCGGTAGAGCTTGAAGTTCGACCCGCTCGTCATGAGGCTCGTTCGGGCGGCATCGAGCTGGGTTTTGAGGTTCGCGAGATCGGTGCCCTCGAGCTCGGTGTTGATGGTGTAGGTGTAGCGGCGGAAGACATCATGGCCCGGTCCCGTGCGTTCGAGGGCTGAATCGCATCTGTAGCTTTCGACCTTGTGCGTGACGCCGCCGAAGGTGAACTTCATCACGGATTGGAGTTGCGCCTGCGTGACGGTCATCGGCGAGCCCTCAGTGCGCGCATATGTTCCTGCCTCGCATGCAGCGCTCGCAGCTCATCATTGATCTCAGTCAGGTCGTGTGGGCGGGCGGCGCGCCGTGCGCCCTCGAGGGTGCCGCCCTGCTCGCGGATCCACTGATCCCACGTCGCATCAGTGAACCCAATGCCAAGCATGGTGGGGCGTGACGCCTCGACGCGAGTAGACGAGGACAGTGTGTTCCACTTCTGCGATACCTTGTCGATCTCGTCCTGAGTGTCGTCCAGCTTCTCCGCGAGGATGCCGAGCCCCTCAAGGGAGTCAGCCAGCCAAGTACCTATGGCCGCACCAGCCCGCTGCGCCGCCGGTTCGAGTTTGCGCAGGCTGTCTGCCAGTCCATCGACCGCCGCCTGGCTGCCGGCGAACTCGTCCAGGAAGGAACTGATGAACCGCGTGGACAGACTCTTCTTGGCACCATCGATGGCAAAGTTCAGGTCGCCCAGGGCGCTGGCCAGCTCGTTGCTCGCGCGGGCGTCTTCGTCTCCCACAACCTGGCCATAGCGCGAGGCCTTCTCGATGAAGTCTTCGATGACGTCGCCGCCGCGACCGACGATGTCAAGCACCTTCTCGGCGCCACGGCCGAAGAGGTCGTTGGCGATGCTGACCTTGGCCTGCTGACTCCCCAGCCGCGCAAGTCCATCACTCGCCTCGCGGAAAATCTCATCGTTGCTCTTCACCCTGCCGGTTACATCAGTGACGGACACGCCGAGGCGGGCAAACGTCTTGATCGCGGTCTCGTTGCCGGTGGCCGCATCATCGATGAGCTTGCTCATGATGACGAAGTGCTTTTCGAGCTCCTGCGCCGAGAGACCCATGTCTCGATAGGCCATCTGGAGGCCGGAGATCGTGCGTGTGCTGATGCCGACGCGCTCGGCGGTGCGGAGGTACTCCTGATTCAGGAAGGCCGTCTCGCGTACGGCGGCGACCGTGGCGCCGGCCACGTTCTTGAGGATCTGAATCGATCCGAGCAGCGGGTTGTTAATGAAGTTCGTGACCGTGTGTCCGAAAACTTCATTGGCAACCTGGGCGTCGAGCAGGCCCTTGGTGTAGCCGCCCGTATCGATGCCCAGCACCGCGCGAATTGATCCAAGGCTGAAGGCGCTCATGATGCGTCGGCGGCGACGGCTCCCTTCTGCGGTTCAACGGGGGTCGGGGCGCTTGGCGCACCGATGGTTCGTCCGGGAGGGAGGCTCGCCGCCAATTGCGCGCGTGCCTTCGTCACGCCATCATCCTCGGCGATGAGTGAGAACGACCCGTCGAGGTAGGGCGTCAGATCTTCGCCGCGATGCTTGGCCGCCAGCGTGAGGTACTGGAGCAGGATGATCTTCGCGTCGTTGGCACTGATCGGTTCGTGCTGCAACTCGTTCCGCTTGATGAGATCCCAGTTTGCGACCTTCGGATGGTCGAACAGCGCGTCGAGCATACTGAGCGCGAGTTTCTTCACCGCCGCCCGAAGTGACTTCTCATCGTGATGGTCCGCTCGTCTGACACGACGATCGAAGACGCTCATGTCGGCGCGGTCAGGATGAGCTGCCTCACAGATCCACCCGCGAATGCGGACCGCATAGAGGAATCCGGCGCTGCCATCGAGGTCGACGAGTACGGGTTGCATGCGTGAGGTCTCCAGTTCGACAGGCCATCAACGACTGTTCGACGCGGTGTCGAAGGCCGGTTACGGAACGTAATTGAGGACACCGAGATCCACCGTCGGCAGCTGTGTGGCGTCAGGCAGGGTGATGAACTCGATGCGGTGGACGTGATCGCCCTTGCCGTTGAGTACCATGCTCGGGCCGCGATCGAACACCAGCGCCTCGAAAATCATGTCGCGGGTCGTGTCGGCGCTCAGCCCGCGCGGATGGATGCGCAGGCGCTTGGTCGGCACCGATCCGCCCAGCGTGCCCAGGTGCAGATCGATGACGCCGGCGTTGTCGGTGTTGCCGCTCAGCCACCAGTCCTTGAAGTACGTCGCCTGGCCGACTTCCTTGAAGTCGATCGCCACGCGGTAGATCTGCGAGTCGAGGCGGCGATCAAGGATCTGCCCGGCCGTCTGGCTCGCCTTCACATCCATGAAGGTGCGCTCGATGCTGATGCTCACATCGCCGGTGAAACCGAGGTCGGTGCCGGCCCCGGCGCCTTCGAAGAGCTGCGCGGCCTGTCCGTCCCAGATCATGGTCTTGTCGTACTGCGCCATTGCGATTCTCCTACGCGAGCGTGCCCGCGGTGATGTTCATGTTCATCGTGAAGAGGAAGCGGCCGGACCCGTCGGTGCCGATGCCCTGCGGCGCCGCGATGTCCAGTTCGAGCGCGAGCCAGTTGTCCCCGAGACTCACGCGGCGCAGCGGCAGACCGTGCGCGTCGGTGAAGGCGTTGTAGATCGACCACGCGGCGTCGAGGCCGTTGCCCTGGTCGGCGGCGCGGACCATCACCTGCACGCTGAGTCGATCGATGGGATCGTGCAGTTTCGCCTGGCCGCCGGCCATGCGCACAACGGCGTCCATCGTCCAGCCTGGATGCGTATCGAACAGGTGCACGATGTAGAGCGTGCGACTCTGACCCTGTTGCGGAACGAACACAAACGACGTCGCCGCCGCGATGACCTTGGCCAGTTCAGTGAGCAGATCGGTGAGCGTCGCGTTCATGCCGACCTCCCCGCAATGCGCTGGGCCATGAGCGGCACCGCGCGCTGCACGATGCCCGGGCCGTCCTCGTTGATCGCTGCGAGCATGAAGTGTGACTGGCCCTGTGTGTGGGCCAGCTCGCTCCGCTCGTGCACAGCGGCCGCGTACGACGCCGTGAAGCCGATCTCGTGGCCGAGTCCCTTGCTACCGCTCACATCGAGGCGGAGCGATGAGTTCTGGAGGAAGGCGGTGAGCACCGGCGTACGCTTCTGCGCGGCCGAAAGGATCGACTCGGCGACCTGCGACGAGAACGTCGCCGCCTCATCGCGGCTTACGCGCAGGAAATCACCGAGCTTCGCGTTGAACTCCGTCAGGTCGAGTTTCATGCCGGTCTCGCCTGGCATTATGAACTCGCCTCCCATTCGCAGAGCAGCTCGCGGGCCTTGAGGCCGGGCACGTTGATGGTCTTGCGCAGGCGGACGATGAGCGCCTTACCGGCGACGTCGGGATGATCGCTGACGACGCGATCGCCCGCATTGATGTCGAGGTTGATGGGAACGAGCAGCACGGCCGACACCGCGAAGCCCTCAGCCTCGGCGGTCTTGTTGTGCTTGTAGCCGGGCTGACTCGCGACGATCCGCGGCGCTGCACCGGAAATCTGCTCAGCGCCGTACTGGGCGCGGCCCTGCTCGTCGGCGTCTTCGAGTTGACGCCACGACATCAGCTTCGCGTTGGTCAGTCCGGTGAGGCTCAAATGATTCGCCCTCCTCGGAACCAGAATGGCGCCAGGCGCGTCCACACATCGGGGATGAGTCGCAGGGACTCTTTGGCGTCGCTCGCGCCTGTGCGGGGCGTATAGGCCTTGGCAATGCCTCCGGCGCTGTGGCTCGCCAGCCCGCCACTGATGCGCAGTTCAAATCCCTCCCAGGCATCCGGTCGATGCACGAAGGAGAACGCGAGCAATGCCAGCGCTTCGCGCACGCGCAGCGGCGCCAGAGGGTTGTCTGGGTCGGCGTCGTTGTCATCGCCGATGAGATCGCCATCCTCATCCACGCGCGGGAAGCTGTACGCCTGGCCGACGTCATACTCCTCCCCGTCCCAACGGCCGGCGTCGATCATCGTCTGGGCGCGGCAGATGAGCACGCCCTTGTCGGCCGTGGTCAGTCCGCTCCAGTCGGCGAGATCTCCGCTGAGGACGTGGATCGCCAGCAGGGCGTCGATCTGCGCGACGGTGAGCATCGCATCGCAGCTCGTCGTGAGATCGACGGGCGTGGCCTCATCTTCGAAGTGATGCGTCGAGGCGGGGAACTGCACCTCGGCCACCCACTCGTAGACGACGCCGACGATGGCGTCGCTGATCGTGTACTCCCAGATGGTCGGATCGGTGGCGTTTTGTGTCATGGCCGCGCCGTCGGCGACGATCACTTCGAGCGTGTCCTTGCGGCGCACTCCGAACGTGCCATCCTCGCTGGAGAGCAGAACGGCGTCGGGCGGCAGCCCTTCCTCATCAGCCTGGATGCGCAGGACGAGATCGGTCATGAGCTGCTCCCTTTGATCGTGAGGCTCGATTGCTTCACACTCACGTTGGTGCCGCCGCCACCGCCGCCGCCGGCGAGGGCGTTGCGGATCGGCTCCTGCGCATCGGTCTCGTTGTCGTATCCGCCCGCGCCGCTGCCGCCGTCGGCATTGATCTCGGCGAGTTCGGCGGCGTTGTCCGCCTTGGTGGCCGCATCGCCGCGCGCCAGCAGCTGCACGTACTTGAGGAGCTTGGCGGCGGTGGCGCACGCGGTGATGAGGGCTTCGAGGTTGGCGCTCGTGAGACCGACGGCGGCGCGAACGCCGGCGGCGTCGAGGTCATTGAGCGCTGCGATGCTGGCGGCCGTGGCGAGCAGGGCGAGCTGTGCATCGAGGTCGGCGCTGGCCATTCCGACAGCGGCGCGAACGCCGGCCGCGTCCAGATCGTTGAGCGCCGCGATGTCGGCGGGAAGGTCCGTGCCGGCGGCGGTGTTGATGTTCTGGAGCAGCTTGCCGACGGTGCCGGCGGTGTCGTGGTTGCCGGCGAGCACGCGATTGAGAATGGCGTCGCGCACGAGTCCGGGCAGGATGTCCGTGTCGATATCGGCGGCGTCGATCGCCTGGATGATGGCGTCGATGAGCATCTGACCATCACCCTCGTTGAGCAGCGCCGCTTCGATCTTGGCGGCCGCAGCGGCACTCAGAGCGGCCGCAGTGATGCCGTCCGTATCGATCGCGGTCAGGAGATCGACGACGCTCACGCGGCTGATGTGGCCGCTGCCGTTGATGCCGAGCAGGGCGAAGTTCCCCGGAAGTGTGAACGTGGCCATGCGCGTGGTGATCGCCGCGTCGAGGCGCGACAGGCCCAGCGCCACCGCGTCGAACGGATCGAAGCCAGTGAGCGCGATCTCGTAGTCGGCGGTGAGCAGATCGGTCACGCCGGTGACCGTCACGACCATTGACTTGGCGTTGGCCACGCTGAAGCGACTGTTGAGAATGTGAATCTCGTACAGGCCGGGATGGTTGGTGCCGCTGACTTCCTTGAAGCGGATCGAGTTCGCGCCGGGATCGGCCCAGGTGCCCAGTGTCGTGATGTCGAGAATGCCAGGGCCCACAACATAAGTGGTGCCCGCGGCCTCGTTGTTGCAGATGACGCTCAGGCGCAGGCCGCTCGTGTTGTACGCGAGACCGGTGAACGCGGTGCCGTCGCTCTTCTTCTTGAGCACGAGGCGGATGATGTTGGACGTCGATGAGTGCTTGCGGAGGTCAGCCATTGATGAACCCTCCGCGCATGTTCACGAAGCCGCCTTGCATGTTCGCGCGCGGCGGCTGGCCGGAGGCGGGCGCCTGCGATGGCGCGGTGTCGCCGTTGGTGCCGACGCCGAGTACATCGAGGTCGACGGTCACGCCGGTGAGACGCGAGAGCGCGCCGACCCAGCCGGCGCCGGTCACTTCGCCGTTCGTTACCTCGGAGTCCCACGCCCCGGGTTCATCGCCGATCGCACCCGCCCAGCGTTTCATCTGGAGCGTCGTGCCATTGACGCGAAATCGGCAGTAGTACCAGGTGTCGGCCGCCCAAGCGTTGCTGTGATTGCTGAGCGAACCGTACGAGCCGCTCACGAACTTGGCGATGCGCTGGGCACTGGCATCGTTCGGATGGCTCGTGTACCCATTGCCAGTCGCCAGAACGCTCGATGCGCGAACCACGCCGCCGACAGGGATCGTTCCGGTTCCACTCGATCGGAAGCGAAAGAAGATCTCGACGTCGTCGCGGGCGGCGTCCGCATCGATCGCATCCCATGTGAGAAGGCCGGCGTTGTTGCTGGCGCTGACACAGCGGAGCAGCTTCCCGCCGGTCGCGCCGGCGTCGTCCTCCACCGTCCAGGTCTTGCTCGCGGTCTGCCAGCGCGGCGTCCATCCGGTCGGCTGCACGCCGGTCGTGTACTCGGAGAAGTTCGTGAAGTACTGCGCCATCACGCTCCCCCGATCCGCCAGCGGTCGATCGGATCGCGCTCGGGCAGGTTCGATCCCATCTCGCGCATCGCATCGGTCACTTCCTGCTCGTTGGTTCGGCGCGTGCGCCCGGTCCGCTGGCCCAGCAGCGCCGGCGTTCTGACCATCGCCACCGTCTCATGATTCACCACACCGTACGAGCAGCAGTACTCCGTGCCCGCAGGCAGGTCTGGCGACATGAGACCATCGCGATCGATGATCACCGGCACGGTGTAGAAGTTCGCGCTCATCGCTCGCACACCTCGCTGCGGATGAACGGGTAGCGGCTGATCAGGATCTCGCAGCAGACTTCGCCGTCGCGGCGGAAGTTGGGCGCCATGTACATCCACGGCGCGGCGGCGTCGAGGATGTCCCCGCACGCGAACCACGCTACGACGTTGTTGAACGCGGGATCGTGCTGGTCGGTGACCTTGGCGATGTACGCGGCGTTCATGATGATCGCATGCATGGCGATCTCAACGCTCAGGTCCGCGCACACAACCGGCGCAGGCGCCACGCGCACGGCGGGGCCGAGCAGCGTGAGGCAGGCGACGAGTTGGGTGAGGCGTGCGGTCATTCGAATCCAATGGCCGGCCGGGCGTTTCCGCCTGGCACGGCGCTCGTGAAAGGAGTGCGCGGTCAGGCGGCGTTCTTGCCGCCGGGCTTGTTCTTGTCGTTGCCGCCATCGGGCGCGGCAGGCTCGGCCTTCATCTCGTGGAACGCCGTGCCGCAGGCAGGGTGCTTGCGCAGTGCTGCGGCAACGCGCGGGTCATCCGTCGCGTAGGCGCCGTTCACGAACTGGCACTTGACTCCGCCTTCGTGCTTGACCTCGTCCCGCTCGAGTTTGCGCTTGGGCGACTCGAGGTAGATGCAGTAGTTGCGGTGTGGACTTGCGAATCTCGTCATCGTGGATCTCCTGACTGTGGTGTGTGTCGAGCGTGTGTGTCGGTGCGTACGGGTGTGATGCGTCGGTCGAGTCGAAGCGGCGGTTCGGTGCGGGGAGCCCCTATCAGCTCCCCGCACCGCCACCGGTCAAAGGCCCAGGATCAGCCGGAGGCCGTGATGTTGGTCAGGCGACCGTGCGTTTCGGGGTTGCCCCAGCGGAATCCGAGCTCGCCGAGGTACTTGTCCGTGCGCCCGTCCTGGCCGGGCACCTGCACGTTCTCATGCAGCATGACGTCGCTGTCGGTGAGCACGCAGATCTCCGGTGCGATGCCCTCAGCGCCGCCTTCGAGATCGATGGCGATCGCCTCCGAGTCCGCCGCGCCGGTCATGAGCTTGTGGCGCACCAGGTCGAACTCGCCGTCGGGCGTCTGGAAGCGCGTCGCCTTGAATCCGGCCACGCTGTCCTCGGGACGACCCTGAAGCGTGGGCTTCTTGATGCGGCGGATGACGTCGGCGGCGGTGCGCCCGGCGAAGACCACGCGGTGACTCGACCCCTTCGTGAAGATCTGGCTGAGCCAGTCATCCAGTTCGGGCTCGGTGACCGTGCCATTGCCATCGGCGACATTCACCGAGGCGAAGCTGCGGATGCCCATCGTGCCACGGCGCGGCTTGCCGCCGCTGGTTTCCTCGAAGGGCTCGCCGAAGATGGCGGCGTGCTCGATGTCGCGGGTGATTTCGATGAGCTTCTTGCGCCGCTCCTGCGTCTTGGCATCCTCGATGGCCATCGTCGTCTTCTCGACGGTGCGGGTAATCTCCAGCGACCGTGCGAAGATCTGCGTGTAGGACGTCTTCTTCACATTGGTCGTGTTGCGCGCGGCGGGCGCCGTCTCACCTTCCATCTGGTAGGGGCCGAGGTTGACGATCGGATCGTTGTCGACGAGGGCCGCAGCGGCCGTCGTGCCCACGCCGCGAACAACCGTCAGCGTGTTCGTGACGATGACCGTGATGAGCATCAATTCGCTCGTGCGCGGGACCGCGATCACGTCGCCGACGCGCATGGCGGCGGCGGAATCGACGACGATGTCAGTCGCGCCCGATGCGTAGCCGGCGCCGTTGTTGATCGCCGTGGCGCGGGCGTCGGCGTCGACGGTCCACCATTCGAGCGTCGGCGAGCCGACGGTCTTCTTGCGGCCCATGCGCAGCAGCGTGTTGAAGATCGGCGCCTCGTCGGCGCTGATGTTGACGATGAGCTTCTCCGTGACGCTCGGGTAGATGACACCGGCAAATGCGGTTGTCGTGAGTTGGGTCGTCATTGCAATTCTCCGATTGGGTTACGTGGGTTCGTTGGATCTCTCTCCCCGGCTCTGCGGGTCTGTCAGTTCGGTGCGTTCAGTGCGCGATGACGTTGAGGGTCAGAGCGAGGAGGTCCTGACCTTGCCGGCGGCTTCCAGTGCGGCGGCTTCCTGCGCGGCCTTGGTCTCTTCCGGGGTTTTCTGCGCGCCTTCGCCTTCGGCCGTCGCGCCCAGGTCGGGGGCCTTGTTGCCGATCGCTTTCTGGTCGGCGATGTACTCGTCCAGCGCGGCCTTGCGCTCTTCGTCGGATTTTGCACCGGCAAAGAGGCGCTTGCCCGTTGCCGTGCCCGCGAGTTTGGGCGCGTTCTTCTTGACCCATGCCTCATGCGCGGCCTGCTGCTGAGCCGTGGTCTGCGCGGCGGTGTCGCGCTCCGTGAGCATCTTCTGGAAGAGCGCCGTTGCCTGCTCGGTGGTGAGGCCCGCGCCGGTTGCGGCAGTGGCGGTCTTGTCGTCTTTCTTCTCGCCGGGCTTGGCGGCGATCGTCGCGGCCGAGTCCTTCTCGACCAGGCCGTTGACGGTTTCCTGGAGTGTGGCGATCGGCTTGACCGTTTCGCTCAGTGTGGCGAGTTGCGTGGTGATGGGCTTGAGCGCCTCCGTCACGCTCTTGAGAATCGCTGCATTGATTTCTTCCGGGGTCATGGTGAGCGTCCTTTCTGGTGTTGCTCGTTTGTTTCTCTCTCAATGCCCAGGGATGGCCATCCCTGGGCGTTTGCCGTGTCGCTACGACACGGGCATCTCGTAAACCTCGATGCTCAGATCCGCCTCGTTGCCGGCGTCGTAGTCGACGTAGACGGTGCCGGGATCAGTGCTGCCTGTGGGCTGGTTGAAGACGCGCGGGCTGAACGGGCCGAAGATCCGCACCGCGCCGGCCGGGATGGAGATCGTGATCTCCTCGATAGGTACGCCTTCGACCGTGGCGCCGGTAACGAACGTGATGTCGCGGGCGGCAATGCCGGTGTTCTCAACGCGCGCGAAGCGCGTGCCGTAGCGCGCGTTGCTCGGCGTGTTCTCGAACATGTGGCCGTCGGCGATGCCGACGACCGGCGCCGGTGTGAGGCCGGTGGCCAGCGAAGAGTCGAGCGTCTGTACGGTGAGTGCGGTGCGTGCCATCTGAATCTCCATATCCCAGGCATGGCGATGCCTGGGCGTTTGTCGTTACACTCTGCCTCTTGCCGCCGAAACTTCATCCGGACTCAGGTTCTCACGGCTGCCGCCGCGATCGCGGAACTCACGCAGGGCGGCCTGACCCGCCTCCGCATCGCCAGGCGGTGACAGGCCTTCGACGTACGGTCGAGTTCCCTTTGAGCAGTTGGGGTGAAACGGCGGACCGCCGCCGGGCAGACTGCTCAGCGCCGGCCATTTGCCGCTCTTGCCGTCGATCGAGCAGATGAGCCCGAGGTACGCGGTGCAGAAATACTTGCTCACACGGCCGGTGATGATGACCAGGTCCACGTTGCTCTCGCGCAAACGGTTGTGCCGCGCCTGCACCGTCGCCTCGCGCGTGCGTGTGCGGACCAGCATCTCGGCGTAGTTGCGCACCCTCATCGTCGCGCCGCCGACCTGGATCATCCGATTGCCCAGGCGGCGGTAACTGTCCTGATCATTCTGACCGCGAAACAACTCGCGGACTTCGCGCTTCGCGATGCGCGGATCGCCGGTGATGAGTCCTTTGGCGATGGCGCGGCTCACATCGGGGTCACGGATCTGCGTCGTCGAGATCTTGCGCAATAGTCGCTGGGCGTCCTGGCCGAGGTTGTCGATCGCCGTCACGCTCGCGGCCGCGATGTCGCGGGCAATCACTTCGACGGCGCGCTCATCGACGCCAGTGAAGGTGCCCCTGACCGGAGCAGCCTGGTCGCGCAGGCCAAGATCCTTGAGCTGGCTGATGCCCTGCTTGAGGCCGAGGTTGTACGAGTCGGTCGAGATCGACTCGATGTGCGGGCGGATCGATGCGCCAAAGCGCCGTGTGGCGTGCTCGATCGCCAGCGCGAGCCGGGCGGCGCGGGCTCGCTTGAACTGCTCGGAGCGCGAAGTCGTGTCGAGCGACACGGCCAGGGCCTTGACGATCTCGGTCGCGGCGCTGTCGTAGAGCGTGACCATCTCCGCGACGGCGGCGTTGGGCACGCCCGAGTTGTAGTTCTGCGGCAGAGTCATGATGAGTACCTCTGCGATGATCGCGAAGATGCGTTTCATGCGGTGGCGTCTCCCGTGTTGGCGTCGCCGTTGTCGCCGGTGTCGATCGCGCCGGGTTCGTCGCCGCCGCTGAGAGTGCTGCCCGGGAAGCCCGCGCCGATCAGCGATTCGGTGCGCCGTTTGCTCTCGGCCTGGATGCGCCCAAGCTCCTCCACGCCCTGCGTCGGGCCGTGGATCTGCATGAGCATCGTCTCCTGGCTGATCTGTCCGGCCGTGTACATCTCGGCGAGTCCGCGATTGGTTTCCTCGGGCGTGCGCGGCAGGCCGGGATGCATCTTCACTTCGACGGGCGCCGTCGCGTAGCCGATCGGACTCAACTCCGCATCGAAGGCACACGCCGTGTCGATGACGCGCTCCAGCACCGGCTCGTTGGTCTGCTTGGTCAGCTGCGCCCGGCTCGTCGTCACAACCGCTTGGAGCATCAGCTTCTCATGCGATTCAGCGGTCGCCCCCTCCTTGAGGCCGATGAGCTCCGGCGACATCTCGAGCTGGATCATGAGGTAGCGCAGCAGCCTCGCGAAGGAGTCGAGCCCCTCCACGACCTTGGCGTCGAAGTCGATGTATTCGAGTTGCTTGTCCGGATCAATTCGCGCCCGCTTGCTCGCGTCGAAGGTGCCGTCCTTTTCGAGGTGTCCCTCGGCGACACGCAGGAAGGGCGAGCCGTGGCGGTCCTGATTCATGAGCAGCTGGCTCAGCGCCTTGGCGTTGGCGTCGAGCAGGTCGAAGTCGTTCTTGTCGAGCAGCGGCAACGGCTCATCATCGACGACGCATAACGCGGCGCGGAAGAGCAGCGGACGATCGACGCCGGTGGGCTGCTCTGGCTGCGGCGCTTCATCACCGAGGATGGTGCGCAGATCGATCGGCGCGGTCTTCTCAGGAATGGTGCAGTCGTACTTGCTGGCCACGCGATAAGCGAAGTTCTCGATGAGTCCGGGCGTGTGGCGCTCGATGCGCAGGTAGTGCACATCGCGCTTCGCCGCATCCTGCTGGGTGATGACCCAGCGGAGGTCGACGGCGCGGGGCTGATCATCGTGGCCGAAGGCGCCCAGCGGATGCACCTGGAGCGAATCGGCGATGCTCAGGCAGGCGCGGCGGTCGCGGGCGGTGATGCGCCACCAGGCGATCGAGTCGCGGTACTGCATGAGAATCGACTCGAAGAAGCGCTGACCGAACAAACACTCGCGCGAGATCTCGGCCCAGCGCTGGGCCTGGATGTCGAATCCGTCGGCGAAGGTGATGGTCGGCTCGTTGAGCGCGAGGAACTTGGTGTGCGTCATGACCGCCAGGCGGTACGCGTTCACCTTGGCCATCAGTTCTTCGATCGTGCCCCGGTGATTCTTGATGCTCGGGAAATAGAACTGGCTCAACTCCTCGAGCAGCTGGCGCCACGCGCCCCTGAAGAGTTTGCGGGCCATGCAGACGCGATCGCGCATCGCGGCGTAGCGGGCCTTGTCGGCGGCGGTCTCGCGAATGTTGGTCATGGTGGTTGTGGGGGTGGCCATCAGATCGAACCTCCCACGACTTTGACGGCGCGGCCTTGGGCGACGGGCTGGTCGGCGGCTTCGAGTGCGAGCGCCAGCGCCCAGAAATGGTCGGCGTGTCCGTTCGCGCCGCGCTCACCGGCGTAGCGCACGTTGCCGCTGCTCGTGACGCTCTTGCGCAGGCTGTGCAGATCGTCCTTCATGAGCCGGTCGTCGGGGATCTGGATCGTGCCATCCTGGAAGTGGACCAGGACGCGCGGGGCCATCTCCGCTTTGCTCTGCTGGGTGAAGTTGACGCCTTCCACGCGGCTGCGGTACTTCTCGCCCATGCGCTCGGCAAGTTGCATGCCCAGGCCGGTGCGGTCGATGCAGGCGCGGTGGACGCGGAGGTTGTTCTCACCACGGAAATCCATCGCGGTCGCGATGGCCGTCTCCATCGCGGCAAAGCGCTGGTTGCGCCACCGCAGCAGGCCGACGGTGCTCCAGCGTCCGCCGAACTTGCCCAGCACCCAGAGGATGAACCAGTCGTTGGTGCGGCCGATGTCATTGCCCAGGTAGAGCGCTGAGGCGCCCCGTGAGAAGTGCTGGATATCGGCGGCGAACTTGGCCAGGTCATCCGTCGGCGTGGCGCACAGGCCCGGCCTGGCGATGCAGGTGTTGAGCAGGTCGTAGGGCAGGTAGGCCTGCGTCTCGGCCGACGGCACGCACATGTATTCCTGCAACCAGTCGTCTTCGGTGCGGCACTTGGCGCGGCACTCGGCGAGGAAGGATTCACGCGTGTACGTCGTGCCCTTGGCTTCGTTGATCTTCTCGGCCAGGCCGTCGCTCACCGCGTCTTCGATCGTCGTCGTATGCAGGCTGAAGGGCACATCGCCGACCTTGGCTTCACCCCGCGTGTGACGCTGGGCCATCTGCACGAACTCATTGAACAGGCTCTGCTCGCCGTTGTGCGACGAGAGAATGCGCAGCCGTCCACCCCAGGTCGTGCACGGAGACATGGCCTTGTACATCTCGCTGGCGTGTTCGTGGAAGGCGAACTCGTCGCCGCCGACATCGCCGCCCTTGGATCGGAAGCGGCGGGGGTTGCTCGTCATGGCCGTGCAGCGTTTGCCGCTGGGGAAGCGCATGCAGTAGGCCGTCGCGCCGTTGGTGGTGCCATCATCGATCTGCTCGGTGAAGGCCTGCGTGACTTTGCCCGCGACCTTGGACCAGAAGACGACGTACTCGATGAACTCGTACGCGGCGGACTCGTCGGCGGATGAGAACCAGTAGTCCTCATTGCGGCGTCCGCTCAGGCGGCTCATCGCCACGTCCGCCGCCTCGGCGTAGGTGGCGCCAATGCGTCGTGACTTGCTCCAGATCTTCAGCGCCGACTCGTCGGCCATCCAGCGCTGCTGGTAGGGCAGGAGCGGGCTGCGCACCTTCGCGTCGGTGATGACGATGGGGGCTCCCGTCGGATCGCTGAGCGTGCTGAACGCTTGTGTCATGCGGCCTCCCGCATGATCTGGTCGAGCATCGCGGCGACGGATTGGAGATCGACGGTCTTGCCATCGCCGGACTGTGCCTTCGCTTCGAGCTGCGCTTTGGCCGCTTCGACGGCCTTGCGCTGATTGTCGATCTTCGTCTGGAGTTCGACCGTGCGCGTTGTGAGATTCGCGATGCGCGCGTCGGCCAGTTCGACGGCCTTGTCCAGCTTGCGATCATCGAGTCCGGCTTTCGTCGTCACCGACAGAGCGCTGATGAGATTGCCCCACTGCCCGGTGCTCAGGTCGCGGAAGTCCTGGCTCTCGGCCATCATGTCCATGATGCGATGGAGCATCATCTGGTTCGCCAGGATCGTCCCCTCGCGGAGATCGCCGGTGGCCTTGGCCAGTTCGATCTGCGACGCCAGGCGGTTGCGCTCGGCGGCGCGAACGAGGTTGTACACGAACTCGAATCGAACGAGCCAGCGATTCAGCGCGTGGTAGTTGGGCGCCTCCTCGTCGTCGGACTTGTAGCCCAGCGCCGCGACGAGTTCGGCGTGGATGTCGGAGTGCTTGCAGCCCTGCGCCTTCATGATGCCGACCGACTGTTTGACACCCTCGGGCAGATCATCGATGGCGCTCTTCGTGCCGCGCCGCGTCTCAGTCGCCATGCGCTCCAGTGCAAGATGCACGAGTGAATCGCGGTCGAGACGGATCTCACCGGGGATGGGCATCGGGTTGGTCGTCTGCTCAGTCACAGTCCGAACTTCACTCCGTCATCGCTGGTGAAACCGTCGACGAGCTTCAGGCCGCTGGCGGTGATGCACACCTGGCTCACTTCATGACGCTCGCGTGCGTTCGTCGCGGGCGCGGCGTCTTCGACGTAGCCGAGCTCGATCAGGACGCCGACATGGAATTCGATCTCATCGCGCCGCGCGTTGCGCACCAGCGCTTCGAGCTGGTTGAATGTGACCGACGGCAACGCCCGCTCGCGGAACATCGCCAGGGCTTCGAGGATCTGGCCGCGCAGTTGTCGTTTGCGATCGCGCAGGGCGACTTCCTCAGGCGTCATGCTTGACCACCTCCCGTTGCTTGAGCAGCAGGTCGAGCTTCGTCTCGACGCGCGACATGCTCTTAAGCGTCTCCGTCTCGAACGCGGCCATGCGCGTGGTGTGCTTCTCAAACTCGCTGCGAGTGACGAAGTCGCGGTACATCGCCTGGCG
This sequence comes from Phycisphaerales bacterium UBA5793, assembly GCA_002418285.1. GTDB lineage: Bacteria > Planctomycetota > Phycisphaerae > Phycisphaerales > UBA5793 > UBA5793. Next base: position 40,561 of record DIDT01000005.1, read on the forward strand.
AACCTCGCCGTTCTGAATGGCGGCGGCGACGGCGATCGTCGCCTGCTCGGCCGTGAGGTTGTCAAACTTCTCATCGCCCCGGTGGAGGCGGTCGTCGACCTGCTTGTTGCGATAGAGGATCAGCGCCACGCCCAGGCTGCTGGCGCCGCTGAGCAGGAACGACAGGACGATGACGATGAGCACCCACGCCGGGCCGTTCCAGGCGGATGCTTCGTCGGCGAGTGTGAGTGTGAGTTCGTGCATCTGCGTCCTTGCGTTTCAACCTGCAAGCCGGGAGCGGGCGTCCGTGCCCCTTCCCAGCCACCCGGGGTCAGGCCGTGCGCGCGGTATCCCTTCCCGCTACGGCAGCCTGTTTCGCGATCTGTTGTTTCTGAACATCCGCCTCCGCGCGGCACTGCTCGCACTTGAGCGCGCGGCGGGAGGCGATGTAGTGGAGCGTCGGTGCGATCGTGATGATGCACGCGACGATGAGCGCCGTGATGATGATCGACGGCGGAAGGTCGGGCTTGAACACGGCGATGGTGAGTACGCCGGTGATGAGTCCGCCGCCGCCGAACTGCGCGAGCTTGGCGATCGCGTTCTCGCTGGTCTGGTCGCCGGGCTCGATGTCGATCTTGATGGGCGTGGTGTTGAGGTCCATATCTGGCTTTCGAAGAGGCGTTGAAGAGTCGTCGATGAGGCGTCAAACAAACGTGGAGCCGGCGTTTCCACCGGCGCCGCGTGCGGGTATTTATTCCGCTGGCCGCGCGGATGGTGCACCATGCGCGCGGCCCCTCGTGGGGGTTTTTGCAATGGCCAATGTCCGCATGCGGCGGGCGGGAGAGCGCTCTCCCGCCCGCCCCGGCTGCGTCCATCGTGGGGTGTTATTAGCGTCAGAAAGGGCCTCGGAGGCGACGGCTCGCGCCGCCGCCTCGTCAACGGCCGCACACAGGCTCAATGCCTGGCTCATCGGGTGAAGGCTCGAATCATGAAACGCGAATCCGATGGCGGTCAGGACTGCGGCGGCGTGAATCGGTTGAGCGTCGTTCCAGATGTGACCTGGGCGAGCAGCATCGCCAGCCCCACCTTCGCGATGCCGCCGAGCAGTGCTGCCGCCTCCGCCTGCGATCGCTTGGCCCGTCCGAGCAGTCGAACCTTCGTCGTGCCCTTGAAGGCCGTCAACGCCTGGCGCTTGAGCCAGCGCATCGTCTCCTCGTCGATCGCGTTGCCGCGCATCGCAAAGTCCGTCGCCACCGCGCCGGTCCGATCGAGAATCCGCGCCACGTCGTACGGCGCGATCTGCAATTCGTTGCTGCCTTCCTGGATCAGTCCATCGATGAATTCCTGCACGAGTTGCGAGGGCGACGGTTCGATGGGTTCGTCGTGTCTGTTCGGTTCGGTCGGCGGCGTGGGGGTCATGGCTGGGTGCTCCTGGGCTCGTGGGGGTGAGCGGTTCGTAGTCGGGCGCGAAGTCGGCGATGTACTGCACGTCGAGCAGCAGCTGCTCATCGATGAGGCCGGTGCGCGCCAGCTTCTGGCCCACGCTCAGGGCGTCGTCATCGCTGATGTACTCGCGCAGATCAGGCAGGAAGATTTCGTGGCGGCGGATCGTGGCGCGGCAGTAGTCGTCGGTGGGATCGCTGACGGCGTCGAGGCCCTGCTGGACCCGGATCATGTCGCGTCGATCGTTGAGCAGTCCGGGGTCGCGGACGGTGTCGGCTTCGTAGTAGCGGGCCAGCGCGGGCAACATCAATGTGTGGTTGGCGATGGTCTCGGCGCGGTAGGTCTCAGCGGCGGATTTCGCGGTGGCGCATCCGCCGAGTGTGGCGAGGAAGCCCAGGCCGAAGAGCATGGCGACGGCGCCGAGGGCCCAGATCGAAACGATGGCCGACACGTCGCACGCGAGGCGCATCCACGGCGTGGTGATGACCCGGCGGCGTCGATTAGATGGATCGCAACGGGCGTGCGGTGTTTCAGTTGTGAAGCATGGAGAATCGCCGAGTCGGGTACGCGTCAGTGCGCAATTGGCCACGGGACACCGTCCTTGGTGTTCCTGCGATCAGGCGGGGTCTACTAGGTCCCGTTGCTCCCGATCTGGTGGCCGCGCAACCCGAGGTCGCGGCGATGAGTTGTCAGTGGCCCCGAAGGGCCAGAGGCCGGGACGTTTCAGTGTGCCCGACGTTCGACTCAATCCAGTAGGCGCGTCGCCGAGGCTGGTCAAGTCAACCGGACTCAGCCGCCGGCGTTTGTGGCCCAGGCCATCAATGCGAGGAATCCGAAGAACGCCGCCAGCACGCAGAAAATAGCCCAGAGCAGTAGGCCGTAGAAGATGCCCTGCGCGATGCTGCGCTGAAGGTTTTTCCAGTACATCGGAGGCGGCATGACGAACACTGATGCTGATGCAACGGGCTTCGGGTCAGGGGCGGTCGGCATGGGCGGAGGCTGTGCTGATGGCGGCGACGGAGGCTGGCAGATCGATGCTCGGTAATGCTCCATCGCGTGATTTAGTCGGGTGGCCGCGTCGTTGGACTCGACAACAACTTCGCATGAGTGCACAGACACGCCACGATGGAAAGCCTCCATCTCGGCAAGATTTGCATCACCAGCTTCGACGATGATCGTCGTCTCAAACCCTGAATCGCGATCGATGCCGGTGATCTTGAACTTTCGCATCACGGCCCCTTCTTTCGCTGTTTTCTCCGGCGTTTTTCAGCACGTTCAGGCATGATGATATTGAGCGGCTTATGTTCGAGCGGCTCAGGAAAGCGGCGCATCGACAACGATCCGATGACGCGCTCCACGGCGACGATCTGCACCTGGTACACCTCGAATCGCAGTCCGGCATCGAGGCGCACCACGATGCCCCACTCTTCCTGATAGCACTCTCCGATGTAGCGGTACAGCCCGCCGCCGAAAGATTCCAGTTTCACCAGCGCCATCAGCCCGGATTGGTCCATCGGCGCGTTGGGTGAGACAAGCACGCGATCGCCGATGATCAGGCCGCGCGAGCGCCAGTCCATCGAGATGCCGGCAAGGTACGCATCCGGGTCGTCGATGGCGAAGTACGCTTTGACCCACTCGGGTGCGGGCACATCGAGCGGCTGGGCGCTCTCAAGCGAGGCGCGGGGCGCGAATCGATCGGTGCGCCACATCTGATCGAGTTGCCCGGGCTCAAGTCCGAACGCCTTGGCCAGGGCGCGGTAGTTTCCCGGGTGCATCTGCGGCGATTCCGACCGCTCGGCGCGAGAAATCGCGTTGCGTTTCAGCCCGATCCGCTCCGCCAGGTCCTCCTGGCTCAGGTGCGCCTCCTCACGCAAAGCCCGGATTGTCTGCCCGAAATGCCCCATGACCGCCGGAATGGAACCATCGGGGCCTACCATCTCTCAAGGTCGATGCAAAAAAGGTGCAGAACTGGCTTGACTAGTGCCGAAATGATGCAAAAATGACGCACGATTCCATGCCGTGAAGAGGACTGGCAGATGTCAATTCGCATCGATGACCCTCACGCTGACGCCATCATTGATGTCGTTCGCCAACGGCGCGGCAGCAAGTCGAAGACCCGGACCGCGATCGAGATGATCAAGGAACGGGCGATGGCGATGGGCATCGACATCGCCGCTATTCCCATTGCTACTCAACCCGACCCCCAAACGCGCGATCGCAACGGGCGTGCGGGGGCTGTCCATTCCTCGCGCTCGAAGGGAGGTCGCGCATGCCGCAAGTCCGCATGAGCGCCGCTTCGACCGCGTCTGTCAACGCCCGCCGCGTCCGGAGTGAACGCGGCGAGTCCCCTGCGCGCACCATGACTGTGCGCGACGCATCTTCTTCGCGCCGCGCGGCCTGTGTCGCAGCGCGCGGCGTTTTCAATCGCACCAGCGTTGAAGGGCCATACGTCCTGGTCCGCGCCGGCGCCTCAACTGCAACCAGCAAAGGAGAGGCCGTCCGAAGTGAAACCAAGATGACTGAAAGGTCCAACGATCGACGCATCGTGCGAGAGCGCGGTGCGTTCGTTTTCTCCCACCGATCTTTCTCCCCTCCGCGCATCGCCGGTCCAACCGCCGGCGGTGCGTCTTACTTTGGCTTCAGCGTACCGGGGCGGAAACGCCCCGTGCGCTGTTCAGCGCGGCGAAAAGCGCAGCGCAACTGATTCACCGGGCATTCGTGCGAGGCAGGACGCCGAGCAGGAGCGAGTTCATGGACGACGAGCGTACCAATATAGTCGCCGCCACCGAGAGCCAACTCATGAACGTACTCGCCGAAACGACGGCCCACGACTCGCGGGCCGTTGAACTGCTGCGCACCATCGTCGACGACGAGCAGGGGATCACCCGCCAGCAGCTCGCCTCCCTGTGGGGCGTCTCCGACCGGGCCGTCTACTACATGCTCAATCACCGCATCCACATCAGTATCGAGCGCTGGGCGCTGCTGTTCGAGGAGCTGCGCGATGAGCGCATTCTCAGGCTGATCGTCGATCCGACCAAGTTCGCCATCTACGCGCTGCCTGAAGTGAGCGCCAATCCCGACAAGGCCAGCATCACCGAGGCGCTCTTCAAGCTCGAACGCGAGCACAAGGGCCACGCCCTCTTTGTCGATCGCCTGCTGGGAATTCTGATGGACCTGCGTGTCGACGGCGACGATGGCGAACTCATCGCGGATCTGCGGCACACACTGCCCGAGTACATCGCGGCGCTGCTCGCGGTGGCCAAGCACGTCGACGTGATGTACGAAGACTGGAACAAGCGCAACGCCATCGGCATGAACCGGAAGGCGGTGGCGCGATGAACGCCGTCACTGTTGCCATCTTCGGCATGCCCGCGACGCTGCACGAGTTGAGCATCGAGCCGCCGCTGCTCGAACCCGAGCGATGCACTGCCGAGTGGCCCGAGCTGCCGTATCGCCAGGCATTCGTTCAGTCGATGGCCGATGACGGCTGCTCGGTGGCGATGGTCAACACGATCCACCGGCTGCGCACGACCACGAGCAACCGCGCGTGGAAGCAACTGCTCGACCAGACCGTCAAGTGGAATCAGCAGCGGGAGCAGCGCGCAGCGCAGCAGAGCCAGCAGGACCAGAAGGGGAGGGCGGCCTGATGTACCTCGTCCTGGTGCGCGAGACGTTCTTCCCTGAGGCGATTCGGCCGGTGATCTCGTATCACCAGGAATCGACGCGCGACGACGCCTACATGAAGGCCCGCTGCCTGCGCGATGAGGCCAAGGCCGCCAAGCGCGGCGCGGTCATCGAGATCCACCGCCTGGACGAGTCCTCGCGCCTGCACCAGTTCCATACCGCGCTGGGGCGACCCACGCGCAAGAGGGGGAATCGACGATGACGCACACTCGACGAACACCACTCCTTAAGAGAGTGCCCGCCCGCGAGCAGACCGCCGCCGACCAGCGCGCGGCGATCCTGGCGACCGGCGACGCCGGCAGTGTGCCGCGCGAGATCCCGCGCCTCGAATGCGCCTGCGAGACCGTCCTCGGCGCGCAGAGCATCGTCGAGATCGATCGCGTTCAGGTCGGCTGGGAGCGCCTCGCCCGCATGGCGTCCTATTGCGCCCACTGCAAGGTCATCCTGACGTTCAACCTCGTTGTCGACCAGGTGACCGGACGGCGGCTGATCCAGCCGGTGCTCGGCAAGCACCGCATTCGCGGGCAGGCCGCGATCGATCGCTTCCTCACCAAGTACCCGCAGTGCAGGGGGATCGTGTCATGAGCGAAGGCACCGAGGCATCGAGGGAAGTCACGCTGCATCAAGTCGGCGATCCTCGCGTCGATCAGCTGCGCATCTTCGCTGAGGATGGGCCAGGCCCAGGCGGCGCGAATCACGAGTACTGGGTGTACGTGGGCGATGAACCCCTCGACATCCACAGATTCCAGAAAGGTCCCGTGTGTGAAGCGGGTGTGAACGGTGAAACAAACGAGGCGCTGCTCGCGATCGTCGCCGATCGATTGCAGTGCTTCCAGAGTGGGCCGATGCCATGTCGCGAGAACGCGCTGGCTCTAACCAAGATTGAAGAGGCGTTGCACTGGCTGCACACGCGCACGCGCCGCAGCCTCGCCGCCGGCGTCGAGGGAAGGGGCAAGCCGTAATGACGCGCCTCGCTTCAGAACGCATCGATCCCGTCAAGCTCCCCGACGATGTCCGTCGCGCCCTGGAGAGCCGCATGGTCGATGCGTTCGAACGAACGCTCCTCCAGCTGCCCCAGCGATGCACGCTCGATCGACAACACCAGTTGCTGCGCAAGGCCGCGCTCGCCGTGATCCGCGGGGTGCCGGTATGAGGTGGCTGCTCAATCTCATCATCCACCACCGGCGGCCGCGCTTCCGCTACGGCATCCGCTTCCCGAGGCTGGTCCTGTGGGAGGTGATGGGATGACGGCCGCCGCGCGCCAACCTCGATTCGCCCAGGGTGTGGATGAGCGCCCCGACGCCGAGTTCGTGCCCATCAAGCGGGCAGCTCGCCTGCTCGGCAAAACCGAGACGGCGCTTCGGCACGTCTGCGGCCGGCGCCTGGCATCGACGGGCATGGCCCGCCAGATTCGTGATCCAAGATCAGGAAAGCCGGCCTGGCACATCCACCGATCGCACGATCCGAGGCTGCTGGCGCGCGCCGACGAATCGACCGACGACTCGACCGCCGAGATCCTGCTGCACGCGACCGCCGCGCAGCGCGACCGCGCCGCCGCCCGCGTCAGAGTGCTCAACGCCTATCGCCAACTGGTCTCGTCGGACACGACGGTGGGCAGGGTCATCTGCGACTTCCTGGAAGAGCAGGCCAAGACGCTCGGGCAGCGCATCACGCTTCGCACACTTCAGCGATGGAACAGCGAGGCCCCGCCGACGGATCAGCCCCAGCGGCTGCTCGCATTCTTCATTGATCGGCGCGGCGGTGATCAGCGCAGCAGCGAGGCGAGCGGACGCGGCTGCCATCCCGACGCCTGGGCCGAGTTCGAGCGCGTCTACCTGCACCGCAACCGCTGGTCGATCGCCAAGGCCCACCGCCACGTGCAGACGCTGGCGAAGTCCAACGGCTGGCAGTGGCCGGGCCTGCGTCACGTGCAGCGCCGGGCAAACCAGATCATCGACCCGTCGCGACTTTGTCTCGCCCGCGACGGCCGCGAGATCTGGCAGGCCAAGTTCGGCTACAAGATCCAGCAGGACCCCGATGCATGGTCCGCCAGCGAACTGTGGGTGAGCGACCATGTGCGGCTCGACTTCTTCGTGCGCCGTCACGAAGCGGGACAGTGGAAGGCCGTGCGTCCGTGGCTCACGTCGTGGTTCGACTGGCGGACGCGCAAGATCCTCGGTTGGTGGATTGACTGGACGCCCAACGCCGACACCATCCGCTACGCACTGCACGACGCGATCAAGGGCGAGGGTGGCCCGCCGCGCCGCATCGTCATCGACAACGGTAAGGATTACGACTCCTACGCCAACAACGGTCTGACCAAGCAACAGCGCCGGCGGCTCGCACAGGGCGGCGAGGATTGGTCCGAGCACGCCGCGGGGCGCGGCCTCTTCGGGATGCTCGGCATCGACGTGCACTTCGCGTTGCCCTACAACCACAACGGCAAGTCGCGCATCGAGCGCTGGCACCGCACGCTTCACAGTGAGTTCGATGCGGAGTTCGATTCCTACTGCGGCGCCAAGCCCGGCGACGTCGAACTGCCCAGAGGATTCTTCAAGAATGTTCAGAGCCTGGTGAACATCGACGAGGTGCGCCAGCGCCTGCCCAGGTTCATCGACTGGTACAACAATCGGGACGATCACTTCATCGGCGACCTCGCCGACGAGCAGGGGCGTAAGCTCAGTCCAACCGAGGCAATGAACGAATGGCGCGACACGCGCACCATCATGCCACGGCCCGAGGCGCTGGCCCTGCTCATGCACCGTTGGGAGCCGCCGCGCACCGTCGGCAAGCTCGGCATCGGCGTACGCATCGACGGGCGGACGATCTACTACGGGCAGGACGCCATTGAACTGCGGCCGCTGCAGGGGCGCAAGAAGGGCGTGCAGGTCACATACGACCCTGCGGACATGTCGCAGGTCTTCGTCTACGACACACAATTCCGTTTCATCAGCGCAGCGCAGGCCAACAGCACGCACGGCGGCCACAGCCCGGTGAGCCGGGCGGCGCTCAAGGCGGCGCTCAAGCGGCAGCGCGACCACGAGAAGGCGGTCCGCGACTCGCTGCGCGATGGCCACATGTCCCTCATGACGGCGGCCGATATCGCCCGCGATGAGCAGGACAAGATCGACGCCGACCGCCGCGCTGAGCGGGCCAAGCAGGGCATCGGCGTCGAGAACGACAACCAGCAGTTGAGGATCGTTCGAACGCCCGTCGACGACCAGTTGCCCGGCGTCGAGAGAGCGCAGATGCGCCAGGCCGCTGGCGCGGAATTTGAGGAGTTCGACCTCGCCGACATGCAGCCGAGCGAGCGCGACAAACCAGACGCATGGGGCGAGTGCGACGACTTCGACATTGCTGACTTCCAGTCGGACGACGACTCCGGCGAGGATGACCAGTTCGACTTCTTCGAGGCGATGGATGGAGGTGAGGCATCATGACCACACCGCGCATCGTCAACGGCGATCAGGTTCCTGAACGACCGAACGACATCATCGACGACCTGGGCCAGGCGGCCTGGGTGAGCAGGAGGTATGCAAGGATGCATCCGACCGATCGACCCCCGACCGAGGATGAGGTGAAAACCGCAAGGAACGATGCGCGGCGATACCTCCAGGAGCACGGCATCTCGAGCAAGCGGCTCTCGCGCGAACTCGGATCCGGCTTCTCGCCGTCCGTCATCTCGCAGGTGCTCTCGGGCAGCTACCGCGTCGAATCTGATGACAAGCTCAAGGCGATTCTCAAGTGGATCGAGAACGATGAGCAGGGGCGCGAGTCCAAGCTCAGCAGCGATCTGGTCGTGACGCACGCCGTAAAGCGGATGATGACGGCGATCGACGGAGCGTGCAAGCACCAGTCCATCGCCGTCATCATCGCCCCGGCCGGGCTGTGCAAGACGACGGTGCTCCAGGCCGTGCAAAAGACGAGGCCCGGAAGCGTGTACGTGAGCGTTATGGAGACAACGTCTGGCATGGCCGCGTTCCTTCGCCAACTCGCCGAGGCGATGGGGGTTCGCGGGGTCCAGACCAGCGCCGCCAACCTGCAGATGAAGCTGCTCAGAGAACTGTCGGGCACAAAAAAGCCGCTTCTGATCGACGAGGCTCAGCGGCTGCACCCGCGTGCGTTCGGAGTGCTGCGTGATTTCTGTGATCGGGGCAATCCAGTTGTCATCGCTGGATCTGAGCGGCTGCGCAAACTGATCGATGACACTGCTGACGGGTCGCAGTTCATCAGCCGGTGCGAGTACATCATCGACATGATGGACATGCTGCAGCCCGGAGATAAGTCCGTCAAAGCGCGTCCAGCGACGACCATTGATGAGGTCATACGGATCTGTTCAGCTGGGAAGCTCAAATTCACTGGCGACGCACGGGACATGCTCTACGCGCTGGCAAACACGCCGTTCATGGGCGCCCTCCGATCGTGCAAGCTCATCGTCCAGGCGGTCGCTGACCTCCCGGGCCAGCACACGAGACCGATCGAGGCGAAGACGCTGTGGGGCACGCTGCGATCGTGCAAGGGCATTGTGTACAAGAAGGTTCACGAGCATCATCTCCGGCAGACGATCGAGGCGATGCCCGCAGCCAAGACAGGTTGAACACAAAGTGCCCTTCACCCCCAAGCAACTTCGGTTCGTCAATGTCGTGCGTCGTCGTGTTCCGGCGCTGCGCGATGAGTCGCTCTGGCGGCTCGTGCTCATGCAGACCGGCTGCCACCGCACCGACGGCGTGCCCTCGCTGTCGCACCCGCGCAACAGCCACGAGGCGTTCGAGACGATCATGCACCGCCTGGCGATGTACCCGGAATCGGAACTCGACGAGTCCGAATGGGAGAGCAAGACGCTCACCGCCGCCAAGCGGATGCGCCGGGCTCTGGAGTCATTCCATGCCCAGAGCGTACGGCTCGACCTGTGCAACTCCGAGGCGCTGCACGGCTTCTGCGAACGCATGACGGCCAGGCGTCCGGAGTACATGGACTCGGCCCCGACGCGCCACGTCGGCGAGCTGGAGGCGTGGGAACTGCTGCATGTGATCGAAGGCTTCAAGGCCTGGATGCGCCGCGAGGCGCACAAGCGCGGCGTCCAGGCCCCGAAGTTCGGAGGTGCGGCGTGATGGCGCTATGCCGAGATAGCCGCGGTGAACTGGCCCTTGTCCGCCCTGGCGAAACGCGCATCCTTGCCCTTGGTGCTGATCTCCCGGATCATCGCCGAGTAGAGCGTGGCATGCGGTGTGGCGCCGTTGGTCTTCCAACCGGCGGCGATGGCGCGTTCGGCGATGACCTTCGCACTCAGCGGCTCGCCCGCCTTGACCAGGATCTGGGCGGCGGCGTCGAGGCCGCTGATCCCTTCACGCTTGCGGCGCGGCTTGGCCGCGCCGCCTGGTGGCGGATTGGCCGCCTTCGTGCGCTTCGTGCTCTTGCCCTTGGTCGTCGTCTTCTTCGTTGCCATGCTCATGCTCCTTTGATGGGTCGAGCGGTTCAGATGAGCGCAGCGCCGAACGTCGGCGCGGCGCGTGGTTGGTCAGTTGCTCGCCGGTACCGGCGTGATCTCGACCTTGCGCCCGCAGGCCGGGCACACGGCCTTCGTCGGCCGTGCCGACTGGCGGCCCGCTTCGTACGCGTGCTCCAGTGCTTCCTTGACGCACCAGACGGCGGTGTCGTGGAAGTCCAGGCGGTCGCTTTTTCGCGTTTCCAGTGTCTCGAGGCCGAGGGCCTCGCGGGCGATGGTTGTCAGTTTGGTGTCGCGTGTGCTGCTCATGTTTCCTCACTTTCGCGGGCGGCTCATTCCGCCCGGCGTTGCACACATGAAGGCCTGCAACGCGCGAAGATGCAAGGGGAAACATCGAGGATTGCAGCAGATTTCGCAGATTCTCAGCGGGCCGCGACGTTCGCCCACGGCGGCGAGCGGCGCACCTGGCGGCGACAGGGCGACCGGCGGCACCAGGACGCGACACGGGCCAACGTGGGCGGCCGAAAGGCGGGTGTGGCGTGGCGGTGAAGCCGACGATCAACCAGATTTGTTCAAGGTGCGGTGAACTCAATGTGCGCATTGACGAACGTGGCCGCATCCACGTCGGGCACTGCTGCACCAACGCTGTGCATGGTCCAGTCAATCCGCCGCGAACTTACCGCCCCGACCATGTCATCATCCGCCGCGCTGATGGGAGTGAGGTTCTCTCGCAGAAGTGCACTCGCTGTGGCCGTTGGTTCCTGCGATACCTGCGTGCACCGAACATTGCATACGTCGTAGATGAGTGCTTGAGATGCAACACGCAGCAAGGCCGGCCACTGCATTGGGACTCAACGCCGAACTGCAAGGTTCCAATCGCCGGCTTCCCGCAGATCGGAGGCGCGGCGTGAGCGAACAAACCCTCATGTTCGACCTCGACCAGGATGCGACGCTCGCGCCCCGCGTGCGCGTCGGCGATCGCATCTGGTGGGATCATCGGGAACTTGGACGCTGCACCGGCGTGGTGTGCGGCGTGTATCCGCGCGGCATCACCGCCCGCCGCGACGGCGTGACCTGGCGGAGCAAACCCCACTACCTGCGCTTCGACCTCGTGCACCGCATGGGTGAGCGCATGGCGATTGGAGCATGAACGTGAAGTGCCTCAGTCTGTGGCAACCCTGGGCATCGGCGATCGCGATCGGCTCGAAGCGGATCGAGACGCGATGTTGGGCAACGTCATATCGAGGGCCGCTGCTCATCCACGCCGCGAAGCGCTGTCGAGTTGGTGAACTGCGAGAACTCGAACAACAGAACTTTTGGCGTGGCGCGATGTTTCCGCTGGTTGCGCTCAATGACCACTTCAGAGACAGACTCCCATTCGGCGCGATCGTCGCCATCGCTGACCTTGTTGATTGCCGTCCGACTTCAGAATTCGGCTACCTCGAACTTGAAATGCCACGCCACCCGGATGGTATCAATCCGATGCAGGCGCTGGATTGGTGTGAGGCCAACATGGGCGACTTCTCATCGGGTCGCTTCGGATGGGTGCTCGACAACGTGCGCCGCATCGAGCCCGCGATTCCCTACCGCGGCTTCCAGCAGCTTTTTAACGTGCCCGACAACGTCGTCGCCGGGCGCATCCCGCCGACGTCTCCGCGAAGGTGCCCAAAATGCGGGTCAGCTGATCATCTGGTGACGCAGCGCCCCTGTATTCGCTGCGATTACTGTGGCTACGCATGGAGGTTTGCATTCGCATGACCATCATCGCCTTCCTGCAAAACCAGTGGTTCCGCGATCCTGAGCGAGCGCGCTGTATCTACTTGCGCAGCCAGGTGGAGACCGTCGGCGAATGGCGCGACCGATGCGCGAGGATGAACGCCCGCTATCTCTTCGGGGGGTGCCTGACGGGCAGGCGTTTGCGCGATGCGTTCGGGGATGATCTGTGCGATCGAATCACCTGGGAGAATGTGTCGCCGCGCATCGGCGGCAAGGCGTTCGAGTGTTTCGGCGTCGATCAGGCGCACGTCGATGCCTGCATGGATCACTTCAAGCCGGACGTCGTGCTGCGCTTCGGCAAGGTCGCTCAGGGAGCGAACGCATGCAACGCGGCATTCATCATCGACGCCCCGCACCCAGCGGCGCGTCATGCTGGCGTCATGGATGAACTTCGCGCCTCGGCTGAGGCATTGCAAGAACTGATCGGAGGCCCAGCCCTCACGAAGTGAATGAAAAAAGCGGGGCGGGCGGACGTCCTCAGGGAAAGCCGCCTGCCTGCGAGAGTTGACCTCGCTGGCATTTTTGCACCCCGCATCTTGAACGCCGAGCATGACGCTCGGCCAACAACCAGACGTCCTCAGGAGAATGAGTTATGGATGACTCTTCGGACGAATCAGCGGCTGACTTCACCCGCCGGCTACGTCGGCGGCAAATGCCGCATCGCACCCCACATCATCAAGCGCCTGCCCACCGACCGCGCCTGCTACGTCGAGGTCTTCGGCGGAATGGGCCACGTCATGACGCAGAAGGAGCCCGAGCCCAACGAGGTCTTCAACGACGTCCAGTCGATCGTCGTCACGTTCTGGCTGGTGCTGCGCGATCACCGCGACACGCTCATCGAACGCGTGCGCGGCATTCCCTACAGCCGGGAAGAGCACGATCGCATTCTCGCCTGGTGGGACGCGGGCTGTCCCGGGCCGGTCACCGACATCGAACGCGCTGCGCGATGGGTGTATCTGCTCAAGACCTCGTTCTCCTCACTGGTCGGCAACCCGTACGGCTACGCGCGCAAGGGCAACGGCAAGGCGAGCGGCTGGGTGAACCTGCCCGGGCGCATCGATGCGATCTCGGATCGATGGCGCGGCGTGCACATCGAGCACCTCGACTTCGCCGACATCATTCCGCGCTACGACGACATCGGCACCGTCTTCTACTGCGATCCTCCGTACGTCGATTGCGAAGGGTACTACGAGAAGAGCGGATTCGGACCGGCCGACCATGCCCGCCTGGCGGGCTGCCTCGACGCGATCGAGGGACGGGCCATCGTCTCGTACTACGAACACGAGCTCGTCGACACGCTCTATCCACGCAACCAGTGGCGACGCGCCAAGGTCGACACGTTCAAGAGCGCGTGCCCGCTCGTGCGCGGCGGCGCGCAGACGCGGCCCAAGTCCACCGAACTGCTGCTCATGAACTTCGACGCCAAGACCGGGAGGCGGCTCGATGAGCCTCGTCGATCGACAACTCGAAAGAGACGTGCGGCCAAGTCGTGAAACGATCGATCGACGCGCGGTGGCCGTTGTCCAGATGCTCGACGCACATCGGGAGGTCCGCGACTACGTGAGCGCCGCCGACCTGGCCATGTACATCGGCTTGCCGCCGGAGATGAGCCACGAGACCAGGCGGCGACGCATCCGCGAGGCGGTGCGCCGCGCACGCGAGATGCTGCGCGACCAGGGCGCTGAGGACGTCCTGGTCGCCAGCGGCCAGGGCTACGCGCTCACCGGCGATGCCGCGCTCATCCGAAGCTGGCTGGACGATCGCCGCCGCGCCGGCCTGACTGACCTGGCCGAGGTTCACCGCACGGAGCGATCGCCCGCCGTCGACGCGGCCACGGGCCAGACGATGCTCTTCAACCCGCAACCTCAATTCAGGATCTGACCATGCTCAGCACTTCCATGATGGTTCAGAACATGCCCGTCGGCGCGGGCGGCAACGGCACTGTGAATCAGTGGCGACGCGATGGCGGATGGCCGGTGATGATCGAACGCGACCTGGGCGCGTTCATCGCGGCCGGTGGCGACACGGCGATGGTGTGGTTCGGTTGGGGCTACAAGCCGCAGATTCTCCCCGATGGCGCGCCGTCGAAGTACATCCAGTTCTGCACGGGCACGCACGGTCGAACGGCCGAGGGCGGCGGATACAGCATGCTCTTCGCCACCTACTCGCAGGCGTTTGTCAATCCGATGCGAGGCGCTGGACGCCATGTGCTCACGTACATGGGAGACCCGGGCAACGACCTGGTCCTGGCGGCGACAAGGCGACGCATCAAGCGGGCGCAGATCATCTTGGAAAACCTCGCACCGTGTGAGGACACTGAGGTGGTGCTCGACCACTGCTCCAAGCTCGGCCCCGAGTGGGTCGGACGGCTGCGGATGGTCGGCGAAGTGACGGGCCACCGCGTGACGCTGGAGGGATGTCCACAGCGCGACGGGTTCGATCACCTACGCGAGTTCGGCTCCATGGTTATGTACGACAGCATCGATCGCCCCGGCCCCAACGGCATGACCCTCGACGAGATCCAGCGCGCCGGGTTCCCAGTGGTGTACGTGCTCATCCGCCCCGGCGATCTCCGGCCAGGTGAGGACATGGCCACGGTCTGCGCGGCGATGCAGGGGAGAGGGTTCACCGTCGTGACCGACTTCGGATCGGTGGTGACATCGTGAGCCGATTCGACGCCGATCGAAGACCGTTCAACACCCCCTCAACGTGGGGTCGATGCCGCGTCGAATGGCGTAGGACGGTGGGCGCACCGATGGGCGCAGGGCGCACCGAAGCGCCCGCGATCGGCGTTTGTGCGACGGGATCGCGGCTCTGTGACGTTTCGTCCTGTCGCGGCTTGGTCGGATCGGGTCGTGTTGCGACATTTCGGTCTCGGCCCCGCAATCGAGCGCAAGTCTTTGTGTGTGCGCGTAGTTGCGCCTTCTCGCGCCCATTCGCAGGTTAACGACACTTCGCTGGTCCGGTTACGGCCGCCGATCGCCGCCGGGGATGGAATTGTCCAGCGCGCGAAACCGCCTCCGCGCCAAGCGCAGAGGCGGTGGGGGACATTCACGTTGCGGGTGCCACCCCTGGAACGACAAAGCTCACCTACCAGACTCTGACGTCCCCGCCCTCAATGGGCAAGAACCGATCTTCCTGGATGCGCCCACCAAGGTAGTCGAGAATCGCCTGGGCGTCCGGAAATTCCGGCGGGGCGATGAGCAGGTAGGTCACGGCGTCGAGATTCTCGCCTCGGCCGCCGAGATCGCGCACGCCGAAGAACCCGGTCCAGCCGATCATGTTGGGATCGCCGTGCTCGATGATGGGACCGGCCATGCACAACGTTCCATCCTTGAGAGTCACCTGCGACGTGATCAGCATCGCCTGGTTCGGCTGGTCGGTGTAGTCAAACTCCGCCCAGCCTCGGACCGACTGGTTCGGGTGCCCAACGCATACGAACGTGACGGTGCGGCGTTCCTCGCCGCGATACGTCCATGAGTAGCCGGCTGCGATGAGCTTGGCGGCGTGCACCTGCGGGGCAGCGCCCAGTGAGATGGCTGCGAGGACGATTGCACGCAGAATGTTCTTGACTTGAAACTTCATGATTTGCCCTTCTGTTGGACGCTCCGTTGAGGGGCAGTTCGATTCGCCACAGAATCTGTTCAGCCTGCCGTCTCTCCAACCTCAAAGCGACAAGCGCAGCCTGACAACCCCACACGAATCCGTGGATTCACCGCATTTCTGATTCGAAGACTGATTCGAAGTTTGCCGCCGCACCCTTCACCAGTCGTTCGCTTCAGATGCAGACTTGGCAAGCGCCGCCTCGTACATTTCCAGCCGGCTCTGGTACTCCTCGAGGAGTTCGGGCTGCAACCAGCCTTGCACACTGGCAATGGCCAGCCGCTCGGTCTTGATCGCGTTGCCCGTGTCTCCGGTCTGGTCCTGCGCTGTCGCAAGTATGTCGAGCATGCGATGGAGTTGTGGGTTCGTTTGCGCGTTGTCGCGCCTCTGCACCAGTTCGACGGCCCGCAGAGCAAACTGCAACGCGCGAATTGGATTGCAAACCTCTTCGATTGGGCGCAGGTGCACCCATGCCACAGTCGTGAGTTGCATTGGGCTTGCGGACGCATCTTGCGCATCGGCCGGTAGATTGTCGAGTAGTTCGCGATACAGGTCCGAGGCAGCAGCGGCTCGGCCGAGTTTTTCGTAGCACATGCCGAGCCCCTTCATGGCTGCCCACGTGGGCGGTCGTTGGAAACCGCCGGCGATCCGACGTCGCTCGCGCACATCTGTCTCGTAGACCGGACAGGCCTCCTCGTAGCGCCCCATCCTTACATAAAGAGCTGCGAGTCGAGATCGAAGATTGAGCGTGTGCGGATTTGCCTCGCCAATGAGTCCAGGAGCGATCTCAACCGTCTTGACGCGCAGCGCAAGAGCCGCCTCGTAGTCATGCGTCAATTCTCGCAGCCGAGCCAGATAGTCCTGCGAGATGAGCGTCGCAGGATCGTTTTCTCCGAAGAGACGAATGCGCCGGTCCAGCACTTCCTGAACGCGCGTTGCAGCCTCGTGAATTCGCCCGCCCGCAAACTCGGCTGTGGCGACTTGTATCATGGATTCGAGCGTGTCGGGGTCGTCGTCGCCGAGGACGCGTCTTCGCAGCACCAGCGTCTCCCTTGCAAGCGGATCCGCCTGATCAGCGCGCCCTGCCGTGCCATACACATTCGCCAGCACCGCCATTGCACTCAGCGTGTCGCGGTGTTCGCGACCGAGCACACGCTGCCGTCGTTCCAGGTTTGTCCGAGCCATTTCTTCGAGTGTGGCCCCCTGGCCCTGTTGGCCGCGCAGCGCGATCAACGCATGCACCGCGTCGAGCGTGGCCGGATCATCCTCGCCCAGCAAGCGCGTGCGAATCTCCAGAGCGCCGGGGATATGTTGCTCCGCCAGGTCCCACATCCCGATAGCCAGATAAGCCTGGCCGATGACCAGATGCAATTCGGCCGCGATCAATTCGTCCTTGATCTCGCCGCGATCCAGCCGTTGGGCCGTGTCATTGAGAATCCCTCTGAGCAAGGTTGTATCCTGGCCCCGGGCCACCTCGGGATTGATGCCGCCGAGCATCTCAGAGATCAGTCGCTTCACCTCGGTGGCCCGATTGAGTTCGCGTTCTTTTTCCTGTTCCGCCAGCTCAGCCCGCGCTTTCTGATCGAGCGCCCAGAGCATGCCGCCGGTCGTGCCGGCAGTGCCCAGCACGAGCACGGTCGCCACGAGGGCGGCCGCGATCACACCGGCGCGATTGCGCTTGACGAACTTGCCGAGTCGATAGGTCGCACTTGGCGGCCCAGCCGTCACGGGTTCATCATCCAGATATCGCTGGATGTCGACGGCCAGGCCGTTGGCGGTGTCGTAGCGGCGCGAACGGTCTTTCTCGAGGCACTTCATGATGATCCAGTCGAGATCGCCGCGCAGAACCGAACCCAGTTCCCGCACATCGACACACCGCTGCTGGGCGGTGCGCGTCGCGCGAGCGCCCAGCGTGTACAGGCGTGTGCTCGGCCGATCCGGCTCGGTTTCGCGGATGACGCGCATCATCTCGGCGTAGCCTTTGCTCATAAGTTCGTCTGAATTGAACGGCGTGGTGCCGGTGAGCAGTTCGTAGAGCAAGACCCCAAGGCTGTAGATGTCGCTGCGCGTATCGATATCCAGTCCGCTCATCTCGGCCTGCTCCGGGCTCATGTAGGCCGGCGTACCGATCATCTGCTGGTGCTGGGTAAAGAGGGTTTTGTCGGTGAGTTCCTGGTTGGTTGCCTTGGCGATGCCGAAGTCGATGACCTTGGGCACCGGCACGCCGTCGTGCAACGTGATCATCACATTGCCTGGTTTGATGTCGCGGTGGATGACGCCTTTCTGGTGGGCGTGCTGAATCGCATTGCAAACCTTAATGAACAGGTCCAGCCGGGCCCTGGTATCGAGCCGTTGCGTGTCACAATACTGGAGTATCGGCACGCCGTTGATCAGTTCCATGACGAAGAAAGGGCGACCGCTGTCAGTGGCGCCGGCGTCGAGGACCTTGGCGATGTTCGGGTGATCCATCATCGCCAGTGCCTGGCGCTCGGCCTCGAAGCGCGCGATCACCTGCTTTGTATCCATCCCGAGCTTGATAATCTTCAGGGCGACGCGGCGCTTGACAGGTTCTTTCTGCTCGGCCATCCACACCGAGCCAAATCCGCCTTCGCCGATCGACTGAAGCAGTTTGTAGCGGCCGATCATCTGGCCGGATTGCTCGGAAGATGGCGCGTGGCGACGCGCACGCGCGGTGGCGGCCTCATTCGAAATCGCAGCGTCCATGGCGCGCGCGGGATCATCGAGAAATGCACCTGCCGCGTCATGCGCTTCGAGCAGGGATTCGACCTCGGCCCGCAGGGCTGCATCATCGCCGCACACTCGATCCAGGCAGGCAGCGCGGGCATCACCCTTGAACTCCATGGCCATGGCAAAGATGTCGATCGGTCGGTTCATCTCTCAACAACTCCATCCGACACACAGCCGGCTCACCGACTAATCTTCTTCGGATCGCTCCTGCATCGCTCGGAACAGCCACGCACGGGCGAACGACCATCGCCGATCGACCGTGTTCGACGACACCCCCAGCGCCTCGGCCGTCTGATCGATCGTCAGACCGGCGTAGAACCGGAGCCGAACGACGGCCGCCGCCTCGGGCACTTCGTTCTCCAAGCGTCGGAAGACCTCGTCGAACCCCAGGATCTCGGAGGAATCGCCAGCGGCGAGATCCGCGACATTTGTCAGACTGACCTTGGTTCGATCTCCGCCTCGCTTGACGCGACCCCTGCTGCGGGCGTGATCGATGAGGATGCGGCGCATGGCCTCGGCTGCCGCGACGTAGAAGTGGGCCTTGCTCGACCACGGAACAGCCCGATCGCCCACCAGGCGGAGATACGCCTCGTGAACCAGGGCCGTGGCCTGAAGCGTGTGGTCCGGCCGCTCCGTCGCAAGGGCTCGCTGGGCCACCGCTCTCAACTGGTCATACACCAGAGGCAGGAGACTCGCCACTCGATCGGTGTCACTCTGTGACTGGTCGAGCAGAATGGCCAACGTCGGAGAATTGGGAAGGTCCGTATCCATGCAGTCAATTCGGTTTGCCGTCGCGAAACTGAGAGTCGTGCGGTCGGGCAAGTTTGGCCGTCGCTCAGTCCGAGTCGGACGCAGCTCCAGGAATCATACCTGAAAACCTGCTGTCTCTGAGCCACTTTTGCGCTGAAGCTGCAGAATTGTCCCCTCTACGAAAGCGCCGCGGATCTGGACCTGGGGTATCGGGGCTTGGTCACTGCACTCGACTCGGCCCCTTCCGCGCCACCCAATGATCGCCACTTTTGGCGTACTCTTTCTTCACGGCCGCCCAAGCGACCCGGTGCGCCGTCTCCTCACGTGAGGCACCACCCTGGCGAGACGCTCGATCCGCATACTGCTCCCATGCGTTGTTGAATGCGGCACGGTAGATCCGCTGCGCTTCCCGCAGCAGATGTTCGCGCACGGCTTTGGGCAGATTGGAGATGGATGCATAGGGCATGACCCTCATCTCCTTCGTCTTGCTCGCATCCACGGCGACGGTTGAATGCTGTTTGTTCTACAGATGAAGGTGAGGAGGCGCCTGGCCGTGCCTATACACCGTGGCTGAAACGGGGCCGGTTTCTCTCTGGTCTTTGCGCGACTCGCGCAAAGAGTCATATGGTCGCTTGCGGCACCGAATGGCTCGATCGCATTGAAGCCATGGCACGCAAGCCCGGAAGGAACAGAACATGTCAGTCGCCCAGATGCCACCTCGTCATGAGACCGAGCGGATGCAGTACGTCGGTCAGGAACTGCTTCGCAATCCACGATACAACAAAGACTGCGCTTTCACTCCAGCCGAGCGCGAGGAGTTTCAACTCGAAGGTCTTCTGCCGCCGGCGGTGCAGACCATCGAAGAGCAGGTCACACTCGAACTGGAGCATCTGCGCGACAAGCGCGATGATCTTGAGAAGTTCATCGGTCTTGATGCGTTGCGGGAGCGAAACGAAACGCTGTTCTATCGACTGCTCATCGAGAACCTGCCGGAGCTGATGCCGATTGTCTACACGCCGGTTGTTGGGCAGGCGTGTCAGCGCTACAGCCACATCATGCGCCAGCCGCGCGGCTTGTGGATCACCCCTGATCAGATCGATCGGATACCGGAAGTGCTGCGCAACTCTCCGGATGACAACATCCGCCTCATCGTGGCCACCGACAACGAGCGCATCCTCGGTCTGGGTGACCAGGGCGCGGGTGGCATGGGAATCCCCGTCGGCAAGCTCTCACTCTACACCGCAGCCGCGGGCATTCATCCATCGCAATGCCTGCCGATCAGTCTCGACGTCGGCACCGACAACGCCGAACTGCTCAACGACCCGTACTACCGAGGCTGGCGTCACCGGCGCTTGCGAGGTCAACCCTTCGAAGAGTTCATCGAGGCGTTCGTCGAGGCCGTTGCCCAAGTGTTCCCGCGGGCGCTGCTGCAGTGGGAGGACTTCCACAAGAACACGGCCTTCCAGGTGCTCGATCGGTATCACTTGCGCATTACCAGTTTCAACGATGACATCCAGGGCACCGCCGCCGTCGCAACGGGCGGCATCCTCGCGGCGCTGCGCCAGACCGGCGAACGACTCTGCGATCAACGCATTGTCTACCTTGGCTCAGGCGCGGCCGGTGTCGGAATCGGACGGCTCATCCGCGATGCGATGCGCGAAGAGGGAGCGAATGAGGCGACGATCCGACGCGCCCAGGCGTTCCTCGACAGTCGCGGGTTGATCTTCTCCGATCGCATGATTCGCGATGTGCACAAGCGCGCGATGGCCTGGAACCGGGAAGACATGGACGCCTATGGCTTGCGTGGCGATGGACCGTTCGAACTGCTGGAGGTCGTCGCGCACGTCAAGCCGACGATTCTCATCGGCACAACCGCCGAGCCGGGCGTGTTCACCGAGCAGGTCATTCGCGAAATGGCAAAGCACGTCGATCGACCGATCATCATGCCGTTTTCGAATCCCACGTCCAAGGCCGAGTGCACGCCAGAGGAGGCGATTCGCTGGACGGACGGACGTGCGCTCAT
The DNA here is from genome assembly GCA_002418285.1 of Phycisphaerales bacterium UBA5793. Lineage (GTDB taxonomy): Bacteria > Planctomycetota > Phycisphaerae > Phycisphaerales > UBA5793 > UBA5793. The sequence continues at coordinate 62,013 of DIDT01000005.1, forward strand.
CGCCACCGGCAGCCCGTTCCACCCGGTCGAGTACAAGGGTCGTCGTCACATCATCGGGCAGGGTAACAATGTGTTCATCTTCCCCGGACTCGGGCTCGGATGCATCATCTCCGAAGCGCGGCAGGTGACGGACTCGATGTTCCTCGTCGCCGCCCGAACACTCGCGGATTGCATCTCAACCGAGCGACTTGAGGCCGGTGCCCTGTACCCGGATCAAAGCGATCTGCGCAGCGTCTCGCGGCGCATCGCGATCGCCATCGTGCGCGAAGCCAAGCGACTTGATCTCGGGCGCCTGCTGCGCGACGAGTCCATCGAGGACACGGTCGATGCTGCGATGTGGTACCCAGAATATGGACGGCCGCCGGGACTTTGATCTCCGCCCTGATCTTCGTGAGAACCTGAAGGACGGTTCGGCCAGTCTGGTGAAATGCAAACGGGGGCGGAAGGCGTTTGTACGGCAGCAATCTGCGTGGATTTGCTGCGGCTCGCGCATTCCCTTCATGCCGATCCTGCAATAGCCTTCCTCCAGCGCCGTTTGGCGCATACGTCCATTGAGTTCTTGAACGCCCTGCTTCCCTCAGGAGGATGTTGAAATGCCGATCTTGAAACCTGCCACCATCGCCTTTGCTCTCAGTGTGAGCGTGCTACTTGCCCCGTCCGCACTTGCACAAGGGGGCGGCGGAGGCCGTGGAGGCGACGGGCCCCCTCCGGGCGACCGGCCAGCGTTTGATCCCGCCCAGATCGTCGATCGAATGATGGAAAACGACGCCAACGGCGATGGAAAACTGTCGCCTGACGAAGTTCCCGGCCGTTTCGCCGAGCAGATGTTTCCCGTCGCCGATGCCGACAAAGACGGCTTCCTCACCCGCGAAGAACTGACCACTTACTTCGCCAACCGGCCGCGCGGCGGTGGATTTGGTCAACCGCAGCCACCCGCCGGCGCCGGCGGTCCGGAAGCGACGTTCGACGGCCATATGCGACAGGCCGGCCAGGCGCTCCGCGCGATGCGCCGGTCGCCGTTCACGGCCGAATCCCAGGCCGATGACCTCATTCGCATCGGCGTGATTGAAGCCTCACTCGTCGGCGCCAAGGCTCGGATCGATCCCGAGCGGATGGCCCCTCAGGCCAAGGCAAAGTACGGCAACAACACAGCCCTGTACATGCATGACATGCGCCTTTCGGTTCTCAAGGCTATCAAGGCTTCGATCGCCCTGGAAGAAGCCATACTCATGAGCGATACTGCCGGCTCCAAGGCCGCACTTGAGAAATTGCTCGCGGCTCAGAAAGAGGGACATGACCAGTTCCAGGAGGAAGAGGAAGAAGGCGGCCCGCGACGCGGCAATCCCCCCGCAGGTCGTGGCAATCGTGGGGGTGGCGGTGGTGCTGGTGGCGGTGGCGGTGGAAACGGCGGCTGATTTGCGCTGACCTACCGCTTCAGAATTCGACAGATCGCAACGCGGCTCCGTTTATCCGGGGCCGCGTTGCCGTTTGACGCTCTTGTCTGCGCGGCACGTGAACGCACATCCTCGAGGTAACGGTCATTCAACCGCCTTCTCCCATCCCATCGATAAATGCGTTGGCTTCGGCAATTGCCGCCGTCATCTCCGCGATGAGCGCGGCAACATCATCTTCGATTCCCGCGACCTCACCCTGCAGCGAAGCAATCGCCTGTGCATTGAGATTATGCTTGAGAAACAGCACCTGGTCGTTGAACGCCACGAGCACCGGCTCCATCTTGGCCTCGGCCCGCTTCATGGCTCGCATCAGCTGGTCGTAGCGGCTGCGCGTCAGATCAAGCGTCTCTTCGCTGCGACGACGCAAATCAGCGCTCGAGTACTGATCCAGTTCATCCTCCCACTCTGCAAAGAGTGCATCTCCCACGCTCTCGATCGCTGCGATGCGATCGCGGACATCTTCTGCCTTACCGTCGCAGCGCTTCAGTTGGGCATTGAGTTCATCGTACTTGGTGCGCAGATCGCTGCCGGGCACGTTGACCACGGAACTGAACTTATCCAGCGCCGTCTGGAATTCCACCTTGGCCTCCTGCTGATCATCACGCGCCTTTTCAACGCGATCCACGAGGATATCTCGCTTGTGCACGCCGAAGGCTTCCATCGTGTTGTAGTAGGTCTTCTGACAGCCCATCATCACCAGGGCGAGCAGCAGCATCGGCATGTGAATCGAGATGATGCGACGAATATGCATGTGTTGACCTCTATTCGATCGGCTCCAGGTGACCGAGGACACGCGGTAAACTCCTCCAGGGTATCTTTGGCGCGCTGCAGAACCGACGCGGGGTGCAGATTCTGCCGAAAGTGGGTGATTCATCCCTCGCCGGAGTTGTCGACGGCCTAAAACTCCCATGACACACCTTGCACTCGTGATCTGTCCCGATCGCGCCCGAAGGAGGCCGTGCGCGAGTGATTCGCCTTGAGCATCTCACCAAATCGTTTGACGGAGGCAAGACGTACGCGGTGCGCGATGTCAGCCTGAACGTAACCGAAGGCGACACGCTGGTGCTGCTCGGCGCCTCAGGATGCGGCAAGACGACGACGCTCAAGATGATCAATCGGCTCATCGAGCCGACCAGCGGCCGCATCGAACTCGATGGCCGGGATGCGCTGAGCGCCGATGTGCTCGAACTGCGCCGATCCATTGGATATGTCTTCCAGGACATCGGCCTTTTTCCGCACATGACCGCCGCCGAGAATGTCGAGATCGTCCCCCGTGTGATCGGCTGGCCCCCGGAAAGGCGTCGAGCACGTTCGACGGAGCTCTTGAATCTGGTCGGCCTCGATCCGTCGGCATTCGCTGACCGCCTGCCGCGCCACCTTTCCGGGGGCCAGCAGCAGCGCGTGGGTATTGCCCGTGCTCTGGCGGCCGACCCGAGCTACCTGCTTATGGATGAACCATTTGGCGCACTTGACGCCGTGACGCGCGACCAGTTGCAGCGCGAGCTTCTTGATCTGCGCATGGCGCTCCACAAGACCATCGTCTTTGTCACGCACGATCTCTTCGAGGCGCTGCGACTGGCCGACCGCATCGGCGTCATGAACGGCGGCCGACTGGAGCAGATCGGAGAGCCGAAGGAACTGCTGAACGAGCCAGCCACGCCCTTCGTGGCCGATCTCTTCGAGCATGCGCGCCGCCAGGCGGAGCTGATCGGAGCCACATCGTGATCCGTCAGCTCATCATGATCGTTGCGGCGCTCTGCCCTTTCGCCACAACAGCGATTGCTCAGCCCGCCGATACGTTCCGCATCGGTTCAAAAAACTTCACCGAACAGGTGATCCTCGGGGAACTTGTCGCTCAACTTCTGGAGCGCGGAACCGATCTCAACATCGAGCGCCGCTTTGGACTGGGAGGCAGCGACATCTGCCACGCCGCGATGCTCAACGGTGAACTCGATTGCTACGTCGAATACACCGGGACCGGGCTGCTCAACATTCTCAAACGGGAGGTGATCAAGTACCCCGATCGCGCCTACCGCGCCGTGGCCGCTGGTTACCGCAAGCAGTTTGATCTCGAGTGGCTTCCGCCGATCGGCTTCAACAACACCTATGCCATCGCGGTGCGCCCCGCTGACGCGCTCGCGCATGGCTGGAAGACGATTTCAGATCTTGCGGCCGACGCGGATGAGTTGCGCGGCGGATTCACCTCCGAGTTCATGGAGCGGCCCGACGGCTATCCAGGATTGGCGGAGAAGTACGACTTCACACTCGGCCGAACGATGGATCTTGACCCGGGGCTGATGTACGACGCCCTCGCCAATGATCAGGTGGATGTGATCTGCGCCTTCGCCACGGACGGGCGCATTGCAGAGTATCACCTGGTGGTGCTCGAGGATGATCGCGCGTTCTTTCCACCCTACGACGCGGCACCTGTGGTGCGGAGCGAAACGCTCGCGGCTCACCCGCGCGTTCGCGAAGTGCTCGCCAGCCTCGCGGGAACAATCGACGACAACGCCATGCGGCAGATGAACTATGCGGTCGATGTGCTCAAACGCTCACCGGCGGAAGTCGCGAGGATGTGGATCAACAATCGACTCGGCGCAATCGTCGCCCCCGAAGACCGGCTGGAGGGAACAGCCGGCGATGAGCGCGGCGTCATCGCGCTGGCCATTGAACGGCGCAGCGAAGTCATGCGCAAGACTGGCGAACACCTCATGCTCACGTTCCTGGGCATGAGCATCGCGATCATTATCGGCGTGCCACTGGGGATCTTTATTCACCGCAAGGCCGCGGCGCGCGGCGTCGTACTCGCATTCACCGAAGTCGTGCAGACGATCCCCAGCCTGGCGATGCTGGCGTTTCTCTTTGCGCTGTACGGTTTGCTGGGCACGGCCCCGGCGGTCAGCGCGCTGGTGCTCTACGCGCTGCTGCCCATCGTGCTCAATACGTTTACGGGCCTGCGCGAGGTGCCGCGACAGGTCGTCGAAGCCGCGAACGGGCTGGGGATGTCCTCATCGCAACGGCTGCGTCTCGTCGAACTGCCTCTGGCTGCGCCCGTCATCATTGCGGGCATCCGCGCCGCGACGGTACTGACCGTGGGCATCGCCACACTCTCGACCTACATCGGGGCCGGTGGACTGGGCGACTTTATCGCGCGTGGCCTGGCACGCAACGACTCGCGCCTGACCCTTCTTGGCGCGGTTCCAGCCGCCGTTATGGCCGTCGCCCTGAGTTTGCTCATCCGGTTGGCGGAGCGGCAGGTTAAGCGGGGCTGACGTCAAGAGAGGAAAGACGCGACCTTTCTGGGGTTTTTTGTGAAATCTTTGGAGTAGTTTCCGGGTTTTCGACTCCGCCACGGCGGCGCATGGTGTATGGTGTGCCTTGGTGGATCCGTGACGACGCACACGGTTGCAGATACGCTGCGGCCGTGCACGGAGGTTGCTTGTCTGGTAATCCTCCCGTGCTGGCTTTAAGGAAGAAGAGAGAGGTTCATCATGCGATCGAAGATCCTTTTTGGGGCTGTTGTTTCCATTGGATTTGCCGCGAGCGCCGTCTACGCGCAGCCGTTCGAGCCACTGGATCGGCCGCCAGTTCCGCAAGGCAATCCCATGACGGCCTCCAAGGTAAAACTGGGCAAAGCGCTCTTCTGGGACGAGCAGCTTTCGTCCACTCGACTCACCGCCTGTGCCACCTGCCACCGCCCCGCCGCGGGCGGCTCGGACCCGCGCTCGGTTATCGGCCAGTTCGAAGCGACGAATCCCGGACCTGATGCGCAATACTGGACCGATGACGACATCACCGCGTCACCCGGTATTCCAATGACCAAAGTGAGCGGCATCTACCTGCACCATCGCGTCTTCGACATGCGAATTCAGGTTGGCCGCCGTCGCGCCCCTTCGGCCGTTAACGCCGGGTACTCGCCAATGCTGTTCTGGGACGGTCGCGTCAATTCGACGTTCCATGATCCCGTGACCGGCGAAGTGATCCTCGATGGAGACGCCACGCTCGAGAGCCAGGCCGCCAAACCGGTTCTCGGCACAGCGGAGATGGGTCACGTCGGCCGCGACTGGGTCGATGTTGCCGCCCGCGTTGAGCAATCCCGCGCGCTGGCGCTCGCCACAGACATTCCCCGCCCACTCAAGCGGTGGATCAACGGCCGCAGCTATCCAGAATTGTTCCAGGAAGTGTTCGGCTCACCCGACGTAACACCTGCTCGCGTCATCATGGCGATCGCCACCTACGAGCGCACCCTGTATTCGAACCGGACACCCTTCGATGAATTCCTCGCCGGCGCTCCGATTGAAGACGTCTTCACCGAGCAGGAACAACTTGGCTGGCAGGTCTTCAACACGGTTGGTTGCATCGAGTGCCATCCCGGTAACCGTCTCACTGATGAACGGTTCCACTACCTCGGCGTGCGCCCGCCGAACGACGACCTGGGTCGCATGGAAGTGACCGGGCTGGAGGAAGACCGAGGCAAGTTCCGCACCCCCTCACTGCGAAACATCGAACTCCGCGCCCCGTACTTCCACAATGGTCAGTTCGAGACACTCGAGGAGGTCATGGAGTTTTACGATCGTGGTGGCGACTTTGACGCCCCAAATAAGCACCCCCTCATGCAGCCCTTGCACCTGACGCAGGAAGAGGAAGATGCTCTCGTCGCTCTGATGAAGCGCCCGCTGACTGATCCTCGCCTCATCTCCGAAGTGCCTCCCTTCGATCACCCGACTCTTTATACCGACTCCGGCCGAATGCCGCGCCGTGTCGGCGAAGGACTCGAAGGAAGCGGCGGATTCATGCCGAACATGATCGCCTTCGAGCCTCCCCTGCTGGGTAACGACAACTTCACCGTGGTCGTCGAAAACGCGCTAGGTCGATCACGGGCGTACCTGCTCGTCGGCTTCTCCGATCCGGCAGAGGGATATGCGGCCGATCCGGAGCACTTCAACCCGGCAAATCAGGCGGTCGCAGCGATGATCCTTGACGGATTCACTGCCGGAGAGGGCTCCGGCTCAGCCTGTCTGAGCATTCCCCGCCGGCTTTCACTGAACGGTGTGACGATGTATGGCCGTTGGTTTGTCGAAGATCCCAACACCCCCCACGGTTGGTCCATGACCCCTGCGTGCGAGTTCACGCTGTTCAAGTAAGCCCGGGTCGCAAGCATCCCCCGAATCGCTTCGCCGCACGCCGCAGGCTCACAAGCCTGCGGCGTGCTGTTCGACAATTCAACGGTGCTACTGCGTCTCGGCAATCCGCCCGACCAGCCGCGGATTACTGGCGTGTGCAACGATTCTGAAGACTCCCAAGGCGCTGGGGTGACGGTTAGATCCTGCAGCCTGATCGTGTGCTCCAAGGAATACCCGCCGATTCTCGCAGTGATACGGCATGCCGATCGCTCATCATCACGCGCCAATCGCGGTCGTGGAGTAGAGACACTGTAAATTCAACCCCTTGCCTGCAATGAATGACCTGCCCGAGGACATTCGCGGTAGACTAATCGGACGCACCGTCTGCCAAGCGCGCGGGTGGAGCGTGGTAACACTCCCCGAGTGAATGAGGCGCCGCGTCCTGCGGTAGCCGCGGAGGTACATCATGCAGGATTTGCATATCCAGAACAAGATTTGGTTGGATCATTCCGTTTCCCTCTCGCTGAAGCTTGCGGCCGCCATTTGCTCTTTGGCCGGCCTGGCGACGCCCGTGATGGCTCAGGGTGATGCACACTACCGCGTTGTCCCGCTTCCACTTCCGAACGGCGCCGTGGCGATGAGTGGGGTGGGTCTGAACAACTCCAACGAGGTCTCAGGCGGAGTCAATATCAACCGGCAAGTGCGACCCTACCACTACGCCGATGGCCAACTCATGATCCTCGACGAGGTTGAAGGCATCCAGACCACCGCAATGGCGATCAACGACAACGGCCACATCACGGGTTGGATGTACGAATGGGGCGTGATCTGGCCGCAAGCGTATCTTTGGGATGGCAGCGCCAATCACTGGCTGATCGATCCCGATGACAGTTACACCTACGCCCAGGGACTGAACGACCGTGACCAGGTCGTCGGCTTCTACTACCCGCCCGGCGGTCACCCCAACGGCAATGCCTTTGTCGTGAATGACGGGTCTTACTATGACCTCGGTTCGGGTCAGGCCACAGACATCAGCGAGAACGGCATTATCGTGGGACAAACAAACCGGTACAACGGTGATACCGCCGTCTGGACCCCGGATGGGAACTCCGGCTGGACACTCACAGTACTCGACGCCAAGCTCGGCAGGGCAATCAATCGCTCCGGCACGATGTTCGTGGGCGCTGGTCCTTTCGTGTCCTACTTTGACACCCCCGTGCTTTGGACCGACCACAACGGCCAGTGGACACGCACCGACATTGGAAGCTGGGATCCCAGTATCGAGACCGCCCTGCCCAACGACATCAACGATCTCGGTCAGGTGGTCGGTGAATACCAGTCGTTCGAGAATGAAGACCGCGGCTGGATCTATGAGAACGGACAAGTCACCTGGCTGAATGATCTGCTCGCTCCCGCCTACTCCTCATGGAAGGTCGTGCGTGCCCAGCGGATTAACGAGTCAGGCGTCATCCTGGCCGATGCGATTGAGGAACCCAACCGGGTCAGCCAACCCGTTCTGCTCATTCCAGAGCAATTGACCATCCTCGGTCCGCGCGGAACCGGCGCCGGTTCAACCAATGAACTCATCGCGGTCAGCGCCACGCCAGGCAGCCGCATCTATTTCGCGATCGGCTTCGCCCAAGGCTCCCGCGCACTTCCCGGATGCCCGGGCGTGAACATCGGCCTTTCGGCGCCGCGCGTGGTGGGAAGCAGCCGGGCAAATGCTGAACAGGAAGCGCGTGTATCGGTGTTCGTGCCTGGTGCAGCCGCCGGTCGAACAATCTACCTCCAAGCCATCGATCCCGCGCACTGTGAAGTCAGCAACGTACTCCGATACACGCTGCATTGATCAACCTCGTTCACTCAACGTGATTTCGGTGGAGAACCCGCCTGTGATCAGGCGGGTTCTTCCGTTAATGTCTCGGCGTCAATGCGCAAGGTGCACACCAGACTTCCGGACTCAAAGTCGAACCGTGCATTCCCCCCGAGTTCGAATTCCACGAGGCCGCGCACGAGGTGAAGCCCCATGCCGAACTCATCCGGCAAGCGTGTTGGTGGACCACCGCTCTCGGACCATTCGATTGCGACCATGCTGTTCTCGCGACGCCACCGAATATCGATGCGGCCATCTGGATTGGATAACGAACCATACTTGAGGGCGTTGGTGGCAAGTTCATGCAGAGCCAGTCCGATGGGCATGGCGGAACGCGGTCGAACCAGCAGCGAGGGACCGTCGATACGAATGCGATCAGACTCCTCGACGATGTGAGGGGCCAGCGAGACCTGAATGATGTTGAACAGGCGCACGCCACTCCACTTGGTGCGGGCGAGCATCTCATGGGTCCGCGCCATCGCCTTGATGCGGTTGGCGAACTTGGCGCGAAACTCGTCGATGTGACTGGTGCTTGCGGCGGTCTGATCCAGCAGGGCAAGCACCGAAGCGAGATTGTTCTTGACGCGGTGATCAAGTTCCTGCATGAGCAGTCGCTGACGCTGTTCGGCCTGGCGCTGTTCAGTCGTATCCAGCACGAGCACCTGCCGAGCAATCCCGCCACCAAAGTTGATCGTGCTGACGATGATCTCGACGTCAACATCGGTGCCGTCCCGTCGCCTCAGGCGCTCGTCACTATACCGAATCGGTTCGCACTCGGACTCCAGTCGACGCACCCGATCTCGCACCATCGGAACATCTTCGGGCGGGATGACGACCTCAATGCTCTTCCCGATGAGGTCTTCAGCACGATCGTACCCAAGCAGTCTGATCACAGCCGGATTGACAAATTGATAGACCATGTTGCTGTGGATCATCACGCCGACTGGACTCGATTCGACGAGCAGTCGATACCGCTCCTCGCTCTCGCGCAGCGCATCGACGGTGCGCCGATGCTCGGAGATGTCAATGAGAACGACATGCCAACGCGTGCGATCGCGATCAACAATCAGTGCTCGGCTGAGCGAGCGAACCCAGCGGTAGGATCCATCATCCGTCATCAGACGAGCTTCACAATCGATCGTTTCGCCCGTAGTCGATCCTCGCAAGGCAGATTCGGCCACCACCACTCGATCATCCGGATGCAAGAGCTCGAAGAGCGTGTCAAAGTTCGCTTCGACTTTCGCGGCCATGCGCGGCCCGATGATGGAGTCCAGACCCGGACCAAGGTAGATCAGAGATCGGAGCCTCCCCGGACCTGTTTCGTACGAATAAACCACACCGGGGATGTGCTCGGCAACGGCGCGCAGCCGCTCCTCATTCTCACGCAAGCGCCGTCGGCTCGAAAGCAGTCGCGATGAAACAAACGCCATGCCCGCCGCGACCAGCAGGCCGAAGACGAGTACAAGGTTTCGGCCCAGGCTTCGCAGGGAGTCCATCGGGCCATGGCGAGGCGCCGCCCCGATCTGCCATTGACGATCACCCACACGAATCATTCTCACGTTGTAATATCTGGACCGAGAGATATCTGAGTCCAGCATCGTTTGATAAATCGGCCGTCCTTCATCGATAATCACGTACGAAAAATCATCGATCTGACCCGGATGGATCGCCTCTTCAAAGATCGTTGAGACGAGCAGCGAGACCCGCAACGAAGACGTATGGTCGGTGTGCAGAGGAAAGTACGCGACGATTCCCACCGCATCACCGTTGAATCGAAGCGCCGGTGTCACGCGAACAGGCGCCTCCTCGTGAGATTCAGGCTGGTTGGTCAAGTGTTTGATTGAGGGCGTCAGCCAGAGCAGCTTCTGACCAACCGGCACCCCCCACTCAATCAGACCCGATTCATCAAGCGAATGAATAGCCGAGATGGATGGAAAATACCGGATGATCGAACTGGCTCGCTGTTCGAAGACTGTCTGATTCGGGATCAGTCCCAGCCTCCAGTCATCGCAGAACTGACCGATGACCCGCAAGCACACTTCGGTGTTTCGCTCGATGTGATTGGCCACCTGCTCGATCGAAAGACCCGTTCTGAGCCTGATTTCACTCGCCGCCTGGTCGTTAGCCGCGGTCCAGAGGGCGGCGAACAACCCCCCGACCGTCAGAAAGACAGTCGCCGGAATCAGGTACCGGGAGCGCTCTGGATCGACGGGCATGTGCTGATGCACCCCAATTCGGTGAGACTTGGAATTGTGGCCGCCGTGGACCGAACTTCTACCTCACTGGTGCGACTTAGATGGGGCGGAGCAATCTGGCTGCAATGACATGGGTACTGGCGGCCTCGGAGACGGCGGTCCAAAATCGTGGAATACCGCTAGCCGAGATGCGTCTCCACACCATTGGCCAGCCGCTCCCGAGCGGATATCGCCACATTTCTTGTCCCGACTGGAAGGAGCAGAGTCGTGAACAATCAGACAACGCGACGGGTAACTTGGATGGCGGCAGGCAGCCTGTCCACCCTTCTGGTGGCGTCTCTGCTGCCGGGATGCAATGAATCGTCAAAGCTGGCATCCAGCAGCGACTCGGCTCGATTCGCACCCGGCCTGGCCTACTCCCCCTCCGACCAATACCAGTACAGTCAGTACTCGTCACTGAGCCCATCTGCTCAGCCCTCCTACCGCTATCGACAGCCGGCGCCAAGTCGCGATCGCTACGAACCCGTGCGGGAACAGCCCTACGCGCGCGTGACGGATCGGCCGCTCTCGACCTTTGCCGTCGATGTCGACACCGGTTCATACTCCAACGTCCGTCGCTTCATCACTGACGGCCAGATGCCGCCGACCAATGCCGTTCGCGTCGAGGAGATGATTAACTACTTCGCCTATGACGACGCTCCGCCCAGCAGCGGCGACCCCTTCGCGGTGAACGTCGAAGTCGCCTCGTGCCCATGGTCGCCTGAGCATCGTCTCGCGCGCATCCACCTTCGCGCGCGCGAGGCCGACAGGAGCGAGCGGCCGCCGGCCAATCTCGTCTTCCTGCTCGATGTCTCCGGCTCGATGGAACCCGATGACCGGCTGCCACTGATCCGCAAGGGCATGCGCATGCTGGTCAACGAATTGCGCGATGATGATCGCGTCGCCATCGTGACGTACGCCGGTCGCAGCGGCGTAGCGCTCCATTCAACAGAGGTCGCGCACCGCGGCTCGATCCTGCGCACCATCGACGATCTTCGCGCCGGCGGCAGCACCAACGGAGCGTCGGGTATCCAACTCGCCTACGACGTCGCCGAGAACAACTTCATCCCCGACGGCATCAACCGTGTCCTGCTCGCCACCGACGGCGATTTCAACGTCGGTATGACCAGCGACCATGCCCTGCTCGATCTCATCGCCTGCAAAGCGCAGAGCAAGATCTACCTGACCGTACTCGGCGTCGGGCGCGGCAACCTCAACGAGGCCATGATGGAGAGCATCGCCGATCGGGGCAACGGCGTCTACGCCTACCTCGACACCTTCCACGAGGCCCGGCGTGTGCTCTGTGAGCAGGCCAGCAGCACACTCGAAACCGTCGCCAAGGATGTGAAGATCCAGGTCGAGTTCAATCCCGCGATGGTCGCGGGCTATCGACTCATCGGTTACGAGAATCGAGCTCTTGCCGCGCGCGACTTCAATGACGACCGCAAAGACGCCGGCGATGTCGGCGCCGGCCACAGCGTGACAGCTCTCTACGAAATCGTCCCCGCAGGACAGCCGGTGCCGTGGGGCGTCGATCCGCTGCGCTACCAGCGCCCGGCACGCGAACCCGAATTCGTCCCGTCCGACCAGGGTATCGACTCCGGCGAACTGTGCACCGTCAAACTCCGCTACAAGAAACCCGATGGCGTCACGAGCAAATACCTCGAAACGCCCCTGCGCGACTCTGATCTCGATTGGCGCCGAGCGTCGGACGACTTTCGCTGGGCAGCAGCCGTTGCAGCATTTGGCATGACGCTGCGCGATTCGATCGGCCGGGGCGATGCAGATTTCGACCTCGCGCTTGACCTCGCCAGCGACGCGCGCGGCCTCGATGAAACCGGCCACCGCGCCGAGTTCATCGCCCTGGTCCGCAGCGCGGAGAAACTCGGTGGACGGTACGCGTCGAAGTCACGGCGTGATTGAGGATCCAAGGCAAGACCGGCACTTTTCGATCACAATTCTGCAAGTGCGCGTACCTGATCTGTATCCCGCGCGAGGGAACTCCCATGAGGCATTGCACTTCCATCGACCTTCCGGGCGTTCTTTCGCTTCTCGTATTCTGCTCCGGAGCGATTGGCCTCGCCGGTTGCACGCCGCCGCATCTGGTCTCGCCTTCTCCTCCCGAACGGGTCGTCGTGCTGGAGAATGGTCAAATCAAGCAACTCAACCTGATCACAATCTTTGGCTCGAGCATTCCGATTCTCATCGTCCAAGGCGGACCCGCAGACTACGTGAGTGAGACGATTCCCGGACCTGGCGCGGCGTCGTTGCGCACTTTCACCGATCGTTGCCCGGAGTGGCGATGCACCAGCTACGTCAATCCCGCGTTTGTGGACCCAATGCAGCATACGACAGTTGACAACAGATATGAATGGAGAACTTATCACCGCCACGTGTTCATCCTGTCTCTCAAGCCGGTGATTGTCGGCGTAGCGGCAGAACCGATGCCGGAACTGTCGCAACGTCCATCGGACGCCCTTGTTCGAGTTGAAGATCTGGACAGTAACGTGCGGATCGTTCGACTTCTCTGGGCGCAGCGATTTCCTCCATCGAAAGAGATTCGCAAAGTCACAACCAAGGTGCTGGCGAGGACTCACAGCCTCGAGGCCATTGAGCGAGCCGGCTTCGATCTCATCGAACCTCGCCTCATCGAACTCGACCACCCAATGACGATCGGTGAGGCGATGAAGTTCATCGAGGCCAACGAGGAGTTTCACACGGTCAGGCCGTAAGCACCCGTGTTGCGATAGCATTCACCGGATGCTCTGCGCCCGATGCCAGTACGACCTGCGCGGCCACTCGGTAGACCAGTGCGGCCCTGAGTGTGGGCTGTCGGTTCGTGAAACGCTCGAAGCACACCGTCCTCGCAAGTCCAAGACGGGCTTTGGCGCATTCCTCGTACTCAGCCTTGGCGCCGGATGCGTGTGCTGGTTCGTTATCTTCGTCGTCGCATGGTCTGGACAGATCGGATCGGTAGTTGCGACCGCGGCGGCGCTCGGTGTTGTGCCGGCCGCCCTATCTGGCATGATCAGCAGGCACTTTCTCGGCAAGGAATTCCCCCGCATCGTTGCCACGATCTATGCATGGCCGATGGCAGCCTGGGGAATCGGAGCGCTGCTCGACGTGCCAAGCGAGGGTTGGGGGATGGCATCGTGGGCCGCGACCGGAGCTGTGATGGTCGCAGCCGCACTCCTGGGCACGTACGTCTTCGACTGGACGCACCGGTACTTCACTTCACTGTGACTCGGCCCAACAAGACAAGACAGGCACGGGTGCGATGGCCGTGCCTGTCTCGTCTCGTTGGTTGCTGTTGATCAATCACTGACTCACGCGACACGTCGCCGCGTCAACCGCCTGGTACACCCAGCCGCAGTGCTGGGCATCGATCGTCCCGTTGCGGGACAGGTACCCGTTGGCGTCGGCCCGTGCAGTGAACAGCAGGTAGATTCCATTCGGCGACAGGTTCAGTTGGGTTCCGGCACATGTCATGCGACTGGGAATGATGAAGCGACCCGTCGATGACGAGGTGACCACGCCGACGTACCCACTGGGCGTAGCGCCGGTGATCGTGAAACTGGCCATGCCCGGGCAGGTACCCGAAACGCGCAGCGTCAACGGCGCACCACCCACCTGCGTCAGGCTGAAGTTGTCGACGTATTGCGTCGGCGAATACTGATCAACCGTGTGCGGCCGACTGATCCGCGCGCCCACTTCATGCGCGCCGCCGCTCTGCGCTGTAAACTGCACGGTCAACGATCGACGTACGGTCGTACCGCTGGCGATGATGCCGACGTGGTCGTAGGCGATCGACTGTCCATCGACGAGGATCTCGAAGATGCCGCCTTCGCCGTTGATGTATTGCGGGTGCGCCACCGCGGCCCAGTCGTAGGTGACTTCATAAGTCGCACCATTCTGAAGGTTGGGATACTGCACAAGTTCGACGCCCGCACGCACGCCGATCTGGTAGACCTGCTGGCCCACGACAAACCGGGCGGCAGACGAAGCAGGCAGGTTCGGATTCGTCTGGAATGACCACACAAAACCAGGTGAGCCAACTCCGTTGGAGGTGTTGCGCTGCGTCCAGCCTGTAAATCCGCTCGAGAATTCTCCATTGTTGAAGAGGTTCTGCGCCTCTGCAGGTGCGGCAGAAAGTACAGCAACAGCAACGCCGGAAAGAACGGCAAACAACGATCTGCAAAAGTGAGTCTGGCGATTCATGGAAACTCTCCTTGTGAGTGCGAATTCGAAGTTCCAGTTGGGCGCGGTGCTCCCTGAAACTTCCATCTCTGCGGCCGACAACGTCCGCCTACAAGGGAGAACTCGTAATTGTGCCTCCGGTCAGACAACGCAACAAACCTGCGACGTCCGTCGCAGGCTAAGCCGAATCGCTTGCAGAGGTTGCGCGTGTCCTATTTTTTCATGAACTCCGCGATATCCATCGTCGCGACCACTTCGCAGCAGCCGTCGCCGACGTCGTGGACGGTGTTCACGGTGCCGTCGGTGGCGCTGTAGGTGTGGAACTCACGCAGCGGAGGCGAGTAGATGTGCAGCGTGACCAGATTCTCGCCCGCGGGCTGCAGGTTGGAAATCTGATGTGTGTCGCTATCCTGGCTGGCGCAGATGTCGCCGACGTTAAGTTCGTGCGAACTTGTGGCCATCATCATGCCGCAAGGCGACGGCTTATAGATCGTCTCAACGCCACGTCCCATCAGCACCCGGACTCCGCAGGTCGTATTGCTGTGGTCGTGGATCGGACTCCGCTGGCCGCTCTTCCAGCACAGCGCGTAGACCTGGTACCACTTGCCCAGGCGAATCAGGTTTCGCTTGTAATGCTCGTCGCAGTAGTGGATGTGTTCGGCGATATCTTCCGCCGTGATCTCCACTGCCCGCATGGCGCGATCGAGGTCGGCAATCGTGGCCCGACCGGTCAACCCTTCGAGATACTCAAAGAGTGGCGCGAGGGCCTCGATCTCAGTTGCCGTCTTGGTCGCCATAAGAAGCTCCTCCGGCCGGGGATGGACCGGCACACGATAGAAGATACACGAAAAACGCGTCCAGCTCAAGCAAAATCAGTGCTTCAATGCCCGATTCACGCCGATTCACGTCAGTTTCGCCATTCCGACCGCCGACGGGTGGACTTGGGCTCCGCTCTGATCGGGTCACCCGATCACATCCGCCGGATCAGCGCTTTGGTGAACTCGGACGTTCCGGCGGTGCCGCCGATATCGCGCGTCAGCTCCTCCTGCTTGCCGTCCGTCAACACGGCGTTGTAGGCGTCCTTGATCCGCCGACCTGCGTCGTGAAGGCCAAGGTGTCGCAACATCATGACTCCACTCATGATCACGGCCAGCGGATTGGCGATGTTCTGCCCCGCGATGGTCGGCGCACTGCCGTGCACTGCTTCGAAGATGGCGCAGTCGTCGCTGAAGTTGGCGCCTGGCACGACACCGAGACCACCGACCAGTCCGGCGCAGAGGTCGCTGATCACGTCGCCGTACAGATTCTCGAGCAGCAGGACGTCAAACTGGCCGGGATTCTGCACGAGTTGCATGCAACCGTTGTCGATGATGAGCTCCTGATACTCGATGTCTCGCCCGCACTCCTCGTGCATCCGGCGGGCGCACTCAATAAACAGACCATCGGAGAGCTTCATGATGTTCGCCTTGTGGAACACCGTCACCTTCTTGCGGCCGCGCTCCTTGGCGTAGTTGAACGCGAATCGCGCGATGCGCTCGCACCCCTTGCGTGTCGCGATCTTCAGGCTCTCGACCACGCCGGGCACGATCTCGTGCTCGATGCCGGAGTAGAGTCCCTCGGTGTTTTCGCGGATGACGACGATTTCCACGTTCTCAAAGCGCGTCTTGATCCCCGGCATGGATCGAACCGGCCGCACCGCCGCATAGAGTTCGAACTGCTTTCGCAGTTGCACGTTGACGCTGGCAAACCCAGTGCCGATCGGCGTGGTGAGCGGCCCCTTGAGAGCGACGCGATGCTTTTCAATCGCTTCGATCGTTGCGGGCGGCAGCAGGTGGCCGGTGCGCTCCAGTGCGCCCGCGCCGGCATCGAGTTCGATCCACTCGATTTCCGCTCCCGACGCGTCGATCACCGCTCGCGTCGCTCCGGTCACTTCGGGCCCGATCCCGTCCCCGGGTAGCAAGCACACTTTCGTGGACATCACTTCGCCTCTCCCCTCTCTTCCCAGTGCCGATCAAAGCCGGGATGGTAGGGGTGCAGGGGCGCGAATCGACTCGACTTTTCCCTTGATCGGCTGTTCTGCGTCGCTCTGGCGTACACTCCGAAAAACCGTGGAGGCTCACCATGTGGCTCGAACACGTCAATCTCACCGTCTCCGACCTCGACGCGGCTGCAAAATTCTACTGCGAGCTGCTGGACCTCCAAGTCCGCTGGCGGCGCGAGCCGGGCGCCCCTGAGACGCCCGCCATCCACATCGGCGATGACCGCTCCTACCTGGCCCTCTTCCTCGCTGACCCTGCCAAGGCCGAACATCTGCCCGAGCCTGAATACAGCCGAGTCGGATTCAATCACGTGGGATTCGTCATCGAAGATCTCGACGCCAAGGTCGCCTGGCTGGCCGAGCGCGGCATCGAAGCCGAGATCATGGACGAATACGAGCCCGGACGCCGCGCCTACTTCATTGATCCGGATGGATTTGAAGTGGAGCTGGTGGAGTATCGGTAAACCTGCCAGACCGACGCGCCAGCGAGGAGGAAACCGAATCTGCTCGGGCAGAGGATCGCAAGGTCGTGCAGTTCGCGGCGCATGGCGAGTCGGAACCGACCTGCCTAGAACTCCGCCAGCCGTGGCGCTCTCGGGAACGGAATCACATCGCGCATGTTCGCCATGCCGGTCACGTACATGAGCAGGCGCTCAAAGCCCAGTCCAAATCCCGCGTGCGGCACGGTGCCATAGCGGCGAAGATCGCGGTACCACCAGTACGCCTCTTTGGGCAGCTTCATCTCGTCAATGCGCCGATCGAGCACGGGCAGGCGCTCCTCGCGCTGCGAGCCGCCGATGAGTTCACCGATGCGCGGCACGAGCAGATCCATGGCCGCCACTGTTTTCTCGTCATCGTTGAGACGCATGTAGAACGCCTTGATGTCCTTGGGGTAGTCCGTCACGACCACCGGCTTGCGGTGCACTTCTTCGCACAGGTAGCGTTCGTGCTCGGACTGAAGGTTGTCGCCCCACTTCACTGGGTATTCGAACTTGCGCTTGGCTTTGCTGATCTCTTCGACGGCCTGCGTGTAAGTCAGGTGCACGAATTCGGATTCGATCACATGCTCCAATGCCTCAATCAGGCCTTTCTCAATGCGCTCGTTGAAGAACTTCATGTCATCAGCGCAGTCAGCCAGCACCGTGCGCAACAGGTGCTTAATGAGGTCGATTGCCAGTAAGCGATCATCGCGCAGATCGCCGAATGCGATCTCCGGTTCGATCATCCAGAACTCAGCGAGGTGCCGCGCTGTGTTGCTGTTCTCCGCACGGAACGTCGGGCCAAAGGTGTACACATTGCTCAGCGCGCAGCAGTACGTTTCGACATTCAATTGACCTGAAACCGTGAGAAACGACTCGCGGCCGAAGAAGTCCTGCTCGAAATCCACGTGACCATCGGATTTGAGCGGCAGGTTGAGCAGATCCAGCGTGCTCACGCGAAACATCTCGCCGGCGCCTTCGGCATCCGAAGCGGTGATGATCGGCGTATGCACCCACAAGAACCGGCGCTGGTCGAAGAACTGGTGAATCGCCTGCGCCAGCCGGTGCCGTACCCGCGCCACGGCGCCAAATGTGTTCGTCCGCGTGCGCAGATGCGAAACCGTACGAAGGTACTCGAACGAATGCTGCTTCGGGCTGATGGGATACGTGTCTGGATCTTCAACATCGCCGATGAGTTCAAGCGACTCCGCCTGAATCTCGCAGCGCTGGCCCTTGCCCTGGCTGGCGGCCAGCGTGCCGATGCAATCGACGCTGCAGCCCGTTGTGAGCTTGAGCACGACCGATTCGTAGTTTGGCAGGCTGCTGGGCGCAACGATCTGGATGGGGTCGAAGCACGTGCCATCATTGATGTGCACGAAACTCAGCCCGGCTTTGCTGTCGCGCCGCGTGCGCACCCAGCCTTTGATCCGTATTTTCGAGCCGACTTCGCCGCTCTGGAACGCATCGGCGATGAGCGTTCGGTCCATGATCCAGATCCTCCGCAAACAGGCGTGGATGATAGCGGCAGCAGGGGCGTTTGTGAGGCGCGAGGGCGGGCTCCATGCGGATGCAAGAACTCAGGGCCCCCGCTCTACTGCGGTTCCTTGGCCTGCCACACCCGCACCCAGTCCACGATCATCGAATCGGGAAACGTGGCTGCCTCGCGCTGTTCATCCGTACCACCCCATTCGCCGACTTCGAGTGAGAGGATGAGATACTCCGGCCGCTGCGAGGGAGAAAAGGCCCCCTTGACTCCACCGGCCTCGGCCGCCCCCTTTTTCACCCGCCAGGTCTCGATGCCGTCGATGTAGTAGACGTACTGCTCGCTCGTCCAGAGTAACCCATAGGTGTGAAAGTCATCATCCGGCGCGAACGTCAGCGTCGGCGTATGGCCGACCGAGCGATGGTCCTTGCCGTAGCCGTCCCAGTGCAGTGTCTGCTGGGCGAGATACTGGCCGGTCTGCTTGTTCTTGAGTCGATGATGAAACTCAATAATGTCCATCTCGACGCCTCCCTTGGCCGTGTCGCCGACGGGTTCACCCATTGGAGCGCAATTCAGCCAGAACGCGCCCCAGTGGCCGAGCTGCGCCTGGAATTTGATGCGAGCTTCGAAATAACCGCACGTCGGCTCAAAGATCCCGGGCGTCCAGACGCCGCCAGAGGTGTAGTGTGGTTGGTCTGGCTGCAAACTCTGCACGCGAGCTGTGGTGATGACGAGATGTCCCAGCCCATCGAGTTGCGCTGCATCGGCCACATTCATCGCATCACGGCGTTTGCCGATCGCCCACGGTTTCCACTTCGACGGATCAGGCGCAGATGCATCGGCGCCTTGCCGGGCGTCAAACTCATCGCTCCAGACCAGCTGATAGCCGGCTAGCGGCGGCGAGGACGGGGGCACTCTTTCCCCGAGAGCACCACGTGCAAGCCCCTGAGTGATGAGCGAAATGGTGGCGAGCGCGCAGTATGAGATCATCGCGCATTCTAGTGACGCCGCAGCAAAAGTGGCGCGAAGCAGACACGGAGGAGCTCGACAGGCGATCCGGTCGAGTGCATCACCCCGTCTTGCGGAGTTTGCGCAGCTGCGCTTCCTGCTGGATCGTCACGCAGCGGCGGATCTGATCCACAATGAACTTTTGGTGGCTCCGGTTGTGGCCGAACTCAAAGGCGAGGCCGCAGTAAGTCTTCTGGCTCGAATCGATATGCGTGTGCACGAGTTTGGCCGTCACCGCCAGCGGCACGGTGATCTCAGGTGGCAGGGCCATGCTCAGCCAGAACGTGCGGTGGCGGGTCAGCGCCTGGGCATCGCCCTGCTCGACCACGATGCCGATGCCGCCGCCCCCGATGTTGGCCAGCGTGGCCTGGAAGGGAGGTCCGACCTCGGGCATCGAGAGATGCTCATCGATGTTCTCGAAAGTCGCGGCCTCCTGCGGATTCTGCGACGCAAGCACGCGCATCTCGTTGGCCTTCTCCGCCAGCACAACCGAGTCCGGATTGAGCAGTGGCCAGCAGGTCACCTTGGGCAGCACGAGTTGCGTCGTCGAAACACGGTAAAAACTCCGCCGACGGCAACGCTCCACCGCTTCCGGTACTGCGACACGAAACGCGCATCCCGAGCGCCCCGGCACCGGCGAGTACTCCGTTGCTCCGAGCACGGTTGTCTTGAACATCCAGCGGTTCTGACCCACTGCCATGACCACAACAAGTTCGACGCCCTCTTCCAGGCTCATCGTCTCGCCGAGCGTCATGGGCTGCTCAAGCACAATCTCATCGTCGCACAGGCTGAGAATGCGAACGCGCCAGATGAGGTTGGACGTGGAGGATTCATCGCCGCACCCGGGCTCGTCGGCGTCTGCGCGCGGGAATGAGATCTCAAGACCGCCGCCGCGCTCGAAGATCTGTTCGAGACTGCGCTGCCAATGTTCATTACGACGACGGTTGGCCGGCAAGGGTAGAGTCCCTTCGGTGTGGAGTACCGTGGGCAGCCCGCGCGGCCATTCGCGAGGGCCTCAAACCGAAGTATCGGCGTTCGATGTCTTCACTTGAGTTGAGGCGCGACTTGCAGCGATTGGATCGCGTCGATCAGCGGCACGATCCTCAGACGTCACCACTGCGTCCGGTAACGCCGCCGCCTGCCGCAGTTTGGTCTTGAGCCACAGCAGAAACCGCAACGAGAACGGCGCGCACGAGAGCGTGTAGTGCCCGCATCCCATCTCCCGCCATTCATGCGGCACCCCATGCTCTTCGAAGCGGGCCCGCAGGCGCCGGCCACTCTCAAAGGGAAACGTGAAATCATAGTGCGACGTGAGCATCACCCGCAACGGTCGCGGCATCCGGCGTAGTCGCGGCACATACGTCGCCGCGGAAAGTGGACGCCAGAGGCGTTCAAGTCGCTCCATCTCCACGTGCGGCTCGATCGACTTTCGGATGTGACGGGTCGAGATGCCATTCATCACGCACTGCGCGAAGTTGTCCCCACACAACACGCAGATTACACCCAACGGCCTGGGATCAAACGCGTCGAGCATGTTGACCACCGCCGAGCCCACGCTGAAGCCGAGCACGATGATGCGTTCATGCCCCAGTTGGCGCAGAATGCTGATGGCATCCATCGTGTCCAACAGGCTCTGCTGCATGGATCGCATCGTCCGACCAAGATCCGAGCTGATCAGCGCCTGAGCGTACTTCCAGCGCTCCGGCTGGCGTTCGTCCTGGTAAGGCAAACTGAGCGACGCCCCGCCGAAACCGCATTGCTTGGCAGTCGGAAGCAGCGTGCGCAATTTCCAGCGCTCGGTGTTCCACGCGGGCACGGCCAGCACCATCGGACAGCCATGGCGCAGCGGTCGGTACGCCATGTAGCCGGTGCGGTTGCGGGGCTCGCTCGTCACGCCACGACTGGGAAACTCGATCAGCCCCGACTTTTCCGAAAACGGCACATCGTCAACCCGCTCCGAAATGAAACGATCCGGGTGACTGGTCCACTCGTCCGCCACGGCCATCAGACCGTCGAGGTCATCGTCGCCGGCAATCTGCGGAAACTCGTCCTTCCACCAGTCTGCACCGATCCGAAATGGCAGCGGGACATGGTCCCGGCCATAGCTGTGCGCGAGGCGCACCTCCCAGTTTCGGATCAGCCGGCTGTACAAACGACGCTCACTCCCCGTGCGGGCACGGAAACGTCCATAGCGTAGGCGGACGCCCCGAAGTTTGAAGTGCGTGCGGTCCGCGCATCGCCCTGATCTGTTATCGGCCGAACTGGTCCCCTACTCAACCGTAACGCTCTTGGCCAGATTACGCGGCTTATCGACGTCGTGGCCGCGCAGTACAGCCGCGTGATACGCCAGCAATTGGAGCGGCACGGCGGTAACAAGTGGCTGCATCGGCTCGGGCATGTCCGGCACGTAGAAGACCTCGTCGGCGTGCTGACGGATCGACTTATCCCCTTCCGTGGCGACCGCGATGACACGCCCACCCCGAGACTTGACCTGCTGGATATTCGTGATGATCTTGTCGTATTGGCTGTTTCGCGTGGCGACGAAGACACAGGGCATGCCGTCGTTGATCAGCGCGATCGGCCCGTGCTTCATTTCCGCGGCAGGCATGCCTTCCGCGTGGATATAGCTGATTTCTTTGAGTTTCAGCGCACCTTCCAGGGCGACGGGGTAGTTGTGCCCCCGGCCAAGGAAGAGCCAGTTCTCACGATCGATGTACCTGGCGGTCACTTCGCGAATGGCGTCCGATTGTGCAAGAATCCGCTCGATGCGATCGGGCACGTGTTCCAGTTCCGCCAGGTACTGGCTGACTTGATCGGCAGAGAGAAATCGTCGCCGGCCAATGAACAGGGCCAGCAACGTCAGAGCTGTGACCTGCCCCAGAAATGCCTTGGTTGACGCGACGCCGATTTCCGGCCCCACGCGCAGGTACACACCCGCGTCGGTTCCGCGCGCGATGGATGATCCAACCACGTTGACGACACCCAATGTCAGCGCGCCTCGATCTCTCGCCTCGCTCAATGCCGCCAGCGTGTCAGCTGTCTCACCGGATTGGCTCACGGCCACAACGACCGAGCCATCCTCGATGATCGGGTTGCGGTAGCGGAATTCGCTGGAGTATTCAACCTCGGCGGGGATCTTCGCAAGGTCTTCAAGCAGGTAGTCGCCGATCATCGCCGCGTGCAGAGCTGTGCCCTGCCCAAGCAGAATGAACCGCCGCGCTTTGACGAGTTCGCGCGTGAAATCCGCAATGCCTCCCAATACCACGCGCCCCTCGCGCGAGTCCGTGCGGCCGCGCAACGTGTTTCGCAGTGCATTGGGCTGCTCGAAGATCTCCTTGAGCATGAAGTGCTTGTGGTCGCCGAGTTCGATCTCCTGCAGTTCGATCTCAAGATCCTGGATACGCGGGGTGACGCGCACATCATCGAGCGTCGTCGTGCGGAAGCCGTCTCGCGTCAGGCGAGCCACCTGGTAGTCTTCAAGGGTAAATGCCTGGGTCGTATGAGCCACGATTGCATTGCCGTCCGATGCCACGATGTACTCGCCCTGCCCGACGCCGATCATCAGCGGCGAGCCCTTGCGCGCACAGACGAGAACATCCGGTTCTTCTTCGCAGATGACCGCGATGGCATAGGCTCCGGTGACTTCGCGCAAAGCGGCCTGCACCGCTCGGTCGAGTGTCATGCCGCCTTCTTTGTCATACAACTCGGAGATCAACATGCACAGGACTTCAGTGTCGGTGTCCGATGTGAAGCTGTGGCCCTTTTCTTCGAGCCACGTGCGCAGGCTGGCATAGTTCTCAATGATGCCGTTATGAATGATCGCGATGCCGTGGCCGCGCGGCTTGGGATCGTCGCGATGCGGGTGGGCGTTGGAGTCCGAGGGAATGCCGTGCGTGGCCCAGCGCGTGTGGGCGATGCCGATGGTTCCAGTCAGGTTCTTCTCCCGACTGAGCTTCTCTTCGAGCACGCTGACGCGGCCGACCGAGCGCACCGAGCGAAGAACGCCGTTGATCAGGGCAACGCCCGCCGAGTCATATCCCCGGTACTCCAACCGCTTGAGCCCTTCCATGAGAATGGGCAATGCGGGCTTGGAGCCAATGTAGGCGACGATTCCACACACGTCTGACCGTCCCTTTCCGGAGCCCCGCGGAGCCCCCTCAAACAAGCAGCCACAGTCCGCCGGGCAGTCTGCTTCGAATTCCGGCTTCCGGTGTCGGCCGACCGCGATGCTCGATTGCCAATGGTACGCGTGGATCCGAGGGCACGATCGGGTGACGGTTCACCGGGTCGAGCATCACTTCGGCTCACTGTCGCCCGGTTCGCTGCCAACCACCGCAACGGTGGGCGGATCCAGTTCAGGAAGATCCAGGTTCTCCAGCGTGTACACCTTGTCGTACCGCACTCGAGTATTCGACGACTTGATGTGGCTGATGTTCAGATCCAGACGCATCTCGCTGCCCACCACGATGCCGGTATCCACGTGCAGGCGCATCTCGCCGGCGATCGTGCCGCTGGCGACGGCATCGGGACCGATGTGGTGAATTCCCGGTGCGGGAACGACGGAGGTGCTCGCAAGGGTCGCCTTCCACGAAACTCGCGCCATGTGCGTACTCTCGTCATACTCCTCAAATCGAAGATCAAATCGGATGATCTGCGGCTGACCGAACACCGATAGTCGCACCGGCATGCCCGCTTTCCACGTCTGCCCGGTTGCGATTGGCAAAGCCGGCAGGGGCGGCAAGATCGACGTGATCCCAGTGTACATCCACGCGCAATCCAGCGTGGACAGCATCGGTGCAACGGATGGAGCAGCGAGGAGCGCCCCATTGCAGAAGCGCATCGTGCTCGGCTTGGCCAGCAGACTCGAGACCGTGTGCGAACCAACATACTGATCGTGCGGACCGAGAGTGACTTCACCGGTCATCGGCCGAGTCTCGTGCAAACCCTCTGCATTAACCAGGATCGAGTACGAGCCTCGTCCCGCGCGGCACTCCAGGCCCACATCGGTCAGTCGCACGTAGAGGTCGACCGAGCCAGTAGGCAGATTATCGGTGGAACTCAGCGGTCGTGCGGCAAGTGTAAAGCCAAGCGCCCCGTCGTATCGCATCAAAGTCTCGCGCTGATCGCGAACAATGCGCTCACTCCCGGCAATGGTCGTGCGAAACGCCATGGGCAGTATGTCGTTGCTCTCTTCAGGAAAGCGGTAGCGCAGCTCGTACTTCGTCTCGAAGATCGGAATGCCATTCTGAGCCAACGACTGCGACGCAAACAACACCGTCGCCATTCCTGCGAGAAGGCGGCAGCAGAGCCGAGGGCGTGCATAAGGCGTGCGACAGTTCATGATTGCTTCTTGGCGGGAAATCTGCCAGAAACATCGACGTGAGACGCAATGGGCATCAGCGGCGACTGCCGGGAAGCGGGGTGAGCGATCCGGTCTGTATGACCTCTAGCGATAACCGAAGGAGCGATCGCCAAAATGCATGCGCAAGGCCTTCTTGGCCGCCTCCAGCGTCTGCTCGGCCGTGTTATTGGCCTTGGCGCACCCGGCCCGGATGATCTCCAGAATGGCCTTGTCCTGACCCTCGTATTTCGCTCGTCGCTCGCGAATCGGACCAAGCAATGCGTTGATCGACTCGCCCAGCTCCTTCTTCACATCACCATCTCCGATGCGCCCGCCTGCGTACATCTCGCGCAGTTCGGCGACGCGGTTCTTGTCGGGGTGGAATGCATCAAGATACTGGAACAGCACGTTGTTGGGATCGCCCGGGTCGGTCGGACTCTGTCGACCGGTGAAGATCCTGTTGACCTTCTTCTGGACTTCTTTGGCCGTATCGGAGAGGTAGATTGCATTGCCCAGCGACTTGCTCATCTTGTTCACGCCGTCGGTTCCAACGAGCCGACCCACGCGCCCGACGTCGGCACGCGGAATGGGGAACAAACCGCCGGCGTCGAGGTGTTCCTCATCCGCCACCTGATCTGACACGCCGCAGTAGACCTGGTTGAACCGCCGCGCCACTTCGCGCGTCATCTCGATGTGCGCCACCTGATCTTCACCCACCGGCACCGCCTCGGGCCGGAACGAGAGAATGTCCGCCGTCTGCCCCACGGAATAAAGCAAGAAGCCGAACGAGTACGAGTCGCCCAGGTTCTTGACGATGATCTCATCCTTGATCGTCGGGTTGCGCATCACCCGGCCGAATCCGAGCAGCATCGAGAAGAAGAACGTGAGTTCCGCAATCGCGGGCACCTCACTCTGCACGAACATCGTCGATCGCCCGGGATCCATCCCCACCGCCAGCCAGTCGCGCAACACCTCCAGCGTATCGGCACGGATTTCATCGGGCTTGTCGCTGCGCGTCGTCATCGCATGCACATTGGCGACCAGAAAGTAGCAGTCGTGCGTCTCCTGCATTGCGATGCGGCGTTCGAGGCTGCCAACGTAGTGGCCGAGGTGCAGGCGGCCGGTCGGTGTGTCGCCCGTGAGGATGCGCGGCTTGGATTGGCTTTCGTTTCCCATGATCGCGGCAAGTGTATGGGCGGCATCGCACACTTTCCGAAAACGACCAACGCCCGGGCAATGCCTTGCCTGGGCGCTGTGAGTCGTTCTGCGTTCGACGAGTTGCTACGGAATGGCCACCACGTTGCTCGTATTGCACGATCCCGACTCAACAAGTTGAAGTTGTCTTCCACAAAAGGCATTCGCCGTACCGTTGACCGACCCGCTCCCGCTTCCCGTGGGCAGCGTCCGGATGAGTTGCACGCGTCCCTGCAGACCAAGCACGGTGCCGCGGCAGGGCCCGCGGGGAATCGTGGTGCTGCCAATCCGATCGCCGAGGACGAGGCCTTGTTGGCGGCTCGGAGTGGCGCCGCTCCATGAGACCGTAAGCGTGCCGGGGCACTCTCCGGTCACCTCGAGTTGGTAGTTGCCGCCCATCCCTTCCCAGGAGAGGTCGTCGACCGCCAGCAGAAACGAGATGGATGACATCCGGACGTGATCAATCGCGCCGTTCACTTCGATGTACGACCACGTGCCGGCGAGCAGGTTCACATCGGCCGAATCGACGACGTTGTTGGCGTCGTCATAAGCCGTGAGGATGAACGCCCCATTCTGCGGCGAAGTGGCGTAACACTCGACGTGGCTCGCGCCGCCTTCGAATCGCACGATCTCCGGCAAAGTCGCGTAGCTGCCGAAGATATCAAAGGCCAGGAAATCATCCCCGCTCCGCGGCGCAACACCGTAGCCGCTGCATCCATCGAGGATCGCACCGCCCTGACCGGGCGCCGGACCCTCAAACATCACGCCGCGCGCGGCGTACTCATCCGACAGGGGCATCGTGTCCGGGAATCCACACGGCTGCGCTCCAAGCTCGTCAAACGTGATCGTGTCGGCGAAACCCCCCGCGGCGTACGAACACAATCCCAAAGCCGCAACGATGACACGTGCGTTTTGTTTCATCTTCTCCCTCTCTTCCATCGATCGCCGTTGAATGGCGGCCCCGACCCGGGGCACTCGCCGTAAACCAAAACATTCTAACGCCTGGCGCTTTCGCGCTGCAGGGGAAATGACCGGAAAAGTTGCGAATGGTGTTTTCCACTGGTTGATCCAAAGAACAGAGCCCGGGCCAGTAGCGCCCGGGCTCTGAATTTGAACCATCACGCAGCCTCTCGTGGCCGCGTGAGGATTACGGGATCTGGCCCACAGTACTCACCTCGCACGGGTTAGCGACGGTGACAAGTTGAACGAAACCGCCGCAGGCGCCGGTGCCGACTGAGCGTCCGATGCTGCCCGAGCCGCCGCCGGTGCCGATGGTGCGAACCAATTGCAGGTTACGGGTGCCAAGGCCGAGCTGCGTTCCAGCACAGCTGCCGTTGTTGATGGTAAAGCTGCCGGTGTTGCTGGCGAAGACGATGCCCTGGGTCTTGTTGGGCTGCGCGCCGTCCCAGTTGACGTCGATGTTGCCCGGGCAAGAGCCGGTGATGCGGCAGGTGTAGCCGCCGGCTTCGATCGCCAGGCGCGTGACATAGCCGTCATCACCACCCGAAGAACCCGTCGTCGCGTTGGCGCCGAACGCCCAGAGACGATCAATCGTCAACAGCCCGCCGTTTCCGAGCCCGGTTCCGGCGGCGTCGAACTGCGTTGTATTGGCGGCGTTGAAGACCTTGTATTCAACGAGCAAGTTGCTGACGCCGTCGTAGTTGAACACATCATCAATGTCGATAACAATGTCGAATCCGCTTCCGCTGCTCGACAGATTCAGGAATCCGTCGTACACCAGCGTCACGTCGCCACCGTAGTTGGAGTCAAAAGTGTCGCTCATACTTTGCGGGTTTACGGAAGTATGACAGAGGCGGATCTCGGTGTCGATGTTTCCGGCGCTGAAAGGACCGCCCGAACTCTCGTCCACCCGGAAGGCGATCTCCGTAATCGTCCCGCTCTGCCCGCCGAACTGGCTCGCAGCGAATACCTGCTGCACGCGCATGGCTTGACCCGCGTTAAATGGGAACGCGTTGTTCGATGGGCCGGGGTTGATTTCGTTTTCATTCGGCATGTAGACATAGGTCTGCGCGCCGGCCACGCAGGCACTGGCGGCAACGACCAGACCTGCGGTCAACAGGCATATTCTCTTGTTCATCTCTCTTCTCCTTTGTTGATTCCGGTCCGATGGCGTGACGAACATCGTCGCCGCCAGGTTACACACATTCTACCAGACACTCGCACGCCTAAACTGCGAATCTCCCTATCAACCCGCCCCTTGCGCTTCTTCATCCAGGGTTTACCTCTGATGCCGTATCGGGCGGGTCCCGCTGTAATCACAGCAGGTATTATCGCACCCTCGGCACTATGTTGCACGAGCCGGCTCACGGACGCGCGGATTCAGGGTAAGGTGCTCAGGAGCCCTTGATATTCATCCACAGCAGCAGCGCAACGTTGCCGGCGTTGAACAACCCGTGCATGATCATCGGCGCCAGCAGCGTCCCCGTCCGCTCATAGACAATGCCCAGGCCGAGGCCGAACACCATCAGCCCGGGGATCGCAATCCCCGCTGCCGTGCCAATGTGCATGGCTCCGAAGAGAATGGCCGAGAGCACGATCGCCAGCCAGGGCGACCGCACGAACCCCCGCAGGCACCCCTGAATCGCGCCCCGATAGATCACCTCTTCGATGATCGGCGCCAGCGCCACTACCGCGAAGATCATCACAGCGCGCCACGGATCGGATGGGTTCGCCGACGCCAATCGCTCGAGCGTCTGATGCGCCACGATCGGCGAGGGCTCTCCCGTGAAGTACTGGTGAACGAGACCAGAGACTTCGCTCGTCATCGTCACGATCGGCCAGCAGACCACCAGGCCGAGTACGCCGAATCCAATCACTTGCAGCGACGACATGCCGCGGCGCGGCCGGCTGCCGCCGCTGCTTCCGATGCGCATCATCGCGTGTGAGACCCAGACTTGTTCCGTTTGCACTCGACCAAGGCCGATCCAAAGGAGCACCAGAGGAAAGGTCACGGCCTCAGCGGCGAGCAACTGCAGCGTCGCATCCCGCAACGTCGCGTCGCCTTCGCCTTCCGTCGAAAGGAGCAGTGATGCAAACGCCGCCGCCAGAAAAGGCGCCACGAGCAACTGCCAGGCGAGAACGACGAACATCCGGGGCGGCGAGACCGGCCGCGGCGATCCCTTGCGACTCAACCACTTTGGCTGGCTGGTCAGGAATGCCACAAAACCACCGGCGGCAATGACGCCGATAACCAGTAGAATCCAGTTCACGCCCGCCGACTCATCCGCGACCGCGTGGCCCGCCACGGATGGCGACGCTATAACAGGCGGCGTTACCACCACCATGCACATGCACAACGCGCTGAGCCAGATCGTCGAACGCAAACGCCACGAGGTGGAGCAAGGCAAGGCCGCCGTCTCCCTCGAGGAAATCCGCGCCCGCGCGACCGAGGCCGAGCCGCCCCGCAACTTCTTCCAGGCCGTCACCGCCGACCGCCCGCCGCGCACCGTCTCCGTCATCGCGGAGATCAAGCGCAAGAGCCCCTCAGCCGGGTGGCTGCGCGAGCAGTATCGCGATGATGAGCAGTTTGATCCGTCACCCATTGCCAAAGCCTACCACCGTGCGGGGGCGTCGGCGATTTCCTGCCTGACCGATGCTGAGGGGTTCGCCGGCGACCTCGACTACATTCGCCGCATCCGCAACCGCGTCCCGCTGCCGGTGCTTCGCAAGGACTTCATCATCGATCCATGGCAGATTTACGAGGCCCGGGCAGCCTCGGCCGACGCCGTGCTGCTCATCGCCGACATCCTCACCGAGGGGCAGTTCGTCGATCTGCTCATCCTCGCAACCGAACTGAAAATGACCTCGATTGTCGAAGTTCACGACGTCGAGAGCCTGCTCCGCGTGCGCCACCACATCGGCTTTCCCCATCCCGGCTACACCCTGCTGGGCATCAACAACCGCGACCTGCGCACCATGAAGACCGACCTCGGCCACACGCTGCGCCTGCTCGACATGGTCGAGGACAAGCGCATCCTCATCAGCGAGTCGGGCATCCGAACGCGTGAAGATGTTGAACGCCTACGCAAGGCGGGCGTCGGCATTGTCCTCGTCGGCGAACACCTCATGCGCCGGGAAGACCCCGGAGCCGCGCTGGAGGCACTTCTCGGCGATGCGTGAGCTCGCTCGGCGCGAAAAAAAGTCGGGTCGCGCTGTTGGCAGCGGACCCGACTGTTCAATGGCCCATCAGCCATCTTCTCGACCGATTATGGCTGCTCGCCAACCTTGTTGACAAGATGAGCACTGTTGCCCGGCCAGAGACGCGAGCGGATCAGCACCATGGCCGTCTGCAACTGAAAGTCGAGATCTTCAGTCAGCAGTCGATTCGGATCCCGCTGCGCCATCTCTTCTTCCGTCAGCGGGTCTTCGGCGTCCGGAAGCACGTCAACATCGCGCAGAATCTTGAGCGAGTCGCCGATCTGCTTGGGCGTCATGCGCACGGTGAGGTGCGGTTCAACACCCCATTGCGTGGACTCCGGCTCGCGGTGAATCATGTCGCCACTGGGCAGCAGGTAGTGCTCGCGCGTGATGCGGAGCAGCGCGTTGCCGCCGTCCACCTGGTCGGAAATCTGCTGCACGCTGCCCTTTCCATAGGACCGCGTGCCAACAACGACGGCTCGCTGGTGATCGCGCAGGCAGCCGGCCATGATCTCGCTGGCTGACGCGGAACCCTCATTGATGAGCACCACAACGGGAATCTCCGTCAGCCGATCCGTCGTCCGGTGCGCAGTAGCGCGGTGAACTCGGTTCACCCGCCGGCCCGGTCCTTCCGTTGAAACAATCACGCCGCGCGCCACGAATCGGTTGCACAGGTCGATCACCGCCTGCAACTGGCCGCCCGGGTTGTAGCGCAAGTCGATGACCAGACCCTGCAGATCGTCACCCATCTTGCTGATCGCCACGTCAAAGTCATCAACCGTCTGCCTCATGAACCCCGTCAGGCGGATGTAGCCGATTCCTTGAGAACGATCCATAAAATAGTCCCAGTCATTGCCGTCCTTGAGTTTCCAGCCTTTGACCGTCTCGATCGGAATGTCGGCCCGGACAAGCCGGTAGTCGATCGGATCATCCACGCCTTTGCGCTTGATCGACAGCGTTACCGCTGTGCCCTTTGGCCCCGTGATCTGGTCGATCGCCTGCGACGTGGTGATGCCGACCGTCGAGCGGCCGTCCACCGCGACGATGTCATCGCCCGCCTGGATCCCGGCGCGATGCGCGGGGGAGTCCTTGAGCGGTGTCACGATCGTCAGTTGATTCTCTTCGTTGATGATAATCTGGATACCCACGCCGCTGAATGAGCCTTCAAGCTGCCGCTTGAAAACCTGCAACTCATCCGGCCACACGATGTCGGTGAACGGATCGAGCACCGAAATGCACCCGTCACCGAACTCGTGGTAAAGCACCTCCGCCGGGAGGCGGACCGTCTCATTGTTCTTCTGCTCGATTCGTTCGATGACGCGCGCCGCCCGCGATCGGTCGGCGTCGGCCTGCGTCTTCCAGTAATTCTCTTCTTCGTGGAGGAACGTCGTGAACTGCTTGACGGCCTTGGCGTCGCTCAGTCCATCGAACGTCTCCTTCAGGTCGGTCGTGGTCACCAGTGTGTCGAGGGCTTCGAGGCCACCCGTGAGCAATTTCGGATAACCCGTCTGCGAAAGGTGCATGTTCGCGGCGATGTACAGCACGTCGTTGACCATCGCACGATCGACACCCTTGAGGTGAACCTGCCACGTATCGAGTTCCTGGTGGGCCCAGCGCGGCCGGGGCTTCTCCCCCGTCGCCACCAGATAGGCGTCCATCAGGTCTTCGAGTCGCTTGGGAGCGTACAGGCGCAACAGACCCAGTCGATACGACACGCGGTCGAGATCGTCCTGGTAGTGCCGATCAATCAGCGTGTTGAGGCGATAGAAAAGGTCCTGCGCGATGATCCACTCGCCGCGATCTTCGGCATCATGCGCCGCCTTGTTGGCCCGGGTCACCAGTTCGATGATGCGCGGGTCGGCGAGCACCGCATCCTTGAATGGGAGATTTGTGTTCGGTTGCAAGGCAAGCAGTTCGACGGGTTCGAGACTCGCCTCGTGCGCCGCCAGCGCATCGGCGAGGCCCTCGCGCAGATTGCCGTCGGTCAGATGCCCGTCGAGTTTCTCCATGCTCTCGGTAAAGGTCTTGAGGCGGTCCGCCGCCTGCTCCTGCATGAACTTGAGGTACGAATCGACGGTGGAAACCAGCTGTGATGGGTCGCGTTTCTCATCACCCCGGCTTTCGATCGTTTTCAGAATCGTGTAGACACCTTCGGTGTCGCGCTGGAGCGAGTCATCCCAGATTCGCGAGGCGGAGTCGAGGCCACCCTTGGCGCCAGTCGGCTGGACAACGGTGTCCTGCATCGCCCATGTCGGGACGGCGGGCAGCAGCCCGATGGTCAAACACGCAGCAAGCGTGGCAGCGCGGCGGCGAAATGGTGATCGTGAGTGGTTTCTTGCCGCGGCGTGGAATTGCGTCATGAGTGCCTCATTCAAGTGTGTGCTTCTGGTGATCGGACCACCCTCGCGGGGATCATACCGGCTCGCGGCGGCCCGCGCGGACGTGGTCAGTCATCGGTTGCAGCCACCCACAACCTTGCCCCCGATCATCAGACCGGACGGCTGCGGGCGACATTGGGCCCCTTTGAAACGATTCTGCCGGAATGAAATGGGTTCACGGACCCACCCACTCCGGTCGGCCCCGTCACAGGAAGCCGAAATGGTCTTTCTCCAACCATCCTCGACTGGTTATACTGCTCCAATGGCGACAAGGTTCCTTTCTCTGGCCACTCAGGGCGGCACGTCCCAGCCGAATCTCGTGATGTTCGGCCCGATGATCGTGTTGCTGCTCATCGTTCTGGTCGTTTTGGCCATCTGCGCCACGGTGCTCATCCACTTCGCCCGGCGGCGGTTGATCGACAATCCACCCAGCCACAAGCAAGCCGATCTCGTCGATCCCTGGGCCGAGGCTGGACGTCGCATCGGCGGGACCAGCAAGACCGCCAGACCCACTACTCCACCAATCGCCGACCACGATGACCACGAGAGTGACGAGAATGGCGACGAGGAAAAGGCATCATGACGCGCACGCCCACAGGATTGGCACTCATCACCGGCGGAGCCAAGCGAGTGGGCCGGGCCATCTGCCTGGCGCTCGCACGGGCCGACTACGACATCTGCTTCACCTACCGCACGAGCAAGACCGAAGCGGAGCAGACCGCAGCTGACTGCCGCAGCCTGGGCGCAAACGTCACGATCGAACAACTCGATCTCAACGACCTCAACGCCGTGCAGGCTTTCGCTCACCGGTTCAGTCAATCACACGATCGCCTTGATGTGCTGGTGCACAACGCATCGCTGTATGAGCGCACCTTATGGGGGCAGATCGACGCCGAACATGCTGCAGCACATCTGCGTATAAACGCGCTTGCCCCGCTCATGCTCACACAGGGGCTCGATAAGCCGTTGCACAAGGCCCATGGCGTCGTCGTAGCGATGTGCGACGTGCAGACGCTCGGCCGGGCCCGCAAACGATTTGCCGCCTACTCAATGAGCAAGGCGGCAATTGCGGAGATGGTTGGCACGCTGGCCCGCGAAATGGCGCCGCAGGTTCGCGTCATTGGCATCGCTCCGGGGGTGGTCGCCTGGCCTGAGAATGTCGACCCCGAAGAGATCGAGTCTTACGAAGGCCGCATCCCCCTTCAGCGACCGGGTACGCCTGAAGATGTCGCCGACCTCGTACTCTTCCTCGCTCAGAACGGCAGTTACATCACCGGCGAAATCATCCGTCTCGACGGCGGTCGATCGTTGACCTGATCGCAAGCATGTAACCGCTTGGCGGCGACGCATGTGTCGCGGCTAAACGGCAGGTTCGCCCGCAAGCCCCAGCCGCGTCTTCTTAGCCTCCCACTCGGCGTTCTCTCGCTTGTTCTCTGTCTTGAGCGCCTCGCCCGTGCGCAACGCCTCGAGTTCCAGCCCCGTCAGGAACATCCCGTTGAGCCGATAGTCGCGAAACGCCTCCATCGCCACCGGGCAGATGGGCTCGATCAGCGCGTACATCGCATTGGCGAAGTCCTGAATCTCCTGCTGTGCGTGCGGATCCATGCGCAGCGAGAGGAAATGCAGCACGTTGTGCAGATCGCACTTCCAGTACCACTCGGTGTACACGCTCACCGGCAGACCGCAACGGGCCAACTCGCGCGACACACCCTTGCCCATCAGTTGCTCGTATTCGCCGTACAAACTCTCCGCCTTGGCAAGATACGCCAGAAACTCCTCGGCCGTACCGACATCGATCGGCTCATCGCCACCCTGTCGATTCGCAGTCGATTGCTTGCGTACGTTGTCGATGGTCGGCCGGTAAAACCGGTCGGGCATGACGGAGTAGCGCGCGGAATACTCATTGACGTTTGCAGTACGGTGCCGAATCCACTGCCGCGCCACAAAGATCGGCATGGCGATGTGGAATTTGAACTCGACCATCTCGAACGGCGTGGTGTGCCGGTGCCGCAGCAGGTAGCGCACCAGCCCCCGATCTTCCTGCACCTTCTTGGTGCCCTGCCCGTACGACACGCGCGCCGCCTGCACAATGGCAAAGTCGGCCGTATGCCCCTGCGGCACGAGTCGCGGCATCACATCCGTGAGCGCGATGAAGCCATGATCGTGGACAGGAATCTCCCAGCGCGCGCTGCCGTTCATCAGATCGACAAGCGGCGTCTCCGGTTCAATGCGTTTGATGTCAGTCATGCGGCGGCATTGTAGTTTGACCATCCAGCCGCGACACGAAGACCCTGCGAAGGAGCGCACCGTCGGCTTCCCCTCAAAACCCCGCCTCCGACAGCGGCGCCGCCTCGGCCAGCGCTTTGCGCACCTTGGCCTTGATCGGCCCCCAGTCCGCGTCCGCCCGCTTGTTTACCGTCACAAAATCGCCGCGAAACATCAGCGTCGTCACGCCATCGATGCCAAACAATGTCGCCGCGATCGGATGACCCGAGGCCGTGTCAGCGCTCAGGTAGCTCAGCGTTCCCTGGCTGATCGGCTGGTCCAGGTTGAACTTCAGCGCATTGGGGTTCGGCGTGCCCTCGATGTCGACAATCTTGAATCCCATCGGTCACACCACCCGCACCGCGCGAGCAAACTGGATCATCCGCCGGTGAATATCCGCAATGCCGATGTTCTGCAACCGCTCAAGGCTGAAGGCCTCAACGGTAAAACTCGAAATGACCGTGCCGTGCGTCAGTGCGTGCTGGATTGACGAGAAGTCGGTGCGATTGATCGATGCGAGATACCCCATCATGCCGCCCGCGAAGCAATCCCCAGCGCCCGTCGGATCAATGACCGACTCGATCGGATAGGCCGGCAGCACCGCGATGCCCTCCTCGTGCGCCAGCAGGCATCCGTGCTCACCCTTTTTGAGGACCACAAACTTGAGGTTGTACTGCTCGCGGATCGTCAGCGCCGCCTTGACGGGATTGCTCATCTCCGTCATCATCTCCGCTTCTGAGTCATTGAGCACGAGGCCGTCGATGCGTTCGAGCAGCTCGTTGAGCGCATCACGCTCCGTGCTGATCCACAGATCCATCGTGTCCGCCACGGCCAGACGCCGCTTCGGGAACGATTCGAGGAACTGCATCTGGTTCTTGGGAAACGCGTTGGCCAGGAAGATGAACTGCGAATCGCGAAACGACTCGGGCACCGGGGGCGGCGCTTCGCCAAGTACGCCCAGATCGACCTCCAGCGTATCGCGGTCGTTCATGTTCGTGTGATAGCGACCGGTCCAGCGGAACGTCTCCGACCCCTTGCGGGTCTCAAGTCCCTCAAGATCGACGCCGGGAAACGCGCGGATGGTCTCAAGAAACCGCGTGTCGAAATCCTCGCCCACAGCCGCAACGAGGCGCACCGGATGAAAGAAACTCGCTGCCGCGGCGAAGTACGTGCACGACCCACCCAACACCTCCGCCGCGCTGCTGCTGGGCGTATGAATCGTGTCAATCCCGATCGAACCTGTGACAACCAGAGGCATGCGCATCTCCATCAAGTGGCAAAGTCAGAGCATAGGCAGTCAGCCGCCGCGCGGAGGCCCTGCGAACCGGAGCGCGGCCGCGTAGAGCGAAGTATGATCCGCCATGCCCGCCGAGGTCACCCACATCGACTCACCCAACGATCCGCGACTCTGGCCCTACATGAACACGCGCGACCGCGATCTGGCCAAGGCACAGGGCGAGCTGTTCATTGCCGAAAGTGAACACCTCGTTCGCCGCCTGCTCGCCAGTCGCATCGAAACTGATTCCGTACTCGTGCAAGCCAAGCGGGCCGAGGAGATCGCCGCGCTCGCGCCGGCCGGCTGCCCCATCTACGCCGCAAGCGACCCGGTCATCGACGTCATCCTCGGTTTCAAGTTTCACTCCGGCATGATCGCCTGCGGCCGCCGCCCACCCAACCCGACTCTTGATGACCTGATGAACCAGCCAAAGCAAAAACGCACCACGCTGGTCGTCTGCCCGGAAATCCACAACACCGAGAACCTCGGCGCGCTCATCCGCATCGCCGGCTCGATGGGCGCCGACGCCATGCTCATCGGCCAGCGTTCGTGCGATCCGTTCTTTCGCCGCGTCGTACGAGTATCGATGGGCGCGGTCTTCACCTTACCGATCGTGCGCTCGCAGGATCTCCGCGCCGATCTGGTTGCATTGCACAACAAGTGGAATGTTCAGATTGCGGCAACAGTTGTTGACGACCCTGACGCCGAAGTGCTCGGCAGCGCCACGACACGCCCCGATCGCCTCGCTATCGTGTTTGGCAGCGAGTCGCAGGGTCTTGAACACTACTGGTTGCGTGTCTGCAATCGCCGCCTGACGATCCCGATGCACCTGGGCAACGACTCGCTCAACGTCGCGGTCGCCGCCGGGATCTTCCTCTGGCACCTGGCGCGATAGGGATGTTTCGCATCGTGTCGCGCTGCCGCTAGACGGCGGCGACTTCCGCCACGCGCCACTCCGCCCCGTCGCGCGCAATCGGCCGATACAGAGTATCTCGCTCGATCGGTTCAAATCCAGCATTGCGAATGACCTGGCACAGCCGCCGCGCGTCGGTTTCCTGATGCGTGTCGCTGCCGCCGACCTTGGTGATGTCATACCACACCACGGTGCCATCGATGTCATCCGCACCCGCCTGCAGCATCAATTCCGCCATCTCCAGCGTCTGCATGATCCAGAACGTTTTGACGTGTGCGAAGTTGTCGAGCATCAGTCGGCACACGGCCAGCATGCGCAGATTCTCTACGCCGCTCGGTCCCGGCAGGTGCTCCAGTTCGCTGTCATCGGGAATGAACGGCAGCGGGATGATCGTCTGGAATCGCCCCGAACCCGCGCCCGCGGCAATCGCCTCATCTTGCGCCGTGCGCAGCAGATCCATGTGGTGCAGTCGATCATCGAGCGACTCAATGTGGCCATACAGAATCGTCGCGTTGGTGTTCAGGCCCAGTTTGTGCGCTTCACGATGCACCTCGAGCCACTTGTCGCTGCGGATTTTGCCTTTGAACGCCTCATCGTGCACCCGATCGTCAAACACCTCCGCCCCGCCGCCAGGCAATGAGCCGAGCCCCGCTGCTTTCAGGTCGCGCAGCACGCCTGCGATGTCATTGGGTCGCCTGGCGATTCGCGCCAGGTGGACGATCTCAACAGCCGTGAACGCTTTGATGTGCAACTTGGGCGCGCTCTCGCGAATCGCGGCAAGCATGTCGGTGTAGTACGAGAACGGTAGCCACGGGTGCAAGCCCCCGACGATGT
Organism: Phycisphaerales bacterium UBA5793; assembly: GCA_002418285.1. Taxonomy (GTDB): domain Bacteria; phylum Planctomycetota; class Phycisphaerae; order Phycisphaerales; family UBA5793; genus UBA5793. Next base: position 100,261 of record DIDT01000005.1, read on the forward strand.
GAATCTCCGTCGCGCCAGCCTCTTGCGCCCCGATCGCCTCGGCTCGAATGGCCCCGACGTCGTACTCGTACGCGCCGTCATCATCCTTCTTGCGGTAGAACGAGCAGAACTTGCACGAAAGAGCGCAGACATTCGTGTAGTTCACGTGCCGGTTGACGTTGTAGTACGCGCGCTTGCCGTGTAACCGCTCGCGGACGCGGCTGGCCAGGCGGCAGACCTCCCACAAGTCGGGAGTCTGAAAAAGGACCATCCCCTCATCAAGGGTGAGTCGCTCCCGCTGCTCGATCTTGTTCGCAATGTGTTTGAGCACGTGGACCATTTTCTTCGATTTCCTGGCGACGAAAAACACGCGCCATCCGGCCTGAAATGCTAGGAGAGGGCGAATCATCGGGCGTATCGGGAAAGGCCGTAATCTCCTGTCACTTCAGGCCCGGCGCGGTTCAGTTTGCCCCCCTTCACGCCGATAACGACCACGAGCGCACGAACCACCGCCCTGCAGCCTCCGAGGTGATGATCATGTCCGATCCGCACGACGTCGAGAACGCCCCTTCTCAGGCCCAGACTCCGTCCCCGCAGCACGATCCCCTCAACGACGACGTGCTCGACATCATCGCCGACGTCGAAGGCCGTCTCGAACGACTGCGTAAGGTCTCCAAAGAGAGCGGGGCCGTCGTCGACTCGATCCATCAGAAGCAGGCGGCCCTCGAAAAGCAGCAGGCCGAACTCGATCACCGCGGCGAGCAGCTCGAACAGGCCGCCGCCGCCCTCAAACAGCGCTCCGAAGAAATCGACCAGCGTGAAAAGCACGCCGAGTCACTCTGCGAACTTGCCGACAACGAACGACGCGAACTCGAACAGCTCAGGCAATCCATCGGGGCCGACCGCACCGCGCTTGCACAGGAGCGCGAGGCGATCGACCGGCAGCGCGCGGCCCTGGACCGGGAGCGAGAACAGCTGTCCGCCGAGCAGACGCAATGCCGCTCACAGTTGGAGATGCTCGAATCTGATCGAGAGCAGCTCAAGCAGCAGCTCGCCGATCTCGACGAGCAGCGAACTCGCTGCGAGGATGAGCACCGACAGGCGATGCAGGCAGTCGACAAGCGGATGGACGAAATCCAGCAGGAGCGCGATGAGCGAAACTCCGAATTGCAGTCGCAGCTCGACGAAGCGCGCAAGCAGGTCGCTGCTCTCAAAGAGCACCTCGAAGTTCAGCGAGCTGAGTCAGGCAAGATCGAAAAGGCGCACCAGACTGAACTCGAACAGGCCGCGCTGCGTACCGACTCGCTCCAAGCAGATCTCGATGCCGCCCAGGGTCGAGTCACTGAACTCGAAGCCGCTCTGAACAAGGCACAAGCCGAGATCCGCACGCGCCACGAGCAACTTGAAGCCACCAAGCGCAAGCTCATGGAGCTCGGCAAGGCGCTCGACGGCCAGTCCGAGCAGATCCAAGCCGGCACCGCTGCGCTCGCCGCGCTTGAAGAGCGCGACCGCCGCATCGCCGAACTCGAATCGCAGCTAGCCAACGCGCCCGCGGGAGGCAGCGAGTCGGCCGGCGTCGATCCCACCATCGTCGCGGCGCGCGACGAACGGATCGCGGTGCTCGAACAGGAAATCAAGGCGCTCGAAGCCCAGGTCCAGCAAGCCCAGCCTGGCTCATCCGGCGGGGCGTCCTCGGGTGTCGATCCCTCCGTTCTCCAGGCCCGCGACGAACGCATCGCCGCCCTCGAACAGGAAATCACCGGCCTCGAGGCTCAGCTCCAGGCGGCCGCTCGAACCACTTCCGGCGGCGAATCTACCGACGAAGAACTCGCCAAGCGCGAGCAGGCCATCGAGGAACTCAGCAACCACATCCGCTCGATGCAGCAATCCCTCAAGGACGCTCAAGCTCAAACAGCCGAGCGCGTCGCCGAAATCAACCGACTCACGGAGACGATCGAAGAACTGCAAACGCGACCCGGCGTATCCGCGGATCTCTCCGGCTCCGCACCAGTGAGCGATGTGTTCACCAACCTCCGCCGCCAGCGGTTGCAGCGGATGCGCCAGGCGATCAAGGATCGTTCGCGCCGCCTCAACAAGGCCCGCGACGTCATCAAGCAGCAGGCGCACGGCGTGCGCGAATTCGAAGAAGAAAAACGCACGCTCCAGGATGTGCGGCGGAATCTTGAACTCGCCGAGCAGCGCATGATCCGCCGCTGGGCACGCTCCAGCGCCGTCACCAACCTGTTCCTAATTGTGCTGACCATCTCCATCCTGGGCGCGGCGAGCTACTTCGGCGTCATGACCTTCTGGCCCACCGCCTACACCGCCCACGCCACCATCGAAGCAAAAGGCAAGCCGGGCTTTCCCCTCACTGACACGCAGTTGAATCTCTGGCAGACCGTCCACGAGGAGATGCTTAGGAGCGACACCGTCGTCAACGGCATCGCCGAACGACTGCGGCAGCGCGGCTACACGGACCTCGCCGAGCCGGCCCAACTTCGCGCCTTCCTCGAAGCCAATCTCGTTACCGGCTCGCCTGAACCGGGCACCATCAACCTCGAACTCACGACCAACGGTCGCGATGAAGTGCAACGCCTTCTCGAAACCTATTCGATCGGCCTGGTCAGCGCCTCCAACGCTGAGCGCGGCCGCCGCACCGATGGCGCCACGACCAATCTCGCCGTCCCCGCCACAGTCGAGCCCCTGCCCGCCAAAGACAATCGCGTGCAGGTCGCCGGCATTGCCTTCGGTTCCTCCGTTGGCGCGCTGTTCTTGCTCGGCTTGCCGATCTACCTGAAATTGCGCCGTTCAGCCTCGGTCTTTGCCGACGACGATCTCGACGCACCGCTCATGGACGCGCAGCGGTGGGACAAGATCAGCAAGGGCACCCAGACCACCGAACATGTCATTTCGTAACGACAGGTGCCTGACCGGTTCGCCGAGCTCCTTGTTCACAAGAACCGAACCCGCGCGGCCATTCGCGACGCCCGTCGGATGATCTGTACTCGCATCAGTTCGCGGGCGCAGCATTGATGGCCGCTCCGCACTCCGGACACTGCGCCCCGTCGGTATTCGGCGCCTGCCGCCGCCGCGACTCCCGCCGTTCCGTCGCCCAATCAAGGCCGACTTCAAGCGGTCAGGCGAGACACGGCGCATGCCGAGTGCACACATTTCTGCACGACATCAGTCGGCGATGGCACCCTCAAGCATCGTCTTGAAGTCCGCTTCGCTTTTGAGGCCGACGACCTTGGAATGCACTTCGCCATCCTTGAAAAGGATGACGGTGGGAATGGCGGTGATGCCAAACTTCACCGCGACCTGGCGATTGGAATCGGTGTCGAGTTTGCCGACTTTCACGCGACCCTTGAAATCGTTTGCCAGTTTCTCGATGGTGGGTGCGAGCATGCGGCACGGCTGGCACCACTCGGCCCAGAAATCGACCAGCACCGGGACGTCCGCCTTGAGCACGTCGCTGTCAAAGTTGCCGTCGGTGAATTCGAGTGTATTTGCGCCTGCCATGACTGATCTCTTTCTTTTTTCTGGGGGCGGTTTTGAATCATTCCGGACGCCCGAAAGCGATTGTAACCCCGGCCCTACGTCCTTCCACCGATCTCTTGAGCAACCGCAAGCGCTTGCCGATGCGCCTCCACATCATGCACCCGAAACAGCCTCACCCCCGCCAGAAACTGCTCCACCGCGATCGCAATGCTGCCCGCCACGCGGCCGGCCGGCTCCTCAACACCCGTCACGCGGCCCACAAAGCTCTTCCGACTGGCCCCGCAGAGCACCGGGAACCCCGTTGAGCGCCATTCCGATACGCGAGCGATGAGTTCAAAGTTCTGATCCACGGTTTTTCCAAAGCCCAGGCCGGGGTCGAGGACAATCTGTTCCCGCGAAACATCATCATCTCTGGCCGCCTCGACGCGGGTCATCAGCCATGCTTTCACATCGGCAAACACATCGTCGTACTTCGGCGGCGCCGCGTACTGATCGCTGTAAGAGTCCGCATCAGGAGGCCGCAGGCGATGCATGAGAATCAGGCCCGCACCCGAGCCTGCGGCGAGCGGAAACACCTCCGGATCCTCCGTCCCCGCCGAAACATCGTTAATGATGTGCGCGCCCGCGTCGATCGCCGCCCGCGCCACCTCCGACGAAGTTGTATCAATGCTGATCAGCGCGCCGCCCAGCGACGCAACGCCTTCGACGATCGGCAGCACCCGTCGCAACTGCTCGGCTGCATCGACGCGCTGCGCGCCGGGACGCGTGCTCTCGCCGCCGACATCAACGATCGCGGCCCCCTCATCGAGGCACCGCTTCGCATAATCGATCGCCACTCGCGCGTCAAGAAATCGGCCGCCATCCGAAAACGAGTCCGGCGTTGCGTTCAGGATCGCCATCAATCGAAAGCGATCCAGCGCCAGTTCGCGGCCGTGTGCAAGTTGCCAGACATGCGTCATCTCGCGCGATGATAGCGACCGAGACTTCATCGCGGTCACTCGATCAGCCCGTGCCGCCGCAGGTCAATCTCCATCTCCTCCGCGATTCGCCGCGAAACGCCGTACATGCCCAGATTCATGTGCGTCCCACCCGGCACCAGCGTGATGTAGCCGTGGCTGGCCCGCTCCTCGGGAGTGGCCCACTCGCTCTGCCAGCCCGGCAGCTTGTCGAGCGACTCGCGCAGCAGTTGCACGGCTTCATTGAGGCTGAAGTTGTCGTGATCGCCGCAGATGATCCGCAGCCGCTCGCACATGAGCGGCCCAATGTCCTTCCACCGCGATTCGAGGATGAGTCGCACATCCGACTTCTTCCAATAGTCGCGCAGCGTCGGGTCGATCTTCCCGGTCTTCAGGTCCCAGATCGAAACCGGCTGCCCGTTGGCGCGTTTCTTTGAGAAGCACGCCATCCATGACGACCACTGCTGCCCCGCCCCGCCAGTCGGATCGAGTGCGTACTCCATCCCGTTCTCCTGTCGGATGGTGCACACCGTTCGACCGCCCATGATCACCGACGGTCGATCGCGCCCCTCGGCGTCGACGTAGGCGTTCTCATCGTCATAGACGTTCACAAGTTGAAACGCGCGAAAATCCACGGGATCTGGCCCCGTCGCCCAGCAGCCGCCAAACGTCTCGGGGTAGTTCACCTGCAGCCAGACGCTGGTGAATCCGCCGCTGCTGTGCCCCGTAAGCAGCCGCGCCTCGGGTTTGGCGACCAATCGAAACCGCCTTTCCAGTTCGGGGATCAGTTCATGGACCAGCGCATCGCCGACCGGACCGTTGTTGACCGAGTTGACAAACAAATGATGGTTGTTGGGACCATCCGGGTCGACGTAGATGTTGATGACCTGCTCACCCAGTCCGCCGTGATTGCCCCCGCGGCCCCACGCATCGAAGTGCCGACCGCCGAAGCCCGGCGAGTGGTAGATGGCCGCGTATTGCCGATCGGGATGTTCGGCATAATCCGACGGCAGCACCACCCCCGCTCGCAGCATCACATCCCGACCGAAGAACGTGCTGAGCCGCTCGCTGTGAACGACGACCTCCTTTACCCGATCGGTCTCCTGCGGGTGCGGCACTTCAATGTGCCCGGTCAGCGCGATTGCGTAGTGATCGTCGTCGCCGCTGCGCCACGTCATATGGACTGGTTCGCTGACAAGATTCGCTTCGCAGTTGTTGAAACTCCCTGTCGTGCTGTCCACATCCAGAACAGCCCGCACCGTGTACTCACCGTCGAACGTTGACATCGGCCCCGGAAACGTCGCGTCAACATCACCGATGCGCATCGCCTCTCCCGGCCTGACGCCAATCACCGCGATCGAGCAGATCGGCTGCGGATCGTTCCAGAACGGAGCGTCGAGTGGGTCGGCCCCGGATCCCGCCTTGGCCATCAGCAGAATGAGCCGCCCCGTCGCCGGTTGCTCGCGCAGATTCGCGTCAAAGGTCACAACGACCTCGTCGCCGGCGATCGCGGGCTCAGTGACGGCGGCGAAAGCTCCAGTCACGACGAACAGAACCGGAAGGACAAAACGGCGGAGAGTGGATGTGTGGTTCATAGCCGGGAGTTTACGCGTGGTCGCTCCCGCTAACCCCCATCCAGGCCCCTCCCATCGCACTAGAATGCCCCTCTGGCCCGAAAGGTTGAATCTCGCCCCCGCCGTGCGACGATAAGGAACCAGATGCGCCGTCATTGCTTCAATCTCGCCCTGCCTGTCGTCCTCGCCCTGACCATGCTCCTGCTGGGCGGGTGTGGCAGTCGGGCCAAGCGATGGCTGGTTTTCGACAAGGGACCCATCAAGGGTGATATCGCCGTCGACGTCGACTCGTTCCGTGGCCCCGTCACGGTTATTGCCGATCCCGACATTCCCAATGTCGTCGTCCGCTGCAAACTCCGCGCTTTCAACGACGTCCGCGATTCGCGCGGAAACGTTGTCTATCCCTACGGCGAGAATCAGACCCTCGATCTCATCGATGTCACCGCCGAAGTCGAGCAGGATGACAACGGCCGCAGCATCCTCCGCGTGACCAGTTCCACCCGCTTCGCCTACGAGCATGATCAGTGGGTCGGCCTGCTGATCAATGTCCCACGCGTCGACGGCGTGCGCGTCCACACGACCGATGGTAATGTCGATCTCGTCAACGTCCGCGGCGCCGTGACGGTCGTGGCTGACAATGGCAATGTCATCCTGCGCACCGAGAATCCCGTCGTGCAGCCCGTGGATATCAACGCCGTCAACGGCAGCATCGAGTATCGCATCAAGGAAGACTCGCACGGCGTGTACGATGTCGAATCCGTCGGCGGCCGCGCCGATTTCAAGGGCTACAAGGGCCTGGCCAACATCAAGCAGCGCGGCCCGTCACAATTCATCGCCACCATCGGCGACGGCGTCAATCCCGTCTCGCTTCGCGCCACCAACGGCAACGTCAAGGTCGTCGTCACCGAAGACCCCGTCCCCGTCGGCTACCTCCAGACCCACACCTGGATGTTCCTGAAGAAATAGGTTGATGAACTCTTTGCGCGTGAGCTCCGCTCGACGCTTGCGCCATCGCTTCATCTCGATTCAGGCGCTGCCATCTCCACCACCCCATCGCGCACGCGACAGGTGTACTTGCGCACACGAAACACGCTCGTATCAGCGCAAATACCATCAGCCAGTCGAAACGGCCACTGGTGCAGCGGACACACGAGACATCCATCCTCCACGTGCCCGCCCGAGAGCGGGCCGCCGGCATGTGGGCACGAGTCGTCGAATACCGCCGCGTCAGTCTCGCCAACGCGCACGACACAAAGCGGCCGATCGACCGCCTCGAGATAGCGCGCCCGCCCGATGGAAATCTCATCAAGCGGACAGAGGGAAATCCAACGCGATGGACCTGGAGACTCGTTCATGCGCCAGTAGTTTAGCAGCGATGCATGCGTTGCCGCTAGACTACCTTGTCGCCTTCACGCGCCGTGAGTTCGCCGTACAACTTCGACAAGTGTTGCGTCATCGAACCGACACTACCGTCGCCGATCGTGCGGCCGTCCACCTTCGTCACCGCCGCGAGTTCACCCATCGTCCCCGTGCAGAACATCTCATCGGCCCGGTAAACGTCAGTCAGCGACAAGTCGCACACCTCGTGCGCGATGCCATTGGCCGCACACAACTCCAAAACAGTCGCGCGCGTGATCCCCTCCGGACAGTGAAGTGTGTAGGGCGTCCGCACCATCTCGCCATGCACCACAAAGACGTGCGTCGCGTTCGTCTCAGCAACGAAGCCGCGCGGGTCGAGCAACAGCGCATCATCCGCACCCGCCGCGTTCGCCTGGATCTTGGCCAGAATGGATTGAATGAGATTGCAATGGTGGATCTTGGGGTCCATCGCGTCCGGCGCAAATCGCCGGATCGACGAGGTGATCAGCGACAAACCCGTCCGTCCATACACCGGCGGCTTGTGTTCGGCGAGCACGATCAGCGTCGGCCCCGCCTGGTTGAGTCGTGGATCCATCCCGCTGGTGATTTTTACGCCGCGCGTCAGCGTCAGCCGGATGTGCACGCCATCAGTCATCATGTTCGCTGCAAGCGTCTCACGAATCGCTTCGATCATCTGCTCGTGCGAAGGAATTGACTCGAACGCCAGCGCCAACGCCGACGACCTCAACCGATCCAGGTGCTCACGCAATTTGAAGATGCGCCCCGAATAGAGTCGCAACCCCTCCCACACCCCGTCTCCGCCCTGCACCGATGAATCAAAAGGGCTGATCCCCGGCTCATCGCGCGGGATCAACCGCCCATTGACGTAGTAAGCGATGTCGCGATTCTTTTCGTTGAAAGTCTGCAGCATCAGTCTCTTTTCTCTGCATCACGTCCCGTCCGCTTGTCGTGGTCGCGCCATCGGTCAAGGGTTCTGGTTATGGAATACACCTCCATGCAGTTCCATCCCCAGATCAGTGCAGGAATGAGAATGGCGACGGCGCCACGCCAATCGCCCCAGAACAGCACGATAGTTGCGGCACCGAGCGCTGTCAGCGTCGTTGTCAGCGCCACGATTCGAAACAGGCGAAAAACTCTTCGTGATGGTAACTCAGGGGGCAGGCGCATCACGATAGTTCGGCTCAGTACAGTTCCGACCCAACCATTCACAGAAACCTTCACCGATTCGAACACCTACTTTGAGAGCGTCAGCCGAAACCCCATCAACCGCTGATAAATACCCAGGCACGACTTGTACAGCCCGTGCACACTGCTGGGCATCGGCTCGGGCTTGGGCCGGTACGAGCCGAAACGCGTGGACGCTTCGACCGACGCATACCAGTGCTTGCCCCACACACCGTCCGTCGCGCGAGGGCCTTTGGCCCACTTGAGCATCTCTTCGCGGAACTCCACCCCCAGCGCCTTGCACAACAGCCGCAACATGCCCGGCGGGTTCGTCAGCACCTCGCGCGCATCAAGCACGGGCGGCACAATTCCCGTTCGCCGCCGCACCTCTTCAAAAATCTCCGCCTGCTGCGGCAGACCCGTATCCGCCAGCGTCGGACTCGGAATGTGCTGCTGCAGCGACGTCAACATGTCGCGCGGATCGCGAATCAGGAAGCAGTGCACCATCTGGTCGAACCACCCGCGATCGATCTCCGGCAGCATGTGGTGCGCCATGTGCTTCTGGTACCAGATGGGCTTCCCCTTGGGAATCGGACCGGTCAGATGCTCGATCACCTTCCGCCAGTCCGTCTCATGTTTGGATATGACTTCGTCAGCGCCCGGATGGGCTCGGTTGGTCTTCTTAAGGTAGTACGCGTAGAACGGCTCATCACTGACATAGGTGTCAGGCCGACTTCCCCACGAGCGCATCATCGCCGTCGAGATATTGCGCGGTCCGGACCACATGGCGATGCGCAGTCCCGGGCTTGCAGAGCGCCCCGCGCGCCCATCCTGCACTTCGCCGGGCGATTCGGACGATGATGCATTCGTCATCGACGCCTCCCGCGACCCTGTTCGTCCACGGCATGTTAGGTCCGCGCGAGGCCCGGATTCGACGGAGGCTCCGTATGAAAGCCGTGATCTTCGCACTCCTCACCGGCCTGTGCTGGGGCGTGGGCGAACTCTTCACCAAGATGGTCCTGCAAAGCGGCAAGATCGGGCCCATGACGGCGCTGGCCATCCGCGCCACGGTCGCGCTGCCGCTCATCCTCATCGCCGCCGCCATCCCCCTCTACGCCACACGCACTGAACCAACCGACTGGACCCACGCCCCTCCGAAGATCATGGTGAGCATGATCTTCGGCTCCGGCCTGCTCGCCGGCGGCCTGGCGCTCGTCTTCTTCTTCACCGCACTCAAGGCCGGGCAACTCTCCGTCGTCAAGCCCATCGCCTTCTGCGTCGCCCCCGCCATCGCCGTCCTGCTCGGCTGGCTCGTGCTCGGCGAACCAATGACCGCGCGCAAGGCCATCGCCGTCTGCCTCATCCTCGTCGGCGTCGTCCTGCTGACCGGCAAGTAAGAAAAAGCAATCGGGCGGCGAAGAGCCGCCGCCCGATCACGCGACCAACTGATTGATGTGTCAGGAGAGCATTCGCCCCAGGGCGCGGTCAATTGCCGCGCTCAGTTCGTCCTTTTGTCGCAGACCGACGAACCGCTCGACGACCTCACCGCCGCTGAAGAGCAGCAGTGTCGGAATCGACGACACCCCGTAGCGCTGCGCCAATTCAGGATTTGCGTCCACATCAACCTTGCCGACCAGCGCTTCCTCCTCGTACTCGGTCGCCAGCGCCTCCACCGTCGGGGCCACCATGCGGCAAGGCTGGCACCAGTCCGCGTAGAAGTCCACCAGCACCGGTTGCTCAGATGTGAGCACCGTTGACTCGAATTCAGACTGATCAAATTGCAGAACCGGACCTGTCATGACATGCTCCTTTCGTTGAGCAATACTGTGTTCACTTTCCTGTTGTTCGTACGCGGCGATCGAGAAAGTCGAGCATGAGTGATGCGATCTCGGCGCCATCCTCTTCGAGCGCGAAGTGCCCCGTGTCGAGCAGGTGATACTCGAGCGTCTTGAGGTCGCGCTTGTACGGATCGGCGCCCTCGGCCGGGAAGATCGCATCGTTCTTCCCCCACGTGATCAGCACCGGCGGCTGATGCTCGCGGAGATACGCCTGCCACTGCGGATACAGCGGCAGGTTCGTGCGATAGTCGTAGAAGAGCGCCAGTTGGATCGCGTTGTTCCCCGGCCGTGCAAGCAGCGCCGAATCAATCAGCCAGTTGTCCGGACTGATCGACTCCACATTCCGCACGCCGTGCGTGTACTGCCACTTCGTCGCGTCGAGCGTCAGGAACCCATCGAGCGCCGATGCATTGGCCGCGCTCGGTTCGGCCCAGTACGCCCGCAACGGATTCCAGAACTCCTGCAGTCCTTCTTCGTAGGCATTGCCGTTTTGAATGATGAGTGACTGCACGCGTTCGGGATGGCGCGTCGCGAGGCGAAAACCCACCGGCGCGCCATAGTCCATCAGGTACAAGCTGTACGACTTCACGCCCAGCCCATCAAGCCACTGTTCAACCACGTCTGCAAGGTGATCAAACGTGTAAGCAAACTCATCCACGCTCGGCATCGAGCTGGCGCCAAACCCCGGATAGTCCGGCGCGAGCACGTGATAGCGATCGGCGAGCACCGGAATGAGATTCCGGAACATATGCGACGACGTCGGGAAGCCGTGCAGCAGCACCACCGCCGGCGCCTCCGCCGGCCCCGCCTCGCGATAGGCGATGTCCAGCCCCTCGACGCTCGCTGTGCGATACGTGGTGCGCGGCGTCTGAAGTTCCACCGCCGATCGTCCCACCCGCGCATTCCCGCCGGCCAGCACACTGATCGCCAGCACCGAAGCCATGGTCACCGCCGCCACTTTCGGACCTGTGGCACACTTGCATGCGTTCAACATGATTGACATTCCTTCCCTTGGATTGATTCATGCCACCTGCAACTCACGCGACTTCGGCCAGTTGCTCGGCGACGCGCGTCATGCCGTCACCACCGGCATCAACCCCGCCATCGACCGGCAGGATCACACCCGTCACCCAGTCGGCATCCGCGAGATACAGCACCGCCCGCGCAATGTCATCCAGTGTGCCGTAACGACCCAGCGGCTGCATGCGATGCAGCGATGCGAGTTGCTCCGGCGACAGTTCGCCATAGAGCGGCGTCGGTACCACACCCGGCGCCACCGCGTTGATGCGAATGCGATCCGCTGCGAGTTCCACCGCCAGGTTCTTCGTCAGTGCCGTGATCCCGCCTTTGGCCGCAATGGGCGCGCTCGACGGCAGTCCGGCGACCGCATTGAGTGCCAGGATCGTGCTGATATTGACAATCGCACCGCCCCCGCCCTGCTTGCGCATCTGCCGCACCGCCGCCTGGGTCGCGAGGTAGGTGCCGCGCACGTAGCCGAGGAAGCCGTCCAGTTCATCGACAGTGTAGTCGGTGAAGGGTTTGGTCCAGAAGATCCCGGCGTTGTTCACGAGCACATCAACGCGGCCAAATCGACTGAACGCTTCGTTGATGATCGCATCGCCCGTGCCCGGCTGAGTGATATCGCCAGCCGCGATGGCCACGCGGGTTCCGCCGGCGAGGCCGGCTTGCGCTTCGCGCAATTTGCGCTCCGTGCGGCCGTTTAGCAATACGTTGTCGCCTCGTTGCACGGCCGCCAGCGCGACGGCCAGGCCGATCCCCGAGCCGCCGCCGGTGATGACAAAAGTCTGTGGTGTTCTCGTCTCGTTCGACATGGTGTGAATCTCCAGAGTGTTGTTTCTGCGTGGATCTGATGGGTGGGTCATGTCAGTGGCGCGTCGTTACCTGGCCGCAGCCGCAAGCGCGGCGCGCTCGACGCACCGCGGCCGACTCGCCGCCAATTCCCCAGGCATCCGTGTCGATCTCTTCGATCACGACGAAGGTCGTTTCCGGATCCTTGTTGAGAATCCGCACGATCGACGCCGTGACTTCCTTGATGAGTTGCGCCTTCTGCTCAACGGTGGCGCGCGGCTCGCGGGTGATCTTGATGCTGGCATACGGCATGGCCAAAACTCCTGAATCAATGCGGCGGCAGCACCGCGCCGGCACTCGTCGCCGGACGCGGCGCCCCGCCTTGGCGGAGGGAGAGAAAGGACTAAGCAGCCACCGGCTCGCGCACGGCGACGACGGGGAAATCGATCTCGGTCTGCGCGATGTGGTTGAAGTAATTGGTGAAGATGTTGACCGCCACCGTGGCGATAATCTCGACCACCTCGGCCTCGGAGTAGCCGGCTGACCGGACGTCGCGCAGCGCCTCATCTGAAATGTGGCCGCGCTTCTTCACGATGGTTCGGGCGAACTCGAGTGCCGCCGCCGTCCGCGGGTCAACCGACTCGCCCCGAAGATTGCGTGCCGCTTCCTCCGCGTCCACGCCCGCTCCCTTGGCCAGCAGCGTGTGAGCCGAGGCGCAATAACCGCATGAGTTCTCCCCGGCGACCGCGATGGCAATCTGCTCGCGGATCTTGGCCGACAGACTCGCCGAGCCCAGCGCCTGACCGAAACCAAGGTACGACTGAAGTGCCGCGGGCGAATGAGCCAGCGTCGCCATCAGGTTTGGGGTCATGCCAAGGGCCTTCTGGACGCCGGCGAGCAGAGGCTTGGACCGAGCAGGGATTTCAGTTCCTTGGACAGGGTTGATACGGGGCATTGAGGGCTCCTTTTTGAGGCCTTGTGGCCTGAACGACATTCGTTCGAGGGCCGGGCACCACGCCAGGCCGCATAAACATACTGACTGATCAGTATATATCTACTTCGGAGGTTGTCCAGCCATTGTTCATAAAAAACCATATGATTGCGAAAAAGCTCGCGTGGATAGCCGATTCTGTATATACTGTTCAGTACATAGAAGTACTTGATTGTGAGATCACCGATCCGGGCTCCCAGTATCAGGATCGCAACCGCATGCCCCCAAGCAGACGCGAAGAACTCGTTGAAGCTGCCATGAAGATCTTCTCGAAGGGAGGCTTCCACGGCACCGGCATCGAGCAGGTACTCCAGGAGAGCGGCATCTGCCGCATGACCCTCTACAACCACTTCAAGTCCAAGGACGAACTCATTCTCGCCGCCCTGCGACGCCGCGATGAGATCTTCCGCAACCGTCTCATGAAGTTCGTTGCCAGCCGTGGCGGTACCGGAGTTGACGCGATCCTCGCCGTGTTCGACTTCTACTCGCAGTGGTTTGGCGAAGCCGACTTCTGCGGCTGCATGTTCATCAATGCTTCCGCCGAGTTCCGCGATTCCGACAGCCCGATCAGTCGCGCAATCGTTGAGCATCGCGCCGCCCTGGTTCAATATATCAAGAACCACTGCGAACAGGCCGAACTCAACGACCCCTCGTTACTCGCCGAGCAACTCGGCCTGCTCCTTGATGGCGCCATCGTCACGGCGCAGGGGTCATGCTGCGAGTCCGGCTCGCGACGTCAGGTCATCCAGCGCGCTCGGCAAGCCGCGATCGCGCTCATCAACGCCTCAGCGCACGCGACTTCAAAAAACTAACGCTCGCAGACTCTACAACATCCGATCCAGCAACCGGTACTGCACGGCCTCGGACACGTGCTGCGATTCAATTCCCTCGCTGGCTTCCAGGTCGGCAATCGTCCGCGCCACCCGGCGCACCTTGTCGTATGCCCTCGCGCTGAGGCCCAGTTCACTCACCGCCTGGGCCAGTAGCGTCGCACTGAGATCATCAATCACGGCATATTTGTCCAGAGCCTTGCCGCTCAGCGCGCTGTTGAGCAAACCCGCGCCCTGGCGCTTCGCTTGGCGCTGACGCGCCACCTCCACCCGCTGCCGCAGCACTTCGCTCGATTCACCATCCGGCCTGGCGCGCAACTTCGCATACGGCAGCGACGGTACCTCCACGTGAATATCAATGCGATCAATAAGCGGCCCGCTCAGGCGCGACAGGTAGCGCTCCATCACGCGCTGCCCCTCGGCTCCCTTGGGCATGTCGCCGCGCGGCGTTGGATTCAGCGCCGCGACCAGCATGAAATCAGCCGGAAACTGCAGCGACGAATGCGCCCGCGAGATCGTCACGACGCGATCTTCCAGCGGCTGCCGCAGCGTCTCGAGCACCATGCGACTGAATTCGGGTAGCTCATCAAGAAACAAGACGCCGCGATGCGCCAGGCTCACTTCACCGGGTTTGGGAATCGTGCCACCACCGATGATCGCCGGACCGCTGGCGGTGTGGTGCGGTGTCCGCACCGGCCGCCTGGTGATAATCCCTTCGCCGCGCCCGACCAGGCCGCACGCCGAGTAGATCCGCGTCACTTCGAGTGCTTCATCAGGCGATAGCGGCGGAATGATCCCCGGCAGCGCCTTGGCCAGCATCGTCTTGCCGGTCCCCGCCGGCCCGAGCATGAGTAGATTATGTCCACCGGCCGCCGCGATGATGACGGCGCGCTTCGCCGCCTCCTGTCCCTTGATCTCTGCAAAGTCGACCGACGCCTTGGCGCGCGTGATCATCTCTTCAACATTGACCGGCGGCTCAGGCTCGATCGCCGGGCCGGTTCCGTTGAGTAGTGACACCACGGCTGCAAGAGTCGCCACACCGAGCACCTGCACACCATCGACCGCCGCGGCCTCGCGCGCGTTAGCCTGCGGCAGGATCACACCCTGCAATCCCTTTCGCTTGGCGTGCAGAGCCATGCTGATCGCGCCATTGATCGGCCGCACGCGTCCATCCAATGCGAGTTCGCCCGCAAACAGGTACTTGCGGAAGTCAAAACGCAATTCGCGCTGCGGCGGGCTGATCGAGCCGTTCGCCATCAACACACCGATCGCAATCGGCAAGTCGTAGATCGGCCCTTCTTTGCGCAGATCGGCCGGCGCGAGGTTGACCAGCAGCCGCCCGTCAGGAAAGGCGTAGCCGCCATTGACGATCGCACTGCGCACGCGCTCAAGCGACTCCTTGACCGCGGCATCCGGCAGCCCGACCACGGTCGTCTTGGGCAGACCGCTCTCAGCCAGGTCAACCTCGACCTCGCAGGGATGGTCATCCAAACCGCTGAGCACGAAACTCTGCACACGGGCCAGCATGGCGGCCAATCCTACCGCCACCGAGGCACCCTGACGAGACCCGAACGGGAAGTGGTTTTTCTGCTGCATCGGCCGTTGGACACTACCGGTAAGTTTCGGTGTAGGATCGATCGGATGGTTCCACTGGGTCGGGAGCATCAATGACGGCAATCGCCGTTTCCCCATCCGGACGTCGAATAAAGTTCTGCGCGGCAGTGCTCGTGCTCGGCGTGCTTACCACGATCGCGCTGGCCTGGGCTCTGATCTTCGACGTCCACCGCGCGACCAATCCGATGCGATTCGCGTACACTGAATCGAAATCGAACGCGATGAGCATGAACGTCGCTCGCCGTGATTCGCTCGGCGCCTTTTCACTGTCGGCGGCGATCCCAGTCAATGGAGCATTCTCACCGCCCGCACAGACGTTTGCTCTTGATGCCGTTCTCCCCGGCTGGGCGAAGCCCGAACTGCTCGACTGGCCGCGCGATCCTCCCACGTCCCCGCGCGCCGCCCGCGCCATTCTCGTCACCGGCTGGCCGTGGCCGTGCATGTGGAGCAGTTACGACCAGCAGCCGAGCAACAACTACTGGTGGTTCAAAGCGCGCAACGGCATCGTCATCGGACAGCATCCAACAAGCCCGATACCCAATGCCGTGCTTTCCCCCAGTGAGCGGTCGCTGCCGCTGCGCGTCGTGTGGTTCACATTTGCCGGCGACACGTGCTTCTGGGCCGCGCTGTGGGGAGCGATACTCTTCACACCGGTCGCCATCCGCCACATCCTGAGACGGCGACGCGGCCAGTGTCTCACCTGCGGCTACGACCGGCGCGGCCACGCCCCCGATCACCCCTGCCCGGAATGTGGGCAGCCTCATGGCGGCTGACTCACCGGCTGAGCCCCGAAAACCCACTAACGCTCTGGCAGGCGCTGCGGCACTCCACTACATTCGAGAATGAACTCAGTTTCCCTGCACGCTCCCTCCAAAACAACGGACCTGCCGGAGCTCGACACCCTCGAACACCTCATCAAAGCCCGTCGCGCCACGCGCCACTTCCGCCCCGATCCGCTCCCTGAAGGCGTGATCGACCGCATTCTCGATGCGGCACGCTGGGCGCCGTCGGGTTACAACCTCCAACCCGCGCACTTCACCGTCGTCACCGATTCATCGATCAAACCCGCGCTTCACCGCGCCTGCATGAACCAGGCGGCGATCGAAGAAGCACCCGCCATCATCGTCTTCACCGGCGATCGCCACGTCGCTGCAAACCACTTCGAATCATCGTTGCGAGCTGATCGTCAAGCCGCCTCAATGACTGATGAATACGAGAGAGCACTGTACAAATATGTTCCGCTCGCCTTTCAGCGCGGTCCGCTGCAACTCAACTGGCTGTGGAAGGCAACGCTCATTCCCGTGATACGCCTGGCCACGCCCGTGCCGCAGATGCCCGCTGTGCACATGCGCGAGTGGCTCACGCGCCAGGTCATGCTCGCCGCCATGAACTTCATGCTCGCCGCCGAAGCAGCCGGCCTCAACACCTGCCCCATGGAGGGCTTCGACGAACGCCGCGTGCGCCGAGTGCTCAACATTCCGCGATCGCACGTTGTCGTGATGATTTCGCCGCTGGGTTACACCGCCACGCCCGGACAGACCAAGTCGCGCCTGCCGCTGGACCGACTCGTTCATCACGATCGCTGGTAGCGCATGCGTAGAATCTACTGATCGCTCGGCGCTTTCCATTTCAAAAGGAGAAGCAGCATGTTCGATTGCAACGCTTCACGATACGGCTGCGCCACACTGCTCGGCGCTGCACTCCTCACTCTCCCCGCCTGTTCCACCAACATCACCGTCGACTCGGCCATCCACCTCTCCGCCGGCGGCAACGCCACCTTGCGCTTCCAGCCCGTCCCGCCGGTTGGAACAATCAACGTCCGCAACACTGGCCCCGACCGCGCCCGCCTCGAGTTCTTCGGCCCATCGCCCGATCATCCCGCCATGCTCGACCGCATGCTCACCGTCGAACTCGGCGTCAACGGCTCAAGCCTGCAATCCATCTCCGGCGTGCAGCGCATCGAAGTCACCATGCTCGGCGCCGACCAAACCTCCGTTTTCTACACGATCCGCTCACGCGAAGGCGTCGGCTACACGGTCGATGCGGGTCGTGGCACGGTGCTGACCGCCGGCGAGAAACCCGCCGACGCGGCTGAATCGCCAGACGCCAATTCCGATCGATGATAACCGGTTCCACACGTGGCGCAATTCCCACAATTCCACACCAATTCTGGAACCAGTGGCTCCATCGCTCCGCACCTTTGGTTATGATGCGCACGGGCAGACGAATCAGCGCCTGACCCCCACCTCGGCCTGCTGGAACGCGAATCAGATTCAGCCTTGAACAGCGAAGGAGAGGATCATGGCAACGTCATTGCTTCCATTCAATCGATCGCAATCATTCCTGGTTCTGCTGGCCTGCTCTGCGCTGACCACCCCCTCCCTCGCCCAGAACGGCCTGCCGCACACCATCGAAGCCCCGCCCGGCAGCGTCGCCTTCGGCGGCGCGGTCATCAGCGGAGGTGATGCCGACCACGACGGCTTCGATGATGTGCTCGTGGCCGACCTCAAGTACGAGCGCGGCCCCATCGCGCCCGGCCGGTGGATCATGTACTCCGGTCGCACCGGCGCCGAACTCTGGAGCGCCATCGGCGCGCAACCGCTCGCCTCGTTCCCCATCTACGTCGCCGGCTCGTTCATCGGCGATCTCGACGGCGATCAATGTGACGACATCATCCTCGGCCAGCCCAGCGCCGACGGTGGTCGCGGCCGCGTGGATGTCTACTCGGGACGGACCGGCGCCGTGCTTCGCTCCTACACCGGTGCATCCGCCGACGACGGGCTCGGCCGCGATGCATTCACCGTCGGCGACGTGAACGGCGACACGACTCCCGACTTTGCCTTCGTCAGTCGATTCGCCGCGCCGGGCTTCGTCTCCGTGCGATCCGGCCGCAACGGCTCGGAGCTGTTTCAAATCAACCGCGACTGGCCGCGATGCATCCGACCGCTCGGCGACATCAACCGCGACGACCGCGATGACATCGGCATCGGATCGTGGGAACTCACGCGCGACGGTATGGGCATCGGAATCTACTCCGGCCGCGACGGTCAGCGCCTCGCCGAAATCGGTCGGCCCGATTTCCAAGATGACATGTTCGGCTGGCAATTGGCCGGCGGCGTCGACCTCACCGGCGACCAGACGCCCGACATCATCGCATCCGGCCGCGCCGATGGCGCAAGCTATGCCTACCTCATCGATGGCCGCACAGGCCAGGCGACGCGCCAGTACGAGGTGCCCAACGGACCGCTCTACAACGAACTCTTCGGCGTCAGCGTGCGCCTCGCCGACGTCAACGCAGACGGCCGCGTCGAAGCCATCTTCGAGAGCTTCCTCGCCATGTACGTCTTCGACGGCCCAACCGGACAGTTGCTCCACTTCTCACAGCCGCACTTCGACCTCGACAACGCCTGGCAAGGCACCGAAGTCGCGCTGGGCGATGTGAATGGCGACGGAGCCGCCGACTTCATCACCGCCGACCAGACGCCGCCCGGCCGCATCATCGCCCGCGCCGGCGCGCCAATTCTCCTCCATCCCTTCCGACCCAATTGGCGCATCAACCAAGGTGTCGAGCAATACACCATCAAAGCCTACTCCCGCGTCCCCGACCGCCGCATCCACTTCCTCGCCTCCCGACGCGGCACGTCGTGCACCTTCGTCCCGCAGATCCAGCACTGCATCGACCTGCGGCAACCGTTCCTGCAGATCGGCACCGCCATCACCGATGCAGACGGTTTCGCCACGTTGACGATCAACCCCTCGCACGTCAACTCCGGCCCCGTCTGGCTCCAGGCCCTCGAGCCCCGCGATCCCGGCCGCGGCGCGATCACCTCCAACGTCCTCGAACTCCAGATCACGGAGTAACGCCCGCCACACTCGGTTACACTCTCATTGATGACCGGTACGCTCGATTCCGCGTGGAACATCATCGGCTGGTGCCTCGCAGCGCTCACCATCGCTGCGCTGCTCTACTACGTCTTTGGCGACCCCATCCGCCGCCGCTTTCGCAAGACGCGCCGCTGCCCCAAGTGCTGGTATGACCTGTCACACACGCCGGGCATGACCTGCAGCGAATGCGGTTACACCGCCAGGCGCGAAAAGCAACTCTTCAAAACTCGACGGCGCAAGCGCTGGATCGTCGTGTTCCTGCTCCTGTGGCTCAGTAGTTACTTCGCCTTCCGCGCGCCGGCGATCTCAAGGCGAGGCGCCATTGCCGCGATCCCGACAACCGCACTCGTCTTCCTTTGGACCAACGTGCGGATCGCCCGCGGTCAGACGCTGCAACTCGCCGATTCCAATGGCCGACGATTCGCCCCGAGCTACCTCGTTGAGGCGCCGCTTGCAGAAGAACTCTTCGCGCGCATGACCGAGCTCTCAGATCTGGACTGGCGCCTGCTCGTCGAAGTCGCGCTGCGCACCGCGGATCATCGCGATCTGCACACCGATGAATTCGACCTCGCTACACTGCAAAACGCCGTACTCTCCCAGGCGCGCCATCTCGGCCACCTCGACGATCCCAACCTGCTCCGTCGCACGCTCACCGCCGGCGCATTTCAGGTCGCCACGCGCCGGCAGTGGCCGCAGGGCGAAAACATCCGCGTCGTCACCTGGACCGACCTGATGCTCACCTCGATGGACGACCTCTACATCGAACCAATGACCGTATCCGCTGTGCCGCGCACCAAGGGCCTGCTCCCCATCTCCGCTCAACAACTCAGAGACTCCACGCGCAACGTACACTACTCCGGTCGCTCAACGCCGCTGTCCACGCGGTCAATCCTGCGGCAATGCCAGGCCTGGGATGATTACACCATCGCATTGGGCCGGTCGCAACAAAGTACACCCGTGCTCGAATACACCGTCAGCGCCACCCGACAGCTCAATCCGGCCGAACAGAAGGACGCTGGCACCGATGTCGTCAGCGCCCAATTCACCGCGCAAATCAAGACTCGAATCGCCGGCAGCATCGAAGACATCCTCACACCCGTCATCGTCCCCGAGTTCGACGCCGCGCTCGCGGCTCGACTGACCCCATGCATTCACGACGGTCACATCGACCTGCTCCTCGATCAGGTCAAAGATCTCTTTCCCCCGCTCGACGGCGCCACCTTCGCCGTCCACATCGAACTGATCCAGCTTGGCGAGGTGGTCGCGGCCGGTGACGCGTGGTGGTGCCTCGAAGATCATTCCGACGCCAAACCACCGGTCTCATTCGTCATCCCGGCCAGCACCTACGTCGATCTCCAGCCCCTCGTGCCGCGCATCATCAACCCGCAGGAACGCGGCTACACCCTCCGTCTCACCGCCAGCCCGAATGTCGCGTTGCGCCGATTCGAATCAAACCGCTACTGGTCCGGTTGCATCGATTTCACCGTGCAGCCTGAGTTCGATCGCCCGCCCGATCCGCCGTGAGAACAGACCGTGGACCTGCCATAACCACCGGCGCAATCTGGAACATCATTGCCTGGATCCCGGCGTCGCGCATCCAACCACAAAAACGACTCTCCTGCCCGGCTCCGTGCCTTCGGTGACTTCGTGGTGAGATTACTTCTTCCGTTCCCAAACCAAATGCGACAACTCCGGCACAATCAGATTCTTCATCGCCGTCTCGATCGCGTTTGTCGAACCCGGCATCGCGAAGATGAACGTATCGCCCACACCGTCCCGACTCGCCAGCCCCGCCACCGCGCGACTCAGCATCGCCGCCGCCCCGACTTCCTTGTAACTGAGCATGCGAAACAGTTCGCCAAATCCATCAAGCGGATGCGTCAGGCGCGAAGCAACCAAGTCGATCGTCGAATCGCGCTTGGCAATTCCCGTGCCACCCGTCGTCAGGATCACCTGCACGCCCGTCTCGGCAATCCAGTGATCGAGATGCGATGAAATCTCGTGCGGCTCATCCCGGCAGATCGCACGATCCACAACCGTGTGCCCCGCCGCCGTGAGCAATTCGGCAATGAGCGGCCCACCCTTGTCGGTCTCCACCGTACGCGTATCCGAAACCGTCAGCACCGCGCACGCCACAGCCTGATCATGCGCCGCCTCCCGATGTTCCTGCGTCGATTGTGACGTCATGCGACCATCATAGGAATCCCTACGCTCCCGATGAGGCGCCCCCCGGAGCCACGCCCACGATGAGGCTCGGCGAATCGTGGGATGCCTGGGTGCCACACCGCATCCCGCCTCGGGTGCTGAGTGCGAGCGAGCAACGACGAGCAGACGCCAACTTCGTAGGGTCCGCCGTGCGGACCACGCGAGTGCAACCAGCGCCCAATCCACCAGCCGCGCGTCTTCCCCCTGGTCCCAAGTGCCCAGTGCCGAATGCCTGATTCCCACTGCCAAGTCCCTAATGCCTCGAATCTTTCACTCAAACCGATGCACCACCAACTGGCTGATCTTGCAGCCGTTCTG
This sequence comes from Phycisphaerales bacterium UBA5793, assembly GCA_002418285.1. Classification (GTDB taxonomy): domain Bacteria; phylum Planctomycetota; class Phycisphaerae; order Phycisphaerales; family UBA5793; genus UBA5793. The sequence continues at coordinate 122,302 of DIDT01000005.1, forward strand.
TTGCACGGCCTGGATGAGCACATCGCCGAGGTTGCGGGCGCCTGTTGGCACGAATCGCGTCAACGTCGCGATGCCGTTCTGGTTTGCGACGGCGGAGCCGATCTGGATCGGGTCGTCGAGTTGGAGCGTCACGCCGTCGGTGTGGTTGCAGCCGGGCACAAGTGTGCCGCCGCCGTGCGTGCTGTAGTAGAAGGTGACGCGTTCCTCCGGCGTGCAGCCGGTCACGCGCAGTCCGTTGAGGGTCCCGGCCCGGCCGGGCTGCGGGCCCTGTAGTGTGAGCGTGGGATGCACGGGCGTGATGAGGTACGCACTCGACCCACCGTTGATTCGATAGCCACGACCCACTATTTCACCGGCATTATTGATGTCGAAAGCCAACTCGATTTTGGACCAGTTCAATCGTGGCGGTAGGAGCGAGTCAAGTCGCACCATCGGTCCGTTGCCTTCATAAAGAAACGCGCGACCGTCCAGTGGCAAGTCATCGACAACCAGTCCCCCGACGACTTGATCCGAGTCGTTGATTCCGTAAGCAAACGACTCGATGCCGATGTTGTCGTTGTGAATGTTGATGATGCTACGATTGCGCCAGATGACTGCGCGCGCGGTGGAATCCAGCACCTCACCGTACCCAGCAATAATCTCGGATTCATTGATGTCGTTGGCGAAACTCCGCCGGTTACTGAGCAGACTTCCGAGATTAGTGAGTTCACCGTTCTCCCAAAGAAACGCACGAACGCCTGAAAACCCACTCCCTGCGACCGCTCCGACGACCTGATCGCGATCATTGATGGCCATCGCGAAGCCGTCTGCCAGACCAAAGTCACCGAGTGCCTCCATCTGGCCGTCCATCCACCGGAATGGATTCGCTCCACCACCAGAAAGTCCCGCGTCGCCAACAACGTGGCCATCGCGGTTGACCCCATATGCTCTCGCAAAAGTCCCGCCGAGTGTGCCAAGGTCGACGGGCGGGCCACCATTGGGCCACAGGACAGCTCGATGCTCAATGTTCTCGTCGTAGTCGCGACCGACTACGTCCCCACGATCATTGATGTCATACGCAATACGGCGGTCGCCGAAGCCAAGTCCCTCCAAATAACGGTATTCGCCGTTGTCCCACACGAATGCTTCCAGGTCGCCGGATTGAGCGTCATTGGTGATCCCAACGACCACACCGAGGTTGTTGATCGCGTGCGCTGTGGCGATCCCGGTGCCGCCGGGGTCGCCCACGTTGATGACTGCATAGCGATATGGATCTTGCGCCAGCGCCGCAACGCCGGCCGCGAGCACAAAGCTCGCGGCCAGCACATAGTGCAGATCGTAGTGATTTCGGTACATTCTTACCTCCAAATCGGAGCCGTTTGTGTTTGTGCATCTGGGATCAGGGCCGAGGCACAACTACACTGCAATTAATCGTGGGTGTCGTTGGGTGTGGATCGAAATCATCGATGAATACTTCTTCGGCCGCGTCCTGCAGGTCAGTGCGAAGATCGGTCCAGAAGTTGGTGTAGTCGGCGATCCACGCCGCGTTGCCATGGACCTTGTTTGCCCGGACTACCGTAAGGTCAAACACGTCCGGTGTCGGCGTGGAGTCACCGTGCCAGAATTCACCATAGCACGCCATCAGCAAATTGTACGAAAGCATTTCTGTGAGGTCGCGATCATAGAAGTCTGGGAATCCCGATCGAGCGAGCCCATTCGTATGGCCCCCGGGGGTACCGCCCCAATGGTAGACGTAGTCATCCCAAGGTTCGGCAGGTGTATCGCCGTTATCAAAATAGAGCGAGAATTCGCTGGCTTGACTAAGCAACCATGTGTTCGATGGCGTCGGGCTCCATTCCGTACACGTCCAGTAATCCGGCTCGTCAAACGAGTACTCGCCGGGATTGTCGAGTGCATAGAGCGCATCTTCCAGTTGTGTATCCGTGCGATAGTGCAGGTGGATGTCCGTCCACAGTTGATGCTTGTTCGCCAGATCGACGATGGTCTTGATGGCCAGGCCCGCCCGTTCTGCATCAGTCGTGAGACCGGGATTGCGCAAGTCGGCGTTCTGGCCGTTAAGTGCATTCAAGGTCGTGAACGCAGGCGAAACGATGCGCAGCGGCCGACCCGCCAGCGCCGAGGCCATGCGGACAACTTCTACCTGTTCCTCAATCCACTCCCCTATGTCAGCGCAAGCAGCCGCGTAACAGGCGCCAGTCAAAGTCCCGATCGCTCCATCCGAGCACCCGTTGATGTCATAGAGGTAGTAATCTCCCGCGCCGCCGAAGATCTCATTGCCGATCTGGATGTAGTCGATGCTGTGGGCGTACCGATAGGCGAACGCGAACAGGTTGTCGAGGTATTCATCCTTGGTGGGCGATGTTGAGTTCGTGTAAATTCGGTCGTGGCCGCTCTGCGCGGGATCGTTGCACCGAATGGTCGCCAGAATCTCCCTTGGTGGAGCGCCGGCAACGCCGCCCTCCATCCAGTCGGCGAGATTGTCATTCTGCGTCGCGCAAGCCGTCGAATTGTTCACGATATCGTCGAGATCGTCTTCGTGAATGTGCAGACGCACAATTTGCATCTGCGTGACCTGCGCCGCCTTTGACGTAACGCCGTCGGCGCCCGTCGCATAAAGCCCGACGCGCATGTCTTCACTCTTGTCGATCAGCCAGTCGTGGTCGCTGTCCGGATAGTTCGTCGGATCGTGAATGATGTCGCGGTAGTCCGGCACCCCATTGTTGTTCGTGTCGTAAGGCACGATCTTGAAGGGAATCCAGTAGTCCGTCTCCGCATCGATCTTGGCAACGCCGACAATCTCGCCGTCGTCATTGATGTCCGTTGGACGAAACTCGAGCAGGTCATCTGGAAGTCCAATCACGGTGTCGGTGAGATAGAGCTCCGTTCCATCAAACGTGGAGTGTGACAGGTCTTCGGCGACCCAGAGGTAGGCCGCCGCCGTACCCGGGATATACCCGACGACCTCGGGCAGCGTTTCGTTGTTGATCGCGGTGGGCATCCACGTGCTCGACAACGACTCCTGCGTCCAGGATGGACCGCTCGAGTAGACCCAGAGGCTTGAATCGACCACTGCGCCTGTCGATGTCGTGAAGGTCGACCCGATGATGTGGCCGCTGCCGTTGGTATCGACGGCGTGGGCATACTCGGTGTCGGTCGTGAGGCCGCTCAGGTCAACGGCGTTCCAGCCGGAGGCGTAGTACCAGACGACCGCCTGCAAATAGTCAGCATCTTCACTCGTGCCGGCAATGTAAGGGTTGGTGGTGCTGTCGGGATCGACACCAAAGGCCGCCGTTCCGCCGCCTGTGTGCAATGGTGGCAGAGGTACAGTCTCGAAACTCGAACTCCACGCCACCGGAACGCCGCCGGCCGAAGCGCCTACCACCACGCCGTTCTCATTGACGTCGTGGGCATAGCCTGAGCCGATCTCGTACAGCGTGCCCTCACGGTCGTCAGGATTGTCGAACTCGTAGTAGAAGGCCGTGTCGGTGCCGCTCACGTCGTGCGTTCCGCAGATGCCGATGTCGGTTGCCGCATTGATGCCCGACGCAGAGCCGACGATCGCCGTACCGTACTCGTCTTTGAGTGGCCCCTGCCATCCGGCGAGCGTACTCGTCCCGTTCGACAAGCCCGAGTCGCGCCAGAAGTAGATGTTGGAGTCGCCGTTGTCGATGAACGTGGCGACCACGTCTCCATCGGCATTCATGTGTACGCCTGCTGTTTCATCCAGTACCAGTGGGCTGGCGCCGCCGGCGAGTGGTTGCAGGGGAACAAAGACGAACGGCTTGAACATCGGCGCCGGAATCAACAGATTCGACTCGGTTGCCGTCGTGCTGGCGGCAGCGAGCAGGCTTACTGTGCTTGCCGATGGAATGGCGCCGCGCGGGGGCCCGGCCGCCGCGGCGGAGTTCACATGCCAGAGTGTTTCGCCGCCTGCTGCGAGCACCATGGCCCCAACTCCAAACATCGCCAGACTGAACGAAAACCTAA
>DIDT01000053.1 GCA_002418285.1 Phycisphaerales bacterium UBA5793
TGCGTGAGGCGCGCGGCGTTGGCCTGGCGGCGGGCGGTGCGGCCCGGGAGTTTCTCGAGTTGGGCCAGGCCGATCGCGGCGGCGATGTCGGTCAGGCGATAGTTGTATCCCAGCGCGACGTGGTGGTAGCGCCGGCCGGGCTCCATGCCGTGATCGCGCAGCAGTGCGATGCGCGAAGCGAGTTCCTCGTCGTTGGTGGTGATCATGCCTCCTTCACCCGTGGTCATGTTCTTGGTCGGGTAAAAGGAGTAGGTGGTGACGTGTCCGAAGGCGCCGATGCCCTGGCCGCGATACGTGGCGAGGTGCGACTGGGCCGCGTCGTAGACCACACTCAATCCATGGCGGTCGGCGACGGCGTCGACGGCGTCGATGTCGGCCGGGTTGCCATAAAGATGCGTAGCGACAATCGCGGTGGTGCGCGGGGTCAATCGGCGCTCGGCGTCGGCTGCGTCGATGTTGAAGGTGCGCTCATCGACATCGCAGAAGACGGGTCGCGCGCCTCGGGCGATGATCATCGAAGCGGTCGCGATGAAGCCATACGCGGGACAGAGCACCTCATCGCCGGGGCCGATGATCGGTTCGTAGGCGAGTTGCAGGGCGGTGGTGCCGTTGCAGGTGGTCAACGCAAACTGGGCGCCGGTGGCGGCGGCGAACTCGGTTTCGAACTGGGCGCACTTCCGGCCCTGCCGCAACTGGCCCGAGCGGAGCACCTCGATGGCCGCGTTGATTTCCTCTTCACCGAGACGAGCCGAGACGACCGGGATCATCTCGGCGGAAACGGGCGTGCCCCCCTCAGCCGCGAGGCGGTCGGTGGAGGGAGAGGCGGGATGAGTCGAAGCGTTGGCCATGGCCGCGGGAGCGTTACTTCTTGTGGGACGTCTCGGAAATGCGCTGCTCGCGCTGGGCGATGACCTGCTGCAGGGCCGCGGCGAAGCGCATCGCGCTCGTGGGTGAGAAGACGACGCGTGCGCCAACCTGGAAACTGATCGCCTGCTGATTGCCCATCATGCGGGGCACCTGAACGCCGAGATCGCAGATGATCTCATCCTGGCCGGCGTTCATCTGCCAGGCGTTGGCGTAGGTCGTGTGGGCATGGGTCTCGTCGACGTGGACCATGACCTGGCCGGGACCGGGCTGCTGCTGCGTGTTGGGGTTGACTTCGGCCATGTCTCTCTCCTTGAGCCGGTTGGCTCGATGGGATTGCTGGTGGTTGGTAAGTCGGGGATGATAGCCGGTCTTGCCGAATGGCACCGAGGGAGGCTGGTCGAGGTGAGCGATTCAGGACTTCACCTGCGCGATGCCGGTCCGCTACGACCACTTGAACACAATCTTGCCGAATTGCTTGCCGTCTTCGAGGCGTCGGTAGGCTGCCGACGCGTCCGACGGATCAAACACCTGGTCGACCACCGGTTGCAGATGACCCGAGCGAAGCAGCGCCGCGACGTTTCGGAATTCGTTCATGTCGCCCATGGTTGAGCCGAGCAGGCGCAACTGGTTCCAGAAGATGCGGGCGAGGTCGGTCGTAGCGGCCGGGCCGGTGGTGCAGCCGGGGGTGACAAAGGTCCCGCCGCGCGCCAGCGACTTGATACAGGACAGGTGAACGGCCTGTCCGACCGAATCGAGCACGACATCGACGCCGCGCTTCAAGGTCAGGGTGCGAATGGTACGTGACCAATCGTCGCCGGTATCGAGCACACCATGATCCGCGCCGATGCTGATGGCCTTGTCGAGTTTCCACTGGTGGCGGCTGGTGACGATGGTGCGGCAGCCGAAGTGCCGGGCGATGGCGAGCCCGGCGGTCGCCACGCCGCCGCCGATGCCGGTGATGAGGACGGTCTGCCCGGCTTTGAGGTCAGCGCGGGAGACGAGACAGCGCCAGGCGGTGAGAAACGTGAGACCGAAGGCGGCGGCGGCGACGGGGTCGCAGTCCATTCCGACGTCGGCGAGTTGTTCGGCGGGAGCCGCAAGGTGCTCACAGTGCCCGCCGTTGGTGTGTTCGCCGATCATCGTGTAGTGGGGCATGGTCGGGGCCATGTCGGGATGCACCGGATCGGGAATGGCATGGGCCGCATTCATGATGACGCGTCGACCGAGCCAGGCGGGATCGACGCCGTCGCCGATCGCCTCGACGATGCCGCACGCATCCGAGCCACCGATGCGCGGATACTGAAGGTCGACACCGGGCAAACCGCGACCGACCCAGAGATCGAGGTGATTCAGAGCGGAGGCTTCGGTGCGGATGATCGCCTGACCCGCGCGAGGCTGAGGTTCGAGCCAATCCGTGACGAACCGGACATTGGGGTGAACGGGGGTACCCTGGCTGGCCACAGTGACTGCACGCATCAAGTTGATTCCTTCAGGTGTATCAAACGAAACGCTGATGACCCATGGGTTCATCAGCGTGGGGAATCCAATGCAGCGCACATCCAACGTCAACCCGTGGCTTCACCCGCTTTGATCAGGCCGAGACGGAGGAGAATCGGTCCGAAGCACTCGAAGATCGCGATCGTCGCGAGCAGCAGGCTCGAGAGGCTGACACCCCAGGCGAAGTCAGCGAAGAGCGATTCAATGCTGGCGGCGAGCGCCAGGGCGATGCCCGCCTGGGGGATGAAGGCGGTCCACACCCAGTTGCGGGCGGGCGCCGGCATGGAGAAGAGTCGGCCGCCGAGCGTGATTCCACCCCAGACAGCAATGGACCGCATGACGACAATGGCCAGCGCGAGCGGCCACAGATGTGCCAGCGCTGCGAGATCGATCTTGGCGCCGGCGATGGCGAAAAAGATGCAGTAAACAGGAAGTGAGAGTTCCTCGACAGAGTGGAACAGTTCAGCGCTGCGATCAGGCCACATGTTCGAGAGGATAAACCCGGCGGAGAGTGCGACAAGCAGAGTTTCGAAGTGTGCTGATTCGCTCACGAGCACGATGCCCAGCGACATGGCGAGCACGAAGAGCAGCATGTGCCGGCTGAGGTGGTGCAGCACGGTGGACATGAGTGCGCCGAGCAGCGCGCCGGCTGCGATTGAACCGAGCAGATGCCAGGCGAGATCCTTGACGAGCGAGCCTTGCGACGCCGTCTCACCGTTTGCGTGCAGCAGGCTGTAGCCCAGTCCGCTGGCCACGGTAAAGAGCACAACCACGACGAGATCTTTGACAACGGTGATCGCCAGGCTCGTCTCGGACATGGGTCCCTTGGCGCGCAGCTCACTAAGGAGCGCGACCAGCACGGCCGGGGAATTGGAAGTGGCCAGCACCGCGACCATGAGGCAGACGACGATCAACTCCATGCGGGGCAACTCGGCCAGAAAGCCGAGCATTGACCGGCCAAGGAAGAGCCCGATGAAGACGGTCGAAAGGACGGCGAGGATGACCAGACCCATCATGCCGAGCACCTGCTTGATGCCGCGGCGCAGGAGGTCGATCTTGATCTCGCCGCCTGCGGTCAGTCCGATGAGCGCGATCGCCAGCGAGCTGAAGATGCGCAAGTGATCCATCTGAGCCTGCGGCAGCAGCGGATTGACGTTGGGCGCGACCAGGGAGATGAATGATGGCCCCACGAGCACACCAAACGCGAGATAACCGGTGATGCGCGGCAGGAGCAGGAGTTTGAAGACCTTGCCAGTCAACCAGGCGCCGAGCAGAAGAAACGCCAGGGCGGTCGACGTGGCGACGAGATCGAAATCGGGAGCCGTGAACGGCCGATCCATGGCGTCGAGGTACCGCCGGGCGCCATATCCAGGTGTGAGCGAGCGCAGTGTGCCAACTGCGACGAGCAGCATGAGCCAGACGGCAATCAGGCGGGGGAGGGTCTTCATGCGCCCGCCCCCGTGGCGTGCGCGTGTTTGGAAGCCGTCGTTGACGCGCCGTCCCGGCGCCACCAAGCCAGCAGAAAGGGAAGCAATTCGCTGAGAGCGCCAACGAGAAGCACGATGGTCAGCAGTTCCTGATTCATTTCCGATGCTTCGTCGACGATCACCGCGACGCCCAGCGCGATGGCTACGAGTGATTGCCGCATTGGTGCGAGGAAAAGCGGGCTGCGTTCAGGAAGCGCGGGCTGGTACTCGGCGAGACTCCATCGCATCAGGGGGACTTTGACCAACAGACGCAGCAGCGTCAGCGCGATAATGAGCATCCAACCCCACAAGCCAATGCGCGGATCAACGAACACACCGGCGAGCAATCCGAACAGGATCGCGACTGGCTGTTCGGCTCGGAGAACGAATCGATCAAACTCGCGCAGTTTGGGTCCGCCGAGGTTGGTAATAACGATGCCACACAACATGGCAGCAAAGAGGGGCGAGACGCCTAATTCTGATGCGATGCCGCTGATGAGAGCGATCATGGCGATGTAGACGACAAACAACTCGCGGCGTTCGCGACCCGCCTGCTGGAGCAGGTAGCGGCCGACGAAGCCGACGCCAGCGGCGAGCATGGCTGTGGCGAGCAGCCGCAGGCCGCCGGTTGAGAAGGAAATGATCACTTCGCCGCCATCGGCGCGGGTCGGCAGGAGAATCAGGAGTCCCTGGATCATCACCGCAACCATGGCCGCCAGACCGGCGCCCGCCTGGACGAGGACGGCCAGGTGCATTCCGGCTGGCGAGCGTTCTTCGCCGAGCGATCGCGTTTCGGCGGCCCAACCGATTCCGGTTGTGATGAGCAGTCCGACGGGCGCGATCCACCAGGCAAAGCCAGTTTGCCGCATCGAGCCACTGAGCAGGGCGACACTGACCGCGCCGATCAGGACGATGGCGACCAAAGCGTCAACGAAGACCCAGCGGCGCACGGCTGTCGGAACGGCTCGCAGAAGTGCACTTCTCGCTTGAAGGCCGATGATGGCTCCGATCCATCCCAGACCGAACGTCAAAGCCGGGCGCACTTCGAGAAGCATCTCCTCGGTCACGACGTTGGCGCCCCAGCGGCCGAGCAGGAACCCGATGAGCACCGCAAGCCAGCCCCCGCTCATATAGCGGGCGGTGAGGCGATTGCGCTGAAAGCGGTAGAAGGACTTGCTGGTGACCATGAGCGCCAGAGCGGAGAGCACAAGCAGGGCGGCAAAAATGCGCAGTCCGCCTGCTCCGCTTCCTTCATCCGCGGCAAGCGTCAGGACCGCGCTGGCCTGGAATTGGTCGATGGGCACGTGACCGTGCATGTCGTAGTCACCCGGCCTTCAGGCTCGAATCGGACCCCACATCTCATCGACGTGAAGGGTGATGACGATGGGTTGTTGTTCGGGTTCCATGTCATCTACGTACTTTTTCAGATCGGCGATTTCGTTCAGAGTGGTCAGCGAGATGACGACGCGGCTGCCAGTGTGCTGGGGCAGAAGGGCGGCGAGGCCGGCGAACATGGGCATGTCCTGGCGCAGGATGGCGCCGAGGCCCTTGGATTCGACGACGGTGGCGCCGGTGATGCCGACATCGAGCATGCCCGTCACGAGTTCATCCAGCGCTGCCTCGCTGCGCGCAATCATGATGAGCAATCGAGATTTGTTCCTCGGATCTTCATCCATGCGAACGGTCCTCTGCGAGAAGATTCTCGAAGAGTTGCGTCGTATCTTCCGAGGCGCGCAGGCGCATGCGAGCGGGCTCGGAGCGGACGATGCGAGCCAGTCGGGCCAGCAGTCGTACATGGTCCCACGGGTCGCTCGTCGGGCCGAACATGCAGAAGACCAGGTCAGAGATCGGATGATGGGCCACGCCGAAATCCACCCCCGGCTTGAGCAGAGCGACAGCCACCAGGGTTTTGTCGATCTCCGCCGCCAGGGCATGCGGAAAGGCGACGCCCTCTGGGGTCGAAGTCGGCATCTGCTTCTCGCGCGCGATCAGGCGCTGGACGAGAGCTTCGCCGCGCAGGGCCGGGATCATGGAATCCACCGACGCCGCCAGCCGCCGAAAGAGATCATCTCGCGACTCGATGTCGTCAAAGATGAAAGTCAGTTCGGGGTGGATGTAGGGCTGCAGCGCCATGGTGCTGCCAGCATAGCGGGTTGATCGCGATTTGGACAGTTGTTGCGGTTTGGTGACTGTGCCGATCGATCCGTTGGCCATACCGTCTTCTCGAGCATGCTCGAGATCGTCCAAGGCGATAATCTGTCGTTTCTTCAGGGTTGCGCCGCGGGTGCGTTCGACCTGATCTATGTCGATCCGCCTTTCAACACCGGTAGCGAGCGTTCGCATACGCCTATTCGGGCGGTGCGCGACGAGCAGGGGGGCGACCGCACCGGCTTCGGCGGCAGGCGCTATCGAACGCAAGGCGGACAGCGCAGGAGTTATGACGACGCCTTTGATGACTATCTCGCCTTCCTCGAACCGAGACTTGTTGAGTCTCGCCGGGTTCTGGCGAGCGGAGGCTCGCTCTTTGTCCATCTCGATTCGCGCGAAGTGCACTATGCCAAGGTGATGCTCGACACGATTTTCGGCCGCGCGTCATTCATGAACGAGATCATCTGGGCGTACGACTACGGCGGGCGATCGAAGCGACGCTGGCCGGCGAAGCATGATTCCATTCTCTGGTATGCGCGCGATCCTGAGCGATACACGTTCAACTACGACGCGATTGATCGCGTGCCGTACATGGCGCCGGGTCTGGTCGGGGCTGAGAAGGCGGCGCGGGGCAAGACGCCGACGGATGTGTGGTGGCACACGATCGTGCCGACCAACAGCCGGGAACGCACGGGCTACCCGACACAGAAGCCCGTTGGCCTGCTGGAACGGATCGTGCGCGTGCATTCGAATCCGGGTGATCGACTGCTGGACTTTTTTGCAGGGAGCGGATCTTTCGGCGAAGCGGCGGAGCGGCACGGGCGCTATTGCACACTTGTTGATGTCAACCCCGCTGCGATTGAGATCATGCAGGAGCGGTTCACAGGCGCGAGCTTCCGAGGCGCGGACGGAGCGCCGGTCATTCGTGTGAAGGAGCAAATCCATGAAACGGCTTAATGGCAAGACTTGCATTCTGGCTGCACTGTTGATAATCGCACCGCCGGTGTGGGCGCAGACGGATTCGCGGCCGCTCCACGAACAGCCGTTCCACGGCATGCTCGTTCGCAACGACGATGCCAGCGGCGGGTTGCTGGTCGGGTGGATCCTCCCCGGGCCACTCAACGGCCACGGCTTTACTTCGGACGTGGTCAATCGCGGGGACATCATTCTTGCGGTCAACGGCCGGGAGATGAATCGCGATGCGTTCGACGCGTTGATGCTTAGCGCGCAGCCGGGTGACCATTTGTTGCTCAAGGTTCGCCATACCGACAGTAATCCCGAGACGGCCGTACCCACCGCAGGTTCAGCGAGCGAGGAGCGCGAATACGACATCGTGCTCGCACCGCGCGATGTATGGACCGGACCAGTGGCGCATCAGCCGGCCGGGAAGCCGGAATTCGATCCGGAGGAATTCGTACCCGTGGCGGCGGAGCGCACGGCGCTCGAGCGGTTTGTGTGGGACCGCGTTGAGGCGAACCACCTGGCTGAACCGATCGACAAACTTCGAGAGTACTTCCGCACAACCGTTGAGGCCAATGTAGGCGTCAACATGCTCTCGCGGGTGCGCTATGGCTTTCACCGACCGACGCGACTGGCTGAACTGGAGTGGATCATCACCGATCCTCTGGATGCGATCCCGGATGTTCCCACGGAAATCTTCGCGCAGGCCGCGGCGAACATCGATTGCGCTGCGCCGGGCATTGCGCCACCGGTCGATTGCGCCGATCCGCGCGCCACGGTCAAGGCCGCAGCTGCGGCGATCACGGAGGCGCGGAAGGATCTTGACAAGGCTTTCGGCGGGATCGATCCCGCCCTGCGCGTCACGCTGCCAGCCACGTTCATCGACCTCACGGACACGGTGGCGACCGACCTGTACATTCACGGCCATCCGGAGGCCAAGCGACTCATCGAGGGGTTGCGCGCCAGTTTGCAGGTTGACTTTGATGCACTGCTGCAGGCGGGTGGCGACCTGGCGGGGTTCATGCAGCCGGGGCGTGCCGCACCGAGCGAGACGCCGGGAATTGTGGTGCCCGCTTCACTTGCGCAACTGATCAAGGGTGACATCATCGGTTTCGAAGCGGTTGGGGATGACTGGATTGTCTACGGCGGCGGCGGACCCAACGAGTACACCATGACCCACATCGCAGCGGTCATCGACGCCGGCGGCGACGACGTGTACCAGTGGCCCGAGGAGTCGCGACCCGATGCGCAGTTTATCGTCGATTTCGCGGGCAATGACAAGTACGATGGATCGCAGCGAGGGCCGGGCAGCGCGATCTTCGGCGTCAGCCTCATCGTCGATCAGGCAGGCAACGATTCGTACGACGGCGCCTCGCGCTCATGCGGCGTTGGCGTGATGGGCGTCGGCGTGATTCTGGATCGCGGCGGCGCGGACACGTACCACGGAACGCACTGGTCGATCGGTACGGCCTTCTATGGACTGGGCGCCATCATCGACTGTGGCCGCGAGAACGACACGTACATCGCTGAACTGATGAGCGAGGCTGTCGGCGGGCCGCGCGGTCTTGGCACGATTATCGATCAGAACGGGCGGGATCTGTATCGCGTCAACGGCCCCGCGCCTTCGGCGTACGGAACTCCGGCAGTTTTTGTTGGATTCAGTCAGGGCGTCGGTGTTGGTGTGCGCCTCTACGAAACGGGGGGCGTCGGCGTGATCTCTGATCTGGGCGGCGACGACCGCTACGAGGGCGGAGAGTTCTGCCAGGGGGGCGGCTACTACTGGGCTCTGGGCATCCTGCACGACAAGAGCGGCAATGACCTGTACTACAGCAATCGATACGGCCAGGCGTGGGCGGCGCACCAGGCGCTGGGCATTCTCGCCGACGATGGGGGCGATGATTCGTACTGGTCGATGACCGCCGCGAGCCAGAGCGGGTCGTGGGACATCAGCGCCACATTGCTGATCGATCGGGCTGGCAACGATTCCTACCAGGCGGATGGGCTGGCGCAGGGTGGCGCTTCGCAGCAGGCGATTGCGTGGTTCGTCGATCTCGAAGGAGTGGATCGTTATGTCGCGCCGGCCGGCGCGACGCGCGGCCAGTCCGGGGGCAACGAGTACCACTTCGCCGAGACGGGCTGCTACAGCTGGTCACTTTTCCTCGACGCCGGCGGTTCGGTGGACTTTTACTCTTCGGAGCGCACGAACGGCACGACCGAGACCACCGGCAGCCCGAGCAACGAGAATCCGCAGAACAGCCCGCTGCATGGCCTGTTCATCGATACGCCCGAGCAGGCGAGGTTTGAGTATGAGTGGTAAGAAAAGCCGTGCAGCCAAAAATCTGGCCAGGATCCGATGAAAATCGGTTATGCTAAGGCGTCAGTTATCTTCCAGTATTGCGCATCCGTGGAACCAGAGGAGTGTTCATGATCCACTTAGCCACCCGCCGACACCATCGGCTGCTGTTGTTTGTTGTTGGCATGCTTGCAGTCGCCATGCCCGCGCTTGCCCAGCCGGGGACGCACGTGGCTCATCCCGATGCTGGGGTGGTCCCGCCGTGGCCCGAACTCGAACGGCCGCACGTGCAGGCTGACAGCCCGCTGCCGCTGCGGTTTGACCCGCAGGGGCAGCGGCCGGTGATCATGATGACGGGGTACTGGCCGCCTTCGAACGAGGCGCTGCGTCGATTCAGCCCGAATCCGGAGCAGAATCCGGCAGGATGGATTGGTTCCAACTGGGAGGGCAGCGGCTATGACGTGGTGTCGTTCTTTCCCGAGTTCGTGCCGCCCAACTGCGATAACTGCGGCAAGGGCACGGGCGATCTCGAAGTGGACTACCAGGACACTTCGCTCGACTTCTGGCACATCGCCAGTGAAGTGAAGCCCATTGCGATCATCACGTTCAGCCGCGGCTCGACCAACCTGAGCTGGGAAGTGGAGATGAACCAGTACAACCGGCTGGTGTGGATCAACGACTACCTGCCGCCGCTGCAGCCGACGCCGGCGCCGCCGGATGGTTCGGTGCCCGCCAACACGCTCCGGCTCTCCAAACTGCCGGTCAAAGAGATCGTCAACGCGGTCAACGAGGCGAACCTCGGCCTCAATGCTTTTGTCTGCTACAGCGGCGACGGCGGGGGGTTTCTCTCCGAGTTCATCGCCTACCACGGCGTGTGGTACCAAGCGATCAATGCCTCGCCGGCCAGCCCCGACTGGTGCATCGTCGGCGGGCACATTCACGTCGGTGGGTTGGTTTCGTGGGAGACGGCGCGGCAGGCGGCGGAGATCACGCTGCGACAGGTCATTCAGCGCGTCGACACGGTCGTCGGTACAACGGTGGTGCAGGAAGACATCGGCTACGGTGGGCCGGGCGATGCCAGACTCGCCGTGGCGGGTGATGCGCTGGTGACGGGCGGCACGGCGGATCTGATGCTCTATGACGCGCCGGCCAACACGCAGGTGGTGTTCGTCGGCTCGAGGCAGTTTCATCCGCGCCACTACCTCGGGGGCACGATCGTCCCGCTGCCGCCCACGGTGCTCAAGCGCGTCATGACTGACGAGAACGGCCGGTACCTGAGACATGAGGCGATTCGCGGCGGGCACGGACCGCGGACGTTCTACCTGCAGGCGGTTTACGACGATCCTTCGCAACTGCTGGGCAAGGGGATTTCGAACGCGGTGCGGCTGGAGTTCCTGCCCTAATTGAGAGACGAATCGATGCCTCGAGTGAGGATTCCCGACAACTCCGGGCCGTTCCATGTTTCGATCGCCCGGGCGGGGAACTACATCGTTGTCAATGACCGGACCGGGCGAAACAAGGTCGTGATTGCCTGCATCGATCGCCAGCACGCAGAGGAATTGTGCGAGCGGCTGAACGCTGGCGATCACAACGGCGAGGTGCACGTGCCGGGGATGAAGGGGCACTGATCCCCGGAGCGAGTGGCGTCTGGCGCTGCCACTTTGGCAGATCCAGGTCGCGCCGCCGTCACGATCGGAATAGCGAACTTCGAACGAGCAAGTGCAGTATCACTTCCTGCAGGTACACGCCTTGCACTCCCAATAAGGGAGCGTACGCTGGGCACTTGAGTCATTGAGAGGGTTACTCATCCATGCTTCTGTTCGATCCAATGTATTGGCTCTTTCTTGCTCCTGCTCTTCTGCTGGCCCTGTGGGCACAGATGAGAGTGAAGTCCGCTTATGCGCAAATGAGCCGCGTGCCGGTGAGCAGCGGTCTGACTGGCGCGCAGGCGGCGGAGCGCGTGCTGCGCGATGCGGGCTGTTTCGACGTCGGCATTCAGATGACGCAGGGACTGCTCAGCGACCACTATGACCCGAGGACGAAAGTCCTGCGTCTGAGTCCGCACGTTTACTCGGGACGATCGATCGCCTCAGTCGGCATTGCCTGCCACGAAGCGGGACATGCGTTGCAGGACGCCCGGAACTATGCGCCGCTCAAGATGCGCAATGCGATCGTCCCCGTCGCGAGTCTGGGCAGCGGTCTGTCGGGCATTCTCATCATTGCGGGGATTATCCTGGCGCTGACGGGGCTGGTGTGGGTCGGCATTGCGCTGTTTTCGGCGACGGTTGTGTTTCAACTCGTCAACCTGCCCGTCGAGTTTGATGCCAGCAGGCGGGCCCGCGTTGAGTTGCTCGCCGCAGGGGTGGTGACGCAGGCCGAGGATGCTTCGGTCGCCAAGGTGCTCAACGCTGCGGCGATGACTTACGTGGCGGCGACACTGACGGCCATTCTTCAACTGGCCTATTTCCTCTCGCTGGCGAGCGGTCGGCGGAACTGATTTGAGGCTAGTATGCGGGCATGACTGATCGGCCGTCGGCGCGCCAGCGCCGTCGACAATACGCCGTGTTCGTTCTGGCCGGCGTTGCCGCGGTGCTCGCGTATCTGCTGTTCTGGCCGATCGAGGCCGACCCCGCAGCGTGGCAGCCGCCCACAGGGGCTCCGCTCGCCGGTGCGAATCCGGTCGATCACGATCTTGCGAGCGTCGAGTTGCTTGGCCTTGGTGCAAGCGATGGCCCCGAAGACGTCGCGATCGATGCGCAGGGTCGGCTCTATGCCGGAATGCTGGATGGCCGGATCATGCGGTTCGATCAAGACGGCCACCATCCGGAGGTGTTTGCGAACACTGGTGGGCGGCCGCTGGGGCTCGCCTTTGACAGCATGGGACATCTGGTCGTCGCCGATGCGCGCAGGGGCCTGCTGCGTGTTGACGCATCTGGAGAGGTTGGTCGGCTCGCGAATCAGTTTGACGGCGTGCCGTTCATGTTCACTGATGATGTCGACGTTGGCCCGAGCGGAACGATCTACTTCACCGACGCATCATCGAAGTATGGTTTGGAGGACTACACGACGGACTTCATCGAACAGCGAGGCACCGGGCGCCTGATGCGATTCGACGCTTCGACGGGCATGATCGACTTGCTGCTGGGCGATCTCAATTTTGCCAATGGGGTGGCCATCGCGCCGGATGAGTCGTTCGTGCTGGTCAATGAGACAGCGCGGTATCGCATTCATCGCGTGTGGTTGACGGGGCCGAAGGCGGGGCAGTCGGAGGTTTTCATCGACAACCTGCCGGGGTTTCCGGATGGCGTATCGTGCAACGGGATCGATCGATTCTGGGTGGCGATCGTGTCGCCGCGCTCGCCGGTGCTGGATTTTGCGCATCCGCATGCGTGGCTGAAGCGGGCGATGCTTCGCTTGCCGCATTTCATGTTGCCAAAGGCAAAGGAATACGGCTACGTGATCGGACTCGATCTGGAGGGAAACGCCGTCAACACGATGCGTGATCCATCGGGCGCTTCGTTTTCGCTGATCACGAGTGTCGAGGAGCATGATGGGATGCTGTATCTGGGCAGCCTGTCGCGCCCGTCGTTTGCGCGAATCGCCCGGCCGAGTGAATGACGGCGCCGGGAGACGATTGCCGCCGCTGCGCGTAGAGTTGCCCCCGAGGTGAGGTGCCCGAGCGGCTGAAGGGACCGGTCTTGAAAACCGGCGTAGGACTCGTTCTTACCGTGGGTTCGAATCCCACCCTCACCGTTGGTTTTTGTGATCGACCAAGCCCTCCAAACGCCCCGAAACTGGCGTTGGGGCGGGCTATACTCCGCGACTTGCGGGCGTAACTCAATGGTAGAGTGTCAGCCTTCCAAGCTGAATGTTGAGGGTTCGAGTCCCTTCGCCCGCTTTGACCCACCTGCCCGACTTTCCTCGGACACGCCTGGCCGAGGGGGTTTACCTACAGGCATTTGTGCCGCGCGGTTGTTACTCGCCCGAGAACGACACGACTTGAGCAGCCCGAAGTGAAGGAGCCCGAGAGATGTCCAAGCAGGCCACGCCTGACCATCCGATTCACGACCTTCTCGCGCGTCGCTGGAGTCCGTACGCTTTTGATGATCGTCCGGTGTCAAAGGAAGACGCGCTGGCGCTCTTCGAAGCGGCGCGCTGGGCGGCCTCGTCGTACAACGAACAGCCGTGGCGATTCATCGCGGCGCTGCGCACCGACAAAGCGGCGTTCGACCGCATTCTCTCCTGTCTCGTCGAGGCGAATCAGCAGTGGGCCCAACACGTCGGGCTGCTCGCGCTGGGGCTGATCAGCACGACCTTCAGCCGCAACGGTAAGCCCAATCGCGTGGCGCTGCACGACCTTGGCCTGGCTGCGGCGAATCTCACCGTCGAAGCGACGGCGCGCGGCCTGCACGTTCACCAGATGGCCGGGATCGATGCGGACAAGGCTCGCGTAACGTTCGGCGTACCCGAGGGCTTTGAGGTCTGCACCGCCATTGCGGTCGGCTATCGCCTGCCCGATGATCAACTGCCCGTCGAGATGCGCGAGCGTGAGACCGCCGCGCGGCCTCGACGCGCGCTGAGGGACTTCGTGTTTGACGGCCGGTGGGAACAGCCGGCGGCATTCATCAAGTAGCGGCTACTGGAACGTAAACTGCACGAGATTGCTGACGCGGCATGTGGCCCGCTCGACGGATTGAAGGCGCACGGTGCGACCCGACGCCGCCTGCGGCACGTTCAGGTCCAGCGTCGCGTCGCCATTGCCATCGACTACGGCATCGCCCGCAACGGTGGGACGGCTCATGTTCACCAACACCCCGTTGCAGCCCGGGAGATTGGTCGTGCCGTCGCGCAGGCTGTAGAGGAAGTAGACGCGACGTCCTGAGGTGCCGTTTGTTGTGGTCAGACGATTCGTCTGTCCCGCAATCCCGGGCACGGGGTCGAGCAGGTTAATCTCGAGGCTCACATCCGCGAGAAACGCGCCGCGGCCATGCGTCGCCGCGAGCAATGTCGAACTGTTTTTCCAAATCAGCTCATCGATGGGCACGGTGCCGGGCCCCTGCGTCGCCGCTGACCATGTCTCACCGTTGTCGGTCGAAGTGAAGATGCCGATGTCGGTACCTGCATAGATCCATCCGGGGACGGTCTGGTGGACGGCGATGGCGCTGACGGGGGCGTCAGGCAGCGGCCAGTCGCCGCCGATGCCGCTGATGGCGGTCCATTCCTGGCTGGCGACATTGAAGGTCCAGACGTTGTCCGGCTCCCAGCCCATGAATGATACGTAGACGATGTTGGGGTCGTTTGGATCAACAACGAGGCGTGAGACCCAACGGGCCGGTGGCGTCGTACCGCCGAGCGTGTCAATCCGAATCCAATCGGGATTGGCATCCAGACCGTTGCTGGTGAGGTAGACCTGCCCGTTGTTGTGGCCGACGTAGATGCGATTCGAGTTGCCGGGGGCGACGGTCACGGTGCTGATGTTGCGGGGGTCATTCTCGGCGAAATGATCCTGCGGCAACACGGTTCCGTACGGGGGCGGCTCCGGACCGAAATTCAGCGCAGGCTTGATCACCGTCCAGGTGGGATTGCCGGTCTTGACGTTGTTGGTTCGCCAGAGGCGCACGCAGCCGGAGAGCATGCGATTCGGCTCGTTGGGGTCGAGGATGTAATGGTTGATAAAATTGCAGTTGGCGCGGTTCGTATCACCGATGCCACCCGAGATCGAGGACCAGTTCTGACCCGCGTTGGTACTGCGCTGGATGTGCGAGTAGTAGTACTGGCAGTACATGTAGTTTGGATCCACCGGATCCGCTGCGCAGAAGCCTCCATCACCGCCGAAGGTCATCTGCCATGCCTGGGGATTGCCTGAATAGCGCAGCGTGCCGTTGTCCTGCGCGCCGCCAAGCACCACGTTGCCGGTGGCATTGATCGCGGCGCCATAGAACTGCGTCACGCCGAGGTTGTTGTTCAGATTGACGACTGAGTTGCTGTTTGAATCAGGCGCACGGTAGATGCCTCCGTCGCAGCCGAAGAAGATGGTGCGATTGGTGCTGCCGTCAAACTGTGGGTGATTGACTATCACGTGCTGGTCGGCGTGCACACCGTTGAACGTCTGTCCGAAGGTCGTCCCTCCGTTGGTGGATCGGAAAAGGTACACGCCGCCGACGACGACTGTCTCAGAGTTGGTCGGATCGACCCAGATCGTGTTGTTGTAGCCGGAGTAGGTGCTGATGCTCCCGCCGCGCAGGGTGTAGGTGGCGCCGCCATCGGTGGAGCGATACACGCGAATGGAACTGTTGTTGCTGACTGAGGCGTAGACCATGGCCGGGGTGGAGGGCGCGTAGGAGAGTTCGACGCGATCTGACGCAGGGATGCCTGACGCCGTGAGCCACGAAGCACCGCCATCGACGGAGTAGAACGGGCCGGGATTGTGATGATCGCCTCCGGCCACCGCATGCGACGGGTTGTTCGGATCGATCCTGACATCAAGGACGGCAAAGTTCGTAGTTTGATTCCACGTCGCACCTGCGTCGAGCGTGCGGTAGATCCCGGTCCCCGTTGCCGCGAGCATGATCAACGGGTTGTCCGGGTGGATGGCCAGCCGGTTGACGAAGTACCAGTCCTCGGAGGCAGTGCTTGACATCTGTGTCCAGGTGGCGCCTCCGTCGGTGGTCTTGAAGATGCCGGCGCCGCGAATGGCAGCCGTGTTGGAGGAGCCCTCGACGGTATCGAAGAACCCCTCGCCGGTGCCGGCGTAGAGCACGTCAGGATTGTCTGGATCTATGGCCATGCAGCCGATCGAGAGCGTTGGCATGAAATCGTCAAGCGGCGCCCATGAACTGCCGCCGTTATTCGTCTTCCAGATGCCTCCGCTTGCTGATCCGACCCACATGATGCTCGGATTGGTGGGATGGATGATGACGCCGCGCAGACGGCCGCCGATGTTGCCGGGACCGATCCACGTCCAGGCGTCCGGCGAAATGCCGGCACCGTCGACGGGATTGTCAAGCAGATGGTCACGCTGAGCCTTGGCGCGCATCAGGGCGTTCTGTGGAACAGTTCCATCGGCGCTGAGTCGCTGCTGGTAGCGGAAGCGTGCCGCAGCCAGCGGCTCGTCGTGCTTGAGTTCGCCTGCGTCGTTGTCACCTATTTCCGCCTCCCAGTGGCTCACGCACGCGGGAAGGGTGAGCAGGCCAATCATGAACGGGATGACCAGGACGCGGCGATCGAGCGACATGGCAGTCTCCTCCTCGGTGTGGCGGGGAGCGGCGTATGGCCGCCCCGATTCCCCCATCATAACCGATTTCTCTCCCCATCCGCGGCATAGAAGTACTGGTGGCACTGCATTAGTCAAAACTGGTCCGTCGACAATTGCCCCCATCCCGTACATCTGGGCGATTGCAGACAAAAACTGAGGATTCTTCGTGCAGGACCGCTGTTCTACGTGTATTTTTGTCGTGCCCGAGCGAACCTCGGGGACGTTCTGAGCGGAGCAAGACTGGTGGAGAGCAGGGGAGGGTCGTCATGCGGCACCCAACGGGGAATCGGGTCCGATATTCGGTGGTGGGATTGGCGGTGGTGGGGGGTGCGCTGGCGCTTGGTGCGGGGCGGGTCGCCCTGGCCTCGGGCGACGGGGACAACGTCCTGCTCATCATCAATCCGATGGACAAGGACTCGATGCTTGTCGGGAACTACTACCGGCTCCGCCGCAACATCCCCGATCGCAACGTGCTCTATCTCGTCCCCGCCAGCACCGACTACCAGCAGTTCGCCGACGAGAACGTCAACGCGCTTCTCGGCTCGCTCGCCAATCGACAGATCGATGATCACATTGATTACGTCGTCGTGACACCCGGCAACAACTACCTCATCGATGCTCGTTCACTCGTGAACGACTCCTGTTTCCCGGTAAACAACTTTTCGACTGGTTCGGCGTTTACAATGGCGTACATCACCGATTCGGTCCGGGTGGGGGGCAATTTCTCGACGCGGACCAATCGGTACTACAGCGGCTCCAACACGCCGACGGCGTTTGACAGCAACATCGCCTGGTTCAACGGAGCGCCCAGCGATCGCTCCGACGCCGAGCGCTATTTCATCGGCGCCATGCTTGGCTACACTGGCGAGCGCGGCAACACGGTGACGGAAGTGCTTGACATGATCGACCGCAGCGTCGAAGTCGACGGCACACATCCGGTCGGCACGTTCTATTTCATGAAGACAAACGATCCTCCCCGCAGTTCTCCGCGCGATCCGCTCTATCCGATCATCGCCGATGCAATCAACGCGCTGGGCGGGCAGGCCGACAGTCGCTGTTGCAGCCCGCTTCCGACCGGGGAGCAGGATGTGATGGGCATCATGACGGGGCTTGCCACACTGGACATCGAAGGCGCGGCAATGACGATCCTGCCGGGCGCCTTCTGCGATCACCTGACCAGTTACGCCGGTGCGTTCAACATCAACTCCCAGACCAAGATGTCGCGCTGGATCGCCAACGGCGCCAGCGGAACCGCGGGCACGGTCGAGGAACCCTGTAATTATCCGGGCAAGTTTCCGTCGCCCCGCATGCACCTGTTTTACTACCAGGGATTGACGCTCGGCGAGTCGGTTCTGCGCAGCCTGGCGTACATTCCCTATCAGGTGCTCATCATGGGCGATCCGCTCACGCAGCCGTTTACCCACAAACCCGTGGTGGACGTCGCGGACGCACCCGGCCAACCGGTGTCGGGCATCATCACGCTCACGCCCAGCGCGACGACGACGCATCCCACCGCGCGCATCGATCACTACGACCTGCTGATCGACGGGATAACAATTCACACCGTCGGCAGGGGGCGCACGTTCTCGCTGGACACACGGCGACTGACCGACGGCTACCACGACATGCGCGTCCTCGCGTACGACGACTCCGACCAGCGCTCGACGGGTCGCTGGCTGGGCGAACTGATCGTAAACAACAATGGTCGCAGCGCGACGATCCAGTGCAATCGGCAGGCGGGCAACTACGACAGCCCCTTTGACTTCACGGTCGGCGGAGTGGGAAGCACGATCGTGGAGTATCGCGTGATTCAGAATGGCCGCGTGCTCGCCGCCACGAACAGCCCCCAGACGGCTCTGCGCATCTATGGTGCGACGATGGGCGCCGGCGACGTGGATGTGCAGGGTGAAGTGCTGTTTGCGGACGGCCGTCTTGTGCGCAGCGCGCCGCTGACGGAGGTGGTGCTCGATGACCCCGGTGCCCCGGCGCCCATCGCACCGAAGGCGTCCAGCTTTGTCAAGCACGTCTTGCGTGATCAGCCGTTTCTGCTTGAGCTTCCTGGGACGCTGAACGAGTTCTCCTCCAGCCTCGGCTACACGATCGTGAGCCCGCCGACGCAATCGACGATTCTGTCAACCACCGTGGGGCCGTACCGGGTCTGTCAGGCCGATCCAGACGCCACTGGCAGCGACTCGCTGACGTTCAAGTGGACGCATCCCAACGGCGACTCGAACACGGCGACCATCACGCTGGTGTACGACGACTGCAGCCTCGGCCGACCACAACTGGCCGTCGGCACTCTGATCGGCGGACAGAACGGGCGATTCAACGTGACGTGTGCCTACCCGAATGAGACGACGTACCTGGTGTACAGCCTCAACGGGACGGGCAGCACTTATGTACCGCAGCTCAACGTCACGCTTGGCCTTCGCAACCCGGTTCAGGCGGGCAACTCGAGGCGAACGGATGGCAGCGGCAGCGTTTCGTGGACGTTGCCGATCCCGAACGTCAATCCGCGGACGGTCTGGTTCCAGGCGGCGCAGCGCGCGGCAACGAGCGAGGTAGTGGAGGCCGCGATTCAGTAAGACGAGTGATTGCAGATAGATATGGAGCGAGTGCCGGCAACCCTCCCCACTTGTTGGGCCCACAGTTTTATAGTCCTATAATGCATGTTATGTTAAACATGGCGAGAGTTGGGGTGGAGGATGGGCATTCCAATTGTGATTGCGTGCTTCGCGTACCTCGAGGCTCACCCCTTGAACGAGTACATCTTCCTGCAGCCGGGCGAGAGTATCCGCACGCCCTTTTTTCTTGACTGCTCTCCCCGATGTACTCTGCCGTGTTCCGGTCTCTGTCCGAGCCGGCATTACCGACGTCTGCGCCGCCACTCGCGGCCGCTGAGCCCACTGAGGGTTGCGCGTCTCGTGCATCGGTCGGATCCTGGTGCTAGGATGCCCCGTTGAGCCGCAATTCACTCCGGCATCTCATGTGTTTTTCATCGATGAATGCAACCAAGCCACGCAGAGACTGAGGCCTAATCGAGGGGTCGCTCCATCCAACCCGGGGGTTGTCGCGTGGCTCCTTGCAGGAGGCCAGCCGTGAATGTATTTGTCGTCAGCACCGGACGCTGTGGTTCGACGACGCTGGCTCGAGCGTGCCGCCACATCACGAATTTCACTTCCGGGCACGAAACGAATCGCAGCCGTTCGATTGAGCGTCGACTGAGCTACCGCGATCAGCACATCGAGATCGACAATCGCCTGTCCTGGTTCATGGGAACGCTCGCCAAGCGCTACGGCACCAAGGCGTACTACGTTCATCTGAAACGCGATCCGGAAGCCGTTGCCGAGAGCTTCATGCACCGCTGGCGAGCTCGCCATTCGATCATCCAAGCGTTTGGTTACAACATTCTCTGCGTCAAGGAACAGACGATCGACGTGGCTCGTCTCTACGTTTCCTGCGTCAATGCGAACATCATTCACTTTCTCCGCGACAAGCCAAACGCGATGACCATCGAACTGGAACAGATGGAGTCTCAGTTTCCGGAATTCTGGTCGTGGATTGGCGCCGAGGGTGATCTGAACGCCGCCATCGCCGCGTTGAAAGAGCCTCACAACGCGACGCCCTCCCATCCGGTGCTGAATCGATTCCGCCAGGGATACCGCACGACGAGGCGGTTCATTCGCAGGCGGCTGTAGATGGAGTGGCACGGCGACCTTGTTGCCGGATTCGCGCCAGTTTGGATTTGATGAGTCGCCAGCTTGGGCTTCGTACGATTTGCGCCAAGGCGCTACGATGGAAGCCCCATTGCATCCATGAATCGATCAATCCGCCAAGTTACCGTCTATTGCGCCTCCAGCGAGGGGCTTGACCGCGTCTATGTGGATGCCGCCGAGCGGCTGGGTGAAGCGATCGCGCGAGCGGGATTGATGCTGGTGTATGGCGGAGGCAGTCTCGGACTGATGGGTTGTGTGGCGGACAGCGCGCATCGCCACGGCGGACGCGTGCATGGGATCATCACTGAGAAGCTTGCCACACTCGAGTTCGCCCGCCAGACCTGCGATGAACTGGAAGTCGTAGCGACGATGCGCATTCGCAAGCAGCGCATGGAGGAACTGGCGGACGCGTTCATTGCACTGCCCGGCGGAGTCGGAACCTACGAGGAGCTGTTTGAGATGCTGGTGGCCCGCAAGCTTCGCGACCACGATAAACCGTTGATCATCGTGAACACAAACGGGTACTTCGATCCCCTGTTGTCGATGCTTCAGCGCGGCGTGGATGAAGGATTCATGACGGCTGAGGTGCGCGACCTGCTGGAAATCGTGCCGACTCCCGAGGAGGCGATCGAACAGATCGCAGGGTAGTTCACCGCGATCGCGACCTGACTTCGCTCCTCCGCTGCAATCCCGCTTCGACAAACATATACTTGCGTACGGACGCCGCGGGCCGATGTCACTTGTCCAAATGCGGTTGATTCCGGCGCTGACGGGCAGCGTCTCGATCGCACAGGTCCATCGGGTGCGGCTCGTTTCGAAGGAGCTGAGAGATATGTTTAGTCACATGCTTACGCGCGTTGTTGCCGCGATTACCACGATGGCGACGGTTGGCATGGCCTCCGCCCAGGTCATCCTGATGAATGACACCACAAGCGATACCGTGCAGGTCCTCGATCGCACGACTGGTGACTTGCTGACGACCTTTGATGCGAGCTATTCATCCACGGGCATCGCCGTGATCGATGGTCCCGGGAGTACGTTGCTCATGAGCGACCAGACCGCCGACACCATCTGGCAGATGAACTCGGATGGCTCGCTGATCGGAGAGTACATCAGCGCCCCCATTGACAATCTGCGCGGGATTAACCGGCTGCCCAATGGTTACGTTGTTGGCGCTGCGGCTTCGGGCATCTATGCGTGGAACAACAGCGGCGATGTGCTCTCGCAGAGCATCCCGGGTAATTTCTTCGACGTGTTCTTCATTCAGAATCGCCTCGTTGCATCAGATCTCGGCGACAACACTGTTGATGTCTACAACCTCAGCGGCCAGCTCATTGGCGGTCTACCCAACAGCAGCATCGCGTTTCCCGAGCAGGCCACGCTGATCAACACGCCCAACGGGCCGCGCGTCGCCGTGGTTGGATTCACCGCTCAGAATGTCACGATCATCACGCCGGGCGGGAGCGTTGAATCTACCTTCCCGATCTCGGGATCCGGGCGCGGCATCATTCAAGCGGGCAACGGCAATTTGCTCGTGTCAAGCAATTCGGGGCTGTACGAATATGCACTCGACGGAACGCAGATCCGGACGATCATGACCGGCACGGGATTCCGCTACCTGCACGTGTCGCGTCACTACGGCCGGTAGGTTCAGCCCAATCGACGCGAAGATAACTCTTTGGGGGTCGGCACGACGCCGACCCCCCTTCTGCTTTTCTCCCGGCCGCAATGCGTTCGCTAGGATTGCGAGCATGGACGAGACGGAGTCAAAGCCGAGTGTCGGGTTGATCGCCGGCCAAGGGCGGTTGCCGCTGCTCGTGGCGGAGGGCATCCGGGCCGCCGGTTACCGCGTGGCGGCGATCGGACTGGCGGGTCAATTTGACGCCGCGCTGCCGCAACACTGCGATTCGTTTCGCGAAGTTGGACTCACGAGTCTCGGGAGGTGGATTTCGACGTTTCGCCGCTGGGATGTGAGCGAGGCAATCATGGTCGGTCGGGTGTCGCAGAAGCGCAAGTACGCTCGATTTCAATGGCTGCGCCATCCGCCGGATTGGCGGGCGATTCTGCTGTGGTATCGTTACTTGCGCCACGACCGGCGCACCCCCGCCGTGCTGACGGCGCTCGCGCAAGAACTCGGACGCAATGGAGTCACTCTCATCGACAGTCGCACGTACATTCCGGATCATCTCGCCGCGGCGGGCGCGATGACGCGCACCTCCCCCACTGCCGAGGCCCAACGGGACATCGATTTTGGCTGGCCGCTGCTGGAACAACTGCTGGCGCTGGGAGTTGGGCAGGCGATGGCGGTGCGCGGGCGCGATGTCATCGCAGTCGAGGCGGCCGAGGGCACGAACGGGATGATCGGACGAGCGGGCGAAGTGTGCGGCAAACGACCGTGGGTTCTGCTCAAAGCATCAAGTCGGGATCACGACATGCGCGCCGATGTAGCCACCATCGGCGTCGATACGATTGAACGGCTGCACACGGCTGGCGGTCGAGCGATCGCGCTGGGCGTCGGGCGCGTGATTCTGATCGACAAGCCAGAGGTCATTGCAGCGGCTGATCGGCTCGGCGTGGCCATCGTGGGAATGGATTGACTCGCGTGGAGGATCGACCCTACGTCGGACGCGGCGGTCTCAAACTGGAGCATGCGCTGCGTGAGTTCGGGGTTGACTGCGCGGGGCTGGTGGCGGCTGATTTCGGTTGCAACATTGGCGGATTCACGGAATGCCTGCTGCGACGGGGCGCCCGGCGTGTCTACGCGGTCGACACGGGCTATGGCATGCTTGATTACAACCTGCGTCGTGATGAGCGGGTCGTCGCCATGGAGCGGACCAATGCCCTGCACGCTCCCCGGCCGGATGAGCCGATCGATCTTGTCGTGATCGACGCCGGCTGGACGCCGCAACGACTCATTGTTCCGGCGGCTCTCCGCTGGCTCGCCGGTCAGGAAAGCGGGCGCATCATCACACTTGTCAAGCCGCACTATGAACAGTCGAACAGCTCTGAGCAGGGTCGAGGAGGTCGATTGAAACGAGGAGTGCTGGATGATGTGCAAGCCGGTCGGATCGCCCGTGAGGTCGCGAACGAGCTGTCGAAGTCGATTGCGCCGGTTCTCGGGCTGATCCAGTCACCGATTCGCGGAGGCGCCTCCAAGGGCCGCCAAGGAAACATCGAGTTTCTGGCCCTCATCGGGACACCAGCGGCAGGCGGACATTGCTCAAACTGAGTCTGATTCAAGACTTCCCGATTCGCGCAATTCGACCCTTCTGTGGCTATGATTCTTTGCTCTTGCGCCTCCCGTCGCAGATGGCTGTTTTTGCTCGATTTTTCCCCATCGAGGCCCGTTGCATATGGCTGACACCCCCGCTGCCATCCCGCCGCTTCCTGAAGAGCCGTTTGCCGCGCAGATCATTGATCTGAACATCGAACGCGAGCTTCAGGAGTCTTACCTAACCTACGCGATGAGCACGATCATGGACCGGGCATTGCCTGATGTTCGTGACGGTCTCAAACCTTCGCAACGGCGCATTCTGGTCGCGATGAACGACTTGAACCTCGGCGCGCGGGCCAAGCACCGGAAATGCGCCAAGATTTGCGGTGACGTCAGCGGCAATTACCACCCGCACGGCGAGGCGGTGATTTATCCGACGCTTGTTCGCTTTGCCCAGGACTGGGTGATGCGGTACATGCTGGTGGACAAGCAGGGGAATTTTGGCTCGATCGATGGCGATCCGCCGGCGGCCATGCGATACACCGAAGCGCGCATGACGGATACGGCGAGCAACATGCTCGAGGACCTCAAGCTCGACACCGTCGATTTCAAGGCGAATTACGACGACACGCGCCAGGAGCCGATGGTTCTGCCGAGCAAGTTTCCGAACCTTCTGGTAAATGGCTCGACGGGAATCGCGGTGGGTATGTCCTGCTCGATCCCGCCGCACAACCTGACTGAAATCTGCAACGCCATTGAGGCGGTGATCCTCAATCCTGAGTTGACGATCAACGATCTAATGGAGATCGTCCCTGGGCCGGACTTCCCCACCGGGGGGTTGATCTGCGGCCGCAGCGGCATTCGCGCCGCCTATGCCACGGGGCGAGGCCGGGCCGTTTTGCGCGGCGTGGTTCGTGTGGAAGATCGCGCTAACGGGCGGCAGCAACTGGTCATCGACGAGATTCCCTACCACCTCGTTCAGAATTCACTGATCGAAAAGATCACCGACGCGGTCAAGAACGATCGCATCAAGGACATCTCGGCAATCCGCAACGAATCCGGCCGCAAGAGCCGGACGCGCATTGTGATCGAGCTCAAGAAGGGCGCGGATCCGGCAATCGTCGAGAACCAGTTGTACCAGTTCACGCCGCTGCAATCGACGTTCTCAATCATCAATATTGCACTGGTCAACCATCAACCGCGAACGCTGTCGCTGCGGCAGATGATCGACTGCTACATCGAGCACCGGGTGGAGGTGATTCGCCGAAGGACGGCCCATCTGCTCAAGGAAGCGCGCAAGAAGGCCCACATACTCGAGGGTTTGATCTACGCGGTCTGCGACATCGACGAGGTCATCAAGCTGATCCGGGCCAGTTCGACGCGTGACGAGGCGATTGAACGATTGATGGAGCGGCGATTCCGCATTGCGCCGGATCACAAATACGCTTCGGGCATTCCCCGTCGCCTGCTCGATCGAGCCGCCGATGGCGTCGCACTGACCAAGGTGCAGGCCGAGGCGATCGGCCGGCTGCAACTCATCCAGTTGGTCGGCCTGGAGATTGAGAAACTGACGGGGGAGTACAGCGCCATCGTTGGCGAGATCGAGGGCTACGAGGCCATTCTCGCCGACCAGCGCCTGGTGCTGGACATCATTCGTGAGGATGTCGTCGAGATTCGCGAGAAGCACGGCGATGCGCGGCGGAGCAAGATCGTCGAGTCAGCCGAGGACATCAACGATGCCGACCTGATCGCCGTCGAGGACGTTGTGCTGACGATCAGCCACGAAGGATACATCAAGAGGCTCCCGGTCGATACGTATCGCGAGCAGGGGCGCGGCGGGCGCGGCATCAAGGGCTCCGAGAAGAAGGACAGCGACTTCATCGAGCACTTGTTTGTCGCATCAACTCACGATGACCTGCTTTGCCTGACCGACACCGGGCGGATGTTCAAGATCAAGGTCTACGAGGCGCCCGAGATGGGACGCACGAGTAAGGGCCGGCCGATCGTGAATTACCTCGACCTGAAGGAAGGCGAACGAGTCCGCAACTTCATGCCGGTTAAGGATTTCGAGCAACGGGAAGACTTCCTCGTGTTCGCCACGGCCAACGGCACGGTCAAGCGAACCGCGCTGAAGGAGTATCGCAACGTCAATCGCAGCGGGATCATCGCGATCAATCTGCGCGAGGGCGATGAACTGATGGGCATGGTCCTGACCTCGGGCGAGGACGACTTGCTGCTGGCGACGGCCAGTGGGATGGCAATCCGCTTCAACGAGCAGGATGTGCGCGTCATGGGACGAACCGCGTCGGGCGTGCGCGGCATCAATCTGGAGGACGGCGATCACGTGGTCGGACTGATCATCGCAGACGACTCATGCGATCTGCTTACTGTTACGGAGTTCGGCTACGGCAAGCGAACGGCGATGACCGAGTATCTCGTTCAATCGGATGACGGCAGCACCCGCGTTCAATCGCGAGGAGGCAAGGGACGCCGCGATATCCGGGTTTCGGAGCGCAACGGCAGGAGCGTGGCGATTCTTGCCGTTCGCGAGGAAGACAGCGTATTGCTGGTAACAGAGTGGGCCATGATGGTCCGCATTTCGGCAGCCTCGATCAGCCGCATCGGACGCAATACCCAGGGGGTGCGTGTCACCAACCTGAAGGAAGGCGACCGGTTGATCGCCGTGGCGAAAGTGGTTGAATCTGACAGTGACGTCGATGAAGGCTGAATCCATGTCGGAACGCCTATCGATCAAGTGTCCAGACATAAGGGTGGGGTATGTCTATCCATGAATGGTCGGAGCACGTGCTGGTCGTCGACCTGCAGAACGAGCCGCTCTTAAGCGATGATCTGCAGATCCTGGCCGAGCGTCTTGAGTCGCAGGAGACCCCCTGTGATGTGGTGCTCAATTTTCTGTCCGTTGGATTCCTGAACAGCTCAAATATCAGTCAGTTGCTCCGCGTTCGTGAGGCGCTGCGCACCGGAGGCGGGCGCCTGTGCCTCTGCTCGATCAATTCGAGCATCGCCTCGGTGCTGGAGGTGACCCACCTCGACCGGCTCTTTCCGCAGGAGGAAGACACGGCCAGCGCGCTGGCCGCCCTCCAGATGGCGGCAGACGAAGCGGAATGAGCGAGCAGGTATGAACCCCCTATTCGAGGCTGCATCGAACCCAATCAGTGCATCACCGGTACACTTGGCTGCATGTCTGTAATTCCCCCGCACGGCAACGGACGATCCGCCTCGGCCTCTTCGAATGGGCGTGAAGTCATCGCCGCGCTTTCGGGCCTGACCAAAACGTACTTCAAACCCGATGGCTCGGTGCTCGTGGAGGCCCTGCGCGGCATCGATCTGGAAGTCCAACGTGGCGAGTACGTCGCGATCATGGGCTCTTCCGGGTCAGGCAAATCCACGCTGATGAACCTGCTCGGCGCGCTCGACCGCCCCACCTCCGGCCGGTACATCCTCGACGGCGAGAACGTGGCTGAATTGGATGATGTGGGGCTGTCAGCCATTCGGGGACGCAAGATCGGTTTTGTTTTCCAGGCGTTCAATCTGATCCCCGCGCTGACGATACTTGAGAACGTTGAGGTGCCGCTGTTCTACCAGGGCATCACGCCGGCGGAGCGACATCACCGCTCGAAGGAAAAGCTCGAACTTGTCGGCCTCGGCGATCGCCTGCACCATCGACCCAGCGAGCTTTCGGGCGGCCAACAGCAGCGAGCTGCGATCGCCCGGGCCTTGGTTAACGAACCGGCGATCATCATGGCGGACGAGCCGACAGGAAACCTCGATTCGACAACGGGTGAGGCGATTCTCGAAGTGATGCAGAGTCTGCATGAGCATGGCCTGACGATTTTTCTCGTCACTCACGATGATAAAGTCGTCTCCCGGTGTGAACGGGTGGTGCGTCTGCGTGACGGCCAGCTCGAATCCGATGAGGTGTTGCGTCGCAGCGGAATTCTGTCCGACCAACTGCCGGTCCGGCCGCGCGATCCACAGCCAACTGCCGTATCCTAAAAGCGCATGCGGATCATCGGCATCGACCCCGGACTGCGGCTGACGGGCTACGGCTGCGTGAACATCACCTCCAATCGCCTTGAACCGGAACTCGTGGAAGCGGGGGTCATTCGACTGACGGCCAGCCAGTCTGTCGCTCAGCGCCTGGTCGAACTCTTCGAGGACCTCGGCACGATTCTCGATCAACTGGAACCGGAGTGCGTGGCGGTCGAGAAGCTGTACGCCCACTACGCCCATCCAACGACAGCCATCAAGATGGGGCACGCTCGCGGCGTCATTCTCCTCACAGCCCAACAGCGCCACATTGAACTGCAGGAACTTGGAGCGACTGAAATCAAGAAATCGGTTACGGGGAACGGACATGCGAGCAAGCGGCAGATGCAGATTGCCGTGCAGGCACAGTGCGGCCTGCGCGAAATGCCTCATCCGCCGGATGTCGCGGATGCGATCGCCATCGCCCTCTGTGCCGCCCGACGCCTATCAACCCGGCGCGCCGAAGCGCTGACCTGAACAAGGAACGACCGAATGCGATACCTGTGCTTTGACATCGGCGACAGACGAACCGGATCGGCCATCGGCGACGATGAGACATGGATTGTCAGTCCACTGGGGATGATCGAAACGGCCACTGATGGACTGCTGATTGACGGGCTCGGCCGGCTCGTCGAGGAGCATGAGCCGGATGAACTGGTGATCGGCCTGCCGCTCAACATGGACGGCACACATGGTCCGCGCGCCAAGAAGATCGCCGCCTTTGCCGAGCGCCTTGCCGAGACGGTGCTGCTGCCGATACATCTGCAAGATGAACGGCTCAGTTCATTCGCGGCCGATGAAGCGATGTCGCAGAGCGGGCTGACGCACAAGCAAAAGAAAGTACGGCGCGATTCACTTGCGGCGGCCGCCATTCTCAGGTCGTTTCTCGATGCCCGGGGAGGGGCCGGCGCGGCGACGGATGACGACTCGCCCCCTACCGTTGCGCAGACATGAAGCGACTGCTTCTCCAACTCACTGTATCCAACCTCCTGTTGCTTACACTCGTCATCGTCTGGGGCCATTTTGTCGCGCGCGACTCGACCTGGAACCGGCAGTTTGACGTGCTCGTGGGCCTGGCCGGGTTGTTTTCGCTTACCGTCCACTCGATCATCTACACCTATTTCATCGTCAGCGGCAAGTTCGTGCAAAGCGCCATCGAGGAGCACGGCTACGCGGACGCCAGCGCGAGGCAGGTGGCCAAGTCCTACAAGCTGAAGGCGTTCCGGTACGGTTTTGTCGCCATTGTGTTCACCTCCGTGGCCATGATGCTCCACTTCTGGGCTGGAGCGGCAGCCGGCGAGGGAGCCATCTGGCGTGGCTGGGAGGCCATCGGGGCCTGGCTCGCCTTGCTTGTGAGCCTTTACGCGGCCAAGGTCGAATGGAAATACATTTGCGCCAACGGCGTCTTATCCGAAGAGATACTCGAGGCCCTTGGTGATCGGACCCAAGGGCAAGGGGCCCCCACCGCGACGCCCCGGCCGCGATAGCCGCCTATGGCGTCCAAGGAGACTGACACGTGACATGGATCGCCCCATTGCTGCTGGCGCTGATGCTCGGCCTGACGCCCCCCGCTGATTCAACTCCCGCGGATGTGACGGCGACTCCCGCGTTCACCACGGCGGACGAGCTGCTCGACGCCGTCTCCGCCTCGGACGCGAAGATCAACACCCTGCAAACGACGATCCGTTACGAAACCGTGCAGGACCTGCTCGAGGACACGCAGGTGCGGAAGGGCACGGCGATCCTGAGCATCTCGCCCGACCGCAATCTCAAGCAGTTTCGCGTATCGTTCACGCAGTTCATCGGCAGCCGGGGGATTGAGGAGCAGTCTCGCGACTACATCTTCGATGGGCACTATCTCGTCGAACGGCTCAACGATGAGAAGCAATTCATCAAACGCGAAGTGGTTCGACCGGGACAGGAGATTGATCCGCTGGCGATCGACGGCCCCCTGCCGCTGCCCATCGGACAGACCAAGGCGATGATCCTGAAGCGATTCACGGCCACGCTGCTCGATTCCGAGGCCGGCGAAGAGAACGCGCGACTCAAGGGATATTACCGGATCCGCCTGACGGCGCGGCGCGCGGACGATGACCTGGAAACCGTTGATCTCTGGTACAGCCCCGAAACGCTTCTGCCCGGCCGGGCGTTGATCACACAGCGCGGCGGAGACACGGTACAGGTCGACCTCGCCAATACAACGATCAACGACGCCGAAGTGGACCCCGCGCTGTTCAGCACCGAATCGCCATCGCTCAAAGACGGCTGGCGCATTGATATTCGGCCGCTCGAAGAGCGACAGGGACCGTAATCCTGTTGCGGGTGATTTGACATCCCTGCGGCGTGCGGACGCACAAATGCCCTGCGTCTGTCGCCAACGCGTCAGATGTCGCGCGGTCTGAGTGGCTTGCTCCGAGTGCCGCAAGAGGCGCTGCTGATCGTGGATGCGCGCTGGCCATAGGATCAACCGATGCCGCGCCGCTGGATCAATTGCCGGGTCATCGTGCGAGTCTGCGGACTCCTGCTGCTGGGGGCGGTGTTCACTGTCGCTGCCGCGTGGGGCCCGGCGGTGCCGTTTTGGCTGATGGACAGAGACTACCGCACTCCGTCCATTGCGACGAACGCGGAGATTCGCTGGTGGAGAGCGACCGTTTCCCCTGCGGCCGACCATGAGCCGACATACGTCTGGCGATTGGATCACTCCCTGGTAGGCTCCGATGCCGTGTCGATGCACTGGGCCAGAGAGAGTGCGTGGGCGGCGGGCTACCGATGTCGCTTCGGATTGCCGCTGCGCTCAATGGGGTACGACACGTGGACGGTCCATCCAGACGCTTCCGGCTCCGGATGGCATCTCAGTTGGCATTGGCCTTTCGACGTGCATCGCGACGGCCGCGTGCGAACGGCTAATCTGCCGCTGACGCCGATCTGGTCGGGGTTTGCCGTTGATACGCTCTTCTTCGCGGCTCTCTCGGCGCTGATTCTCACCGGCTGGCGGCGGATGATTCGCAGGCGGCGCATCAAGCGCGGGCGATGCCCTGCGTGCAAGTATCCCATCGGCACGAGCCCGGTGTGCACTGAGTGCGGCGAGGCCCTGACAGTGCAGGTCTCAACGTGACGCGAAGGGCGTCATGGCCGACTTCAGTTGTGCGTTTCGCTCTTGCGCTGCACGAAGTGCAGTTCGAGGTAGCGGGCGGTGTAGTCGATGATGCTCTTGGCTTCGGGGATGTCGGGGTTGGTCGTCGGGCCCATGGGGTCGAAGCGCATGCCTTTGAAGCGGATGATGGCGTCTTCGAGCGATAGGCCGTATTGCAGCGCGAGGCTGAAGGCGAGGCAGTACGCCTGGATGAGGCCCGAGAGCGTTGAGCCTTCCTTGCTGATCTTGATGAAGACCTCGCCCGGCGTACCGTCGGCGTGCAGGCCGATGGTCAGGTAGCCCTCTTGTCCATTGATGCAAAACTTGTGAGTAATCGACTCGCGGACCGAAGGCAGAACTCGGCGGCTGTAGGTCATGATGGCGTTCAACGCGGCAACCCCTTCCGTGGGATGGGCCATGGGACGCAGCGCCTCGTGCGCTGTGGGAGTGGTAGCACCAAACGTGATTCTTGTTCGGTCAGATGGAGGAGTCTTGTAGAAAAGTCCCCGTGTTCGACTGCGGGGAGGAGTCGCCACGGCCCGCGGGGTCAGCCGGCTCCGTCTGGGGCGAGGATTCGGGCTTCGGCTGAGGCCAATGTGATCGGACTTGGGACAGGCTTAGGGTGAGGAGAATGATCGAGGCGGCTATGAGGCCGCAGCCCATGGCGAGCAGGGTTCGGCGGCTGCACCATTGAATCAGCCCAAAAGCAGCCATGCAGAAGATCAGAAGTGCAGGCATCAGCAGCACCGTCAGGCCGGTGAGGTCGGTGATCTCGTAGGAGGGATCGACCCCTTCGCGGACCGAGCCGACGAGGTAGAGCCACGGGATGAGCCTGGCGCAAAGCACGCCGAGCCCGAATAACACCGTGAGGATGACCGTGGAAACCGCGCATCGAAGGACAGCGGCTGGGCGAACGAGGATCCAGAGAGCGAGCAGAGCCAGTCCCTGACCGAGAGGGACCAGGATGAGAACCGTCAGCATCGCGTTGAGGGCCTCGCCCCCCCACCGCCCAGTTCCCTCACCCCCGAGCACAAGCCGGCCAAGGACCGCCGCCAGCAACAGCACCGGGGACAGGACGAGCAGGCTCTGGGTCAGTCCTCCCAGAGTGTGCTTGAGCGGGCCGGTCCAGTCGACGAGGAAGACCGGATCACCGTTGCCGCCGGATTGTTGAGCCGCCGGACCCGGTTCGCTGCTCACCGTCCAAAGCCACAACATCGCGGCGGTGATGAGCAGGTGACCCGACCAGTCCATCAGGCGGCCAGTGAATGAGGCCAGGACGAGCACGATGGCGATGGCAATCAATGCGACGACATGGTGCCCGTCAATACACCGAACAGGCTGACAACGATGGTCGATCAGCGCAGCACCCGTGATGAGACAAACGCATGCAATGGGCGCCAGATCCATCAGGCTGAGCAGCAATGGCGAAGAGAGGCGGGTGGCCCCCGGGAGCAGCGGCGCCACCGCGACAGGCAGCGCTAGCAGCAACGGAAGCCAGATATCGAGCCACGACTTGAGAGCCCGCGATTGGGGCGGTTCCTTCGCGAGAATCGGGATGACGCCCAGCAGAAGGGCGCATAACATCGCGAGTATGGCTGCGGCAGCGCTGAGATGTGCAATCATCGGAGGCACGCCGAAAGTGTAGACGCAGAGCCGCGCGGTCGGAACTGCACGAGCGTGAACGAGGCGGGCCCACCGCCGAACCAGATCGACCTGACGCGAAGTCGCGCGATGCGACACTGCGAGGTTTCGGCGGAGGCAGTCTTCCGCTTTCCCACCAACGTCGGGGCGAATGACATCCGGTTTCATGCGTCTTGGACGATGCATCGAACCTGGAGTTTGACACACGGGAGAAAGACCATGCCAGCGTTTCGCGATCGCACGATCCGTCGTCAGACTGTCCAGCCTGACTCCCGCCCGTCGTTCCAGCCGCTGGAGCCGCGAAAGCTGCTCAGCGCCACCCCGGCGGACATCGCAGCGGCGCTCGATCTGCCCGAGGGTGTGATTGTGACCTACGAGGGCCACAATGACGCGGTGGGCGTGTTCGAGAACTACACCGCACAGGGACTGCTTGGAATGCCCTCGGGCCCCAACGGTCAGTTTCTGGCGATCAGCACGGCCCATGCATTCGATGGAACTCGCACGACAGACGCTGGAACGCGCGACGCCACAACGCATTACCGCGACCTGGGCGATGAAGGCGCCGACGACGATTCCGCGACTGTTCGCTTCACGCTGACCGTTCCCAATTCAGCCAACGTGCAACGGCTGCTCATCGACTTTCTGTACGCCTCGGACATGGGCACAGATGGCGGCGATTACTTCGACATCATTGTGAACGGCGTGAATATCGCGCAGGCCGACGGCCGGGGCCGCATTGAGGCCGGTGGGGCGTACGTGACCAACGAGCGCGACCCTGAACTTGATGCCGATGTGCCGGGTTACGGGTTTGAAGTTGGAACGGAATACTCTGACCTGCTTACGGCTTCGTACACGATTCCCAATGGCGTGATGTCGCTGGACATCGAGATCACCATTGCCGACTCGACCGATCCGATGAAAGACGCCTGGGCGCTGATCGATAACATCCGGTTCGAAGAGCCGCAGGTCGTGTACCTGGACTTCGACGGCGAAGACATCGGCTCGTTCTTCCTCGAAGGGACCGACTATGTCGTGGGGTCGTTTGATGCGAACGACTTTGGACTTGGTGGTGACTTCGCCGACGTGATTCGCACGGACCTTGAGACGCTGTTCGCTGACTACAGCCTTGTTTTCACAACTTCGCTCCCCTCGAGCGGTGACTTCATGCACGTGGTCGTTGGCGGCCGCAACAGTGACACCGTCACGATTGAGAACACGAACAGCACGGATTGGTTACTCCGTCCGCTGAACTCTTCCACGACGTTTGGAAAGCTGTTCAACTACGTCAACTTCCGCAATGCCAACGGCACGGAACGCTCTTTTGGTCTGGCGGATCGACTGGACCTTGACAACCACGATCGAGGCGACATGGCCGTCGTGTTTGCCAAGGAAATCGCCCGGTTCGGTGAATTCGACTACAGCGATCTGCGCAACACGATCGCCCATTACATCGGTCGAAATCTTGGACTGCGCCCCGAAGATCCCGACGATCTGAATGCGATCAACTCGATCATGAATGAGGATATCTCCAGTCGTGGCGATCAGTTCCTTGATGACAATGTCGATCTGCTCAGCATCCAGTGGGGCGATCGAATTGAAGGCGCCACGATCATGCGCCAGAACGCGCACGACGTCCTGCTGGACATCCTCGGCTCTTCCACCGGCGATCCGGGCATCTTCCGCGCCCGCACTGACATCGCCAAGCTCAACGAAGCCCACTGGACCATCACACCGCCCGTTCGAGGCCACCTGTTCGATGCCCAATTCATCGTGATCGGCGACAAGCACACCCGAACCACAATCACCATGGCGGATGTCTGGGAGACGAACCAGATCCTCGTTACGGACTACGCCGGAGGCGATCCACAGATCGTCATCACGGCGGCAAGTCGCGCCGGCGGCGCGATCACCTACGAAACATATGGGCCGCGAAACCTCGGGCAGTACAACCAGGTCACCGACGACGCGCAGATTGTGCTCATCAGCCTCTTTCAGGAAATCAATTCTCAGCCGGTGTTCCGTGGCAGTTCGACGGTCATCCGCACGGCGGTGGCAGATACGACCGTCTACTACACATCGTACGAGTACACCGATCTGGACGGCGACCTCATCACGGTCAAACTCAGCTCGCGAACGGGACTCTTCGCGGTTGAGGAGACGGATGGCGGCCTCGTCATTACGCTGGCTGAAACGGACGCCTCGCGCGATACGCTTACGGTCAACGTGAAGAAACGCAACGGCGGCGATGGGCGCTCCACCATCAGCGGTATTCTCGGATCAGGACTCAAGACGCTCAAGGTGCAGAAGACTGACATCGACGGCGCAGGCGTCGATCTGGTCAGCGTCAAGACCGGGCGGTTTGAGAGCATCGCCGAAGGAACCAGCTTCAACATCCGCCAGGATTCCGATGTCAATGGCGACTTCACCTTCGAATCCATCGGAGGCGACTCGCGATTTGTGATCGGCCGCACGGCTCACAAGTTCAAGTCTGAGGAGATCACGGGCGGGACATTTGCCTTCGGCGATCTCGATAAATTGGACGCCCGCAATGATCTGACCGTTCAGCGACTCGACATCGAGGATGGAATCAAGGCGCTGATCAAAGTTCATGGCGACGCGATCGGCGGTGTGTGGACCGTATGGACCGAAAACGACAATCATGA
Source organism: Phycisphaerales bacterium UBA5793 (assembly GCA_002418285.1). Taxonomy (GTDB): domain Bacteria; phylum Planctomycetota; class Phycisphaerae; order Phycisphaerales; family UBA5793; genus UBA5793. The sequence goes on from DIDT01000053.1 coordinate 34,904, forward strand.
TTCGTGGAAGATGATCGACATACGCGGTGCCGCCATCGGGATCACCATTGATGCACCCGGGCGGCTCTCCACGCTCAAGGTACGAGACGACTTTGACGGCGAGGTGGATGTCTTTGCCCTCAAGAACGCCACGCTCAAAGGAGACTGGACAGGCAGCATGATCCTGCGCCACGACGGCACCGATCTGAAGCAATCCGCCAAGTCGATTAAAGTCACTGGCGTCGCACGCGATGTGCTGTTCCAGACTCAGGATTCCATTAACCTGATTCAGCTTGGAGCCGCGATCGACAGCAACTTCTACGTCGGTTTTGATCTGTCCGTCGTGAGTGGGCTGGTCGTCGATCCGAACCTCATCGTCAACGAGAACGCGCGCGTCAAGACGCTCAAGCTTCGAGGGGTGCGGGACGAGATGTTCGACATGGTCAACTCCATCTTTTCAGCAGTCACGTTCGGGAAGGTCACGCTCGGAGACATCAACGGGGACAACAGCGGTGTGCCCTTTGGCCTGTCAGCCCGCGGCGTCGATCGTATCGAGTATGACACGGGCACCGGCAAGGTGAAGAACAAGAGCGACACCTGGTTTGTCGACAACGACAACAGCGATGATTTCCTGCTGGGCCGGATCATCTGAGCCAGGTCGTCGGATAGGATAACCCCTGTGGTTGGGACGCAACTCGGTGGCCGCTGAGCCATACGAGGAGGCGTTCGCTTTAGTCAACATTCCAAGGGGTCTGTAATGATTTCACGCACTATGCCGGCCAGAGCAATCCGCTTTCACCTCTGTCTGACTCTCGGGCTCGCCGCCCTGCTGACCGGGTGTACGGCCAGGAATGACAATTCAAACGCACACCTTGCTCCCAGCGCGACTCCGGCCGAGCAACAGTGGTCGGCTGAGGTCATTCGCATCCTCGATGAAGGCAAGAACCGCAACCAGGTGATGGACCGCCTCACTCACCTGACGCAGGAGATCGGACCCCGCCTGACGGGATCCACGCGGGCCAAGATGGCCAATGACTGGGAGGCGGAGATGTTTCGGTCGTGGGGCCTTCAGAACGTCGAGGTGCGCCAGTGGGGAACGATTCCGGCGGGCTTTGACCGAGGCCCCTCCTATGGCCGAATGGTCGCGCCTGCTGATCGCGAGTTTGAATTCACCTGGCCCGCCTGGAGTCCTGGAACGGATGGACCGAGCAAGGGCAACGTCTATCGGGAACCCACGACGCAGGAAGAATTCGACGACATCGCATCAACGCTCAAGGGAGCATGGATCCTTCAGCCCGCCCGGGCGCGCGGCTCGCGCCGCGGCGTTGTCGAAACCTCCGGCGCTACCCCGACCGACTGGCTGACCAAATGCAAGGATGCCGGGATCGCGGGAGTCATCTCCGCGGCCCGCGGCGGGGAACTCGTTCACACGAGTGGTCGATACAACAGCGTCGATCTTGAAAACCTGCCGAAGTGGGTCAACGTAACGGTGCGTCGATCCGACTACGACGCCATCAACAGTCGCTTGGCGGATGGTGAGGATGTGGTGGTCGAGTTTGACTGCAATGCCACCTTTGTTCCCGGTCCGGTTCCGTGTTACAACGTCATCGCCGAGATCCCCGGCACCCTCTGGCCGGATGAAGTCGTCATCGTTTCCGCGCATACCGACAGTTGGGACGGCCCCGGATCAGAGGGAACGGTGGACAACGGAACCGGAACCTGCGTGACTCTTGAGGCAGCCCGCATCCTTGCCACCAGTGGCGTCAAGCCCAAGCGCACCATCCGCTTTGTACTCTGGACGGGTGAGGAACAGGGCCTGCTGGGCTCGCGGGCGTACGTGAACACGCTGAGCGAGGAGGAGCTTTCCAAGATCTCCGCCGTGTTCGTCGACGACGGCGGCACGAACTACGAGGGTGGATTGCAGGTGGTCGAACCGATGGCGGCGATGCTCACGGAGGCGACGGCCCCGATCAATGCGGTCTTCCCTGACATGCCCGTGGAGATCCACATCAATCCGCGCATGCCTCGTGGCGGCGCGAGCGATCACGCTTCATTCAACGCCAAGGGCGTGCCGGGCTTCTTCTGGGATGAAGTCGGTCGCGCTGACTATCGCTTCGCCTGGCATACCCAGAACGACAAGCTGGAGCAGGCGATTCCTGAGTACCTTGTCCAGTCCTCGACCTGCGCTGCCGTGACCGCCTTCAACGTCGCCAACGCGCCGACGCTTCTTCCGCGTGAGCAGGCCCAAACTGATGAAACGGCCGGCGAAGCTCCGACGCCACGAGGCGGGCGGCAGAACAACAATTGAATCCAGCGAGCAATGAACGCGGGACCGGTGGAGCAGCGTGCACCGGTCCCCGTCCTTGTTCTGCCGGGATGATGTTATTTGATAACTTTCGAGATCGTCATGATCGGCAGCAGCATCGCAATGGCGACAAAGCCGACAACGGCGCCCATAACAGCGATCATTGCAGGTTCGATGAACTGCGTGACGCGCGTGATGGTGTCGTCCAACTCATCTTCCGAGGTCTGACCGATCTGCTCCATGACCGGCCCGAGGCGGCCGGTGTGCTCGCCGGCGGAGATCATGCGCACCACACTTGGATGAATGAGAGTGCTCTGTGAGAAGGCGTTGCTCAATGACCGCCCCTGCTCGAGGTCAAACTCGACCTGCTTCCACAGGGTCTGGTAGTAGTGATTATTCGTGATGCCGCACGTGATCGAGACTGCCTCAAGCAGATCGACACCCGACACGATGAGCGTGGCCATGGTGCGGGCGCTGCGGGTGAGGAAGAGCTGTCGGTACATCCCGCCGATGACGGGCATGTGGAGCTTGATCCAGTCCACGGAGCGACGGCCGTTTCGCGTCCGCAGAAACAAAGCCAGCGCGACTCCCACCACGCCGATACCCGCCAGGATGGGGATCCAGTGGTGCTGCAAGTAGTCGCTGATTCCAAGCATGATCTTCGTGGGCAAGGGCAGCATGGCGGCTCGTTTTGCATAGATCGTGGCAAAGCGCGGGAGTACGACGGTGACGAGGAAAGCGGTAATAGCCAGCGACAGGATGATCATCACGCACGGATAGGCAAGCGCGCCTCGAATCTGCTTGGCGGTTTTCTGTTCCTTGGTCATGTACTTGGCCACGCGACCGAGCATGAGCGACATGGTGCCTGACGCTTCCGACGCCTTGACGAGCGTGACGGTGATTATTGGGAAGACACGGGGCCAGCGTGCCATGGCGGAGGACAGGGTCGCGCCTGAGTGAACTTCATCCTGAATCGCCCTTGAAATGCGACGAAAATGGGTGGTCTGACCGACTTCATTGAATGCCTCGAGCGCATCGCCAAGAGGCACGCCGGCGTCAAGCATGACGCTGATCTGATGGCAGAATTCGATGACATCCGGCCGGGACACGCGCCGTGCGGCCTCGGCAGTACGGATCTGCTCGACTCGGCTTTCCATTGACTTGACGACGCCCGGCGTGATATCGAGGACGTACTTACCCTCGGCGCGCAGAACGCGACTGGCTTCCATTATGGACTCCGAGTTGATCGTACCGTCGATCAATTCGCCTCGAAGATCGCGTGCCCGGTAGGTGAAGACGCCCATGATTCAAATCTCCAGATTCGTCGTGCCGAACAGGCTGCCTCAGAGAGCGGTCGAGAAGAACACTTCCTCAACGGTCGTCAGTCCTTCGACGGCTTTGCGCAATCCATCCTGGCGCAAGTTGACATACTTGACCTTGCTGAGTACGGCGCGCAGTTCATGCAGATTGGCGCCCTTGCCGATGGCTTCGAGCACGTGTTCGCTCGGGATGAACAACTCAAAGATGCCAACGCGACCGGAGTATCCCGTGGAGCGACACTTCGTGCAACCGGCGCCATGATAGAGCGTGTCAAACTTTCCAATGGACTGCTCGACTGCTTTGCGCGTGATTGCATCGACTTCGATGGGCTCCTTGCAGTGCACACAGATCTTGCGAACAAGTCGCTGGGCAAGGACTCCTCGGACAATTGCGGCGACGAGGTATGGTTCGACGCCAAGATTGATCAATCGAGTGACTGCACTGGGCGCGTCGTTGGTGTGCAATGTGCTCATGACGAGATGGCCGGTCAGCGCTGCCTGCGTGACGATGCGAGCCGTCTCCGAATCGCGGATTTCGCCCACCATGATGACATCGGGATCCTGTCGCAACAGCGATCGGAGTGCCGTGGCAAACGTGAAGCCGGCTTTTTCATTGACCTGGAACTGGTTAATGCCGGCGATGCCCGCCTCCACCGGATCTTCGACAGTGCTGATGTTGATCTCTTCGGAATTCAGTTCCACCATCGCTGAGTAGAGCGTCGTGGATTTGCCGCTGCCCGTTGGCCCGGTAACGAGCACGACGCCGTTGGGTTGGCTGACGATTCCGCGCCATGTCTTGAGCATCTCAGCGGTGAAGCCGAGCTTCTCTACATTCACGATAACGTTGCTGCTGTCGATGATACGGACGACGACCTTTTCGCCGTTCTTCCCCGGCATGGTCGAAACGCGCAAGTCAACGGGGCGACCATCGAGCATGACGTGGATATCGCCATCCTGAGGCAACCGACGCTCGGAGATGTCCATGCCCGACATGATCTTGATGCGGCTCACGATCGCCATCTGCATCGCGGGTGGAGGACTGATTTTCTGGTACAGTCGACCGTCAACGCGATAGCGAACGCGCAAGCGCCCATTTTCGGGCTCGATGTGGATGTCTGATGCGCCCTCCTGCACGGCGGAGTAGATCAGGAAGTTGACCAGTTTCACAACCGGCGAATGCCCCGCGACCTCTTCGAGTTTCGAGAGCTCGGTGATCTGCCGTTCGACCACTGCAAAGTCGTCGTCATTCAACTCCTGGTAGATATCGTCAATGACAAAGACGTTGGCATCGGGAAGGTATTGGCGAAGCGTGTTCTGAATGTCGGTCGCGGCACTGGCGACGATCTGGACGTCGTAGTTGCTCAGGCGCGTGATTTCTTCGACAAGATAGAGGTTCGCCGGTTCCGCGACGGCCACGGTGAGACGACCCCGCACCAAGAACAGCGGCAGCACGCCGTGTGTTTCAAGGAACTCGCGCGGCAGCGACTCGATGACCTTGGGATCAGCCAACTTGGGAGACACCTTCGCGTAGGGTACTCCGTAGGCTTCAGCCAAAACGGACAGCACCTGGTCTTCCGTGACGTAGCCCATCTCGACGAGGACTTCGCCCAGCAACTTGCGATGGCCACCCTGCCCTTGTCCGGCCAGAGCTTCCTTGAGCTGTTCTTCGGTCAGCAGTCCTCGATCGAGAAGCATTTCACCAAGTTGCATCTTGGTGCCGTCTCGAAGGGAGCAGCGATCGGTTGCAGCGGATGCCTGAATCATGACGTACCCCTTGCGACCGCGCGTTCCGAAACGCGGTCCTTTGTTCATCTCTAGCGAAGGCTGCGAATGGCGTCGGTTACTTCCTCATGCATGTCGAACTGGTGTTGCAGTCTGGTGATCTCCAGGATCTTGCGGATGTTCTCTTCGGGAGCGACAAGCCGGATCTGGCCAAGATGTTCCGCAGCCGCTTCCTGCAGCCAGAGAAGAGACTCGAGTCCCGCACTGTCGATGAAGGTCATCCCCTGAATCTGCAGCACGAAGTCCCGTGTGCCTTTGTGGATGCGCTCAGTGACCGTGCGACGAAACGAATCGATGTGATCCGTTGTCATGTCGCCATCGATGGAGACGATGGAGATCTTATCGTGGTCTTCGTACTTCAGTTTCATGCCGCCACTCCGCTCTGGTCCTGTTCGATGGCGCGGTCTCGATCGCGCATCTGCTCATACACGGAAAAGTTGATTTCAAGAAAGTGCGGGATCAGTTCGGGGTCGAACTGCGATCCGGCACACCGAAGCATCTCCGCCAGTACGTCGTCTGAGGAGAGTGCCCGGCGATAGGTTCGCGTCGAGCTCATCGCGTCAAAGGCGTCGGCGATCCCCACAATCCGGCCAAAGAGAGGGATCTCGAGGCCCGCGAGCCGCTGCGGATAGCCACGGCCATCAAAGCGCTCGTGGTGCGACATGACACCCGGGATGATGTCATCGAAGTTGGGGATGTCTCGCAGGATGCGCACGCCGATCTCGGGGTGCTTCTTGATCAAGTCGAACTCTTCATCCGTCAACCGGCCTGGCTTCGAGAGTACGGCCTCGGGCACGCCGATCTTGCCTACGTCGTGAACAAGCCCGGCAATATGGACTCGCTCCACCACGGCTGCGTCGAGGCCGGCCCGCATAGCCAATTCGCGACTGAGATAGGCGACGCGCCGCGAGTGACCACAGGTATAGCGATCCTTGGCGTCGATGGATGCGGTAATCGCCTCAAGTGTGCCCAGGAACATTTTCTGGAGGTCGTCGTACAGACCGACGTTGTTCAGAAAGATCCGGACGTGCTCGGCTGTAGCGCCGAGGATCTTCAGATCAAAGGAATTGACCTGGGCGTCCTCGCCGATCTTCCCGCCGACGATGATCGTGCCATACACCGTCTCGTCATCGGCCAAAGGTTGCACAATGGCTGACCGCTCCATCGCCTCAAGATCCGGGCAGTCGCAACTCAATCCCTCCTCGCGAACGATTGGATTGCTGCTGCTGCGGGTATCAATGATCTTGTTCGCCACCCGAAGCAGCCGGTCGTTATCGCAGGTGAGGTCGCCGGCGGAAAACAGGACATCAGCGAACTCATCGCAGCCCTGCTTCTTGTCGCTGAGTTTGAGCGCCGTCCAGCGATAGGGCATTACATCAAGAAGGTCCTGGCAAACCGATTCGAGAAACTGCCGCGGCTGGCGCAGCACGTTCATGTTCCGACTGACCTTCTGAAGCAACGCCAGCTCTTCATAGGCATCGGTGAGCTGGCGACCGAATGACTCGATGTGCATCGCCGCATCACGGAGTTCGCACAGGTCGTGCAACCACCATTCCACCGCCTGGATCAGCGTCGGGATGGCGCTTCGGTCCGGGAGTGGCTGCACCACCAACTGAGCCCGCGGATCACGTCCGTTGCTGCCTTCGGGTCGTTTCAGGGAGCGGACCAGGGGGTGGTCAGGGAGTTCTCGTGCGGCGGCCAGACAGATCACACAGCCGACTCGTCGTCGACGCTGCAAAATCGGCACCACGATCAGAAGCAAGGGAATATCCAGCGCCAACCCGCAGGCGGACTCAATGTCGCTGCCAAACTCGTCAGCGGCGGTCTCGACGACGGCCGGCACCCCTCCGAGGAGATCCACGAGCCAGGCGAACTGATTGTCGATCACTCTTGGGGCTTCGAACGTCGCTCCTGTCGCGATCATCGCCGCAGGGAGAGAGTGACATCGTTCCGCGAGGTGCTCAAGCACTTCTCGAAGTTCGCTTCGATCAAGAGGATTCGACGGGACGGCATCACTCATGCAACAGATTTCGTACCCACGGCCGCCGACACACAGGCGACGAGCTCACGTGGACTGAAGGGTTTTCCAAGACACTTGAGAATGTTGACGGAGCGCAGATCTGCATCATCAAGCGCAAACCCCCGGGCTGTCAGCATGATGACGGGAATCGCGGCAGTCGCCGGATTCTGCTGCAAGCGCTGACACATCTCCAGACCCGTCAGAAACGGCATCTGGTAGTCAGTGATGATCAGGTCGGGATGCTCCTCCGTGGCCATCTGAAGCCCCTCCTCGCCATCGGAGGCTGTCAGGACTTCATAGCCCGCGTTGGAGAGTTTGAGGTGAACGACGTGTTGGATGTATGTCTCGTCGTCAACCACCAGAATTCTCGTCTTCGCCCCGTCATTGGCGCCTTGGCCGGTCTTACCCATTGCTACGCTCCCTGTTTGCATGGGACGATAAACCAGAATCGGCTTCCTTTGCCGACTTCACTTTCGACTCCGACTTCGCCGTGATGCACGGCTTCGACAATCTGCTTCACGAGATTGAGTCCAAGGCCCGTGCCTTTGGCGACGCGCTCGTGCTTATCAACGCGATAGAACTTGCTGAAGAGTTTGGGAAGCGACTCTGGTGGAATACCCAACCCCGAGTCGTTCACGGACACGATGACGGAACGATCGCAATCGGTGAGATCGGGAGCCACCGTGACACGTCCGCCTTCGGGGGTGTACTTGATGGCGTTGGAAATCAGATTCGTGATGACCTGCTTGATCATGTCCTTGTCCACATCGGCGTGACAGGACTGGTGAGGACGCTGGAAGGTAATAGAGATGTTCTTCTCCGCCGCCTGTGGTTTGAGCAGTTCCACGGCTTCCTGCGCGATGGGCACGATGTCGATCGTCTCCCAACTGGCGCTGATCATGCCCGCCTCGATGCGGCTGATGTTGAGCATGTTGTCGATCATGCGCCCGAGTCGTTCGGCCTCATGCTGGATAATCTCATAGAACTCGCGCCGAGCCGCTTCGTTCTGAGCCTCGCCATCGAGGAGCATCTCGATGTACGCCTTGATCGAGCTCAGAGGTGTGCGCAATTCGTGACTCGCCTTGCTCACGAATTCGTTCTTCATGCGGCTGACCTGGCGCTCCTGCGTGATGTCGTGGAGAATGGTGACGACGCTTGCCGCTTCATGTGTCGCATCGGCCAGCGAAGAGAGCGATACCTCCAGGTTGAGCGGCTCGGGTTCCCGCGCGAGCGTGCATTCCGTGTGCTTGCGCGATGATGTGTTGCCCGCTTCGGCGGCTTCTCCGATCAGCGAGACGATTTCCCTTTCAGGCAGGACCTGGCCAATCGGTTTGTTCAGCGCGCCTTCCCGGTCAAACTTGAACAGCGTGGCGGCCGCCTCGTTGGCCATCACCAGTTCGTTGAACTCGTTTGTGACGAGCACCGCGTCGCGGAGCGAGTGCAGTACACCCGAGAGGTGCTCCACTTCGGTTTGCGCCAGGTGCTTGCGGATCTCGATCTGGCGCACCTGCGACTTCGCATTGCGACTGTCGTTCTCAAGTTGCTCAATCACGTCCAGGTGAAGGCGGCCGATGGGAGCCAGCGCGCCAACGAGGCGCGTCGTCGGCGCTTCGGCGACTTCGGCCGCACTTACGATTGCCCGAAGGCGAGCGAGTTGTTTGTCCACATACCACCCGGCCCCCCACCCGATTCCCGTTCCGATGAATCCCGCAGTGCCGGTTTCGACGAGCAGATGAGACAGGTGGATTGATCCGAAGCCAGGGCCAACCGCAGCCGCAATCAGTGCACTTAGCAATGTAGCAAGTAACGCCAGCGCGCCCACGAACAGCGATAGAGTCCAGGCCAGTTTCATCCTCCGGTCTCCCCTGTGTTGCGAGATGCTCAGCGGTTCAGCGAGCCGTTGGTTTCGGAGTCGGTGTCCACGCCCGCCAGAGTGACCAGGCGCTGGGCGCGCTCGCTGTCGGGCGCAATCATCCGTGCGGTCTGGAATGCCTCGGCCGCATCGGCTTTCAGTCCCTTGGCCTGCAATGCCAGGCCGAGCAGGATGTATGGCTCTTCGTGGGCGGGATGGAGCGCGCACGCCCGCTTATAATCCTGAATCGCGTCATCGAGTCGATGATCGTGCTCCGCCACCATGCCCCGCAGCATGTAGCTCTCAAATCGAGTCGGCCACACGGCGATCGTGCGACTCACCACGTTCTGCACACGACGCATGTCGCCGAGTTTGTAGGCCACGCTTCCAAGTTCGAACCAGATTTGTGGATCGCTCGGGTCGTCCGCGACCAGTCTCAGATAGGTCGAGCGAGCCTCCACCAACCGATCCCCGGCGGTGAGGCACAGTGCCTTGAGATGCCGCAGGTCAGGCCGGGATGCGTACTCGGCATCCCGCAGCAGTTGATCGACGTAATACTCAGCCTTGGCAAAGTTGCCGGCTTTCATGTACGCGACGATGAGCACTTCAACGATGCTCTTGTCATCGGGAGTCAGCAGCAGGGCCTTTTGGAAGTGGTCGGCGGCGAGCACCGGCTGATCACGCAGCATTGCCAGGTGCCCCTGGGAGCGTCGGACTGCAGCGTTGTTCTCGAAATGCGGACGGGACGATTCAATCAGCGCATCCGCCTCATCCAGCCGGCGCATCGAGATCAGTGTCTCAAGGGCGGCGAGCATGTAATCTGCGTTGGATCCATTCGTATTCAGCGCTGCCAGATACTCATCCGCCGCGTGGGGCAGGTCCGACCATCGCTGGTATACCAGTCCCGCGTAGTAGTGGGCATCGCCCAGTTCGGGATTGAGCTCGATCGCTTTGCGAAAGGCCTGTATTGCCGGATCGAGATGGTTCATCTCGATCAGGATGCGACCCTTCATGACGTAGTGATCCGGCTGCTCGGGATCGAGGGTGATGGATCCTTCGATGTTGAATAGAGCGTTCTTGAGGTTGCCGACTTCGAAGTCCTGTCGTGCCTGCTGAGCTCCGAGTTCCGCGCGACCATTTGCGAAGCGTTCGCGCGCATCGGTGCGAGCTTTGCCCGGCGCCCCGGAGTTCGTCGAGCATCCCGTCAAGCTGATGGCCAGAAGTACGCATCCGGCGGCCAGAGTCCGAATCGTCGTTGGAATGCTCATGAGATCAGCCTCATATTCTGTTGGTGATTTTGGTTCTGCTCTTGAAGAGTCGCCGACGTGCAAGACTACTTGATGGGATCGTTGGATTCGTCATCAGTCGGTACCTCTGCGTACCCCTGCTGCATCGGCTGGTTATCGAGCCACGCCTGGTACTGGGCCTGGTAGTGTGAGAAGACGGGCCCGAGATACAGGGTGCCCATCGGACTGAGCGACTGGAAGATCGCCAGGCTCTGACCGATCTGCGCGTTGTACTGGGCGATCTGGTGCTCCGAACCGCTGTTGAGGGCTTCCAGCACACAGGGATCACCCTGCGGATTGATCTTCACGCCGCTGTTCGACGCGCCGCAAGAAGGAGGGATCTGTTCCCAGACTTCTCCGCCGTCCAGACCAATGGCCGCCGTAAACTCGCCCCACCAGGGATCAAGACAAACGGCGCTTGGGTCGTCGGTGGCGCCCCACGGAATCTCACGAGTCTGCGACGTGGTATTTGCCGCAGCCGTCGAACGATTCGCGACGCGCGATGAAGCGGCGGCCGCCCTGGTCGACGAAGCGGAGGTTTGCTGGTTCGAGCTCGACTGCACATGCGACTCATCCTGCATAGCAGGTTCATTGGAGACCGGTGTCGCCTGGAGTGTCGTTTCGCTCGTCGATGCCGGCGTCGCCGCTGATGGAGTCGAGACGGGCGTGTTGTAGCCTGGCGTCGCGCTTCCAGCAGGCTTGGACTTCGATCCGACGAGCGGATCGGTCGTGAAGTTCGTTGGGACTGCTGCCGTCGCATCACCTGAACCATTCTTCCCCATGCTCGACTTGATGCGATCGTCGGTCAGGTGACGCATCATCGAACCATTGAACCACTTGTCAGACTTGCCGAGCAGACGCTCGCGCATTTCAATGACGAGCGGCTGGTTCGGGTGGAGGTGGAGCGAAAGATCGATGTGCCAGAGGGCGAGTTCAAAGTCGCCGGCGGCAATGGCCTCTTCTGCCTTGAGATTGTGATTCGAAGTCAGACGGTCATTGCTCCACTGCAATACGCCGCTGCGAGCCGCAAACTGGGCATCATCCACCAGTTCGTTGGCGCGATCGCCTTCGGCGATGAGCACTTCGTCCTTCATGATCGACGGAGTGATGAGGAAGGTAATCTCGCTGCGTCGCGTTGCATCTTCCTTGCCTTTGAAGGCGGCTCCGATCACGGGGATGTCACCGAGAATCGGGATTTGCCGGCGCGTGAGCGTCGTTTCCTCGCGGAAGAGGCCGCCGAGCACGATCGTGTGACCATCTTTGACCACGACGTTGGTCTGAAGCTGATTGGTGATCTGGTCGGGAATTGTGAACGTGCTGCCATCGCTGCCAGTCACGTCGCGGATGATGCCTTCCGAAACGCTCGGCTTGAGTTCCATTCGGATAAAGCCGTCCTTGCCGATGAAGGGTCGGAAGATCAGCTGCGTACCGGTATCGAGGAACTGCACGGTTTGCGTCGTGCTGGTTTCCGTCGACGTCGTCGACAGGTAGCCGATTCGACGACCAATGAGGATCTGACCCCGGTTGCGGTTCACCGCGAGGACGCGAGGACGCGAAAGCACGGTTGTATCCGTCACTTCGTCCAGAACGCGCAGGAAGACGGAGATATCGTCAGAGATGACGCCGATCTTCAAGCCGCCGGCACGGGCCGTCTGGCCGACATTGGAGCGGACCGCAGTGGCGTTGTTGTCACCGGGCTGGAAGCCCCCATCACCCGAGCCGCTGAGCAGGTTGTCCACGGTGGAAAGCGGGTTACCGAAATCCAGAAAATCGACGTCCGCAAGGATGCTCCAGTCAATACCCCATGCGTTGTCTTCGTTGAGCGAACTCTGAAGAACCGTTGCTTCGACGAGGACCTGCTGAGGACGCGTATCGAGTTCGTCCACGAGGCGAGCGATGTCGTCCATGTTCTCTTCGTAGTCGTGGACCACCATGGTGGAGTAATTCGCCCAGCTGTCCGCGCCGCCTTGGCCTTCGTCAGGCTTGAAGCCGGCTGCCACATCGGCGCTGATGGCGATCGTTCCTTTTTCGGAGAGCAGCGGAGTCACGAATACCGAGGCATCCGTCGCGTTAAGATAGCTCAGCTGGAAGGTTCGACTGACGAGCTGGCGAGCCGCTTCCTTGATGGATCGCAGTTCTTCGAGCGTGTAGACCTTGATGAATGCGCCTTCCTCCACATAGCCGTAGCCATTGGAGTTGAGAATCGCGTCAAGGGCCTCAAAGAACGTCACGTCATAGAGGTCAGCACTCACGGTCCCGCTGACGTTCTTGGAGACAATGATGTTGCGCTGGCTCTGGATGCTGAGCATCTGGAGCACCTTCGCGAGGTCCGTGTTCTGGACGTGGATATCCACCGTGGAATAGGCGGAAACAGCCACTTGACCGTCAAGGTCCTCTCCATCGTCCGCATTGACAGCAGGCGTCGCGGGCGGTGTCTGCGCCCATGAATCAAGATCGACCTGGGCCGAGGCCGTGCTTGCCAAGCCAACGCAGGCGGCACAGACCAACCCATATGATCGGAGCGAACCCAGCGAGAAGAACTTCCCGTTCGTGCAGTCCAACATGATTGCTTTCTCCCTCCCCAGGCCGGTGCGCTTCGGCGCCGCGTTATCCCGGAGTGTCCATCTTCAGTTCCACCCGCACCTGATCCTTGATCAGGATCACACTCCGCTTGAGCACACGCTCAAGCACGAATCCATCAACTTGCCCGCCCTCGCGCACCACCCGGTCGTTGATCACCGCAGCCGGTGCGGCGCCGAGAATCAGGCTTCCGAGACGGAGACTGGCCGCCTCGGCTTCAATACCGCCGACGCGAAGACGCTCGGCTTCCACAGGATCTTCGGGCGTATCCGTTTGTGACTTGGGGGTAGTGTCGTCAACCGGTGTGGCCTGTTCCGTCTGGGGAAACATTGCCTCCGGCACCTTGAAAAAATTGCGAGCCAGCTCAGTGGAGGCGTCCAGATAAACCACAGAAGCCGACTCGATCGAGGGTCGGTTCGCCTTGCCCGTTGCATTCGTTTCGGACGTCCCAGTGGTTGTGTCAAGCGTTGTTTCGTTCGGCTCGGCGAGTCCGGTGCGAGGAACATCGTTGAGCAACAGCAGCCGAGCCCACAGCAGCAAGCCGACGACCGCCAGAACGCACATCGCGCTGAACTTGCGACGATCCGAAGTCATACGAATCCAAAGGCGTTGAAGATCTTCGTTCACTCTCGGCCTCCTCCTCACGGCTTTGTCGGCACTGACGCAGTCTCACCCGCGATGCGGTAGTATGCATCCAGCCCGATCGTCGCCCTGACCTCGCCAGTCTCGCGATTGACGTTCTGAGCAGTGAGCGAACTAATGCGAACCAGTCGGGGCAACTCCTCGATTCGGCGGAGCAACTCCACGATCACATCGAACTGGCCCGTGGTCTCGATCAATAGCCCACTGCTGGCCGTCGATCCGACGGCAGTGTCTTTGCCACGGTTGAGTTTCGCACCGCTCAACTCCAGTTCACGAATGTCTGAAGAGATGCCGCTGATCACGCCGGCGACGTCTCCCGACTCGGGAATGGGTTTGGTTTCCGCAGCCAGTCGAGACTGCAATGCCGCCAGGCGTCTGCGAGCAAGATCCCGCGCATCAAAGTCCTGCTGTGCCTGCGAGACACGGGAATTGAGCGCCTGGATTTCGGCCAGGACGGCCGCCCTCGTGTGGTAGGCAGGTCGCACAAGCGCGAAGTAAGCCGCCCCGGTTACCCCGAGCAGAATGCCGCTGTATTTGATGCGACCCATGATCTCACTCATCGCTGGGTTCTCCCTTCGATGGATCAGCACCCGCTACGAATCGACTCTCGAGATCGATTTCGAAACGCACGCGAAATTCGCGTACCGTTGCCCCGCTCACGCTCTTGGTGCGATCGAAATCGAGTTGCACGTGGCCAAATGCCGGATGCGACTCGAGCTTGCCAATGAAGTCTGCGACTTTCACGCCATCCTGACCCAGACCGGTCAGATCAACGGAGAGATAGCGCACCTGACGTCGGTCATCCTCCTTGCGACCCTTGGAGCGATTGACGCGCTGGCGAAGCTCTTCCATCGCCGACATTGACTCGTTGCGCTGCGATACTCCCATGTTGAGGTCGGTGACGTACAGCCCTTCCGGCATTTCCTGACTGATCAATCCGAGCACATCAGTGACTTCGATGGGCAGCGCAAGGCGGTAGTAATTTTCCAGGTTTCTGGCGACTTCATCGGCCTTGCGGTTGACGTCGAGTGACTCGGCCCTTACCGCTTCAAGTTCTGAAACCTTGGCGGTAAGCTCCTTGGCCAGCGCGTTCATTCGACCGACCCCGGATCGGGAGTGAATCACGAGAATACCGATCACCACGGCCGCAACCAGTCCGTAGCGTGTGTATCGTTGACGCAGGCGAGAGTTCCCCAAGCGCTCGCGGTACGCCTGGGGCATTAGATTGATACTGCGACTCATGCGGCACCTCGCTTTCGCTCGGGCGCCGTCGACTTGCGCTTCGACCCAGTTGCCCGTGCGCGATCCACAAGCGACGACTGGAACATCGACGCCGGCCGCATGCTCAGGCCGGCGGCAACCCCCCACTCCGTAAGTGAGGCGTGGCGTCGGTCAAGCCTCATTTCCGCTGCGGCAACGTCGATGCCTTCGAGTGGGCAGGTGACGCGAGCATCGACTTTCAGGTGCTCCGTGAGGACCGAGGCGAGATTCGGTTCTCTCGCGTCACCGCCAATGATGCTCACAAAATCCGGGCGAGCCCCGCGGAACGTCACGCTGTAGTAGCGCAGGCAGAGGGCAGCCTCCTGTGCCAGTTCATGCATGAGCGGACGGATGGCCTCGAACGCAGCTCGACTGACGCGATCACCGTTCCCCTGATCGCTGTCTTGGGACATTCGCTCGATGCGCAACTGGCGAGCGGCATCATCATCCAGACTCAGTCGCTCCGACACGGCCTTGTTGAATTCTTTCCCCGCGATTTCAATGGACTTGATGAAGGCGAGCTCCCGGCCGCGCGTAATGCTGACCGTTGTGAGACTGAGCCCGACGTCAATGATCATTCGAACGACGGACTGATCTTCCCGGCGCCGTAGTGGCCGCGTCAGATTGCGCGCCGAGGCAAGAAACGACGCGTCGACAGCGGTGGGACGCAGGCCGGCACCGAGCGCAGCCTCCAAATAGGCATCCAGTATGGCGCGGCGCGCCGCGATCAGAATCACTTCATCTCGGGTGTCGTGCCCCTGGGAAACTTCGCCGGCTCGGATCCACTCCACCTGGAGCTCCTCCATGGGAACACCAAACCGCTCCGAGGCCTCCCATTGCACGGCCTTCTGTCGCTCATCGTCAGTCATGGAGGGCAGACGGACGGCCCGGATCATCAGATCCGAAGGACTTGGAGCGAGTACACATGCGTCACCTTTGAATTGTGTCATTTCCAGCGCGGCGCGAAGCGTTCGCTCGATTTCGAGTTTGCGTTGCACCGGCTCTTCAGGCAGCGGTCGACCAAAAGATTTGCGTGCCGCCGCCACTGCGCGTAGCGTCGTTCCGTCGTCGTCAAGTTGCATCAACTTGACGCCGCTGTGTCCGATGTCCACACCGATCGGCAGTGCCGCTTTGTTCAGGATGTTCCATCTCACCCGAAGCGCTCCTTCTCTCGTTTGCTCTTGCGGCCCGCCACTATTCCAGCTTCTCGACCGACACCCGACCCGTAAACCCGCTCACGCTGATGCGGTAACTTCCATCACTACCGTTGACGACGAGCGAGCCTCCGATGCTGGAGGTGTTCTCGCCGTTGATCGGACCACCAATGGCGTCATAGGTGATAAAGTGGTTTCCGCCGTCGAAATTGACATCAGAGATGGAGACCAGGCGAAAGCGACTGTCAGCGACAAAATCCACGATGTACTGATCCGATCCGCCATCCGAGATGGGGTCGTACAGCACGTCGTTATCAGGGTCATACGGAGAGGCGAGAATGCGGTAGCCGCTGCCGTTGTCGGCGAAGAGTACGCGGCGCGGCGCCTGCTGCGCCATGGCATCGGACTGGGCAAACGACAGATCGGCCACGATCTGCCGCACGACCGCCTCCGTCTCGAAACTCACTGCGTTGCTCATGTTGGGAATGAGCATGGTCGCGGCAATCCCCATGAGAGTCACTACGATGAGAATCTCGATGAGCGTGAACGCTCCCCGAGTTTGCCTGCAACGCTGATTGATCGCAAAGGAGATCATGTGGATCTGCTCCGTACCTCCAACACCCTGGCAGGACCGTCAGACTATTTCTCGCCCTCGACATGCACCGGCGGCATCGAGGTCACTTTGACGTTGAACTCGCGCTTGTCGAGGTCCTTTCGCAGGCTGTCGACGCTGGCGGAGATTCGACGCAGTTCGCGAATCATCTCGAGCCGCTGACTCGCGGCATCCGGGATGCCGAACTGCTGTTCGCTCGCCATCGCCGGGCGAGCCAAGGTACCTTGGTCCATCGCAAACATGGCCACCAACAGGCACAGTGCGACGGCGTTAACGGTCAGAACAGCATTCAGATACTTGGCTCGGCGCATGACGCCCCTCCTTGGAATTGGAAACGGACCGGAAACCAACCTCGATGCGATGCTCAGAAACGGTTAGACCGAGCGAGCAAGTGCAGTTCCGTCCGAATCGTGCTCACATCGCGACTATCGGTAGATTCGTCAAACCAGGTAAGCCTCAACCCCAACGGCTCAATAGATGTGTCCGGACGTACCGATTGGGCCGTTGTGATTCCGGTAACCTCGCAAGCGAGGACCGGTTGAGCGACCACAGCCCGCACAACGTCCGATCTGCCGGCCAGCTCCTCGATGCGATGGAGATCCTGAAGCTCAGGTCCAGCGAGCACGGGATCGTGTTCCGCATCCGGCGACCAGGTGTAGGCAATGATGCTGCGCAACATTGGACTGAAGCGGATCACCAGTACTTCGGAGAGATTCACTCGACGTGGATACCGGTCGTCGGACACCCACAGCACGAGCGTGTCCAGTTGCGCGGCACCCGGTTCGGCGAATTGGATGGCCAGGATACTGGATGACTTCTCGAGCAATCGGCGGAGAACCATCTCCTGTTCGAGGAGAGCGGCGCTCAAGTCCGAGTCGGCAGAGGAAGAAATGGAGGCGCCTCGCAGCAGCCGCGGACCGATGACCACAACGGAGAGCGCCATGAATGAAGACATGGCAATCAGAGCCAATGCCTCCCCCCATGCCGCGGCTCGTCTGAAGTTCAAGAGAGCTGGAAAGGAATCAATAGTCGAAGTAAGCACGACCATTCTCATCCTGACCGGCGACGTATGGCTTGAACTCGAGCGTTTCCGGCTTGTACAGCCAGCCATACACAGTCGGGCCCGTTGGTGGAGGCGGCAGCGGTGAACCGTTCGGCACGACAAGAATCGCGCTCGAGCTGTTGATCGGGTTGATCGGCATCTCGGCCATATATGGGCCGAAGCGGAACGTCTGCGATGAACTCGTTCCTACGGAGCCATCCGAGGATGTCGGATTGGTCATCTGCGCGATGAAGTCAGATTCGGAAGGCGTCGTGTCTGGATTACCACCAGCGTAACCCGGCGAGACGCCGAAGTGCTGAGCGCGGTAGACCTGGATCTGCTGGCGAATGTACCGAAGATCCTGCAGCAGCGCTGAACTTCCAGCCATGTCTGAGGCGCCAGAGAATCTCGGCGCCACGATCGCAGCGAGAATGGCGATGATGAGCACGACGATGACAAGTTCCACGAGCGTAAACGCGCGTCGATTCCGACGATGCTCAAGACCAGTCTGGATACGCGAACCGGACATCAGCCACTCCATCGCACTGTCCACCGGATCTCCGCTGCACCACGCGAACGATGCACGCTTGACTCTGAACCGGAGGTCGATGCCGCCGGGACTCATCCCGGTGGATTGTACGTATTTGTGATTTCGTCAAAATACGGTGCGGTCATGACTCCATTGACGTCATCCCACACCCATCCGACGTCAATTGACTCAACGGTGCCGATTCCCGCGGACTCGGTGAATGGGTTATAGGGCGGAGCTTGAAGGTAGATATCTTCGTCTGCCGGGTTGACCAGCGGATCCCAATCAGCCGGCAGCCCGCTGGTTCCCAAGGGTGGCAGCGACCCATGACGCGCTTTGTAGACTTCGATCTGACCTCGCACGATCTGCAACTGGCTCTTGACGGTGGAGACCGATGCCTCCACTCTTGCACTGGTGAACTGCGGGATTACGACGGCGGCCAAGATGGCGAGGATCACGACGACAACGAGAATCTCGATGAGAGTGAATGCCCCACAGGTCGGTCGCTTGCTCATGCACATGGTGTTGGACTCCAGGTCACGCGCCAGGCCGTGACGAATCCACCCGTCGAACAAAGAGAGGCGGCAGCGTTTCCACTGCCGCCTCCGTACTGACTGGATCAGGCAACCTTACCGGTTGTAGAGCTTGTTGATCTCGTCAAAGCCGACGGCGTAGATGCGGCCGTTGGCATCATCCCAGAGCCACCCATCGGTCGCGGGATCGCCTTCTGTCAGCGGATCGCTGCCGGCGACGATAAGCGAATTGCCCGTGAACGGGTTGATGGGATCGGACTGGAGATAAGCGCCCTCGGTCCACGCGCCGTTATAGGTCGAGGGATCGGTCAGCGGCACCCACTGCTCAGCCGAAAAGTCCGGCATGAACCCGTTGTGCTTGACTCGCATCAGCTCGATCTGACTGCGAACCGTCTGCAACTGGCTTGAGAGCGAGGATGCAGAAGCTTCCTGGCTGGCATTGGTAAACTGCGGGATCACGATCGCGGCGAGAATGCCGAGAATCACGACCACGATCAGAATTTCAACCAGCGTAAAACCCTTCGTACGACTGTTCACCTTAATCATCGATGACTCCTTCACAAAAAGGTCCGAACCTGCTCGTGTGAACCGCCTTGACGGACCGACGCCGCGGGACACGCATGAAGAATCTGCCCCGGGAGTCACATGACGCCCGACAAGGCAAGGTCCGGAGCCGGTGTCTTCCCCACCAAGACACCGTGCGCCGGAGCCGCTGTACGGATCCTCACTCGCAATTCCAGGCGAGCGAGTACCCCTCACGCACGAATAAAGTGTGGACATGAGATACATCATCGTTTTCAATCGACCGTGCAGCAAACCGACTGGAGAGCCGGACTTCAAGCCGCAGTGGACTCTGACGTCTGTACGCGAATGCGTCTATTGAGACGTGGGTGATCGTCTCAAACGAACGCACGCAGGCCACAGGGCCTGCGTGCTCAATAGTTGAATTGCCAGTTACCGGTCCGAGTGTGCGACTCAGTTCGAGATGATCAGCGGCACCATATTGGACGCCGGCAGATTCAATGCGCCATGGGCTTGAGCAGCCGCGGTGGCTACCGGACCTCTGGCGGTCTTGACGAGGTTGACCAGTGATCGGATTTGCGATTCGCTGGCGTAGGATCCATACCGCTTGGCGGACTGCGCGATATAGTCCAGCATCGCGATCTGAACGGCTTCGTCGGATTCGCCAAGAGCGGCAGTCATCAAAGCGGACTGAGCCCGAGAACCATTGACCCAGGCGAGAGTCTGGGCAGCTGTGAGTCGAAGCTCCCCGGTATACGTTGAAAGTGCTTCAACCAAGGCGGTCTCCGCCCGCTTGATGTCGTAGGCGGCACTGTTTCGTACCGCAATGTCGCGGAGGACATGCAGGGATTCGTCGGCGTAGGCATCCGCTTCCTGCCTGGTGATCAACTCGCCGGTCGTGCGACCGATCAGCGCCTGCAGAGCAGCGTCCATCTGCGCCTGCTGCAGTCCAAGACGGATGACTGCAACTCGGCGATTGCTATCAAACTGGCTGCGGACCTTGGGAACATCCTGCGAGGCCACGAGCGCAGCCACCGGCGAAGCAGAGATGCGCTCATCGGTCTGGATCGAGGCGATGGTGTCAAGCAGACGCTCGGGCGAGATCATCAGCACGAACAGATCCACGGCCGGTGCGGAGGCGAGATCGGCCTGCATCCCCGCAAAGGTCGAGCGAGGCGGCAGAACCGTGAACCCCATGTCGCGAAGGTTGGACGCGAGGCTGCGCTGATCTTCCTGGTTTTCCGCGATGACGGCCGCAAAGCGCTCGTCACCCGTTCGAATCGCGCCAGCGAGAATGGGCACGACGCGATCGGCACCGTCAAACGGAGACATGGGCAGTGCCCGGCCCAATGCGAGCGCGGCATCGTACTGCACACGACGCTCGGGGAATTCGAGTGATTCGATGAGCGGCGAAGGACGATTGTTGGCCAGCCACAGACTCGCATCGCCAGCCGTGCCGTTCAGGGCTTCGATTGCATGACGGGCCAGGCGGGCGTTCAGATCGCGATTCGCCCGGGCCAGGACAACCTGTGCGGAGGCGGGGCCGGAGGCGACCGCGTAGTAGAGCGGGGGCCGGCGATCCGGGCCGTACGTGGGGTCGACGCCATCTCCGAGTTCATCACTGCGACGGAAGTTCGCAGCGATCCACATGCTCAGGGCGTCGAGCGAGTCCGCCGACTGCTTCAGAGCTTGCTCCGAGCACTGCATCGCCATCACTTCAGAGTAGATCCGCGTCGGCACCGGAACGGCATAGAGACCGGTGCCATTCTTGTAGTACCAAATGTTGTTTGTCGCCTCGGACGGCCAAGCGATGAGACTCTCTGATTCACCCCAGTAGAGCTCAGCCAGAGACACCCACATCTGCACGGGCTCGGCATCGATGATGGCTCCGAGACGATCTGCGGCCGCTCGTGCGGCTGTTCGCACAGCGGGGGTCGTCTTCGTGTCCTCCATCAGCGTGCGAAGTGCGGGCACGGCGTGGAAGTAGTTCATCTGTCCGAGAATGTCACAAATGCGTTCCTGGTTTACTGGATCAAGGTGCGGCAGCGCGACGGTCAGGGGCGTAACCGCCTGGCGACCGATATTGAGCAGCACCTGAGTACAGCGAGCCTTTAGTTCCGTCGAGTTCGTGCCGGTGAGGACTTCAAGCAATTGCGGGACGGCGTACTCGCCTGCAGCCTTGAGAGCACTCTCAGCCATCAACCGGCCGCGCGGCGTTCCGACCAGATTCTGAATGTGTCGGGCGATCTCTTCCGGATCACGGGCCATGTCGATTCGACCCCTGTTCAACCGACTCTGCAGCGCCCCGGCAATCTCCTCGAGTTCTGCGATCCGGGCCGCTCGGACCAGCGCGTCATCGATGCGCTTGCCGATTCCCATGTCGTCGACGAGGCGGTACAAGTCCGCATCGCTGATGCTCGACTCGACGAGCGCCTGAGCGGCGCTGTGTGCGAGTTCCGGTCTCGCGACGAGAACGTAGTGAACAAAGTCCTCGAGCAGCTCTGCTTCTTTGGACTTGGCTTCCTGTTCAATTGGCTGCGCAACGACGTTGGGAACAAGACCGAGGCAGCAAACGATAAGGCCGAGCAGGCACAGTCGGCGCAGTGACGTGTAGAACACAGGCAACCTCCGCCAAAGGGGGTGGAAACAGCACGCAACGACCGAAGGTCCGCAAGCCCCCGGTCGCCAATGATGCGCAACCCCCGGCCACAGCCGGAAGTTGCGTCATCGCAAGAACGGAATGTATCGACTGGAGGCGTCGGTGTCAATGCGAAGCCAGAAAAGGGCTGTTCCCAATTCTCCACCTTCTCACCCCATCGAGAGCCATTGACCGAGAGCCGGCTGACCGTTAGAGTGCCATGTCAAGGGTGCCCGAGTCTTCCACGTGGCAAATTCCACGGGGATGGCGGAGGCTGAAATGGGAAGCGTGGTGAGAATCCACCGCGGACGCGCCGCCGTAATGAGTCGCTTTGGGGAAATGGCCCCGGAGCATCGGCCGACCACAACGCCACTGTCCCTCATCGCTCTCCGGATGAAAAAGAGGATGGGAAGGCGGTCGGACGACAACAGACTCTGAGCCGGAAGACCTGCCACTGGCACGAGGCCACGATCGCAACACGTCGCGATCGCGGAACCTCTCCCTGGTCGTCCTCGCGCTCCGGGACGTCGCGGCTCTCGACTTCTGTTTGTTCCTGACAGAGGCTCGACCCCGACTCGGCGAGAACGGCCGTGTCGCCGGTTGTGTCCAGGAACCGCCTCTCGCGATCAGAGGTGACAGACAGGAGTTTCAAAGATGTCTGCGTTTCCCTTTGCGGGATGGGCGCCGCGGTCTGCCGCGCTCGTCGTTTGCTCGATCTTCGCAGCGCCGGTCTCGGCCGCCCCACCGTTGCACCACGTTGGAAATCAGTCGGGACCCGGCGGGGTCTTCGACGTGTTGGCGGACGGTCGGTTGATCGGCATGGACGGTGCATCGGTGCTCGTTGAGACGGCGCCGACCTCCGGGCAGTTCACCACGATGGGCTTTTTCGATCCCGGGCTCATCAGTGAGTATGGTGCGTCGTTTCTATCGGTGAGCCCGGATGGGACGCGATTCGTCGTCGGCGATGGCAACTTCGGCGGCGCGTACGTTTTCGAGGCTGCACTTTCCGATCTCAACGGTGGGCCGATCGCGCATCGCGCGTTTGAACACGAGAACTACGCCGCGGCGTGGTACGACAACAATCGCCTGGCCATCACCTCCGCCAACCCGGGCACGTTCCTTGGCGAAGTGCGCATCCTCGATCTCGTCGATGGATCGTCAACACTCGTGCTCAACCTCGACGGTGCTTCGGGTGGGCTCGCCTTCGATGGGCAGGGCAATCTCTTTACAGGCAACGGCTACGACTTCATCCCGGGTGGATCGGATATTGGAGACATCCGCGCCTTTCGCGCCGCGGACCTCGCGGAAGTGCTCAGCGGGCAACAGGCAGTGATCGACTTCGCCACTTCCGGCCAATTCATCGGCCGCGTGCTTTCCGCCTCGGGCCTCTCGTTCGACTCAGCCGGCCAGCTGTTCATCGGTGGCGGCGATTTCGATCGAGGAGCAATCGATTACTTTGCCCTGGCGGACGGGTCGGCGGTGCGCCGTGCATTTGACGGACTGGGCGCCCTCGACTGGCCCGATCTGTTTGTAGATGATCCCGAGGCAGAGCCGTTCAGCTTTTATGGCGCGATGTTTAATGAAATCACGGGTGAGTGGTTGATCGCCTCCGGATCCTCGTTCACGCTCTATCGCTATGCTCCGATTCCCGCACCGGACACGCTGCTGGTGCTGACGATGGGGGCTGGTTTCCTCGTTCGACGGCGGCGTCGGGAAGGGAGCCGGCATGATGCGAGGTAACGCTACCGTCTTCGCGGCCGCGACACTGATGGTCAGCGCGTCAATGACTTTGGCAGCTGCAGATCCGCCGTGGCGCGCCATCGCACCGGGCATGATAAGGCACTCGCCCTTCGCGACGCGCGTCATCGACTACTCTCCCGCGCCCGGCCAATTCACAAACGACCCGTTGTATAACGATCCGCAGAGGGCGCTTGGCGCGCCGATCGGGGGCGGCACGATCGCACCCGACAACTTAAAGCTCGTCACGCTTGGTGGGTTCGGGGGGTCCATCACTCTTGGCTTTAGTCAGACCATCTGGGAAGACGCCGACCATCCCATGGGACTGGATTTCATCGTCTTTGGCAACGCGTCCTGGCTCATCGGGCTCCCATCGATCCGGTGGGCAGAGGCGGCGATGGTCGAGGTCAGTTACGACGCCAATTACAACAGGCTTGCCGATGACCCCTGGTTCGTCATTCCCGGTTCGCACCTGACCGACCCGAAGCGTCAGCGGCGCAACGGCTACTTCATTCTGCCCGACGAGCCGTTCGGCCATCCGCCGATCTTCAACACCAGCACAGATGGCAGCGAAGCCTTCTGGGGATACGCGGACATGAACCCCACGCTGCTGCTCGGCGACCTCAACGCGGACAACATCGTCGATGATCCGAACCTGGGACCGGAGCACTTCTACACCGTGCCTGATGATCCTCGCATCGAAGGCATCACGCCGGGCAGCGGTGGCGGGGATGGGTTCGACATTGCCTGGGCCGTAGATCCGCTGACGGGCCAGTCCGCACATCTGCGCGGCATCGACTTTGTTCGCATTACGACAGCGGTCGATGCCCAGAACGGGCAATTCGGTGAGGTCTCGGCGGAAATCGGCGGCGTGGCCGCAGTGAGGTGAACTCCATGAGCCGAAGACCAACTCGATCAGTCGGGCGCGACCAAGGGTTCACAATCATCGAACTGCTCGTCGTGATGGGAGTGGTGGCACTGCTCGTCGGCCTACTCGTGCCGGCGCTGCGCGGAGCGCGAAACGCTTCGCGCAGCGCGGCGTGCGCTTCGAACCTCCGCCAGCTCATCCTCGCAAATCTGGCGTACGCAAACGAAAACGCGGGGCGGTTTGCGCCGGGCGCCGCCCGGTTCGAGCGCAATCTCGATCGCTGGTTCGGGACGCGGCTCAATTCGCGCGATGCGTTCGAACCTCAAAACGGGCCACTGTCACCCCATTTGGGACCTCAGGGCGCCGTGCGTCAGTGTCCGTCGTTCGTGCCCGGACCGCGCAACGAACAGACGGATTTTGAGGCGGGCTGTGGCGGCTACGGGTACAACAATGCGTACATCGGCGTGAGTGATGACAGCGATCAAGTCGGCGTGCAATGCTCCGCCATTGCGCGCCCCGATGAGACGGTTCTGTTCGCCGACACGGCTCTGGCAATGCCGGTTCCGACGCTGCGATTGATCGAGTACAGCTTTGCCGAGCCCCCGCTGCAGCGCGATTCGCCGTATCCTCTAGATCCGTCCATTCAATTCCGCCATGCCGGCGCGGCCAACATCGGCTGGGCGGACGGCCACGTGACCCATCGCGAATTCTCGTTTACGAGGGGCAACATCTACGGCATCACCGAATCCCAGATGCGCGATCTGCACATCGGGTGGTTTGGCGCAACCGCGGACAATCGACTCTTCGATCTCCGTTAGCACTACAGGTTGCCGCGACGGCTCTGTTCGAGTTCGAGCGCTTCAAAAAGGGCCTTGAAATTGCCTTTGCCGAAACTCTGCGAACCACGGCGCGTGATGATCTCGAAAAAGAGCGTCGGACGATCCTGGACGGGTCGACTGAAGATCTGGAGCAGGTACCCCTCATCATCGCGATCGACGAGGATTCCAAGTTCCTTGATCTTCTGTCGATCTTCTTCAATCTCACCGACGCGATCCCAGACGATGTCGTAGTAGGTGTCAGGAAGCTTCAGGAATTCCACGCCTCGCTCGCGAAGTAGGCGCACCGAATTGATTTCGTCGCGGGTGCGCAGGGCGAGGTGCTGTACGCCGGGCGTGTTGTTGTGCCAGTCGAGGTATTCCTGCACCTGGCTCTTGCCGCGTCCGGGAGCGGGCTCGTTAATGGGCATCTTGATGAGGCCGCGACCGCTGCTCATGACCTTGCTCATCAGCGAGGAGTACTCGGTGGAAATGTCCTTGTCGTCGAAGTGCTTGAACATGGTGAAGCCCATGACTTCTTCGTACCACTTCACCCAGTCATTCATCTTGCCCAGTTCGACGTTGCCCACGAGGTGATCGACGAACTTGAGGCCGCAATCGCCATCAGCATTCAGTTTGTTTACAGGCGGATTGATGGGGATGAAGCCGGGAAGGAACTTGCTCTTGTACTGCGAGCGGTCGATGAAGGCGTGGTTGACCTCGCCGTAGGTGTAGATAGCCGATCGTGTGATCTGGCCGTGGTCGTCCCTCTCAACGGTGGGCTCCTGCGCACCGCGGCCGCCGCGACGAGTGGTCTGCTCGTAGGCGTCCTCGGCGTCCTTCACCGTGAAGTTGACCCCCTTGACCCCGTCTCCGAAGAGGTTGACGTGGCGCTGGGCTGGATGGTCCTTGGTGAGACCGGTGGTGAGCACGAAGCGGATATTGCCCTGCTCGAGAAGGTAGCTGGCACTGTCCCGACAGCCCGTCTCCTGGCCTTTGTAGGCCGTTATGTTAAAGCCGAATGCGGCTGCGTAGTAGTAGGCGGCCTGGCGAGCATTGCCGACGTAGAACTCGACGTGGTCGACGTCGACGAGTTCGAGCCAGCCATGCTCTTTGGGTGTGTGCTTCTCGGGGTCGAGGTGTGAGATATCGGGCTTACTGGTCGTGCTCATGGTCGGCCTCCAATGCGATCGCTACCTGACAGAGCATAATCAGGTCACCGCCGAGGCTCCATGCGGTATGGGCCCGGTTCTGGCCGGGTCGGCGGAGTCTTGCCACAGCATGCTCGGGTCTCGGGCTAGTTCGTTGGCTCAAGCCGTGTGGTTGGCGGCGTCCCGGCTCGCTTCCCAGCGCGCGCTTGGGCGAAGGGCAGGTACTCCTCCTCGTACCATTGCTTCCAGCGCGGCACGTTGAAGCCGAAGTCCACCGGCTGACCAAAATCCTCCTTGACGATATTCACCAGAGCGTTGTGTGCATCGAGGTTGTAGAACTCAACCACCGCATCGATGATGCGGACCACGGTGCCCTCAGTAGCAACCGAGAGCGTCGGATCGAACCCGACGGAGTTGTCACCAACAACGGGCTGGAGATCCGTTACAAGGTATCGTTGGGTGCCCACGGAAATGAATGCCAGGTCGCCCGATCCGCTCATGGACGGCACGGGCTGCTGGGCCACAATGAGGTGTGGAATGGCCTGTACAAGCTGGAGCGCGCCGGCCGCGCCAGCTCCCGCGCTGACGATGTCCATATTGCCCGAGTCGATGGCACGCTCGACGACCATCTGGGTGGTCTTGGCGGCGGGGCCGTGGAGGTGTGCGAGGGCTTCCTTGCGCATCTCCGGATCCTGGTCGTGAATGGCCATCCAGGCCAGTGTTGACTGTCCGACCTCCGGATCCAGTCGCTCGGCGAAGTGCTCGAAGAGCCAGTCGCGAACGTCCTGCTTCTCTTTTCGAGCCAGATCGATGAGCGGCTCCACTGCGGCGGCGTCAGTGAATTTTGACAGTTCTTCGAGGCCGCGCTCCCGCGTTGCGGGGAATTGCTTTGCGCCGAGGAACTGACCGCGTATGCGCTTGATGTCCTTGTCGTAGGCCCGCTTGGCGATGATGAACGCCCGAGTCGCCTGCTCTGAGGGCATGGGTGGTGCGACAACTGATGCCGGGGCACTCACCGTTGTCTGGACCCGAGCGGTTTGAACCACCGGCCGCTGGATCGTGGCCTGCCCGAAGACGGCACTGGTCGTGCTCAGCGCGACCAGAGAAGTGCACACGAGTGCGGTTCGATTGAATGGCTGCATGGCGGGATCTCCGGAAGGCGCTCAGGGGCACAACCCGCGTGGGGAGTACACCATAATCCTAGGTGAGGTCGGGCGGTGAAAAAGGAGAAAAACGGCCCATCGCCGTGTGCCGCAAGGAGGAAACCCCGCTTCGCTTGGGAAGCCCTGTGCCTGCTCCGACTGGGCCACTACGGCGATGTTGTGCCGACGACTGCTGTCGCATACTCCTATACGGATGCGCCCCGAGAGAGGTTCTGGCAGTTTGCCGATCACTTCGGTTTGGCTAGACTTGGCCCTTACCGGTCCATCGCCAGCGAAACGGATTTCCAGCATGCTCGCAGAGTTGTCTCAAAGTCTGGCTGACGCCATCCATGTTCCCTTCTGGCTCTGCCTTGTCGTCGTCAAGGTGATGGTCGCTGCGGTGGTCTTTCTCCCGGGCATCAGCCTTCTGGCCATGCTGAGCATCTGGGCAGAGCGAAAGGTGGCAGGGCATATCCAGGGTCGCCTCGGGCCCACTCACGTCGGCCCGTTCGGAATCCTGCAGTCCCTCGCCGACGGTCTGAAGCTGCTTATCAAAGAGGACCTCGTACCCGCGGGCGCGGATTCGTTTCTCTTTCGGTTGGCGCCCTATCTTGCGTTCGCCCCGGTACTGGCGGCTTTTCTGGCGATTCCATTTGGTCCACAGTTCGTCTTTGAGGCCGGACTCAACGTTGGTCTGCTCTACATCCTCGCCATTCTCGGTGTGGAGGTCATGGGCGTCATTCTCTCGGGCTGGGCGAGCAACTCGAAATGGGCCATCTACGGGGCGATGCGCGAAGCGTGCCAGATGGTTAGTTATGAAATCCCACTTGGCGTGGCAATCCTCTGTGGCGTGCTAGTTGCCGGGACACTCAATCTGGTCGACCTCGGCTACCTGCAGGGTGGCGGCATCCAGACCTGGCTGTTCTACCAGAACCCGTTTATCTTCGGCGCATTCTTCATTTACTTCATTGCGTCGCTCGCCTCGTCGAAGCGGGCGCCCTTCGACCTTCCCGAAGGTGAATCCGAACTCGTTGCCGGATTCCACACCGAGTACTCAGGCCTGCGCTTCTCCTTCTTCTTCTTTGCCGAGTACGCCGGCATGTTCGTGGTAGGGTGTATTCAGGCCGTGCTCTTCCTGGGTGCGTGGAACAGTCCGCTGGGATCGTTTGACCCCGTCTACATGGCCCTGCACTACGACCCTGTCGGCGTCGGAAAGATGTACTTTTCGGGACATCTGCTTGGCATCTCCAATTGGAGCGAATTGGCCGGGGCGATGGGCATGAGCGGCGGGTGGTTCGGCCTGCTGGTGCTCAACCTGTATGGCATGTGCTGGGTGATCGGCAAGGCTCTGCTGGTGGTGTTCATTCACATGTGGATCCGCTGGACCGTACCTCGCATTCGTATCGATCAGGTCATGCACGGCTGTGTGAAGGGACTGCTCCCGCTGAGTCTGGCGATGTTTGTTGGAACGGCGTGCTGGATTGCGCTGGTTCAGCCCTCTGCGGGGGCTCAGGCCGAGTACTCCGGCACGACGGCCAACGTCGCTCATCTCACCGGCGAAGTTGGCTCGCTTCAAATCCTCACGCAGTGGATTCTGACGGCGCTCGGGGTCGCTTTCTTCGGCTTCTACATCCTCGTGATGGGGGCCGCTGTTGTTTCGCGGCGGTCGGCTCCGCGCAAGGGCATGTTCGAGGACGTCATGCCCGTAGGCAATGAAGTCGCCTTCACGCGTGGCCCGGGATACCTCTCAGAGGAAGCCCGCAGCCTCAAGCAGTCGTGAATCTGGCGCCAGTCGCTCGGCTTTCCGCATGCTGAACCCGGTTTTTCAACGCGCCTTGCAGGCGGTTTGAACACGCTTTGAAGAGACTTCGCGTGCATTAATGATGCGCGCGGTTCGCTCGCGACGATGAGTAGGGCGGATCTCCGCCGGAATCCGATCCGGGCCGCGGAGGCTGGTCCCATCGCGACAGATGCCAGGAAATCGACGCCCACGTGCCTTCCCGACCGACGCCAGAACCCGCCGCCACCTCTCGGGGCCATCCCACGTCCCAAGCGAGACGCCTCGTTGCCGATACGTGGGTCATCTCGGCGCTGACGCTGGTATCGCGCATCGCCGGCCTGGCGCGCGATGCGGGTAATTCGCGTACATTCGGATCTGGACCGGAGTTTGGCGCGTTTACCTTCGCCTTCCTCATTCCCAATCTCTTCCGCCGACTCTTCGGCGAAGGCGCGTTGAGCGCATCATTTCTACCCCGGTACACTAATCTACTCGATGAAGATCCTCGCAAGGCGCGAGCGTATGCGCGACTCGTCATTGGATCGACGGCGCTGGCCTTGACCGCGATCACGGTACTGGTTGAACTTGTCCTCGGGTTGCTCTGGCTGCGCTGGCACGCCCAGCCCGATGTCTCGACGCGGGTTCTCGCTGTCGAGTTGACGATGCTCGTCTTTCCCTACATGCCCATGGTGTGTGTGACGGCCCTGCTCGGCGCGGTGCTCCAGGTACACGGCCGCTTCGGTCCGACCGCGGCATCGCCAATCCTGCTCAATCTCGGCATCATCCTCCCAACTCTCGCCACAGCGATCTATGCCGCCGCCCATCCAGAATTCGAGCGATCGACAGGGCTCTACTTCGTCTGCGCTGCCATACTCATCTCGGGTGTGGTGCAGATCATCTGGTCACTCTGGGCACTGCGGGATGCCCGGCGCGGCGTTGCGGCTCCTACCCGCGCCGAGTTGGGTGAGCGACGAGCCGATCTGAACAGCACCTGGCGCTTTGCGCTGCCGATGATCATCGGGCTCGGCGTCCTGCAACTCAACACATTCTTTGACGGCGTCATTGCGTCTTACCCGTTTCTCGTTGGGCCGAAGTTCCTCGGACTTGACTATCCACTCGACGGCCACTCGGCGGCGGTGGTCGGGTATGCCCAGCGTTTGTACCAGTTTCCGCTGGGCGTGTTCGGCATTGCCGTGGCTACGGCCATCTATCCAGCACTCGCACGGGCATCGAAAACTCAGGATGACTTCGTGGAGGTCGTGCGCCACGGCCTGCAACTGACCATCTTCATCGGTCTGCCCGCCACCATCGGACTGATGTTTGTCGCCACTCCGATGACGGCCGTCATCTACCGCGGCGGGCAGTTCCCTGCGGACGATGTCGTTCGCGTTGCACGTGTCCTGCTCGCGTACGCACCGGCGGTCTGCGCCTACTCGATCATCCACGTGGTTACCCGGGCATACTTCGCACGAGGCGACTCGCTGACGCCGGTGCGCATCTCCCTTTACATGGTCGGCGGCAATCTGACGCTCAATGTGCTGCTCATCTGGTGGCTGGGCGAGGCCGGGCTGGCAACTTCGACTTCGATCTGCTCGATCCTTCAAGTCATCCTGCTGGTGCGCGGCATGCGCCGGGTCGCGGGCCGGGTCGTCGACGGAATACTTATGCGTCACATCTCCATGATCGCGATCGCAACCATGATCATGACCGCTACATTGGGAATCGGCCGGTACTTCTGGGCTGCCGAGACACGAGACTGGCAGGGTTCACTCTTTGAGCTGGTAGCGTTTGCCGGCATGGGCATTCTGGTTTATCTCGGTGCAGCCTGGTTCATGAAACTCGAAGAAATGCGATGGCTGCTGCACCGTGAGAGTGGCGTCAGTTCATGAGCTGAATCTCGCGCCACCCTGGGAGTTTACAATCCCCCATGAAGTCTCTCCAGAACCGAGTCATCTGTATCGTGGGCGCCAGCAGCGGCATCGGGAGAGCCACGGCTGTCGCCTGCGCACAAGCCGGCATGCGCGTGGTCATCGCAGCTCGCCGCCTTGATCGACTGGAGGAACTCGCTGCGGAGCTGACCAGCCAGGGCGGCGAAGCTCTGGCCGTTCAGTGCGACATTGCAGACGAGAGTGCTACTGAAGCGTTGTTGGAGCAGTGCATCGCGCGGTTCGGCGCGGTGGATGCGGTTCTCGCCAATGCCGGCTACGGGCATGAAGGTTCAATCGTCGACCTGTCGGATGAGGCGTTACGGCGCATTTTTGAAGTGAACTTCTTTGGAACGGTGCGGGTAACGCGGGCGGCCGTCGAGGCGTTTCGCAAACGGGGTCAAGGCCACTTGCTCATCACGAGCAGTTGCCTCTCTCGATTCACGTTGCCCTACTTCGCCGCCTACAGCGCGACCAAGGCGGCGCAGACGCACCTGGCCCGCGCCCTGCGGCTGGAATTGGAATCCGAAGGAATCGACGTTTCGGTGATTCACCCGATCACCACGCGGACGGAGTTCTTCGACACCGCCTCGGATGTCGCGGGCATGCAACGGCGGGGCATTCCCAAGCACTCGCCCAAGCTGTTTGTGCAAACACCCGAACGCGTGGCCAAGGCAATCGTGAAGTGCCTGCGCAGGCCTACGTCCGAAGTCTGGACCAGCCACATTACTCGGCTCGTCGCCGGCGCGATGGTGGCGTTTCCGTCGTTTCACGATTTCTGCTGCCGCCGCGAGCTGGCGCACCGCAATGCAGGTGATCCGCCCGGGGAAACAACCCCGCGAATCGAGGCCATTGGGGAGAATCCCGCCTCGTAACGGGTTGCTCACGCGCCGGATTTCTGGATGACTCCGGCGAATCCGCTAACATAGCAGTTCATTCGGTTGCGCGCCCGAAGTCAGCACCGTTGCTGACATGGAAGCTTTTTGCTCCACCGCAGCCGCCCGTTCAGAGCCCTTCATCAGAGTCAGGTCCATCTCAATGGCCAAGAGCGCAAAACCCATGAAACGATCCTCAAAGCGTTCCTCAACCCGAAAGATCTCCAAAGTTGTGAAGCACAGCAAGTCGGCCGGACCGAAAATGGTCTACTTCTTCGGCCGCAAGCGCACCGACGGCAACGCCAGCATGAAGCCACTGCTCGGCGGCAAAGGCGCGAACCTCGCCGAGATGACCTCCATCGGCCTGCCCGTTCCACCCGGCATCACGATTACAACGGAAACCTGCGACGCCTACTACAAGGCCGGGCGCAAGCTTCCCTCTGGTCTAATGAAGCAGGTCCATGAAGGCATCGCATTCATCGAGAAGGAAACCGGCCGCACCTTCGGCGGCGCGAACAACGCGCTGCTCGTATCAGTCCGCAGCGGCGCCGCAAGTTCGATGCCCGGCATGATGGATACGATCCTCAACCTCGGCTTGAACGACAAGACCGTCAAGGGCCTCGCCTCCGATACCGGCAATGAGCGATTTGCATATGACGCGTATCGCCGGCTGATCAACATGTTTGGCGATGTGGTCAAAGGTGTCGATCACGAACTTTTCGAACATGCGTTCGACGCTATCAAGAAGAAGTACGACGCCAAGCTCGACACCGACGTTCCGACTGAAGGCATCAAGGAACTGTGCGAGGCATACAAGGAGGTCTACCAGAAGGGCGTTGGCAAGCCGTTCCCCCAGAACGCCATCGAGCAGTTGACCGAGGCGATCGAGGCCGTGTTCGGCTCATGGAACAAGCATTCGGCGATCACCTACCGCCGAAAGGAAGGCATTACCGGCCTGCTCGGCACTGCCGTAAACGTGCAAGCCATGGTGTTCGGCAATATGGGCGAGGACAGCGGCACGGGCGTTGCATTCACGCGAAACCCGTCCACCGGTGAAGACGACTTCTACGGCGAGTTCCTCGTGAACGCGCAGGGCGAAGACGTTGTTGCGGGCATCCGCACACCGCGACCAGTTTCCGAATTGAAGTCGTGGCGGCCGGAGATTCACAAACAGCTACTGAACGTTCGCAAGCGGCTTGAGACCCATTACCGCGACATGCAGGACTTTGAATTCACGGTCGAGCGTGGCACACTGTACATGCTGCAGACACGCAACGGGAAACGCACAGGCTTCGCCGCCGTGCGCGTCGCTGTGGAGATGGTCAAGCAGAAACTTATCACCAAGGAAGAGGCGATACTTCGCGTGCCGGCCGGTGATCTCATCCAGTTGATGTTGCCGAGTTTCGATCCGGCAGCAAAGAACTCGAACAAGTCCGTCGCCAAGGGCCTGCCTGCTTCGCCAGGAGCAGCGGTCGGCAAACTCGCATTCACTGCCGAGGAGGCGACTGAGCGAGCGGCAAAAGGTGAGAGCGTTATTCTGATCCGCAAGGAAACGAGTCCGGAAGATGTCGAAGGGATGCACGCCGCTGCGGGCATCCTGACAAGCACGGGCGGCATGACCTCCCATGCAGCCGTCGTGGCTCGCGGCTGGGGCAAGTGCTGCGTCGCGGGCGCCGGCGCCATTCACATCGACGCAAAGACCCGCAAGGCCGAAGTTGCCGGCCGCACGCTCGGCCCCGACGATGTCGTCTCCATCGATGGATCCACTGGTGAAGTCTTCGTCGGCGCCTTGCGTCGCGTTGAGCCGACCCTTGGTGGGCCACAGGCGGAGTTGCTGGCCTGGGCGGACAAGATCCGCCGCATGGGTGTTCGCACAAACGCAGACACGCCCGAGGACGCCCGCAAGGCCCGCGAGTTTGGAGCCCAGGGCATCGGACTGTGCCGAACCGAGCACATGTTCTTCCAGGACGAGCGCATCAAGTCGATGCGACAGATGATCCTCGCGGACAACCTGGCCGACCGCGAGGCGGCGCTGGCCAAGCTGCTTCCCTTCCAGCGCGATGACTTTATCGGCATCTTCACCGCGATGGATGGCCTGCCCGTCACGGTGCGACTGCTCGATCCGCCGCTGCACGAGTTCCTCCCTCACGAAGAAGAACAACAGCGTGAACTGGCGCAAGAAGCACATGTCACGCTCGACCACATTCAGCGGCGCGTCGAGATGCTGCATGAGGCGAATCCGATGCTCGGCCATCGCGGCTGTCGCCTGGCCGTCACCTATCCTGAGATTCTCGTCATGCAGGTGCGGGCGATCACCGAAGCCGCGATCGATTGCGTTCGCCGAGGCATCAAAGCCAGACCGGAGATCATGATCCCTCTCGCCGGTACGCAGAGAGAGCTGGAACTGCTTCGGAAACTGACCATCGAGACCATCGAGACGGTCATTGCCGAACAGCAGCACAAGAAGAAGCTGCACATTCCCGTTGGCACGATGATCGAAGTGCCTCGCGCGGCGATCACAGCGGACGAAATCGCCTCCCAGGCGGACTTCTTCAGCTTCGGGACCAATGACCTGACGCAAATGACTTTTGGCTTCAGCCGCGATGACATCAACACCTTCCTGCCCGACTACCTGAACAAGGACATCCTCCCGGTCGATCCGTTCCAGACGATCGACATCAAGGGTGTTGGGGCGCTGGTTGAGATGGCGTGCGCCAAGGGCCGCGCCGTGCGAAGCGATCTCAAGCTCGGCATCTGCGGCGAACACGGTGGCGATCCGCAATCAGTCAACTTCTGCCACAAGGTTGGTCTCGACTATGTCAGTTGCTCACCGTTCCGCGTGCCGATCGCTCGACTCGCGGCGGCGCAAGCGATGGTCAAGGAGACTGCGGCAACGGCTGGCAACGGCAAGGTCGGAAACAAGTCGACCACCGGCGCCAGGAAAACAAAGCTGGCCAAGGCATCTGCCGGAAAGAGCCGCAACGGCAAGCCCTCCCGCCGCAAGTAGGCGGCGCTGGAGCTCAGGTGATCGCCGACTCATCCGCCGTCCCCAGAAGGATCGGCCGGTGTTGTGGTTTGCGCCTCGCGTTCCTTCTTGAGCCTTGCCTCGCGCGATTTGGTGGCCTGTTCGTAGAGCCCCCACTGCAGCACGAGCTGCGGGCCGACGTCAATGGCGAGTTGGCCCCAGATCTCCTCAAGCTGGCCGGCGTTCTCTTCCTCGGCGATGCGCCGTTCAGTCCACTCAACGCCGTTGGTCACACTCTTGAGCATCGAGTTCATGATGCGCCACTCGGCCTCGGTCTTGGGAAGTTTCGAGTTCAATCCCGGAATGTTGTCAGGCATGTGGAAGTACCACTTTCCATCCTCGGCCTGACGAATCAGCACGCCCACACCAAACGCCGGTTGGCCATCGATGGTCAGGGCAAAAGTCTCATCATCGACGTACATTGTGCTGAGTCGCTCCATCTCCCCATCCAACGTCCCGAACGGATCCGCGATCATGAGCGTCATCCGTTCCCGCCACTGGTCCCGATTTTGGGACGTGCGGCCCGACTCAGTCAGTTTTGTGCTTCCCGCATCGGCTGCCAATTCGAGCAGGGCGTTGAACTCGTCGGGGTACTTCTCCTGAAGCGTTTCGGAGAGTTTGTTCAGTCTCGCAAAAAGCGGACCAAGTTTGTCCAGCAGCTCCTGCATCTTGGGATCTTCGGCATGGATGAGCGAGGGGATCTGCTGAACATTGCCATCCTTGAGCATGTCCGCCAGGGACTGGACTGTGGCATCAGCGGAAGACTGGTTGTAATTGCGCGTACGGCGGCATGCTGGCACGCCAAGCAGCGTCACCACCATGAGCATCGCAAGACAAAATCGCGCTCGCTCTCGCACCTGTCTCATCCTCGCGTTCTGAACCGCGCCGACCAGCTTCTGTACCGCCCCGATGAAACCGAGATGCACGGTCGGCCCCGGGCCGGGAATCGCGTTCACCCCGCCGAATGAAGGATACCATGCCAGTCTCCACCTGACCGGACCACCCATGACCGACGAAATCCGACTCACCATCCAGGTCATTGTCTCGCTGATCATCATCTTTGGTGTGCTGTGGTGGATGTGGCGCATCCCCGGTGAGCCGGTCACAGCTTCGCTGGCGGCGACGACATTATCGTTCTCGTCAGTGTGGCTGGGGGTGGCGTCGGTCCTGGTGGCCGCGTGGCTCTGGTGGACGACGCAGCCGCAGTTCTGGGCAATCACGACGGTGTTGATCTGGGCTGCCGCCCTATCCACTGGGTTGCTGGCACTGTGGACCTATCGGCATACGCCGCTCGAACGCATGCCCGAAGAAGTCCAACTGCAACGGCTTCAGGCCCGCGTCGGCATCACCCTCGGACTTATCTCCATCACCCTCTGGTACATCTACATGATCGTGCGGTTTTCAACACTGACGCCACCCACATCAACCGAGTCCTCCACATGGCACGAGTTGGTCCCCCGTGGCCTTCGCGACGCCGGATTTGTCTTCGAATACACCTATGATTG
Source organism: Phycisphaerales bacterium UBA5793 (assembly GCA_002418285.1). Lineage (GTDB taxonomy): Bacteria > Planctomycetota > Phycisphaerae > Phycisphaerales > UBA5793 > UBA5793. The sequence goes on from DIDT01000053.1 coordinate 71,780, forward strand.
GCTGACATGAAGATTGTCGTCAACGGCGAAGAGATTGACATAGCCGGCTGCCCGACGCTGGCGGATCTCGTCGAGCATTTCGGCCTGGGCGATCGCGCTGTGGCTGTCGAAGTCAACCGGGAGTTGATTCCGCGCGAGCGCCACGCCGAAACGCGCATCCGCAAGGGTGATCGGATCGAACTCGTTACCCTCGTCGGCGGCGGCTAACGGCGCCCCCGCCACTCCACACACCGTGCACTCCAACGGATCGGGAACGATGTCGGATACGCTCAAAATCGGATCACTCGAAATCACGTCGCGGCTCATCGTCGGCACGGGAAAGTACGCCAACTACGATCTGATGCAATCGTCTCTTGACGCTTCGGGAGCGCAGGTCATCACAGTGGCGGTACGCCGCGAGCGACTGGTGGATGACAAGGGCCGCTCGCTGCTGGATTTCATCGACCTCGATCGATACACCATCCTGCCCAACACCGCCGGTTGCTTTGATGCTGGTGACGCCATTCGCGTGGCCCGGCTCGGTCGCGAGATCCTCAGCCAGATGAACAACCCGGGCAAAGAATGGGTCAAACTCGAAGTGCTCGGCGACAAACAGACACTCCTGCCGGATCCGGCCGGCACGCTCGAGGCATGCCGCGAACTTGTAAAAGACGGCTTCAAAGTGCTCTGCTACACCTCGGATGATCCGATCGCCGCAGTGCGTCTGAAGGCGGCCGGGGCGACGAGCGTGATGCCCGCGGGCTCGCCGATCGGCTCCGGGCGCGGCATTGCCAACCCCGCTGCCATCCGCATCATCCTGGAGCGGCTCAAGGATGCCGACACGACCTATCCCGTCATCGTCGATGCCGGTGTCGGAACGGCCAGCGATGTGACGATCGCGATGGAGCTCGGCTCCGACGGCGTGTTGCTCAACACAGGCATTGCACACGCTCGCGATCCGGTCACGATGGCGTCGGCGATGAACCACGCCTGTGTTGCGGGTCGTGCCGCGTATCTGGCCGGTCGAATTCCCAAGCGTCTCTACGCCACCGCCAGCAGCCCGTGGGAAGGGGTGATTTCGTACATTCCGGGCGAGTGAGTTGTACTGGATTTCCATCTCCGCTTTCCCGGTGGGAATTGTGGCCACTTGAAAGCGGCAATTGGCCAGTGGTCGCCGATTCTGTCTCCAAATGTTCCCTCATGCGTCAGAATCACAGTGGCACAGCCGTTGCATTGCGTCTCCCAAGCGATCCATCACGCAAACCCCACGGTCGCTCCAAGGGACTCACACATGGCACCGCAGAACCACCGCCGCTCCAACCGCTACACCCGTACGACTTCTAGCGCCGACGCACGACCGGTCTTCAACCCGCTCGAGCCCCGGCGGCTTTTGACTGTCATCACGCCGCACCTGATCTTCGATCTCGCCGGACAGGCGGCAGCCCATCTGGGCTCCCTCAGCGGCCAGGGACAGAGTGCCGAGTTCCTTTTCACGGCCGGCGCTTCCGGCACGGCTCAATTCGACCATGGCGGCTCCGGTCCGGACTCGGCGCTCACGATGGAGCTGTACCGCGGCAACAACCTCATCGCGGCTGAGAATGATGCCGACGGCAGCAGCGCGATGCAGGCTAGCGTGGACAGCGGCGTCGAATACCGATTGGTCGTCCGATCCAACGTCGGCCAGTCCACGGACTACGCCGCGTCGATCAGCCTCCCCACGCCCCAAATCACCACGCTCTCTCTCAACAGCAGCGGGGACTACAACAGCGGCCTGTTGCGATTCGACACCGCGACCCAGTCCTGGTACTTTGAGTACGTTGCCCCATCGAGCGGGCTTATTGAAGTCGAAGCCGAGAGTGACGACCTCCGCCAGAACGGCGAGGACTTTGACACCGACCTCTTCGTATTCGATGCCTCGGGCACCGAAATCGACCGCGATGTCAATCCACGCGATGAGGGCAAGTGGAACGCTTCGGTTGTTGGAGGCGCTACCTACTACTTCCTCGTCCGGCAGGATATCTCCGGCTTCGATGTCGGCACCTTCACCTTCAAACTCGAAGGCCCCGAAGGCGGCGACGGTGGCGGCGGTGGCAATAACGGAGGCAACAACCTCCCGCCAAGCCTCTCGGCCACTCCCGGCATCGTTCGCCACGGCGACACGCTGACTTTGCTTATCGAAAACGACGGACATGGCGGTGGAAGGCACAGCGGCAGCGAGTTCGAAGTTCGACGCACCTGGTTCTACCGCGACTCCAACCACAACGGCTCGCTCGACAACGACGATGTGCTGCTTGGCTCGGACTTCAACGACGACAACGGCTTTCGCTGGGTCGGTGGTGTGAGTCACACGTGGGGCACCGGCGACCAGGACTTTTTCGCCGTCATCGAAGATGAGAACTCTTCGACGCGCACCCTCGCAGCCACCGTTACGATCGACAACAGCGCCGCGGCCAATCAAGTCTACATCTACGAGGAAGATGGCGACGAGATTACCCTGAGCCTCAATGGATCCAACGGCACGATCCGTTACGAGATCGACGATCACGGGGGCATCGCCCGCATCATCCTCGATGGCGAAGATTTCTCCAGCGGCAAGCTTTCTTCCCGCGTGCGGCGCGGCAGCAACAGCGACGGTCGCCTTTCCATCGGCGAACTGGTCGGCGAAAACGGCCTGCCTATCGAGTCGCTCCACCTGAGATCCATCGATCTGCGAAATGTCGATTTTACGGGCCAAGGACTGATGATCGATGGAGCTGACACCGTCAAGCTCGGCAGCCTCATGGGCGACGCCTCGATCAGTGGTTCCGTCGGTCGCCTGACGCTTGGACGCGTGGACACCGATGGCTCGTTCGACCTTGGCGATGTGAGTTCGATCACCGCCGATTCGCTCGACATCCGCGGCGGTCTGCGCATCAAGTCGATCGGATCAATCAACATCAAGGGTGACGGCCACTTCAGCTTTGATGCCGGTGATGACAACTCCCCCACCACGATCAACCGAATCCGCGTGCGCGGCGATGCCTCCGGTCAATGGACCTTCCGCGGTGCGACCGAGGTTCGCAACGTCACTATCGACGGCCATGGCGAACTCGAACTCAGTGACGACCGTACCGGCCGCTCTTCGGTGCGCAAGATCACCGTGCGCGGGGACGACGACTTCTCCAACATGCACATCGAGATGGAGCATCTTCAGCGCCTTGACGTTCACGGAGGTCTGCGCCTGATCGACGACAGCGACATCCGCGGCCTGCTCAACATGCGCATCCGTGGGTCATTCGACTCGGGTTCCCTCAGCCTGTTCGGCGAAGACAACATCAAGGTGCGCGTCGACGGCGACGTCGAGACCGGCACCATCCTCAACGTCGATGGCGGCACGCTGGATGTGCGCGGCGACGTGCGAGGGACCATCAACATCAGCAGCGCCCGAAAGGCGGATGTGCGCGGCTCGCTTGACGGCGGGGCCCTCAACTTCAGCAGCGCTGAATCCACGCGATTGAACATTCGCGGCGACGCCCGCGACGGCGCCACGATCTCCGTCGAGGCTTCCATGAATGAGATCATGCTCGGATCGCTTCTGGATTCGGCAATCTACATGGGACTGCGCAACTGGGGCGGCGGCCTGCCGGGCTCGCTGGCCCAGTTCGATGCTCCCGAGAGCATCCTGGAGGGACTGACCGTCAAGGGAACCACGAGCGGATCGACCATCGCCGCGCCACACATCGACCGCCTCGATCTGGGTCGCGTATCGGACGCAGCCATGACGAGTCTTGGCGCCGGATCTGTCAATGAAGCCAAGTTCACGGCAGCTGACGGGCTTCGATACTTCCTTCGCGATGGCGGCCTGTTTGAGAACGCCCCGGATCTGCCGTATCTCGATCTTGTCGAGTTGATCTAATCCGCACTTCACCCTGTGGCGGCAACCGGCCGATGCACTAGCATCATGCGCATGGGCATCCGCGCGTTGCCGACCATCATCCAGGGCGGAATGGGCATTGGAGTGTCGCACTGGCCCCTCGCCCGCACGGTTTCGCTGCGCGGCCAGCTCGGGGTCGTCTCCGGCACAGCGCTTGATGCCGTCTTCGCGCGACGCCTCCAGCATGGTGATCCCGAGGGACATCTTCGCCGAGCACTGGACAAGTTACCCATGCCCGGCGTGGCGGAGCGCGTCCTCGACCGCTACTTCATCGAAGGTGGTAAGTCGCCGACCACCCCCTACCGCGCCGTCCCGATGCCGTGCGTTCAACCAACGTCGTTCCACCTTGAACTGCTGGTCGCCGCCAACTTCGTCGAGGTGTTCCTCGCCAAGGAGGGTCACCAAGGGCTTGTCGGCATCAACTATTTGCGCAAGATTGAGCCGCCCACGTTGCCATCGCTCTTCGGCGCCATGCTCGCCGGCGTCGATGTCGTGCTGATGGGGGCCGGTATTCCAACGACCATTCCCGGCATTCTCGATCGCATGGCCCAGGGTCGCAGCGTCGAACTGCCTCTCGAAGTGCAGGAAGGTGAATGCGCCCTGATGCACTTCGATCCGCGCGCCTTCTGCGAACTGCGCGGCGGCGCCATGCCCTCGCTCCAACGACCCGACTTCTTTGCGATTGTCTCTTACGACTCGCTCGCCACGATGCTCTCGCGGAAAGCGACCGGGCGCATCAACGGGTTTGTCATCGAAGACTTCACCGCGGGCGGCCACAACGCCCGGCCGCGCGGCCGCATGCAGCTCAATGATCGCGGCGAGCCGATCTTCGGTCCCCGCGATGTCGCCGATCTGGCGGTGTTCAGGGAACTCGGCGTACCGTTCTGGCTCGCGGGCACGCGCGGTCATCCCGACCGCGTGCGCGAAGCGATTGAGGCCGGGGCGCAGGGAGTGCAGATCGGCACTGCTTTTGCCTTCTGCGCCGAGTCCGCGATGACGCCGGATGTCAAGCGCCGTGTCCACGACGCCGTGCTGGCCGATCGCGCTGACGTGCTGACCGATCCTCTCGCGTCGCCGGCGGGTCTGCCGTTCAAAATCGTCCAACTTGACGACACACTCTCCGATCCGTGCCTGTGCGAAGCGCGGCCGCGTTATTGCGACCTTGGCTATTTCCGACATGCATATCGGCGCGAAGACGGCAGCATCGGGTGGCGCTGCCCCGCAGAACCCGCAGACGACTACGTCAACCGCGGCGGCGAGGTGGAGGACACCGTCGGCCGCAAGTGCCTGTGCAACGGTCTGATTGCCGCCATCGGCCTACCCCAGATGCGCAATGGAGGCGACGAGGAACCGATGCTGATCACCGCGGGCCAGGGCTTGCGCGACATCGCCCGGTACATTCGCTCAGATGGGCAGTGCTACACCGCAGACGAGGTCATTGATGACCTGCTCACCGGCGCCGTTGCGGCGCGTGCGAGCGCCTGATCAATCCCAGTATGGCGTGGTTGTCTTCTCATCCGTGGCGCCGAAGAGGCCGAGCCACATGTCGCCGCCCATTTCGGGGTCATCGACGCGGAAGAGATTGTCTCCGTTGATTGTGAACGCGTTGGGGTCCTTGGCTGAGAAGGTGAACTTCTGCACGTGGCCGTCGTTGAAGGCGACGTTGCCGGCCCAGTCTTTCGTGTTGCCGTGGTTTTTCATCGTGACTGACTTTCCGTCCCATGCGCCGTTCTTAAGGCCACGATCGCTGACCACGGCGAAGTTTGGGTCAAGCGAGTCGCGCCATTGCGTATTTCGACGTTCTCCGATCATCGCGAGTGTGGCATAGCTCGCGTTGCATCCGGGCTTGTTGATATCGGCGCTGAAGTTCGGGTCCCACTGCCAGGATGCACTCCAGTTTGGATCACCCTGAACACCGTACCTGTAGTCGTTCTTCAACACCAGATTCGGACTCGCGTCTTCCGGGCATGTAATGACTTCCGGGGAGTAGTAGGTGTTGAAGGTCATGTAGGAATAGTAACTCGCGGACGAGTTGCCGGTCTGCGTGGTGATCGCGGCGGTTGCCGCGGAGATATCCGTCGGCACCGGATAGACGCCGCCGAAATCGTTTGCGAACAGCGCCAACCCCGTTTGGATTTGGTTGACGCGTGTTGAACAGGTGAGTGGCCTTTGGACGCATCTGGCGCGAGGCCGGGCTTTGAATACGACCCCAAGACCGATGGCGACCGCCAGCACCGTGATTACGACGAATGCGTCGAGCAGGGAGAAGCCACGACGGGTCGAGCAGAAGGTGGATCCCATGAGGGGCGCTCCTCTCTCAATCCCAGTACGGCGTGGTTGCCTCTTCGGTCGTCTCGCCGAACAGCCCCAGCCACATGTCGCCGCCCATCTCGCCATCGTCGGCGAAGAAGAGGTTGTCGCCGTTGACACCAAACGGCTGCGCATCAGCCCCAGAGAACGAGGTCCAGCCCACGTGCCCGTCGTTGTACGCCACATTACCCGTCCAGGAGGTGCGGGCGCCGTGCAACCGATAGGTGAGCGAGTTTCGATCGGGTTGACCATTCTTCGGACCGCGGTCCGAGAACACGGCGAAGTCTGCGCTGAGCGAATCCCTCCATTGGGTGTCCAGTCTTCCGCCGAGCAATGCCATGTTAGCGTAACTGACATTGCATCCCTTCCGCTTGCCCAGGTCGGCACTGAATCGGACATCCCACGCATCGCCCGATTGAAACGTGCCGTCAGGTCGGTCGCCGAACTTGTAGTCTCGAAACTCCACCACGTTCCGATTCGGCTCGGCCGGACAGATGAGTTGGTAAGGTTCGTAGTATCCCTTGTAGATCATGAGCGAATGCAGGTTGGCCGTGGAATTGCCGGGCTGCGCGCCGCGTGCCGCGGTCTCCGGCGAGACTTTCGTCGGCAGTGGATAGCTGCCATCATGGTCATTCGCCCACAGGATTTGTCCCTTGTGAATCTGGTTGAGCCGCGTGGAGCAGGTGAGGGAGTCAGTGCCGTGACGGGCACGATGCAGCGCGGGACAACCGATCGCAAAGCCCAGAGCCACCACCAAGCTGACCACGATAAGTGTGATCAGATCGAAGTGAGAGAAGCCGCGACGCGTTGACCAGTTCGAGTTTCCCACCGACACACTCCTCGTCAATCCCAGTACGGTGTCGTTGTCTCCTCGGTCGTATCGCCGAACAGTCCCAGCCACACGTCGCCGCCCATATCGGGGTCATCGACACGGAAGAGGTTGTCGCCGTTGACGCTGAACGCGTTGGGGTCCTTGGCGGAAAAGGTGAATTTCTGCACGTGGCCATCGTTGAAGGCGACGTTGCCGATCCAGTCTTTGGTGTTGCCGTGACTTTTCATCGTGACTGACCTGGCGTTCCATGCGCCGTCCTTGGGCCCGCGATCACTCACGACGGCGAAGTTGGGGTCGAGCGAGTCGCGCCACTGCGTCTTCCTTCGGTTACCGATCATGGCGAGTGTGGCGTAGCTCACATTGCATCCGGGTTGGCTGATGTCGGCGCTGAAGTTGGGATCCCACAGCCAGGTGTCGTTCCAATTTGGATCATCCTGAGTACCGTAACGGTAGTCGTCCTTGACGACGAGATTCGGACTCGCGTCCTCATCGCACATAATCACCTCCGGAGAGTAGTACGTGTTGAAGATCATGTAGGAGTAGAAGTTGGCAGTTGAGTTTCCCGACTGGAGACCCAACGCGGCCGTTTCCGGCGAGATGTCCATCGGCACCGGATAGACGCCACCGAACTCGTCGGCAAACAGGACGAGGCCTTTGTGGAGTTGGTTGAGGCGCGTGGCACAGGTGAGATGGTGATTGTGGGGAGGTCGCGTAATCGGCAGCATCAGAACGACGGCAACCAGAATCATCACCGTCAGCGCGATCACGATGAGCACTTCAATCAGCGTCAGGCCGTCTCGAATCGGTCGAATCGAAGCGCGCATCGTTTCCTCCTTGACCGGAGTGGGTTCTGGTTTCGAGTGAAACCATACTCCCGTTCGCAGGATTATCGACAGCGGTTGCCAGATTGTCAGGTAGTGGTCTGAGTCTCCGGCACGGATGTCGCCCGCCATCGCCGGCGGAAGCAATCGACTCTCCAACACCCGTGCTGACGCGTGGGGCTCGGTTCCGTTCATCGCGTCGCGATGATCCGAGCCCCGACTGTGAAGGAGGGTCTTCGCCGTGCGACGCACGAGGAACGAACGAACACCTCGCTGACGCGTCGGGCTCGCGTTGGGCGCACTTGCACGTCGAGCGCAGGTCGAGATGGCTTGCCATGAGCGACGCGGGCCGCACGTGTGCGCCCCGCGGAGTCGAATGGAGCCGGGGGGAATCGAACCCCCGTCCCGTACAGTCGAACTGCCGCCTCTACGTGTGTAGTCGTTTCTTTGATCTCGATCCTCGGACGGCAAACGACGGCCTTCCTTTGGATCACTCCGCGATCGTTTCTCGCCCTTGTGAGTTCGCGATGGACTCTCCGGGCCAGCCTGCTGTGTTGTCGATCCGCCCCGCCCGCAGGCAAGAGAGACGGATCGTGCCGCTTAGTTAAGCAGCAAGAGCGAACTGCGTGTTGGCAGTTATGGTTTTGCACATTTGTTAACGCGGTCCACGTGCGCCGCGACACGCCACGACAGCCCCAACCTGTCCGGTCGAAACCAGTCGGCCCCAGATGTCAAAGAACGCCTGATGATAGCGCGATTCGCACTCGAGCGCCGGAGACGCCCCACGAATCGCGGAGCCTCATCGTGGGCGTCGGGATAACCTTTGACCATGAACATTGCCGTGATTATTACCGCTGCGGGCAGGAGCGAACGCTTCGGCGGGCGCGACAAACTGAACGAGGACCTGGGCGGCCGGGCGCTGCTTATGCGCACGGTCGAGCTCTTCAACAAGCGGCCCGAAGTCGGCTGCGTCATCGTCGCCGGCCCGCCGGACAAACTCGATGACTTCCGGTTCCGTTTCGGCGACCAACTCGGCTTCCATGGCGCCAGGATCGTCCCCGGTGGCAGGGTTGAGCGATGGGAGACGGTCAAGAACGCGCTGCTCGAGGTGCCCGGCGACTGCACGCACGTGGCTGTCCACGACGCGGCCCGACCTGCGACGCCGGTCGATGTGATCGAGCGGGTGTTTGAAGCAGCCAAAATGTTCGATGCGGTGATCCCGGCCGTAGCAGTCACGGCGACGATCAAGCGAGTGTCGAAGGAAGCGAAGCAGGCGGCGGAAGCGGATCCGATCGCCGCAGCAATCCTCGGCGATGCCGCCCGACCCAGGAATCTGGCCCGGCAGGTCGAGGAGACGATTGCTCGCCAAAGGCTTGTGGAGGTGCAGACGCCGCAGGTCTTTGAGCGGGGCCTGCTTATTCGCGCGTACGAACAGAAGGACCTGTCGGGAGCGACGGATGACGCCTCGCTCGTTGAGCGACTTGACGAAGCGGTCTACGTCGTCAACGGCGATCCGCGCAACATCAAGATCACCACGCCGGCCGATCTGCACCTTGTTCGCGCGGTGCTCGGCGTGCGACCGCCACAGGACCGGCCGACACACAAGCAGTTCTGAGTCAGGGTCTGGTTGCTCTTTTCTTCCGGTTGGACGGTCTGCTGGCCATTGAGGGGGCCGCACCGTTTCGCGCCGTCGCCAGCAGCTCATCGGCCTGGCGCAACGTGATCTCAGACGCGGACTGACCGGCGAGCATCTCGGCCAGTTCGACACGGCGGGATTCGTCGCTGCTCAGTGTGGACACTTCGATGTGCGTTTCGTTCTTGTGGGTGTGTTTGGCAATGCGAAGATGCGTGTCCCCAAAGGCGGCGATCTGCGGCAAGTGAGTGATGCACAACACCTGGTGTCGACCAGCCAGGGCCCGCAGCTTGGCGCCGATGACTGAACCTAATCGACCACCGATCTTCGCGTCGATCTCGTCAAAAACGAGTACGCTGATTCGTTCGGCCCCGGCAAGGACGGTCTTGAGCGCGAGCATGATGCGCGAGAGTTCGCCACCTGACGCAATGCGACGCAGCGGGCGCGAGGGCTGGCCCGGGTTGGTGCGGATCATCATCTCGATCTGATCGGTTCCGGCCGACCCCGGTTCATCGAGCGATTCGAACGCGACATCGAATTCGGCCTCGGCCATTGCCAGTTGGGCGAGTTCGGTTTCAATGCGCGGCTTCAGCGCCTTGGCTGCCGTGCGCCGCGCGTCGTGCAGCTGAGTGGCGAGGTCCCCCACCTGTTGTCGCAGCTCGGCCTGCCGCTTGAGCAGCGCGGCGGAATCGAGACCCACTCCGCTCAACTCAGCGATGCGATCTCGGATCTCTAGGCGATACTCGAGAACGTCGTCAAGCGAACCATGACCGTACTTGGCAATGAGTCGATTGAGGGCGTTGAGGCGATCGGTGATCTCGCCAAGCTCTACCTGATCGAGATCGAGCCGGCCGAGGTAGCGGCCGAGCATGAAGCCCGCATCCTGCACCGAGGCTGCGGCGGATTCGATCTGTCCAGCTGCTTCCCCGAGTGAGGGATCGATCTCAAGGAGTTCGCGCATGATCCCGACCACGGCCTGCAAGCGCGAGGCGACGGATTCGTCAGAGTCGTAGATCACGGTATGGGCCAGGCCCACCTGACGGGTGAGGCGATCAACCTCAGAGAGCACGCGGTGGCGGGCGGAAAGCTCCTCGTATTCACCGGGTGTCGGTTCGACGGCATCGATCTCGTCGGCCTGAAACTCGAACAAGTCGAGTTGTTCGCTGCGCAGGGTACTGCCGCGCTGCGAGGCGTCGAGGCGGGCAGTCGTCTCGGTGAGTTCGTGGTACAGCAGTGCGTACTGCGCAAGCGCCGCGTCGTTCCCGGCAAAGGCGTCGATGACGGCGAGCTGGTTGGAGGGCCGGAGGAGAAACGGGGCATCTCCTGCCGCACTCGAGCCGCCTTCATCGCCGATGTGCAGATCGATCAGACGGTCGCCCACCTCGCGCAGCATGGCGATGGTGACTGGGTGGCCATTGATCGACGCGCTGGAGCGGCCGGAGCCGAACATCTTGCGGGTAATCAGCAGCGCTTCGCCTGATTCCAGCGTGTCCGTTCGGGGCAAATCCGCGACACGATGAATCTCGGCTGCAACGCCCGCATCGCCAATCTCGAATACACCACTGACGCGGCCTTCTGCCGCGCCGGGTCGGAGCATGTCCGCGAGCGTCCGTCGTCCGAGCAGCATCTCGAAGGCGCCGAGAATGAGCGATTTGCCCGCGCCAGTCTGGCCGGTAAAGACATTCAGGCCGGGCGTGAGATCGAGGCGCAGATCCTCGATGATGGCCAGATTGGAGATGTGCAGTTCGCGAAGCATGAGCGGGATCCATCCCGGGGTCAGGGTCCATCCGGCGCGATCGGGCAGGTGAATGTACGAGCCCTTGGCCACGTCGGCAAGAGAGCGTCCAAAACCATACGACATATACTCATGGTGCCCAGATGAACACGTTCACAACCAACCCGTCGAGATTGCGAGGGCGCTGGATTTCCCTCCTTTCATGCCTGCTGCTGCTGGCGATTCAACTCATGGCGCTGGCCCAGGACGCCTCGCCGAGTCCGGCAGCTGGAGTACCCGCAAGTCGACAGGCCAGCAACGTGGTAATCATCACTATCCACGGACCGATCGATGACGTCACAACCCGCTCGATCAGGCGACGGATCGCGATTGCCGAGCACATGGGCGCGGACGCCATTGTTTTTGACATCGACACATGGGGCGGGCTGGCGACAGCGGCGAAGGACATCAGTTACGAGATCAAGCAGTGTCCGATCACCAATACGATCGCCTGGGTGCATCCAAAGGCCATCTCGGCCGGTGCCTTCATCGCGCTGTCTTGCAAGGAAATCGTTATCACACCTGGGGGCGAGATGGGCGACTGCGCACCGATTCTGCCCGGGTTGATCCCCATGCCAGCAGCCGAACGGGCCAAGGCGGAATCGCCCCTGCTGATCAACGTGGTCGATTCGGCTCGGCGTCGTGGCTATGACGAACGCCTGCTCATGTCCTTCGTTGCCGTGGATATCGAACTCTGGCTGGTGGAGAACAAAGAGACGGGAGAACGACTCTTTGTCGATCGCCAGGAGTACGAGTTGTTGTTTGGAGAAGCTCCTCCCGATACGCCGCGTCAGCGAGCGTCTGGAGGTCTTCCCGTCGCGAGTTCCGAGTATGTCAAGGCCCCCGTTCCGTTCATGGAGAAGATCTATCAGGCAACGGGCGAAAAAAGCGGTCTGCCGCCGGATCAGATCGAGAAGAACCAGGAGTTTGTCTCCAAGCGGCCTGTGCTCTCCGCACAGGATCGCGGTAAGTACGTCCTCATCGAACCGGTCGTCGACAGCAAGACACTGCTCGACGTAACGGCGGAGCAGGCGCGCCGGTGGGGCCTGTCGCAGGCGACTATCGCCAGCGAAGCGGAACTGAAGACATTCGTTGGCGCGACGACGATCACTCAACTCGACCCAACTTGGTCGGAGAACCTTGTTCAGTTCCTCACGAGTATGCCGGTCCGCGCGTTGCTGCTGGTTGTCTTTCTGATCGGGCTGGTGTGGGAGATGGCCACGCCGGGCATTGGTGTGCCCATCACGATCGGCCTCGCCGCCGCCGTACTGCTCTTTGGCGCGCCGGCGCTGACCGGTCTGGCGCAGTGGTGGGACATTCTGCTGGTGCTGGTTGGATTCGCACTGCTGGCGGCGGAGTTGTTCGTCATTCCCGGCTTTGGGGTGGCCGGCATCACCGGCATCGTCTGCATCGCTCTCGGTTTTGTCGGCACCTTCATCGCGCCCGATCCTTCCGGCTCGATCTTCCCGACCTCGGAACTCGCGAGACAGGCGATGGTGCGCGGCGTATCGACGCTGCTGCTGGGCGCCTTCGCCGGTGGCGTGGCGATGTGGCTGGGTGTGAAGAACTTTGCGCGCGTGCCGGGACTGAATCGGCTCGTGCTCAGCGCCCACCTGCCGCGCACGAACGACGTGGATTCGCTGCTTGGCGCTATGAGTCCACCGCAGACTGGCCCTGCCAAGGGCAGTCGCGGCGTGGTCGTCTCGACGTTGCGGCCAGTGGGCCGCGCCCGTTTTGGCACAACGATCTACGATGTCGTCTCGGGGCGAGGCATCATTGAGGAAGGACGGCCTGTGCGGGTCATCTCGACCTCTGCGTTCAAGACAGTAGTGGAGGATGCGGATGAGCCTGTCTGATGTCATCATCACACTGGCCCAGACTACTCCAGCCCCTGCGGACGCCAACAGCTCGTTGGGTTGGTGGGTCGTGGGATTACTCACCTTGGCGGCGCTGATGGTCGCTCTGGAGTTGTTTGTCCCATCGGGGGGGTTGATCAGCGTTGTCGCTGGATTGAGCGCAATTGCCGGCGTGGTCGTCGCGTTCAAGATCAGTATCGTGACCGGATTGATCGCTCTGGGTCTGGTTCTGGTTCTCACGCCGACGATTCTGTGGATGGCGATCAAGGTGTTTCCGAGCACTCCGGTGGGGCGCAATATCATCCTGACGGAAGGAACTACGGAAGAGGACATGCAGCGCCGGCTGCACGAGCGGCACGCGGAGACGGAGGCGATCTCATCGCTGATCGGCGCACAGGGCAAGGCGCTGACCGGGTTGCGACCGGGGGGCACAATCCGCCTTGATGGCGAAGACATTGAGGCGTTCGCCGAAACAGGGATTATCCCCGCTGGAACGAAAGTCGTCATTACTTCCGTCAACGGCCGACAGATCCGCGTAATGCCGGCTGACGAAGTAGGCGATCTGGGCCGACCGACATGATCGGCCGCGCTACCGTGAACTACTCGGTCATCAATCGAGGATCTCCAGTGGCGGCTGACGAAAGGAACGTGTGACTCAATGACTCCGACGGAAGTGATTATCTGGATTGGGGTAGCCGTAGGTGTGATCGTGGCGCTTGTCGCGCTCGTGATCATCGGTCAGTTCTTCAACCTGTGGTTCCAAGCCTTCCTTTCGGGAGCACCTGTGTCGTTCATCGACCTGGTCGGCATGAAGTTCCGCAAGGTCGATCCGCGGATCATCGTGCTCAACCGCATCCAGGCGGTGAAGGCCGGCCTGAATGTCACCACCAAGGAACTCGAAACCCACTACCTCGCGGGCGGTCGCGTACCGCTGGTCATTCGAGCGTTGATCGCGGCGGACCGAGCGAAGATCGAATTGGGATTCAATACAGCATGCGCCATCGACTTGGCCGGTCGCGATATCTTCGATGCCGTGCAAACGTCTGTAAAGCCCAAGGTCATTGACTGTCCGGATCCGAACCGGGGCCGGAACACGATCGACGCTGTCGCCCAGGACGGCATCCAGCTGCGCGTCAAGGCGCGGATCACTGTGCGAGCCAATCTTGCCCGACTCGTCGGCGGTGCGCTCGAAGAGACGATCATCGCCCGCGTCGGCGAAGGCATCGTTACCACGATCGGCTCCGCAAACACGCATAAGGAAGTGCTCGCCAACCCCGACAACATCAGCAAGACGGTGCTCAAAAAAGGTCTCGATTCGGGCACCGCATTCGAAATCCTCTCGATTGATATTGCCGACGTGGACGTCGGAGACAACATCGGCGCCAAACTCCAGGCGGACCAGGCCGAGGCTGATAAGAAGCGATTCCAGGCGGAAGCCGAGAAGCGTGCCGCAATGGCTCGCGCGCAGGAAGCGGAGAACCGCGCACTGATTGAACTCAATCGCGCCAAGGTCGTCGAAGCGGAGGCCGAAGTTCCCCGCGCCATGGCCGATGCATTCCGCAGTGGTCACCTTGGCATTATGGACTACTACCGGATGAACAACATCAAGGCCGACACCCAGATGCGCTCCGCAATCGGCGGCGGGCCATCCACGCCACCAACCGGCAAGGGCTGATCGCCTGGCTTGATCGGTCAGTGAGTCGGGCGCGCATCGCGGACGCGCTGCGCTTCGTCCACGCGCCCGAGTGACTGGAGTACGACAATCAGAGCCGCGCGCGTCTGATCAAACTCCGGATGCTGTTTCAGCGACTCGGTCAACTGGGTGATTGCGTCCTCCACGGGGCGGTGATTGAGCATGACACGAGCCAGGTCGCGACAAAGGATATCCGTCGCCCCGCCAAGCCTGATACCGCGCCGCAGTTGCTGCTCGCATTCTGCCCAGTGCCCTGTGAGCAGGCTGAGCCGGGCTCGTGTGATCGGAATATCCACGTCGCTGAGCAAACCGATGCCCCCGGCTTGCCATGAATCGGCCTTCTGCAAGTGGGCGCCTGCAATCTGCAGTTTCAATTGCGTGACGGCATCGAAACTCACCGGGCCGCGCAGTCCCTCATCAGTGGAAGTCTGAATCTCGCCTGCGAGCCGAAGCCCCGCCCAAGCATGGTATTGAACCAGTGCGCTGTGCAGCGAGAGAGCAACCAGCACCGCCGTCATCACCAGCCACATTCCACCCGCCCTCGTCAGGCGTCCGCCGCGGCGCAACTGAAATCCATGAAAGCGTGAATCTCGATCACCCAGCAGTCGCCACGCTTTCCAGATGACGAACGTACCGCACCCGGTAATTCCAACCGCGAAAAGCATGGGCACCAGAGAATACAGCCCGCGGAAAATGAAGAACATCGCCGCGAAAACCGCGGCGCAGAGCAATTCTTCACCCCAGGACAGGTCGTATTGGCGCACCGCTGGCTTGTCGATGCGGGGCGAGGCGGCGAGTGACGGAACACCAAACCCGAAATAGAGTGCATCGTTCGGGCAGACGCTCACGCAGTCCAGGCACTTCATGCATCCGGAATCGACGACCATCCCATAGTCGCGCACTTCTTCGTGCACGCGCACATTGCTCGTGCAGACGGCCGTGCAATGGCCGCAGTGCTCGCACGCGTCGGTCACACGAATCCGGGCGGGAGAAAGGCGATCGATGGGGGCAAAGAACCCTCCGTAGGGACAGCCATAAGTGCAGAATCCCTTGGCGCCGAGGAAGTAGACGGTAGCAAATCCACAAACCAACAGAAAGGGAATCGCGACTCCGACGCCCGCGAACGTGCTCAAGAAATCGGGGGTTGTCAAGTGCGCCTGAACCTGCCAGGTAGGTAACTGCTCTGTTGTACCAAGCAGAGGCGCCAGCGCAAAGCGATAGACACCCGGCCAAACAAACATGTAGAGCGCGAGCATGAGCGGGACGTACGCCAATACACGGGAGCGAAACGGCCGGGGGCGGATCCCGATCTTCTTCATCATCCAACTGCAGAGATCCTGAAGCATGACCAGATGGCAGCCCCAACCGCAGAACCACCGGCCAAAGACGAGTGTCGAAAGCAAAGCGATCGTGAAGAAGATCAATCCGGCGTTGATGACGCCGCGCTTGACGAACTCCATCGACTCGGAAGGTTCGATTGGTGTTGTGGTGTGTCCACTGAGCCACCACTGCACTACGTGCGCCACCATGAGCAGTTGAACGAGCGCCAGTACGATCGCCCGGCGCCGCCCCATGTTTGAGGCGCGGATCGTGTTTGCAGACGCGGGTCCCGATTGCGACAAGGGGAGATGCACCACCTGCCCGCTGCATCGGTGGGAATCCGGCTTCGAGTTGTCCGTTCGATTTGGAGTCACACTGGATGTTTGCGGTGTTGAGAAGCCGAGAGATTGTATCGGCTTGTCGGGGGCGCACCGACAGTATCGATGCCTCAGGTCGGCTCGCCGCGCAGTGTTTCGGCCAGCGAGCCAATGCCCACACCCAGGTACCCGCACGCGAAGAGAAGAAGGAACGGCACGCTCAGCCAACCGGTTGAGGTCGGCAAGGCATGCACAATGCAACCAATCGCGAAGATGCCGAGCGCCAGCTCAATGGCGCCGCTGGACCAGAGGCCGAAGCGGCAGCGCCATCTCGGCACCGCCGAAGGCTTTGGCACCTCACCGAATTTGGGTGTGCGGACAAACACACTGCTGCGACCAACCAGCGCTTCGATGACACCACGAGCGTTGTTCACGCTCATTCCGATTCCCAAGGCCATAACGCCCGGCAGCTCAGCCACCGAACCGAGCCAACCCCGCCCCTGTTCGCGTTGCGACAGCACGTAGAACGCTCCGGCCGAGGCTGTTGCCAGCGCGAAGAGCGTCAAACCCGAGGTCAACGCGCTGAGCAACATCGAGGCGCCCGCGATGCCGCGAAAGCTCATGGCGGGAAGCAGCAGTAGGGTCAGCAGTACGATGAGCACCGAAACCGCCGGACAGGTGAGATGGAACCAGGCCTCGATCTTGTTTGCGATCGGCGCTTGGCTTTGCGCGATGGTGGGCAGAAGCTTTACTGCGGTCTGAATCGAACCTTTGGTCCACCGATGCTGCTGGGTCATGAATGCCGAAATGCAGGGCGGCAGCTCACCGGGGCACTCGATGGTTGGGTCATAGACAAAATGCCAACCGCGCACTTGGGCGCGGTAGGAAAGATCCACATCCTCGGTGAGTGTGTCGTGCTGCCAACCGCCCGCATCTTCGATACACATCCGTCGCCAGATTCCCGCGGTGCCATTGAAGTTGATCCATCGACCGGATCGATGTCTTGCCGAATGCTCGACCACAAAGTGCCCATCCAGGAATACGGCCTGGCTCTTCGTAAGCAGGTTGCGATGGCGATTGAGGTGCGTCCAACGCGTCTGCACCATACCGATTCGCTCATCGCAAAAGTGCGCCATGGCCTGCTTGAGTAGGGTGGTTGGCGGCACGAAATCGGCATCAAAAACGGCTATGAATTGTCCAGTTGCGGTTACCAGAGCGTTCTGCAGAGCTCCGGCTTTGTAGCCTTGCCGATCGCTGCGGCGAATGACGTGAATGTCGATTCCTCGACTGTGCCAATCCGCGCACGCCTGATCCGTAATGGCGGATGTGGCATCAGTCGAATCATCGAGGATCTGCACCTCGAAGCGGTCGTACGGATAGTCCAGCCGACACGCCGCGTCGATGACCCGCCTCGCCACAGCCGACTCGTTGTACATCGGAAGTTGGACCGTTACCCGTGGCCATTCACATCCAGTGTCCAAAGTGGTGGGACGCTTGGTCTCAAGTGCGCCGCTCGCATAGCGCGAGTAAAGGTACACGAGCCAGTACCGATGCAGGCCGTACACGACCAGCAGTAGAATGATTACGAGGTAGGCGGCGAAAAGGATTGCATCCGAATAGAGCAGCCCGATCGGAGCTAGATGCGTGAGGTTGATTGGGATGAGGAGCATCGAATCGAAGCCGTTTGGTGAGTCTAGCCGCGCCCCCCCCGCAACAACTGCCTCGACGCACCACCCGAATCCGCCCTAGCCTTTCCCCTCATGCGTCTGCTCATCGAAACTCCAGCCGAGCCCGATTCCGCTTCATACGCGGCGAACGCCCCAGACGGTACTGTCGCGAAAGTCCTCGCGCCTGGCGTGGAGCAGACGCCGGTGGCTCCGCCCTTTGCGCGTCGATGGTCGGGGAATCTCCTGAAACTCACGACCGAACAAATCACCACCTTTGGAGGGGGCCGAGTCATCGTCAATTCCGGGTCGCTTCGCGATGATCTGGGATCGCTCGATCCACGAAACTGGATGGCTCCGGGAATGGCCGCTCTTTCCCGTCTTCTCGAGTCCATCGAGTCGGCAGTCCGAGCCGCAGGTGTGCACCTGCTGCTCGAGCCGCACAGTCGGCACATTCTTCACGATGCACAAGTCGCCGGTATCTACCTCAGCCAGTTTTCAGGCGAGCCTTTCGGTTTGGCATTGAATCCCACGGCACTGTTTGAGCCGAGCATGCTCTCGGTTCGCGAGGATCACCTGCAGCGGATCGCTGAGGCGCTGGCGCCCCGGGCCTCTGCGCTGATCCTTGCTGATGTCCGTCCCAACCAGGAGCAGGAGCGACTGACTCCCTGCGAGCCCGGCAGGGGCATTTTCGACCTGTTGGCCGTGCTCACAGCCTGCCTGCCCCACCTCCCGTCAGAAACGCCGGTCGTTGTGCGACGAATTGCTCCGGGCTCCGGATCAACGAACCTGATTGACTCATTGGCACAGGCCCTCGCATCTAAGCCATCGCATTGAATCCGGCACCCAGAAGTCTTACGATCGCTTCGAGCCACCGCCATGACCAGACCCAATCTCGATCATCCCACGCTTGCCCGACTGAAGTCCGAGTTTCACGGGATGGGACTCAAAGCCACCGAGTTTCGCGGCCAGACAGCGGTCGTTGTTTCAACACGGCTGCTGCACAAGATGATGCGGTTTCTTCGAGATGACGAGGAGAGTCGCTACGACTTCCTCTCTGATGTCACGGCTGTCGATTACCTGAACTACCCCGCGAAGATGCCTGGCCGTTTTGCGGTTGTCTACGTACTCTCCAGCACGATTTACAATCTCCGCCTGATCGTCAAGACCTACTTCGATCCGGGCCAAGATACATCAGGCAATCAGGAAGATCCATCGCTGGTTGTTGACTCCGTCGCCGATCTCTGGCCCGGGGCCGAGTGGCCCGAACGCGAAGTCTACGACATGTTCGGCATTCGCTTCACCGGCCACCCCGACCTGCGTCGCATTCTGCTGTGGCGCGACTATCCCGCGTTTCCGCTGCGCAAGGACTACCCGCTCCGCGGTCGCGGCGAGCGCGAGATGTACAACATCGTAAAGCGCGACGACGCCTGATCAGCCGCCGGGGTTGATCGTCGGCATCGGTCCGTCGATCCGCGCGCCTTCGACCGTGATGCCGTTGGTATAGAAATCCCAGAGGATGCGCCGTGCCTGCACTGCTCCGCCCGTCGTCTCGCCTTCCATGACCACATAGTCATCACCGAGCGCTTCGATGGTCGCCAGCAGCGTCTTGCGGTCGTACGTCAGACGATCCGCCCAGATGCTGCGGTCCTCACGACGCACGAATACGGAGCCGTCTGCAACGGCGCTGGTGAGGTCCATCCCTTCACTTTGCGAGAGATCCAGAGCGCCGACCGAGCGTGAAGATCTGAGCGAGGCGGTCATCGTATCACAATCAACACGAATGACAGGCTCACCCATCGGCCGATGTCGCATGATCACATCTTCGGAGATGGTGAGCAGGCCCGGCCCACCGCGCAGCGAGAGTCGACCCGTCCAACTAAACTCCGACTCACCAGGCCCTGAGAACTGGACGGCTGCGGAACTCGGCGTGCGATCAGTCGGCGTTGTTTCTGGTTCCGGTGCGCTCGAATCGACCACCAGCATCCAACCGTCACCGATCGCCTCGAAGAGTTCTGTGGCTTCGGTGTATTCGATGATTTCGCTGGCGACTGCAAGTAGCAACTCGCGCGCTGTTTGCGATTCGTCGGTGAATCGTTGCGCCTCGACCTGAGCGGGTTCATCGTGGCCGCCAAGCATGGTCATCTTGCGCAGTCGGCGTGTGGCTTTACCTTCTTCGCCCGTTGCGGTGATGGTGGGGATGGGATCGGTCAGATCAATCTGCATCCAATTGCCGGTGAGTCGATCCACTTCGCGCTCGGACGGTTCTGATTCGGCGCTGACCTGACCTTCAAACGTGACGCGGCCCTGCTGCTCCTCAAATGTCAGCAGGTCTGTCCACTCGACGCGCACGGAGCCGACGGCGCCGGTGCCATCTGCCGGAGAAGCGGGCGATCTGGTGTCGTCAGTAGCTGGTTTGCCGCGGGGTCGATCTTCAAGCCGACGGCGTAATTCCTCGCGCATCTCCTCGGGTGTAGTCACCGGGCGACCCTCGATCGTCCCATCATCATCGGGCAAGGTCGGTTTCGGTTGGAAATAGGTCAACGTGCCCGCTCCGATGAACTTCGCGACACGGTCCTGCTTCTTGCTCGAAATGTTGGTAATCTCGGCATGCTTGCCCATAACCTTCAGCGAGGGATCGCCGACGATCACGTTCTCGCCTGTCAGTACGGCCGTGTCGGTTCGGGCATCAGCCTGCAGGCGATCCGCCATGGCCATGACGCCGTCTTCGAATGTCAGGACAACGGTACCTTGCGCGAGCATGTCGCTCACGGCAAAGGAGGACGAGCCACCGAACTTCGCCGGAAGCGCCTCGTCCGACGCCATGGACTGCTCAACCAGATTCGCCTGGATGTACTGGGCCGCAATGGAACTGCCTTCGTTGACAACGTGGCCATGACCTGTCACCGTCATCTGGCCGGGAAACGACGAACCCTTGGCGTTCTCCTTGAACTGCACGAACAACTCGTCGCCGCTGACATTGCCGTCCGCTGACTGCAACCTGGCGTCGCCCGTAGCCGTGATGGTGTCGATGCCCTGATCCTTCGAGTTCAGATTGTCTTTGAAATCAATTCGCAGCTGCTGTGAATCCAGCGCGTACCCGTTTGGATCATCCACATGCACGGTTCCGTTGAACACAGCCGCAGCGATCTTCCCAAGTCCGCTGCCCTGATCCGCCTTCTTGAACTCCACGACGAAGTCGTTGAGCCAGTTGATCGAGAACCCCTCTGGCAGGCCCTTCATGGCTGAAGGGTTCGTTTCCGGTGCCGCATCCGGAGGTTGTGATTGAGCCTCCTTGGGAATCAGGCCGACGATCGTGCCGGCCCCGAGCAGTGTCCCCTCGCCCGCTTCGAAGTCATACTCGAAGGGGGCGACAGAGGTCAATCGGGCGCCACCAGGCAGCCCCGCTTCGATGGGCTGATCTCGCTCGCACTTCAGCTTCGCCAAGGCTTCCGACTTGGAGTATTCGAGGGCAGACCCAGCCGCCTCAAAATCGCCGTACTGGATCTGCAGTGGATCTCCCTCGAGCGTGGCATAGAGATCGCCGGGGCCGGCCAGGTTTTCCGGAGTGCCGTCGATTGGCACGAGCAGCAGTCCGCCTTCACCTGTGATCAGTATGTCATCGACGCCCGGGCCAAGATCGCTTCCGAGGAACGTGACAATCGGCTGGGCGAATCCGTAGGACATGGAAGCGAGTTGCCCCCAGCGGCTGGATGAGACGCTTGCGGGAGGCATGTGCGCTGAGGTGATGGGATCGCGTTGAGCTTGTGGCAGACTCGATGATGGCGCGCCGGTGAGTCGGCCACCGAAATCGCTTCGCTTGAGCGCAAAGTCCGCCATCAGATCTTGGCCGTGGATGGTGAGCGCCTCGTCGCCCTCTCCCTGGGTAATCGCCACTTCGTCGGTGAGTGTGAGGTGATATGCGGTCACATCCTGCCAGATGGACCCGTTGGGGGCCGACTTGGCAACACGTGCCTGGGCGCCGGGATCGGCCGCGGCACTCGCATCAGTCGGCGCGGCCGTTGACGGTGGAGCTGAGTTGGCTCGCTCCGATTTCGCCGGTGTCCCCGTTGGTTGTCGATATGCGATCAGTTCGCGCTCGTTGATCTCCAGTTCCTCAATTCGGCCCAGCCGCTCGTTGAATAGCAGGCTCATGCCCTTGCCAATCATGATCAGTTCCGGTGTGCGGGCCACGACGCGCTCATCAGTGCGGCCGCTGAGTCGCACGGCGTCGAAGTTGAGTGAATCGGTTTCGAACTGCGCGACGGGCAGGGTCTTGTCCGGATCGATCGAGTACGCGCCGCGCCGCTCGTTGGATTCGTACAGCGACACAACAACGTGCCCTTGGAGCACACCCGCCTGGGGCTGGCGATTTTCCGCCAGCCGGAACATGCCCTCATCAGCGCTCAGTCGGATCAATTGCGTCTCAGATCGATAGATCCACGCCTGGGGATGGGTGAAGCGATTCCACCCGGTCTCAAGCGGATCGGATTTGTCCCACCGGTACCGGAACGCGAGCAATCCTTCGTCGTTTGTGAACTCCAGCTCGCCGCGACCGGTTTGGAGCGACTGAAGTGGATCTCCGCTCGCCTTGCGGTTTTGCCCGATGACGACGCGTGATGCGGGGTCGCGATCCGGGATGTCATTCTTGAGCAGATCAGCGGAGATCTCCGGTGCGCCGTTGGCCTGTTTCACCCGGTTCCTCGCGCCAGCAAAAATGAGGACGAGCAGCACCAACGCTCCGCACACGCCGGCAGCACCAACGAACAGGAGATGACGATCGGCCATCGCGGCGTGTCGTGGTCGCATGGAATCAGACCTCCTTGTGCTCGGACGGGACATACCGCGACACGGCTTCGTCCCACCGTCCCTGCGCGACGAGCAGATGCTCGATTGCCTCTCGAACCGCGCCGCGGCCGCCCGGTCGTTTTGTCACAAATCGGGCGACTTCGCGGATCTCAGCCACGGCGTCCGCCACTGCAATAGGATAGCCGACGCCTCGCAGCAGCGGCAAATCCACGACATCATCTCCGATGGCCGCCGCTTGAGTCGAATTGAGGCCCGTATGGTCCAGAATCGACTGAAGTGCAGCCCCCTTGTCGTGGACGGCCTGCATGACGTGATTGACCTTGAGTTCCGCAGCCCGGTGGGCCACGACCTGGCTTGCCCGGCCGGTGATGATGGCCACTTCGCCGCCCATCTTCTGCCACATCCGGATTCCTGAACCATCGCGCACGTGAAATCGCTTCGTTTCATGGCCGAGATCATCGATGATGATGGAGCCGTCCGTCATGACGCCGTCCACGTCGAGGACAAGTAGGCGAATGGCTTTCAGATCGGGCGGCTGGCTCACGTCCGGTTTATTCCTGGATGATTCGCAGGGCAATGAGATCCTGCACGTCTACCAGACCGATCGGGCAGCCGGCTTTGTCGACAACAGGAATCTCGTCGGGGCGAAACTCCTGCACCATCTCCACCGCTTCGCGCACGATCTGATCCTGGCGCAGGACGCGGGGGTGTTTGGTCATCACCGAAGCGATTGGCTGATCCAGCGCGGAAGGGTCACGGAGCACCAGCCGCCGCAAGTCGCCATCAGTAAATAGCCCCGCCAGATCGCCGGCCTTATTCACGATGAGCAGGGCACCGGGCCGTCGACCCACGTCAGCCTGTTGCAGCGCGGCCCGCACGGTCGAACCCACTGGAATCAGAGGCAGATTCTCTCCCGCCTTGAAACGCAACACTTCGGTGACAGGCTGGAGCAGAACGCCGAGCATTCCACCCGGGTGTCGTCGCCTGAAGTCAGCCTCGGAGAATTGCCTTCGGCGACTGACCGCCAGGGCCAACGCATCGCCAAGCGCGAGCATCGCGGTCGTCGATGCAGTCGGGGCAAGGTTGAGTGGGCAGGCTTCTGAGATGTCGCCCAGATTGAGGTGCGCCGTGGCCAGTTTTGCGAGGCGACTGGCGGGATTTGAACTGACGGCGAGGATCGGCAGCCCTTCGGCGCGCAGCACGTGACCGAGCTGAACGACCTCATCTGTGTTGCCAGAGTAACTGAGCGCCCAGACCACGTCACCTTTGCGCACGCGGCCCAAGTCCCCGTGCAGAGCCTCCGCGGGATGAATGAAGTGGCTCGGGACGCCAACACTCGAAAGTGTTGCGCTGATCTTCTGGGCGATCAGGCCGCTCTTGCCCATTCCCGTCACTGCAACATGGCCGGTGCACCCGTCAAGCAAGTCGATGGCGGCTGCCAGATCGTCGCCGATTGACTCGGCGGTTCGCTCGATGGCAGCGCACTCGGCGCGAAGAGCCGCAAGTATGAACTCGCGTTCCGAGGCGGAAGAGGTCTCAATCTCAGGGGCCGGTTTCCGGGCCGTGGTGCTCAAAATCGATCTCCGGGCGAATGAAGCGATATTCTAGCACAAGTCTGGAGAGGCGGTTGACTCCCTTTGCCACTGCGATAGCCGGGTCCCAATCAGTGGAAGGTAGCGACGCACTTGCGCCTGATCCTCGCTTCGAGGGGAGGCGAGCAGCGTGTTGACAAGCATGAGGCCGCGGGCACCAATCAGCGCATCGAGATCCGATTCTCTGCAGGTCGGCCATTTTCCTCGAGATTCGTAACCACGACGAAAGGCCGACTCGAGTGAAGCCGCATTGGAACGGATTCGGAGGTAATACAGCGTCGTGGCAATGTCCTGGATCGCATACCCCCACATCAGATCTTCAAAGTCGATGACCGCCAGCTGGTCTCCGCGGACAAGGACGTTCCAAAGATGGAGATCGTTGTGAATGAGCTGCGGCTGGCTTGGACCGCTGAACAGCTTATCGATTGTGGCCTGCGCCCAGTGGATCGCTCGTTCATACGTTGCATGAAGATCAGGCGAACACACCCTCCGGAAACGATCATCGAGAACGAGCACCGGCTCTTGGTTGGAAAACGCCGGATCGGCGTAGGGAAAGACATGATCGAAACGGCGCACCCGACCCTGTGAGAGCTCGAACGATCTTGCATGCTCATGAAGCGAAGCGGCAATGCGTCCGAGTCGGTAGGAACTTCTTACTCCGACCTGCCCGCCAAGGAGCCGGCCAGGCAGCCACTCGAACAGCACGCACTGGCGATGAAGCGGAGCCAGGTCTGGGTCGAGCACGCCCATCACTTTGCCATCGAGCCGCGCCACCGGGCGCGGAACCGCGACGCACTCCTCCCGGGCCAGCGCCGCCAACCACGCAAGTTCGGCTTGCGTCTCCTCGACGCCGTGGCATGCCTGCGCCGAGGTGATTCGCAGCGCAAACGAGTCTCCACTCACCGACTCAACGCGATAAACACAGTTGAACGAATCTGTTACCAATCGAAATGTGCGCACTTTGAAGTCGTAGTAGCTCAGTGCGGCGCGGGCGGCCGCACGCAGCCCCCTCCGGAGCTCTCGTGCATCGGCATGTGATGCGTTCATGGCTGATCGTAGAGTCGCCGTGTAGTCCGCGGTGAACGCAGGTGCAACGTCGGGGCTGATCGAGAACAGTGGCTTACGGTCTTGGAGCCGCAGGGCTGTAGATCAACACCTGGACCTCTTCAAGCGTAACCAACCCCCCACCAACCATCGCGTCGAGGTGCGGCCGCAGTTCCGCGATCTTCTCGGCACAGTCCACGATCTCAATGACAATCGGCAGGTCCTCGGACAATCGCAGAATCTTGGCAGTGTGAATGCGGCTCTGAGCACCAAATCCCATCGGTCCGCGCAGCACGGTAGCGCCGGCCAGATGCAACTCGCGAGCCTTGAGGACAATTGCCTCATAGAGTGGCTGGCCGTGCCATCGATCATTCTCGCCGATGTAAATCGTCAGCCGCTGGGCCGACTCGGGGATTACAAACACGCCGTGCTTGAGTGAGTCGGTCATCATGCACCTGTCCCGTAGGTCTTTACGGAGAGCGCCGCACCGGCCCACACGGCCGCAAGCCCGAGCACGTTGCTGAGCACCACGTTGATCGCCGCCAGAGTCCACTCGCCGTCGCCAACGAGCGCCATCGTCTCTCGCCCAAAGCTCGAGAACGTCGTGAAGCCGCCGAGCAGTCCGACGAGAATCGCAATGCGATACTCCTCACGCATCATCACCGGGCCGGTGAGCGCGGTGGCGAGGAATCCCATGATAAAGCAGCCGACCACGTTGACGGTCATCGTACCGATCGGAAACGTCGGCCCCCACCACGCCTGCATGACCCCGGCGACCATGTAGCGCAGCAATCCACCAAGACCGGAAGCGAGAAAGACCAAGAGAGCGTTGTAGGCCATGCAACTCCGCCACGGCTTCATATCAGAGGTCCAAGAGTCATCAGGCGCTGCGCACTGCGAGAATGAAAGATCCTGCGCAGACCGGTTCGAGGCGGACTCCATCGCCGATGCGAGTTTAGCATCGACCACGGGGAGAATTCGCGGAAACGCGGGAGACGCAATCGTCCCCCGGTGGTCACATCGGCTCGTAACTGAAGTTCTGCCCGCCGATCGAGGCTTCGTACATGAGCCCAGACTCACCAAATGTGAACACCGCCACGCCGTGACTGAACTTGGCGTTGGCTCCCGAACCCGAGGTCACGCCCACCGCCGTAGCCTGGGCATCGAAACGGAAGTTGCCCTTCTTGAACGCGTCTACGGCTTCAGCAGTCTCGAAGATGATGACTTCGGAGTACGATTGCCCGCCAAGCTGCAGACCAATCGAGCCTTGACTGAGATCACAGTAACCGACCTGCAGACCATCCTGGTACAACACACCTTGCCCATAGGCACCGCCCACGCCAATGGCCCCCTTTCCAACTGAGGGGAACACCGCGTAGCCGGCGCTGCGATCGAGCAGAACGCCGAGCGTCGCATCGTTGCGCCGGGCTCGAGACACGGTCAGATCGGCTTCGGCGCGGATATTGGTGCGGCCTTCGATCGTCTTGGGTGCTGTCGAGCAAGCAGCCGTTGCCCACAAGCCGGACAGCAGCGTGAGCATGAACACCGTCCTGAGCGTCGCGTGCATCATGAATCCATCCTTTCATCCAGACTGAAGGTCACGTCGACTGACGTATCGGCTGATTAGCCCAGTCGAGCTTCGACTTTTGCCTTCCAGTCCGCATACCCATCGCGGCCCATCAGGCCAAACGTCGCCACCTTGCCCGTTTCCACGGCGGGCTGGTCATAGGCGTTGATGTTCAGGATCAGCCCCGCGTAGGCAGTAATCACCTCCCACAACTGGATGAACTCCCCGACATGGTGGGCATTGAGGCGCGGCATGGTGATCGTGAAATTCGGTCGCTCGCTTTCGACGAGTGCATACTCCGTCGCTCGTTTCTCGGCTGCGATGAGTTCACTGAGCGCATGGTCCTGCAGATATGAGATGGCATCGACCTTGAGGTTGCTGGGAATGGTCACATCACGATCCCACTCCGATACGTCCACGAAACCGAAGACCTTATCGTTCGGTCCTTCTCGGTAGAGTTGCACCTGCGAGTGCTGGTCGGTCGTACCCAGCGCCTTGATCGGCGTGGCGCCGGCAAAGACCTCGCGGCCCTGCAGGTCCACGCGCTTGCCCAGACTCTCGGCCCACAACTGCCGGTACCAGTCCGCGAGGCTGTACAGCGCGTTGCAGTACGGCATCATCACGTGATTGCCCTTGCCTCGCTGATTGAATTCCATGAGCAGCCAGGCAATCGTGGCTGCCGGATTGCTCTTGAATTCACGGAGTCGACAGCGCAGATCCATGGCAGCGGCGCCTGCGAGCAGCGCGTTGATATCGATGCCGCACATCGCAGCGGAGAACAGGCCAACGGGGGAGAGAACGCTGAAGCGCCCGCCGACTCCGTCAGGCACGGGCAATGTTGCGTAGCCCTCAACATCGACGATGGATCGCATGGTGCCGCGACTGGGGTCAGTGATGGCCACGATGTGCTGACGGTACGAATCGCCCAAGTGTGACTTGAGCCAGTCGCGGAAGATCATGAACTGGGCCGCGGTCTCTGCCGTCTCGCCGGACTTGGAAATGACGTTGACAGCCGTGTGCTTGAGTCCCGGATCCTTGATCTCAAGATATCGCATCGTGTCGCCGACGAAGTGCGGATCGACGTTGTCGAGTACGTATAGGCGCGGGCCGATGCGGTGCGTGCAGGGCGTGAGATTGTGAACGTGCTCCTTGAGCGCACTCTGCAAAGCGATGTTGCCCAGCGCCGATCCGCCGATACCCAGCACGACCAGGTGCTTGCACCGCTTGCCCGAGGAGTTGGATTCAAAATAGGCATTGGTGTCGGCGACGACCTGGCTCACGGCGCCCAGGTGTTCTTTCCGCATCGGATCGTGGCACAGGCCGCGCCAGCGCGTTTCGCCGGCTTTGTCCATCTCCGCGAGGCGGTCGGTCAGGTCTCCCATGCGCGATTGAGCAGCGTTCAGGTCGGCAGCCGCGATGCCATGCGTTGCGCCGACGCGATCGGTGAAACAATTGGCGATGTCGATGTGCAGTTGCTCTGTCATGTGGGAAGGGTAGTCGCGGAACCTCCGAGGCGTGCTTCGCACCCTGAAGCCTCGGGAAGCGGCTCATCGAGGATCCTCATCGCCGCACCACTCCTGCATCTCCCTCCTTTTGAGCCCCTTCGCGGCAGAATAGCTGGCTCTCCCCTACCATCTATCCCTGCACCAGAACGCCCCTTCACGGAGCCGTCTTCATGCCTCTGACCAAAGACGATGTCATCGACGCCCTGCGGACCGTCAACGACCCCGACCTCCACAAAGACCTGGTGACGCTCAACATGGTCAGGAGTGTGGCCGTGGACGGCAGTGCCGTGGATATCACCGTCGAACTCACGACCCCGGCGTGCCCGCTCAAGGACAAGATACGCGGCGACATCGAGAAGGCCGTGCATGCCAAGGCAGCAAGCAAGGGCGAACGTCTCAGCCGGATCGACGTTGACTTTACCGCCGATGTTCGCAGCCCTCAGGAAAAAGTGGCCGGCAAGGACAACCCTCTACCCAACGTGCGGCACATCATCGCCGTCGGCGCCGGCAAAGGGGGCGTTGGCAAGTCCACCGTCGCTGTCAACCTCGCAGTCGGCTTGGCTCGGTTTGGCGCTCGCGTTGGCCTGCTCGACGGCGATATCTATGGCCCGTCGATGCCCACGATGCTCGGCCTGAATGCGTCTGAAGTCAAAGCCCACAACAACCTCATCCAACCATTCGAGGCACACGGCATCGTCTCGATGACGATCGGTGTGCTCGTCGAACCGGAGAAGCCGCTCATCTGGCGCGGCCCGATGGCACACGGGGCGTTCAAGCAACTGGCCACCCAGACCGAGTGGGGCGAACTGGATTACCTCATTATCGATCTGCCGCCCGGCACCGGGGATGTGCCTCTGACGCTGGCGCAGATGCTGGCTCTGACCGGGGCGGTCATCGTCTGCACGCCACAACGCGTGGCGCAGGATGACGCGCGCCGTGCAGTGCGCATGTTCCAGCAACTCGGGGTGGGTATTCTCGGCGTCGTCGAAAACATGAGCTACTTCATCTGCGAGCACGGCAGCGAGTACGACATCTTCGGGCGCGGCGGCGCGGAAGTCATGGCGCAGGAAATGAACTTGCCCTACCTCGGCGGCATTCCGATTACAACCCAACTGCGGGTCAATGGCGACAGCGGCAACCCGACGGCCAACTTCGAAACGCCCAGCCCGCTTGCCGACTCGCTTAACAAGGTCGTTCAGAATCTCGCGGCGCAGGTCTCGATGGCGACGATGCGCAACGTGGTAGCGCAACCGACCATGTCGATATCGTAAGTTGGACGCTCGCCGCGGCTGATTCCTGCGGCGATCAATGATCCTCCTCAGGTTTCTCCTCCAGCGACGGCGAGCTCATCGCCAGCAACCGCTCGATCGCAGCGCGATCGTTCGCGGTGACAGCTGGGTCGTATTCCCGGAGAAACTCGATCATTGGCCGCTGCTCACGCAAGGCATCCATGCCGTAAGCGAGCCGGCTTTCTTCGAAGCGACTGGCAATCTGCCCCCAACTCTCATCGCGGGGGTAGAGAAAAGCGATCGCCTGCCAGACCTTGCGCCTGATCTTGTCGAGATAGAGCGTTGCCACCCAGTCGGCGGGCCAATCTCGTATCATGGCATCCCGCACGGCCGTGAGATCGGGCGCGCGCTCGCCGTACCCGAGTCGCGGCGGCGGCTCCCAGTGAGGCGGGTAGTCGCCGGGCTGGTGCCGAGACATGACTGCCAAGCCCTCGGCCACATCCCCCGCGCGAAGCAGCCCTTCCACTTCGTGTCGGCGAATCTGCTCGGGCTGTGTGTACAACATAGCTGCCAGGGGCAGCAGGAGCGCCAGTCCGACGACGACTGGCAGGCTCTTTCCCTGTCGCCGATCGCGAGGCATCCCCCAGCTCAGCCAGTGAGGCTTGAAAGCACTAACAGCCATCAATGTGCCGAGCATCCAGACTGGCGCACTGATCATTGAGAGCGCCTGCACACCAAACGCCGCACTCGCCAGAAGCGCATCTTGCGGCGAATGCCGAATCCCACCCATGAGGTTGATTATCGGCACGGGAACATAGTTGAGCGCCCCCCACACTACCCCATCTGCGAAGAGCATCACGACAAAGAACGCGGCAATCGAGCTGACTCCATACACAACGCTGATCACGCGCGTGATCAAAATTACGCGCCACGCAGCCACGGTTACAAGTGTCCAGAGGTTGGCCTCCATCGCACCGACGGGGGACAAGAGTCTCTCGTAGGGAATGGCGTACAGCCAAGCGAGCGGCGCGGTCATCCAGAACAAGGTGATGAACGTGCGATACGCTCTAGCAAACGTTGGTGGACGCGCCTCGCCCAGTCGTCCACGACTCAACGCGATGAGATGAACTAGAAGCTGTTTCAAAACCTCG
>DIDT01000010.1 GCA_002418285.1 Phycisphaerales bacterium UBA5793
GCCATCGCCCGAGCTGCAGCGCGCCGCCGTTTACGGCGCACGGGCCGAGGGCTCTGTGATCTCCGGTCGCACGCGGGTGGTCGTGCACGGCCCCGAAGTGCTGGGCGTGGTGAACGCCAACTACCCTCTGGCCTGGATGATCCGCCACGCCGTAGGCCTGCGCGGCCTGGGCGACCCGCCGTCCGGCAGTCCCGGGCGCATGACAATCCGCGCACGCACGCTGCTCGATCTCGACCTGCTCACTGCCACCGGCGCCGCGGCTGACGTAACCCTGCTGGCGCAGGGCGAGGTCGAGCTTGACCACACTCCGCTGCCGCGCGATGACGCCAACCTGCTGACGCTGACCGGTAGCGAAGTGGCGCTGCAACTGCAGGGCGGTGGCTTGCGCGCCGCCCGCGTCGAAGGCGGCGCCGGGGGCGAAGCGCTGGCCACCCTGGGCTACGACCTGCTGATCTGCCGACGCATCGACATCAGCGAGCGCGGCGAAAGCCTGACCAGCACCCTGGCGGGCCCGGGTCGCGTGGTTATCCGCGATGAAAACAGCGTGACGTACTTCCGCAACGAGCTGGACCGTCTGCCCAAACGCCCGGACAACGGCGTATCTCCCCTGAAGCCGGATTCCGCCTGGCTAAACTTCGGCAGTGTCTTCCGCACCGAGACAGCCGCGCTGCAGCGCGTGCTCGAGGTCGATGCGCCCGTTTTCCGCCTCGTTTTCGGCGGATTCGAACGCCCGCGGGCCGGGCGCACGGCCGTGAATGACCTGGCCGAGTTGCTGGATCCTGAGGTGCAGCAGCTCTATGGGGTTTCCGGCCGTCGCGTGTTCGTGACCAGCGT
The DNA here is from genome assembly GCA_002418285.1 of Phycisphaerales bacterium UBA5793. Taxonomy (GTDB): domain Bacteria; phylum Planctomycetota; class Phycisphaerae; order Phycisphaerales; family UBA5793; genus UBA5793. Next base: position 835 of record DIDT01000010.1, read on the forward strand.
GCGGATCGACCGCAAGTCAACGGCCGTGAACGTGTTGCGGCTGGAAGGCGACGCCTTCGTGGATTCGCGCCTGGACCGCATCACCGCGCGAGCGTCAGAAGCCATTGAACTCAGCGGCTCGGACAACCAGCAGGCCGACGACTCGCCGTTCTCGGTTGTGTTGCTGCGTGACGCGAGGCTGCAGGTGGAAGATGCCGGCGTGTTCTTCGGCGAGTACGTGCGCACCGGCGTGTTCTCATACGACGGAACCTGGACGCTGGAAGCCGCCGAGCGCCTGGAGCTCACGTTCCGCCCGCTGGAGTCGCCCGACGCCGATAACGAGTCCCTGCGCGAGGCGCGCCGCAACCTGAACCTTGCGCTGAGGGCGGGCCAGCCGTCTGCCGGCCGGGTGTATCACCTGGGACAGGCGGTCGAGCTGCTGGAAGGCGTGACGGCCGGGCGTCCCAAACCGGCTGCACCCGGCGAACAACAGCCCTGGCTGGCCCTCGAGGAAGCGCGCGACGCCGAGCAGCACATGCGCAAGGCGCTGCTGGTGGAGATGCTCGGCTTCCAGGGTCCGCAGCCGGACAAGGAAATCGGTCTGCGTTCCGCACGCCGGGCCGGCGCGCAGCTTTCGGCGCTGATCGACGTGGCGGGCTCGGGGGGGATCACGGGGGTGTTTGAGTCAAAGCGTCCGCGCGTGCCGCCGCTTTCGCTGGCGATGCAGTCGGCGCTGTTCACGTTTGACGGGCTGGGCCAGATCGTGCAGGTGCGGGCCCGGGGTCCGATTGTCGTCTCCCGCGGCTCCTACACCATTCGGGGCTCAAGTCTGAATCGCGCCCCCGACGGGACCTTGACCCTGGAGGACGCATCGATCACCCTGCCCGAGGACACCGGTGTGGAGGTGTTGGGCGTGAAAACCGTTGCGCTGAAGCAGCGGGAAGACAAAACCATCGGCGGCATCACGCAGGTACGGCGCACCATGGTCACGCGCGTCTCAGGCCGCGACCTCAAGGTGCGCGTCAGGCTGAACCAGGTACTGCAAGGCAGGTAAGGGGGCATCATGTCTGGCAACATCATCACAATCGACGGCCCTTCGGGCGCTGGCAAGAGCACGATCGCGCGGCTGTGCGCCATGCGGCTCGGCCTGCGCTACCTGGATACCGGCGCGATGTACCGCGCCGTGACCCTGCACTGCATGCGCAAGGGCATCCACCTGGATCAGCCGAAGGAGATCGCCGGGGCGCTGGAAAGCCTGGTGCTGCGCGTCGAGCTGACGCTGGACGGCCCCATGCGCGTGTTCCTGGGTGATGAGGAAGTCACCGACAAGATCCGCACCATTGAAGTCACCCGCAACATCCACTACGTCGCCGACGTGATGCAGGTGCGCAACTACCTGGTCGAGATGCAGCGCAAGATCGGCGAAACCGGCAATCTCGTAACGGAAGGCCGCGACCAGGGCACGCTGGTGTTCCCGAACGCCAGCCTGAAGGTCTACATGTTCGCCACGCCGGAAGTGCGCGCGCGCCGCCGCTTCGCCGAGCTGAAGCAGCGAGGCTCCGACACCACCTACGAAGAAGTGCTCGAGGACGTCTCCAAGCGCGACTACCTCGACATGGGCCGCGAACTGGGCGGCCTGAAGAAGGCGCTGGATGCCGTGGAGCTTGACACCAGCGAGCTCAGCCCGGACCAGGTGGCGGAAAGCATCGTCAAACTGGCCAAGAGCCGGCTCAAGATGCAGACCCGCAAGATCGACAAGGGTGCGCTCGATGCCGCCCGCGCGGAAGAAGAACGCCGGCGCGAAGGCGGCAAGTAACCGTTCCGTCATGGCGGGCCCAAGCGCATCGTTTACACGCCCGCCCCGGGCGCTATGCTGGGCCTACCCCCGAAGGCAATTGCGGATTCCTGACATGGCATTCGTGCGTCTGTTGCTTCCCGTTTGCGTGGCGGCAATCCTGGCCGGTTGCGCGGCCCAGGGCCGCGGCACCCAGGTCGGCGAGGTCGGCTTCAACCCGCGCTATGAACGCGAAATCGCGGCCGAGCGCGCCGCCCAGCACTACTACGACTACACCGCGCCCAAGGCCGGCGCCACCATCCGCAGCAACCCGGCCGGCGCGCTGGTGGAGTGGTACAACGACGAAGGCGTGTGGGTGGCCGTCGGCAACACGCCGACCAGCGACGTAACCATTGAGGCAACCGGAAAGCCCGAACTGTTCCGGGTGTCCGCTCCGGGCTTCCTGCCCCAGGTGCGTTGGGTGGCGGTGACCCCCAGCAGCGAGCGAGCGGTAGTCGATTTTGAACTCGACCGCGAACTGCCCTCGGATCGTTTCTTCCTGGGAAGGTAGTTCGCCTGCTGTTCCCGCGGCGCATAACCGTAGATAATCCAGTGGGCGCCCCGGGACGGGCGCCCATACCGGTAATGGAGACGTGCAAGTGCGTGCCAACCTCGTTCGCAAGTCACTGTTTACCCTGATGCTGGTCGGGTTGCTTTCCACCCTTGCCGTCAGCCAGGAAGCTCCCGCCCCGGCCAAACCGGGCCTCGATGTCTCCGAGCACGTGCTCGACAACGGTCTGCGCCTGCTGGTGGTGAACCGGCCGGGCGTGCCCCTGGTAAGCAGCTATGTCTGGTACCAGGTCGGCGCGATCGACGAGACGCCGGGCAACACCGGCATGGCGCACTTCCTTGAACACATGATGTTCAAGGGCAGCAAGAACTACAAAGTAGGCGAGGTAGACGCCGTCACCGTGCGCAACGGCGGCAGCAACAACGCCTTCACCAGCAATGACTACACGGCCTACTACTTTGAGCTTCCCAAGAGCCGCTTCAAGGAGGCGCTGAAGATCGAGGCCGACCGCATGCGGCACCTGACTTTGGAGGAAACCGAGTTCGACTCCGAGAAGAAGGTGGTGCAGTCCGAGTCGGACATCAGCGCCGACGACCCCAGCAGCCAGCTCTGGGAGCAGATGCAACTTCGCCTCTTCGGCGCCACCCACCCCAACTCGCACCCGGTGCTGGGATGGCCCCAGGACGTGCAGGACATCACCCGCCGCGACATGCGCCTGTTCTATGACCGCCACTATCACCCCAACCATGCCACGCTGGTGCTGGTGGGGGACATCACCATGGATGAAGCCCTGCCCACGGTGACCGAACTCTTTGGAGGCCTGGAGCGCGGCCCCGAGGTCAAGCGCCCCGCGTACCGCGAGATCAGCTTCAAGGGTCCCCAGCAGCTCGAAGTCAAGGGCGACGCCGAGGTCATCGAGCTCGGTCGCCAGTTTCTCACGGTCCGCGCCGGCCATGCCGACGCCGCCGCTCTGGACGTGCTTGGCATGATCCTCGGCAGCGGCGTCACCAGCCGCTTGTACCGCGCGCTGGTCGAGGAGCAGCGCATCGCCACCGCCATCAGCGCGGGGCACATGGACCAGATGCTGGCCGGCAGCCTGTACGTCTGGGCGCAGCTCGCCGACGGCCGCGAACGCGATGAGTTGACGGCCGCCATCGAGCATGAGATCCGCAAACTGATCGAGGATGGCGTCACCGAGACCGAACTGCAGCGCACCAAGAACCGCTTCATCAGCCGCCAGGTGTTCGCCCAGGAAAGCGCCAGCAGCCTTGCCAGCGCGCTTGGCGAATCGCAGACCGTGCACGGCGACTGGCGCGTGACCCTGCAGTACCCCGAGCGGATCCGCGCCGTCACCGCCGAAGATGTCCGGCGCGTGGCCAAAACCTACCTGCAGCCGGAGAACGCTGTCACCGGCTGGCTGGTGCCCGAGCTGTCACCCGGCAGCAGCGGATCATCGGGCCCCGATGCCGCGCCAGGCGCCCTGCCGGTCAAGCGCCATGTGCTGCCCAACGGCCTGACCATACTGCTGCTTGAGCGCCGCGGCCTGCCGGTGATTTCCGTCAGCGCCAGTGTGCGGGCCGGGCGCAGCGGCGAGTCGGCCGCCGAAAACGGCTTGTCGCAGTTCACGGGCTGGCTGCTCGACACCGGCACCCGCGACTACAGCAAGCAGCAGATCGCGGAGGCGATGGAGATGATCGGCGGCAACCTGACGGTGGAGAGCGACGGCGTTTCCGTGCGTGTCCTGACGGAACACCGGGATACGGGCCTGGAGATGCTGACCCAGTGCCTGGCCTACCCGACCTTCCCCAAGGAAGAAATCGAGCTGGCCCGCGAGCAGGTACTCGCGACGCTCGAGAGCAACAAGAACGAAACCAGCTGGTTCGCCCGCAACGCGGCCTCTGCGTCGCTGTACGGCCCCGACAACCCGCTGGGCCGCCCGGCCGACGGCAGCCCGGCCAATGTCAAGTCGTTCCAGCAAGCCGACGTCGTGAAGTGGCATCAGCGCTACTTCCGGCCTGACAACTGCATCCTGTCGGCGGTGGGGGACTTCGAGAGCGCGGAGATGCTGAAGCAGATCGAGCTCAAGCTCGGCGGCTGGAAGAAGCCGGATGCTCCGCTGACCTTCCCGACCTTCGAGTTCAAGCGCCCGGCGAAGCTGGAGGGCGAGCAGCTGTTCAGCTTCCAGAACTTCGACCCGGCCCGCGTTGACCCCACGCGCAAACGCATCCTGATCGACCACCCGAAGAAGGACCAGGTGGTCGTACGTCTGCAGACGCTGGGCATTACGCGCGATAACCCTGATTACTACGCGCTGCTGGTGATGGACAACATCCTGGGCACTTCGCCCGGCTTCACCGACCGCTTCAGCAAAAAGCTGCGCGACGAGATGGGCCTGGCCTACAGCACCTACGCGAACATCACCGGCGGCTCCGGCCTGTACCCCGGCGCATTCCTGGGCTACATCGGCACGCGCCCCGAAAACGTCGAACTGGCGCTCAAGACCATGTACCAACTGCTGGAAGAAGTCCGCAACCAGCCGGTCAGTGAAGAAGAGCTCAGCTCGGCCAAGGACTACCTGAAGGGCAGCTTCGTGTTCGACGTCGAGACCACCGGTCAGCTCGCGGGCATGCTGATCAACATGGAACGCTACAAGCTCGGCTTCGATCACCTGGTCAAGTACGTGAAGGCCGTGGAAGCCGTGACCGCGGATGACGTGCAGCGCGTGGCGCGCAAGTACCTGGTGCCCGGCCAGATGGTCGAGGTCCTTGCCGGCCCCGTCACGAAAATCACCCCCGCTCCGGAGACCCCGACACCCGAGGACGAATGATCCGCCTGCTGCTGATCCTGCTGCTGTTCGCAGCGCCGCTTTGCGCGGCCTACGAGTCGAACTTCGGCCGCGTGATCCTGGCCAACAGTGACCTGATCGTACAGGGCGTGGCCAGCGCGACCCGCACCAGGATGCGGGCTTCGACCCGCGTGGAGCTCAACATCGAAAGCGTGCTGCACGGAGAGCAGAAGCTCACGGACGTCGTGGTGTTCTACAACGATCCCGAACTGCTGAAGAAGGACCAGGCGGTGCGCGGCCTGTTCGCGCTCAAGAAACTCGCGGAAGGCGGCTACAGTGTCGTGGGCAGGCCCGTACTGACGCCGGCGGGCGACGTGGAAGAAGCCGACAAGCTGCGGGTGGCCCGCGACTTCATCGCGATGGAGCAGGATGCCGAGGGCGAAGGCCGCACCGGGCGATTCTGGGACCTGCTGATCGAGCACCTGAAACTGGGCGGCTACCCCGCCCAGAACGCCGCCGTGGAGCTGATGTTCGTGGCGCGTGATCGCAGCGCGATCATCACCGAGCAGCGCTTCGACGACGTGATCGCCGCCCGCGACAGCGCATTGAACCGGCTGACGACACAGGCCAAGGACGACCTGAAGCTGGCCTGCCAGGGCATGGTGGAGGCCCGGGTAAAGAGCGCCAAGTTCAAGCGCGTCAGGCGCAGCGACGAAAAGTCCGAGCGGCGCAAGGCTGCCGACGACCTGCTGGCGCTGCAGAAAGACTACCCCCGCGCGTTTTCCGAGGACGACGCGAAACTGGCTGACGCGCTCGCCAAGGACAGCGAGGATGCACGGCTGGATGAAAAGCTGGATGAGCTGTCCCGCGCGATCCGCGCTGAAATCCGCATCCAGGAAGCCGCGGAACGCGAGAACAAGAAGAAGGAACGCGAGCGTGTGAAACACGCAGGCGAGTGATTTTCCCGTTTTTTGCTGAATGCCCCCGTCGCCGGCTGCCGATCAAGCAGCACGGTGCTGCCTGTGCGCGCGCCAACACCTGACCGCTTCCTAACTCGCCTGGAGTAGCCATGAAAAAGATCGGAATGTCCTTTGTCGCCCTGTCCGTGACGGCGCTGCTTGGCAGCGGTTGCGTTTCGTTGGACGAGTTCAACCGGGTGCAGAAGCACCTGGAGACTGAGCAGAAGGCCAACGCCACCCTGAGCGCTGAGATCGAGCGGCAGGACGGCGAGATCAGCAAACTTCGCAGCCATACCGCTTCGCAGGAGGCGCGCATCAAAGAGCTGAAGGCGCTGGCCGAGGCCAAGCCGCAGTACGACGAGAACGAGATCGTCAAGCGCATCCAGGACATCTGGGGTGCCGGCCTGGGCGGCAATGACAACTGGGAATTCGTCCAGTCCGGCGGCGCCGTGGGCGTGCGCATGGACGACAGCGGCGTGCTGTTCAAGAGCGGCTCGTGGGACCTGACCGACAACACCAAGAAGAAGCTGACCGAACTGGCCGGCATCATCAGCAAGAAGGTGAAGTCCGACCCCAACCTGTTCGTGCGCGTCGACGGCCACACCGACACCGACCCGGTCAAGAAACTGGCCGCCAAGGGCATCAAGGACAACGTGCACCTGAGCACCATGCGCGCCATGGCGGTGAAGGACTTCCTGGTCAGCCAGGGCGTGCCGCAGGATCGCGTATTCGTCGCCGGCTTCGGTGAGTTCTGGCCTGTCAACAGCGGCAACACCAGCAAGGACAAGCAGCGCAACCGTCGCGTCGAAGTCTACCTCGGCGACGCCGACGCACTGAGCATCGGCGCCCTGCCCGGCGCGCAGGTCAGCAAATAGCAGACGCACACCCTGATCGAACGCCCGGCCTCGGCCGGGCGTTCTTCTTTTCCGGGGATAGACAGCCACGCGGGACCGGTTAGCTTCAAGGCAAGGAGTTCGCCGTGACCGCAGATCGACTAACACCGGAGCTGCTGTGGCGCCTGCCTCGCGTGGGTAGCCCGCAGCCGGAACCACAGGGCAAGCGTTACGTCGTGCCCGTCACCAGCTACGACATCGCCAAAAATGAGGGCAGCACGCGCCTTTGGGTTGGCGAGGGCGAACGCCTGCGTGCACTGACCGGCGACATCTCCGCCAGCCAGCCCGCAATCAGCCCGGACGGCACACAACTGGCATTCGTGCGCAAGGCACCCGCCGACAAGGACGCCAACGGCGCCGAGAAGAATCAGCTTTGGCTGATGCCCCTCGACGGCGGAGAACCGGTCAGGCTGACTGATCTGCCGCTGGGTGTTTCAGACCCGCACTGGTTCCCCGACGGACGGCGCATCGCCTTCCTGTCGCCGCTCTACGAGGGCCACTGGACGCTCGAAGCCACCGCTGCGGAAGCCAGGCGCCGCAAGGAGTCCAAGGTCAAAGCCAAGGTCAGCGAAAACCGCTTCTACCGTTACTGGGACCGCTGGGTGTGCGAGGAGCCCTTCCAGCACGTCTTCGTGCTCGACCTGCAGACCCGAGAGTTGAAAGACCTCACGCCAAAGCTGCAACGACTGTTTCCGCTGATGGACGCAACCGGCAGCTGGGACATCGCGCCCGACGGCAGCGAGCTCGCCTTCACGGCCGTGCGCAGCGAGCCGCCTTACCATGAGCTGATCAGCGGCGTGTATCGGCTCAGGCTGGACGGCAGCGAGCCGAAGCTGATCAGCGATTGGACACTGAGCCACGCCACACGGCCGCGTTACTCTCCCGACGGCCGCTGGCTGCTGCACGGCATGCAGCACGAGCCGGAGTTTTACGCGGACAAGGTGCGGCTGGTGGCCCACGAGCTTGCCAGCGGCAAACACGTGGTGCTGACGGAGCCCTGGGACCACTCGGCCGAAAGCTGGGAGTTCGCGGGCAGTGACCGCGTGGCATTCCTGGCCGAGGACCGCGGCGCTAACGCCATCTACACACTGGATTTCAAGCGCGCCGTGGAATCACCCGGCGAAGTCGAGCCGCGGCAGCTGATCCGCGGCGGCTGGTACGCGGGCCTGCAAGTTCGCGGCGACACGATTTACACCACCAAGCAGGGGCACCTCAGCCCGCCGGAAGTTGTCAGCGTGACGCTCAACGGCCGCGAGAAGCAACTGAGCCAGTTCAACAGGCCGCTGCTGGGCGAGTTGCAGCTTGCTCAGCCCGAAGAGCACTACTTCGAGGGCGCAGGCGGCGAACGCGTGCAGATGTGGCTGCTCTTCCCGCCGGGGCTTGAACGCAAGCGCCTGCCGCTGGTGCACCTGATCCACGGCGGACCGCACGGCACCTTCGGCGACCAGTGGCACTGGCGCTGGTGCGCGCAGGCCTTCGCCGCACAGGGTTGGCTGGTGGCGATGGTGAATTTCCACGGCAGCACCGGCTGGGGCAACGAGTTCGCCCGCTGCATCATGGGCGAGTGGGGGAAACGGCCGTTCGAGGACATCGACAAGGCGACGGATTACCTGGTCGAGCGCGGCCTGGCGGACCCGGACCGCATGGCCTGCGCGGGCGGCAGCGACGACGCTTTGCGGACGGCGCTGAGTGTGCCGATGATGCCTGAGCCGAGCGAGATACCCAGGGCGATGACGACGACGCGCGGCGGCAATGAGAAGGTGAGAATCGGGAAGTGGAAGAAGCGTGTGTACATGACCGCCAGACCGCGACCCATCCACACGCCAAGGCCCGTGCCGATGAGGGCGCCGATGAGTGCGATGACGAGAACCATCTGCATGTAGTGCCAACCGACCTGCCAGTTGGAGTAGCCGAAGGCTTTGAGGGCGGCGATCTGTTCGCGCTGGGTGGAGATGAGGCGGGTGAAGACGACGTTGAGCAGGAATGCTGCGACGAGGAGGAAGATGGCGGGCGCGACGATGGTCATGCCGCGCAACTCGCGCAGTTCGTTGGAGACGAACTGGTGCGACGGGTGGTCGGCGCGGCCGTAGGCGCCGAGGCCGCCGTAGGGATCGAGCAATGCATCGAGGCGGCGAATGACTTCGACTTCGCTGGCGCCAGGCATGAGGATGAGACTGACGTCGTTGAAGGCGCCTTCCATGTCGAAGGCGGGGGCAAGTTCGCGTTCGCTCATCCAGAAGACGGCGAAGCGCTTTTCGTCTGGCAAGATATCGCCGGGGCGAATCTGGTAGACGTATTCGGGGCTGAGCGCGATGCCGACGATGCGCAGGACATCGCGCCGGCCGTTGATGATGGCCTTGACGGTGTCGCCGGGGTGGAGGTGATGCACCTTGGCGAAGGACTCGCAGACGAGCACCTCGCCGCGCCGGTTTGGCTCGATGTAGCGGCCTTCGCGGAGATAGATGCCGTTGATCCACGGCTCGTGGGATTCGGGCACGGAGATGATGCGGCCCAGCGCGGGTTCGGCGAGATCTTCGACGTCGAGATTCACATTGACGACGACGCGCGTGTCGAGTTGCGCGACGCCGGGGATCGCGGCGATCTGGTCGGCAAGGTGATTGGGCGCGCGCTTGAGCTGGGCGAAGACGTCGGCGAAGGCGTGCCGGTCGTAATAGGTGTTCATCGTCTGCTGGAGCGAGGACATGGTTGCGGCGGAGAGGATGAAGGTGGCGATGCCGCTGGCCATGACGAGCGCGATCGCGGCGGCCTGCCCTTTCATCGACAGCAGGTCGCGGACGAGTTTGCGATGGAGCGATGCGAGGATCATGGCGCGGCTACCACTCCGTTGCCAAGGGATGACGGTGGCTCGGGCGTCTCGCCCGATGAACCGCGATTGAGATCAACGGTCGAGACGACCGTTCCACCGGAATGTTGGCGCGCCGCGGCTACCACTCGAGTTCCTTCGCGGGTGTCTTGGTTTCGTTGCGATGTTCGGAGGCGATGCGGCCGTCGGAGAGGGCGATGACGCGATCGGCCATGCTGGCGATGACGGCATTGTGGGTGATGACGGCGGTGGCGGTGCCGAGTTCCCTGTTGACGCGTTCGATGGCTTCGAGGACAACGATGCCGGTGTGGACGTCGAGGGCGCCGGTCGGTTCGTCGCAGAGGAGAACCTGGGGCCGCTTGGCGACGGCGCGGGCGATGGCGACGCGCTGCTGCTCGCCGCCTGAGAGTTGCGAGGGGAAGTGATCCATGCGGTCGCCGAGGTTGACGAGTTTGAGCGCTTCGGTCGGGGGCATGGGATCGCGCGCGATATCGGTGACGAGCGCGACGTTTTCGCGCGCGGTCAGACTGGGAATGAGGTTGTAGAACTGGAAGACGAAGCCGACGTGGTCGCGGCGGTAGCGCGTCAGCGCGGCTTCGTCGTACCTGGTCAGGTCGTGGTCTTTGTAGCGCACTGTGCCGGAGGTGGAGACATCGAGGCCGCCGAGGATGTTGAGGAGTGTGGACTTGCCGCTGCCCGAGGGGCCGAGGAGGACGATGAACTCGTTTTCGAAGAGATCGAGATCGACGCCGCGCAGCGCCTGGATGTCGATCTCGCCGACGTGATAGGTCTTGGTGATGCCGCGGGCCTGGAAGACGGCGGCGGTGGCTGGTGGCGATGCGTCAACAGGGGCTGGCATGGGGTGATCCTCGGCGCGTGCAGGGGATCGTACGGGGGTCAGGTTGGCGGGTCGGTCGTGGTGCGGGGCGAATCGGGAGTTGGCCGGGGCTGTAGAATCGTGGTGATGCTGAAGTGGGTGCGGCGCATTCTCGTGTTTCTGCTGCTCGGCGCGATTGTGAATGTGGCGGTGGCGTGGGGATGCGTGGTCGCGCACGGCGAGGTGAGCAACGACTTTGAAATCTACTGCCATCCGGGGAAGCCTGCAAGCCGGATCTACAGCTTCTCGCTGATTGGCTATCAAATTGTCTCCGACAATGATGTCGACGCGCCGATCTACGCCCTGATCTTCCGAGACAAGCCGGAGCCGTACACAGGCTGGATGTGGTGGCCGAAAGTCCGGACGTGGGAGGGCGGGCACATCGGCGTCGGCTGGCCGGCGCCGGCGCTGTGCGCGACGGTCACTCAGGAGTGGGGTCCGATCGATGAACCCGGCGGCCGAAAAGTCCACACGCGTCTTGACTACGGCTACATGCTCGACACGACGCAGCTGCCAGACTCGCTGTTCCAGGACACGATCCCGATGATTTTTCCGTATCGCCCGGTCTGGGCGGGCTTCGCCGCCAACACGCTGCTCTACGGCGCCGGACTCGCGGCGATCGCGTTGTGCGTTCGCCGCGTCAAGCGGGCGAGGCGCCTTTGGCGCGGTCAGTGCCCGGCATGCGGCTATCCGCGCGGGACGTCGCCGGTGTGTACGGAATGCGGCGAGGCGCTGCCGGGATGATCCAGTCCGGTCGCTACCTCGCGATGGCGCGAGACGCTATTCAATTTTCTTTTCAGATTCTCTGCGAGGAAGAGACGCGATCTCCGACTCTTTGGTGCGTCGTGTACTGATTCACGCGCGCCCCAATGCAGACGTGAGGACGCTCCTCGGAAGTCAGCCGGACACAAGCGTCGGCCTGCCAGGGTTGTCGCGCGCCTGCGGAAGCCGATCCGGAATTACTCATAAGGATTACTGCAATGGCAACTCACTTCACTTCTCACCGCCCACAACGAATACTTCACACCACGCGATGCATCGCCATCCTGACGACAGTGCCGCTTTGCTTCGCGACGGCCGCGCGTGCAGACGACTGGCCTTTCTACGCGCACGATCACAACAACTCGAACTACAGCAGCGATGAGCGCGCCATCACGGCGGGAACCGCGAGCTATCTGCGCCGCAGGTGGGAGACGTTCAACGACGACACGTACGTGAACGAGCCGCCGCCGAGCGGATTCGCGCTTGAGAAGGCACTTGGACTGACGTATCCCGATTCGGTGGTTGGCGTGGTGGCGTCGCCGATCGTGCGCGACGGCACGATCTACTACGTCGATGAACTCGGCACCGTGTTCGCCCGCGACGCGCAGAGCGGGCAGATCCTCAACGGCGAGGATCACTGGACGACGACGCTGTTGGATCCGGACTATGACAATGGCGAGCCGCCGCTGGCACCGGAGTTGTGTTACGTCGCGCCGATCGTGACTGACGATTCGGTGTGGGTCGTCGGCTCGTTCTACGGGCGGCTGCATCGGCTCAATCGGCAGGGCGGGGCTGAGTACGACTTTGATCCCAACACGCCGGGGATTCAGCCGTTCACGCTGGTGGGCGATCGGCCGGTGTCATCGGTGCTGGGCGATCCGATTCTCATCAACTTCGACGGTCTCGACTTGCTGATCGTCAGTGTGAACGTGATCCTGAACGATGCGCTGTTTCAGGATGGGGAGGCCGGGCTCTACATCGCGTATGACGTGACGGATCCGACGCATCCGACTGAATTGTGGCGGCGGCGCACCATCGACATCGATGACAACACAGGTCTGCCCTATGGAACGGGTGTGTCGGCGGTCTCGGGGCTGGCCGTGGATTTCGAACGCGGCCTGCTGTTCGGCGGCACGAGCCAGAACACCTCCGCGCCGTATCCGGAGTATCCGGATCCCAAGTTTGCACCCGAGGGGTACATCGATCGCGGCGACTCGCTGTTTGCGATGGACATCGCGACGGGTGAGTTTGTCTGGACGAATCAGTTTCACATGGGCGATGTGTTCGATCTGAACAACCCGGTGGGCACGGGGCCGAACAATCCGGATGGGCCGCGCGATGCGGATGTGCTCGCGGCGCCGGTGCTGTTCAGCGCCGAGATGAACGGTTGGCAGCGCGACCTCGTGGGCGACGGCAGCAAGGGCGGGCTGTTTCGCGTCGTCGATCGCGACACCGGCGAAACCGTGTGGGAGCGACAGATCAGCAAGCGCACGGGCATCGGCGGCATCCAGGGCGGCGCGGCGGTGGCCAATGGCGTCCTGTACATCGCGGGTTATGAAGGCATCGACGATGGGTTCTCCGATGCGCAGTTCGGCTACTCGCTGGAGTCGGGAATCTATCCAAATGCGTTCTTCGCCACGTTCAGCCCCGCGTTCTGGGCAGACGTTGAAGATACGGCCGACGACGGCGATCCTGCGACGGGCATGCGCACGAAGGTGTACGCGCTCGATGCAGCCACCGGGCAATCGCTGTGGCATCCCGCCAGCGGCGCGGACTATGTCGCGCTCCCCGCAGGCTCTTCGATGCGACATGTTTCCGTCACCGACAGCCTGGTCTTCGTCACGACGTCATCGGGACAGTTGTTTGTGCTGAGTGCTGCCGACGGGAAGATACTGTTTCGCGACCAGACGCCTGATCTCAACGAGGTATTCTCGCTGGGTCTCGGCAAGCCGCACCACGCGAGCATGAACGGCGGAACTGTGATTGCCAACGGCATGGTGTATGTGCCCGCGGGTGGACAGAACAACCCATCGGGCGGCGTCATGGCCTATGAACTGAATCAGCGGCCCGACGCGGTGGACGATTCGGCGGCCGTGCGAGCCAACGAGACGACGACGATCGAGGCGCTCGCCAACGACACCGATCCGAACGGAGATGCGTTGCGCTTCATCGAAGTGGCGGGAGTGCGAATCAACACCAACGACCACCAGCCGGACGAAATCCGCAGTCAGTATGGTCGGATCGTGGTCTACAACCCGGGTGACGATCCGGCCCGTCCGGAGGAGGCGTATCTGGAGGTGACGGCGTTCGTGCGTTTCAACGGCGTGCGGCGATTCCGCTACGTGGTCGAGGACGTGGCGCCCAGTCGCATCGTCAACGGTGTTGAGACGGGAGAGCCAAACCCGACGCACCGGGCGTTGGTGGATGAGGCGCGAGTGGCGCTGTTCTCGAGTGGAGGCTGAGTCGGTGCACCCGTGCTCTGTCGGTTGACTTCGCGCATCTGGGTTACGACGCGCACGGAGATCCTTGGTCTGCGGTGAAGCGGGGGCTGCCTTGTGGCAGCTTCCGCTTCTACCGCGGTCTGCGATGTGCGGGGTGAAGCGATCGGTGCGCCGCAGGAAAGCAAATTGCCAGTCAATCGTGGCCGGCCCCGACACTTGAAATGATCGACGTGGTCATCAGACCGATGCCCAGGCCGGTAAGCAGGCAGCCGACGAAACCGAGTGCGAACTCGGGCAGGAAGAAGAAGCCGACGCCGAGGCCGGCGAGCAAGCCTCCGCCGATGGCCCAGGTGCTCTTGTCTTCAATCGTGTTGTGCTCAGCCATGCCCGGGCTCCTTCCGCGCCTTCATGGGAATCAGTGTTCTGATATTGTCGCTGCGAGGGAGGCTGATTCAGCCCGACGGGCGCAATGGGGGCGAGATTCCCACGGTTTCCAATTGCATTTGCGCGGAAAAACCGGCGCCGCTGCGGAAGAGGGGCAGCGGCGCCAATGGGGTTGAATGCTGCTAGACTGCCGTGCAGTCCCGTCGATCACAGGGCAGCGATTCTGAAGGATCGCAGCACTAGTAGCGTGTGATCTTGCATTGGCTCTTGAGCTGAGCCGCGCTGAGGTCCTTGCCGAGCACGGAGTGCGGCACTTCGATCACGAAGCGGCCGACTTCACCATCATCGCCGATCGGTGAGTGTGCGTAGGAGCGTGCGCCGGCGTAGTAAAACACGGCCTGTCCGCGCGGCACGAGACGGATGGCCACGGCAATCGACTCCGAGCCGGGAAGCTGCTCGATGCGCGAGCCGTACCGGCCGATACTGCCGAGTATGGAATCCACGGCGGCGTCGATGTAACGCTTATCCATCACATAGCCCGAACTGGCGACGCCAGAGGTCTGGCGAGCGAAGGCATTTGCGAGTGTGTAGATTGTGGGATCGGAAGTGCCACGGACATCATGTCGAGCCTGCTCCCACGCATCGGGATTGGCGTTTTCGCCTTCGGCTTCTTCGGTCGGTGCAGCCTTGAGGGGAACCTGAATGTCGGTCGAGTAGACGACGCCGTGACCTGGCAGATAGAGGCCGCGTGTGTCAGACGTGGCGGAAAAACCGACCTGATACTCGCCGGAGGCGATGTTGGCGGCGGTCACATCGGTCTGCCAGAAGGTGCTGAGCAGGTTTCCGGATTTGGACGCCGTGGCTCCGGATGGGGTGCGAGCGGACTCATTGCCGGCACTTCCACCCGTGGCGTCCACGCCGACGTCTGAATCCCCGTCGCCGGGCGATCCATCCTTGCTGTTCTTTGCATCCTCTTTATAGAGCTCGGCGAAACGATCACTCACGGATCGAGTCCACACCCGCCGCATGATTTCGATCTGCTCGGTAAGCGCCTTGTAGTCGGTACCGTCTTGGGTGGTCGTGCTGCTCCGCGAGACGGCTCGCATAGCGCACAGGCCGGTCACGGTTGTGAGAAAGATCAGCGAAATGGTCAGATTGCGATGCTTCATGTCAATGTTCCTTTCAATGGTCTGATTCGAGCCGGGTGACCGGCGCGTCGTCGTTTCAATAGAGAGTGTCCTGGTTCGGGATGGCGCCGTCGCCAGTGAGCGGCAGCGGCAGGATGCCGGCCTCGATGAGTCGAGTAATGGAGTCGCGGGTAACGCGGGTCTGCTGCGCGGATTCGACCGCGAGGTCCGCCATGTTGCGATTGATCTGCTGCAGGTCGGACTGGCGCAACTGGAGGATCGCGTTGACCAACGCTGCGTCTTCCTCCCGGCGGCGCTGCTCCATGGCCGAGATCA
Organism: Phycisphaerales bacterium UBA5793; assembly: GCA_002418285.1. Taxonomy (GTDB): domain Bacteria; phylum Planctomycetota; class Phycisphaerae; order Phycisphaerales; family UBA5793; genus UBA5793. The sequence continues at coordinate 16,547 of DIDT01000010.1, forward strand.
CCTCGGCCAGGTCGACGGCAAACGCGGACAAGCGGTCGTCGGTGCCGCGCTGCACCAGTCGGTCAACCTGCTCGGTCGTCACCCACTGCGCTTCAGACGGCAGTGGCGAGATGGATGTCGACCGGCCGATGGGTCCCATGCGAATGACGAGCGCGCCGTTGGAGGTGCGAATCTCCGTGCCGACAAGCGTCAATCCAATCAGCAACATGATGGCCGCCGCCAGACCGGTGCGGAACCACGGGCTCGTCGTCCAGCGCCAAACGCGGTTTGGGTTTTCAGGCGCGGAGACCATGCCGCGGGCGGGTCGCCGGTCGAGGTTCGCCGTCGCGGGCATTGGTTCGAGTTCATCGAGCACATCCAACGCGCGATGCCAGCGAGCGACGCGGGCGCGAACTGCCGGATCGTCGAGCACTGCCGGATCGGCCGGCTCACTGAAGAACGAGCCGGCGAGCCGGGCGTCGCGCTGCTCATCGTTGGTCAGGTTTTCATTGTCGTGCGGGGTCATGATCGCCCCTCCTTTCAAGCGGCGTGCAGCCGGTTTGCTTCAGTCGTCTTCCATCGGAACAAGTCCCTTGTCAGCGAGTGCGTCATGGAGTCGATCGAGCGCTCGGGCGCACTGGGACTTGACGGTGGTTTCGGGTCGGTCGAGGATGCTGGCCATCTCGCGAAACGTCATGCCCTGCATGTGGCGCAGCGCGATAATCTCGCGCTCGGCGTCATCGAGTGTGAGCAGGGCCCGGCGAATGAGCCGGTGGCGTTCATCGCGCTCGAGCAGATTGGCATCGCGCGCTGTCGCGGGAGCGCGACCGGGACCGGAGGGGTGCGAACCGGTTGGATGCGCCGCACGCGATCGAGCCCAGTCGCGGCAGAGATTCACGACGATGCGATAGAGCCAGGTCGAGAGTTGCGAGCGCTTCTCAAAGCGAGCGATGCTTCGGTAAACGCGCCACAGGGCTAGCTGGCGGATGTCGTGGGCGCTTTCCAGATCGCCGGTCAATCGATATGCGAGGGAAAGCACGGGCTGGGCGAAGTCGGCCGCGAATTGCTCGAAGGCCCCCTCTTCCCCGGCCACGAGGGCCTCAACGAGGGTGTCGCGTGCGGGCGGGAGTGTCAGGTCCAGTTCCGGCACGTGCGGTGATCCTCCTTCGCGTCGCCGATTAGACGAGCCCAACGAGGATTTGGACGTTAGCCCATCCGAATTCAGGGCATTTTGTTGAGAAAATCCAGTTTCTCACGGCGCGCCAGCCATCGCGCTGCAGAAAAACAACATGACCAGCGACCTAGATGCGCTGGTCAATCGGTTTGCCGTGGGGGTGATCAGAGAGGTGCGAAGTGGCGGCACGTGGACTCGAACCACGGACCTAGGGCTTATGAATCCCTCGCTCTAACCAACTGAGCTATGCCGCCGGGGCGTGCCTCGGGCTGACCTTGCGGCCGGATTCCGGGCAGTTGCGATGGTAGTCGCGATCGGGCGACGGTCAACGGTTTTGGATTCGTGGACGTTGCTCAACGGGCGTGCTGCGGAGCGGCCGCCGCGGGCACGACGACCACGGACGGCGGATCCGGCTTTTCACCGGGCACTGAGGTGCTCGGGGCGAAAGGGCGGAGCCAGCGGGCTGACACCTCCTCGGCCTTGAGGCTCGGCTTGGCGTGCTGGGCGGCGGCGGCGATCAGGCCGGCAAAGAGCGGATTCGGCGCCAGCGGGCGGCTGGTGAGTTCGGGGTGGAACTGGCCGCCGATGAAATAAGGATGGTCGGCGTGGCGCAACTCGAGCACCTGCATGATGGGGTGTTTGGGATGGCGACCTGAGAAGATCATGCCGGCTGCTTGGATCTGATCGATGTACTTGGGCTCGACTTCGTAGCGGTGGCGGAAGCGTTCGTGGATGGTCGTCGACTGGTAGAGGAAGTTGGCGAGCGTGCCGGCGGTGATGTCGATGTCCTGGGCGCCGAGGCGCATGGTGCCGCCGAGCGCTTCGATCTTTTTCTGCTCGGGCAGCTCGCTGATGACGGCGTCCTTGCTCTCGGCTTCGAATTCCGTCGAGTTGGCTGTGTTCAGGCCCAGCACGTTGCGGGCGAACTCGATGACGGCCACCTGGAAGCCGAGGCAGATGCCCATGAACGGGATCTTGTTCTCGCGGCAGTAGCGGACGCAGGCGATCTTGCCCTCGACGCCTCGCGCGCCGAAGCCGCCGGGGACGATCACGCCGTTGAGCCCCTTCATCGCTGCGGCGACGTTCTTGTCGTTGAGGTCCGTCGTGTCGATCCACTTCACATCGATGTCAGCGCAGATTTCGGCGCTGCAATGTTCGAGCGCCTTGTCGATCGAGGCGTAGGCATCTCGCAGGGCGGCGTACTTGCCGGTGATGCCGATGGTGACCTTGTGCTTCTTGGGGCGCGTCAGGGCGTGGACGAAGGTCCCCCACTTCTCGCGGGCGGCGTCTTCGCTGACCTGATTCACGCGATCGTGCATGTTGAGGATCGAAAGCACCTGGCGGTCGAGCCCCTGCGCGCGGAGTGCATCGGGGATGACGTAGATCGACTCGCGATCGTGCATGGAGAAGGTGCGGTTCAGCGGCACGTTGCTGAACATCGCGATCTTCTGGCGCACGGTGTTGGTGACGGGGTTCTTGGCGCGGCAGGCGACGATGTGCGGCTGGATGCCGACTTCGAGCAGGCGCTTGATGCCGAGCTGGGCGGCCTTGGATTTCTGCTCGCCGAGGATCTCGGGCTCGATGACGTAGGTGAGGGCGACGAAGCAGACGCTGCCGGGGCCTTCTTCGAAGGCGAGTTCGCGGAGGGCTTCGATGTAGAAGCCGTTCTCGAAGTCGCCTGCGGTGCCGCCCACTTCGACGAAGACGACGTCGGCGGGCCCGCCGTCGCAGCCGGTCATGGCGAGCTGGCGGAGCATGCGTTTCACCTCGCCGGTGACGTGGGGGATCATCTGCACGTCGCGGCCGAGGTAGCCGCCGCGGCGCTCGCGGTCGAGGATGGTCGAGTAGATGCGGCCGGCGGTGGTGAAGTTGTCAAAGGAGAGGTTCTGATCGAGGATGCGTTCGTAGGTGCCCAGGTCCATGTCCGTCTCGGTGCCGTCGTCGAGGACGAAGACTTCGCCGTGTCGGTATGGGTTGAGGGTGCCGGCGTCGATGTTGAGGTAGCCTTCGAGCTTGATGGGGGCGACGGACAGGCCCTTGTCTTTAAGAAGTTTGGCGATGGATGAGGAGAAGATGCCCTTGCCCAGGCCGGACATGACCGTGCCGAACACGGCCACGTAGCGGTGCCGCCCCTGCTGGTAGCCCTTTGGGACGGGCGAGTAGTACTCGGTGGTCTCCTCAGGAGCACCGAACTGGGCGAGCAGAGAGGGGTTGGAATGGGGGCTTTGCGGGGTGGAGCGGTCGGGCATAGGTGAGTGTAACCGGGAAATGCGCGCGGGCGAGTGGGAGCCGGGGCGTGGGCGTCCGGACGGTGCGAATTGGAGCAAAATCGAACGGGTGCGCGGTGCCGCGCGACCACCCTAGTTCTCTGGAATCTGGACAACGTTGCTCGTTTCGCAACCCCCGCTGGGGTAGCTCAGAGTCTGCAGATACCCGCCACAGGCGCCGGCTGAAACGTAACCCTCGAAAGTCGCCGAGCCGTTCTCGTCTGTGCCAACACTCTCCACCACTTGAATCCCCCTTGGATTGAGTCGGAGGATGGCGCCTTCGCACCAGTAGTACCATGGAATCCTGAACCAACCACGGCGAGGAGAGTAGACCAATGCGATGCCTGCGTTGGGGCGGGCACCTTGAATCTCCGCGTGCATCGGACCGGGGCAGACGCCATCAAGAATGAGCACCGGTTGCGCGCTTGCGGTGGTAACGGGGAGCATGACAATCAGGATCGTGGAGAGTACCAAGCTGCGCGTATTCATGGTTGACGCTCTACTTTTTTGGAATCTGCTCGACGTTGCTCGTTTCGCAGTTGCCGCTCGGTGTATTGAGTGTCTGAAGGAAGCCGCCGCACGCCCCAGCCTGGGCAGTCCCTTCGAAGATCGCACGCCCATTCTCGTCGGCCACGGTGTCATCCACGATTCGGATGCCGCGTGGGTGCAAGCCTAATTCGGTTCCAGCGCACCAGTGATACCACGGAAGTCTGAAGTTGCCACTGCGCGGAGAGTAGAGCAGCAAGATTCCCTTTCGGGGCTGAGCGCCGACTATTTGCACACGTATCTGGCCGGGGCAGGAACCCTCGACGGAGAGCACCGGTTGCGCGCTTGCGGTGGTAACGGGGAGCATGACAATCAGGATCGTGGAGAGGAACAAGCCGCGCGTGTTCATGGTTGACGCTCAACTTTCACGGAATCTGCGCCACGTTGGTGATTGAGCAGTGGTTGTCGAGGACCTGGAGGAATCCTCCGCATGCGCCGGGGCCTGCTTCGCCTCGCCAGACGGCTGTCCCAGCTTCATTCGCCCGAGTGCTGCCGACGAAATAGAGCCGGCGCACATCGAGACCAACCTGCACACCTTCGCACATGTGAAGAGGCGGGAATGTGTACGAGCCTTGTCGCGGCGAGAAGTAGAGGTAGGCAGTGGATCCGGGAAACATGCCATCGGCTTGCGCGAGCAGGAATCGTGCCGGGCAGCCTCCCTGCAGAGTCAAAACCGGGTCGGTGCACGCCGCGGCGCTGCCGGCCGCGAACATCGGAACAGCCAGCGACCACAGAGCGAGTGCGAATCGGTTCATGATGCGGGGCTCCTATGGAATGCGGACGACGTTGGTGATCGAGCACAGGCGACTCATCGCCTGAAGGAATCCGCCACAGGCCGATGGACCCGCAGCGCCGTCCCACGTTGCTGTCCCCGACTCATCCGCCCGAGTCGCCCCGAGATACCAGAGGTGACGCACATCGAGCCCGACCTCCACGCCATAACACGGGGTGAAGGGTGGAAAGGTGTATGAGCCGCGCCGGGGTGAATAGTAAAGATGCACTGTAATGCCAGGAGTGGGTATGCCGTCGGCCTGTACGTGCAGGTTGCCGGGGCAGGCGCCTTCGATGGTGAGGACAGGATTCTGGGCTTGAGCGCCGGAGACGGCGGTGAGCAGCACGACGAGTATCGAGATCGCACGTTGCAATCGGGTCATGGGCGATACTCCCGGGCGCTCAGGGAATCTGTACGACGTTGCTGATCTCGCAGCCGCCGTCAGGGTTGTTCAACGTCTGCAGGTAGCCGCCGCACGCGCGCGAACCAACTTGGCCCTCCATGACCGCGACGCCGTTCTCGTCCGCGATCGCTCCGGAGACGATTTGGAGTCCGTGCCAGTCGAGTCCGAGGGTGACGCCGCCGCACCAGTGGAAGAGCGGGAGCCTTGTTGATCCGGCGTCGGGAGCGAAGAGCAGCAGAAGCGATCGGCCCGGACGCGCGCCAGTGACCTGCGCGCGGAGTGCGCCCGGACACGATCCCTCGATGGTGAGAACGGGTTGGGCCACCGCCGGCGCCGCACCGGTTAAGATGGCGACGACGGCGACGAGAACGTGGATGCAGCGGTTGGGTGACATGATCTTCGCCTCCCGTCGAATTATACATGATCGCGGATGGACCTGGGTCGCCGATATCGGGGAAGCGGCCTTGAAGTGCGCCATTGACGTGCGCGACATTGATACGGCGGTTTCTTGCGGCTTCGCGTGGCCTGCGCTCCCCGAGCGTCGCTTAGACCACGGCACCCCGCATTCCCTAGACTCCCCGCGCGATGACGTTGCCGGATCGGGGGACATTTCGGGAGTTGGCTCGGCGGGGGAATCTGGTGCCGCTGGTGCGGCGGATTTTTTCTGATCAACTCACGCCGGTGCTGGGGTATCGGCGGCTGGTGGCGGCCGACGAGCGGACGGCGCCGAGTTTCCTGCTCGAATCGGTCGAGAACGGCGACAAGCAGGGGCGGTACTCGTTCATCGGGGCCCAGCCGAGCGTGGAGGTCATCGCGCGGCAGCACGCCGTGACGATCGAGGATCATGGCGCGGGGCAGGTGCGATGCGAGCGGCACGATGATCCGCTCGATGTGCCGCGCGCGATCAGTGCGGGGCTCAAGCCGGCGATGCACGGCGATCTGCCGGGCGCGTTCTGCGGCGGGTGGGTCGGGTACGCGGGCTACGACAGCGTGCGCTACGTCGAGGAAGGCAAGCTGCCCTTTGGCGGCGCGCCGGATGATGATCGTGGCCTGCCGGAGCTGCACCTAGGGCTGTATGAGACGGTCGCGGTGTTCGATCACGCGCGGAAGATGGTGTACGCGGTGCACTGGGTGCGGGTGGAAGAGGCGGCGCGCGTGGATGCGGCGTACGACGCGGGGGTGGCGGCGCTGGATCGGTTTGTCGAGCGGTTGCAGACGCACAGCGTGCCGCTGCCGGCCGGGTCGATCGCGATGGACCTGGCGCAGCGCGGGTCGGCGGCGATCCGCTCGAACATGACGCAGAACCAGTTCGAGGCGGCGGTGGTGCGGGCCAGGGAATACATCCTCGCCGGGGACATCTTCCAGGTCGTGCTGAGCCAGCGCTTCGAGCGGGAGACAACGGCGGACCCGTTTGAGATCTACCGGGCGCTGCGCGTTGTGAACCCGAGCCCGTACATGATCTACCTGCAGGCGCGCGGGGCGATCCTTCTCGCGTCGAGTCCGGAGATACTTTGTCGGGTGGAGGCGGAGGCGCAAGCGGGGTTGGGTGCGAATACAGACTTGAAGCGCGTTGTTGTGAATCGGCCATTAGCGGGCACTCGCAAGCGCGGCGCCACGGAAGAAGAGGATCTGGCGCTGGAGCGCGAACTACTCGCAGACGAGAAGGAACGCGCTGAGCACATCATGCTCGTCGATCTGGGGCGCAACGACGTGGGCAGGGTGGCGATCAAGGGCAGCGTGTCGATCGACCGGATGATGGAGATCGAGCGCTACAGCCACGTGATGCACATCTCTTCGACGGTGACGGGGACGCTGGCGGATGGGCTCGACTCGTGGGCGGCGCTGCGGGCGGCTCTGCCGGTGGGGACGATCAGCGGCGCGCCGAAGGTGCGGGCGATGCAGATCATTGATGAACTCGAGCCGATGCGGCGCGGGCCGTACGGCGGTGGCATCGGCGTGGTGTCATTCGACGATCAGATGGACATCGCGCTGGCGCTGCGGACGATGGTCGTGCCGGTGCAGGCGCATCAAGGCTCAAAGTGGATGGTGCATCTGCAGGCGGGCGCGGGGATCGTGGCGGATTCGAAGCCGAGCAGTGAATACGAAGAGACGGTGAACAAGGCGGCGGCGCTGGCCCGGGCGATCGACCTGGCGGAGCAGGCGTTTGGCGGCAAGCAGGCCACGGGCGATCGGGGTTGACGCATGAAGATCGCGCTCCTGGGACGACATTTTTCGGGGACCGTCGGGCGGGCGCACCGGGTCGATCTCGACCATCCGTTTATGAGTGAGCGACTGGTCGCCGGCGCGGCGGTGCGGCTGTGGGTCGATGGCGCCGAAGTGAGCCGGCCGACGGCGACGCTTGATGAAGTGGTGACGGATGGCGAGGGACGGTGCTTTGTCGAGGGGACGAAATTGTGGATCTCGATACCGGGCGATCGCCAGCCGCGCGAAGAGGCGATTGATCTTGTGGTCGACGTGCCGCTTGCGACGGATGGCGCATCCAGATCCACCGCGCGGCCGCTGTTGATCCTCGGGCCGCAGCGTTGCGGGAGCACAGCGCTGCAATGGGCGCTGGACAACTGCACGCCGTTCAAGGCGCCGCGCGACTTGCGGGGGTTTCTCGACAACACGCTCGAAGGTTTCTACCTGACGCAACTGCTCAAATCGTTTCTGAACCACCCCCACTACTCGCCGTTTGGCAGCGACGCCGACAGCCATTTCTGGGGGACGGGGCTGTTTCAGGATTGCGGCCTGAGTGCGGAAATGGTGCAGCGACTCGCAGCGCACATCGACTGGGCGTATTCGACGACCAGCGGGACAAAGGGGACGTGGACGGACAAGTGCCCGGGGTGGGACAGTGTGCCGATGGCGCCGCTGTTTCGACTGCTGTTTCCGCGAGGGCACGTGTTTTTTCTCAGCCGCGAACCGGTGAGCAACGTGCTGTCGATCATGCGGCTGCGCGGCGAGCTGCCCTACGACCTGCCCGAAGAGCGGCGGATGGCGGCGGTGGCGCAGGCGGCGGCGGGATGGACGATGGCGCACTACCTGTGGCGGCGCTACGTGCGGCCGATCATGCCGGCCGGTTCGGCGACGGAGATCTCGTTTGCGCGATTTCGCAAGCGCGATGCGGAGGTGCTGGCGGCGATCGGTGCAGCGGCTGAGTTGAGCGATGATGAGGTGCGGGCGGTATCGGAAGATCTCGGCGCTTCGCGCGTGCCGAGCCACTCGATCGAGCGCGAGCGGCTGGAGGCATGGGTGGCGCCGGCGATCTGGTATTTGTGCGGGCGCGAAGCTGAGGCCTGGGGTTACGACGTGCCGAGAGGCGACGACGCTGATCCGACGGAACCGCAAGACTGGCGCACGCCGGCCCGGAACGCATTTCTGACGACGATCTTCCACGCGCTGCCTTGGCTTGGTTTGCGGACGGATGCGGTGAACGCGGCGGCGGCTCATTTTGTGCCTGACTGGACGCCGGCTTCGCCGCCGCAGGTGGCCGAAGCGCCGGGCGCCGGGTCGATGCTGGCGATCGGCCTGGGGTCCGACGCCATGATCGAACATCCGGCGACATAGGATCGAAGATATGACTCGCGGCCGGAACTGGCTCATCCTGATCGTGATGTCGCTGCTGGCGGCGTCACCGCGCACTTCCGGCGGCGCCCGGTTGTCGCCACCTGCATCTGGAGCGGAGGCGCCGGCAGACTCGACGCCAGTTCGGTGGATTGCGATTCCGGCTGAGAGGATCAGGCAGCGCGGCGGGCTGTCGTACGTGGCCCGGCTGAGTCTTGATGCGGAATGTGGCGACAGCACCGGCGACCAGCGGCACTCGCGATGGGTGCTGCTTGAGGATGATGTGCCGCTGGGCCCGGCGCACTCGCTGCATGCGGATGTGGAGGCCAAGGGTGGTGGCCGCTATTCGCACTGGGTTGATTCGGTGATCTTTTCGTCATCGGACGGAAGCGATCCGCGCACGAACGGGCGGCAGTATGTGCTGGTGGAGTCGCTGGATGATGCGTGGCACCGCGTGCATTTTCTGGCCCCCGGGGCGATGCTGATGGTGCGCCGCGGCGATCGGGTGTGGTGGCCGCTGGGCGGCGCGTTCGAGTTGTTTGCACCTCGGTTTGGCGCGAAGCGGCCGGACGTGAATCCGGAGCGGCCGCGCGTTGAAGGACGAGTTCTCATCTTTGACGCGGCTGGTGAGTACGGACTGCGGGCAGCCGGGCGGGCCGTTCGGGTGCTCGTGCTGGAAGATGATCCGCAGGTTCGAGCGAGGCAGATCATCGGCTTTGTCTCGGCGAACACCACTGGCGGAAGAGAAGATGAGGTCCCCTCGAGTCCAGAGGCGCTCGACTGGTCCGCTGTCATCCGCTCGCATTTTGACCGGCTGTTTCAAAGTGATGGAAGCCTGGACATTGCGTGCGCACGCTCGGCCCTGATCGCGGACCTGCTTTGTCGCGCGGCGGGACTGGAGGTACGCTACTGCGGCTGGATTGGCGATGCTCAGGAATTTGCCGCTCACACCGGACTGGAAATCTTCAACGCAAGGCGCGGCCAGTGGGAGTACTACGACCCGCACTTTGGCGTGGCGGCGAAGGATCGAGCCGACGGGTTGAGCCTGGCGCTGAGCCTGCAGCGGCTGTACAACCGGCGCGAGGATGCGGCGTTCACCTCGCTGGTGGACAAGATCACGCCCGCTGAACTGGCCGACCAGTTTCACTCGTGTCGGGCAGGGCTGCAATTGTGGAATGATCGCTCGCGGCGCACATCGGTGGTGCTGCTTCTGCGCGATACGATTCCGGCAACGATTCAGCCGGACGAGTTCGAAGAAACGGAGTTCATCTCCGCATCAACGGGGCTAGCGCAGTTTCGAGCCCGGTTCTACGAATCGCGGACTGCTGAAGCCGAGAGCACGCCACCGTCCAAGTAGCGCCTCGCTGCGGCGCGCGCCGACTACGATCACTCCGCCATGACCCCGACCCGGGAAACTTCGTCGCACTCCGTGGTGTCGTACTGCCTCGACGTCATCAAGTCGATCGTGCTGCTGCCGCTCACGATCGTGCAGGTGCTGCGCGACATCGGGCGCGATGTGGTGAGGTACCGGCGACTGCTGCTGGAGATGACGTGGCGCGAACTGGCGGATCCGTTTGCCGGTTCGTTTCTGGGAGTGGCGTGGTCGGTGCTGCATCCGCTACTCATGATGGCGGTGTACGCGACGGTGTTTTCGATCATCTTCCGGGGTTCACCGGAGGAGAACGTTCACGGCTTTGACTACACGATGCAGATGATCTCGGCGTACCTGCCGTGGATGGCGATGACCAACAGCCTGCTGGCGGGGTGCGCGGCGATCCGCAACAAGGCCGGGCTGGTCAAGCAGGTGGTCTTTCCGCTCGAGGTGTTGCCGATCAAGACGGTGCTGGCCAACCTCGTGCCGCAGATCATCGGCACGGCGTTTCTTTTCTGTTACGGCCTGGTCCGATTCCACGAGGTGCCGTGGACGTGGGCACTGTGGCCGATCATGTTTGCGTTCGAGGTCATGCTGCTGAGCGGGATGGTGATGGCGGTGTCGGCTATCGGGGTGTACCTGCGCGACCTTGGCGACGTGCTGCAGGTGCTGTTCATGATCCTGTTCTACGCCACACCCGTGCTGTACACCGAACGGACGCTCCACCTGAATGATCCGACGGCGATGAAGGTGATCGACTTCATGCTGACATTCAATCCGGCGAGTATGGCGGTGCGGCCGTATCGGGATGCGTGCTTCTTCGGAGAGATCCGCTACGGCTGGACGTGGATGCTGTATCCGATTGTGTCGGTGCTGATGCTGGTGATCGGGTACCGGGTGTTCCGCAAGCTCAAGCCCTATTTTGGCAACGCGCTGTAGGATTGAGAGGGCAATTGCGGCTGCGACGGGCCTTCATGCGGCGGGATCGTGCCCTAGTATTGGCTGAACCCTGCCTCGGCGACGCGGGCCTGTGCCCTTGCACGCCTGACGGACTGAACGCCTGTCCCCCCGCTGGAGTTACTGGATGCTGTTTGCCGTTTCCCTGCCCGTATTCGGCACCCGTTCGCGGCAGCCGGCGCGCGTCGAGGCCTCGGAGCCGCCGACACCGGGCATCCGCTCGATGCCGATTGATCCGGCGGCGATCCGACACGCGGGAGGAAACTGCTACAACGTCGATCTGCCGCTGAGCGCGTTCGGGCCGGGCGAAGTTCCGGCCGGGGAAGTGGCGGGCTCGGTCGTTGAGAACGGCAGGCTGCTCGGCCCGCCGGCGCAACTGCACGACCTCATCCGATTGCGCGGCGGCGGCCGGTACAGCCTGTGGAACGACTCGGTGAGCAACGCCGTCACGCTGTTCTTTTCGACGACGGACAATTCCGATCCGCGGACCAACGGCCGGTCGTACGGCGTGATCAACCAGCCGCTGCAATTCGCCAACGACTGGAACCACTGGCTGGAGCGCAGCTGGCGGAACCATTCGCGCGGGGCGTATTTCTTGCGGCGCGGCGGACAGGTTGTCGCCCCGCCGCTCTACGCGAGTCTGGGCATTACCGACATCTGCAATCTCAAGTGTGGCATCTGCGGCTCACAGAACATGCTCACGCCGGTCAACCGGCGGCACATGGACATTGGCATCTTCCGCAAGGTGGCGGACACGCTCTTTCCTCTGCTCGTTACGGTCGAACTCAACAGTCGCGGCGAACCCATGATCCACCCGCAATTCACCGAGATGCAGGAGATCATGCTCGACTACGACATCTTCACCCGCTACCAGACGAACGGCACGCAATTCGTGGCGCGGAAACTGGCGCTGCTGGCCAAGACGCGCGGGGATGTGTCAATCTCGATCGACGCGACGGGTGATCTGTTTGAATACGCCCGCACCGGCGGCAAGTGGGAGCAGGTGGACCAGGGCACGCGGAACCTCATGAAGGTGCGCGATCCGCAGCGACTCGGCGTGGGGCTGTATCCGACACTCACGGCTAAGACGATCGAAGGCGCGGCAGCGCTGATCGACTGGGCGGTGGAGATCGGCGTTGATCGGATCGATTTCCACGTCTATGAGCCGATTGAAGCAGGCGTCGAACAGGCGCCTTCGCAGCAGCAGCTTGATGCGTTGAAGCAGTATGCAGCGCGAGTGGATGCCAGGCACCCGATCCAGATTGCAGTGGAGTTTGAGATTGTCAAGCCGGGGCAGTTGCCGCCGGTGGATCGGCCGCTGCAGATGCGTTACGAGAATATTCCAAGGCCACTTGGCGCGGCATCGGCGCACCCGGAATACACCTGCATGGCGCCGATGCAGAATGTCGAGATCGATCTCGACGGATGCGTGTGCGTCTGCTGCCGCACGCAGGACCGCAAGCTGGGCAACGCGATGAGCGTGGAGGCGTTTGCGGATTGCTGGTTCGGCGCTGAATATGAAGCGATCCGGGCTTCGCTGCGGCGCGACAGTCTGACGCCACCCGTGATTGACACGTGTCGCGGCTGCGTGAAGCACTACACGGCGGGGAGCGGGATTGTGGAGTTTGGATCGTGAACGCTGAACCGATGCAGTCAACTGTGGCGCGTGAATCCCGGCCGGGCACGATGTATTTTCTGGCGGTCGGGGCGTGGTACACGTTGCACAGCATGGTGCAACTGGCGCTGGGCCGGTTCGACCCGAACGTTAACCTGCTCAAGATGGTGCGCGGCGTGGCGACGCGGCACATTCACGGCCAACTCGACGTGATCAACCAGGAGACGGGACACTGCTACACCTGCGCGGTGCCGAGGGGACTGCTCTCGGATGCAGAAGCGGTATCGCGGCTGATCGTTTATGAGGATGGCGTGCCCATCGGGCCGGCGCACAGTTCGCACACAGATATTCGAGAGCAAGGCGGCGGCCGCTATTCGCACTGGAGCGGCTGGTTGTACTTCTCGACGCCCGACAACAGTGATGCGCGGAGCAACGGGCGAACGTACACGTATCGAGATTGAGTGAGTGAACAGCACTCACGCCGCACCCATGAGCACATCGCGGTCCGCACGGCGGGCCCTACCGGCTGAGAGAGAGACATGTGTGGAATCGCGGGGTATGTAGATCTGACCGGCCGACTGGGGCGCGAGCGGCTGGCCGAGTTGGCGCATGCGATGAACCAGACGATGGTGCATCGCGGGCCGGATGATTCGGGCGTGTGGGTCGATCCGACGGGGCACTGCGCGCTCGCGCAGCGGCGGCTGTCGATTGTCGATCTCTCGCCGCTGGGTCGGCAGCCGATGGTCGACGCGACCGGGCGGGTCGGGCTGACATTCAATGGTGAGATCTACAACTTTCGCGACCTGCGCCGGCAGCTCGTATCGCAGGGGCATCAATTCAAGAGCCAGTGCGATGCTGAAGTCGTGCTGCACCTTCTGGCGGAGCAACATGCGGATCGACTTGACCGCCTGCGCGGCATGTATGCGCTGGCGCTTTGGAACGGGCGGGAGCGGCGTCTCATGCTGGCGCGCGATCCGTTTGGCAAGAAGCCGCTGTACATCGCGCGAGGCAACGGGTGGTTTGCATTTGCATCGGAATTGCGGGCGTTGGAGGTCATCGAGGACCTCGATCGCACGGTGAGCCCCGAGGCGCTGGCGGATTACCTGCTGCTGCAGTACTTCCACGCCCCGCGGACGGTGTACCGCGGGGTTGAGAAGCTCGAACCGGGGTGTTATCTGCTGGTCGACGGCGACGGGCGCGAACAGCGAGGGCGACACTTCAGGTTTGAGGCAGGGGATGCCGAGCCGGACGTTGAACTCGCTGCGCGTTATGAAGATCGCGTCGATCAGCTGGATGCACTGCTCACTCAGGCGGTCGAGCGGCGACTCATGTCGGATGTGCCGCTGGGTGCGTTCCTTTCGGGTGGGATCGACTCGGCGCTGGTGGTCAGTCGCATGCGCCGGCTGGGCGTGCACACGAAGACCTATTCCGTCGGCTTTGCGGACTCGCCTGACTCGGAACACATGCAGGCGCGAGAGATCGCAGCGCGGCTCGGTTGCGAGCATCACGACATCGTGCTCAAGCCGGATGCAATCAAACTGGCGCCGATGATCGCGGAGAGCCTGGACGAACCCAACGGCGATTCGAGTTGCCTGCCGACCTACCTGCTCAGTGAATTCACGCGGCGATACGTGACGGTGGCGCTTTCGGGCGACGGCGGCGATGAGATGTTCGGCGGGTACGGACGGTACTTTGACACGCTGGCCGACGTGGCGGGCGACGGAGGCGCTCGGGCATCCTCTCTGTATCTCGGGCCACGGCTGACCATCTTCCAGCAGCCGGACATCGCCCGGTTTCTCGGTTCAGTGCCGACGGCGACGCAGGCGAACATGGACAGCTGGTCGGCGAAGCTCGATTGCTCGGATCGGCCGCTGATCCATCGCATGAGGAACATGGATGTGCAGGCGTATCTGCCCGGGGCGGTGCTGGCCAAGGTCGATCGCATGAGCATGCAGCACTCGCTGGAGGTGCGCTGCCCATTGCTGGATACGGATATAGCCCGGTTTGCGGCAGCTCTGGGGGCCGAGGACCTGGTCGAAACCCTGGCCGGCTCGAACGGGCGGCCGGGATACTCGGGCAAACGCATCCTTAAAGACCTGCTCGCGCGCGAACTGCCGCGGGAGTGGGTGCAACGGCGCAAAAAGGGGTTCGGCCTGCCGTCGAACTTCTGGGATGGGCCGGCGTTGCGGTCGTTCGCCCATGATGTGCTCGCGGGGTCGTCGACGTGCCTGGCGAATTGCCTCGACCACAGGCAGCTCAAAGCGTGGCTGGTGGAGCAGGAAAACCCGCAGTGTTTCTCGATCTACCGCCTCTGGCCGATGCTGATCCTTGAGTTGTGGCTGCGACGCGCCCGGGAGGGCCGGGAGCGATCGACTGTAGCTCCGTCGGTTGAGGTGATTGCGACGCGGCGGTCCGCAGCAGTCCGGGCAAGTTAGGTTGGCAGACGGGATCAGGGTGCCACTGAAATGTTGACTCATTGCCCGCCCAACCCTTAGATTCGGCGGGGAAACGCGGAAACAGCCGCAAGGAAGCCCACATGCCTGCTCGGCCAGACACCGCCGCAGCGGCTCGGAGCGTGATCAGTCGGGCGGAGCAATTCGTCGCGCGCTGGCCAGGCGGCTACGGGCGAACGCTGTGGCAACGTGTCGTCATCATCGAAGATGAGCCTGCGGATCTTGCGCTCGGACTCTGGTTCGCCTGCGCGGGGGCCCAGGTGCAGGTGTGCTGCGCAGATGATTCGCCGTGGGCGCGGGAGCGCGATGATGCGCTGATGCCTGCGCTGCTGGAGACGATCACCCGGCGCGAGCCCCGCCTGCTGACCCAGCCTCTTGAAGGGCTGCAGCACGACAACTTCCACCAGCGCTGGGGTTTCACCTACCTTCAGGGGGACGACAAAGACCTCGCCGTGCAACTCGAGGGGCCGATCGAGGTTGTGCTGATCGACGGATTGTCGCGACTTGCTCGCGATCCGGCCGGGCTGCTGAAACTCATCCACGATCGAACCCAGTGGAGCTCGGCGATCGAAATTCTGCCGCGCGAGGGTGATCAGGACGTGGCGGCGACGCTCGATAAGATACGCCGGACGGCCATGGGGATTGGTTTTGGAGAGCGTCCCGACTCGGTTGACGAATCGGGCGGGTTGCGCCTCGTGCGGCTATCCGGGCCGATGTCCGATCATCCGGTGCTCGACGATGCGACCATCATGGCGCACTGCTCGGCCCGGCTGGACGTCGCCGCGTCGCTCGCCAAGGGAAAGAAGATACTTGATGCGGGTGGTTGGGCGGGTCTGGGAGCGGAGCGCTATCTCAAGGCCGGGGCTGAGCGGGTTGTGAATCTCGACATCTCGCCCGAGGCGCTGGAACTGGGCAAGTCGCGACTCAGCGACGAGAAGCGTGTCGAGTTTGTCCAGTGGGATCTGAATCAGGCTCCCCTTCCATTTGAGGATGCCGCGTTCGATCTAGTCGTTTGCCTCGAGGCGCTCGAGCACATCCACGAGCAGCGGCAGGCGGTGGCTGAGTTCTTCCGCGTACTCGAACCAGGTGGATCGCTGCTGATTTCGGTTCCCGATCACGAGTACGAATCGACGTGGGAACGTCTGAATCAGCACGGCAATGTGTATCACCTGCACGTCCCGACGCGTGATGAGTTTGAAGGTCTGCTGGCCGGATTCGAGTCAATCCGATGGTTGCGGCAGTCAGACGTCTCTGGTTCATTTGTCTTTGAAGAGCGGCCGCGCAGCGCTCCCAAGGATGGCAGATTTGCGATCGAAGATCAGTGGGACGTGAAGTCCGCTCGCGCGCAGGTCGTAATGGCGCTGTGCGCCAAGCCCACTGCGGCGAGCAAAAAGTCGAATCGTCGCACTCCTCCGATCGCTTCAGATCTGCATGTCTACACGAGTCAGAGCGATCAGATTGCCAGGATTCGCGAGGGAGACATCGCCTACCAGATCTCGGTGCGCAAGGAGCGATTCGATTGGTGGGCGCGGGCGAACATGCTCGAAGGACAGTTGCAGACGCTGAAGAACGATCTCATCATGGCCCGGATGGAATCGGAGCAGTGGCAGGGACGAGTCCAGACCGATGAGCAGATCGCCGCACTGCAGAACCGCTTCGACAAGACGCAGCAGGCGATCGAGGCGATCACGGCAGAACTCGCGTCGGCCCGAAACGAGCGCGAACAGGAAAGCAAGCGCTGGCTGGACGAAGTGCACTACCAGGCGCGGGTGCTCAACGAGACGCAACGCCAGCGCGGCGAGACGAACCATGAATTGAGTGAAACCAATCGGCGGCTGGCCGAGGTCACGGAGCGAGCCGCAGGCCAGAGCGAGAGATTGGCGCAACTGGAACGGGACCTCGAAGCGGCGCGCGAGCAAACCCGGGAATCCAGTGCCTCACTTCGAGCCGCCGGTGAGCGGATTGAGCAACTGATCACACAGGCGGCCGAGGGGCAGGCAGCTCTGGCTGCGGCCCGGACGATGATCGCCGAGATACAAGGTGAGCGGGATTCGCTTCGAGCCGCACTGGAGAGGGCGCGCGCCGAAGCGGCGGAGGAACGAGTCAGTCGCGAGCGAACCCACGCCGAATTGATGCAGACCGTCAACCGGCTTTCCGCCAGATTGGATGATGATCGTCGAACGCTGCTGCGCCGGATCGAAAGCCTGCTGGAACAATCGCTGGACCAGGTGGACCGGAGGTGCCTCACGGTCGAGGGAAAGGTCTACGATCTCGAGGATGAACTGGATCGTCCCGCCGTGAGTCCCCACCGCAACGGGAGCCCTCCCACGTGATGCTCGACACCGCGACGACCGGGTCCAACGGCCGGGTCGCCAAGACTGTTTCCGCTCAGCCGAGTTCCGGAGCGTCGATCGACCTCGATGCTCTCTCGATATCCGTGCGCCAATGGCACGATGAGGGCGGGGTGGCAGTGTTCGCGGGTTCGCTCGAAGTCGGGTCGTGGCTCGACATCTTCAACGCTTTCGTCCTCGCCCAGGTCGCGGCGTGCGGGGCGCGGCAGATTCGCCATGATGCGCCGCTTTGGACGCTGAACACGGCGGGCCCGATCCCAACGCTGGCTCGAACCGGAGACATGCCGGCGGGCGAATGCACGGTCCTCATTCCAACCTCGCGCGAAAACATCACCATCAAGGCGTTGATGTGGCTGCGGCGAGCGGGAGTTCGTCGGCTGTGGCTGCTGACCGAACGCGGCTGGGCAAGTGCGGACGCGACGGAAGTGCTGGCGGACCTGATGGCGCGCCGGCGGATCAAACCACTGCTGCGACGGATTGCCCCGGGACTGCTGGTGGACAGCGCGGCCGTGGGTTCCGGCCTGGCTCAATGGCTGTGCTCCCGGTCGCGAGAGGACGGTCCAACTGAACAGCGACTGGTTCAACCGCTGGCGGGCACCGAGGGGCGGGATGCCGAGACCATCTGGCGCGAGGCGATCGACGCGGACAACGCGGCGTTTGACTGCCAACGGCGCGAGGGGAAGCAGCTGCGAATTGTCCAATACACGGGGTGCCTCTACTCGGGTGGCGCGGAACGGCAGTTGTGCAACACGGCCATCGGCCTGCACCAGCGCGGCCACGAGTGCACGGTGCGCACTCAACATGATCTGGAAGGGCAACACGCCCACTACCTGCCTCTGCTGACTGAGACGGGCGTCGACGCGGGACGAGCCGGTCGCGGCCATGCGATTGATGCCGCCGCCCTCGCCAAGGTGCGCTGGGATCTGATTGCGATTGCTCCCGATGCGATTCGGTCGTACGTTGCGAACCTGGCGATCGAACTGGCGGCCAATCCCCCCGACGTTCTGCACTCGTGGCTGGATCATCCGAATGTGATTGCAGGGCTGGCGGGCATCGCGGCCGGCGTGCCGTGCATTCTGCTGAGCACGCGCAATTACAACCCGACGCACTTCCCCCGCTTCTACTCGCCGTTTGTCGACTGGTACCGCGTCGTGGCGCAGAGCAAGCGCGTGCACTGGCTGGCGAATTCGCATCGCGGGGCGGAGAGCTATGCGGAGTATGTCGGCATCGACGAGTCCCGCTTTCACATCGTGTTCAACGGCCTGTTCCGCGATCACTTCGATCGGCCGAGTGCAGCGCAGCGGCGCGAAGCCCGGCAACGAGTCGGCCTGCCCGCCAACGCGCCGGTCGTGGTGGTGGTCAATCGACTCGATGAAGAGAAGCAACCTGAACTGATGCTGAAAGTGGTGACGCTGCTGCGCGAGCGGTTGCCTGACGTCCGGGTGATTGTCGCCGGCAGCGGGCCG
The DNA here is from genome assembly GCA_002418285.1 of Phycisphaerales bacterium UBA5793. Taxonomy (GTDB): domain Bacteria; phylum Planctomycetota; class Phycisphaerae; order Phycisphaerales; family UBA5793; genus UBA5793. The sequence goes on from DIDT01000010.1 coordinate 35,469, forward strand.
CTTGAGGGGCGCGTGCGCGAGATCATCGCCAGGCGAAACCTCGACCGGACGGTGACGCTGCTGGGTCGGGTGAGCGATGTCGTCGAGATCATGAGCGCAGCCGACGTGCTGCTGCTCACGAGCCGGTACGAAGGCTGCCCCAACGTGGCGCTCGAAGCCCAGCACATCGGGTTGCCGGTGGTGGCGACGGACGCAGGTGGCACATCGGACGCGGTGGCGCACGGCGTCACGGGGTACATCTGCGGGGTTGATGATGTGGCCGGGCTGGTCGTGAGCCTGCAGCGACTCCTGCAGAATGTCGAACTGCGCGAACAATTCGGCTGGGCCGCCCAGAAGTACGTCGATGCGTGTTTCAACCTCGACCAGATGGTTAACCTCACCTGCCGCGTGTACGACCGCGCGCTGAGCGGCGTCGAAAATGAAGGTCGAATTGAAACGCCGCGGGCGGCGGTGCGATCAAGCGCCGTTGCAACAACGGGCGATGACGCCCTTTGTGAAGATGAAACTGTTCCCACGGTGCAAACGGTGCGAAGCGCGCCGGTTCGAACTTGACAGAAGGATTCGTTGATGTCACAAACCGTCCCTCGCACGACCGGTCGACCCGTTGCTGTTGATGCGCCGATCGACGCAGCCGTCCTGGCTGATGTGCGCTTTGCGATCGACAACGGCTACGAGTACGCCAAGACGGTGGCGAACCACCTCGCGCGGCGGATGCATCCGTATCCCGACCTCTCGGAACTCGTGATTGCGGAACTCGGCACGCCGAATCGCTTCGGACCGATGCTCGTGTGTCGCGCGTTCGGGGCGAGCGTGGCCGCGGTGAATACGCACTTTGTGCGATGGGATGAGCAGGCGCCCGCTTTCCTTCGGGCGATGGGTCGCGTAGGACACGAAGAGTATCCGGATGCAGACTGGTCGTGGATCGACGAGATTCTCGACGCGGGCTCGTACGACTCGCCGGTACTGACGCTGTACGAGATTGAATCGCTTTCCGGACCTCTGGCAATCGAGGACGCGTCATTTGATTGCATTGTGACAAATGCGATTCTCAACCAGGTCGATCTGCCGGCGCTGATGCGCGAGTTCGGACGCGTGACGCGGCCGAGCGGCTTTGGCATTCACCAGATCGACTTTCGCGATACGGCAGACTACGCCAAGCCACTTGAGTTTCTCACACTCAGCGACGAGCAGGTTGACGCGGAGCGTTCAGCCGGGCGATGGTCTCGCGGCAACCGATTGCGGCCAGTTGAAATGCAGCAGATCTTCCGCAAGATCGGATTCCGCGTCGAACACTTTGGGCCGAACATGTTTGCCGATGCGGCGTACCTCAAGGCGATTCGGCCGCGGTTGTCGGCTCGCTTTACCGTGATGACGGATGATGACCTGCGGCCCATCAGCGGGCGCTTTTACCTGCGAGCGATTACCGACGCGCAAGTGCGCGAGGATGTTGATTACGCGATCCGCATCGGGCAGGAATACGTGGAACTCATCAGCCGCGAACTGGGTCGCGACGAAACGGCCGCGATGCCGCTGGCCGGTGTGAAACTGCTCGAGCTCGGGCCCGGCCGACACTTTGGCACGCCGTTGGTCCTGCATGCCTTCGGGGCGCAGGTGGCGGTGCTCGATAAGTACCTCGCCGACTGGGACGAGGTGTACCATCCCCGCTTCTATCGATTCATGCGCGAGGCGTTGGCCGAGCGGCTGCCGGACCGCGACTGGTCGGCGGTCGATCGCATCATCACTGCCCAAGATCATCTTCCCGAGATTGTGGCGCAGGATCGCACGGATCTGGCGCACCCGCCGAGCGGGTATCCTGATGCGTCGTTTGATGTGATCGTCTCCAACGCAGTGCTCGAACACGTTGGCGATGTGCCGCAAACGGCGGCGGAGATGGCGCGACTCACGCGACCGGGCGGAATCAATATCCACCAGGTCGATTTCCGCGATCATCGCGATTTCACGCGACCGCTCGAGTTTCTCACGATGGCGGATGACGCATATCAGAAGCTGTTCGACGAGACGATGAACGGTAACGGCAATCGCGTGCGGCCCGAGGCGATGGGTAGTGATTTCCGCTCGGTGGGGTTTGACGTTTCTCGCTTTGACGCGAACATCTGGGCCGAGGCGGAGCACATTGCGCAGGTGCGGCCGCGCCTGCAGCCGCAGTACGCGGTGCTGCCCGATGATGTGCTCGCGGTCGTGAGTGGGCGATTCTTCCTCAAGCGGCAGGGTGAGGCGCCGACGCCGCCATCACAGAAGAAGTACGTCGAAACTGACCTGGAGGAAGACCGCTGGGCGGTGCCCGGCGCGATTGATGAGCACGTGCGCTATGCGATCGTCAACGGCGTGTACTACGCCTCGGCCATCGCCCGCGAGTTCGGTCGCGGTACGCTACCGGGCGCCCCTGGAGAAGCGGCGGAGTGTGGATTGCTGTCGGACCTCCAAGGGTTGTCGATTCTCGAACTTGGGCCGGGCCCGAACTTCGGCTCGATGATGATTTGTGCGGCGTGCGGATCGAAGGTTGCGGTACTGGATAAGTATCTTGCCCAGTGGGATGCGAAGTACCACCCGAAGCTCTATCGCGCCCTGCTCGCCGCCTGCGAAGCGAACTTTCCTTACGCCGACTGGTCGGCGCTGAGGCGAACCATCGAGCTGCAGCAGCACGCACCAGAGATCATCCGCAGCGCCTCGGGCGATCTGGCCGAGCCGCCGAGTGATTACGAGGACTGCATTTTTGACGCGATCGTCTCGAATGCAGTGCTGGAGCACATTGGCGACACGGAAAAGATGGCCGGTGAACTGGCGCGACTGACCAAGCCGGGCGGCATCGGCATCCACCAGGTCGATTTTCGCGATCACGAGAAGCAGGATCGGCCGCTGACATTCCTGAGCGTGCCCGAAGAGGAATTTGCAGAGCACTTCATCAATTCGCGCAACAGTCAGGGCAATCGGGTGCGTGCACACGAACTGGCCGAAGATTTCAAAGCGGCCGGGTTTGACGTTGAGGGAGTCGAAGCCAACCTGTTCGCCACGATTGAGCACATCGCCGAGATGCGGCCCAATCTCATTGATCGATTCGCCGCGATGAGCGATGAACAGTTGATGACGATCAGCGCTCGCTTGTTCGTGCGCAAAGAGAGCGATGAGGTTGACGATCCGAAAGCGATCGGCCGGGTCTACGCCCAGCCGCGCGCTGATGACGTGGCGCACGCGCGTGATGAGGACGCGGAGTTTGCGGAGTGCATCAATGACCAGATCGGCTACTGCCTGCGGAACGCGATTGACTACGCCTATTGCATCGGCGAGCACTTCGGCCGTCTGACGGGCGGCATCCCCGACTTCACCAAGGTGCGCGTGCTTGAAAACATTCCCGATCTCTCGGATCTGAGCGTACTCGAGCTCGGACCCGGGCGCAACTTCGGGAGCATGCTCATCTGCCAGGCGCTCGGCGCGGACGTCGCGGTGCTGGACAAATACCTCGCCAAGTGGGATCCATCCTACCACCCCGCCTTTTACGCCCAACTTCGCAAGGCGGCGCAGCAGCGACTGCCGCGAGCGGAGTGGGATGCGCTGGACGCGGTGATCGCGGCCGGCCGGCATCAGCGGCGCACGATTTCGCAGCACAGTTGCGATCTGGCTACACCGCCGAGTGATCTGCCGGATGCGTCATTTGATGTCATCATGTCCAACGCGGTGCTCGAACACGTCGGCGACACGTACATGACCGCGTGCGAACTGGCTCGACTCACGAAACCGGGCGGGCTGGGCGTGCACCAGGTTGATTACCGCGACCATCGCAACTTCGACCAGCCGTTCGAGTTCCTCCGCCTTGGCGACGAGGAGTATCGTCGACTCTTCCTGCAGACGCGCAACGAGAATGGCAACCGCGTTCGATCGCACGAATGGGCTGACGATTTCCGGCGGGCGGGCTTTGAGGTTGTCCGCGTGGATGAGAATCTCTTTGCGACACCCGAGCAACTGGCGGAGATTCGACCGCACCTGATTCCGCGTTTCGCGGCGATGAGCGATGAGCAGTTGCTGGTGCTCAGCAGCCGGATCTTCGTTCGGCGCACCGATCAACCCGTGCCGGCTGGAGTGTTTCCAAAGCGGAGCGCCATCAGGTCATTTGTGAAACGACTGGTCAGGTAGGATACTGCCCTCACGGCCACGCCATGACGAATCTGTTGACCAAATCTTCGCGCTCTGTTGAAGTGAACGCCGCACCGACGGCCGAGAACGTCGCGTCACCCGTTGAGCCGGCAATTGAAACACCCCGACCGGCGGCGGTGCCGAAGCGCGGCGCGGCGATTCGCGTTTCCAACCTCTCGAAACTCTACAAGATCTATCGCAAACCATCGTTGATCCTCAAGGAGATGGTGCTCCGCAAGCCCATGTACCAGCCGCGCTGGGCGCTGCGCGACGTGTCGTTTGAGGTTGGGCGCGGCGAACTGGTCGGCGTGGTCGGCGCCAACGGCGCCGGCAAGAGCACACTGCTGCGCATCCTCGCGGGGACGCTGGATCACACCGAAGGCTCATTCCACATCGACGGACAGTTGCGGGCCATCCTCCAACTCGGGACCGGATTCCACGATGAATACACCGGGCGCGAGAACATCTACATGGGCGGCTACTGCCTGGGCTACAGCAAGGCGGAGATCCAGCAGAGCGAAGAGTGGATCATCGACTTTTCGGGCCTGCGCCATGTCATTGATCATCCGTTTCGGACTTACTCGAGCGGCATGAAGTCGCGACTGACGTTTGCCGTCACGTTCTGCCGCAAGCCGGACATTCTCATCGTTGACGAGGCGCTCTCGACGGGTGATCTCGCGTTTCAACAGAAGTGCACGAATCGGATTCTCGATCTGTGCAGCGGCGGATCCACGGCGCTGGTCGTCTCGCACAGCATGTTCTTCATCGAGACGCTCTGTTCGCGGTCACTGTACCTGCGCGACGGCGAACTCGTGGCGGACGGACCGAGCCGCGAAATCACGCAGATGTACGAAAAGCAGTTGCTCAGCGAGTTCGCGCTCGAGCAGGAGCGAACGCGCGGCAGTGAGCCCGCCTCTCTGGCGACATCAAACGCAGATGCCCCGGCCTTTCCGCTCGATCGACCGTCGGTTGTTCGCGAACCAATAGTGACGGCAACGGACGTGGATCGGGAGGATGATGATCCAACGTATCCCCCACTGCCTCCCGAAATCCAGGAACTGCTTGATGATCCGGAAGATGTCTGTCCGGCGATCCTGCATCTCGAACTGGTTCGACTCGTGTCACTGCGACTCTTCGATTCGGACGGCCAGGAGCGCGACTTGTTCCGCACGGGCGAGTCGATGACGGCGGAGATCACCGTGGACAGCCGGGTGCGCAAGGACAATGTCGCCGTCGGCGTACAGATCTTCAACGAAGCGGACATTCACGTGCTGACCTCGACGAACCTCACCCAACTGGATGAGGAAGGCAAGCCGAGTCCACAGCAACTCAACATCCGTCGCGGCGTGCAGTCGTTTCGCGTGGAGTTTCCCCAGTTGTTTCTTTGCGATGGCAAGTACCACATCGGTGTGGGCATTGCACCCAAGCCCAAGCATTTCACGCCAGCCGACCAGTTGCTGCGGAAGTGGCGCGTCAAGTCGTTTGGTTTCTATCGGGAAGACCTGCCGTTCAAGCAGATCTACGACCCGCCGTCGCGCTGGTGCCGCGTGTCCAACGGTGGTTCCCACTCATCCTGATCCGATGATTCCGCGTGCAGCCAATCAGGAGATGCGGTGATGGGACTGGCTCTGCCGATTGTTCGCCTGCTGATTGATCAACATCGCGCTCGACCGTTCGGGTCTTCGGTGCTCACGCTTGGAGTGCAGGATATCGGCGCCACGGCCGGCGAGGTGGAGTCGCTGCTCGCGGGCCAGGTTGTTGAGGAGCCCAGGCCATCGCTGGCGCCACGCGACGCGTTGAGCGCCGAGCTGTTCTTCAAAGCGCTGAGATTCGAAGAGTACCAGTCGCTCGATCTCTTTGGCTCGGAGGGCGCTTCGATCATCCATGACCTGTCGCAACCGATCCCCCATGCGCTGCGGGGACGGTTCGATCTGGTCATCGACGGTGGGACGATTGAGCACATCTTCGATATCGCCGCCGCGCTTCGGGGCATTGTGAGTTTGCTCAAAGTCGGCGGCACGGCGTTTCATGTCTCTCCGGTCTCGGGATGGGAGAACCACGGTTTCTACTCGATCAATCCCAAACTGTTCGAACGCTTTTATCGCTGCAACGGTTTTGACATCGACGGCGCCTGGCTCGTCCACCTTTCCAAGACCGGTTCGTTGCGCAGCGGTCGATGCGAAGCGATCAGGGATTTCGATGCGCCATTGCAGGCGGATTCGCTGCGCGAGTACACATTGCTCGTGATGGCAGCGCGGAAGCGGGAGGAAGCGCCGGCGATCGCATCGCCCGTCGACACGCATCAGTCGACTGGCGGCGGCGGTGCGGTGCGACTGCGCGATGATCTCCTGTTTTGGCAGCAGGAAGAGGAGTTCCGTCGAGTATGCGATGAGGGCGAAGTGCTGTGCGGACCGGGGCCGCGCGACCGGTACTACGTCATCAAGGAATACCTGCGGTCGCTGGGTCGACTCGACGGCGATACGGCCGAATGCGGGATCTACCGCGGGCTTGGCTCGTGGCTCATTCGTTACTATGCCCAGCAGTTACCGCGGCATGGGGACTATCGGCACCATCTTTTCGATTCGTTCGAAGGCGTGTCTCCGCCAACCGCAAGCGATGCGCCAGCGCCGGGCGTTCGGCCGTGGCATGCGGGCGACATGGCTTGGGGTGTCGAGGACGTGAAGCGAACGTTGTCGCGCTGGAGCGATCTGGAGTTTTATCGCGGCTGGATACCGGCGTGCTTTGAGGCGGCGCGGGATGCGCGGTTCGCATTCGTGCACATCGATGTAGATCTGTACGAGCCAACGCGAGAGGCACTGGCGTTCTTTCATCCGCGAGTGATTCCCGGCGGCATCATCGTGCTGGATGACGATGGGTTTCTGACGTGCCCGGGGGCGCGGAAGGCGGTTGAGGAATTCGCCGCTGCAAGTGGTGAGCGGTTCGTGCGGCTGCCGACGGGTCAGGCGGTGCTCGTCAAAGCTCGGACGTAGCTGAGTGCAAGTGCAAATCGAATCGGGTTGAATCCGCGGAAGGTCAACTCTCGCGCGGCAGGACGGTGACGTTGCGCCGACCCCGGCTGTCGCGACCCCAGAGTGTGCCGCTGCGGCCGGTGATGAGATTGCCGATGCGGTTGATCAACCCAAGCACGGCAAACACCACGACCGCCAGCGTAAAGGCGACGAGCACCAGCAGCAGAATGGGCAGGACGATGATCAACGCGAATGTCATGAGGGCCGCCCGGACAACCCAGTTGGGCTGAGCGGCGATGCGCTGGTGCACCCTGCGGATGCGATCGGTGCGGAGAGATGAGAACTCGACTCGCATGAAAGATCATAGGGAATTCGGGCGCTGATCTTGGGGTGTTGCGGCCCCAATCGCGGGGGAGGGGCTCGGGATAACCTGTCTATTCGTTGTCAAAAGGGGGCACACCCGGCATAGTGGTGACTCGGTCGGGCTGCGGCCATATCTTGTAGTTCAACTCGTTCCCCCACCTCGGGCCCTCAAACGACTACGATCCTATCAATGACCGAACAAACCACGCCGCGTTTCACGCATCTCCACCTGCACACCGAGTACAGCCTGCTCGACGGCGGCAATCGGATCAGCAAGCTCGTCCAACACGTGCGCGAACTGGGCATGGACACCGTCGCGATGACGGACCACGGCAACGTGTTCGGGGCCGTCGAGTTTTACACCAAGGCGAAGGAAGCAGGGATCAAGCCGATCCTGGGTATCGAGGCGTATGTCGCACCGGGCGATCGGCACGATCGGCAGTACACCGGCGTGGCTGATGGCGGGTTCCACCTCGTGCTGCTGGCGGAGAACCAGCAGGGCTGGCAGCACATTCTCAAACTGACGAGCGATTCGTATCTCAACGGCTTCTACTTCAAGCCGCGCATGGACAAGACGACGCTGGCGCAGTGGGCGGATGGATTGATCGCAATCAACGGCCACCTTGGCAGCAGCATCGCGCACCACCTGCTGCGCTACGTGCAGAATCCGGACACGGAATCGCACTGGCAGGCGGCGGTGGATGAAGCAAAGTGGCATGCGAGGACGTTCAAACCCAACGAGAATGGTGAGCCGCGATTTTTTGTTGAAGTACAGCGTCACGGCGTGCCCGAGCAGGATGCGATCAATCCGCACCTGATCCGCCTGGCGAAGGAACTTGACCTGCCGCTGGTGTGCGACAACGACGCGCACTTCATGCGCGCCGAGGATTACGACTCGCACGACACGCTGTGCTGCATTTCGATGGCGAAGATGAAGACGGAAGAGAACCGCCTGCGCTACCCGCGCGATCTGTACGTCAAGAGTCCGGAGCAGATGGGTGAACTGTTCCCCGATCTGCCCGAAGCGATGGAGAATACCGTCCGCATCGCCCAGCGGTGCAACGTAGAACTTCCAGCAGGACAGAATCACGCGCCGGTTGTCAAGCCGGTCATTCCGAAGGACAAGTTCAAATACACGAAGGGTGATCGGACGAAGTGGTACACCGAGTTCTGCGCTCGATACGACCTCGAGCCGTTCGATGCGACTCGAGACCAGGAGACTCCTGATGAACTCAAGCAGCGATGCGACAAGGCGCTGCGCGAGTTGAGTGAAGCGGGATTGGTCTGGCGTTACGGCCTTGATGGCGTAACGGACGAGATTCGCGCCCGGCTCGATCGCGAACTGCGCATCCTCGCCGACAAGGCCATCTCGGCGTACTTCCTGATCGTGTGGGACTTTGTCAACTGGGCAAGGCAGCGCGGCATCCCGGCCAACGCGCGCGGCTCTGGCGTGGGCACGATGGTCGGCTACGTGCTGGGCCTGTCGAATGCGTGTCCGGTGCGCTATGGACTGCTCTTCGAGCGATTTACCGATCCGGATCGCAGTGAGTACCCTGATATCGATATCGACATTTGCCAGGACGGCCGCGGCGCGGTCATTGAGTATGTGCGTCAGAAATACGGCCACGTGGCGCAGATCATCACGTTCGGAACGCTCAAGGCGCGGGCGGCGATCAAGGACGTGGGACGCGTGCTGGGGCTGCTGCCCGGCGAGACGCAGCGTCTGGCGAACATGGTTCCCGATGGGCTGAATGTCTCGATCGATGACGCGCTGGAGAAGGAGCCGGATCTTCGCAGCGAGTATGAATCGCGTCCCGAGATTCGGGAACTCATCGACACGGCCAAAGCACTCGAGGGCCAGGTGCGGCACAGCGGCGTGCATGCGGCCGGCGTAGTCATCGCGACCCAGCCGCTGGACAACATCATCCCGCTGGCGCGGCCGACGGGCGCGAAAGCCGGCGAGGGCGATGCGATCACGCAGTGGGACGGGCCGACAGTTGAGAAATTCGGTCTGCTGAAGATGGACTTTCTCGGCCTGCGGACGCTTTCAATTATCGAACGGGCGAAAGAACTCATTCGCAATTCGCTCGATGAAGCGGCTATTCGCACCGCACTCGGGATTGATGATCCCAACCGCGATCCACTCGATCTCGAAAGACTCACCTACGACGATCCGCGCGTGTTCGAGCTCTTCCAGAGAGGCGACACGGCCGGAGTCTTCCAGTTTGAATCCGGCGGCATGCGCAAGTTGCTGCTGGACATGAAGCCGGACCGGCTCGAGGACCTCATCGCCGCCAACGCGCTGTATCGGCCCGGTCCGATGGATCTCATTCCCGACTACAACCGGCGCAAGCACGGCGAGCAGGAAGTACCCAAAGTGCATCCGATCGTCGATCGATTCACGGATGAGACATACGGCGTGATGGTGTACCAGGAACAGGTCATGCAGATCTGCCACGAGCTGGGCGGCATCCCGCTGCGCGCTGCGTACACCCTCATCAAGGCGATCTCCAAGAAGAAGGAAAAGGTCATCAACGCCGAGCGCCCGGTATTCATCGAAGGCGCCGTCAGACAGGGCCTTGAAAAGCACAAGGCTGAGGAACTGTTTGATCTCATCCTCAAATTCGCGGGCTACGGCTTCAACAAGAGTCATTCGACGGGTTACGCGATCGTTGCGTACCAGACGGCGTACCTCAAGACCTACTTCCCGAACCAGTACATGGCGGCGACGCTGACGTACGAGTCGCAGGCGCAGAAAGTTGCAGACTGGATTGCGTACCTCGAAGACTGCCGCCGGGCAACTTTTCCGGACGGGCATACGGGAATCGACGTGCAGCCGCCGGATATCAACCTGTCTGCATCCGATTTCTCGGTGGTGTTCGACGCCAATGAAGAGCGCGATTCCAACCACGGGCATGTGCGATTCGGCCTGCGGGCGCTCAAGGGCGCGGGTGAAAAAGCAATCGCTGCGGTCGTTGAGGAGCGCACCAAGCATGGGTCGTTCCGATCGCTCTTTGACTTCTGCGAGCGCGTACCGCTCTCGGTGGTCAACAAGGCCACGATCGAAGCCCTCATCAAGGCCGGGGCGTTTGATTCGGTGCACGGCATGGAACAGCGAGCGGCGATGGTCGAGGCAATCGAGGCCGCGGTGCGGGCGGGCCAGGCGCTGGCGGCGGACCGGGCTTCGGGCCAAGGTTCACTATTTGGGTTTGGCGATGCACCTGCGGCCGTGGCGGAGATCGAGGTGAAGTCGGAAACGCCATTGCCTCGCGTCCAGCCGTGGGACCTTCAACTGGCGTTGATGAACGAAAAAGAAGTGCTCGGCTTCTTCGTTTCCAGCCACCCGCTGGAGCGTTACAAGACGCAACTCGAAACGTTCGGCACGGCGACAAGCGTCAGCGCGCCGGACCTCCCTGACAGCACGCAGGTGATCCTCGGCGGCATGCTCACGCGCGTTCGCCCCGTGCTCGTGCGCAACGGCCGCAGCGCCGGGCAGAAGATGGCGATGATTACACTCGAAGATCTGCATGGCCAGATCGACGGCGTGCTCTTTTCGGATACGTTCGCCAAGTGTGGTGATGCGCTGGTTGATCATGCCATGATCTTCATCCTCGGGCAGGTGGATAAGTCGCGTGGCGCTCCGAGCATCAAGGTTGATCGCGTGATCCCCATTGCCAAGGCCGCAGCGGAACTGGCCGGGTCGATCGAGATCAGCCTAGACGATGGGGAGGAAGCGGAAGCGACACTGGCGATGCTCAACGGCGAACTGCAACGGCAGTCACGACTGAACGGCTCGGCCGGGCGGCCGGTTCCCGTTCGGCTGCATCTGTACGCGGACCGCCGGCACGTCATCCTCGAGCCGACCCGCCTGAAGGTGACAGCCAGCGAGTCGCTGCTGGGGTTCATCCGCGAGACGGTTGGCGCCGGGGCCTGCAGCGTTACAGCCGGCCCGATGCCGGCACCGGCGGAGCGCCCCCGACGCTGGGGATCGGGCACTCAATCGTGATCCGAGCCTGCCGCGCGGAATCGGCTTGCTGTTCAGGTCTCCGCCCGACCGGTCTTTGCAGCCGGGTGTGATACAATCAGCCGTGAATTCTGTTGAGCCATCCCGGCCCCGCATCTATTTCGACAACTCGGCGACGAGCCATCCCAAGCCGCCTGCCGTTTACCAGGCGATGATGCGCTTTGCAACCGAACTCGACGCCTCACCCGGGCGCGGCGGGTACGCTGAGGCGCGTGAGGCCGGCCGCATCCTGCACGAGTGCCGAGAGCGGATCAACCGCTTGATCAACGGCGAAGCGCCAGAGCACGTCATTTTCACGCTCAACGGTTCAGATTCGCTCAATGTCGCGATCAAAGGACTCATCAGCCCCGGCACACGCGATCATGCCGTCACCACCTGGATGGCCCACAATTCGGTGCTGCGACCGCTCAATGCCCTGGCGGAGCGAGGGGATACTGAGCAGACGCGCATCCCCTGCGACCCGAAGACCGGCCTCGTGGACCCGCAGGAAATCGCCCGCGCGATCACGCCTCACACGCGCCTGGTCGCGATCACCCATGGATCCAATGTCGCCGGCACGCTCATGCCTCTTCGAGAAGTAGGGATGATCTGCCGCGAACGTGACGTGCCGTTCCTCGTCGATGCCGCCCAGACAGCCGGGCACGTACCGATCGACGTTCAGGAATTGAACATCGACATTCTCTGTTGCCCCGGCCATAAGGGACTGATGGGCCCTCTGGGCACCGGCTGTCTCTACATTCGTCCCGGCATGGAAGACCGAGTCCGCACGATGCGAGAAGGCGGCACGGGAAGCCTGTCGGAGAGCGACATCCAGCCGTCGAACATGCCCGACAAGTTCGAAGCGGGCAGTCACAACGCGATCGGCATTGCCGGGTTGAACGCCGCCGTAGCCTGGATCTTCGAACGGGGTGTCGATCACATCTGGGAGCATGAGCAGGAGATCATGAACCACATGCTCCAACGGCTCGACGAAGATGAGATGCCGGGTCTGCGACTCATCGGCCCGCCTGATTTTCAGAATCGGTGCGGCGTGTTCTCGATCGTGATCGACGGCATCGAACCGAACGAACTCTCGGCCATCCTGGAAGACGAATACGGCCTGCTCACCCGCGCCGGGTTCCATTGCGCGCCGCTCGCGCACCGCACATTCGGCACGGATCGACTCGGCGGGACCACGCGCATCAGTTTCGGGGCTTTCAACACCGAGACGGACGTCGATGCGCTGTGCGACGCCCTACAGGAAATCTGCCAGGAATACGCGGCGACATCAACGAGCCGCTGAGCCGCCTCTTTTCACCCCTGAACAGGGTATTGGCGGTCGCCGCCTAGGATTGTCACTATGTCCATTCCGCGTATCGCCATTGTCGGCCGGCCCAATGTCGGCAAGAGCAGCCTGTTCAACATGATCGCCCGGCACCGCGTGTCGATTGTGGCGCCCACGCCTGGCGTGACGCGCGATCGCATTTCCGTGGTGGTCGAGGTGCAGCCGCCCGGCGATCGCCGCGATGGCCTGCCGCGCAAGCAGGTCGAGCTGATCGACACGGGCGGCTACGGCATCTACTCGGGTGATGAAGATGACGCCGACTCCAAGGCGCTCATCAAAGACGTCGAGTTTCAGATCGGCCAGGCGATTCAGAAGGCCGACTCCATCTTCTTTCTCATCGATGCCCAGAGCGGATTGACGCCACTTGACCGGACGGTCGCGGAACTGCTTCGCAGGCAAGGCGCCTCGGATCGCGTGCGGCTGATTGCCAACAAGGTCGATGCCGAGTCGTGGGAGAGTCATGCGGCGGAGGCGGCGGCGCTGGGTTTTGGCGAGGCGGTTCCGATCTCGGCGCTGAACGGGTATAACCGGCGTCGCTTCTTTGACATGCTCTATGACCTGTTGCCGGAAACGGTGATCGAGCACGAACCAGCGATGAAACTCGCGATCATCGGCAAGCGCAATGCGGGTAAAAGCACGCTCATCAACTCGCTGGCGGGCGAGCAGCGCGTCATCGTGTCAGAGATCGCCGGCACGACGCGCGACTCTGTCGATGTTCGTTTCGAGATCGATGGCCGGATCATGATCGCCATTGACACTGCGGGGGTGCGCAAGAGCAAGAGCCTGCAGAACGACGTTGAGTTCTACTCGCAGCATCGTGCGTTACGTTCGGTGCGGCGGGCCGATGTCGTCGCGCTGCTGATCGACGCCACGGTGCCGGTCAGCCAGGTGGACAAGCAATTGACGCAGGAAATCCAGAACCACTACAAGCCTTGCGTGATCGTGGTGAACAAGTGGGATCTCACGACGGGAAGGACCAACCGAAAGGGTCAGCCGATTACCCCCGACGACTACCTCGACTACCTGACCAAGGAACTCGGGGGGCTCGATTATGCGCCGTGCGTGTTCACCTCGGCGGCGACGGGCGAAGGGGTGCGCGACGCGGTGGCGATGGCCTTTAACCTGTACCAGCAGGCGGGGCATCGCGAATCGACCGGCGCGCTCAATGTGGTGTTTCAGCGCATTCTCGAAAAGCGAGGCCCGAGTTCACACCTGGGGCGTCGGGCCAAGATTCTCTACGTCAGCCAGGTAGCGGTGCATCCCCCCACCATCGCGCTGATCGTCAACCATAGCGAACTCTTTGATCCGGGATACGAAAGCTACCTGCTCAACCGCCTGCGCGAGGAGCTCCCCTACAGCGAAGTGCCGATCCGACTTATCTTCCGCGATCGCAAACGCAAGGCGCTGCATGATCTCAAGCATGGGCCGCGCCATGCCGGGCCTGAGTTGAGTGAATTCGGCGCCGAGTTGCCCGATGATTTTCAGGACGACGAAGCGTTCGAAACCGAACCTTCGTGAATCCGCAGCGCGGGTCCGATTTCGATGCGAGGCTGGGTTTCCCACGGCACGAAATGATCGACTCGCCTCCAGCGGCCGTCGGGCTGCAACACTTCGTGCGGGCGAAAGCGAGCCTTGTACGCCATGGTCTTCGAGCCGTCGACCCAGTAGCCGAGGTAGAGCCTCGCCTCGCGGCCGGCCGGGCAGTGCATCGCGCACAACTCGATGGTCTTGATGATGTTGTATGTACCCAGCGAGCGTTTCGGCAATTGCGGGTCAAAGTAGCAGTACACACTGCTCCACGCCCCCGCGGCGCGATCGGTGCTGCCGATGCAGACGAGTCGATCGCCGAGGCGGATTTCGACTTCGCAAGTGTCAACGGGCGACTGGCCGAGAAACAATTCAAACTCACGACGTGAACCGCTCATGAGGCCGTCGTGCCGCTGCGTGATGTAGCGGTGATACAGGTCGTAGCGCTCGTCATCAACGATCATGGGCGTGAGTCGCACGGTCAGATCGTCGTTGAGTCGGATGAGCCGGCGCATGGAGCGATCGGGTGTGAATTCGCCGACGGGCAACCGCAACGATCGGCAACTGGCACAGAACGGGCAGGCGGGTTCGTAGATCGTCATGCCCGAACGTCGCCAGCCGGATTCGAGCATGGACTGCCACGTGCCCGGCTCCATGCGATGGACCGCGAAGCCGCGATCACGGGCGGTCTGGCCCGGCAGGTAGGCGCAGGGGTGCGGCGGCGACTCAGGCAGGGTGTGCAGCACCTGCACCATCGACTGGCGAACTTGAGCCGCAGGCTCGGTCACGTTCTTCAATCCTCACCAGCCCCCCCGATGAGCGGCTCGGTTTGCCGTTCGCGGGCGACCAGATCATCATACGTCTCTCGCGTTCGGATCACCGTGGCGCGACCCCCGACCACAAGCACTTCCGCGGGAAGCGGATGTGAATTGTAGTGGCTGGCCATGACCATGCCGTAGGCTCCTGCGGAGAAGACGGCGAGCAGGTCGCCGCGCACCATCGGCGGCAGCAGGCGATCCTTGGCGAGAAAGTCGCTGCTCTCGCAGATGGGGCCGACGACATCGCACAACTCCAGCCCCGGGAGATTCATCTCCTGCTCGCGCGTCTTGGGCACGTGCATCTTCGACACGCGAGCCGGCCAGACGAAGTGGAATGAGCCGTAGAGGGCGGGCCGAATGAGGGTGTGCATTCCGCCGTCGATGATGACAAAGTGCTTCTGACCCGAGTTCTTGAGGTATTGCACGCGGTTGAGGAGGATGCCGGCGTTGGCGATAATGGTGCGGCCGGGTTCGAGGATGATCTTCAGGCCGCGCGCCACGTGCTCCTTGACCAGCGGCACGATGGCGGAGGCGTAGTCGGCGGCAACAGGTGACTGGGCAGAGGTGTAGTCGGCGCCGAAGCCCCCGCCGAGATTCAGCGCGGTGATCTTGTGGCCTGCGGCGGCGAGTTCGTCGATGAGCGTCAGGGCGCGCTTGACCGCCTCGATATACGGTCCGACGGTGTAGACGGGCGAGCCAATGTGCAGGTGGATCGCTGTGAGACGGCAATGCTCATTACGGCCATACTTGCGAAAGAAGGCGCGGGCGCGTTCGAGATCGACGCCGAACTTGGTTTCCTTCTTGCCGGTTGTGGTGTAGACGTGGGTCTTGGGATCGACATCGGGATTGACGCGCAGCGTCGCCTCACACGCCACGTGGCGCGACCGCGCGAGGGCGGCGATGTTCTCGAACTCGGCTTCGGATTCAATGTTGAAGAGTCGAATGCCGTGGCGCGTGGAGCCTTCCGGGTTGTAGTCAAGCGCTTCGATGATTTCGGCATCGGTCTTGCCCACGCCCGCGTAGACGATGCGGTTGCCCAGCACCTTGGCGAGGCCGGCGCGGAAGAGTTCTCCACCGCTGACGACGTCCATTCCTGCACCGAGATCGGCAAGCAACTTGAGGATCGACAGGTTTGAGCAACTCTTGATCGAATAACAGATAAGCGGTGAGACGTCTTTGAACGCCGCTACGAGCTTGCGATAGTGGTCGGTGATGGTCGCGGCACTGTAGATGTACACGGGCGTGCCCGCGGCTGCGGCGATGTCCTCAACCGCGACATTCTCGCAGAAGAGGCGCCCTTCACGATAGTTGAACTGGTCCATGCGAATCCTTCGGATGAGTGGGCCATCTTGACACCCGGCGTTGGCGGTGATTATTGGCGCAGCGATCGAGCAAGGAATTCGACAGGGTGGATCGCGGTTGCGCCCGTGCCGTCGTGCACCTGATGGCGGCAACTGGTGCCGGGAGCGAGAATGACGTCCTTGTCACCTCGTTGCCGGAGTGCTGGGAAGAGCGCCAGTTCGCCAATCTCCATGGAGAGGTCGTAGCGATGGGCGGCGTAACCGAAAGAACCCGCCATGCCGCAGCAGCCGGTCTCGAGGACATGGACGCGCGGGCCGTAGAGGCGTCGCAACAATGCGGCGGAGGTGTCCACCCCCCAGAGAGCTTTCTGGTGGCAGTGGCCGTGCAGGAGGACTCGGCCAGTGTCGTGATCGGCAGGTTTGGGTGGCCACTGCGGATGACGCGGGTGGTCATCATGAAACTTCTCCAGGAAGTCCTCGACGAGCCATGCGTATTGCGCGATTGAGTGCGCCTCATGTCTGGGTCCGGCGGGCAGCCGCAATGACTGCCATTCATCGTGCAGCGTCGCGAGGCAACTGGGTTCGCAAACCAGCACAGCCCGAGCCTGATTGGTTTTGACGAGGGTGGCCAGACGCGTCGCGGTGGAGGCGACCGTCTTCTGCGCCTGTTCGAGCAGACCGGTTGAGATCATCGCGCGGCCGCAACAGCCGGCATTGGCGACGATGACGCGGTAGCCGAAGGCGTCGAGCAGGCGCATGGCGGCGAGGCCGACGTGCGGCTCATTGAAAGAGGTAAAGCAGTCGCCGTACAGAATGACTTTCGGTGCGTTCGCCTCCGCCGTCGTGCGGAAGTCGATCGCCTGGCGAAAGAGCGAGTGCTCGAAGCGTGGCAGGCTGCGCTGTGGAGCGAGACCGAGCAGCCGATTGGCCAAGGCGCGAAGCGGTCCGAAGTTGGCTGCCGCGTTCGCGAACTCGGGCATGAGCGAGCCGAGTCGATTCAGTTGATCGACCCGGCCAAGCAGGCGTGCGGCCAGGGGTGTGTGGCCGGCGGCGCGATATGACTGCGCCAGGTATTCGGCCTTGTACTTGGCGATATCGACGTTGCTCGGACACTCCGTCTTGCATCCTTTGCAACTGAGGCAGAGGTCGAGGGTGTTCAGTGTGTCAGGTTCGTTCCACTCGGCCATACCGTGCTGACCGAACTGGCCGGAGATGGCCAGGCGCAGGGCGTTGCCCCGGCCGCGCGTGGAATGGCGCTCGTCGAGCGTGGCCATGTAGGAGGGGCACATGGTGCCGCCCGTCTTCTTGCGGCAGACGCCGGCACCGTTGCAGAGTTCGACAGCGTGCTCAAAGCCGTCTTCGCGCGAGTAATCGAAGTACGTCTCGGGAAGACGAGGTTCGCCGCACGCATAGTCCGCTCGCTGGATGCGCGTGGATTCGTGAATCGAGGCGATCGGTCCGGGCGAAACGATATTGCCGGGGTTGAACAGATTGTGCGGATCGAAGATGTGCTTGATCGCGCGAAACGCGTTCATGAGTTCAGAGCCATAGAAGCGCTCGAGCAGCGGGCCGCGGGCCCGGCCGTCGCCGTGCTCGCCGGACATGACGCCGCCAAGCGATTGCGCGAGGTCGGCCGTTTCGACTGCGATGGCTTCCATGCGTTTGCGATCATCTTCATCGCGCAGATCGAGCAGCGGTCGCACGTGCAGCACGCCGACTGAGGCATGTGCGTAGAACGAGGCGATCGTGTGGCGCGACTCGACGATGCGTCGGAATCCGCGCACGAATTCGCTGAGCCGCTCGACGGGGACGGCATTATCCTCGACGAAGCCGACGGGCTTGCGCCGGCCGGGAATGCCGTGGAGCAGTGGTTCGCCGGCCTTGCGGAGTTTGAGCGCCTGCATGATGGCGGCGCGATCGCCGTAGCAGGCGAGGGCGGCACCAGAGAAATGCCTCGCCGCCATTTCACGCAGCGAATTGAAGCAGTGCTCTATGTCCTGCCGCCCTTGCTCAGACTGAAACTCAACGTAGAGCACGGCCTTGAGCGATGGCCGATCCGTCTCGTTCGCCCGCGCGGGCATGGGCATCAGTTGCACATACTGCCGATACTCGGCGTTTTCGCTGGCCAGATTGAGGATGAGATCATCCAGCAGTTCGACGGCGGAGGGTCTGAGCTCCAGCAACGGGACGACGGCATCGATCGCCTGTTCCAGCGTCGCGAAACCGAGAACCGCCAGACCAGTCGCCTTTGGAACCGGATGCAGCCAGAGATTGGCAGCCGTAACAAAAGCGAGCGTCCCTTCGGAGCCGCAGATCAGTTTGGAGAGGTCGACCAATTCGAGTGGATCAACCCCCTGTCGTTGAGCTTCGTCGAGGTCGGCAAGGATCATGTCGAGTGCATAGCCCGCGTTGCGACGCAGCGTCTTCGGAAAGCGCTGGCGAATGAGCGGCTCGTGGCGGCGCACTACGTCGATGACGCCTTCGGTAAGACGCCGCGCGATGGCGCGATGGCGATCAATTCGCTCCTGCACGCGCGGAGGGATCTCGAGCCCGTCCCAATTGCTCTTGCCTGCGGCGCCCCGCGCCAGCGAGATTGTCTCGCCGGTGGCGAGGATCACATGCACGGCTTCGACGTTCTCGACTGTGCGGCCGTACTTGATCGAGCGCGTGCCCGCCGCGTTGTTGCCGATGCAGCCGCCGATGTTGGCCTGGCGGGCGGTGGCGGGATCGGGCGCGAAGAAGAGGCCTTCCGGGCGAAGTTCATCGTTGAGATCGTCGATGGTCATTCCCGCATCAACCATGCAGCACTTCGTCGGCTTGTGAATCCAACCGAGTTCACGCATGTGTACGGACGTATCGATGACGATCGCGCGGTTGACACACTGTCCGGCCAGACTGGTGCCCCCGCCGCGCGGAAGGATCGGCAAGCGATGTTCACGCGCGTAATTGACAACGGCTTCGACATCGGCTTCATCGGCCGGGATCACGACGCCGAGCGGTTCGACCTGGTAGATGCTCGCGTCGGTCGAGTAGAGCATGCGGTCGTGCCGGCCGAAGCGCACCTCGCCGCGCACGAGTTCGCGCAGCGCTGCTGCGTGCTGCATCATCGTGGCCTGATCGGTCGGGATAATGGGGAGCGAAGTGGAGGCCATTGACGCTCATTAAAGCGGACCGGGCTGGTTGAGCCGCACGAGCCTCAAAGATCTTCGTCGAGGGCCTTTTTGACGGCGTTGCGGAGACGTTCGGTGAACGAGTCGCTCGGATCGGTCCCCACCCAGGTCTGCACGACCTTGCCCGCGGGCGAGATGACCACGGTGGTGGGCCAGCTCGGGGCGTAATAGGTTCCGATGGAGATCCTGCCGCCTTCATCCCGCCAATGGTCGATTTCGATCTCCCGTCCCTTGAGGTAGAGATCCATGTCTTCCACCGAGTCGCCGCAATCCACCGGCACGATTCGGGCCTTGATCTGTTCGTCATCGATCCACTTGCGCACTTCGAGAAGTGAGTCGAGTATTGGCGCTGTAGCCTCGGAAGGAATCCACCAGAATGCCAGGACCGTCACTTCGCCTTCACAGTCCTTGAGGCTGATCGTGTTTCCTTCGGGATCGGGGAACATGAAATCCGGCGCGGGCGTGTTGATCAGATCTGCCGTGACGCGCTCGGCGGTCAGCAGGCCGATGGACTGCACGACTTTGCGATTGTCGGTCTGTATGACGAACTGCTCGACAGGGAATTGTTCGAGCAGCTCCGGATGCATTTCCGTGGTCACGTTCCACTTGGTGTCCTCGTTGGCAAGATCGCTGATCTGCGA
The DNA here is from genome assembly GCA_002418285.1 of Phycisphaerales bacterium UBA5793. GTDB lineage: Bacteria > Planctomycetota > Phycisphaerae > Phycisphaerales > UBA5793 > UBA5793. Next base: position 55,755 of record DIDT01000010.1, read on the forward strand.
CTCGAACCGCACGACGAGATTGGTCTTTGGATCGATCGTCAATGTGCATGGCGCACCATCGGTGCTCGACTCAATGCGGACCTGCTCAACGTCCCCCCACTTCTCGTCCTTGATGGTGCGTTGCCCGACGAGCCGGGCATCGAAAGTGAAAAAGAAGAGATTGTCAATCGGGTTCTCTGAGAGGCACAGGCCAAAGTGCGGAAAAGGAAAGATGGAATTCTGCATGGTGAAGAGGTCGACGGTCAATGGACCGTTGAAATCCTCGATGAAGAGGCGTTCCGGTTTGGGCGCATATTCGCCGTAGAGCGTGCCGTCGATGGCGGTCATTGTGATGTCGTCGAGCACGAGCCGCACACCTTCGCGGCTGATGATCAGAGAGACATCGTGCGACTGCTCGGGATACTCCTGATCCGCGATGAACTGCATGGTCACAGTCGCGTTGTCGCGAATGGCCGGCGCCTTGCGATAGGTCTCGACGACCTTGTCGAAGATCGCGCGAGCGCGGTTGACGCCCTCGATGCCGCGGTCGAATTCAGGAACGGCCGGCGCCGGCGCGGCACCATTGGATGCCGGTTCCGGTGCCGGCTCCCCTTCCTGCGCCATACAGGGGACGGGGGGAACTGCGGCCAACAGGCATGCAGCCAGCAAGGCGCTAAAGCGCGCGCGATCAGTTCTGCACCAGTGCAATGCGTTCATGATTGAGGATTGTACACAGAACGGGTACCCGCACGGCGGGATCATCGCAGAATCGAGCGGTACCAGTCGAGTGTTGCTTCCAGCCCGTCGGGCACCGGCATTTCAGGCTCGTACCCAAGCCAGCGGCGGGCGAGCGAGATGTCCGCCTGACTGTGGAGGACATCACCGGCCCGGGGCGGCTTGAACTCCGGCGGAGCATCGACACCGGTGATCTCAGCCATGAGTTGAGCAAGTTCAAGGACCGTCACGCGATCACCTCTGGCAATGTTCATCACTCCGCCACGCAGCAAGGGTTGTTCGTGGGGGCCGGCGTCGCGGCCGTGTACAGCTCCGGCCCGAAAATTCGCCTGAACGACATCGGAGACGAAGGTGAAGTCGCGCGAAGCCATCCCGTCGCCGAAGATCGTGGGCCGGCGCCCCTTGAGCAGCGCATTGGCGAACGCGGCAACGACCGCGGCGTATGCGGAATCGGCCCGCTGGCCAGGGCCAAAGATATTGAAGTAGCGGAGACAGACGGTACTCAGGCCGTAGCACAGGGCCCAGACGCGCATGAGATGCTCGCCGGTCAGTTTCTCCTGTGCGTAAGGGCTGAGTGGATCGGGCGGTTGATTCTCGACCTTGGGCAGGACAGGTTGATCGCCATAGACACTGCTTGATGAAGCAAAGACCACTCGCCTGACACCGCACTTGACCGCCGTCTCAAGCACCTGTTGGGTGCCAGTCACGTTCACATCGAGGTATCTGCGAGGCTGCTCGATGCTGGCGGGAACGGAGGCAAGCGCGGCTTCGTGGAAGATGAGGGCGGCACCTGTGCAACACTGCTCCAGAGCGTCGCGGTCGAGAATCGAGGCCCGAACGAAGCGGAGGGAAGTGGCAGAGTTGAGCAAGTCGGCGAGATTCTGCTCCGAGCCGCCCGAGAGATCATCAATGACGGTGACCCTGGCGCCGAGACTGATGAGCCCGTGGGTGAGGTGCGAGCCGATGAAACCCGCGCCACCGGTGACAACGACGGGCAGGTCTCGATAATGTGCGGCAAGATCCACTTGGGCGGGCATGACGGCTCGATTGTATCGTCCCGAGCAGCGCGACGAACGAAGTCAAGGTCCAATGAACAAGCGCGGCGGCCTTTCGGCCGCCGCGCTTTGAGTCACGAAGGGAGGATCCGTTTCAGGAGTCCTTAGCCGAGGAGAGCCAGGACGCTCTGCGGCTGCTGGTTCGACAGTGACAACACCGTGGTTGCCGCCTGCACGAGGATCTGAGACCTCGTCAGACCGGCTGTTTCCTTGGCGAAGTCCGTGTCGCGGATCTGGCTTTCGGCAGCCGCGGTGTTCTCAAACGTGATGCCGAGCGAGCGGACTGCCGCACCGACGACATTGGTCTGGAACGCGCCGAGGCGACCGCGAAGACCCGACACCTGCTTGATGGCGTTGCTGATGATCGTCTGGGCGTTGTCAATGTCGCCCGTCTGAACATTGGCGGAACCACCGGACTTGAGGGCGGACAGGAAGCCGTCTGCACTCGTGCCGAGGTTGCCGCTGGAAACCGACTGGATGCCCAGCGTGGCCTTGCCTGCGAGGTTGACCGTCGGGTTGAGGCTGAAGGTCGCACCGCCACCGGTGATGTAGAACGAAGTCGTTCCGTTGGTGGTGTTGAGAGCGCTGTTGCCGTCGATGTTCACTGAGACATCGAAGCCTTCACTGCTCACTCTCGCCGACAGGCCGTTCGTAGTGGCCTGGATACCGTTGATCAGGAGTGTCGCATCGCGACCCGTGTCGGTGACATCGTTGTCTCCGGTACCTCCCGTATCGACGTCGAAGATGAGGTTCGAGGTGCTTCCGGTGAGTTCCTTGACCCGGATGAACGAGTCGGTGCCGAAGCCGGACGACCGGAATTCGATGCGAGCGGTGGTCGTGGCGTTCTGGGCGGCCGAAACGCCGGTGACGTCCTTGAACTGGTTGATCGCGGTAATGATGCTGGCTTGAGTGGCTCCGCTGGCGACCGTGATCTGCTGGGTGCCCTTGTTGCCGGTGATCTCGATGGTGTAGGAACCGCCGCTGCCATCAAAGGTCGCGCCGGTGGAGAGATACACCTCAGCGGTCTGGGCCGACGTGATCGTGTCAACGGTCACATTGAGGTACGCATTCGCCGTGGAGGGCAGCTTGGCCGAATTGACGGTGACATCGGTCAGCAGCGTGCTGGAAACGGCGGAAGTCGTGTAGTCGAAGTTGCCGTTGAGCAGCTTGCTGCCCTGGAAGGAGGTCGCGTTGGAGATGCGATCGATCGTGGAAATGATCGAATCGATCTGCTGCTGGTTGGCGTCCTTTTCCTCCTGACTCAGACCGGCATCATTGGCTGACTGGCCGACCAGACCCTGGAGTTCCTGAAGCAGGTTGCTGACTTCCTGCAGACCACCTTCAGCGACGTTGACGACCTGCTCAGCCCGCTGGCCGTTGCCGATGGCGGCTGTAATGGCCTTCATTTCGGCGCGGAGATTCTCAGACGCGATGAGACCGGCGGGATCGTCACCGCCGCGGTTGATTCTGAGACCCGTGCTCAACCGTTCGAGGCTTGTGTTCAGCGATCGGTTTTGCAAACCGAGAGTACGCTGTCCGATCAGAGACGGAATATTCGTGTTGATGCGACTCATGCCATCCTCCGTGACTGGAAGTTTGCCCTTCGTGGGGCGACCTGTTGTTGGCCTCTAATCGACCTCGCTCCTTCGAGACCGGTCAGATGCGCTGGTCGCTTTGCGTTCCCAATGAACGCCCATCCATTACGACCACGCATTGATATCGTCCGCGATACTGCCCAAGTTAAGCCGGCTTACTCGGAACATCGATTTCCTGTCACTTTCCGGCTGGTCAGACAACTCGCGAAGACCCACCAAAACGAATGGCGGCTCCCGCATTATCGGGAGCCGCCAGGGGAGTTACGTGAGTGCAGGGTTATTGGTCAGATTACCCGGACCTTCCCCAAAACGCGGGCGGGCCCGGATTGGCTCGGGGCCCGCCAGCACCTCCACCTTCAATAGGTTTGCTCTTATCCGAGCAGTTGCAGCACGCTCTGGGCAGTCGAGTTCGCCGTCGCCAGAACTGCGGTCCCGGCCTGGACGAGAATCTGGGCCCGGGTCATTTTGCTGGTCTCAACCGCAAAGTCGGCGTCCCGAATCTTCGATTCGCTCGCGGTGATGTTCTCGAGGGCCACCTGGAGGGAGCGCATGTTCGGCTGGATCGTATTGCGCTCGATGGCGCCCAGCTGACCTCGAAGGACCGCGACCTCGTCGATGGATGAGTCGATCACCTTGGACGCGGCAAGGAAGTTGCCCGAACTGAGGGAATTGGTCCCGCCGGTCTGGAGTGAGTTGAGGTACTGCAACTCGTTATCCAGATAGGTGGCTCCGAGGCGCGAGGCGGCAACGGACCGGACCCCGAAGTTGATCTGCTGATTGACATTGACGTTGGGACCCAATTGGAACTGGGCGCCTCCGCCAGTGATATAGAAGATCTTCGAGTTCGCAGTGTCCTGCGCGAACGCTTCCGTAAGCAGCAGCTCGACGTTGAGTGCGGGTGTCTTGACGGCAATCTCCAGACCCTTGCCGGTGGCAAGGATGCCGTTGACCACGGCGGTGACGTCGCGACCGGTGTCGCGCTGATCGCTGATGCGGGTATCGAAGAACTCGCCGGAATCGCCGATCTTCTTGACGCTGACGAATGCGCCGGAGCCGTACTCGATGCTGGTGAAGACCATGCCCGAGCTAAGATTGCCGGCACTGACCAGGCTGGCCTCGACGCCGGTCGAGTCTTTCAGGCGGTTGACGGCGTCCACCACGGTCTGGATCGACTGGCCCGAGACGAACTGCAGGACCTGGACGCCGTCCTTGCCGGAGATCTCCAGCGTGAGGCTGCTGAGCAAGGTGCCGTCGTTGACGGCGCCCGGATAATCGGCCGTGAGAGTGATCTCCGCCGTCTGCGCGGAGCCGAGCACCTGCACATTGACGGGGATATTGGGAGCATTGCCGAAACTGGCCCCGAGAATCTTGGTGTTCGCCAGAGCGGAGGTGGGCACGCCGGAGGTGAGATAGTCGAGGGTGCCGTTGAGCAATTGCAGTCCGGCAAAGCTGGCGGTGTTGCTGATGCGGGTAATGGCATCAATGGCCGAGTCGATCTGCAACTGGTTCGCTTCGAGTTCTTCCTGGGAGACGCCGCCGGTATTGGCGGCCTCGATGACCAGCCCCTTGATGGAGTTGAGCATCTCGGAGATCTCGCTGAGCGAACCTTCAGTCGTCGCGATGACCGAGCCTGCGCGCTCAGAGTTGGACACAGCCTTGGTGATGCTGGCCATCTCGCTTCGCAGGCGTTCTGAAGTGATCAGTCCGGCTGGATCATCGGCACCGCGGTTTATGCGCAGGCCGGTTGAGAGCCGTTCAAGCCGAATGTCCAAGTCTCGGTAGGACCGATTCAGGCTCGATTGAGCGATCATGGATGAAATGTTCGTGTTGATCCTAGCCATGGCAATCCTCCTTGATTGAGGCTACTGGTCGTGTCGACTGGCTCGGCTGGCGTGTTGGGCGCCTGGTTGTGTCTCGAGCCTGCAATGCGCGGCGAACTCCGGCCGCGTGAAATGCTCCTGATCGTTCATGCGGTCTTGCACTTGAGCGCATCAAGCCCGGGTCCCCTGATGGGGTTTCGAGCCCGTCGTGAGGCGCCCCCCGGCGTCGGCCCGCGAGCGGATTGCGCCGCGGACACCTTGATACCGTCGAGTTGGCGCTGGTCGAAACGAGCGGCCTCCTCGTTCTCGGTCTTGATCGCGTCATAAACTTCTTTGCGGTGAACAGCGACGCTGGTCGGGGCGTTGATTCCGATTCGAACCTTGTCACCCCTGACATCGACGACGGTGACCTCGATGTGATCACCAATCATGATCGTTTCATCGCGCTGACGTGAGAGCACAAGCATTCCGTTGCTCCATTTGATCAGGGCGCACTCCCTGCGCCATTTCGCCAGCCTTCCCACAACATGCGTCTGATCCGAAGACCTGACGCACCCGCGCTTGTCGCAGCAGGCGTGGATCAGGCCGAGGCCGCGTGAGCGGTCTGACCGACTTCCACGAGCCGATGTCGCGTCGACCAGCGTTGATCGGCGAGCACGAGTTGCTCACCGACGCGCTGCTCGACGTTGATGACAAGGGGCCCTTGCAGGTTGCCCGTCAGGCTCTCGCCGTAGCGATTGACGATGACCAGCACCTGCGCCTCTTCGAGCGACTTGAGCCCGAGATTCGCCGCCTGGTCGTCACGAATCGGTACTTCGTATCCCGTGACGAACAGACTCGGATCCGTCACCACAAAAGCCAGTTCCGGGGCATCCACTGACTGAAGCCAGTAGAAGACACCTTCCGGGTTGGGCTGGAGCAGGGCGAACCTGGTCTGGTTCGAAAACCCCAGCAGACCTGACTTGAATGTGATGATCCGATCGGCATCGATCTCCACGGTGCCAAAACGACTCGTCTTCACGTTCATTTGAACGCTCCAATTGTTCGGCCGAACCATCCTGGTCGCACCGGCCCACTCCTTGGACCGGCGTGCGGGGTCCCCAATCACATTCGCTGGCGATTGGAGTCCCCTCGTCCATGTTCACCCGGTGATGCGGCCGAGGCACCTCCGGGTCTTTCTATCAGCTCATCTCTCAGCCCAGGAATCGAAACAAACTCAAGCTCCCCAATTGCGAGGTGGTGACCATCGCGGCTTGCAACTGTGTCTGAAGCGTCGCAAATCGAATGGACGCTTCGTTGTAGTCGACATCACGAATCTGGCTCACCATGCTTACATCCAGCAACTGTCGGTCCTCTTCACGCGTCCGGATCGCCTTGACCCGGTTCGCCCGCTGCCCGAGCACGGCCCGGGCTTGCGCCAGCCGATCCACGTCGGCTGTGAGGTTCTCTCCAGCAAACGTGATGCCAAGCGAATCATCGTTCATCAGGGCGTCTCGGAGGTTCACGAGGTGGGTCAGCACACTGTCCACCTCGATAGTTGCGCGATCTTCGCCGGCAATAGTTGCGCCTGAGGCGCTCACGGCGATGCCAAGATCAGCTGCCGCGCGCGAGCCGTTCTGCGCTTCAATGAAGAACGTGCCGCCTCCACCGGTGAGATCCGTGAGCGTCAGGCCATTGGGCCCGTCGGTCAGACTCATATCAAACGTCCCGGGCGGGGCGGCGGCGTTCGTGATGTCGATGACATCCTGGACCGTCTCAGCGCCAGCGAGATCGACATCGAAGAAGGAGCCGTCGCTTAGATGCACACGGAAGTCGATGTCAAGGGCCGGGTTGGGCAAACCTGTGATCGGATCCACCGAGCCGCTGCGGATTTCCACTCCGCGCCCGTTGTTGAAATCTGTCAGTTGTGTTGACGAAGCGAAGGACCGTACTCCCAGATCGGTCGCCGTCGTTCCGCCGGTGGTCTCGGCAATCGACATCGCGCTGCCGGAAAGTTCGTTAATGAGATTGACGTGCTGGCCATCGTCGGCAATCTCAAGCCGGGCGCCGATGCCGGTTCGCGCCACGGCGTTGGCCAGATCCTGAAGCGTGTTGACGCCCGAGACGTCGACGGTTCGCACCTGGCCTGCGTTTCCAATAACAAAGTCGCTCAGGGGAGCAAGACCGGGCACATCCGAAATATCGGTGAGCATCGTCAGGCGCGGATCGACGTCGGCCCCATCCGGAGATGCGTTCGTAAACGCCGCCTGCGACAGTCCCAAGTCGGCCGCGGCCGTCCCGGCGCCGATCTCGCCAATGGTCAGCGTCAGTGGGGCCACCACATCGAGTCCCAACCCGTTGGCGGTCGAATTGATGCCAACGCGGCCGGGTCCAAGGATCGTTGTGCTCGTATCCGATTCCAGGGTGGCGATCGCATCGTCGATGAGATCGATGACGTCCTGCACGGTAACGGCGCCGGACAGATCGACTTGCGTGGAGCCGACGCCGCCAACATCGATACTGATCATCCCCAGATCGACCCCGAGGCCGCGGGCTCCGTTCATGTCGGCGACGAGCATCGTGCCTACCAGGTCTGGGTTGAGGTCACGATCGCCCTGGACCCGCGCGGAGAGCGCACCAAACGCACGGTCGAGCGGCAGGGTGACCTCAAGGGGCTCGCCGACGCCCAGATCGAGATGGAGGCCGGACTTGGTTCCGGTGTAGCGGTATCCGCCAAGCGTGGACTCCACGGGCGCGCGACCAATCTGACTGCCGCCGAAGATGTAGTTCGTCGTGAATTTCGAGTTGGCGAGATCCACCATCTCGTTGATCATGGCGTTGATGACCTCGGCCTGATTGCGTCGGGTCTCAGTGTCGCCGCCGATACCGATCATCTGCGACGCGACGTCTCGCGCCTGAAGGATGATGTCGGTGGCTTCGCCCAGCGCCCCGTCGGCAATATTCATGAACGATTCGGCCTGATCGAAGTTGCGGAATCGCTGTTCGCGGATGTCCATGCCGCGCTGCAGCGTCTGGATGAGTGACGCTCCGATGGGGTTGTCGCTTGGTTTGTTGATCGCCAAGCCGCTGGCCAGTTGGACCTGTGTTTCGAGCAGTTGCTGGCTCGTGCGCGTCAGGTTACCCAGCATGGCCTGGGTGGTCAGGGCGATCGGTACGCGGGCGAGGTTGCTGGGTATGGCGCTCATGGTTAGATGATGCTCATGAGGGTCTGCATGAGTTGGTCGACCACGCTGATGTACTTCGCAGCCGCCTCGTATTGGCGCTGAAAGTTGAGCAGATTGACGGCTTCTTCGTCGAGGCTGACGCCGCTGACAGCCGCACGCTGCGCCTGCAGGCTTTCCTTGACCAGTTTGGTGGAGGCTGCCTCGCCAATCGAGGTCCGCGAGCGGATGGCCAGCGATTCCACGCTGGAGTTCCACGATTCGGGAAGGGTGAGCCCGCCGAGCGAATCAAGCGGCTGGGTGCTCAGTCTGGAGATGTCCAGCGCGGTGCCGTTGGATCCGAAGATGTGCTCCGACCCAGCCGCGAGATACGACGCATCATTCAGAACCGTCGAATTGATGCCGATGTCCTGGGCGTTCTCACCCGTAAAGAACGTATTGACGCCCAGCCCGGCGAGGACACCGGAAGTGTCATCGCTGAAAGTCAGCGAGTATCCGTCGGCAGCGGTCAGGCTCAGACGGCCGTCAGGTGTGACGGCTGCTGTAATGTTCGCGGGTCCGATGGTCGTGTTGATCGCGGTGACGAGATCATCCAGGCTCATATCCGCGCCGACGCCGTCGAGGTCGATGTCAATCTGGAATGACGTACGCTCCCCCGTGGAATCATGCGTGAGGTGCAGCAGTACACTGCCGTTCACGATCTGGAATGGCAGGCCCGCGGCGCTGCTGTTGAGAGCGGCCGTTGTGTCAGCAACGCGATAGGTGCCTTCGACGTTCTCGAAGCCTTTTCCGCCCTGACCTTGCGAGTGAATGCGATTAACTTCGAAGATGAGGGTCGAAGCGAGGCTGTCGAGATCGCTGATCACGCCATCGACGATGTCGGAGCGAGCACTGGTCAGGGCGCCAAGCGAACCACTGGTGATGTTGAGATCGGCGCCGTCGGCCCGGGTTTCGATCACGGTTTCGACGCCGTTGGCAGTCGTGCGGGTGTCCATGGTCAGCCCGCGCGAGGTACTGCCAAGCAGCAGCGGCGTCGAGCCGACGAAGATGTCGATGGTCCCGGAGGGTTGCTCGACGACTGAAACATCCATGTAGCCGGCCAGTTCATCGACCAGTTGATCGCGCTGATCGCGTAGAGACGAAGCGGTCCCCTGCCCCTGCTCCGCCTGAACAATCGAGACATTCATCGATGCAATCTGTGAAAGCAGTTCATCTGCTCGATCCACCTGAAGGGCCATGTCTCGATCGATCTGGTTGCGCACGGCGACGTAATCGCCGCGCGTGTCCTGCAAGCGACCTGCAAGGCTGACGCCTTCCTGCACGACCAGTGTTCTGACCGAAAGATCTCCGGGGTTGTTGGCCAGCTCCGACCACGAGTTGAAGAACCGAGTCAGCGCGGAGGAGAGGTCCGAGTCGGTCATTTCGCTCTGGACGGCTTCGATCTGGCTGAAGAGGTTCTGGCGCGTCAGGGCGCTTTGCTCATCGCCGATGGCCCCGCGAATGCGTGCGTTGATGGCTTCGTCAACGTGCCGACGAATGGCGGACAGCATGACCCCGCCGCCCGTTGACGAATTGAGACCGAGTCGATCACCGGTCAGTGGTGAGGCAACAGCCGTTTGCCGGGTAAAGCCCGGCGTGGTGGCGTTGGCCATGTTGTTGCCCGTGATCTGAAGCGCCGCCTGGGCATAGTTGAGGGCGGTGCGACCGATCTGAAGGGCGCTGGTCAGGCCCATGGTGCGCTCCTCATGTCCTCAGGTCCAGTCCACCACACATGGCTGCGTTGACGCCAATACGTCCGTCGCGGCCGTACAACTTGGTCTTGCTTAACCCCGCCTGGATCGTCTGCATCAGGCCGGACACGTGGCCGAGCAGTGATTCACAACTCTCGCGCAACACTCCACCGGCCTGCTGCACCGCGGTGATGCTTTCGCGCAGTGATTCGCCGAGTTCAATGAGAAGACTCTGGGCCGGCTCTCCGACGGCCTCGGCCAGATCCGAAAGGCGTACCTCGTTGTCACAGGTGATGCCGAGCGCGCTGGCGAGTGTGGCCGCGACGACCTTGCGTCGCTGCTCAAGGCGGTCGATGGAATCGACGAATTCACGTTCCTTCTTCAGGCACAAAACCAGTCTTGCAGTATTCGCAGTGCGCAAACATTCCTGTGAGTCAGTGATGCACTGGAGCAGGTTTTGGTTCAGCGTGATTGCTTCGCGCAGAATCTGCCCGAGGCGTTGCACGCAGATGCCAATTCCTGTTCCGGTGCGCAATTCAGGCATGTTCCGGTCTCCGTTCAATCACATCCAGCCGCCGCCCGGTCGTATCTGCGGCCACACTCTTCGGATTGAGCAAACGGCGCGCCACCTGCTCAACGAGCCCAGTGCGCATGTTGTGCACGATGTCCTTAGCGACTTCCGCTTCGATCAGGGGTCGCAGGGCTTTTTCACCCTCAGACTTCTTGAACAGACCACTTTCAAGCGGGTCCTCGCGGAGCTTCTCAAGAACCGGAGCGATCAACGTCTGGGCAACGAGTTCCTCGACGTTTCGATAGACCTTTGCCTCGCGCTGTTGTGGCGTCTCATTCGACTTCATGACCCGGCCGATGAGTTTCGAGAAGTCCCTGAGCCCCGTCGGCTGGGTCGAAACGACCTCGCCCGCGTCGGCCCGCTCCTGCCACGGGTTCATGCGCGGCGTCGGTCCGATCGGATCGGAAAACCCTGAAGCGAAGGATCGGAATTGAGAGGTATCAACCATGCTCATTGCGGTGCATCGATCAGTTCTGCGTGCAGGGCGCCGAGTCGTTTGAGTTCGTAGATGACATCCACACGCGTATCGAAATCGACCTTGAGCGCATCGAGGGCGTCGAACAGGTCCGCCAGCCGGGCCTTGGTAGTGGGCAAGCCATCATCGACGGTGCTCAGCTTGACCTGGGCCTCCGTGGAGAAGATCGGATCGGCAGCTGAGGGAATCGGCGGCGGCGTAATGCGGGTGATGGACAACCCCCTGGCGGAAATCACCACGGGGGAGATCTGCACGTCTCCATTCAACGCGATCACACCGGCGCGGCGGTTGATGACCACGCGGGCGGGCAGTTCGAGCAGGCTCGTGTCGATCTGCATCGTCAGGACGTAGTTGAGTGTCGCGGTACGACGCTCCCACGCCCAATCACTGATGGAGAGCACGACCTCATTGGGCGAACGAACGGTGGCACGACCCTCCCCACCGGAGGGGCCGACTTGCAATTGCTGCGTGATCTGATCTGCGAGCATGTTTGCCACGGGGTAACCCGCGTACTGAGGCCGGATGACAAGCGTCACCTCGCGCGATCCTTCGACAAATGCGTTGGCCCGCACGTCGCTGAGCATGTGCAGACCGCCGCGGATGACGCCCACACGTGGATTGGTTGGATCGACATCGATCGGGCCGGAAACCCATGCGTCGACATCTGAGTACTTCGAGAAGCGGACAAAGCTCTGCGTGAGCATGCCGCCCTTGAGGCTCTTGGCGTTTCCCAGGACAGATACGGTTGCATCGAGTTGATCACCTTCGCGGGCGCCGGTCTCAGGCACAAGGCAACTGATGCTGACGATTGCGACGCTGTCAGAAGACTGGAGATCGCTGGGCGAGGTCACACCCATCCCGTTGTTGCGGTAAAACTCGGCAAGGAACTTGGCGGGGTATTCGCTCCGACGAGCAGAATCACCGGAACCATTGAGCCCGACGACCAAGCCCATGCCGGTCAGTTGATTGTGCTCCAGACCCTTGACGCGCACGAGCGTCTGCACGTCAGTCGCGATGGCGACGCCTGCCGTGCCGGCGATGATCCACGCTGCGGCGCAACTTGCCAGGGCCGCGGAGAGTGTGCTGCTCGAGTGCCTGCATTTCATTAGTGACTCCATTGCTTTCTCCAGTAACCCGTCTGCCCCGCCGGTCTGGCGCTGAATTTAGAAGGCGAAGATCGTTTCAAGGACGCGAGGAATAAGGCCTTTCTTGGTGGTCTTCTTGAGCTGGCCCTCGTGTGTCTTTATCACACGCAGATCGAACAGCTGGTTGCTGAGAATCGTTCCGGCCGGTGAAACGAACTGTGGATCGCACACTCCCGAGAGCAGGATCGTCGACGTCTCCTGGTCCGTCTGAACGAACGTTCGAGCTTCGAGCACCAGATGTCCGTTGGGCCAAACGTCAATGACTTCGGCGGTGACTCGCGCAGACAGGTCATCCGTGCGCGAGTACTTGCCATCGCCCTTGAACTCGTTTTTGTAGGTTACGTCAAGCTTGGCGGGATTGGCGTTTTGGCTGGCTTTGAGAATGCCGTTAATGAGGTCATTGAACGTGAGCTGCGGGAAGTCCTTGATCTCGCCTTGAATGTCATAGTCTTTCTTTGTGTCCAGGGCCTGCGAACTGCGCGCCGTGCTTGTCTCGCGGATGATGATCTGCACGTGATCGTGTTTGCGCCAGACCACGGGTTGCGGCTGGGGCACGGTGAACCAGGCCACCGCTTGCAGCGACAGCGCCGGATCGGTATCTGCAGGCGGCGGTGGTTTGGGATTCGCCTTCGCCTGCGCCAGCACTGAACTACTCTGCGCAACGCATACTTGTGCCGCAAGCAGGATGATCCCAGTCGCGAGTGCGGTTTCTGCGAATCGAGTGCGGTTCAGACTCATCGCGATTCCTCCCGTGGCTCGATGTAGCCCGTATCGATGCTGATTTCGCCGTCTGCTTCTACCATGCCCAGCAGTTGGACACGATCAGTGATCCGCTGGACGCGAACCAGTTCGCCGACGCGTCCATCTTCGAGCACGCGAGCCCTCATCCGAAGCACGAACATGCCGTGGCGGGCGCGAATGGTTACTTCGCTGTTTCGCGTGACGACGATCCTGGAAACGATGTCCCCCTCACGGAGGATCTGCCCCGGAACGAGCCGCCCACGGACTTCCATGCCCAGTACATCCTCCAGACGCTGCAGGGGCGCGGACAACTGTGGCTCGATGACCTGCACTTCTTCGATCACATCGCCCGGGTTGAGAGTTTCACCGCGCGAGGCGTAGCGCTGTACCACGAGAACAGGCTGGCGCACGGCAACGTCGACGGTGATCCGAACAGACCGAACCACAGTTGAACCCTGAAAGAAGTTGATAAGCAACGGAACCGTCGGAGATAGTTTTGACGCCAGCGGCTTGATCTCGATTTCATAGCCGACCGTACTGAACTGCAGCTCTTCCTGATCGGTTGAACGGAACGCCAACTGGACGTTGGACGGATCGCTGTGCAGGATGATGGACGAGAGGTACGCCGCCACCATGCCGCGCACCGTCTGTTCGCGAACGAATTGATTCGCAAAGGCCAACGCCGCTTTTTGCGTTGGTTGGGTGCGGTCGACATCCGCAGGCGCTTCGCCCGGCCCGTCGGCGGCACGCCAGCGAATGACGCAGTCTCTGCCGCTGATCGCCAGCAATCCGAGATTGGCCCCCGAGTCATTCAGTCGCTGGCGAATGACTGAAAGATTCACCGTCACCGGTCGCGATGGTTGGGTGCTGATCTCGAAGACGACGTTATCGCCCAGCGCCTGGGCCACATCGCCGTGCAGATCAGCTACGTCGGCAAGCGAAACGGTCAACTGGCCTGCGTCCAGGCGAACTGACCCTCGCAGCACGATTCGATCCTGCGCTTGCGATGCAGCACAGGATCCAAGCACGGCGACGAGGACTGCAACCAACAGGCGACACCGAGGACGAGTTGGAGTGGTCATCTGGTCAGGCATTATTTACTTACCCTCTGTGAAGCTGGTTCACTTGCTTGAGCGCGTCGTCGGCGGCGCGTATGACTTGACCGTTGAGTTCGAACGCCCGCTGGCTCTTGATCAGATGGACCAGTTCGCGCACCGGCTCGACGTTGGAACCCTCGAGGAAGCCCTGGCGGATACCGCCGCGATTCTGCTCCGCGGGGGGACCAGTGATCGGATCGCCTGAGGCTTCCGTCGCCACGAAGAGATTCTCGCCGATCTCCTTGAGGCCGGGCGGGTTGATGAACGTCGCCAGTTCGAGCTGGCCAACATTGGACTGCTCACCTCCGGGCTGTCCCACAATAACCTGACCATCGAGACTGATGGAGATGCTCTCAGCATCCTCAGGAATGGTGATGGGCGGCTGCACGACGCGGCCCTGATCGGTGGCGAGAACCAGTTCGCCCTGGCTGTTGATGCTTAAGTTGCCCGCACGCGTATAGCCGATTCCGTCACGACCGCGGTCATCTTCGATCTTCACCTGGAGGAAACCAGCACCCTCGATCATGATGTCGAGTTCGCGCCCGGTCTGCTCGGCGGCTCCTGCTTCGAAGCTCTTCTGTGTGCCGGACACTTGCGTGCCCAGTCCGACGTACAGGCCCATCGGACGCTGATCGCCGTTGATATTCTCGACGCCAGCCTGCTTCTTTTCGATGTAGAGCAGATCCTGGAAGTTGGCTCGACTGCTCTTGAAGCCGGCCGTGTTCAGGTTCGCCAGGTTATTGGCGATCACATCCAGCTCGGTATTCAGCGCGGTCAGACCGGTCGCGGCGGATTGAAGTGCGGTTACGGACATGGTGGCTCATTCTCCTGCGATCGAGATCACTCAAGCCACGCGGCCAAGTCGATTGATCGCGCTGTTCATCAGTGCATCGTTCATCTGGATCATGCGTGCATTGGCGGTGATCGCGCCGTTGGCGGACGAGAGTTCCATCATCATGGACATCGAGTCGACGGCGCTTCCCTCCAGCCAACCGGACTTCACGCTCGCATGTGCCGGCAGCAGGCTTTCCTGCGACACGTTGTCGAGCAGGAACATGTTGCCGCCTGCTTTGCGAAGCTGCTTGATGTCCGGAGGCATAACGATGGCGAGTTTGGCGACGCGCTGTGCGGCCTGCTCCACCGTGCCGTCCGGATGGATCTTCACGTCGCCGGTCGCATCCAGTCGGATGGGATTGTCGCCCTCATCCAGGACGCGCATTCCCGAGGCCGCATGTACGAGGTAGCCGTCGCCGCTGATCGTGAAGCGGCCGTCGCGGCTGAATCGCATGCGCTCGTATCCTTCGCCGCGGCCAGTTGCAAATTCGAAGAAGCCCTCTCCCTGGAGCGCGACATCGAGTGGATTGCTGGTTTCTTCGAGATCGCCATCCTTGAACAGAATCGAATTTGGCGCAAGTTGAACGCCTCCACCCAGACGTTCAAGCATGGTTTTTGAAGGTACGTTTCCAACGTGGCCCTCAATCCGCTCCGGCTCGCGCCAGCGAATCGTGGTCACATCTGGCTTGAAAGCAGTAGTGTTCGCGTTGGCCAAGTTGTTGCCGATGACGTCGATGCGGTACATGTTGACCATCATGCCCGAAGCAGCGGTATAGAGCCCGTAGTTCACTGCGAGACCTCCACGCGGTCCATCAAGAGACGGTCGCCGCCCACATTCGAGTGAGCGCGCTGCATCGCCGCCGCTTGCGCGATGTGCAAAGCGGCCGCCAGTGAGGCCAGACGACGGATGCGCCCGGCCACATCCTCTCCCGAACGCGCTTCTTCACCCAGTGCGGGCGCTCCGCCGAGTACCAAGTCCGCCACGCTTGAATGGCAAGCCCGTCCGGTTCCCCGGCACCCTTTTTCAATCGCCTCCGTGCGATCTGCGAACATCGTGCGGCACTCCTTGCCTGCTTTGTCGTTGCCCAGAACGCAAAGCAAGCGGCATGCCGATGAGTGCCGCCCCACCTGGCCACGCTGATAACACTTTGTTCAATAATGGCTTAGATAGAGAATTGCCCCCACGAATCCAGATCGACTGGGAGGTCGTCTGTCTTCAAAAAGCGCAAGAAGTGCGTACGGAGGTGACTGGCACGGCGGCGGTGATCCCAGCGGCGGGTCAAGCGGGTTCAACAGGAGATGATCGCATTATTTGGGCGAGCTGGCGGCGGGCTCGCTGCTCAGCAGCGGCGATACGGTGCACCGGACGTCCCAGCGATGCCGCCAGAGCCGCCTGCGTCTGCGGCGCCCGACCCGCCCATCCGAAGCGCGCTCCGAGCACGAGCCGCGCTTCTTCGCCGAGTGCATCGGCGCGATCCACGGCGCCAGACCGCAGCTCGAGATCCCATCTCCAGGGGAAAAGCACGGAGCCGAGATCAGGGAGGACGATGCTGCGATGGTCATACTTTGCCCGCGCGGTTGACGACGGAACAGGGGAAGCGGCGCGACGGGCCAGACCGCTCCTGAGTGTATGGATGGCAACCTGTACGAGTCTGCCTTGCCGCGACGGGTCAAACGCCTCGATCGCGCGGGCGCCCGCTGTGATGATGAGTCGATAGGCGCTTTCGATTTCCACCGTGGGTGATTGTTCGAGTTTGCGGCCCAGGTGAATCTCGGCAGTCGATATCAGACTGGAGCGCAAGCCCGCCAGAAGTTTGGCCTTCAGCCGCGTCGCCCAGCGCAACCGCGTTTCTGCGAGATCGATCTCGATCGCCTTGGGCTGATGCCGGTCGAGCCCAGCGACCACCGTTTGGACCGACCACAAGAGGTAGTGCAGACCGGCGACACACTGAGTTTCCTCATCTTCGCTGGAAATCTGAAGCCTGGTTGCTTCGGTCGTCCACTCGGCAAAGTCGCCACCGGTATTGAGACGAATGGGCAGTTCGGCAGCCACGGCGGAGTTGTTCAAAATGACATCCTCGGCCCCCTCCAGTCGAAAAGTGGGTAACTCGACGGCGGAGATCTGCCAGCCTCGAAGGCGAGCGGCGCGCTGCTCGAGCACCGTTCTGTAGATGGTGTTGACTGACTTGCCGAGCCGCCCCGCCAACATCAAGACGGGTAAGGCGCGATCGTGGGCTCGGAACACGAGCCGACGCTGTCGGTCCGTCAACGGCGCCGCGTCGGAGAAGATAGCCGCTTCCGGGTGCTGCAGATCGTGCTGCTTGAGCAATCGGCGGATTCCCTCGTGGCTGCGATAGAACCGCTTGGCGAGGTGCTTGGCAGACTCATTCAGCGAGAGATCCAGCGTCTGGGCGTAGCGCCGGGCGCGGCGAATGATCCTCTCGCGCGTGGCGGTGTCAATTCGCTTGAACCGAGCGGCGTGCGACATCTGGGCCTGGTGCTGCGCGGCGAATCGCTCCACCGCATCTTCGAAGTACACCAGTCGCAGGCGCCCTCCATCGATGACAGCTTGATGCGCGACCAGACCTTGCTTTCGATAACGATGGAGTGTCACGGCGCTGATGCCGAGGCGGCGCGCCACTTCGTCGGGCAAAAGCGCTTTTCGTGGCGCGTAGTGTTCCACCGGCCAGCCGAGAGATGCGCTCAGACGCTCGACGAACTTTGCAATGTCCCCGAGAAGAGCTGAGCCAACAAAGACGGAACCCCCGCCCTGCTCGCCTCGGAAGCCCGTGATCCGGTAGCGGATGTAGTCCTCGGGGTAGTTACGCTCAATCTGGATTTCGGTCAGCAGTTTCTCTGCAGCCTGCATCTGGCGCGAGAGCGTCTCGGGTGGCGCATAGCGCAGCTCGTGAAGTAGGTCGGCAAGGGCGGAGATGGCAAAGCGCGGAGGTCGGGCCATGAGGAATTCAGGTACGCTGTGCAGCAAGCCGGTTTCACAAGTGGTCGAAAACGAGCGGACGATTCTCCGTGATGAGGCCCATCGCGTGCGCCAGCGCAAAGAACCGCTCGACGCCGCGCACCATATCATCCGTCCAATCGAAACGCAGCATATCGCGGAGGTACGCTCGGGCCAGATCGATGGGCCAGGCGTGCGTCACGGCTCGAGAACGGAGGATGTGTTCGAGACGCTCCTTGTTGTGGCGGCGCTGATGGTCGAGTACGCCCCCGACAGCTGCCGCGTCAGTCTCGCGTCGCGTCAACCACGTGGCAAAGACGAATGGCAGTCCGGTCAGTTCCTTCCACTCCGCTCCGAGATCGAGCTGGTAGGGATAGCGGATGGCGGGCGTCGAGTCTGTCACTACTTTGTCACCGATGAGCAGCATCGCCTCGGGCCACTGCACCTCTTCCCCCTCGCCGGTGCGATGCTCTCGCGCATCGAAATTGACGAGGTCAGGGCGGATCTTGTGCCGCTCGTGGAGCAGAACGCGAAGCAGCATAATCGAAGTGTGGCTGTCCGTGTCGCAGTAGATCCGACTGATGCGCTCGACCGGCACCTGGCTGAAGAGTCGGACCGTCATCGTTGAGCCATCGCAACCGAGCAAGCCAGCGGGAACGATCTTGAGCGACTCGGGTGCGATCTGGTAATCGACGATTGAACACAGGGCAACCTCGACTTGCCCTGACAGGAGCAGGCGGATCAGTTCGCTAGGTACGGCAGGCACCAGCTGCACGTCAGCCAGTTCGTCGAGGCCATCGATCAGCGGGACGGTATTGATGTAGCTTACGACGCCAATGCGATGTCGGGGCGTCACCTGATTCGAGTTCATGATGCATACTGTAGGTGCGCTCGGCGCGGCATCCCGCTGCCGGCACTGGTCCCGCGGCCCGCTACCTGAGAGACTACGATGTCCGTGGAACCTCAGCCGCAATGCGAATTTCCGTCACCAACCTGGATCGTGAACCGCTCGGCACCACCCTGGTGGACGAGTGCGAGCGACCCGAACACGTGACACTGCAGGGCACGGACCGGATCATCGATCTTCAGTGGGACGGCGCACTTGATGAGCACGGACGATTGCACCGGTGCGTCGTCTGTGGCTGCCGGGAGATTTTCAAGCGCTACGACTTTCCGCAACGCTTCGGGTTGCTGCTGGTCATCGCGGCGGCGATCGCAAGCATTGTTCTCTTTGCCAGAGGACAGGCGTTGTGGGCGATGGGCGTGCTGCTTGGCGCAGTGGTCATCGATCGCATCGTCTACGTGTTCACGAAGGAGTGCCTTGTCTGCTACCGTTGTCGTAGCGAATTTCGGGAAACATGCATCGACTCCAGTCATGAGCCGTGGGATCTGGCGATCGGCGAGAAGTACCGGCCAGCGCGCCAGGCGGCCGCTGATCCGAATCAACATCCTGACACAGGGGCATTGCCATGACGCACCCGCTGGTGCTCGTCGGGGGCGGTGGTCACGCCAAGGTGGTGTTTGACGCCGCCGTCGCAGCCGGTTTCATGGTTGAAGGGTTCCTCGATGATCATCCGCACGCCCCACTTGGCCAGCTGGGAGTTGATCACCTGGGGACGATGAAGGAACTATCCGGATTCGGCGAGCGAGTTCGGTTCGTTCCGGCCATTGGTGACAACGTCCAGCGCCGCGCCGTGTTGGCGGGGATGATCGAGAATCAAGCTCCACAGCGCCTGGCCACGGTGATTCACCCGCGTGCTGTCATCAGTGCCCTCGACGTTACGATCGGAGCGGGAACGTACATCGGTCCGGGCGCGATTGTCAACACGGGCGTGCGCATCGGGACGGGGGTCATCATCAATTCGGGGGCAATTGTCGAGCACGACGTGGTCATTGGTGACTGGGTCCACATCGCCCCCGGCGCTGATCTTGCAGGCGCGGTCACCGTGGAAGATCTGGCATTGGTCGGCCTGGGTAGCCGCGTCCTGCCGGGTCGGATCATCGGAGCGGAGACCATCGTCGGCGCCGGGGCTGTCGTCACAAGAGATGTTCAGCCACAGACGACTGTGCGCGGCAACCCTGCCAAGGAAGCCTGACGCACACGTCAAGTCAGAGGTTGTTGCGCGGCATCGTCGAAGCAACCATCCGCAGTGGCGGCACTTCGGATCCCTCAATATCCAGGTTCACGGCATCGTCCTCCGCGATGAGCAGATCCACGGTCGCGCGATACAGCAGTGGACCGCGGACATACTGCAATGTAAAGGGCGGAACGCGTTCGCCGTTATCGTACACCGGGGCCACACCGGTCAGCAGGAGTTCTTCGGTCGGTTCACCAGTGGGATCGACAATCACGTAGAGCGCTTCTTCGACCGGACGATACTCAACGCGCACGAATGTCCCGTCCGCGGAGACAAACTCGATGTAGTCAGACTGGATGATCGGATCGGTGATCACATTCGATGGATAGGGACCGAATTGTGTGCCCGTGCGAATGAGCGCCAGGAGGCGGTGCATCGTCAATCGCGCGATGGTGTGGCGCGATGCGGATTCCGTTGTCGCCTGATACGCATGGAACGAAGCCGAGAGAGCCGCCAGCAATGATGTGAGCAGCAGCGACGTAATCGAGATGGCGAGCAGCACTTCGATGATGCTGAACGCTCGACGTGGCACGCCTGCCCGGAGCCGGACGACTCGATGCATGCGCGATTTTGGTTTCAGCGCAGCAATCATGGCGTTGCTCCTTCCACGTAGGTGCCGGCCACGGGCACGGCCTTGATGGGCGCCTTGATGCCATCGGGCATGGGGATGTCGGCATCGTACTTCAGCATGATGTTGCCGAAGCCGTTATTGGCCTCGCCGCCTTCGCCGTCACCCTCTTCGGGGCTGAAGTAGCCCAACGTGGTATTGAACGCGGAAGCCGTGCCGCCGTAGTAGAGGGGGCCTTCTCCAACCGTCGGTTTAAAGGTCATCAGTAGCGCGCCGATGATCTCGGCGCGGCCGCGCACATCGAGCACGCCGGCCACGATGGTGCCCTGCATCGAGACCTTTTCCTCCGCATTCTCGAAGTTACCAACGTCCACGGAGAAGTTGGGGACCAGCAGTGAACTGCGTCGCAACTGCTCGTAGTTGGCGTTGAAGTTGTCCTTGGCGATCTGCGTTTCCTCTTCGGTCAAGTTGCTGCCGTCGATATCCGCCGGGTCAAGCGAGAATCGCGTGTTGCCGGTGAACTGCAGCTTGTTGCGCACGTGCGTCAGGTCCCCAGCGGGGTCGGATACCACTGATCCCACAAACGTGCAGCCGTCGAAGCGAATGTTGTTTGAGAACGGCTTGGTGTCGTACACCGGATTGCCGTTGATCTCGAGCACCGGGTTCCAACTCTCATAGTCGTACTTGTCGACGTAGTCGCCTCCCACCAGCTCCTTGATGCCGAGGAAGTTCCAATTGTGGTGCAAGTTGTTGCTGTGCGTCTTCACGTAGACTGCACCGATGAAGATGCAGTTGATGAACAGACCGTTGTTGCCTTCAGGGATCGCCACGTTGACGAACGTCATGTTCTTGTAGATGGGGCGCTGGTACCAGTCGTAATACCCCGGCGAGCCCAGCGGCATCTGTTCCCAGATGCCAAGGTCAGGCCGCAGGTAATCCGGCTCCGTGGGGTGATCCACCCACGAGTGCGTGGCGGGATCTTCCCCCAACTGGGCTTCGAGTTGGGCGGCGAACGACTCGCCGCCCGTCGTCACGTTCTTGAGGTCGTTCTGTGCGTTCGTGAAGTCCGTGATACTCATGTCATAGAGGCGCGTATCGGGAACTTCGAATTCCGTAGAGGAATACTCGATCTCCGCTTCAATCGGTCCATTGACGAAGTTCTGCCAGGATTGACCGCCCTTGGACGCCTCCCACGCCTCCTTGTTCGCTTTGAAAAGGAGGTTGCCGCGCACCTTGGCATAGCCATCGAGGTCATCGATCACCCCATCCATATAGCCAAGCACGGTATCCGCGGCGTCAACCGTTCCGTCTCCGTTGCGGTCCGCCGTCAGCCCGTCAATCATCTGCGCGAGATCATCATCGATACCGGCAAATTCTTCATCAAGCGTTCCACGACCGGCGGAGTATGCCAGGGTCGCGTCGTAGACGATGATTCCATCTTCATTCGCGTCGTAGAAGCCCATCCACAGGTCGTAGTCGTCGACATATCCATCATCGTTGGCATCGACCATGTACGGCTCGGTGAGGCCGTCCTGCTCGGTGGGGTGTCCGGGCCGGAGACGGTTATCACCATTGACGTCATGAAGCCCAATCTGTTCGATAAGCGCATCGATGCGACCATCGAGTTCCGGATCCAGGTGGCGGAAGTCGGATTTCATGACGATCGGATGCCCGAGCGGTTCCTCGAGGTCCGCGACGTCCTCACCGAAGCGCGTACCGATCGGCCCATCAATATGCACGTTCTTGCCGATCATGATGCGATTGGGCGAGATAATCGCTGCATCAAGACGTTTCACAATCTGGAAGTCCATTTGAAGCGTGCGCGTCAGCGTGCCATCGCGACCGACGCTGACGACGCGAACAAATCGTCCATCCGCCAGCGGCTCGTAGCTCAGCTTGAAGGTTGCCGCATTTTCATCGGTAGTCACCGCGATGGGGCGCACCACAAGCTTGCCGAACTCGTCAATGTCCGGAAGCAACTCGTCGCCCGGATCGATGATCAGGTTGTGCGCGTCGGCGGCATGGGCGTTGAGGACAGCCGTAGCCAGGCTCGTCGCGGGCGCCCCTTCTTCGAATCCCACCGGATCGAGAATGGTGACTTCGCCGTCGCTGACTTCCCAGGTGCCATTCCACAGTTTTTCGCCGAACTCGTCGGTGACCAGACCCTTTTCAACCACAAAACGCTGAGCGGATTCCGTCAGACGGCGAGCCGCAAAGCTCAATCCGGTCTCAGCCGCACTCATCGCACGATTGACCTGAAGGTGCGAGTGGGCGGTGCGGACATTGCCTTGCGCGACCACGGCCATGACGGCCGCAAGCGATCCGAAGATCACCAGAAACATCATCGCGAGCACCGACGCCACACCGCGACGACTGCGGCCACCCGTACGGCGCAAGCACAAGCGGCGCTGGACGGCACCCTCGGCCCCATTGGCCAAGATTGCGCCCTTTCCACCGCGTGTGCTGAATCGTCTCGAATCATTGCGCCTGCTCATAGCCGCTCCGTTTCACCACCGCACCCCGTCGTACCATCGCCATCCGTCATCAATACTCGTTGATCCACGCGATCTTCGTCACTTCCGATGCCTCTTCGTCTCGTGGTCCCTGGTAGAACACACTTACTTCAATCCGGACAACGGATTGTTCCTCCGGCAGATTCGGATCGTCCTCGCCACTGATATTGTTCTCGGGCACTCTCGAGACGCGCACCACCTGCGACCAACCCTCCATGTCGGGAATGATCATCCGCATGGCGCTGACCGGTCCAGTGCCCTCGGCCGCGCTAAAGACGGTTCCAAGTCCTTCCACGCCGTCGAAATCATCCAGATCGTCGAAGTCTTCGAGGGTCAGTTCGTTGGGCTCCGGTCCCCAATACGCCAGCCCGGTTACCGGATCATGCGGAGGCATGCGCACGGTCATCTCGCGAATCTCGTTCGCCAGGAAGGTGGCGGTGGAGGTATGCGTCGACCAGTCGTTCTGCTTGTGAAACGCCATCTGGGCGTACAGGATGGCCAGCACACCAGTGCTGACGATCACGATCGCCAGGGCGGTCTCCATCAATGTGAAGCCGGCGCGTCGAATCGGACGTTGGCCCTGGTGGAGTGACGCGGTATGGAGATTCGTTCGGCGGTCGCGCATGGTGCGTGCCTTCCTCAAAACTCCACCCTTCACTTACTTAACGAGCGAGGACATCTTGAAGATTGGCAGGATGATCGCCATTGCGATGAATCCCACGATCGAACCCATCACAATGATCATGATCGGTTCAATCATGCTCGTCACCGTCTTGATAGCGTCCCGCAGCACCTTGCTGTAGTAGGACGCGATTTCCTGCAAAACGTCCGACAACTTACCAGACTCTTCACCCGCGGCGATCATCTGAACCACGCTGCGCGGGAGCAACGTGGACTTCTGCAAAGGTTGAACCAGTTTCTTGCCTTGCTTAACGGACGCATAGACCGACCGCCACAGGTGCCGATAAACCGAGTTGCCAGAGATATCGCCAGTGATGGCGAGCGAGTCGAGCATCGGCACACCCGCGCTGAGCAGTTCGCCCATCGTGTGCAGACTGCGATTGATGTACAGGGCGCGGAACATCCGCTTGAAAAGCGGCACTCGCAGTTTCACACGATCGAGTGTCGTCCGGCCCAGTCGTGTCCGTGTGAATACAAAGAACCCGGTCCCCAGCAGGATGGCCAGAATGAGCAGGACGTACCAGTAGTTCACCATGAATGCAGACACGGCCATGAGAAAGACGGTGGGCTTGGGCAGATACTGTTCCTTGCCCTTGAAGACCATCGCAAAGCGCGGCAACACAAACGTCAGCAGGAAGATCGTCACACCAACCGCCATCGTGCCAATGATGCCGGGGTAGATCATGGCGCCGATCACCATCTTGCGCGTTTCAAGCTGCTGGGTCATGTAGGCCGCAATGCGGTCGAGCATCTTGGCAAAGGAGCCCGACATCTCGGACGCGCGCACCATGTTGACATAGAGTGGACTGAAGAGCTTGGGATAGCGGGCAATCGCCTCCGAGAACTGTCGACCGCCCTCGACATCCTGGCGGACGCTTTTGAGGATCTCCCGCCACTTGGGATTCTGCACCTGATCGGCGATGCCCTCGAGAGCGGCCCGGATCGAGATACCCGCGCGAATCATCACCGCCATCTGTGTGGTGAAATCGAGTACATCGCGCTGGCTCGGCCCGGAGCTGTAATTGAGGCTCTTGAGTGTGGCGCGGAAACTCTTGACATTTCCGGCTTCGACGGGCGAGAGATTGACAACACGCTGGCCCTGATTGCGCAGGATGGCCGCGGCCATCATCGCGCTGTCGGCGGCGAGTGTGCCGGAGCGCATCTCACCGTTGCCTCCCTTTGCCTGATACCGATACAGCGCCATGCCTTGCTCCTCATCCACCCGCGTTGCGCCGACCCTTGGCCAGCCGCACCATCATCTGCTGCGGAACCGCAGCGCTTCTCCACCTGACTACGCCGCCAGAGCGCGATCCAGTTTGTCGGGATACGCCGCCTGGGCGATTGCATCTTCACGACTGATCATGCCGTTGAAGTACAACTCGCTGATCGATGTATCGAGACTGATCATGCCAAGATTGCGATTCGTTTCGATCACATTCGGGATTTCGAACGATCGGTTTTCTCGGATGATGTTGCGGACTGCGGGCGTGCACAGCATGATCTCGACGCCGGGCACCATGCCCTGCTGATCAATACGACTGAACAAAGTCTGCGACACGACCGCCTGCAGCGTGTTCGCGAGCATGGAGCGGATCTGATTCTGTTGATCCGCAGGATACATATCCACGATACGTTCAACCGTCTGCGAGGCGTTCACCGTGTGCAAGGTACTGAGCACCAAGTGGCCGGTTTCCGCGGCGGTAATGGCCAGAGCCGTCGTCTCAAGGTCTCGCATTTCGCCGACGAGGATGATGTCCGGATCCTGACGCAGGATGTGCTTAAGGCCCGACGAGAAGCTGGGCATGTCCGCCCCCAGTTCGCGCTGCTCAATCACGCTCTTGTTGGATTCGAAGGCATACTCGATCGGATCCTCGAGGGTGATGATGTGCTTGCGATAGCGCTCGTTCATTGCCTGGATCATGGCGGCCAGGGTGGTTGACTTACCCGAGCCGGTATCCCCCGTCACGAGCACGAGACCGCGCGGCAGGTAGGTCAGTCGCCCAATGACGTCGGGCAGGTTGAGCGACTCGAGCGGCGGCACCTTGGACTTGATCGCACGAAAGGCCATGGCAACGCTTTTGCGTTGCATGTGGGCGTTTACGCGGTATCGACACAAGCCCGGGACTTCGTACGAGAAGTCCGAGTCCAGCTGACGCTTGAACGTCTCGATGGCGTTCGCGGGCGCCACCGTTTCGAGGATCCGCTGCGCTGACTCGGGCGTGATAACCGGATAGTCCATCGGACTGACAATGGTGTGAACGCGCATGAGCGGCGGATGACCCGCCACAATGTGAATATCAGACGCATTGTGCTCGGCCGCAGTCTTGAGGATCGTGTTGAAGTCCATCGAGTGGCACCCCTCATCCAATCGGACAGTTCAGCCCGGCCCCTCCGGGGCGCGGCGCTGCCCGCATCATCGACTGATTCAGTTCACGGGATAACCAATAACAAGTCGAGCGCACGACAATCTGAGTGGCTTTCCACCGGTCAGATCGTCGCTTCCGTTACACGCAGAACCTCCTCGATGGTGGTCTGTCCGTGAACGACCTTGGTCAGCCCGTCCTGACGGAGTGTGACCATGCCACGCTCGACACACATGCGTCGAAACTCAGTTACGGACGGACTGCGTGCGATGGCGTCACGGGTCACGTCATCGAGCACCAGCAATTCATAGATGCCCAGGCGTCCGGCATAACCCGTCTGTCGGCAGCGGTCGCACCCGCCGCCCCTGACAACCTGGGACGCGTCGAGACCCTGCGTCATAAGAAAGTCGCGCATCTCTTCGTTGAGCGGATCGGGGACCTTGCAGTGCTCACAGATGCGGCGCACCAGTCGCTGAGCGAGCACGGCATTAAGGGCGGCCCCGATAAGAAACGGCTCTACACCAATGTTGATCATGCGCGTCACCGAACTGGGCGCATCGTTGGTGTGCAACGTGCTGAGCACGAGGTGACCGGTAAGAGACGCCTGAATGGCGATGCGCGCGGTCTCAGCGTCCCGAATTTCGCCGACCATCACGACGTCGGGATCCTGACGCAGGAGGCTGCGCAGGGCGGCGGCAAAGGACATACCGATCTTCTCGTGAATCTGCACCTGGGTGATGCCGTCGAGGTGGTATTCGACAGGATCTTCCGTGGTAGAGACGTTGAGCTTCTTCGTATCCATCTCGCGCAGCGACGAATAGAGCGTCGTCGTTTTGCCCGATCCGGTCGGACCGGTGACGAGGATGATGCCGTGCGGCTGCTTGATCTGGCGCCGCCAAATGTGCAACGTCGACTCATCGAAGCCGAGTTGCTCCAAGCCGACGGCGATCGATCGAGCGTCGAGAATACGCAAAACGCACTTCTCACCCGTTACAGTTGGCAGCGTCGATACGCGGAGGTCAAGTTTGCGTCCGGAGACGACCGCGCGGATGCGGCCGTCCTGAGGGAGGCGTCGCTCGGAGATATCCAGGTTGGCCATGATCTTCAATCGCGAGATGATGGCCGCGTGCATTTTGTGCGGCGGATTCATCATGTCGAACAAGATGCCGTCGATGCGAAAGCGCACCTTCAACTTCTTCTCAGCCGGCTCGATGTGAATGTCCGAAGCGCCTTCCTTGAGCGCGGTCTGGATGATGAAGTTGACGTAGCGAATGACTGGCGATTCGCCTGCCTGTTTGGCGAAGTCGACATCTTCCTGGTCATTCTCGACGACCTCGACGTCGCCTTCATCAATGTCCGCAAGAATGTCGTTGACTGCGATATCCTGCTCATCGCCCTGTGACTGCACTTCGATGATCAGATTGACATCCGAGGCCGTAACGATGACTTGGCGAATGGCACTGACGCCAAGAATCCGACGCACCTCGTCAATGACGAACACGTCCTCGGGATGGACGGTTCCGACGACCAGGCGCGGCCCATCCTTGCGCAGGGGCAAAACGCCATGCCGGTGACAGAACTCGGCTCCGAGCCGATTAAAGAAAGTGCTGTGGTATCCGTCATCGGGATCGATCCGCGTGAATTCAAGGCCGTGGATCTGCGCCACCGTCTGTTGAATCTGCTCTTCGGCAACGCCCATCTCGAGCAGCACTTCGGCGGCCGTGCGACCCGGACTCTGCCGCAGCACCGTGCGCAAACTGGTCAGTTGCTCTGCTGCAATGACGCCGCGCGCTAGCAATTCAGCGCCCAGATCCCGGCTCTTTGAGCTGTCGGCTTGTCGGTTGTCAGTGGGCCCCCACAGCAACCCAAGCGCATCATCGGGACGCAGGCGCAGATGATCCGCCTTGTCCATCACATCGCCCAGACTCGAGGCCGCGCCCGATCCTTTACTGGAAGCGTCCGAAGCGCGCGACGTTTCGCGCGGATCCTCACGCAGAGTGGCTCGGGTTGGAGGTGGCGTTGAGGGCGACATCTTCTCCGTTCGGGTGGCAGCAGCGGGGCCGACGGACTGCGACGCCGTGGATGAACCGTCCTCGGCGTTCGCCGAAGTATGTTCCTCGGCGGACGGGTCTTCGGATGCTGCGGGCGAAGCTTGATCGCTTTGCTTCGCTGACCGCTTGACACCCAGTTCACTCAGCAGGCTGTCGAGATCGAATCTTCCCATGGTTCGGCGCTCGGTCGTGAGATGCCGACTCTCATTCCTTCAGGTTTTTGCGGAACTCCATTCCCTCGGCGACCAGCACGACCTCAAACGCCGTGATGTCCTTCACTTCATACGTCTCATCGATCACATCCCCGACCTGGACCACGAGGTTGTTGAGAACGGCCACTCGCTTTCCGGGCTGCCCCATGATGCTGCTCAGCCGCATGCTGTTCGCGTTGCGTTCCAGGGTTCGGCGCAGTTCGGCCAACCGCGCCTGCTCGCGCTGTGCCGCCAGATCGATACCCGGTTCGTCCGGAGGCACCTCGTTGGCCGGCCGTACGAGATGCAGTACGAATGGATTCTTCTTGACGTACTCGAGTTGCACCTGGGCTTCGGTGCGATCGTCGGTGAGTGAGTTGAGCATTGCATCGGCCTCGGCAGCGCCACCCTTGGAGCTTTGGGCGGCGTTGGGGCTGCTGCGGCCAAGAAACTCGTTCACCGTCTTTTCAATGGCCTTATCGACGCCAAGGCTGGACGATTTCGTACCCAGCCAGCGCATGCCCGTCAGGATGCCGGCGCCGACGAGCAGCGTACCGACGAGAACCACCGTGGCGTCGCTGACGCGTTTCTTGGTCGCCGCCGTTCCGACGAGATCGATCTGTTCGACCGACGACCCATCGGAATCCTCTCCGCTGGGGGCATCGGGGATGTGCCCGGATTGTGGGTTGAAGTGCTCCATCGTCATTGGTTGACCTCCACGAGTTTCGTGGGCGAAGTGCGCGGCTGGAAATAGATGCTCAGCGTGAACGTGGCGGTCATGGCGCCTTCATCCTGATCCGTGCGCTCGATGTTCAGATCGCGAATTTGCGTCAGTCGGGGCAACTGCTCGAGATCGAGCAGGAACTCGTAGAAGCCATCAAAGTTGCCCGAGAGTTCCCAGGCGATTGGCAGTTCCATGTACTGTGAGGCCGGCACTTTCTTCTGAGGCGTCACTGTTTTGATGTGCAGCGAGTGCTTCATCGCGATGTCAGACGCCTGTCGCAGTACTTCGTCCACGCTCTGCTCGGCCGGAAGCTTGGCTTCGATAACCTCGATCGCTTCCTGGCCGGCGGCGATCGCCTCTCCGAGATCCTTGATCTTCGCTGAGGCTTCGTTCAACTTGTTGAGAGTCTGGCGCTTGGCTGCAATCTCGCTGCGCGCGGTCACGATGTCCGCGTTGCGGGGTTTGAAGACGAACCAGAATGACGCAACCGGCACTGCGAGTAACACGAGGATGAAAAGAACTTCCCTTACTCCGAATCGCATGATCACTTCCCTCCGTTCGGGTCGGACGCATCGTCGCCGAGGTCGACCTCGATGAGGCTGCGGTCAAACTGCTCGAACTCGAGCGTGTTTTCCGTGGGATCCCGCATCGTTCGGCGCAGTTTTAGTGGCTCGAACTGCTTGGCATCCGCGTGTGGATCGATGATCGCCCGGATGCGGAAGACCCGAACCGACTGTTCCTCCACCTTGGACTCTTTGGAGTACCGAAGTTCAACGTCGCGAAGCAACGAGCACTGCCCAAGGTTTGTGAGATACTCAGCAACGTGCTGGTTGGTTGGGGCGACGCCCTCCATCTCGATGATGACCTGGTAGACCGGCACTTCGATCTTGCGTTCCTCCGCTTCGTCCGCCTTGGTCGGTTTGCGCGACGCTGAGGTCTTGGCATCGCCCGTGATCGACTTCACCTTCGTTGCGGATGGGGGAGGCCGCTTGACCTTCTCTTTCTCGGACTTGAGGTCAAACTCTTGAAGACTCACTGCGTCCGGCATGCGGTTAATCAGCTCGGCAAGCAGAATTGAGCGCGGCACACGTTCGACCAGCGCTGCCGCGACCTCAGCCCGATCCACCAGTTGCTGCTTCTGGCGCTCAAGTTCCTCGAGTTCACTGATGCGCTTGGCGGCCTCGGTAAAGTGGATATTTATTTCTTGCTGCTCCACTTTGACGCGCGACCACTGACGGTTCGTCACCAGAAACGCGCCAACTACGGCCGTCATCACCACAATAAACAGCGTCAGGCTCAGAATGCTGGTGCGCCGCTCCGCCCGCTGGGCGAGGTAGTCTTCCGGGAGGAAACTGGAATGCGGCATGGGAATACTCCGATACTGGCACAAACTTCAGAACTGCGAATACTCAGACCTTTTGCTCACGCATTGGCTGGACAAGCGCACAAACCCAGCGCCACCGACCAGCCAGGTTCGGCGTGCGACCCGTCAAAGCCCACAAATCGCTCTTCTCCTGTCCGATTCAAACGACCGAACGGGTTGCCTTGATAAGTGACGACGCCAATCGCTTCTGCAACTTCGCAACAGAACGCGCGATCCATACTCTCTCCGCCGACAAACACGATGCGATCGAGCGATCGGTCTTCAAAGAGGCGACGGTGGTACCGAGCGCACATTTTCAGTTCATCAATCAACTGCTCCACCAACGGTTCGATCGCCTGTCGCACTGCAGAGCTGCCCTGATTGGACGCATCAGGACCGGAGTGTCCCGATTCACCATCAGCATGTACGGGCGCAAACTCACCGGGAACGCTTCCAACGCGCCGATCCGCGGCGGTTCCGACTTTTGCTGCTTGGATCCTTTGCACAACGTTCGCACCACCGCCGCTCAGTGCCGAGGCGCCAATCGCAGCACCCACCATCGCCGGGCGTGCTTCTGCAAGCCGATGCGCGCGAGCGGCGTTCAGATCGCAGCTAAGCACTTCTGCCAGTCGTTGATCAAAGTGCCTGCCGCCAACGGGAATCGTCTTGGCAAAGCGGATGTCCTTGCCGTGAGCGATCATCGCCTTGGTGCAACTGGCGCCGAGATCAACGTAAAGCGTTGTGATCTCTTCGTCACCTTCGCGGCGATAGAGATGCTCGAACGATTTGACGACTGCGATAGGTTCGGCGTGGAATCCGCCGATTTCCATGCGGCACTTGTTCAGCAACTCGATCTGCCGCATGACGACATCACGTGCGACCGCAAAGCAGATGACTTCAATCATCTGCTGGTTTTCTTTGTATACATCTCCCACCTCGACGTGGCGCACGACGACGTTGTTGGGATCACAGGCGATGATGGCTTGCAGTTGCGCCTTCAACTGATCCGTAATGGCGTCGGCATTGTCGCCACCGCGCACCTGCATGTGCTGCACAAAGGTCTGCCACGCAGGAATCGAGCAAATGGCTGTCTTGCCCTTGAATCCACCGTCGCGGATGAGTCGGGGCAGAGCCTCGGTCAGGAACATCTGGCGGGCGGCTGGGTCGTTGCGCGACGCTTCGGGGATGACCTCGCGGGCGGCGGCGATCAGTGTGGCCGGCTCACCGGGCTGCACCTGGAGCAACTTCAGTTCGGCATAACCGAAGTCGATCGCGACAGGCGCGATAGTGGATTTGAAGAAGCCCAGGGCCATCGATTTTCCGCCTCCAAGTCGGCGCGGTCTCCGCCATTCCCCACTGTTGGGGGCCATAGCGCAACCATCGCCTCACACTGAGAATCCTCAGCGTTCATCGGCGGCATAGTTTGTCTGGTTTAGCACCCGGACCTGAAGCCAGGGTGCCTGTTCGCATTGCGCCGCGTCTGGCGACGCCTTGACGGTTTATCCGCCGTTATCGGGTGCGGCAAACGGCATGTTCACGGCTCGAACCACTTCGTCCAGTAACATGCTGATCTTCGCGCTGCTCCCTGCCGTGCGCTCCACGACGATGTACCCATCCTTATTAATGACATGCACCATCAGCGCGTGATTGCTGAATCCACCTGTCTGAGCATCGAGTTGAATGGGAATCTCGAGTTCATCGATCATCAGACGCTTGGTTGTTGGCACGTCCGATACGAGCAGGTCAACGCGATCAAAGTTGATGCCATGTTTGCGGCCGAAGATCTTGAGCACCTCAGGCGTGTCATTGGCCGGATCGAAACTCACGAGGACAAACTGGACCTTGTCCGCGAGTTCCGGGGGCAGGCGGTTGGCCATGTCGGCGAAGTCGTCGGTGATTCTCGGACAGGCCGTCGGCGTCGGGCAGGAAGTGAAAATGGTGGACAGCACGATCGTCTTGCCGGCATAGTCTCGTGCGAGATTCACATCTTCGCCGTTCTCGTTCTTGAAGTTCAAATCGAGGTACGGCTGGCGCCCGATGATGGTCTGGAGTATGCCATCGTCAACCGAGGTCTGAATCGAACCAACGCGAGCCCGCAGATCCTCGGAATTGGCCGCCAGGGCAGCGGGTGCCGCAGCCTCGCTTTCTGGAGCGGCTTCACTGCCCTCTACCGCCGCCGTGGACCGATCAATCGGAGCATCGGCCGGCGCGCAGCAGTCCGGCAGTTCACCTGAAGCACTCTCAAACTCAGGCGTCGGCGTAGCGGGGGAATCGTCCTTGTCGCATCCGGCAAACGGAAGCAGCGCCGTCATCAA
The DNA here is from genome assembly GCA_002418285.1 of Phycisphaerales bacterium UBA5793. Lineage (GTDB taxonomy): Bacteria > Planctomycetota > Phycisphaerae > Phycisphaerales > UBA5793 > UBA5793. Next base: position 88,556 of record DIDT01000010.1, read on the forward strand.
CAAGCTGGCGCAGAACGTTGTTTTGGTCAAGATCATGGTCGCTCTCCGGTGAAATCAGGCCCTGAGAAGGTTACGCACCGGCCCCGGATCGAGGTCGACGGGGGCCGGCCGAGACGGACGAATAGGGATTCGCCACTATCACGGATCTCGCCGCGCCTTTCGAGCGGCAGCGACCATTTCACGTACACGGAGAGCATCCACCGGCTTGTCCCAGCGCCCGCTTTCCTTGATGTATGATCCGACAATCACGGCACTGGCGTGAGCCCAGAGGTCCACAAGAGAATCCGGCGCAGCTCCGCTCCCCACGAGAATTGGAAGCGACGTGGCCTCTCCCACCGTTCTGAGATCGTCGATGGCGGTCGGCTGGCCTGTTGCCGTGCCACTAACGACCACTCCGTCGGCGCCAAAGAACTCGGCTGCGCGAGCCATTTCGGCGATGTCCACATCCGAGGTGATCGCATGCGAACTGTGCTTCTTCTTGATGTCGGCAAAAACAGCGATGTGCTCGGCGCCGATGGTTCGTCGATAGCGCAGCAGCGGCCCGGCATCTGCTTCATCGAGCAGACCCTCATCCGCAACTGACGCAAACACGAATCCCTCGGTTCGAATGAACTGTGCGTCGATCGCCTGCGCCGTGGCCAGGGCCTCATGATTCGCACCCGCGAGGATCTGCACACCGAGCGGGATGCGATCACCCACGGCGGCACGCACCGCAATCCCGATGCGCGTCATTGCTGACACGATCTCCGGCCCGACGTGCCGTTTGAGATATGGCCGGTCGTGCATGTTCTCAATGATCAGTGCATCAAAGCCGGCCTCGGCAAGCAAAACTGCCTCTTTCGCAGCAAGCCTGGCAATGACGCCGACCGACTCCGCCGCGAACGGCGTCCCGGGAAGTGCGCCGACGTGCACCATGCCGATGAGCGGCTTGCTCCTACCGAGGATGGTGTCGATACTCACCATGTTTTGCACCAGATGCTCACTTAGACTCTCGCGATGCGTCCGTAAGTCTCAGGTCGACGATCGCGGTAGAACTGCCACACCTTGCGTACCTCGGCGATCTGATCAAGGTCAAGATCGGTGATGAGCACTTCGTCGTGCTCCCGACTCGCCTGGGCAAAAATCTGGCCGCGTGGATCACAGAAGTAACTCATGCCGTAGAACTCGCCGATATCCCATGGCTCTTCCCGGCCAACTCGATTGATCGCACCGACGAAGTACTGATTCGCCACGGCATGCGCCGGTTGCTCCAGTTTCCAGAGATACTCGCTCAGGCCCGCCACGGTTGCGGAGGGATTGAAGACGATCTCGGCTCCGTTGAGACCGAGTTCGCGCGCGCCTTCGGGGAAGTGGCGGTCATAGCAAAGGTACACGCCGATGCGCCCAAAGGGCGTGTCAAAAACCGGGTACCCGCCCGTGCCGTGTTTGAAGTAGAACTTCTCCCAGAAGCCCGGGTGGCAGTGCGGCAGGTGGTGCTTGCGGTACTTTCCGAGGTACTCGCCGGTGTGGCTGATGACTGCAGCTGCGTTGTAGATCGCGCCGCCTTCGTCGGTCGCCAGTTCCGCGATCGGAACGATGAGCATCAACTCGCTTTCGCGCGCGACATCCTGAAACAAGCGAACAGTCGGACCATCCATCGGCTCGGCGAGGTCGTACCAGCGTGCATCCTGCTCCGCACAAAAGTACGGGCCATAGAAAAGTTCCTGGAAGCAGCAGATCCGAGCTCCTCCATCGGCCGCCTCGGCTACAAGGGCGAGGTGCTTGTCGATCATCGCCTGCTTGATCTTGTCCAGAGGAGCATCCGTTCGTTCGCAGAGGCTGGCCTGGATGAGCGCGGCCCGGGTGATTCGCGGCATGAACAGTCCTTTCCTGATTCCGTCCGCAATCTTATGTGGCCCGAGCCCGGATGGGATGGCTCACAGGACGAGGACCGCAAATGCGACCAGCACGATGATGACGACAATGGTCAACAACCACGGGTGGCGCAGCAGCGGATTGCGCAAGCCGGTTGCGTGCTTCTCGTGGAACTGGACGGCCCCGCACTTGCTGCACAGGTCGACGCCGGCGTACAGCATGGCGCCGCATTCGTAGCAGCGAAAGGTGTTCTCGCTGAAGCGGGCAATATCCGCCTCGCTCGGTCCTTCGGCGTCGGGATCAAAATCATCATCGCTGAAGGTCATCAGTTCCTAATCCCAATTCTCCAGCACCGAGGCCAGCAGGCGTACTCCGAATCCTGTCGGTCCCGCGACGAAAGGCGATTGCTCGGAGTCGATGTTGCTCGTTCCGGCGATGTCAATATGGGCCCACGGAATCTTCTCGTCGACGAAGTAGCTGAGGAACGCAGCGCCCTGGATGGGATGCGCGTGGCGCACCGGCGCACTGTTCCAGATGTCCGCGTGCTTGCTCTTCATCATTTCGCGGTAGTCTTCCCACAGCGGCAAACGCCAGACCCGATCACCCGTGCCCTCGGCAGCGCACTCGATGCGCCCGCGTAGTTTGTCGTCGTTGCAGAACAGTCCGGCGCAGGTCGCGCCGAGGGCGACCACCACTCCGCCGGTCAGTGTCGCGAGATCAATGATCGCATCGGGTTTGACCTTCTTGCAACCCCAAGCCAGCGCATCGGCAAGTACAAGGCGGCCCTCAGCATCGGTATTGGTCACTTCGACACTCACGCCGTTGAGGTATGTGATGATGTCATCCGGGCGGTATGCCTCGTCACTGATGCTGTTCTCGGCCGCTGGCAAAAGTGCAACGACTTTGCAGTTCGGTTTGATCGCATGAGCGATGGCGTGCATGGCGCCGAGCACCGCCATCCCGCCGTTCTTGTCGTACTTCATTCCCTTCATGCCGTTGTTGATCTTGAGCGACAACCCGCCAGTGTCGTAGCAGATCGTCTTGCCGACGAGTAGGACCGTCTTCTTGCTGGAGCGCGGCGTATAAGAGAGTTCGATAAGGCACGGCGGATTCTCGCTCGCCTTGCCGACGTTGATCAGTCCCACGAGTTTGTTGGTCACGAGCGCCTGTCCCTTGATGACGCGGCACCTGATGCGCCCTTTCGAGCCGCGCGCCAGCTTTTGCGCCTGACTGGCGATGTAGGTCGTCGTCGCCACGTTGGGGGGCGTCGCAGCGAGGCGGCGGGCGAAGTTTGTCGACTCCGCCAGCGCCAGACCTTTGCGCAACGCGCTGCTGAGAGTTGCATCGTCCGCGCTCAACTTGAGCGCCTTGGTCTTCGCTTCCTTCTTCGTAGTCGACTTAAAATCGTTGAAGTCAAAAGCCGCCAGTCCGATGCCCTCCGCGAGTGCTTGAGCCAGGCGTTCACCTGGCATGGTGTCGGTCGTGAGTCCGCCCAACTGCAGCGAGGCCGTGGCGGCGCCGATGCGATCCAGCGCCCGCACGGCACCTGCGCCTACCTGCCTCACTACGCGGCCATCCAGCTTCTTTTTTTCACCCAGTCCGATGAGCACGTATCGGGTCTTTCCCTCGTCGACCAGGTGCGACTCACCCGCACTGCCGGTGACCTCCGCCCGCTTGAGCGCCGCCGACAGCGCACCCTTGGTTGCCTTGTCGAGTGCCTTGTCTGCTTCCCGCAACGACTTGTCGTCGAAGTAGAAACACACAATGGCGGCGGGTTTGGCGGTGCTGCGGGAGGCGATCTCGATGCTCTGATACACGAAACGTTCCTTTCGATCGATGCGGCAAGTGTGGGAGCCGTTCGCAACGCAACCGGCTTGGCAAGTCTAGCGTCCCTGATACCGGTGATGAGGCAAACCGGTGCGGCTACCGTTTGGCATGAAGACGCAAAACCTCTGGGCGCCGTGGCGTATGCAGTACATTGAGTCAATCAAGGATGAGCCGCAAGGCGGCAAGTCCGGCCCGGCGCGATCGTTTCTGCTCGACTACTGGGATCAGCCTCAGCAGGATGAAGCGCATTTCATCATCGAGCGCGACGAGCATGGCATGATTCTCTTTAATCTCTACCCGTTCACGAATGGTCATCTTCTCGTGGCACTCGGCGACGCCCGGCCGCGACTGCTCGACTACGAACCATCGCAGCGCGAGGCGCTGTGGAAGCTCGTCGATCGAGCCACCGATCTCGTCGAACGCGCGTTGAACTGCCAGGGGGTGAACATCGGTGTGAACCAGGGGCGTGCGGCGGGGGCGGGTGTGCCGCAGCATTTGCACGTCCATGTCGTGCCGCGCTGGAGCGGGGACACCAACTTCATCACCGTGGTGGGCGAAATCAGAGTGATCCCGGCGGCGCTGGAACTGATGTACAAGCGGTTTCGTGAGACTGCGGCGGCGCATCCACGAACTGTCGAGTGATGTGTCGCTACCAGTCCAGCGTACCCTGCCATGCGCGGCGCAGCAGGTCGATCTCAATGTCCACGTCCGCATCGCCCATCGTGAGATGACCGCTGTCGTTGACGCTGCCGATCAGCGCAAAGGGCAGATCTGCCATCAGTTGCTCCACAGTCGCCAAGTGACGTTCTTCGATCTCCAACAGGTAACGGCTCGGCGACTCGGCGAACATCCGAGCGACGAGATCGACCGTTCCGCTCACGGGAAGCGCCCTGATATCCAGATCAAGCCCGAGGTCGCCCGCGAGGGCCATCTCTGCGGCTGCCACGAGCAAACCACCTTCTGAGCAATCATGCGCAGCGCGCACGAGACCGGTTCGAATCAATTCTGCAACCGCTGCCGCCAGGCGTGGGCCGCGCGTGAGATCGAGATGCGGCACATCATGATTCACTGCACAATTGGCTGCGATCATGGTTGCATGAGACCCACCCATTGCGGAACCCGTCTCGCCGATGACCAGAAGTCGATTGCCGGCTCGCTTGAGATCCATCGTGACACACCGCCGCACATCGGGGACGATGCCAAAGCCCGAGATCAACAGCGTGGGCGGGATCTCAATGGTCTCGCCTGACTCGGTCGTGAACTGGTTGTTAAGAGAATCCTTGCCGGAGATGAAAGGCGTGCGATACGCCTTGGCCCCGTCGTAGCAGGCTTCGGCGGCGCGAACGAGCGAGCCAAGATTACTCGCCTTGCCGCACGATGGCCAGCAGAAGTTGTCGAGAATGGCGATGCGAGATGGATCGGCGCTGACGCAGACAAGATTGCGCACGCACTCATCGATAGCCGCAAGTGTCATCCAGTACGCATCGGCGGCCATCCCGGTGGCGAGTCCGTTGGCGAGCGCCAGGCCGCGCGTTGAATCGAGCTTCGGCGTGAGTACGGCTGCATCAGACGGGCCGTCGTCATGCACGCCGGTGAGCGGCTTGACGACTGTCTGCCCCTGCACCTCGTGGTCGTACTGGCGAATGATCCAGTGCTTGCTGGCGACGTTGGGATGGGCCAGCAAGGCGAGCAGCACGCCGGATGCGCCCATCTCTGCGTAAGAGCGCGTCTTCGAAGCTGGCACGCGTTGATCGACACCCTTCCACTCGGCTTCGCGCGTCGGCGTGGGGATGCCCTCGTGCATGAACTCCATTGACAGGCGACCGACCTCGGTGCCGGCGTAGTTCAGGATGAGTTCGCGTTCAGGTGTGCCGAACGTGCCCAGATCGCACATCTCGACGCCTTCGATTTCGCACAGTTCTCGGAGAGTTTCGAGATTCGAGGCCGGCACGGCCAGCACCATGCGCTCCTGAGCTTCGCTGATCCAGATTTCGGTGTAGGTCAGGCCGGCGTACTTGATCGGCGCCCGCTCGAGATGCACGTTCGCGCCGAGTTGTTCGCCCATCTCCCCCACTGCCGAGGAGAATCCGCCGGCGCCGCAATCAGTGATCGCACTGAACAGACAGCCGCTGGCGTGATCGCGCGCCTGCAGAATCACATCAAGCAGTTTCTTCTCCGTGATCGGATTGCCGATCTGCACGGCATGGCTGAACTCGTCCGCATGCGAGTCGGTCAGTTCAGCCGAGGAGAAAGTCGCCCCGTGAATCCCATCTCGCCCCGTCGCGCCACCGAGTGCGATGATGTGATCACCGCTTTTTGCAGCGCCGCGCACCATGTGGCGCGGCATGATGCCGACGCAGCCGCAGTAGACCAGCGGATTACCAACGTACCGATCGTCGAAGTAAACCCCGCCGTTGACGGTCGGAATGCCCATGCGATTGCCGTAGTCGCGCACGCCCGCGACGACACGCGAGAGAATCCGCTGCGGATGCAAACAGCCAGCAGGCAACGTCTCGGCCGTGAATGAATCCGGATACGCCACGCAGAAGATGTCGGTTGCGGCTATGGGCTTGGCCGCCAGTCCGGTTCCGATGACATCGCGGATGCAGCCGCCGATGCCGGTTGCCGCGCCGCCGTAAGGCTCGAGCGCGCTGGGGTGGTTGTGCGTTTCGACCTTGAAGCACACGGCGGTGTCATCGTCGAAGGCGATGACGCCTGCGTTGTCCACGAAGACTGACAAACACCAGTCAACGCCATCGGCCATGAGTTCGTGCGTCGCGGCCGCGACAGTGGACTTGAGCAGGTTGTGAATCGTGATCGAGCCGTCGGGGTTGATGAGATGGCCCGGTCGATCGGCGGCATTGGGCAACTCGCCGACATATCGAATCGTCGACTTGAGCGTCTTGTGAACGCAATGCTCGGACCAGGTCTGCGCCAGCGTCTCGAGCTCGACATCACGCGGCTCGCGACCGAGGCGGCGGTACTCCGCCTGGATCGCCTTCATCTCATCGAGCGAAAGGAACAGGTGCCCCTCCCGACTCAACTGCGTCAGACCATCGTCATCCAAGTCCAGTAGCGCGATCTCGCGCACCACCAGCGGTTGCTCGTGCCCCTTGGGAAAGGCGTCGGGGCAATGCGGCTGGCGATACACGGCCTGAACCGTGGCATTGGCGAGCAGGCGATTGGCGACGCGGTCGGCCTGCCTCTCTTCGATGCCGAGGAGTTCGAAGCGTGTGCCGGTGCGAACCGAGGCGCTGACGCCAAGCAGTTCCCGGATCGCCAATTCGACGGATTGGGCCGCCGGGTCCATTACGCCCGGCAGGGGGTGCACTTCGACAAGTTGGCTCTCTCGGTCGGGCTCGCGGACACCGATTGTCGGTGCCTGGGCGACCGAATCGGTGAGGATCTCATTGGCGATGGTCTGGATTTGCTGCGGATCGATATCGGCTTCGATGAGGTAGACGCTTGCCGTTCGCACCGCGGCGATTTCGCAGCCAAGGGCGTGGCGAGCCTCGCGCCGCACCGAGTCGCCACGTGGATCGTCCTGATCTGGCCCCGGATGCACCTCGATGCGATGGACGGTCATGCTTGCTCCCGCGGCGGTGTGGATCGTCTGTTGGCCGGTTTTGCGGGCTGTTTCACTCACCGCGAAGCCTGCCGGCCCATTGTAGTCGGGCGCACCGGCAATCGGGACACAGGCGATCGCCCGCTTGTCGCGCCGCTGGCCGGACCTATCGTCCCACTCGAGGGTGGCGAAAATGACGCTCATCGCGAGCGGGAGGTTCCTCGTGTACCGCATTCACTCCGATTCTGGCCTCATCCGCCGCATGATTGCCGCGCTGACACTGCTGCTTGGCTGGTCGTTGTGGCTTGTCGGTTGCGCTTCGTCGGGCACCGGTGCCGCGGGCGGCCCCAGCCTGGCGAAGATCACGGCGGATTACGATGCGGGCCATTTCCAGCAGGCGTATGACGGCGCCGTAACCCTCTCACGACGTGGCGACCTGGCGACGCGAGATCAGGCGTCGTACCTCGCGGGGCTCAGCGCGTATCGGATGCAGAACTATCTGAGCGTTGATCGCTACCTCAGCCCGCTCCTGCACGCTCCTGATCCTGCGGTTGCGGGTCGGGCGGCCGGTACGCTGGGGCTGGCGGACATGGAGCGGGGCAATTTCCGCGAAGCGGCGACGCATTTCAAGGATGCGGCCGAACGTCTCACGGGACAGGAAAAGGCAGAGGCCGCGTATCGAGCGGGGTTGGCGTACAAGGAAGCGAGTCTGGCGGGCCAAGCGCGAGTGCAGTTTCTCATCGCCCGGGGCGCGAGCAAGGACTCGGCCTTCCAGGCCAAGGTGGAGCGCGAACTAAAGTCCAACGGCTTCACCCTCCAACTGGGCGTCTTTGCCGGCCGATCAAACGCGGAGTCGATGGCCCGGGAGTTTCAGAACACCGCCGCCGCCGCCCAAATTGGACCTGCGGGCATCCTCGCTGGCAAAGGCGATCGCGGCGAGACCCTCTACTACGTGCATGTCGGTCTGTTCAACTCGTTTTCAGCCGCATTGCGCGCCCGCGACTCGGTCAACCAGCCCGCGATTGTGCGGACCATGGAGAGCATTGCGAACTGATGCCCGCGTACGCCCGCTATGACCCCGAGGAAGAGAAACGGTTCTTCTATGAAGGCATCGATCTCTTCAACCACGGCGAGTTCTTCGAGGCCCACGAAGCGTGGGAGGAAATCTGGAAGAACACCGCCGGCCGCAAGGCACGGTTCTACCAGGGCCTCATCCAGGCGGCGGTGACGCTCGAACACATGAACCGCTCCAACCCGCGCGGCGTGCAGCGTGTTTGGGCCAGTATGCTGACGAAGTTTGAAGGGCTTCCCGAGGTCTTCATGGGCTTGAATGTGCTGCAGTTTCATTGGGCCGTGCGTCCGGTTGTGGCGCACGTGCTCGAGATGGAAACCGTGCCCGGTCAACAGCCGTACGACGTGGAGCTGAAGTGGAACCGCAAAGCGGTCCCGAAGATCGAACTGCTCTACGACCCGTTCGAGACGGGCGAGGCGGTGAGATTGGATTGATCAACCGAACCAGTCCGACGCGCGGGTGGGACGCTTGGGCGTTTTCCGTCATCTTGAGAACGTCGCTGGAGTGTCGGGTTGGTGAGATCACTCGCTCTCTATCGACTTGCCGACCAGTGATCGCGTTTCAGCCACGCAGTCGCACAGGCACTCCTGCAACAGCCACTCCGGCGCGGCCCGCATGCGAATCAGCGCTTCGACCATGTCTCTGCGACACATCGAGCATGGGGTGTGCTCGTATGCCCAAAGCAGCGATTCGCGTCCATCCGTGCGTGATTCACTTGCGAAGACTTTTGAGATTGCCATGGTCACGCCGTGCAGGTTGTCAAACTTCTTCTCGTACTCGTCGAGTGGTCGATCGGTCAGCGCTCGCAGGAGCAATGAGCCGTCACCGCGCCCGTAGTTGGCGATGAACAGATTGAGAATGTCAGAATCCGGGCCGTGGCGTTGAAGCAGTTCCAGCGCCAGCTTGCGCACCCGAACGTCTTCGTGCGGTTCGAGGATGCGCAGCAGACAATGTCGCTCACGCTCGTCAGTAGAGGCCCGTGCTTTATCGATGAGCAATCCGACGTCAAGAGGAAACGGCCGCTTCGGATACCGGAAGACGCTGCAAAGCAGGGCAACCCGCTCGGGATCCTCCTCCTTCGCAATGGCGCGAGCGGCTGCGAGACGTTGCTCCTCAGTTGCACGATCGACCCAGCGCCAGACGCGAAACCGCGCCTTGTAGAAATCCGCGGGCGGATCGGCGGAATCGAGAACGTACTCCATGACATCTGGCAGCGGTCCATCTTCCTCGGGAGTCGTTTCTGAGAAGTCGTAGAGAGTTTCGGGCGGCTGAGTCGCGAGATTGAGAAATGCGGCGACGCGTTCGTCGCTCCCGGCGGCTTCAGTCAACACCTCGCGAACTTCGGTTTGCCCATCCAGTTCTGAAGCATCATTCAACCACGAGAGTGGAATCCAGCGCTGGTGTGATTCAAACTCGTCTGCGAATGCCCGGGCCACACGGAGCAGTCCGGTGATTGGCTCAGCCATGATCATCTCGTCACCGCTGTCATGAGACCCTCTGGCGGCATCGCGTTCGAATCGCTCGCGTACCGCCACCAGCGCCGCCGGATCGCCACACCGCGCGAACCATGCCAGCACTGCCAGCGTGGTCCAGATGTCGGCTTCATCGGTCGACGCCCGAACCAGAGAGGTCAGGTGCTCCCGAATCGTGGTAGCCTTGCCCGACGCCACTGCGATTTCGTACAGATACACGTGACGGCGGAGTTCGCACTGCGCGTCGTACCTTTGATCCGCCTCGCATGCGTTGATAATCAGATCGAGACGGTCCACAGCGCCATACCGGTGCACGTGCAGCAATGCCCGGCCGAGACCCTTGCGCAGGGCGTCGGTGAACTCGTCACGGGTCAGGTTCCAGTCGCGCTGTTCAGGTCCGGTCAAATTGACGGAAGCATAGGGGATTGAGGGCAAAGCTCGCTGGCGCATCGGATTGATTGCGAGGCCGCCTACTGCCGCTCCGTCTGACGCGCCCAAACCCGGTTCATTTCCTCGTGCGAAGCCTCCGCACGGCGCGTACCATCTCCGCCATGCTCAAACGAACCAACAAATGCGGCGAATTACGCGCCACCGAAGCCGGCCGGACCGTCACCCTCAACGGGTGGGTCGATTCCTATCGCCACCACGGCAGCCTGATCTTCATTGACGTCCGCGACCACACCGGCGTGACGCAACTCGTCTTCGACCCCGACCAGGGCAAGGAGATGTACGAACTGGCCGCGACGTATCGGCGCGAAGATGTGATCGCCGCGCAAGGCAAGGTCGTCAAGCGGCAGAGCGTCAACAGCAAGATCCCCACCGGCGAGATCGAGATCGTCGTCAGCAAGACTGAGCGGCTCAACAAATGCGCCAAGCCGCCGATCCTGCCTGACGAGGTCCACGAGGACACCGGCAGTGTCTCGGAAGACTCTCGCCTGCGCTACCGCTACATCGACCTGCGCCGGCCGCGCATGCAGGAGATCATCCGCACGCGCCACAAAGTCACGCAGACGATCCGCAACACGATGACAGCGATGGGATTCTGCGAGATCGAGACGCCGGTGCTTTGCAAGAGCACGCCCGAAGGCGCGCGCGACTTCCTCGTGCCGTGCCGGTTGATGCCGCGCACGTTTTATGCGCTGCCGCAGAGCCCGCAGATTCTCAAGCAGATCCTGATGATGTCGGGGTTCGATCGCTACTTCCAGATCGTGAAGTGTTTCCGCGACGAGAACCTGCGCTTCGACCGCCAGCCTGAGTTCACCCAACTCGACGTCGAGATGGCGTTCGTCGAACAGGATGACATCTTCGCTGCGTTCGAGCAGGTCATCCGGGCGGTGTGGAAGGAACTCCTCGGCCTTGAAATCGCCGAGATTCCGCGCCTGACCTTCGACGAAGTCATGAACACCTACGGCAGCGATAAGCCCGACCTGCGCTTCGGCGTGAAACTTTACGACCTGACCGAGATTGCAAAGAAGTGCGACTTCCGCGTGTTCTCGACTGCCATCGAGGCGGGCGGCGTGGTGAAGGCGATCGCCGTGCCGGGCGCTGCGTCTTTTTCGCGCAAGCAGACCGATGCGCTGGGCGAGTGGGTGAAGCAGTTCGGCGCCGGCGGCCTGCCGACAACAAAGGTCATGGCGGAAGGCAAACTGGAAGGTGGTATCGCCAAGTTCGTCGAGAACGTCGCACCGGAACTCATCGCCACGCTCGGCGCCAACGAAGGCGATCTCATCTGCTTTGCAGCGGGCAAACTCGATACGGCCAATCGCGTGCTGGGCGAACTTCGCCGCAAACTCGGCAACGAACTCAAACTCGCCAATGAAAATCAGTGGTCCATGTTCTGGGTGGTCGACTTCCCGCTGTTCCTGTGGAACGAGGAAGATCAGCGCTGGGACAGCGCCCACCACCCGTTCTGCGCCCCGCGGCCTGAGCAGCTCCACCTGCTCGAGACCGATCCTCACAAGATCACGGCCCAGACCTACGACTTCATCATCAATGGTCACGAGATGCTCAGCGGCTCGATCCGCATCCACCAGCCCGAAGTGCAGCAGAAGATCTTCCAACTGCTCAACATCTCCGACGAAGAGGCCAAGGACCGCTTCGGCTTCCTCATCGACGCCATGTCGTACGGCTGCCCGCCACTGGGCGGATTCGCCCTGGGCCTGGACCGCCTCATCATGCTGCTGTGCAAGACAGACAACATTCGCGACGTCATCGCCTTCCCCAAGACGCAGACGGGTGCGGACCTGATGATGCAGGCGCCGTCAGCGGTCGACCCGAAGCAGCTTGATGAGTTGAGCCTGCAGCTAAAGCCGGAGTGAGTGCGGACGATCCGAGCGGTTAGACTTCCTCGATGTGCGGCATTGGCGGCATCCTGCGCACCGATGGTCAGCCCATTCCCGAGGAGTGGCTCGATGCGATCGATGCGCGGATTGCCTACCGCGGGCCGGACGGGGCGGGACGGTTTCGCGACCGAGTCGAGTTCGTGGATGGCCGGGGGAATCAGCGCGTCGTCGAAGTCGCGTTCGTGCATCGGCGGCTGTCGATCATCGACCACAAGGACGGCGCCCAGCCGATGGTGAGCGAGCGCGGGCGCGACGAAAGCGAAGGGCTCGTCGCCGTTGTGTTCAACGGGTGCATCTACAACCATCGTGAATTGCGCAAGGAACTCGAGGCAAAGGGGCACCGGTTTGTTACGGATCACAGCGACACCGAAGTGCTGATCCACGGGTGGCGGGAGTGGGGACGCGAACTTTCGACGCACTTGGAAGGCATGTATGCTTACGCGATTTGGGACCGATCGAACATCACTCTCGCGCTATCGCGTGATTTGTTTGGTGAGAAGCCGCTGTTCACACGCATGAATGAACAGCCGTGTGACCTTACCCACCGCGTTGATGCATTCTGCAGTGACGCCATGGTCCTCGCGAAGATGCCACATCGGGATCAAACGTCGAGTGCTCAGGCGCCAAGCGATTGGACTGCCCGATTTCTGCAATCGGGGGCTCCAAACACATTGCCTTCACCCGATGGCACCGTTATGGCCGTGGAGCCGGACGACACGGAGAGTTGGGATCCACTCCTCTTCGATGAGCACTTCGGCTTTCAACTTGATGCAACAGAATCCGTGTCGGATACTGACTTCGTGCCGCTCCTGGCTCGAGCCGTCGCACGTCGCCTGGAAGCTGATGTACCGCTGGGTTGCTTTCTTTCAGGCGGTGTTGACTCCTCGCTCATCGCACACTTCGCTAAACGGCACAAGTCGGACCTGATGACGTTCACCGTGCGCATGCCTGATGCCCGATACGACGAGTCGCAATATGCCGAGCAGGTCGCGCGCCATCTAGGTACGGATCATCACACGCTCGATGTGGCCATGAATCCGGCCGACGACCTGCTTCATCTCATTCACACGCTCGGTCAGCCGTTCGGTGATTCGTCCATCCTGCCGACGTACTGGGTCAGCAAGGCGGCAAGGCAGCACGTCAAGGTCGCGCTGGCCGGCGACGGAGGCGATGAACTGTTCATCGGATACGAACGCTACCTCGCGGCCCGGCAACTTCAGCGCCACTGGCGCTGGCTTCGGTCGCTTCCAGACGCAGCGCTGCATCGTGCTCATCCAAAGTCCCGCTTCAATAAGGCGGGACGTCTCATCGAGATGGCCCGCGATTATCCGCTCATCGGGATCGCGGCGATGGAATCGATCTTCCGAGTACGGGAAATCGAGGAACTCACGGGACTGCCCGTGAGTAGCGTGACGCCCGATAGGGACGGAGATGCGTTGGAATCACTCCGCGAACTCGACCTTCTCAACTACCTCCCCAACGACCTCCTGCGCAAGACCGACACCGCCTCCATGGCGTGCGGCCTGGAAGTCCGCTGCCCGTTTCTCGATCGCGACCTCGCCTCCGCCGTGCTCGCCATGCCCGTCGATGAACTCATCCCCAACGGCGAGCGAAAGGGTCTGCTGCGAAAGATCGCTCGCAAGTATCTGCCCAAGGAGTGCGTCGATCGACCGAAGATGGGATTCGCCATTCCCGTCGGCGAGTGGTTCCGCAATGATTTTGGCGGCATGAAGACGCTGCTGCTCGACCACCTCAACTCCGCGGAGCCCTTCGGCCCCATCGAACTCAACCGCAAGGCCGTCCAGCGCTTCATCGATGAACACATGAGCGGCAAGCGCGATCACGGGCAGCGTCTGTTCACGCTGCTCACGCTGTCCATCTGGGCTCGCACCGTCGCAACCTGAGCCAGGAACCAGGATACGGGATCAGCGGTACAATCGCCCCGGAGAACAACATGACCTATCTGGTGCTGGTCATCGTGGCGTGCGGAATGGGAGCGTGGGGGTATTGGCGCGGCGGGCTGCGCATCCTGGTTCGCATGGCCCCCCTGTTGATGGCCTCGGTGCTGTGCTGGCTGTTCAGCGGCTGGCTCTATCGCAGCGAGTTCATCACCAGCAGCGGGCTCGCGTGGCCCTTCATCCTGCCGACCGTCCTCGGCCTGGCGGGCGGATACGTGCTGCAGTTCTTCGTCCGCAAGAAACTGCCCAAGGAGCCGCACCGCATCGACCGCATCGCCGGGGCGGCGATCTGCACGCTTATGGCGGTGGTCATGGTCTGGCTGGGCAGCCTGTTCTTTGCGTTGCGCGGCAGCGCGGCGGTGGGAATGCTGACAGCCGAAGATACCGGCCCGGCTCGGATGCTCAACAGCGCCATCGTCCGCTGGATCCCCGCAGTAGGCAGCGGCAGCGACTCGCTGATGAGCGTGGTCGAGATCGCTTCGGCAGACGAAACAGTCCGCCAGAAAGCGGTTGACAATCTCAAGATCGACCACCTGCTCGGCTCGGAGACGTTTCTCAGGATGAAGGATGATGCCGCCACCTATGACGACCTCGTCGCGGCGTCGAATGGCAGCCTGCTGGCGCTGTGGCGGCTGCAGAAGAACCCGCTCGTCTACGACTTCTACAAAAGCAGCGAGATGCAGGATGTCATGGCTCGCTTGACGCTGGCCGACATCGCCCAGGCCGTGCGCGATGCCAAGGACTCGCCCTGATCCAGCCGCACAACCCAGATCGATCCGCCTTTGCGATGGGTCGAGTCAGCCATATGATGGCCCCACACAGCCGGATACTCGGTGTGTGTCAACCGTGTTTCCGCTCCCAATCCCGACCCAAGAAAAGCGCGACGATCGCCGCGAGTGAGTCAATGACCGACGATTCGAAGACTGAGGCTGCCGCAGAAAAGACCGCCCCCACTGATGTCCCCGTCGAGGAGGTTCCGACTGAGGAGGATTCCGAGGGACCAGAGTTGGAGCCCGCCGCGAAGCCGCAGCCGACGTGGGTTCGCACGGCCGGAAACCTCACGGTCGCCGTAACTGGCGCAACCGGGTTCGTCGGCACACACATCTGTCGCACGTTGCTCGAGCATGGCCACGCCGTGCGAGCGCTTGTGCGCGACGCCAAAAAGGCAGGCCACCTGCCCAAGTCGGTCCAGATGATCGAGGGCGATGTCTTCGATCGCGAATCGCTCGATCGCCTCGTGGACAAGGTGGATGCGTGCATTCATCTCGTGGGCATCATCATGGAGCGACCGCGCTTCGAGATCACCTTTCCGCGTCTGCACGTTGAGGCGACAACGAACATCGTCGCCGCATGCGAGGCGGCGGGTGTGCTGCGCTATGTGCACATGTCTGCTCTCGGCGCACGGCCCGACGCCAACGCCAACTACCATCGCACCAAGTTCCAGGCCGAGCAGCTCGTCCGTAACAGCCGCCTGCCCTGGACCATCTTCCGCCCCTCGCTCATTCACGGCCCGGATGGCGAGTTTACCGAGATGGTGGGCAAGTGGGTGCGCGGCACGGCCCCGCCGTTTCTGTTCATGCCCTACTTTGGCGCCGGACCGCTGGGCTGGGGTCCCAAGCGACTCATTCAGCCGGTCTACATCAACGACCTCGCCGAGGCGTTTGCGCGGTCGATCGAGACAGAGCGGACCATTCGCGAGGTGTATCCCATCGGCGGAGCCGACCGCATGACCTGGCCGGAGATGTTCCTCACCTTCCGCGACGCGATTTCGCCGGGCTCGAAGAAGCCTGCGATCGCCATTCCCGCCTGGTACGCCAAGGGGATCGCCACGTTCATGGCCGCGGCCGGCCTCGGCAACCTCCTCCCCTTCAACAGCGACCAGGTCATCATGAGCCAGGAAGACTCGACGTGTGACACGCAGCGAATCAACACCCACCTCGGGCTGGAACTGACTTCCTTCCAGGCTGCAGTCGATCAATACGCTTCGCGCCTGTAAACTCGACCATGTCCCCGGCAACTCGCTGAAGATCGACCCGCGACCTCATTCCATCCAACGGAGGCCACATGCGCGGTCACAAGCTGCTCAACACGCTCATCATCATTGGCCTGATCGCCGGCGTCCTGGTCGGCTATCTGCTGCTTAAGCGATACGAGAGCCTGAATCTCGACGCCAAACAGATCGCCGAGCGCGTCGACTGGTTCAAGTCGATGGGCGATCTCATCCTAATCCGGCCGCTGAAGATGCTCATCATTCCGCTCGTGTTCGCGAGCGTGGTCGTGGGCATCACGTCGATCGGCGACCCAAGCCGCCTGGGGCTGGTGGGCACGAGCACGCTGGTGTGCTACTTCGTCTCCATGTTCCTCGCGGTGGTTCTCGGAGCGGGTCTCGTTTCCTACTTCAAGCCCGGAGAGGGCGTCGCGCAACATGTGGATCTCAAACAGGTGCAGGAGGCGTACGAGAACTCCGAGTCCAGTCCACGCAAAAAGATCGAAAGCGCACCGCAGAATCTCGGCGGTGTGTGGGGCAACATCCTCCGCCAGGTGATCCCGGACAATGTGCTCGGCGCTGCAGTGGAAATGAACCCGCTGCCGGTCATCACATTCGGGATCCTCTTTGGCCTGGCCCTCGGATTCCTCGGCGAGAAGGCGAAGGCCGCGATCGACTTCTTCGAAGCGTTCTTCCAGGCGATCATGACGCTCGTCGGTTGGGTGCTGTGGCTGACGCCCATCGGGGTGTTTCTGCTGGTGGCCTGGACGATTGCGGCGCTCGGTGGCGAAGCGGTCAGCGCGGTCGGCAAGTACATGATCGTCGTCATCGCCGGTTTGTTTCTTCACGGCTTTCTCGTGCTGCCACTGGCGCTCTTTCTGCTTGGCAAGACCAATCCGTATCGATTCATGTGGCGGATGCGGCCGGCGCTGATCACCGCGTTTGGCACCGACTCATCATCCGCCACCCTGCCCGTCACCATTCGCACCTGTGAGAACGAAGGCGAGTGCTCAAAGCGCGCCAGCGGATTCGTACTGCCTCTGGGCGCGACGATCAACATGGACGGCACCGCGCTGTACGAGGCGGTTGCGGTGATCTTCCTCTTCCAGGTCTTCGGCATTCATCTCGGGTTTGAGGCGCTGGCCGTGGTCGCGCTGACCGCCACTCTCGCCGCCGTCGGAGCTGCGGGCATTCCGTCCGCCGGCCTGGTCACCATGGCCATTGTCATCCAGGCTGCAAACACGTCGCTGGCCGGCACCGGTACTGAATCGTTGCCCATCTGGTCGGTCGGCATCATCCTCGGCGTCGATCGCATCATCGACATGTGTCGCACCACGATCAATGTCTGGGGCGATGCCGTCATCGCCAGGATCATCACGCGCATCGCACCGGATGATCTGGATGAGCGGCAGGCGGCGCTGGGTTGAACTTGTTCACGGGAACTGCGCCGTATTACTCACGCGGCACGTTCCGGCTTCGATCAGCTGCATCTGCCAGCCGCACGGGTGCGAGCCTGCATTGCCAAACCGGACGCCGCTGCCGGATTCGGTGCCGATGATGTAGACCAGCCAGAGGTTATCCTGGATGCCAAGTTCGGTTCCCGCGCAGCCGCCGGTTGGGATGATGGTGCGGCCAAGACGCGAGGCGATGATCACGCCCTGCCGATGGTTTGGCGTCGCGCCGCTCCATTCGATGTAGATGCGACCGGGACACTGGCCGGTGAGCGTGAGCGTGTAGTCGGACATCCGAATTGCCCCGGCCGCTGGAAGCGCCACTGACGCACCAAGGGTCATCATCGCTGTGATTCTGCGAATGCTCATTGGATCCGCTCCCGGCCTTACGCCCGCTTTCTTGGTTTTCGATCGCAAATCAAAGCCCGCACGACACCGTCCTACGGCAGCTGCGCTACATTGCTCGTGTGGCAGGTCGCACCTTCAACGAGCTGAATAAACCAGCGGCAGTACCCGCTGGCCATCCATCCAGAGTGTGTCCCGAACCCTTTGTCGGTGCCGAAAACATGCGTCAACCAGACGCTCTGCTGCAGGCCCAGCACCGTACCCTGGCAACCACCGCTGGGAATCGTGGTGCTGCCACGTTGCCTTGCGATCACCGTTCCCTGTCGATGATTCGGCGTCGCTCCGCTCCATTCGATCGTCACGAGACCCGGGCACTGCCCGGTGACGGTGAGGGTGTAGTCAGATAATTGCGCCACGGCTCCATGCGCGCTGACTGACCACACCGCTCCAAGAGCAAGCGCCGCGAGAATCACGAGCGCTTTCATGCGATCCTCCTTCGTCAATGGACCATCAGGGCATCGGCGCCACGTTGGTCGTGTTGCACGTGCCGCCTTCGATGAACTGGATGAAACCGCGGCATGTGTTTCCGGTGATGGCATGCACGACGCCGCTTCCACTTCCCGTCTCGATCGTCTTCACATAGTAAATCCAGTCGCCGCGCCCCAGACCCAGCGTGGTGCCGGCGCACGGACCGCGCCGAAGCAGCAGATGGCCCTGATCCGTTCCCCAGAGGATCCCCTGCACGTGGTTCGGCGTGGCGCCGCTCCACTCGAGGGTGAGGCGGCCGGGGCAGAACCCGGTGAGCGTGAGCGTGTAGTCGCCCATCCTCGCCACCATGGCGCCCTGGACGCGCGGAGCCACCGAACTCAGCGCGCCGGCAACCGCCGCAAGCAACAACGTGCGATTCATGGCCACCTCCAATCTTGAATCTCTCGCTCAGTCCTTCTGCCGCCAACTCGGGAGCGCGAAGGCGTGGCGATCTCCCTCAAGCCTACCAGAAAACGCCTCTGTCCACAAGGGCAAACTGATCAAAACACTGCCGTTTTCCGTACGACCCACTCCTAGACTACCGCCAAACGCCACTTCCACCGGAGCTGCCCGTGCGCGATCCCCGCCTGACCCGTCTCGCTGAAGTCCTCGTCAAGTATTCGACAGCCGTGCGCAAGGGCGACATCGTCGCCATCACCGCTGACCCGGTGGCGTTCCCGCTGATCGAAGCAACCTACGAAGCGGTGCTCGCAGCCGGGGGTCATCCGTTCTGGCAGGCGCGGAGCGAGTCGCTGGCTGATCTCTTCCTCGAACGAGCCAGCGAGCAGCAGCTCAAGTTTGTTTCTCCCTTGCAGACGCATCACGTCGAGACGATTGACGTGTACATCGGCTTCTGGGCGGATCTGAACACCAAGTCGCTCAGCGGCATCGACCCGGCACGACAGGCGATCCAGGCCGCCGCGCGCAAGCCGATCTCCAAGCGATTCATGGAGCGTGCCGCGGACAAGTCGCTGCGTTGGGTCGGCACGCTATTCCCGACGCATGGCAGCGCGCAGGACGCCGAAATGAGCCTGCGCCAATACGAGGATTTCGTCTACACCGCTGGTCTGCTTGGCGAACCGGATCCGATCGCGGCGTGGAAGCAAATCTCCGAGTCCCAGCAGCGCGTCTGCGACTACCTGCAAAACAAGAAAGAACTGCACTTCATCGCCCCCAACGGCACGGACCTGCGCGTCGGCGTGGATGGCGGCACGTGGATCAATTGCGACGGCCACGAGAACTTTCCTGACGGCGAAGTGTTCACCGGGCCCCAGGAGGTCAACGGCACGGTCTGCTACTCCTTCCCGGCGGTTCACGGCGGGCGAGAGGTGCATGACATCCGCCTCACCTTCAAGGACGGCCGCGTCGTCGATGCCAGCGCGAGCAAGGGCGAGGAATTTCTCCACCGCTTGCTCGACATGGACGACGGCGCCCGCAATCTCGGTGAGATTGCCATCGGCACGAATTACGGCATCACCCGCTACACCAAGAACACGCTCTTTGATGAGAAGATCGGCGGCACCTTCCACGCCGCGGTCGGCGCCGGATATCCCGAGTCGGGCAACACGAACGAATCGGGCCTGCACTGGGACATGGTCTGCGACCTGCGCCAAGGGGGCACCATTGCCGCCGATGGCGAGGTGTTTCATCGAGAGGGCCGGTTTCTCCAGCAGGACTGGCCTGGTTCCTGACCTGAGGCAGCTGGATCGCTCACCGTTCATGTTCAATCGCGGGTCGATTTCGCCGGTTCGGTTGGACCGCCGGGGTGCGACTCGGCCGACATTGACGTAGAGTACGGTGCTTCACAAGGCGCTGGATGCTCTCGCGCACGGGGTGGCGGGCCGCGGCGTTCGTCCGATTGAGAGAGCTTGACGGGTACACTCTTGCAAAGGGACGGCCACGGCATGCAAATCGGGATCGCGATGACCATTCGCAATGAGCGGCCGCTGCTGAGGCGGAACATGCTGTTCCACCAGTACGTGGGCGTGGACAAGGTCTACCTCTACCTCGATCGCACCACCGACGGTTCTGAAGACACCGTGAGCGATCTGCCGTTTGTTCAGGTCGCGCCCACGACCGATCCCGAGTCGCTGCGCGGCCGCCCTGGAGCCGACACCTACATCTCCCATCCCGATCACGTGACCGCTCGACAGGCGATGAACGTCATGCGCAGCATGGAGCTGGCCGAAAAAGACGGCGTGGATTGGATCATCCACATCGACGCCGATGAACTCATCTGCCCGAAAGCTGAGTCCATCGAGCGAGGCGACCTGAAGCGACTCTTTGAATCCGTGAGCAACGACGTCGAGAGCGTGCAGTTTCTGCCCTACGAGGCGTGCGCCCGGCGCAGCGAATATAACGACATGTTCTCGGAAGAAACGATTTTCACGCCGCCGGGTGCCAAGGGCACGCGCACCGTCTTCGACCCGATCAACAACTCGAACATCGAGGCCGATCTGTGGCTCGGCCACGAGCAGGGCAAGGGCGCCGCTCGCGTGGGCCGGGGCCTGGTGCCTCGCGGGCCGCACACGTTCGTGCATCTCGATCGCACTAAGCCGCGCACCGTGGCCAAGGGACTCCTCCTTCATTACTACCTTGGGGGGTTCGATCACTTTGTGCGCAAGTTTCAGAACTTCGTCGACCGACCCGATACGTGGATGAACGGTCGGGCTATTCGACCCGCGAAGCGACTTTGGCGCGATCTGGTCAACAGTCCGGATTTCACCGAGCAGCAACTTCGCGATTACTTCGAGCGCTGGGTGCTGATCTCAGATGAAGAAGTTGAGCGCCGAATGCGCCGCAGCCGCATCTTGGGACTTCCGATCGGCAAGCCGACACTGGTGGAGATCAAGGCGGCCAGTCGGATCATCAAGTCTCTTAGTGCGGACTGATGTGATTCCCCCGCTCGCTGCAGTTGCCGGTTGGAATTGCAACTGACCAAAAAGGAACATGGCTCGCGCCTCTCGACGCAAGCCACGCCACTTCCGATTTCTTTCTCCACTCCGGGGCTCTCTCCCTTCCCGGGCGTGAATCGCTACTCAAACGTTGCCTCGACGAGATTGCTCACGCGACAGTGGGACTTGTCGACGAGTTGCAACAGGATCGTCCGACCGCTGGCCCGCTCGGGGACCGGCAACGTAAACGCCGCCCCGCCATTCTGATCGGTCGTCTGATGGCCAGCGCGAACCGGGTCGGCCATCCTCAACTGCACCGGACAGCCGGGAATCTCAACCAGGCCACCCCGCCGGCCGTAGATCAGGTAGACCTCGGTGTTGGGCGCGGCATCGAACACGCGAACGGTGTTCTCACGGCCGGCGATGCCCGGCTCGGGCTCGGTCAGCGTGAAGGCTTCACCGGTGCTGCCGGGGTTGTAGAGCAGCATCAACTGCCCACCCTCGACCAGCGCCGGATCGGAAAGCGAGTAGTGCGCCTGGCACGTGATCAGAAACCACCCGTTGCCGAGGATCGAACCGACCTCGACGATGCCCGAGGTCTCCTCGTCCTGGTTGAAGGGCGGGGTAGCTTGGGTGTTGTAGTCGCCGAAGCGATTCACATCGTGCTCGGCCAGCGTTGTCAGCGATTCGTCGAGGATGCTGTACTGGCGGATCTTGGAGAGATAGGGCTGGTTTCCCGGATCTTCCTGAATCATGACATGGTCGAGACGATCGACATTGATATTGTCAAACATCTGGCCCGGCTGCGTGCCATCAAGCACCGCCTCGATCATGCCGCCCGCCACGGGATTGGCAATGTCATCAAATCGCAGTCGCCACAGGCGAGTCCGGCCGACCTGCTGCCCCACGCCTTCCTTGACCTGGTCAAAGCGATCAGTCGTCACAAAGTAGAAGTTGTTGGGCTGATTCGGATCCCAGGAACCGTCCTCGGGGCGAAGAAACTGCGTCACCTCGGCGAGGTTGCTGAGGTTGTTGAGTTCCGTTCCGGTCAGATTGGACACGTCACCGAAGTTGTACAGGCCGAATCGCTTGCCACCTTCGCCAATGCCACCTTCGCGATCTTCCAGCGGCACTCCATCAACCTTGACGCCATACAGATTGCCATTCGCGAGACCCGCCAATTCGATGTCGTTGCCTGTCGTCTGCTTCTGACCGACATAGACGTAGATTTGGCCCGGTGTGCTGTCATCGGTGCCGATGACGATCGTGCGATCCTGCGGATACGGGCAGGCGACGTTGTTCTCGAATGACAACTTGCCACACCGAGCCAGTTCGTAACTCGATCCTGCATTTGGGCCATCCGCAACGTGCGCGAAGGCACGTCCATCATTGCCGCATTCTTCTCCATTCATGAAGATGCGATTGAGTGTGCCGCGGCCACTGATGGAATTGAAGAAGGCCGTCTGGGCCGGCAGATCGCCGGAGCAGAACCGGCAAAAGGCATAGGTATCGAGTATCCACGAGCCGCTGCCGACGTCGTAGCGGTACTGCCGCTGGATTAGATCCTGACCCTCGAGCACCGCAAGCGTCTCTTTGTCAACGATCCACTTGGAGACAAACGCTCCGATGGCCCCGTGCCGCCGCACGACGCCGCGCGTGTTGCTCAGTTCGTGGTTCATGATCAGCGTGAAGGTGCCGTCGCCGTTGTCCCATGCACCCATGCCGTCAGGAATGCCGGCCATGCGGTATGGCCCGCCATTGCCGGGTACACTGTCGCCAACCGTCAGTACGGAGATGGTCCGCACGCCGGGCTCAACCGGCAGGATGTAGGGTGAGTCGGAGGATGACGGGCCCGTCTCCTGACCCATCACCCAATCTCCCAAAAACCCGACACAACTGCAGGCAAGAGCGACCACCGACATCCGATGCACTGTTCGCACCATTGCTCCCTCGCTTTCGTTTACTCGCACTGATTCGTGGCCCCGACCCGCAGCACACGCTTCGATCCCGGCGCCTTTTCGCACCGCCAGAATTGAATCGCTCGATTGTAAAGGCCCGATCAGACCCCCGTCAGAAGTCAGGCAGGATTGGACAGGTACGGCGCGAGCAGTCGATCATCGCCGGCTAACGGGCGGGCTCCCCGCCGCAATTCGCGGTGGCTGCCGTATTTCGTTGGTGACCCGAGGGATCCGTTCTGAGCCGCTGACGATCTCGGTCTAACTCTCTATTTTACCTAGCGTTAAGGAGTTCGGAGTCGCCATCGCCGATCGGATCTGCGACCCGCGCCTCGTTGGTTGCGGCTATTTGGCAAAAATTCCAACTTTCCGCTTCAATTCGCTCGATTCTGATGTAGAATGCCTCAATATACGGTCCTTCCCCGCTGCAGTTCTGCGAAGGTTGACGGGATCGGGTTTGTGGGGTTTTCAATGGCCTCAGCCGCTGTTTCGGCTCAGGGCATTTCGGCAGAGCGGATGAGCAGAGCGCGGGAGGCGAAGGTTTCGCGCTCGGTTTCAGATTGGCCACGGTACACCCCGCTCGGGCCGTCGTTTGGTTGTGTCTTTTTTTACTTGTAATGGCGGATTCCACAGGGTCAATTCGACACTCGAAAGGGGACGGCATGCGATTCACATCTCTCTCTACCTCCATCAGCACACGTCGCAAGCGCGGGTTCACGCTGATCGAACTGCTCGTGGTCATCTCGGTGATCGCGCTGCTCATCGGCCTGCTGCTGCCCGCCCTTGCCCGCGCTCGCGCCGCCGCTCGCGCCACCAAGTGCATCGGCAACCTGCGCAACATCGGCATCGGACTCGAAGCGTATTCATCCGAGTGGAACGGCATCATCAGCAACGGCACCGCCGTCGAATTCACGTTTTCCAACGGTGGCCTGAACGCCGGCACCCGACCGGCGCATACGTGCGACTGGCTCCGCCTGTTCGGCTGGCCACCGGAACTCGGCGCCGGCAACATGCACTACGGCGTGCTCAATCGTTACTGGTTCTGCGCGACCGCCAAGTACATCGCCAAGCAGGAGACTTCGAAGGCCGTCTACGACGACGTCTTCTTCTGCCCCGATGACCGCTTCTACTCCGCCCGGGCCAAGGAAACGCGCGATCGATTCACCAACATGATCCACCGCATTTCCTACCTCATGTCCGATTCCGCATTCTGGGATCCCATGATGTTCACCCCGGAGCGCATCAGCGAAATCCTCAGCGAAGACCAGCACTACAACAACGGCAACGGCAATCCGGCATCCAACGGACCATCTACCCCGGCAACGCCCGGCCGTCGCTACCTCAAGAAGGAAGAGGTCAAGTTCCCCACCCAGAAGGTCTACGTCTGGGAAGTGAACGCCTTCCACGAGCAGCCCACCCACGGCTACAACGAGCGCGACCTCCAGGCCACGGTGCTCTTCTATGACGGCAGCGCCGACAAGCGCACCGCCTCCAGTACTGAGAACTACAACCCGCGTCTCTACGTCCCCCTGCACAACCGCATGGGATGGACCGACGAGCAGCTCCAGCCCAATGACCCGCTGCAGTACTACTACGGAGCCACGTTCCGTGGCATCCGTGGCCGCGACTTCAACGATTGAGGCTCCCTCAATTCGGTGATCGATCCACACGCCCCGCGAGACACTCGTGGGGCGTGTTCTTTTTGTCCGGACAGAAATGGCCGCAATTCCCCGGAACCCCCCGTTTGATCCGTGCGTACCTATCCCGCGGCTGAACCGAGGCTTTTTCTACGTGAGACAAATGCAACACAGCTGGAACTGACGAGCGGACCCCGTAGAATCAAATTGGGGGAACGCAGACTTTGCGGCCACTTGCCGACCTCGGTGGCACGCCCCGGTCGGCGAGCAAGCCCGCGATCCGGTAACGGTAGCTGGCGCGATTGAAGAAGATTCGCCCGAGCGTCGGGTTTGTACCGTCGCACATGGCGGGCGCGATGCATCCAACGGTTCTGATTTCGATTCACCTGCAAGAACGCAAACGAAAGGTCACTGCCATGCTCAGCCACGTCTCTCAACGCCTCACGCGGGGTAATTCGAAGCGGGGGTTCACCCTGATCGAATTGCTCGTGGTCATCTCTGTCATTGCTCTGCTCATCGGCCTGCTCTTGCCCGCCCTTGCCCGCGCTCGCGCCGCCGCTCGCGCCACCAAGTGCATCGGCAACCTGCGCAACATCGGCATTGGACTTGAGGCGTACTCTTCCGAGTGGAATGGCGTCATCAGCAACGGCACCGTGGTTGAGCAGGTGTTTTCCACCGGCGGCCTTCAGGCCGGCTCTCGCCCCGCGTGGACCGCGACTTGGGCTCGCCTCTTCGGCTGGCCGCCGGAACTCGGCGCCGGCAACATGGCCTACGGCGTGCTCAACCGTTATTGGTTCTGCGCGACCGCCCAGTACATCGCCAAGCAGGAGACTTCGAAGGCCGTCTACGACGACGTCTTCTTCTGCCCCGATGACCGCTTCTACTCCGCCCGGGCCAAGGAAGTCCGCGACAGCTACCAGAGCACGATCCACCGCATTTCCTACCTCATGTCCGATTCCGCCTTCTGGGATCCAATGATGTTCACTCCCCAGCGCATCAGCGAAATCCTCAGCGAGGACCAGCACTACAACAACGGCAACGGCAACCCGGCGTCCAACGGGCCGTCGACGATCCAGACGCCTGGCCGTCGCTACCTCAAGAAGGAAGAGGTCAAGTTCCCCACCCAGAA
>DIDT01000025.1 GCA_002418285.1 Phycisphaerales bacterium UBA5793
TCATAGAAGACCACGGCACCCCGCACACACGCGCACTATCTCAATCGCATCCCGTGCGCGGACTTTTTGAAAACGCCAAAAAGTTGAGCAAAACTCCAAATCACCCGCCTCAGAAAAATGAAAATCGTTCAGAATTCCTGATTCCGCCCGCACAGAGGCGCTCATTTACACACACGCGCGCCGCAGCGCACACCAGCGCACGGAATCGGCGCACAGGAGCGCTGCGGCGCCCATGAAAAACGCCCAACATGGCGCACCTCTGTGGTGAATGGACTTACTTCCCCGCGCCGAAGAACGTCTTGAGCGAGTCGTAGATGCCATCCTTGTCGTTGACGCGGCTGGTCACGAGGTGTCGCTCCGCCTTCGGGTCGCCGTGATTGGGGAACGCTTCGTGCAGGACGTTGATGAAGTTGCCCGAGCCGTACGCGCTGGCGACCTGGCAGTAGCCGAACATGTTGCAGCGCGGCAGCAGCTTCTCGTTGAGCACCTCGACGCACAGGCGGTTGTCCACCTCCGAAGAGTTGTCGCCGTCGGAGAAATGGAAGAGGTAAATGTTCCAGTCGGCCGGGTTGTACTTCGCCGCGAGCAACTCGTCGGCGAGCTTGTAGGCGCTGCTGATCCGCGTGCCGCCGTCCTCGCGGATGCGGTAGAACGTCTCACGATCGACCTCGCGGGCGGTGACGTCGTGCACGATGTAGCGGCTGTCGATGCCCTGGTAATTGCGACGTAGCCAGGTGTCGATCCAGAACGATTCGAGTCGGACGAGTTCTTTCTGTTCATCGCCCATCGAGCCGGAGACGTCCATCATGTAGACGATCAGGGCATTGCTCTGCGGGCTTTTGACTTCGCGCCACGAGCGATACCGCACGTCTTTGCGGATGGGAATGACGACGGGATCATCGGGGTCGTACAGGCCGAGCATGAGTTGGCGCTTGAGCGCTTCGCGATAGGTTCGCTTGAAGTGGCGCAGCGAGTCGGGCCCGGTGGAGCGAATGCCGGAGTACTTGTCCTTGACGGCGGTGATGTTGTGCTTGCCGCGCGGCTCGATGCGTGGGAGCTTGAGTTCCTCGCCGAGGATGTCGGCGAGTTCGTCGAGGCCGACTTCGACCTCGAGGATGTGCTTGCCCTCGTTCTCCCCGCCGGCGTTGTCGCCACTGCCGGGCTGTCCGCTGGCGTCGCCTTCTTCGCCGGGCCCCGCGCCGACGCCCTCGGAGTTGTCGCCGTAGCGGAAGGTGGGGATGTCAATGTCGTAGACCGGGATGGAGACGTAGCGCCGGCCCTCTTTGCCGATGAGCTCGCCTCGCTGGAGGAACTTGCGTAAGTCCTTACGGATGCGTCCCTTGACGATGCCTCGGAAGCGTTGGTGATCTTGTTCAATCTTGAGGACCATGGCGTTGCCTTGCAGCCGGCGGTCGCGGGCGGTGGTCCGTTGGTCGCCGGGGATGGGTGGGCGGTGTGCGTGCCGCTCTACATAGAGGATAGAGGTCTATCAGTATGATCGGGCGGGAAGTGGGGTTGGTTCCGAAAATCGGGGGTTGAGAGGGCAAAGGGGGCGGATCGTGAGGTGGCGGATGGAGGGGCGGTTGGCTATTGTTCCCGCCACTCCGGTGGGATTGTGAAAAATGGTACAGAAGAGGGCCGGGTGACATGGAAAAGCCCAGCCCGTCGCAGAAGGTCCGCAGGCCACGGTCCACTTCATCCAGCAACCTCTGGATGCTGTCGGGGCTGTGGATGGAGATGCTGGCCTCGATCATCGGGCTGGGATTGCTGGGATACGGAATCGACCGGTGGGTGGGTTCTTTTCCCTGGCTGACGATTATCGGCACGGTTCTCGGAGTGATCGGCGGACTGTACAACGCGGTGAAGAAGGCCATGGGGATCACGAACCCCACGACAAAGAAGAATGACTCGAGTGACGCAAACCAACGTTGAACCCATCGCCGAAGCTGCTGCCAGTCGGACACTCGTGCTCATGGCGGCCCTGGTCGCGGTTACGGCCGTGCTGGGTGCTGCGATCACGATGTTGTTCGATGGCGTGGCGTGGTACGAGGCGGCACTACCTTGCGCTGTGGCGGGGCTGATCTTCATCCTCCAGGCACGCTGGTCGCTTAAAAAGGTGTCAACAGATCCGCTCTCGGCGCTTCGCGTCACGATGGCTGGGGTCGGGATTCACTTTGGCGTCATTGTTGGCGGCGGCGTAGCGCTCATTCTCGCACTTGATTTCAATCCGGTTGCGGTGCTCTGCTCGCTCCTGGCGGCGTTTGCCATCTGCCAGCCGCTGAGTGCGGCGGCGATCCGCCGGCGCATCCTTGCGCTGCCCACTGATGCGAGTGCGGGCAGCGCCACTTCCAATCTCACACGTACACCCTTCGCGGAGGCCTCGGCGTGATCCCTGAGCCTGTGACCGCTGGTCTGTTGACGCTTGCCGCAGACCCGCTGCACCACAACTACGACTACCCAATCATCAGCCTGCCCAACGGGTATGCGATTCTGACGAATCACATCCTCATGATGCTGGTGGTGACGGGGCTGATGCTCTGGCTGCTGCCCAAGGCCGCTCGCGCCATCGCGACGGGCAAGACCGGCACCAGCCACGATTACGTCACCAAGGGCGTCTTGCCGCACATGATCGAAGTGCTCTGCGTCTTCTTCCGTGAAGACGTGGCCAGACCCGCCCTGGGTAAGAACACAGACAAGTTCCTGCCTTTCATCTGGACGGTGTTCTTCTTCATCCTGTTCAACAACCTGCTGGGGCTTGTGCCGCTGCAGGATGCGACTTCGCTGCTCTTTGATGGCGTGATCAACGGATCGCATGAAGCTGCGGCCGAGCACGTCGAAGCGGCGGCGCCCGGCGAATCGCACGACGCGGCGCCGGCTCACGAATCACTCGCTTCTCATGAAGGCGAGACGGGCGAAGCGACGGATCATGCCGCGGCGGGACACGAGTCTCACGCGATGCATTTCGGTCCGTTCATTCTCTTCCAGGATCTGACGAAAGAAGAGACCGCGTCGCACTTCCATGGTGTTGGCGGCACGGCGACGGGCAACATCGCCGTCACCACGGCGCTGGCGCTCATCGCGATCTGCATCATCATCGGCGCCGGCATTCAATCGCTTGGATTTGGCGGCTTCGTGGAGCACTTGACGCTGGGGACGAAATTTCCGCTGTCCATGCTGATGATTCTTCTCGAGTGCATTGGGTTGATCGCCAAGCCGTTTGCGTTGACCGTGCGTTTGTTTGCGAACATGACCGCGGGTCACGTAATGCTGTCGGCGCTGCTGGGCTTCTGCTCGATGGCGTGGAACGGTGTCGGGCCGTTTGGCGGCGTGTTGATTTCCGTGCCGTCGATTGCCTTCGCAACGGCGGTCGGGCTGTTGGAGTTACTGGTCGCGTTCATCCAGGCGTTCGTGTTTGCATTCCTGACGACGATGTTTATCAGCATGTTCCAGCACCACGATCACGAGGCTGAGCATGGCCACGAACACAAAGAGACTCCGGACTTTGCGGAGTTGAGCGTCACGCCGGAACTGTCATTCGAGACGTGAGAAATGCGTCTCGCCGAATTGGAACAAAGGGTCGAGGCTGGTCGAGCAAGGCGTCCGGTCCGTGCCTGCGAGGGTAGACCCGAACAAGCGACACGATCTTGCCGTGTCAAAAGCTGTATGGAGTGTGCATTATGACAATTGGAAAGCTGATGATGATCGTCGGAATGGCGATCATCGCGGCCGTCGCCCTCACCGGCGGTACGGCGTTCGGAGCCCCGGCGGCGACGATGTTCCCCGATGCGGGTCTGCGTTTCGTTGGTCTGGGTCTCGGCTTGGGCCTGGTCGTGATCGGCGGCGGCAAGGGCATCGGCAACATCGGTTCGTCCGCGGTTGAGTCGATTGCCCGTCAGCCCGAGGCGGCCAAGGACATCAATGGCGCCATGGTTCTCTCCGCCGCGTTCGTCGAAGGCGCCACGCTGTTCGGCGTGGTCGTGCTTCTGCTCGGCGTGTTCGTGATGAAATAAAGCGGCGGAGTTGGATGGTCCAATCCGACCCTGGCCGCTGGCCGGGGTCGGGGATGAGGACCGGCGCGAGTCGATCTTCATCCCCCGCCCCGTCGGTTGCGAGCGAGTAGATCACGGGCAACACAATCAGAGTTCACCAACTTTGGGAACACGTTCATGACGAAGCTGATCAACATCATACTTGGAAGTCTGCCGTTCGCGGTTGCTTCGGTGGCACTGGGCGCGCCGGCGGAAGAGGGTGGCGAGGCTCACGCCGAACTGCTCGCCAAACCGGAGACGGCGATTCCTGCGATGGTCGCGGCGATCATCATGTTTGCCGCGTTGTTCTTCCTGCTCAAGAAGATGGCGTGGGGCGCGATCCTCGGCGGCCTCAACGACCGTGAGACGAAGATCCGCACCGAAATCGAATCGGCGGAGAACGCACGGGCGCAGGCCACCAAGGCGCTCGATGATTACCAGAAGGAGCTGGCCAAGGCGCGTGGTGAAGCGAGCGGGATGATCCAGCAGGCGCGGGCGGATGCCCAGCGCGTCGCCGACGAGCTTCGCTCAAAGAATGAGGCGGAACTGGCGACGATGAAGAACAAGGCCAAGGAAGAGATCGAAGCCGCCAAGCGAGCCGCGCTCAACGACTTGTACGCCGAGACGGCGATGCTGGCGACGCAAGTGGCCGGCCGCATTCTCCACCGCGAGATCAAGGCGGCGGATCACTCCCGGCTTGTCGAAGAATCGCTCTCGCAAATCGGTTCATTGGGCAAGAATGGCGAGTGATCGCTCGCGGGCGATATCCCGCTCGCACCATGAGGAGCAGGCTCAATGAGCAATGCAACGACATCACGAGTCAACTCGCTGGCTCGCATCTATGCGGCAAGCCTGTTTGAGCTTGCCGAGGCCGACGGCGGCCTGCCGAACTGCGAAACCACCGGTCTCGAACTGAACGGAGTGGCCGAGGTCGCTCAGACCGACGCTTCATTCCAGGAGTTTCTGCGCAGCCCGGTCGTCAGCATGGGCGACAAGGAGCAGGCGCTGCGGCGCATCTTCGGAGACGGCAAGGTCTCCGATCTGCTGCTTCGCTTCATGCTCGTGCTCAACAAGAAGAGCCGACTGGATCAACTCGTTGGCATTGGCGAGGCGTACACGCAATTGCTTTGGGAGCGCACCGGCCGGATCGAGGTCGAGGTCTTCAGCGCCAAGCCGCTCGATGAGGGCCTGGTCGAGTTGGTTCGCCAGCGCGTGGGCGAGGCGCTGGGCAAGGAGGCGGTGCTGCGCAACACCGTCGATGCAGGCTTGATCGGTGGACTGAAGTTGCGCGTCGGCGATCGAATGATCGACGCCTCGGTGGCGACGCAGTTGAGCCGAATTCGCGAGTCACTCAACACGAGCGGGGCCGAGACGGTTCGGTCGCGCATCGGGTCATTGATACAAGGATGATCGGTCCGGGCCGCGCATGTTGGCGCGATTCGATACAGTGAACACAAGCCGGTCGAAGAAGCGACCGACGGCGGGCCAACCAGCCGACAACGAAATGAGGATCAGACGTGAAGATCAGAACCGATGAAATCACCAGCGTGATCAAACAGGAAATCGCCCAGTTTTCCGATCGGCTGGAAGTGAGCGACGTGGGGCAGGTCGTCGAAGTCGGCGACGGCATCGCGCGCATCTATGGCCTGGGCGCCGCGATGGCGGCCGAGCTGCTCGAAATCGAAACGAGCGAAGGTTCGGTGATGGCTCAGGCGATGAACCTCGAAGCCGATACCGTGGGCGCCGTTATCTTCGGCGACTACCTGCAGGTGCGCGAAGGCGACACGGTCCGTTCGACGGGCCGTCTGCTCGAAGTGCCGGCGGGCGAGGAGCTGCTCGGCCGCGTGGTGAACCCGCTGGGTCAGCCGATCGACGGCGGGCCGGCGATCAACGCCAAGGAGACGCGCAAGCTGGACATCGTGGCGCCGGGCATCGCCGAGCGCCAGCCCGTCATGCAGCCGCTGCAAACCGGCGTGAAGGCGATTGACTCGATGATTCCCATCGGTCGCGGCCAGCGCGAACTGATCATCGGCGACCGCAAGACGGGCAAGACGGCGGTGGCCATCGACACGATCATCAACCAGAAGCGATTCTGGGGCACCAAGGACGCGGTGATCTGCATCTACGTCGCGGTCGGTCAGAAGGAGTCGACCGTGGCGGGCGTGGTGGACACGCTCAAGAAGCACGGCGCGATGGATTACACGATCGTCGTCAATGCGTCCGCTTCGGATCCCGCGCCGCTGCAGTACATCGCACCCTACGCGGGTTGCGCAATGGGCGAGTACTTCATGTGGAAGGGCCAGCACGTACTGTGCATTTACGACGACCTGAGCAAGCAGGCCACGGCGTATCGTCAGTTGTCCCTGCTGCTGCGTCGTCCTCCGGGTCGCGAGGCCTACCCCGGCGACGTGTTCTACCTGCACAGCCGCCTGCTCGAACGCGCCACCAAACTCTCCGATGAGAACGGCGGCGGATCGCTCACGGCTCTGCCCGTCATCGAAACGCAGGAAGGCGACGTGTCGGCCTACATCCCGACGAACGTGATCTCGATTACCGACGGCCAGATCTACCTCGAACCCGATCTGTTCTTCGCCGGTGTTCGTCCCGCCATCAACGTGGGTATCTCGGTCAGCCGCGTGGGTGGCAACGCCCAGATCAAGGCGATGAAGCAGATCGCCGGTTCGTTGCGACTCGACCTGGCCGCCTACCGCGAACTCGAAGCGTTCGCTCAGCTCGGCACCGAGCTGGACAAGGCGACGCAGCGTCAGCTGGATCGCGGAGCGGCGATGGTTGAATTGCTCAAGCAGCCGCAATTCGTGCCGATGGACGTCATCGACCAGGTCATCTCCATCTTCGCGGGCACCAAGGGCTACCTTGATGATGTGAAGAAATCGGAAGTGCCGCGCTTCGAGCGAGATCTCATCGAGTACATGCAGGGCACGGGCAAGGCGGTCCGCGACGCACTGGCGGAGAAGAAGGCGTTCAACGACGAGCTGACGGAGAAGTTGAACGCGGTCATCCGCGACTTCAAGGCCAACTGGAAGTAGCGCTTTTGAAGCGAAAGCACGCGCTCCGGGCCTGCGCCTGATGGAACTGGAGCCAACGAAACGGTTTATACACCCTTACCCGCGACAAATGCGGGTAAGGGTTTTTTGTTGTCGAGGTGGAGGAGCAGGTTGTCCCGGAAAACGTGAATCCCGACATGCGAGGTGGCGAGAAATGTGTTATCTTGATAGCGTCACCTTGCACGCCAGGGACATGTGATGGACGAACCGAATCTCGAAAGCGCGGCGGGCGTCAAGATCTGCATCTACTGCGGTGAAGACTGCAGCGAACGGCCGCGCGTGCGGGACAGGCAGAACCGCTACGCGTGCATCAAGTGCGCGGAGCGCGCGTCGAAGAAGTGGAAGAAGCAGGGTCCGCTCGCGGAGACCCCTGATCCGGACATCGTCTTCGCTGTGGAGCCGGAGTTGCCCGAAGAAGTGGTGCCGGTGTATTGCCCGGTGTGTCTGCGGCAGATCGTAACGGGCAACAACATTTGCGTGCGGTGCAACTACGACCCGGACGTGGGGCTGACGGAAGATACGCTCGTCGGGCGCAAGGCGCTGGGGCCGGAAGGGCTGATCTGCGCCAAGTGCGGCTACAACCTGCGCGGGCTTAAGGCGATGCGCTGTCCAGAGTGCAACGAGCACATTCGGCCGCGCGCGATCAGCGAGAAGAAGGCGGGTCGATTCAAGGACGAGGCGACGCGCGACGCGTATCGCACGCCGATGCTGATGCTGGGCGTGTCGATGGCGATTCTGCTGCCATGGATGGGCGCGGTGGCCGGCCCGACGGCAACAGGCGAGTTTCTGGTGCAGTTCGCCCTGAGCGTCGGGTTGGGATTGGTGGGACTCTACGTCTGCAGCCTGCTGTGGATGGGTTTCGATGCGCCGTGGCACCTCAATGCGCTGCGCCTTGGCGGCATCTACGCGGCGGTAGACCTGTGCGAGTTCGTCATCGCACAGGTGTTCGGCGGCTCGCTGCTGCTGCAACTGCTCGTCGCGGTGATCTTCCTGCGCGTGTACGCGGAGATGCTCGACCTGACGTGGATTGATGTGCTGGGGTTGTGGGTCGTGCTGATGATCATCAACGTGGGGATTGCGCTGGTTTTGTTTTCGGCGGGGTGGTGAATGGGGGATCTAAGACATGGAGCGTCCGGGGAGAACCAGTAGTCTTCCTCGGGGCGTGTTGACGATAGTACATCCGGTCAGCCGCATTGAGCGCTGAACGACCCGCGGTTCGCACGCAGGAGATGCTCATCGTGATGTACAGACTCTCGCCGAATCAGCCCCTGCATCATCCATTGTCTGCGAGGTGCCTGGCGATCGCCATTGCGATGCTGATTATCGCGCCGGCGGTTTCCCGGGCCCAGGAGTCGTGGACCCAGACGCACAAACTCCTTGCCGAAGATGGTCGGCTGAACGCGTTTTTCGGTTGGCGTGTGGGGATGTCAGGCGAGTCGATCGTCATCTCGGCGCCACAGGATCACGAGAATGGTCTCTTCTCAGGCGCCGTTTACGTATTCGATCACCACGGGATGCAATTGCGAAAGATCGCGGAACATCCTCCCCGAGTGGGAGGCAGGTTCGGCTGGACACTCGCGGCAGATGGCGATCGAGCCGTCGCCGCTGATCCTTATGGCGATTCATACGCGGAGCGAGGATCGGTTGTCGTGTTGGATGTAGCCACGGGCAAGACGTTGCGCCAACTCCGGTGCGCCAACCAGGATGACCCCTTTCCGAATTTCTGCGCGATCGCCCTGCGCGGGCAGAGGGTCGTGATCGGATCTCCGGCCGGTGTTGGATCCAATAAATGGCCCGGTGCGGCGTACGCCTTTGACATTGAAACGGGCGAGCAACTCCTGAGAATCATCGCCCCGGACGCCCGTGATGGGCAGGCGTTTGGCAGCGCGGTGGCGATCGGGGGCGACAAGATCGCTGTCTCCGCATACTTTGACGAGACCGAAGGGCTTCGAACCGGGTCCGTGTATGTGTTTGACTTATCAACGGGCGCGTATCAGTACAAACTTCAGCCACCCGATCCTGTTGAAGAGATGTGCTTTGGCGATAGTCTGGCAGTTGCAGGCGATCGTCTGGTAGTCGGTGCGTATCACGACAATGTGAATGGCCCTCGTTCGGGTTCGGTCTACGTCTATGACCTGAATATGGGTCGCCAGCTTCGCAAGATCGCGCCTTCTGATGGAATCGAAGAGCAGAGCTTCGGCAGGGCGCTTGCGATCGACGGCCAGCGTCTGGTGGTTGGCGCGTTCTACGACGAGGACATGGGTTTTCGATCCGGATCGGTGTACCTGTATGACTTGTCCGCGTATGAACTGATCGCCAAACTCTCGGCGTCGGATGGTGAAGAGTTCGAGACATTTGGGAACGACGTCGCCATCCAAGGCGGACGGTTGATCATCGGGGCGCGTGCTTGCAACGACCTGGGATGGACCTCGGGTGCCGCGTACATCTTCGAGGCTGAGAATCTGCTTCGAGTTTCTCCTGACCCGCTCGTGGGAGGTGAAGCGGGAACATTCAGTGTGTTCGGCGCACGTCCCGAGCAGCCGATCTGGTTGTTGTACTCGTTACGTGGAGTGGGGTCGACGCACATTCCACAATTGAATGTGACGGCCGATCTGAGCCTGCCACGACTTGGATGCGAGCCCGGGTTGACGGACCAGTCTGGTGATTGGGCGACCACATCGGTACTGCCGCGCGTCGTAGGGACGACCAGCGTGTGGTTCCAGGCGGTGCAGCGCGAGAACAAGACGAATGTGGCGACGATGCAGATCACACCCGAGTAGTCTGCTCAGCGCGCCAGCAGCGCAACGGCAAGTTCAGCCGCCAGCGCGGCGTTGGACTCAAGCAGCGCGAGATTGGCCTGCATGGCGCGGCCGGCGGTGGATTGAGCGACGGCGCTGAGCAGAAACGGCGTGAGGGCTTGGCCGCGGATGCGCTGCGCCGCGGCTTGCTGCACCGCGTGGTTCACCACGTTATTCATCTCGTCTTGATCGATGGCCGCCGCCGCCGGCGCCGGATTGGCGAGGAGAATGCCTGACGTGCGACGAAGTCCGCGCCAGTGCGTATCGCAGACGCGCGCGACTTGTTTGACATCATCGACACGATGCGGCACACGATGTTCATCCGAGCCGCGCGCGTAGAACTGCGGGAAGCGGTCGGTCTGGTAGCCGAGCACGGGAATGCCGAGCGTTTCGAGATGCTCCAGCGTGGCGGGGATGTCCAGAATGGCCTTGGCGCCACTGCACACGACGCAGCAGGGGGTGTTGGCGATCTCGCGCGGGTCGGCGGAGATGTCGGCGTTTGCTTGCCAGTCGCGATGCACGCCGCCGATGCCGCCGGTGGCGAAGACGCGCAGGCCAACGTTTCGACAGACGGCGAGCGTACCGGCGACGGTGAGACCGGCGGATCCGCCCCGCGACATGATCGGTGCCAGGTCGCGCGCGGAGGCCTTGGCGACATCGTCGCGCGTGGCGAGTTGTTCGAGTTGAGTGTCGCTCAAACCGACGACGAGTTGGCCGTCGAGGATGCCAATGACGGCTGGAACGGCGCCGCTCTCCCGCACCGCTCGTTGCATGGCATGCACGGCCTCAAGGCTGGTCGGGTGCGGCAGGCCGTGGGTGAGGACGGCGGTTTCCAGCGCGACGATCGGCTGCGCGGCGCGCATGGCTTGACGGACTTCATCGCGGCCGAAGGTGTGCATAAGGGATCGTATCGCCAAGCTGCGGAGGGCGTTATCTTCCGCGGCGTGTCTTCATGCGCCCGCCGAGGCGGCGCTTGGGCGGGCCGGAGGGAACGACGCCGCCGGGGAACTTCTCCGGATCGATATTGTCCTCGTTCTTCTCCCACACGGCTTCGGGGCCGGAGGCGCGGCTGTTGGGCGTGTCATCCGGCAGCGGTTCCTTGCGCATCTCCGCTCGCTTGTCTTCCGGGATCGGGCCGGGTGTGAAGTCGGGGTAGTCGAGTTCGGCGATCTCGATGTTGGCGAGCAATTCGATGGCCGTGAGCAGCTTGCCCTGGTCGGCGCTGACGAAGCTCCACGCCACGCCGCTCTGCCCCGCGCGGGCCGTGCGGCCGATGCGGTGAATGTATACCTCGGGATCTTCGGGCAGATCGTAGTTGATGACGTGCGAGATGCCCGACACATCCAGCCCGCGCGCTGCAAGATCAGAGGCAACGACGACGCTGAGGTGCCCGCTGCGCAATTTGCGGACGATCGAGTTGCGCTTGGATTGCGGCATGTCGCCGTGCAGCGAATGAACTTCGATTCCGTGCTTGCCAAGGTGCTGCGCCAGTCGATCGACGGTGTCCTTGGTGCGACAGAACACGAGAGTGAGATCAGGCTCCTCGTGCTTGAGCAGGTGCAGCAGCAGAGCGCGCTTGTCCCACGGAGCGACGCTGATGTATTTCTGATCCACCTGGCGAACCGTGAGTGCGCCTTCGGAGGTGACGATCTTGACCGGATCGTCCATGTACTTGCGCGAGAGGGTTTCGATCTCCTCGGTGATGGTCGCGCTCACAAAGACGAACTGCGCGGGCCGCTTGACGCCGCCGAGGATCTTGCGGATGTCTTCGCGGAAACCGATGTCGAGCATGCGATCGACTTCGTCGAGGACGACGCGCTTGATGTTGGCATAGGAGAGAACGCCGCGGTTATGCAGGTCCATGACACGGCCGGGTGTGCCGACGATGAGGTTGGGCTGCTTCTTCTCGAACTCGCCGATCTGGCTGCTGAGGCGCTGCCCGCCGTAGATGGGTTGCGAGCGGATGGGGGTGTAGCGGCCGAGCTTTTTGATTTCGCT
The DNA here is from genome assembly GCA_002418285.1 of Phycisphaerales bacterium UBA5793. Taxonomy (GTDB): domain Bacteria; phylum Planctomycetota; class Phycisphaerae; order Phycisphaerales; family UBA5793; genus UBA5793. The sequence goes on from DIDT01000025.1 coordinate 11,890, forward strand.
GTCCACCTGCATGGCCAGTTCGCGGGTGGGCACGAGAATCAGCGCCTGGCTGGGGATCTTGGGATCACCCATGTGCAGGAGCGGCAGGCCAAAGGCGGCCGTCTTGCCGGTGCCAGTGCGGGCCTGGCCAAGGACGTCTTTGCCGGCGAGGATGGGCGGGATGATCTGGGCCTGGATCTCGGTGGGCTGCTCGTAACCGGCTTCGGCCACACCGCGGCAGACGCTGCCGCGCAGTCCGAGGTCCGAGAATGGGGTATGGACGGTCTGGGTTTGCTCAGTCATCTGTGCGGTCTTACTCTCGAAAAGCCTCACGAACACCACGCTCGGGGGGCGGCGGAGGCCTGTTCGAGGCGGCAGAGCCCGGTCTGGAACCAGTGGCCCTGAGAATGCTTGATGATAGAACCCCGCGATGTACGATACAAGTGAGCGGATCCCGCCACGCCTGACCCAACCTAAGGCCCACTTGTCCATCGCCAGCGAAATCCAGGTTGATCTTCAACGCCTCGCGCTCAACGTGGGCGTCATTCGCCGCTTGATCGGCCGCGAAGTCGAGTTGTGTTGCGTGATCAAGGCGGATGCCTACGGCCTCGGCGCCGGGCGCATCGCGCGGTGGATGGATCACCTGCCCATCGACCTGCTGGCGGTCTACACCCTCGACCAGGCCGAGCAACTGTGCAAGGCCAACATCGCCAAGCCGATTCTCGTGCTCATGCCGATCCACGATGTGCCGCGCCCCGGACCGGTTTATCGCGCGGTGGTCTCGGGTCGGATGCACTTTGTCGTGCACGATCTGGCGCATCTCAACCATCTCATCGCGCTGGCAGACAGCATCGGCTGCCGCCTGCCGATTCACATCGAAGTTGATACGGGTATGAGTCGCGGCGGAGCCAACGTCGCGGACGTGCGCGAGATGCTCGAGCGCGTCGCCGGCACGCGCGCTGTTGAACTGCACGGCTTCTTTACGCACTTCTCCAGCGCTGAAAGCGACGATCGCGCGACCAGTGCGCAGCTCGCCGCATTCAACGCGCTGGTCGCTGAGCTGGGTCCGCTCATTCCAGAGTCCTGCCGCCTGCACGCCGCGAGCACGCACGCAATGCTCCGCGACCCGAAGTATCATCTCGACATGGTGCGCATCGGCCTGGGGTGGACGGGGTTCGGCCCTGAAGTGCTGCGCAATGAAGTGCATCTCGCCGCGGGTGATGCGCTCCAGCCGATTGTGACGTGGACAAGCCGGCTCGTGCACACGAAGTGGATCGAGCCCGGTACGACGGTCGGCTACGGCCGAATGTGGGCCGCCGCTCGCCGCACGCGCGTGGGACTGGTGCCGGTCGGCTATGCCGATGGTTATCCGGTCGCACTGTCCAACAAGGCGGTCGTGCGCGTACGGGTTGGCACGGCGTGGCACGAAGCGCCGGTCATCGGCCGGGTGAGCATGGATCAACTGACGATCGATCTGACCGATCTTGCACCCGCCGCAGGTGTGGGGGCGGTCGTGGAGTTGATCGGCGCTGATCCGGCCGCCGGCAACCACCTGCCGACGCTGGCCGCGCTGGCGAATCTGCAGCCTTACATGCTGCTGTGCGGCCTGTCGCCTCGGATCAGCCGGGTTTACCGGAACCAGATCATGCCCAAGCCGCAGGTCGAGGCCCCGAGCCAGCCCGCACAGTCGGCCCGCCCCGCCGCCGGCGCGTGACGCGGCGATTATCTTACTGACTTCAATGTCCGATCTCACAAGCGGCGCCATGCCCGCAGTGCTGCCAGCGCCTGCTTTGTGAGGCGAGCGAGAATAAACGTACCAGGTTCGTTTTGTTCGGTGGAGCGAGACGTGTTCAAACGCATGGGTGAACTGCTGGTGGAATGCGGCGAACTGACGCCCGAGCAACTCAAGGGCATCCTCGCCGAGCAGCAGCGCTCGTACCGACCCTTCGGCCAGATTGCGTCTAAGCATTTCCATGTGCCCACCGAAGCGATCTGGAATGCGTGGGCGTTGCAGTATGCGCGGTTCTGTCCGCGCGTGGAACTGTCATGCGAGCCGCGCGAAGCGCAAGCCCTGGCGAACCTGAGTGCGGGCAATGCATGGAACCATCGCCTGCTGCCGCTTCGCTGGAACGACGGCGATCTCGTACTCGTGACCTGCGTGAGCCGGCTGGCCCGCGCGCTGCAGTTTGTGGATGAACACATCGAGACGGCGACCATCGTGTGGCTGACCGACAGCATTCACGCACTCGAAGACGCCCTGCGCGCTGCGTATCCGAACTGCGACCGCCAGCAGCCCGCCCGCCGCCACGCCCCGCGCGTGGATGTGGCGTAGAACGCGACGCGCTAGTGTCATGAAGGAACCGAGCCCTGGCCGTGAGGGAGGGTGTTGGACGCCCACCGGCCTTCGCATGCGCGGTCAGCCATTTCGCGCGCCAATTGTCCAAGACCCGTGCTGACGCGTGGGGCTCAGATCGACCTGTCCCAAATCGGTGCACGGCGAGACTTGCCACGGCCCCGCGCGGCCCCTCTCATCTCCCATGGGCCATGGCGCACCAGACGAACCTGCCGCGGCGAAACCCCTTTGGGTTCCACCGCGTCGCGGCCGCGTCCGCAAGCGGTACGTCGCGCTGCTCATCATCCTGCTGCTCGTCGGCTGGGTGGGGTGGAAGGTGTACAGTGCCGCCACGGCCAAGCCGGGTCCGTTCGTGGATTACGGCCAGCAACTTATCGACATAAGTGGATCGCTGCAGCCTGAAGGAGAGAACGGCTGGTCCCCTCTCATTGAAGCGATCCGTCGCGCTGGCGAAGTGGATCCCACCACTCTTCCAGAGTGGCCCCGAGACACGCAGGCGTCTGCTGATGCGTTGAGTCTCTATCGAGTCTTGCGTGGTGTCTACGAACCAAGCGAATTGCGATCCGAACTGGCGTACCTCGGCTTGTTCAACGAATCTGGGGCGCTCGAGTTCTTGGACGAGTCTGCCCGCTGCCCTCGATGCGTTCGCGAGTCATACGTATGCAATGACACGATAGGGTTGATCGGTCGTCTGGCACCTGAATACGGACCGGTGCGAGTCGTGTTGCGGCTCCGGCTTGCGTCACTGCGGATCGCTGCCGCGACTCATGATACCACTGAGTTTGAACGTGCCTGGAGCCACCTCATGTGCCTGTGCAGGGGGATGTCCTATGACCCCTGCCTATTGGGATACTTGCTTGGCAGCGCGGTGGTGCAGGACAGTTGCAAGGAATTGAATTGCATTCTGACCGAGTCTGAGCTTGACCGAGAGACCACTCGTAAGCTGCTTGCTCTAATGGATGCGCGGCCATTGGTACCCGACGCCGAGTTTCTGATCAGTGCCGAACGACTCGAAAAGCTGGATCTGGTTCAGCATGTGTTTTCCGACACGGGGAATGGAGATGGAATCCTCATCGCCGACCGATTGGCGACGTACTGTGACGTGACGGGACCGTTCGGGATTGACCTGACCGAAAGGCCCTTGCTGAATCTACCTGGTTCACTGATGCCCCGACGCGCCGAGACGACTCGAATGTTCGAAGAGTACTACGCGAAGATGTTGGAGCGGGCGAAGATGAGTGCCGAGATGCGGCGAAGCCAGCCATTCGATTTCGATGCGTATATGCGGGCTGGACCCGTTCGCTCTGCTCCCGTCCGCGCATCGCTCGTCGATTTCTCGTCGATTCTGGGAACCCGTGATCTGAGTGAAACAGACATCGCCGCGACGCGACTGCTGCTCGCCATTGAGATGTACGTGAATCAACATGGCGAGCCGCCTGCCGCGCTCGCCGATCTTGTGCCGGAGTTCATCGACAGCGTGCCGGGTGATGCGATCTCGTGTCAGCCGTTTGGATATGTCCGGCGCGATCCGACGCCGGACGACCTTCGTCCGTTCTGGTTGTACTCCTACGGCGTCGATGGCGAGGACAACGGCGGCCTCGAACCCGAGGGTTCGCGCGCGACCAACCGGTATGCACTGCGTGACTTGCACGAGGGACGAGGGTTTGACTGCATCTTCAACCGCCTGCGCGAGCCGGTGGAGCCGGACGAGGATGGTCGGTGATGCGCCGCGTTCGCAAGCGATACGTCGCGCTGCTCGTCATCCTGCTGCTCGTCGGTTGGGTGGGGTGGAAGGTGTACGCGATCATGTCGGCCAGGCCCGGGCCGCTCATCGATTACACGCCGCAACTGATCGCGCTGAGTGAGAAGTATCAGCCCGAGGGCGAGAACGGCTGGCCGGCGCTGATGAAGGCGCTGGAGCACTTCGACAACATCGGTGAGCCGGATGTGGAGGGTTGGCCGACGGACGACAATGGGAGGAAGTTGGCTACGGATGTGATGCGAATATGTCAGGGCCCGTTTGATGCAAAGCGAATCGCGCATGAGATCGCCTATCTGGAGCACGTCGGACGATCAGGCGTTCTGAGGGAGTTGCAAGAAGCACTGTCCGCGCCGAGGTTCGTGCGCACTGAGCCCGTCTCCCCCGACACCGGCGTGTACTTTCTGATTCTGCCGGAACTGGGACCATGTGTTCAGATGGGCAAGACTCGTTGTGCAGCGATGCGCGTTGCTGCGGCCACCGGAGACTGGCAAGGAGTAATCGATGCCGGGCGCGATCAGCTCCGACTTGCCGCAGCCATTTCATATGCTCCTGTAGACGCCAGTCACCTTGCAGCGCTGGCCATTCAATCGAACTTGTTCATCGAACTCAATCAGGAGCTGGTCGAGTACGATCTTGGTGAGTCCGCTTGTGAGCAGATGCTCCAGTTGCTCGAACTCGGCCCGAAGCCTGCACCTATGGGATTCTCGCTCGAACTGCAGCGGCTCGGATTCAAGAATCTCGTGAACCTCACCTACAGCGATGATGGCCATGGAGATGGAATCCTGCTTGTGCGCGAGGTCGAGACGTACCTGATGACCGATACCTGGAGTTCGAAGTATGGATCAATTGACCATTCGCCCTCAAACGTGCTGGGCCTGGGGTATGCGACACGTTCGGAGACATTGGATGCAGTTGATTTAGTCTTCGATGCCGCGGTACGCCAATCCCGCATGACGCGAACAGAGCGGGAATTCGATCCATTCGATTTGGCTGACATTCGCGGAGCCCTTCCGGAGAATCAGCTGATTCTGCGTCGGCGGACTCCAAATCTATCGCGGCTGCTGAGCGTGGATCTGGCGACGCGTTCCGGGATGGCGTCAATGCGCGTGCTGCTTGCCATCGAGCTCTACGAGGCGCGTCACGGTGCGCCGCCGGGGTCTCTCGACGACCTTGTGCCGGAGTGCCTTGCGAAAGTTCCGACCGACCCCGTATCCGACAGTCCTTACGGCTATCGACGGCGCCAGCCGGATCGGGATGACCCACGGGAATTCTGGCTGTACTCCCTCGGCGCGGACCGGACCGACAACGGCGGACAGGAACTCGGCGGCGCTCTCGGCACGCCAATTGAGTCGCTCCAATCCGATCGCTTCCAATCGGGCTACGACTACATCTTCAACCGCCTACGCGAACCGGTGGAGGAAGAGCGGTAGCGAGTTTCGAGCCAGCGGAACCGAGCTCCGACCGTGAGGGAGGGCGTTCGCCGCCCACCGGCCTTCGCATGCGCGGTCAGCCATTTCGCGCGCCAATCGTCCAAGACCCGTGCTGACGCGTGGGGCTCGGTTCAACCTGTCCCAGATCGCGGGTTTCGGGACTTGCCATGACGGATCCGGGACCCTCTTATCCAGCATGACTCGCCACGCGCCAGTCAGAGTGACTTCAATGACGTCGCGCCGCCATCTGTCGCGCCGCGGCCGGGTTCGCAAGCGATACATCCTGCTGCTCATGGTCCTTCTGGCGATCGGTTGGGTGGGGTGGAAGGTGTACGCGATCATGTCGGCCAGGCCCGGGCCGCTCATCGATTACACGCCGCAACTCATCGCGCTGAGTGAGAAGTACCAGCCCGAGGGCGAGAACGGCTGGCCCGCGCTGATGAAGGCGCTGGAGCACTTTGACAACATCGGTGTGCCGGATGTGGAGGGCTGGCCGAGTGAGGATCAGCGTCTACTTGAAGTCGTGCAGTTCTGGCAGATGTCCGTCGGTACTTTTGATCGAGAGCGACTCAGATTTGAGTTGGCGTACCTCTGGCACATTCGCCAGAGCGGCGTGCTTGATGAGATCGACGCGGCGCTTGACGCACCGAGGTTCGTTCGGATGGAGTACTCCGATCCATCCAAACCATTGCGAGATACGGAGTACCCGGAATTGGGTCGGAGCCGCAGGCTCGCAATGGCCTTGTGTGCGGGAATGAGGAAGGCGGCTGAGACATCGACCGACGCAGAACTTCTGGACTCGTGGACGCGGCTCATGCGATTGGCACACGCCATATCGTGTACACCGCTGCTCTTCCATCGACACACTGCGGATTCGATCGAGTGGATGGCGGCGTTCTCACTTGCGGAGATTTTGACGGAACACGAAATCGATGAAGTGACCTGTGGGCGGATGTTGGCTGTGCTGCCGGCCGACGGCAATCTTGCGCCGCTCGAAGCCGCGATTCAGGGTGAGCGGTTCGGCATGCTTGATCTGATCAATCGAACGCATTCGAGGACTGGTCTCGGAGGCGGGCAGTTACTGCCGGAACGAGTGGAAGCGCTGACCTACGTCGACCGATGGAGCAGACAGCAGGACTCGGCTTGGGACGGCCCGACCAACGCCGCCGGACTTCAGTACGCAAAGCGAGATGAAATAGAGGAAATCTATAACAGGTACATGGATTCAGTAATCGCCGAAGTGCGAAAGCCTCGCGCCGAACAGAGTCGCGAGCGAATCTCGGCGCAGACCTTTCGAAATTGCCTGACTGACCGGCATGTTTTTCTTCAAGACTTCCCGCCATCCACTCTTGGGTTGTTCGGACAGTGGTACCGCCAGCAGTCGATGTATCACGCAATTCGGATTCTTCTTGCCCTTGAGGCGTACGAGGCTCGGCAGTCAGCGCTTCCGGATTCGCTCGATGCGCTCGTTCCGGAGTATTTGCCCGGCCTTCCAATCGATGCGACATCGAACCAGGGATACGCCTACGTTCGCAGAAGACCGACGCCGGATGATCCGCGCAGGTCCTGGCTCTACTCTGTTTGCGACGATCAGGTCGATGACCATGGCAAGGAGCTTGGCGAATCCCCCTGGGCTGCGCTGAATTCCTCGAGCACGCAAGGATCTTTCGACTACATCTTCAACCGCCTGCGCGAGCCGGTGGAGGAAGAGCGGTAGCGAGACCGCGTCAGCGGAACCGAGCCCCGACCGTGAGGGAGGGTCTTCGCCGGTCAGCGTTCTTCGCGCTGCAGTCCGGCGGTCGCGCGGCACACGCCCAACACCCGTGCTGACGCGTGGGGCTCGGTTCCGAATCGCCGCAAACCCGCTTCCTTACGGGCGCGGCTCGTCTTATCATTGCCGCGATGAAGATGCGACTGATCAAGACGTTTACCTTTGAGGCGGCTCACTTTCTGCCCTCGTTTCCCGAGGGGCACAAGTGTCGGCGCATGCACGGGCACTCGTTCAGCGTTGAAGTCATCGTCGAGGGTGAGATCCCGGCCGGGCAGTATCACCTCATCGACTACGCCGATCTGAGCAAAGCCGTCGATCCGCTGCGAGCGCGACTCGATCACTACTGCCTCAACGAGATCGAAGGGCTGGAGAACCCGACGAGCGAGATGATCGCCGTGTGGCTGTGGGATCGACTCAAGCCGAGCCTGCCGATCCTCGCGGAGATCGTGGTGCGCGAGACGTGTACAAGCCGGTGCGAATATCACGGGGAGTGATGCTCATGCGGGTGCCGTGGTCTTCTATGACT
>DIDT01000048.1 GCA_002418285.1 Phycisphaerales bacterium UBA5793
GAGGTTTTGAAACAGCTTCTAGGTGCGCTTGGGGGATTCTGTGGCGTGATCGGTTCTTTCTCTCAGGGCTACTTTGCCGCCATGATGCCGGCGGGGCAGGCCAACGTGATGGCGGGCATGGCGCAGTACATGCCGTACATGATCGCGTCGAACGTGCTCAATTTGGCGCTGGCGGTGACGTTGCTCGTCGGGGGTACGGGTCTCACATCGCGTCGGCGCTGGGGTCGGCCGGTACTGCTGCACTGGTCGTGGCTGAAGATGATCGGTGTCCTTGTGGGCGCCGTTCTGGGCTACTACGTACAGCAGGCGCAGCTTCAAGCCATGCTCAACGATCCGAACGCAAGCGGCGCGCCGCCACAGATGGGGATGTTCATGCAAGTGGGGGCTGGCATCGGGCTGGCCATCGGTATCGTGTGGGGTTGGACCCTGCCGATCTTCAATCTCATCTGGCTCAATCGTCAAGTGATTCGCGACGAGGCCAACTCGTGGTCCTGACGCTCCTGCGAGAGTTGAGTGCATGAACTGCAAGACCTGCGACTACGCGCTGTGGAACCTTCGCACCCGGGTGTGTCCGGAATGCGGTTCGCCATTCAGCCCGGCTGACTTCGAGTTCGCACCGACGAGCGTTCGGTTCTGCTGTCCGCACTGCAACCAGGAGTATTACGGCACGGACGCCAAGGGGCATCTGGTCCCGCCCGAGTTTGAGTGTGTGACGTGCGGCCAGCACATCAGCATGGACGAGATGGTGGTGCTGCCGGCAGAGGGGCTGCGCGAGGCGGAGACGGCGCCTTTCGTGGTGCCGTGGTTGCTGCGGGCGGATCTGGGGCGGTTGAAGGCATGGTTCAAGACGGTTGGTTGGGGCATGGGCCTGGCACCGCAGGTCGGAAAGGCCCTGCCATCTCAGGCCGAGCCAAGGCAGGCGTTCACCTTTGCCGTCATCGTGATGTTCGTTGCGATGCTGCTGTCTTCCGGTTTGGTGATGTTCATGATCGGACTCAGCAGCCAGCGTAGTGGTGGAATCGGTCCGATTCTCATTGCCGGGGTGCTGGCTCTTGCAGGAGTTCTGATCTTTGCGGTGGTGCTGCTTGGGATCGTCGTCTTGCTTGGGCATGGGGTGTTGCGCGTCATGGGAGAAGGATCGGAAGGCATGGCGCGAAGCGCCGAAGCGATCTGCTACACCTGCGGACCGATGCTGATCTGTTCGATTCCCTGTCTCGGTTTCTACATTCTGCCACTGGGCTGGTTGTGGTGGATGATCAGCGCTTCGCTCGCGTTGGCCGAACGCCAGAGAGCCAGCGTTTGGAAAGCCGTGGTGGCGATGATGGTGCCGGGTGTTTTGCTGCCGGGTATTCCAATCGGGCTATTTGTGGCTTCGATTTTCATGGCGATCTCGACGGCTGGCGGCGCCGCATTCAGTTCGGGAGCGACAGCCACGTCTCTTGCTTCGCAGAGTGCGATGAGTTCACTGACGATGTCGTGGCGGATGCAGGCGATGCAGTCCATGGGACCGGTGACGGAGCACGCCAGCGCGTTCATGGGGAGTGGATTCGTGTATGGTGACATGTTCCTGAGCAGTGACACGGTTCTTACACCGGCGGATGTACCGATCGGTCCGCTTACGCTGGCGGATTTTGCGGGTGGCCCCCGTTCACTCACTCCGGCGCAGGCAGCAGCTGTGAAGGAAGCGAGCGATGCGCTTCCCGTGAACACCATCGCGCATCGGATGGGGGACTACGTCTTCACGTACCACGGCGTGGACATCATGACGATGTCCGAACGGATGTGGGTCGTCATCGCCTGGCCAGTTCGAGCGCCTGAGGCACCTCTCGATGCGGACTACACCATCGTGGTGGCTCAGGCCAATTCGGAGACGCGTGAGATCACGGTCGGCAACTTCGCCGCTGCACTGGAACTTCAGAACGACTTGCGCGCCCGATACAACCTCGCACCGCTGCCGATGCCGGACACGGTGACGCAGGAGCAGCCGGCGGTTGCACCGGACCAGTAGGTCGCATCAGGTGGCGACGGTCCTGCCGGGCTTGGCGGCCCGGGTGACGCGGCGGCGTTCGGCCTCTCCCAGCAGTCGCTTGCGCATGCGGATGCCATCAGGTGTGGCTTCGACGAGTTCATCATCCTCGATGAACTCAAGCGATGTCTCGAGCGTCATCTCGCGCGGGGGCTTGAGGACGACGAGCTTTTCAGCGCACGCAGCTCGCATGTTGGTTAGCTTCTTGAGACGGGAGACGTTGACCTCGATGTCGTTCTCGCGGTTGTGCTCGCCGACGATCTGTCCGGCGTACACCTGATCGCCGGGCTTGACGAAGAACATGCCGCGATCGGCAAGGTTCTCGATGGCGTAGGCGGTCACGCCGCCGGTGTCTGAGGAAATGAGCACGCCGTTCTGCCGGCCGGGGACGCTGCCGCGCAGGTGTTCGTACTCGTAGAAGTTGTGATGGATGATGGCGGTGCCGTTGGTGGCAGTGAGGATGCGCGAGCGCACTCCGATGAGGCCGCGCGTGGGCACGGTAAACTCGAGGTAGGTGCGCTGAACGCCGGTCTCCATCTTGACGCACAGGCCGCGACGGCCGCCGAGCAGCTCCATGACGGGGCCGACATGCTCGTTGGGAACGTCGACGACACAGAGTTCGATGGGTTCGGACTTCTTGCCGTTGATCTCGCGGTAGATGACTTTGGGTTTGCCGACGGCCAGTTCGTAGCCTTCGCGGCGCATGTTTTCGATGAGCACGCTGAGGTGGAGGATGCCGCGGCCGGAGACGTGAAACTCGTCGCCGCTGGCGCCGGGCTCGACGCGGAGCGCGACGTTGCGCTGCAGTTCCTTTTCAAGTCGGTCCCGCAGGTGGCGGCTGGTGACGTACTTGCCGCTGCGACCCATGAAGGGTGAATCGTTCACGCGGAAGGTCATGTGCAGCATCGGCTCATCGACACGGATCATCGGCAACGGCTTGGGATCGATAGGGTCGGCGATGGTGTTGCCGATGTCGACGGACTCAATGCCGACGATGGCGGCGATATCGCCCGCCAGGGCTTCATCGACCTTGCGGCGGCCGAGACCGTCAAAGACGAAGAGTTCGCCGATGCGCTCGTTGGTGCGGCGGCCGTCGCGGTGCAAGACGGCAACGGCCTGACCGGACCTGAGCGTGCCGGCGAAGATGCGGCCGATGCCGATGCGGCCGACGTAGTCGCTGTAGTCGAGCGTCGTGATGAGCATTTGAGCCGGCGCGTTCACGTTGACCACCGGCGGCGGGACATAGTCGTGAATGGCGTCGAACAACTCGAAGATGTTGTCAGGGCGCTCATCAGGATCGCGCGAGGCCCATCCGTTTACGGCGGAGGCGTAGATGATGGGAAAGTCCAGCGCGTCATCATCGGCGCCGAGTTCGATGAACAGATCGAGAACCTCATCGACGACTTCGCTTGGGCGCGCTTCGTTGCGGTCCATCTTGTTGATGACCACGATGGGTCGGAGTTTGTACTCGAGCGCCTTGCGGAGGACGAAGGTCGTCTGCGGCATGGGGCCTTCGAAGGCGTCGACGAGCAGCAGGCAGCCGTCCGCCATCATCAGGACGCGTTCGACCTCGGCGCCGAAATCGGCGTGGCCGGGCGTATCGATGAGGTTGATCTTGGTACCCTTGTAGTCGATAGCGATGTTCTTGGCGAGGATCGTGATGCCTCGCTCGCGCTCGAGGTCATTGCTGTCGAGGATGCGCTCGCCGCGCAACTGCGAATCGCGGAACTGGCCACACTGGCGCAGCATCTGGTCGACAAGGGTGGTCTTGCCGTGGTCGACGTGGGCGATAATGGCAAGATTACGGATTTCGACGGTTTCAGCGGACACGGGCAGCATTCCGGAGGGGGGGGGTTGGAATGGTAAGTGTAGGGGGCATGCGCCCCCATCAGTGCCGGGTGTACCACTGATTCGCAAAGGGTGGCGCGTTATTATGACCGGCAGGTGTTTCACTTCGCCCGCCGTGCGGGGAATCGCCTCCAAGAGCAGGGAGTTGACATGTTCAAGGGAATAGCGGGCGTAGCGGTGGCGCTGATCGGGCTTGGAATGTGCGGAATCGCCGAGCCGCCAACCGAAACGCACCGTGCACAGAGTGCGACGGTCGTCCAGTTTCCACGGCAGGCCGATCTCTGGGATGCGACGCTGGGGCCGGATGGGCGCGTTCACGTGGTCTATTCCGTCAAGGCGGCGGCGGGGGTGAAGCGTGGCGCTTCAGACCTGTTCTATCTCGCTACCACGGATGCTCAATTGCATGCGTGGTCCGAGCCGTTTGTCGTGCCCGCGGGTGAACTGACGGTCACGGTCGGCGGGGAGCGCAAGGCGTGCATCGCCGTGCTGCCCGACGGGACGGTGCTCATCTCATGGCCGAGCGGGGGATTGATCGGAGCCGCCCGCACGACGGACGGCGGGCCCACGTGGATGGCTGTTTCGCCGCGCGATCCCAAAGCGCCGGGCCATGCCGACACCATGACCATGTCCGACGGCCGCACGGGCCGCGTGGCCGTGGCATGGACAGATACGGCGTCGGTGGGTCGGGGTGATGACAAACTGGCTGCACCGGTGCACGTCGCGATTTCCGTGGATGGTGGTTTGACGTTTGCTCCGGCTGCATCAATCAACGATGATCTGCGCGGCGCTTGCGTGTGCTGCACGCCGGACGTGGCGTTTGATGACGCCGGCGATCTGTGGGTGGCGTATCGGGCGAGCGAGAGCAATGTTAAGGAGACGTGTGTGGCACGGGTGGCGCCTGACGGATCGATCAGCGGAGCCATCGCGAGCGACGACGAATGGCATCTGGTTGGGTGTCCCATGAACGGCCCCGAACTGGCCGTGAGCGGTGACGGGCAGACGGTCAGTGTGACCTGGACGCGCGGGGAGGCGATTCGCGGTGCAGTGAGTGGGGACGGGGGGCGTTCATTTGGCGAGGTGCGCGACATCGGACGCGGCCGCGTGCATAACGGCGCGGCAGCGGGCGATCATCTGTGGACGATGTGGGAACGGAGTGGCAAGGTGGCGCTTTGTAATGCGATGGTCGACGCAGAGGCGGAGATGCTTCAGGTCAGCCCATTGTCGATTTTGCTCGTCACGCGAGATGGGCGGGCATTGCTCGTGAGCGATTCGGAGTCGAGTGACGCTCCGCCGCAGGAGGCGCCGCATCACTGATCTTCGAACTGGGCGGCGATGCCGGCTCGATTGACCGGGCGAATGACGCCGCGTTCGGTGATGATCGCCGTGACGAGGTCGGCGGGCGTCACATCAAATGCGGGGCTGAATACCCTCGCGCCGACGGGCGCGGTGCGGCGACCGAAGCCCGCGGTGATCTCATCGGCGTGACGATGTTCGATGGGGATGTCCGCGCCGCTGGGGCAGTTGCGGTCGATTGTGCTGGTGGGCGCAGCAACGACAAAGGGAATGCCGTGGTGCCGCGCGAGTACGGCGACGCTGTACGTGCCGATCTTGTTGGCGACGTCGCCATTGGCGGCAATGCGGTCCGAGCCGGTGATCACAGCGGTGAGGCGCTTCTGGGCCATGGCGGTGGCGGCGGTTGAATCGGTGATGATTGAAACATCGATTCCGGCCTGGCCGAGTTCCCACGCGGTGAGGCGAGAGCCCTGGAGTAGCGGACGCGTTTCGTCGGCAAGAACGGTGATGGGCAGGCCGAGTTCTGCGGCGCGGTACATGGGAGCGGTAGCGGTGCCGATGCCGCCGGTGGCCAGGGCGCCGGCGTTGCAGTGGGTGAGCAGGTGGAGGCGATTTCCCGTGAGCTCGATGAGCAGGGCCAGGCCGTGCTCGCCGATAGCACGGCATGCTGCGCGATCCTCGTCGTGGATGGCCTTTGCTTCCTTGAGCAGGAGTTGGGCCAGCGAGGCGGGATCAACACTTGCGGCGGCCAGCTGCTTCATGCGATCTATCGCCCAAAAGAGATTGACGGCGGTCGGGCGACTCGTCGCGAGATAATCGGCGGCGGAGAGGAACCCGGCGCGCGAATCGCTCGCCTGGGCTCCAATGACACAGCCGTATGCTGCGGCGATCCCGATCGCGGGCGCGCCGCGTACGGCGAGTCGCTTGATCGCCTGCCAGACGGTTTCGACATCGCGGCAATCGATCCATTGTGTTTCGGTGGGAAGTCGCGTCTGGTCGAGCAGGCGCAAGTGGCCGGTTGCGGCGTTGCCGGCCCACTCGATGTGCTTGGGGGGTTCGTTCATCGGTCCAGTGCGTGGCTGGCGTAGCCGTCCGGATGGCGTGAGAACCAGCCCCAGGCCGAATCGATGATGTCATCGATGCTGGTGACCTTGGCGGACCATCCCATCTCGCGCTTGATGCGGCTGGGGTCGGCAAAGAGTCGTGGCGGATCGCCGGGGCGGCGCGGCCCTTCGAGAATCTTTACTTTCTTGCCGGTGACGCGCTCGGTGGCGCTGATGATCTCGCGGACAGAGTACCCCTTGCCAATGCCGAGGTTGTAGACGAGTCGCTTACCCGGGCTCAGCGCGTTCATGCACAGGATGTGCGCGTCGATGAGATCTTCGACGTGAACGTAGTCTCGAATGCAGGTGCCGTCTGGTGTGGGGTAATCGGTGCCGAAGATCTCGACGTGCGAGCGCAGACCCAGCGCAACCTGAAGGATGATGGGGATGAGATGCGTTTCCGGATTATGGGCTTCGCCGACCTCGTGCTCGCGATCCGAGCCGGCCACGTTGAAGTAGCGGAGGATGGCGCACGAAAAGTCGGGGTTGGCGCGGCCGTAGTCGATGAGCGTTCGTTCGATGAAGAACTTCGACCAGCCGTAGGGATTGATGGGTTGTTGCGGACAATCTTCATTGATGGGAATGTGTTCGCTGCTCGGCTCGCCGTAGGTGGCGCAGGTACTCGAGAAGACGAATTTCTGAACGCCGACGACGCGCATGGCATGGAGCAGCTCCATGGCGTGTGCGGTGTTGTTGCGGTAGTAGCGCAGCGGATCATCCACGGATTCACCCACGTAGGCGAGGGCGGCAAAGTGCATGACGCAATCAATGGCGTTGGAGCGCAGGATGCGGGCGATGTGGCGCCAATCGCAAAGTTCGTGAACGACGAGCGGCGTATCGCGGGCGACGGCAGCGCGGTATCCGCGGCTGAGGTTATCCACGACGACGACCTCGTGGCCAGCCCTGAGAAGATACTTGACGGCGTGCGAACCGATGTACCCCGCCCCACCCGTGACCAGTACGTTCATGCTTTCCTCCGTGGCCCGATTCCGGCTCCGTGGATCGCGTCGCCTCGCAGCGCCCTGTGCCGAGCTCGGACCCTGGCCAACCGCAGCACGGGATCAGTTTAGCATCTTCACCGCGAGGAAGCCGCCGACGAGCAACATGGTGAACACGACGCACAGGAGGTTGAAGTAGCGATCGATGAACGGCAGCGCCTTGGGCCCGATGGCCCAGAAGACACCGGCTACTGCGAAGAAGCGGATCGTGCGGCCGATAAGACAGGCCAACGCAAACACGAGCAGGTTCATCTTCGCAAAGCCGGCGGTGATCGTGAGCAATTTGAAGGGGATCGGGGTGAGCGCGGCGACAAAGACCCACAGGTTGCCGCGCACCGCGAACTCACCGGCGAGCCAGTCGATGCGATCCTGCGTGATGCCGGGAATGAGCAGCGCCAGGTCGAAGAGGCCGTAGCCGATGAGGTAGCCCAGAAACGCCCCGAGTACGCTGGCGACGGTGGTTACCAGGGCGAACCACATTGATTTTTTGCGGTTGCCAAGGCAGAGTGGGCCGAGCAACACGTCGGGGGGCACCGGAAAAAAGCTCGACTCGGCGAAACTGAGTGCAAAGAGGGCCAGTGTCGAATGCCGGTGATGGGCAAAAGAGAGCACCCAGTCGTAGAGCCGACGGTGCAGGGCCCATCGTGGCACGTGGGTCAGCGCCATCGCCGCGGGCGCGGTAGTCGAAGAGCTGTGGGGCAATTCGGTCATGGCCGGATTCTATCGACTCGATGGACGTTCATGCTTTGCCGTGCTCCGCGGAAAGAGAGTCGTATCATCCGCGGATGCTGGATGAAGCCATAGATTCGCTTTCGTCGGTCATGATTCGGGGCGGCTGGGTCATGTGGCCACTGCTGCTGCTGAGCGTGGTTTCCGTGACGCTGTGCCTTGAGCGGGGGTGGTTCTGGACTCGCCTGCACAGCCCCGCTCACCGCCGACAGTTCAACAAGCTCAGTGCCGCTCTGCGCACCGGGAACCGGCCCGAGGCGGAGCGACTCGCCAGCAAGTCGCGGCGCTCGGTGTATTCGCTGCTGGCAGCGCGACTGATGGCCGAGAAGGCGAGTGACGCCGTGGCGATCGAGTGCGTGGAGGAACTGCGACCGGTGGTCGAGCGATTCATGCCGACGCTTTCGACGATCATCACCGCGGCTCCGCTGCTGGGCATCCTCGGCACGGTCACGGGTCTGATCAGCAGTTTCGAACTGCTCGGCACATCGCACATGATCACCGATCCTCGCGAGATTTCGGGTGGCATCGCCGAGGCGCTCATCTCGACAGCGGCAGGGTTGATCGTCGCGCTGATTACGCTTTTTCCCTACATGATCTTCAGGGGCCACGTTGAGCGGTCGTATCGTCGGATGGAATCCATCATTGCCGCTGCCCAACACAATGGAACGAGCGACCCGGCCCAGAAGCAGTAAGCACGGAGCAGAGTGATGTTGTTCAATTGCAGTCGGATCGCCGGTGGTCTTCTCGGCGCGCTGATCGGTCTCGGACTGGTTCAATCCGCGCCGGCGCAGAAGGCCGAGGCATGGAGTGGTTCCGGGCCATACATGCGGGTTGTCGATGTGGATGATTCGCACATGCGGCTGGACATGGCGGTGCGGTTGTTCGTGCCGGCCAAGGGTGAAGGGCCGACCGTGGCGCTGGCGGGTGCGATGCACATTGCCGAGCCGAACTTCTATGCGCTGTTGCAACAATTTCTCGATTCGCAGGACCTGGTGCTTTTTGAGGGGGTCAAGCCGCGCGGTGTGGGCGGCCTCGAGGCGGTCAACGATGAGGTGCGCGTCCGGCGGACGGAGTCGGCGATCCGCTTTATGGCGATCGTCTTGTCGCGACGACACGCGAAGGGGACGCCGTATCCGGTGGCGTTGGACGACTTGGCGAGCGACATGGAAGCCACGTCGCCCGAGCACGCCGAGTGGGTGCGTTCGTCAATGGTTGACGCATGGGGACATCCGCTGGTCTACACGAGCAGCGAAGACGGATTCGATCTGCGCAGTCTCGGGGCGGATGGCCGAGAGGGTGGCGAGGGTGTCAACAAGGATCTCGCGTTTGCGGATCAATCGGCACTGACGGATGCGGAGACCGGCGATGATCCGGGACTGCAATCGCAGATGGCCAAGGCGCTCGGGCTGGCGTTCCAGCTCGAAGCCATGCACACCGACGGGCCGAGTTATCGCAATAGCGATCTGACGATCGATCAGGTGCAGGAGCGCGTGACTGCGGCGGGCGGCGACGCATCGACGCTGTTCAGGATTCTGGATGGCTCCTCATTTGCCGGCAAGGTGGCGCGGTTCATGCTCCGCATGATCGAAGGCAATCCGCGCATGCAATCGATGATGAAGATCATGCTGATGGAGACGATGCGCGCCACGGACATCGAGAACCTCGCCCAGATGCAGGGCATGCCGGGTGGAATGGCTGAATTGATGCACGTCATCGTCGTTGATCGGAACAAGGTGGTCATCGAGGATCTCCAGAGTGTGCTGGCCGGATCGGATGTGCCCGAGTCGATCGGGATTGTCTACGGCGCCGGGCACATGGGGGACATGGAAAGGCGGCTGGTGGAAGATTGCGGCTACCGCCATGTCGGGGGGTTCTGGTTGCAGGCGATTCTGGTCGATCTGAAGGAATCGGGCATGAGCCGATCGGATCTTGATCGGATGCGCCGGATGATGGAAATGATGCAGGGTGGAAGCCGGCGCTGACACGAACCGGTAATTGAATCCTCGAGCGGCTCGAATCCTTCCCGATTGGTGCAAGACGGGACGGCGCCGCCGACATTGAACCGTCGGAGGGTGGTCCCGCGCATCTTCACCGATTCGTGGGGGCGGGTCGCCCTCCACTGGCAATCCCGGGGCACAACCGAGTGAAGACGGGTGGCGCGCAGCGCGAGGCGGTCCGCTGCGCAGGATGTCACTCGCAATCGGGAGTCCTTCACCTTGCCGCACTATCGAGAGAAAGGCAACATTATCATGACACTGTCAATTCGAAGCCAACCGTTTGGGGTGGCTCAACGCCTCGGCGCATCGATGGCCGTGCTTTGCGCCTGCGCCCTGACGCCCGCGCAGGTACTCAATTTCAACCTGACGCTGGACGGCTCGCAGGAAGTTCCAGCGGTCGATACCCCGGCGACCGGGCTGGGAACAGCGACGCTCGATCTATCCAATAACCTGTTCTCGTGGAACTTCTCGTTCCAGGACTTGAGCGCCAATGAAACCGCCTCGCACTTTCATGCTCCGGCGCCACTCTGTCAGAGCGCCGGTGTCGTAATCGCATTGCCCGGTGGCAGTCCGAAAGTCGGCTCTCAGGTTGTCACCACACAGCAACGCGACCAGATCATCCAGGGATTGTGGTATGTGAATGTTCACACCGCCAATTTTCCGGGCGGCGAGATCCGCGGCCAGGTTGAACCTGCCCCCCTTGATGATCCAATACCCGGACCAATTCCGCTCAGTGCTCACACCGTGCGCCTCATTACCGTCGCCGACGGTATGACAGCACCCAACTGGGCCGCGCCGGCGCCCGGCATTGGCGGCCGCCTGTTCGTGGCGGATCAAGTAGGAACTGTCTGGAATGTCAACCTCGCCACCGGCACCAAGAGTGTCTTTCTCGATGTGAGCGGCCGCATGATCCCGCTGGGCATCTTCGGACAGGGAACGTATGACGAACGCGGCCTGCTGGGCCTCGCGTTCCATCCGGACTACGCCACCAACGGGCTGCTCTACACCTACACCTCCGAGCCGTTCGACGCGAACAACCCGGCGGACTTCTCCACCATGCCGCAGGGCACCGATCCGAATCACGTGTCGGCAGTCGTTGAGTGGCATGTGGCCAATCCGACGAATCCTGATGCGACCGTCGATCCGAACAGCGCTCGCGTTGTGATGCGCATCGATCAGCCACAGTTCAACCACAACGGCGGCTGTATGAACTTTGGGCCCGACGGCATGCTCTACATCGCGCTGGGTGATGGAGGCAACGCCGACGACCAGGACACGGGCACCGATCCGTTTGGCGTTCGCGTGAAAGGGCATGGCTGCACCGGCAACGGGCAGAACATCAATACGATCCTCGGCGGCGTGGTGCGCATCGACCCAACCGGCAACAACTCCGGCAACGGTCAATACGGCATTCCCGCGGACAACCCCTTTGTCAACGCGGAGGGGCTCGACGAGTTGTACGCCTACGGCATGCGCAACCCGTTCCGCTTCTCGTTTGATACCGCCACAGGTGATCTGTACCTTGGCGACGTCGGTCAGAATGACATCGAAGAGATCGACATCGTCGAGGCCGGTCGAAACTACGGCTGGAATCTGCGCGAAGGGTCATTCCGATTCGTCCGCAACGGTGCTCGCTCGGGCTACGCGGCGACTCCGGACGGGATGATCGATCCCGGTCTGACGGATCCGATTGCGGAGTACGACCACGATGAAGGCATCGCGATCCAGGGTGGATTCGTGTATCACGGCAGCGCTATGCCGGACTTGGATGGCACGTACATCTTCGCTGAGTTTGCCCAGCAGTTCAACAATGATGGTCGCCTGTTCCACCTCGATGAGAACAACGGCATTCAGGAGTTCCGCATCGATGGCGGCGGGCAGGTGGACTTCTTCATCCTCGGAATCGCGCAGGACGCCAGCGGCGAGGTCTATGCCCTGGCCAACAACACCGGTATTCCCAACGGCGCGACCGGCAAACTCGTTCGCCTTGCTCCTCCGTTCGCGCTGGCGGTAACGGGATCGTGTCCCGGCTCGATGACGGCCAGCGCCAGCGGCGCCACGCCCGGCGGTCGCGTCGCGTTCATCCGCGCCACCGGCACGGGCAGCCAGCGCATTCCGCAGGGGAATCCCTGTGCGGGGACGACGCTGGGGCTCGATCGAACTGCGAGGCTCGTTGCGTCCCCAGCGGCGAATCAGAAAGGTGTGGCGTCAATCACCGGCAACGTGCCCGCCAACGCGTGCGGCCATGTGTTCCTGCAGGCCCTGGACATCTCGACCTGTGGTACCTCCAACGTGGCGGGTCTGTAACCCCTCACCCGCTCGCTGACCACTTCGATCACCCCGGTGTGTCGGAACCGACCCGGTTCCACATGCCGGGGTGTTTCGCTGCCTTGGCTGAGAGCCTTGGTGGAGTCCGACCCGCAGCGGGGCAGAGTCAATCACGCGAATCTTCAGAGAAAACGCGCGAATTTCCCTCGAGCTCAGCCCAGGACCCGGTAGATTGAACGAAGTGGCTTCCCGGGTTCACTGGATGGCGGGGAGTTGTCGCAACGAAGTGCGACGACCGGCTTTGTGTATCGCAAACAACGCGTGAATTCAGGTCGCGTTTGACCTGGTCGCTTTTGCTTTCATTGCCCGCTATTTGAGAAGGAGAAACCTCATGCACTTGCGGCGATTCTGTAGCGTTCTCGTGGTCGGCGTTGTGGCTGGGCTCGTTGGCTCGGCCGCTGCCGATGTGATCAACTTCGACGATCTTCAGGGATCCGGACCGGTGCCTCCCGGCTATGGCACGGTGGCGGATTGGACCGGCTGGACGCATTACGATGCCTCCCAGCCCCCGTACAACCCACATTCGCCACCGACCCGCATCTACAACAACAGCACGCAGACATTCAAGTTCGGGCGCGAAGTCATTTTTGAGGGCGCATGGTTCTCGGGCTATGGCACCAACCGCGGCTTCCTACCCATCTCCATCCAACTCTACCACAACAACGCCCTCGTCCACACGAGTGCATCACTCGATCTGGGAGACGGCTCGGGTCCGACGTGGCTGGAGTCGGGCTATTCCGGCGTCGCCGATACCGTTGTGCTCACCGGTTCACCGGGCTACTACGTCATGGATGACGTGACCTTCCATGAGGCAGGCGGCTATCGACTGAGTGTCAGCGGGCTGTGCCCCGGTCGCGTCACCGTGGAATGGAGCGGAGCCAATCCCAGTCGCACACAGGGCCTCGTCTTTGGCGCCAATCAGGGCAGCACGACGATCCCCGGCGGCGCGTGCCAGGGCACTCAACTCGGCGTGCAGGGTCAGCTGCGTCTGGTGAACTCGTTCGACACCGGCCCCAACGGAAGCGGATCCGTTTCGGGCAACGCGGGTACCGGAGCGTGCGGCGGCTTCCTGCAGCTCATTGAGGTTCCGTCCTGCAACGTGAGTAACGTGGGTCAGATTCCATAAGGGTTCACCCACTGCACTTTCGGTTTGTCGATTCAGCGACGCGCCCCGGCAGGCATGCCGGGGCGTGTTTATTTTCTTGACTGATCGACTCATCCGTTCAGCGACCGTCAACGGTCAGTTGCACGCTGCCGCCGGTGCGGTTGCGGGCGATGATGTCCACGCCGCTGCCGAGTTCGCCGATGGGATCTGGCGGGATGATGTCGACGACCTTTTCGCCGAGTCTGGCTTCGCCGCGCTGGACGCGGCCTTCGAAGATCTTGCATTCGTGCAGCAGGCGTTCGAGGATGTCCTCTTCGGGTACGTTCGCGACTTTTTCGCCCTGCACGTAGATGATGCCGCGCCGATCGCCGGCGAAGATGGCGACGTCGGCGCCTTCCGCTTCGCCCGGGCCATTGACCACGCAACCCATGACGGCGATCTTGATCGGGAGAGCGATCTCCTCGGCGAGTTTGTGCCGCACGTCCTGCACGAGTTTGTAGAGATCGACCTGGATGCGGCCGCAGGTCGGGCAGGCGATGAGTTCGGCTCCCTTGCGCTCGCGCAGGCCGAGGCAGTAAAGCATCTCAAGGCCGTCCTGCACTTCGAAGACGGAGTCGTTGGCGTAACTGATACGGATCGTGTCACCGATGCCGTTGGCGAGCAAGGTGCCGATGCCGATCACGCTGCGCACGGCTCCAGTCTCGCGCGGGCCGGCGTGGGTGACGCCGAGGTGCAGCGGGTAGTCGAAGCGCTCGCTGATGGCGGTGTAAGCGTCGATGACGACGGCGGGGTCGATGGACTTGGCGCTGATGACGACGTCGTGGAAGTTGCGCGCTTCGAAGATTTCAAGGTACTCTTCGAGCTTGGCGACCATGATGGCGATGAGCCGGCCGTGCTTCTGGTCGGAGAAGAACTCGCCCAACTCTTTGAGGCGTTTCTGCTTGTCCTTGCGCTCGATGATCGAGCCTTCGTTGACGCCGACGCGGATGGGCAGGTTGCGTTCCTTGCAGGCGTCGATGACGGCGTTGACCTGGTCGCGATCGGAAATGTTGCCGGGGTTGAGGCGGATCTTGTGCACGCCCGCTTCGATCGCCTCGAGGGCTCGCTTGTAGTGGAAGTGGACGTCGGCAACGATGGGGACGCGCGTCTGGTTGAGAATCTCAGGCAGGGCCTCGGTGTCGGCGCGTTCGGGGACGGCGACTCGGACCATGTCGGCCCCGGCGGCGGCGAGGCGGTTGATCTCGACGACGCAGGCGTCGATGTCGTAGGTGTAGCCGGCGGTCATGGTCTGGACGGAGACGGGGGCCGGCTCGGAGCCGTGGAGGCCGCCGCCGATGCGGACGATGCCGACGCGATCATCGCCGACGGTGACTTGCCGGGTTGGACGACGCTTGTTCATGGGCGGATTGTAGGGCGGGCAACGGGTTTGGCTTATGCAGTCGAGTGCGGCCGATGCGCGATGAGCCACATGTTGTCGCTGGTGGGCATGCGGTCGAAGAAGTTGAAGCGGAGGATGGCAAAGCCGGTGTCGCGGAGGATCCGCGTGAGGGTGGCGGGGGTGAAGTAGTTGACGTGATCGGGCAGGCGGTAGCCGCACCAGCGCAGGCCGCGCACGGAGCGATTGACGCAGCCGTGGTTGGGCACCTTGATGATGAGCGGCGCGGCGGGGCGGAGTTTGGCAATCGCCTTACGCAGCACGGCAGCGGGCTCGACTTCGTGTTCGAGATACGCGTACATCACCATGCCATCGAAGGATTGATCGTCGAAGGCGTCGAGCCCCGCGAGTGCCGGCGCGAAGACGGCCCGGCCGCCGCGCTTGGCAAAGAGAGTGTCGGCCCGCTGAGCTGCGGCCTGCTCGATCTCGATGCCGAATGGGACGACGTCAGCGGGGAATCGTTCGGCGCGGTGCCCCACGCCGCAACCGACGTCGAGCACGTTGCCGCGCGGGATGTAGCGGTTGATGAGCGCGGTGAGCTTGTCGCGCGGCTTGATGGCGTCGCGCACGCCGTGCGTGACTTTCTGGGCCGCGGCCAGCACCGGTTCGCGTCTGGCCCGTCTTTCCTTCTCTTCGCGCCACGACTGCTGCCATGCGGCCGAGTCGCCGCTGAGCGATTCGTAGGTCGGGGCGTTTTCGAGGTAAACCATCGAGCAGGCCGGGCACTGGCGGATGTGCCAGGGCAGGGACGGGAACAGGGCAGGGGCGCCGGCGTTGTCCTGGCCGCAGAGTGGGCAGGTCCGGTGCATGAGCTGGCCGTGGAACGAGGCAAAGCCTTGAGCGAGATCGGATTGGAGTTGGGCGGTAACGGGCATGAGTTCGCGGAGATGGTAGGGGATCCGTAGCACCAGACCGAAGCGCCAGCGAGGAGTCGTGCGACGGCTGATCGAGAGGCATCGTCCTCGCTGGCGCGTCGGGCTGGTCTGTCATCGGTAGGATTCTCCACCATGGGACTCGACGGCGTTGAACTGGTCATGGAGATCGAAGACGAGTTCAATATCAAACTTGACGACGCCGAGACCGGCCAAACCCAGACTGTCGGACAGCTCATTGCGCTTGTGGAACACAAAGTTACACCGCAGGCGAGGCAGAGCCTGGGCCCCGCCTTCTACCGCCTGCGGCAGGTGCTCGCGGATTCGGCGCTGATCGACAAACGGCTCATTCGTCCGAACACCGATCTACGGCCGTTCATTCCTCCTGAGCACGCATCCTCCGTGTGGAGAGAACTTCGCGAAGCGGGCTTCCGTATCCCGTCGCTCAACTTGTCGAAGCGCGGCGTGGTGGCAACGGTCTCACTCTGGCTCGTTTTCATTATTCTCGCGACGAAGGCGATCAATTACCTGATCCCAGGGAGCGGATGGGGTCTAGGTGCGGGTGCGACAGGCTTCGTGATCGGCTGGATTCCCGCAGTTTGCGTTGTGCTGTGGCTTGCGTCCACGCCTTTATTCCCGTCTCTAGCGGCGATTCCCGCCTCGCACGCCACAGCCGGAGCGATTGCCCGAAGATGGTCGGGGATCGTGGCAGAATGTACTCCAGCGTCAGCAGGTCAGGAAGCACCTGTTACCCCAAGCGGTGAAGACGAGGACTCCGGTGCGCGAGGCGAAACGGAGAGTGATCGTCCGGAAGTGCGAGTGGAGGAGGCCCTCGCCCATCTAAAGGAGATTCTCCGCGGCGCCGGCATCCAGCCGTCA
Organism: Phycisphaerales bacterium UBA5793; assembly: GCA_002418285.1. Taxonomy (GTDB): domain Bacteria; phylum Planctomycetota; class Phycisphaerae; order Phycisphaerales; family UBA5793; genus UBA5793. The sequence continues at coordinate 16,614 of DIDT01000048.1, forward strand.
GTTGAATTCGACACCTCAGTATCTTTGAGCGATTTGCTCGCGCGGTGCGATCGGTGGCGCGTCTGGCGATCACTTGAGGAAGCTGGTGCACCCATCCTGCCGTTGCGGCTCACGTGGTTTGCAAGAGCAATCATCGGGGTGCCCATCGCGGCGGTGGCCATCTATAGCGCGGTAGTGATCATCTGGATGTTTGTACTGCTGGTCGGTGCCGGCCAGATCGGCACGGCTCTCATCTCGGTTGGAGCCGGCTTGATCGCCGTCCTGCTGTTCTCGTCCGGCGTTGAACGCGCACTTTCGGCACTCGGCCGGGCCCATCGCCTCTGGTGGCTTGTCAGCGACATTCCGAAGGAATGGAAGACGCTCGGCGAAACCGCGCAATGGATGGCAGAACACGGCTGGCCGTACTCCCCGCCGCCCTTCACGATTCACAGCCGCAGCATAGCACTCCGCGTGCGACAACTGGTCGCGCAGCAGGCGGGTATCAGTGTCGAGAAGGTTCTTCCTGAATCAAGATTCGTGCAAGACCTCGGGTTCTGAAGCAGCCCCTAGGTGGCATTCGCTATCGCGTCGTTCGTGAACAGGCAACGATCCGGTCGCTGGGCAGCGGTTGTCTTCAATCGCATCCAGGGCGTCGGGCGGTCATGGGTTGAGATAACCAGTTTGTGGCGCAGGTGCGGGGCGGATTCGTAGATTTGCTCGACGCGCTTCGGGTCGTTGCACTGGCGCGAGAGGTGGAGCAGGCAGATGGTCTGGAGCCGCGACGTGGAGGCGATGCGCTGCACCGCCTCGAAGGACTGTTCGTTGGAAAGGTGGCCGCTGCCGCCCATGATGCGGCGCTTAAGAAAGATCGGCCGATCGGATTCGCGCTGCATGACCGGGCAGTAGTTGCTCTCAAATGCGAGCAGATCGAGTCCGGAGAAGTGCTCGTACAGGTCGGCGGGAACGGTGCCGAGGTCGGTGGCGAAGCCGATGGAACCGGCGTGGGAGTCGAAGCGGTAGCCGACGGTGCCGTGCTCGTCGTGGGCGAAGTGAACGGGCTGGACGCGAACGCCCTCGACCAGTTCGAAGGCGGTGTGGAAGCAGTCGCAGCGAACTACCGTCGCGCCGGCGCGATGCGCATACGGCCGGTGGTGGCGGGGGAAGCGAAGCGTCAGGCCGAGTTTGCGGCCGGCGTTGGCCCAGCCGCGGTAGAAGTGATCGGAGTCGAAGTGGGTGATGAGCGCCGACTCGACGTCTTCGAGACGCAGGCCCACGTGCTTGAGGCGGCGATTGGTTTCGCGCGGGCTCAGACCGAGATCGATGAGTGTGACGGTGCGCTGCCCGGCGGGCGTTTCGCAGACGAGCACCGAGCAGTTGCCAGTCGACCCGCTCCCGAGAACGCACAGCGACATCCTTGTCATGTGGCGATTCCTCCGTGGGTGCAGGGTACTCGAAGGAGTGGGAGGGTCAATGCAATCCGCAAGCAAACGGCCGCGAAAAAGTGAATCTGACGTTGCCGCACGGGAATACGCCCCGCGTGATTCGCGGTTTCGACTATGGTTGGCAGCGCGTTCGGCAAGCCGGTTCGGCCGCCCGGGGCGCTTAGAGAGGGAACTCAAACATGGTTACCAGACGTGTCCTGGCAGGTGCAGTGGTCATGGGAATGGCTGGCGCGGCGTTCGGACAGAGCGGCCTCCCGGCGTGGATTGAGCCGCCGGAGGGGTCGGTGCGGTTTGGCAGTTCTGTGGCTTCCGGAGCGGACGTTGATGGGGACGGCGTAAACGACTTCTTCGTGTCGGATCCCGGCATTGAGACAAAGCTCGGCCTCGTCGGGGCGGGTTACCTCTACAGCGGCGCCACTCTTGATCTGCTCTGGTCAGGTGTTGGTCGGGACATCGTGGAAACGAACGGCCAAAGTTGGCAGTACGACATGCCTGCTGCGTTCATAGACGACATTGATGGTGATGAGTTGCCGGACCTCGCCATCGGTCGACGCACAGCCCTTGAGTCACGTGGGTCGGTAGAGATACGCAGGGGCAGGACGGGGGCTTTGCTTTACCGGTTTGCTGGACTCGAATCGGGAGATTTCCTCGGCATTGATGTTGCGCGGCTTGGCGACCTCGATGGAGACCATGTTGATGAGTTCTGTTGCATCCGCTGGGGATTCGTGGACATTCGTTCCGGCACCACTGGTCAAATCATCGACTCCATCCCTGTGGAGAATCCGCGGCGGGCCCGGAATGCCGGAGATGTGGATGGGGATCTGATTGACGACATCGTTGTCGGAAGATGGTATGGGGGTCTGAGCAACGGCTTGAGCATGTATTCAGGCGCAACGCGCCAACTCATCTGGAATATTGGACGACCAAGTGGTGCTACGAACTTCGGTTACAACCTGGCAGCCGGTCACGACCTCGATGGTGATGACATTCCGGATGTGCTCGTGACTGGGGTGCACTCGATCGACACACGAGTGTATGTCGTGTCCGGCGCCACTGGAGACGCAACAGTAGTACGTGTCAGCGCCAACCTTCTGAGCTGGGTGGCGTTGGGAGATGTGACAGGTGACGGACGAGTCGAGCCCATACTCGGAACATTTGGCGCCAACGAAGCGACGCGATGGTTCAACATCTACGACCATGAGCCGGGATCGGTGCCGTTTGGACTGCCCGTGTACTCAGTGGACTGGCAGGTGTTGAGCGGCATCGTCTTCGGAACGGAGTTGTCCGTCGAGGACATTACGGGAGATGGGTGCGCAGACCTCATTCTCGGCTCGAACAACAATATGGGAGTGCGCCTCATCGCCGGCTCGCCCATGCTTGTTGGCCACGACTTAGATACGTATGCGGCCTTCGGCGAGCGTGATGTGCCGCGCGGGACGCTGGCGAAGTTTTCAGTTGTCGGCGATGCGCCGGGACGAACAGTGCGGCTGGCCGCGTCGCGGCGCGGCCATGGATGCACGTTCATCCCGCAACTGGGCATCTGCATTGATCTCGATCGCCCGTTCCAGCAGATCGGTCAGGCGGTGACGGATGCCGACGGATTCGCGCGGTTCTCGCTGACCATTCCACCCTCGACACCGCTGGGACCGGCGTGGCTCCAGTGCCTCGATGTCAACTTCCCCGGCCGCGGCCCGGCGACCTCGAACGTCATGAAGATTCACATCGTCGAGTAGTATGGCGATCGCAGCGCACCAACCCGCGCCCGATGCGCGATTCATTCGCTCAGCGCCGCCACACGTTCGGCTTCGAGCATTCCGCGCGAGGCCTTGCCGGCTTCGAGTTCGACAATCGAGCCGGGGTGAGTGCGGAGGAACTGGAGCGTTTCGGCCACGACTGCCGACCCGCCGGCACGCGTCTCGAGCGCTTCCATCATCGCCGGGCGGGTGTTGCGGGCGAGAAAGAGGGTGCGGAAGATCCACTTGACCTGGTCGATCTCGTCACGTGTCATCCCCGATCGGCGCAGTCCGATGATGTTGATTCCTCCGGCGGTGCGCAGCGACCGCGACATCATGAAGGGTGGGACGTGTTGCGTCACGCCGATGGTGCCCGAGATGAACGCGAGACGTCCGACGGCGACCTTTTGCGCAACTGCGGCTCCACCGCCGAGATTCACGCGGTCGTAAAGTACGCCGTGCCCGCCGACGAGCGCGTTATTGGCGAGAATGCAGTGATTACCAACGAGCGCATCGTGGCCGGCGTGCGAGCCGACCATGAACATATTGCCGTTCCCGATCGTCGTGGGGACCGTGTTGGACGTGGCCCGATGGATCGTTACATGCTCGCGGAAAATGTTGTCATTGCCGATGACGGTTCCTGCGCCGGCTTTGGACGGATCGAACTTGTAGTCCTGCGGCTCAAAGCCGATGCACGCGAAGGGGTAGATGCGGTTGTTGACGCCGATGGTGAGCGGACCGCGCAGGTAGTTGAAGCCCATGAGCACGGTGCTGGAGCCAAGTGTCACGCGGCCGTCAAGCCGGCAGGCCGGGCCGATCTGCACGTCGTCGGCGAGTTCCACTTCCGGTCCAATGACGGCGCTGGGGTCGATTCGTTTCATAGCGGCAATCGTATGCGCTCCATCAAGTTCTACAATCCCCCATGCGGGCAGGCGGTGCGAAGCTACGGGGGGAACTGGAGGTCATCGACCTTGGTCGGATGCGGTACATCCAGGCGTATGACGAGCAGATCCGCCAGCGCGAGGCGCTGATCGCCGCCCGGGAGCGGGGTGCGGGGGATGAGCCGATGCGACTGCTTCTGGTTGAGCACGAGCCGGTGATTACCGTCAGTCGAAGGCCCGGCGCGCAGGATCATCTGATCGCTTCATCAGCCGAGCTGTACAGCATGGGAATCGAAGTCTGCGAGACGGACCGAGGCGGGGACATCACCTACCACGGACCGGGCCAACTTGTGGCGTACCCGATCCTCGATCTGCGGCGTCTGGATCTCGGCGTAGCGGCGTACATGCGATTGCTCGAAACGATCATCATCCGCACGGTGGCTCGATTCGGGGTGGAAGCGCACCGCGATCCGGGCGCGACTGGCGTTTGGGTGGAGGAGGGGCCGTCAGCGGCGCCGCGCGGGGAAGGGAGCGGGGGCGCGAAGATTGCCGCGCTGGGGATTCGGGTGAGCCGGTGGGTGACGATGCACGGGCTGGCGCTGAATGTTTCGACCAGCCTCGATCACTTTCGCACGATTGTGCCGTGCGGCCTGGTGGGGCGGCCGGTCACCAGTCTGCAACGCCTGCTCGGCGGAGCGGCCCCCTCGATGGATGAGGTGAAGTCGGTGCTGGTTGAGGAGTTTTCCGGGGCGGTCAGCGGCTGCTTAGCGTCGGCTCGCTGAGTTGAACCATGGCGCCGGCTTTGTTGGCGATCCGCCGCTTGAGTCGCGATTCCATCGCTGCATCGCGCGCGATCGGCTCCCAGAACTGGCTGGTGATACCGCGATCCCGCAATGACGGGTCGACGGACACGTTGCTGTGGCGCACCGCCATGGTGGGGATCTGCAAGCCGGGGCGGTGCGAACGTTCAATGAAGCAGCGCACGTTGAGCAGCAGCGTGCCGCGATGCTCGGCGGGAATGAAGAGCGGTTCCGCGGGGCTGACCTGCCCGAAGGGCGGCAACGTCCGCGGTCCGGTCTCGGCCTGCACGCCGCCGATCGGGTCGAACTCGACGCGCACAATCCGCCGCTCGTATTGCAGCGTGGCCTCCGCGGCCTGGGCCGGGGTCGAGTTGTCGCCCTTCCACGCTTCGACGAAACTGCTCGCTGGGCGGGGCCGCGTGGTGATGACTCCCAGACGGCGATCGACGCGGTCGAGGAGGAACTGCTCATCGCGCAGGGCCGCGACGGTGGCGTCGAACGCGGCGTCGTAGTTGGCGGGCTTGAGTTCGACGCGCGAGGGCGCCGGCGTGGAACAACCGGTGAGGCCGAGGGCGGCAACAAGCATGGTCAGCACGATCGCAATCAGGTTGTGGCGGGCGGCATCCATCCGGCCACAGCATATGCCCTCAACCCGGGTCCGGCATCGCGGCGGCGAGCACCTTGAGGAAGCCCTCGGGCATGTCGCGGCCGAGGTCGCGCAGTGCGTGCACGTGCTTCCACGACTCGGCGTACTTCTCCTGCTGGCAATAGAGCACGGCAAGGTTGCGGTGCACGCCGGTGTCGTCGGGATCGGCGGCGAGGATCTGGTGGTAGAGCCGCGCGGCCTGGTCGAGCTCACCCTTGCTCTGGAGTTGGGCGGCCTGAGTGAAGAGTTCGCGGTCGGTGCGCGGGGCAGAGTCGACGTAGCGCACATCGCGAATGACGATCTCGCGCGGCTCGGCGGGCTGGCTCGATGTTGCGCCGGGCGTGAGGCCGTTGCCGTTGAGCAGGGAGTTCAGATCGGGCATGCCGCCGCCGGGGGTCTGGCTGGCGATCTCATCCTGGACCTTGGAACCGATGACGCCTTGGAGCATTCCTGCTGCGGACTGCGGGCCGAGGCCTTTTTCGCGCATGGCGAGGATGGGTTCGATAATGCGCGTCGCGGAGTAGAGCGAGGCGCAGGTCATCACGAGGTACAGAGCCGGCTTGATCTTGCGGAATCCACCCATGGTGGGCCTATCGAGCAAGCGGGGCGGGGCGTTGAGAGCAGGCCTCACCGCGAAGGCCATGCGGCGTTGATCGCCCGGAACAGCCGTCAAAGCCACGTGGAAGTGGTCCGAAAAAATGGTTTGGTGCGCACGCTGGATTTTGTACTATGTATCGCATAGTATGTGAGGTCAAGCTGGAGGTGCCACCATGAGAATCGAGTCGGAACTGATGCGAGGCGCCGGGCCGCTGGCGGTGCTCAAGCTGCTCGAACGGCGAGACATGTACGGCTACGAACTGGTCGAATCGCTTTCGCGGCAGACTGATGGCGTCCTGAACATGGGTCAGTCCACGCTCTATCCGCTGCTCTACAACCTCGAAGCCAAGGGGCTGATCGTCGGCGAGTGGCGCGAGGCGGATTCGGGGCGACAACGGAAGTACTACCGCCTGACGGGCAGCGGTCGCAAGCGGCTGGCGCGCGATGAGAAGCAGTGGACGGCGCTGAGCGGCGCGATGGCGGCGCTGGGCATCACGCCGACGCCGCGCGCGGGGGCGGCGCTATGAACGCGCGATCAGATTCGACGGAATCGTTTTGGTGGAAGGTGTTTTTCGCGCCGGTTGGGCCGCGGTTGGTGGTGGGACGGCAGTGGCCCGGGTTGCCGAAACGGCGACCGTCGGCCGGCGCGCTGATTGATGCGTCTGCGCTGCCGCCGGTGCTGCGCGACTTCCTTCAAGTACTGGTGAAGCGGACGCGTCTGTGGCGGCGCGAGAAGGCGGATGTCGCGCGCGAACTGATCGCGCATTTCGACGATGCACAGCGACGCGAGATCGACCCGGACCAGGCCGTGCGCAACTTCGGTGACGCCCGGCAGTCCGCGAAGTTGATCCGCCGCGCCAAGAAGCGCCAGCGGCCGCTTATTTGGCAGGCGTGGCATCGAACGCTCCAGGCGGTGGGTTTGGCATTCCTCATGGGCATCGTCTTGTATGGAGTGCTGATCATCCGCTACTACGCCGGCGAGCCGCTGGTGGCGCGGAACTACACTGCGGAACTCAACTCAGAGATCCTGGCGCTGCCGCAGGATGAATGCGGCTGGCCGCGGTATCGAGAGGCGCTTCTGGCGCTGGAGGCGCCCGTTCCGGTCGGTCCCGACGGCCGCTCGATTCTGTCGCCCGCGGACGATGGCTGGGAAACCATGGTCGAGTACCTGCAACGGCACCAAGGCGTAATCGAGCTGGCTCGCCTCGCCTCCTCGAAACCTCACTTGGGCATACCGCTTCTGCCTGGTGAGAGGGAACCCACGGGTCACTGGGCGTTCGCGGCCACTGCGGATTCACCCTGGTCGTCTGCCAACCCTGCGGCCAATGAGACGCCGATCGGCTGGGGGAGGACTCTTGGTGTAGGGGAACTCCGGCCAGTCGCGCGAATGCTGCTGGCCGATGCGCGGCTTGCGATGATCGAGGGCGATAGCGCTCGCGCCCAAGCCGACCTCTTCGCCCTGATCGACCTGGCGCAGCAGTGCCGCGAGTCGCCGCTGTTCATCGGCGACCTCTACTCATTCAATGTACTCCATTTGGCGTCAGACGTGCTGGCGCAGAGCCTCATCCATTCACCCGAGTATTTCAATGATGAGCAGCTCACCGGGCTCGCACATCGCCTCGCCGCGTATTCGGGAGGTGGTTCAATTCACGTGCGGTTCGGGATGCAGCGAACCTACTTCGAAGACCTGATCCAGCGGCTGTACACCGACGACGGCAAAGGCGACGGCCGCCTGACGAGCGAGGGCATCGCGCTGCTTCTCTCGGTCGGGCCGTCCGTGCCGCTGGTGGGCGAGAGCCATGAAGAGGCGCGACTGGAATGGCTCACGGGTCCGCTGGCGGCAGAACTCATCGGCAGCCGGCGCGAGATGAAGGAGGAATTTGAGCGGCAACTGTCGCTCATGGAGCGGCAGGCCGTGGAGCCGATGTGGACGTGGACGGAAGTACCCGGAACATCGTTCGAGAATGAACTCGAGTCGGAGGCTTACCGTCGGCGATACCTGCCGCTCTTCGTGATGTTGCCAGCCATCGGCCGGGCTGCGACGCAAGCGGAAATTACCACCCAGCGCCGTGATGCCACTCTCACCGCCGTCGCGCTTGAACTTTATCGACGGCGCAACGGCGCCTATCCAGAGACGCTCGATCCACTTGTGCCCGAACTGCTGCCCACATTGCCAGTTGATCGCTTCGACGGTCAGCCGCTGCGCTACCGCTTGAGCGACGAGGGTCCGCTGCTCTACTCGATTGGTTCTGATCGCATCGACGACGGCGGCAGGCCGGCCGAGACGGAATACGAGCGACTGCATGTTCCCCGGTACACGTGGAGGATGCCGAATCCATCAATGCACGCCGACTGGATCCTGTGGGATGGGCGGAAGTATGAAGGTGACGCGGGCGCGCCTTGATGGCTCGCCGTCTCCGAGGTGCCGCCTCAACGGCTGGCGCTCCGAGTTTTCCTCGCTGACGCATCGGGCTCGCTTTGGTCGTGATTGCTGATTTGACTACTTCAGTGGCAGCCGCCGGGCGTGGTCGAGGTAGGCGTTGACGTTGGCGCGCATTTCAGTGAGCGAGTCGCCGGCGAACTTTTCGCGCAGTGTGCGGGCGACCTCGAATGCGATCACGTTTTCCATGACGACGCTGGCGGCGCTGACGGCGCAGATGTCGGAGCGCTCGTACTGGCTCATCTCGGGCTGCTTGGTGTTGAGATCGACGCTGGGCAGGCCCCGCAGGAGGGTGCTGATGGGTTTCATGGCGCCGCGGACGACGATGGGCATGCCGTTGGTCATGCCGCCTTCGAGTCCGCCTGCGTTGTTGGTCGGGCGCATGAAGCCGAGTGAGGGCAGGAAGGCCTGCGATGCATCATGCTTGATCGGATCGTGCACCTGCGAGCCGAAGCGGTGCGCGGCTTCGAACCCCAGTCCGATTTCGACACCCTTGAAGGCCTGGATGCCCATCACTGCTGCGGCCAGGCGCGAATCGAGCTTCTCTTGCCAGTTCATGCACGAGCCGAGGCCGATGGGGCAGCCGAAGACGTGCGTCTCGACGATGCCGCCGACGGTGTCTTTCTCCGTCTTGGCGCGATGGATGGTCTCGATCATCGCCTTGGTGGCAACGTCATCCGGGCAGTAGACCTCGCTGGCATCACGACGCTGCCGCCATTGATCGAGTTGTTCGAGGTCGATGGAGACATCAGTAGATGTGCTGTGAATCGAGCGGACGAAGCCGAAGGTCTCGATGACGAATTCGCGCAGCAGGCAACGGGCCAGGGCCCCGGCGGCGACGCGCGACGCGGTCTCGCGAGCGCTGGCGCGTTCGAGCGTTTCGCGGCAGTCGGTCGTGAGCCACTTGACGCTACCGGCCAGATCCGCGTGACCCGGCCTGGGCCGATGCACGGCGGGCGTCTTCTGCGCATCATCGAGGCGCGAATCGCGATTGGGGATCTGCATGACGACGGGCGCGCCAGTCGTGACGCCGCGTCGGACGCCAGCGAGCAGGGTAATTGCGTCGGATTCGATGCGTTGCCGGCCGCCGCGGCCGTAGCCACCCTGGCGGCGGTGCAGTTCGCTGTTGATGAAATCGACGTCGACGGGCAGGCCGGCGGGCAGACCGTTGACCAGTGCGGTCAGGGCCGGACCGTGCGATTCGCCGGCAGTCTGGCAGGTGAGATCAGCCATGGATTGAGCATAGGCCCGGCGCGGTGCAGGGTGACTTCCCGATGGCGGGGGCTGGGTGCATGCGTTATGATGGTGCCATGGCTATCGCCGTTACATTGCTTCAGCCCCGTCAGCGCGTGCGCATCACCCAGCAGATTCCGCAGGGAACTTCGACGTGGACGACCACGGTTGAGGGCGAGGTGGTGGCGTATCGGCAGGCGAAGACGGGTTCCTGGTTCGCCCACTCCAAGGATGACCGACTCTGGCTGGACCGTCTGGAGATTCGCCGGGATGACGGCGAGATCGTGGTGTGCAACCTCGATCGCTTCAGCCGGGTGGATGTGTTTGGCGAATCCCCTGAGGCGGGGAAGGCGGCTGGGGCCGCCGCCGACGCGGCTGCTGAAGCATAAATCTCTGCAAAATTGTGAGTTGTGGCTTGTTTTTGGCTCGTCACGCTGTGGGGAGTTCGGGCTAAATGTCGGTGCTTTTAGGCATTTCTGCGATCCAAGCTCGGGTCGACGCGGTACAAGTCCAGAGAGATACCGGCGCGGATGGAGAGAAAGCGCTCGTCGGTACATGGCGCGGTCGGCGAGCATCGACCGCGCCACGGCAGTCCAATCCAGTACAACAGAAAGCAGAGGAGTCGTATGAACAAGCGAAACCGTTTGGGCCTTTGGACCAGCCTGGGTCTTGTGACCATGCTCGGGATAACGACGGCGATGATGAGTCCTCCGGCCGGCGGCACCAGCGGGAAGGCGGAAGTCGGCAAGGCCGCCCCTGACTTCGCCCTCAAAGACACCAACGGGAAGGAGCACAAGCTCAGCGACCTGAAGGGCAAGAACGTCGTTATCGAGTGGATCAACCCCGGCTGTCCGGTGTGCAACCGCGTGATGTCAACCGGGCTGGTCGAACAGATGCGCAAAGAGCTGAAAGCGATCGATAAGGAAGTTGTGGTGCTGGCGATCAACAGCACGAAGAACATGACGTCCGATGACAACGCCAAGTACTTGAAGAAGTACAAGCTGCTGGATGAGATTCCGGCGCTGGACGACAGCGAAGGCACTGTTGGCACGATGTATGGCGCCAAGACGACGCCTCACGTGTTCGTCATCGACGCCAAAGGCGTGCTGCGGTACTCGGGTGCTTTTGACGACGATCCGAGCGGGCGCAAGAGCGACCGGATGAACTACGCCGTCAATGCGCTGCGGCAGATCGTGGCTGGCGAGACGGTGATGCCCGAAACGACTCGGTCGTACGGCTGCGGGATCAAGTACAAGAAGTAGTCGAGGCCGCGAGGAGTGATCCTCCAAAATCCTGCCGACCACCCAAGGTCGCCCCCGCTCTTTGCGAGTGGGGGCGGCCGTCTTTTTGCGGTGGCGCAGGGAGAGCAGGGCTGAAACTCGAGACTTCATTTTGCCAACAAGGGGATACGGAGCGATGGCTCGAAAGAGAGGAGTTGGCCGATGGCGGGACAGGGTTCGACAGGAAACGTGATCGCCGCGGTGTGCTCGTTTTTCATCCCGGGGTTGGGTCAACTGGTCCAGGGACGGGTTCTGGCGGCCCTGATGTACTTCATCTTCGCGGCCCTGCTGTGGCTGATCTTGCTGGGCTGGCTGGTGCACCTCTTCTCGATCATCGATGCGGCCTTGTACGTGCCCCCCATGGCCCGACGGCAGAACGTACGGGTCCGTTACGCCTCAGCGTGAATCTGAGCTCATCCCGCCATCGCGCCTCTATCCTTTGACAACTCCGCAAGATGATTGTCGACGAGAACCCCGAGGCGCATTGAATGAGCAAGATCAACCTCGCTGAGAAGTTCGCCCTTTTTTCCGAGCAGTGGCAGCCGAAAATCGTCGGCGAACTCAACGGCCAGTTGGTCAAGATTGCCAAGGTGCAGGGCGAGTTCGTCTGGCATGTGCACGAGAATGAAGATGAGCTGTTTCTCGTTGTGAGGGGATCGCTCACCATTCGGCTGCGCGATCGCGACGTGGAGTTGCACGAGGGTGAGTTCTTCATTGTCCCGCGCGGCGTCGAGCATCAGCCGGCGGCGGAGCGCGAAGCATGGATTCTTCTATTCGAGCCGGCGACTACATTGAACACCGGCAATACTCAAAGCGAGCGCACGGTCGAACGGCTTGAACGGATTTGAGCGCCTGCATAGGACGCAGGACGAAGTTCGCACGGTCTGACGGACGCCGCGAGGAGATCAGTTTTGGCGCTGAGCCATTCGCTGTTGGCTGCGGACATGGGGAATCCGAACCGAGGCGGGATGCCCGTTCCGGCATTCTCCGCACTTGTGTCCACAGAATTACTCGATATGCCGCGAAATGGTCTAAGTGTTTGAGCAGGCGTGTGCTTGCGCGCGTTGCCCGCATTGGTGGATCATTGCGCAGCACGATCCAGTGCTCTGACTACGCAATGCACCTCTTTGCCGCCACGCGGTGGCGCCGGTAGTGTCGAATTGAAGGACAAAGGCGCCCTGCACATGGGACAGCCAAGTCACTGTGCCGAGTTCGCATCAACCGGTTTTGAAACCTGCATGCTGTTGTTGCATGGCAGCCGAAGCAGAGTTCGGTCGCTGGCGGCGATGGCGTGTGATTATTCTCAACACTCTGAAGGGAGAACAACGTCATGAGAACTTCACTTCCAGGAAAGCTCGTGTTGCTTGCTGCACTCACGGGGATGACGGCTCTAACGGGCTGTGAAGGATCCGGATCGCGCGGAAGTCGCTACCTGTACGAAGCGCCGCCGTCAAGAACGGGCTTTGCCGAACGCGCTGAGCCCACGCAGCCTGCCGAAATGGACCTGACCCCCGATCGATCAGGCTGGTGGCCGACCATGCACACCGATTCGGCCACCAACTGGAGTGCGATGGCATTTCCGACCGGAGATGCCCCGACCAGTGTGATTGGTGTGGAGAAGGGTTACCCCAAGGAAGCGCGGCTGAACCAACAGTTCTCGTACAAGATTCTCGTGACCAACCTGACGCGGAACAATCTCGAGAGTGTTGCGCTGAGTGATGATTTGGGTTCAAACGTCAAGTACGTGTCCTCACTTCCCTCCGGATCGATGAGCGGAAGCCGGCTTTCATGGATGCTCGGTGACTTCAAGCCGCAGGAGACCAAACCGGTGCTTGTCAGCGTGGTTCCGACGGTGGAAGGATCGGTAGGTAGCTGCGCCAGCGTCAGCTATGTATCGGCATTGTGCTCCAGTGTGCCGGTCGTTTCACCCAAACTCAAGTTGACCATGACCGGACCGCGCGAGGTGATCAAGTGCGATGAAATCGTCTATTCGCTGGAAGTCTCCAATATCGGCACGGGGTCGCTGAGCGATGTGCGGGTGGCCGATGCGCTTCCGCGCGGCTTGCAGACCATCGACGGCAAGTCATCGGTTGAACTCGCAGTGGGCACGCTCGAGCCTGGCCAGACCCGGCGCTATTCCATTCGGACAAAGCCCAGCGCGAAGGGAACCTACGAAGGCCGGGCGACGGTAGTGGGGGAGGGAGACCTGCGGGCGGAGTCGGGAGTGGTGACGACGATCGTTCGAGAGCCGGTGCTCAAGATCACCAAGACGGGGCCGAAGGAGAGTTACACTTCGGTGCCGTTCACGTATGAAATCACCGTGACCAACACGGGCGACGGAATGGCGGTGGCCACGATGCTTGAAGACGCCATCCCGCCGGGGGCAACGCTGATGACTGCCTCGGATCGAGCGGTCGCCACGAGCGAGAAGGTGACGTGGAACATGGGCGATCTTGCGCCAGGCGCATCGAAGAAGGTTACGATGACGCTGCGAGGGGAGTCTCCCGCGACGGTTCGAAGCGTAGCGACGGCGAAGGCCACGTGTGCCGAGTCGGTAACCGCTTCTGCCGAGACGGTGCTCAAGGGAATTCCAGCGATTCTGCTCGAAGTAGTCGACCTTGCAGACCCGATCAAGGTTGGCGACAACGTGACGTATCGGATCACGGTAACCAACCAGGGGTCGGCGGCCGATCGCAACATCAGGATCGTGTGCTCGCTCGAGGAGAACCAGCAGTTTGTCTCGGCTACGGGTGCGACCACCGGAACCGCCGCTGGGTCGACTATCACACTGCAGCCGCTGGCGAGCCTCGCGCCAAAGGCCCAGGCTGTGTGGTCGGTGACGGTCAGGAATGTCAAAGCGGGCGATGTGCGCTTCAAGCTTACGATGACCAGTGAGAATCTCACTCGAAGCGTGGAGGAGACAGAAGCCACCAACGTGTGGGAGTAGCCAAAGCATGCAGGTGACTTGCAGAGAATTCGTGGGAAAAGCCTCCGGGATCGAAAGGTCCCGGGGGCGCCTTTGCTAACGAGCACGTGTTGAGTGGGCAGGACGGCCGGTGTCGGGCGGTGTCCGGCGGCTACCTCGGCGCGACCCACTTCAGCCATCTTCCGTGGTGATGCGCCTCGGCCAGCTTCGTACAACGGATTGGCTCACCGCGGTGGTATGCAGTGAAGTGCAGCATCGGGCCTGGGTCATCGCCGAGCCATTCGAGGGAGATGTGGGCGAAGTCGCGCTGCGACCCGAGTTCGGTCAGCAATGCGCCAAAGCGCGTGCGCCACTGCCTGTCCATCTGATAGATCACGTGACAGTGGAACACACAAGGCAGGGCGTCCGTAGCGACCGATGCGAATACCTCCGGCAACAGGTCCATCGCATCGCCGGCAAGAATGCGCGGCGGAGATTTGATCGCGATTGCACGCGCGGCGCGGAAGAGCGTGAGCCGCTCGACCATGTCCGGCCAGATCAGCGATTCAAGCCAGCGCATGGCGTCGTCATCCATCACATCCACGGGGGCGAGGTCAATGCCGATGCGGCCGGCGATCGGCGGCATGGTCGCCGGCAGCGGGGGAGTCAGGTCGCCGCGCAACTCCGTGACGACGCGGGCCGCGGAATCGGGGCCGGCCTGGTGGCCGTTGCTGTACTCGTAGTGGTATTGATCGAAGAAGAGATTGAGTCCGCTCGACGAACCGACTTCGAGCAGATGCAGGGGCCTGTTGAACTCAGAGCAGACGCTCGAGAACGCGGGCAGCAGCACGCCGCAGCGGCCGACTTCGTTGGTCTGCACAAGGCGGTTGGCGACGAGGTGGAGAATCTCCGGTTCGAACTGCTGACAGAAGTCGCGAAAGGCCGGGTAGGCATCCGCGGCCGGTCGCGTGCCACCAACTGTGGGGTAGTACTCGCGCAGCGGATGCTCCACGCCACTGAGCAGCAGGAAGTGAACGGCGCCGAAGAGCATGTTTGATGGCGGCTGGCGCTTTGGACCCCCAGCGGTGAGGTTTCGAATGGGTTCATCCTCAGCCACTTGCGCCGAGAGCGCCTCGTAGAGCGGGCAGTAGTCTTTGCAGACGTGCGCGAAGAACGCGAATTCTTTTCTGAGTTTTTCGTTGTTGACCGACATCAGGACTGGCTGTACTTCTCAACCGCGCGGCGTTCCAATTCGTCTGGCGAAACGTCCTCGACGTGCGTCGCAAAGCCCCACTGGTGGCCGAACGGGTCGCGGAGCATGACGCTGCGATCGCCGTAGAACTGCGTTGCGACGGGCTGTAGTACTTTGGCGCCGGCGGCCTCGGCCTGCTTTGCGAGCGCATCGACATCTTCAACATAGACATAGATGGACACCGGTGTGCCGCCGAGCGTGGCCGGGCTCATCGCCCCCATCTCGGGATGCTCATCGGCGAGCATGATCATGGCGTGTTTGCCGATGCGCATCTCGCAATGGCCGATCTTGCCGTCGGGCGCGTCCATGCGGAAGTGTTCAACGGCGCCGAAGGCTCGCCTGTAGAACTCCATCGCCTTTGCCGCCCCGCGACAGATGAGGTAGGGCGTGGCCGCCTGGTAGTCATCGGGAATCGGTTTGACCTTGCCGGCCATGGGTGCGCCTCCTCTTTTTCAGTGCTCGCGATCGAGCGGGAATCTCTTGCAGAACTCTGCGATCTCGCCGCGGACCTGCTCGCAGGTGGCGGCATCGCCAGCGCTTCCCAGCACGCGGTCGATCCACTCGGCGACCTTGATCATGTCCGCTTCCTTCAGGCCGCGCGTGGTGAGCGCGGGGCTGCCCAGGCGCAGGCCGCTGGTGACGCGTGGGGGGCGCGGGTCGGCGGGGATGCCGTTCTTGTTGGTGATGATCCCGGCTGATTCGAGCCACTTCTCGGCATCGGCGCCGGTGAGGTTCTCATCGCGCTGGCGGAGATCGACGAGCATGAGGTGGTTGTCCGTGCCGCCCGAACAGAGGCGGTAGTTGCGCTCGGCCAAAGCCTTCGCGAGCGCCTGTGCGTTTTTCACTACCTGGGCGGAGTAGGTCTTGAATGACGGTTGCAGCGCCTCGCCAAACGCCACGGCCTTGGCGGCGATGATGTGCATCAGCGGTCCGCCCTGTACGCCGGGGAAGAGCGCCTTGTCGATCTTCTTGGCAATCTCCTCGTCGTTGGTCATGATGAGCCCGCCGCGCGGCCCACGGAGGGTCTTGTGCGTTGTGGTTGTCACGATGTGCGCGTGCGGGAAGGGTGAAGGATGCGCGCCCGTCGCGCACAGACCGGCAATGTGAGCGATATCAGCCATCAGGATCGCGCTGCATTCATCGGCGACCGCGCGGAACTTTGCAAAATCGATCGTGCGCGGGTACGCCGAGTAACCACAGAGGATCATCTTCGGCTTGTGCTCGAGGCAGACGTCGCGCATGGCGTCGTAATCTATGTGTTCGAAGCGCGGGTTTTTGGCGTCGTAGACGAGCGGATAGTGCACGGGCTTGAAGTACTTGCCGGAGAAGTTGATCTTCATGCCGTGGCTCAGGTGGCCGCCGTCTTTGAGGACGAGTGAAGCGAAGGTGTCGCCGACATCCATCATCGCCATGAACACGGCCATGTTCGCCTGGGCGCCGCTGTGGGGTTGCACGTTGGCGAAGTTGCAGCCGAAGAGTTGCTTGGCGCGTTCACGGGCGAGGTTTTCGATCTGGTCGTGGAACTCACATCCGCCGTAGTAGCGGGCGCCGGGGTAGCCCTCGGCGTACTTGTTGGTCAGGCAGGATCCCATCGCGTGCATGACCATGGTTGAGACATGGTTCTCGGAGGCGATGAGTTCGAGCGTCGTCTCCTGACGGCGGGCTTCGTGGGTGATGATGTCGGCCGCCTGCGGATCGTGCGTGGCGAGACGGTTCAGGAAGGTGGTGGAAAGATCATCCACGGGAGTGGCTCCTCGAATTGCGGGTGGCGCGTTTGGTCCGGTGTGATGCCAGTAGAGCATGCTAGGAGGGAAAGGTTTGGATGTGGCGCGAGGGGAATCCCCGATCAGCAAACTCACGGAGAAAAGCCAGCGTCGCACTCGTTCGAGGGCGACGCTGCGGGGATCGTGTACTGGTGCGGTTGAGCGGGTCTATTGCACGTGGACTGCCGGGCTCGTAGCGCAGCCGGCCACATCGAGCAGTTGCATCCATCCGTTGCAGACACGGGCGGGCATATTGCCCGTCACACTGCCGTTGCCCTGAAGGTCTGATCTGAATGCTCCACCTGTTCTCACCACAAGTCCTTGAGGTGAGAGGGAGATGGACGTACCGGCGCAAACCTGACCGTTTGGAATGAGGAACTGTCCATCGCGCGGAGCGAAGAGCAGCACCACTTGCGACGTTGGTGTGCCGCCAGTCCACGAAATCGTTCCCAGTCCCGGCGATGGGCAACTCGTCTGCACTACGAGCGTGAGATCCGTACCGGGCGCCTGGAACTCGTAGGCGCCCATGTCCACAATGGGTGGTGAGCCGGCGCCGGTGTCGATCGTGTTCGGGTCGTCCACGCGGCGCGGCTGGCCCGCAATGTCTCTTGTCATATTCGGCGGCAGGGCAAGATTGCTGCCTGCGTCGATACAGGGTGACCCGGGCGCGAGCTGGTAGTTGCCGTTTGTGGGATCGACGAAGCGAGGATCGATGCTGATGTTTCCAACCCCACTCTGCCGCGGTTCTGTATTGCAGTACTCAAAACCTGCGTTGCCGGTGATGGCGAAAACCCCATTGTTCCAGACCACGCAGTTGGTGTAGGTCGACTGGCCGAAATAGGAAAAATCCCAGATGCCCGCGTAGTCCGCGCCAAGATTGCCCACAACAGTGACGTTGGTGGCGTAGATCGCGCCTCCCTGGTTCGTGATGCCTCCACCGAACCCCCAGGTGAGATTGTTGTGGGCGATGAGGCAATTCTCGATGTACAGCTCGGACTCGTACGCGCCCATGCCTCGGCCCCAGTTGTTGACCGAGGCACAGTTGATCACGCGCCCGCCGGCGCCGTTTGTGGAGAACACGCCGTCGCTTTGGCCGGTAATAGTGAACCCGTCGAGCACCCGCTCGACGCCATTGGTAGCGGCGAGGAAGAATACGCCGTTGGTGATGCGCGTAACGGCCGGCCCCTGCGTTGATTGGATGGTCACAATCTTGTTGCCCCATGAGAATCCGTGATAGTTTCCAGGATCCACGAGGATCAGGTCGTACGGTTGCGCTGCACCGAGCGCATCAACGATCTGTTGATAATCCTGGGGTACGCGGATGGTGGCGGCGGAGGAGAGAGAAGCGCCTATCCCGAGCAGCATCGCGCCCGTGCAGGCGAGGCGTGCGAGATGATGATTTGATGTCGTGTGCATGATGGGAATCTGTCCTTTGAACGAGGTGGCCCGAGCGCTGACTCGTGGCAGTGATTTGAGTCGATCGCGGTCATGCGACGAGTGATGCTACAAGGAGTGCAACGCGCCCTGGCATGAGGAATTCGACTCGATCTGTGTTCACGAACGGTTTGGCAGGTGAAGACCTGAGTCGGCGCGCCGCCAACCTAGATCCCCGCTGGCACTGACGAAAATGGTGCCGTGCCACAGCTCGGCACGGCACCAAGTGCACTCGGCAGCCGTTCCCAGCCTGGCTGGCCGCCCCACACGCGCCAGAGCCTTGCCGGCCCCGACTCTATCCTTGGCAAGGTCAGCCAGGTGAACCGAACTCGGGCGCGGCCCCGGATGGGATCCGGGATTCGCCGTACAACTACGGAGTGATCCGGACAGCGCCAAACGGTACCCGGAACTCGAACGCGCCAATGTCCACGATCGGGAACCGACCTTGCCCGAAGTCTTTCGTAAATGGGTCGTCCTGGAATCTCGCGTTGCCGGCGAGGTCGGTGGTTACGTACCAGGGCACCGCGTCACTATTGCCTGCGTCAATGCACGGCGAACCAGGCCGAAGCGCGAAGTTCAATGCCAGTGGGTCGGCAAAGCAAGGATCGGCGCACATGTTGCCGACTCCCTCGACCCACTCTTCGGTGTTGCAGAAGCTGAACCGGGCGTTGCCGGCGATGGCCGACGGTCCGTTGTTCCAGACGACGCAGTTGGCGTAGGTGGACTGGCCAAGCGGTGAGTAGTCGCAGACACCGGCGCTGTGTGTGCCGATGTTGCCGACGACCGTCAGGTTGACGCCGTGTACGACGCCTCCCTCGTTCAGCAGGCCGCACCCATTGTACTGAGCGCGGTTGTTGTTCGCGAGAAGGGAATTCTCGATGTAGAGTTCTGCGTTCAATACGTGGATGCCGCTGCCATCGTTGTTGACGGAAATGCAGTTGAGCACATGCCCTCCTCCATTGGGCATGAAGTACAGGCCTTCCTTGGCGCCGGTCACGGTGAATCCGTCGAGGGTGCGATACGCGCCCTTGATCGCCGGCTCAAAGATCACGCCGCCGACGATGTACGTGAAGCGGGGCCCCATGATTGCCTGTACGGTCACGAGCTTGTTGCCCCAGATGAACCCATCGTACTTCCCGGGATCAACCATGATGACGTCAAAGTCGCTGGCCTTGGCCATGGCGGCTGAAATCGTCGGAAAGTCTCCGGGAACGCGGAAGATGTCAGCTGCCGAAGTCGAAGCGCATGCCGCAATGACAATGGCGCCGAAGATGAACCGAGTCCGTTGTTGTTTCAATGTGGTGCGCATGATCTCACCTCTTCAATTCGAAAAAGGGCCAGTGCCGCGCAGTCGAGTCGCGCTCGCGCTGAACGCTTTCTGCGCGATAATCAACGCTACGAAATGTGTAGGGAAAGGTGTATGAGGAAACCTGCCTGTTCCCTGTTCGCACAAGTTTTGCAGGGGTGAGGTTCCTATACTCCGCGTGGACCACGCGGCGCCGTACAGTCGTGCGTCGCAAGCGAAACGACGACAGCTAGTTAGAAACAAAAGAAATGTTCAGAGAGCTACAAACGTGAGCAGGGAATCCTCGAAACAGACGCCCGCCGATCAGGCGATCGAAATCGTCGAGCCCATCGGCGCGCGTGTGCTCATTCGCAAGGATGAGGACCGCAAGCAGACGAAGTCGGGTATTCACCTGCCCGACAAGATCGAGATTCCCACGCTCACCGGGCGCATTGTCGCGGTGAGCGCGCAGGTCGAACACGACGAGGATTATCCGATCCGCCAGTACGATCGGGTGCTGTTCAATCCGAAGGATGCGATCCCCGTGGATTTCGAGGGGGACAATCGACTGTTTGTCGTGCCGGTTGAAAACGTCGTGGCAGTGTTCCGCAAGGGATGAACGCCACCGTGACGGATGGAGCGAAATTCTCGATGCTACGAGACCCGCTGCCGATCACGCCACTGAGCGCGCCGTTTCGCTTTTCCATCACCCCGCCCGGCTCAAAGAGCCTGACGAATCGATGTCTGTTGCTGGCGGCGCTGGCCTGCGGACGGACCGTCCTCCACCGGCCGCTGCGGGCGGACGACACGGAAGTCATGGTCGCGGCGCTGCGACAACTCGGTGTGGGGATCGAAGCGGTCGAGTCAGGTGGCCAATGGGAGTCGCTGGAGATCATTGGCCGCGAGGGGCGGCTGCGCGGCGGCTGCACGCTCGACGGGCACAATGCGGGCACGGTCGTGAGATTTCTGACCGCGGCTTGTCTGCTGGCGGACGCGCGGGTCGTGATTGATGGCAACGCGCGAATGCGGAAGCGCCCAATCGGTGAACTGGTCGATCTGCTGCGATCTCGCGGCGCGATCATTGAATACCTCAGCCGCGATGGCGACCTGCCGCTTCGCGTTTCACCCGGACCCTTGGCAGGCGGCGAACTGGCCGTCGGCTCGACGTTGTCGGGGCAGTTCATTTCGGCGCTGCTGATGATCGGCCCATGCATGAGTGGTGGCCTTGAGCTGCGCGCGACAGGACCGCTGACATCGCCCGGTTACATCGCGATGACGCTTGGCTGCATGGATCGCTTCGGCGCAGCAATCGAGGCGACTCCGACGCTCGATCGCATCGATATCAGCGCGGGGCGTTTTGAAGGCGTTGACATGGCGATTGAGCCGGATGCGTCGAGCGCGACCTACTTCCTGGCGGCTGGAGCGGTCTCTCCGGGTTCGGTGTGCACGATCGAAGGGCTGGGTAAGGGTTCGCTGCAGCCCGATGTTCGATTCGTTGACGCCCTGAACGAGATGGGCGCCGGGATCACCTTCGGCCGCGACTTTCTCACTGTAATCGGCCCGACCGAGCCGCTGCATGGCATTGACATGGATTGCACGCTCATGCCCGATGCGGCGATGACGCTGGCCGTGGTTGCAGCCTTTGCGACAGGTGAAACGGTTCTGCGTGGCTTATCGACGCTTCGACACAAGG
Organism: Phycisphaerales bacterium UBA5793; assembly: GCA_002418285.1. Lineage (GTDB taxonomy): Bacteria > Planctomycetota > Phycisphaerae > Phycisphaerales > UBA5793 > UBA5793. The sequence goes on from DIDT01000048.1 coordinate 37,977, forward strand.
AAACGGATCGTCTTGCCGCACTGAAAGCCGAATTGAGCAAGCTCGGCGCGACGGTCGAAATCGAAGATGATGAACTGCTCGTCATCGAACCCGCCGCAGATTCGCGCCAGCGGAGTGATGCCGTGTGTATTGAAACCTACGACGACCACCGCATGGCGATGGCGTTTCCGATCGCCGGGCTCGTGCGGCAGGGAGTGAGTATTGCCAATCCCAGTTGTGTCGGCAAGACCTATCCTCGATACTGGGATGAGTTCGCGCGCATGCGGAGCGCGTCTGCGTCATGACTACGATCGTCTGGTTTCGACAGGATCTGAGGCTGGATGATCATCCGGCTCTGCACGCAGCAGTCAAACGTGGCGAGGGGATCGTGCCCGTCTATGTCTGGTCGCCCGATGATGAGGGTGACTGGCCCGCCGGCGCCGCGAGTCGGTGGTGGCTGCATCATTCGCTGCAATCGCTCGATGCGTCGCTGCGCCGCTGTGGTTCGCGGTTGATTGTTCAGAGCGGCCGCGCCGTCGAGGTGCTGGCGCGACTTGTCGATACAACTGGCGCATCGACTGTTTTCTGGTCGCGCCGGTACGAACCCGCTGCCGTCAAAGTCGAAAGCAAAGTTGAGAAGATGTTGGGCGAGCGAGGCGTCAAGTGTCAGGGGTTCAATGCGTCCCTGCTGCATGATCCGGACGCGATCAGGACAAAGACGGGCGGGCCATACCAGGTCTTTACGCCGTTCTGGAAGACGTTGCAGGATGGGTTGGAGGTGGGCCGGCCGCTGGCGGCGCCGAAGCGACTCAAATCCCCAGCGAAGTGGCCCGACTCGCAATCGGCTGATCGACTTCAGTTGCTTCCCACGCTGGGCTGGGCGGACGCGTTTTCGACTGTGTGGACGCCCGGCGAGGCGGGTGCGGCGAGTCGGCTCAAGTCGTTCTTCGCAAGTATCCAAGAGTATGACGAGGAGCGTGACCGACCCGATCACGAAGGAACTTCGCGCCTGAGTGCCCATCTGCACTTCGGTGAGATTTCGCCGAGCCGTCTCTGGTGCGCGATCATTGAACATGAATCGGCGCGCCGCCATCACGGCCCGTCGACCGGCGCGACCTCGTTCTTGCGCGAGGTGGCATGGCGTGAGTTCGCTCAGCATCTGCTTCATCACTTCCCGAACACGCCCGAGAGACCGCTGCGCGACGCATACGGCCGCTTCCCGTGGCGTCGCAGCTCGAAAGATCTCAAGGCGTGGCAGCGTGGCATGACGGGGTCCCCCTACGTCGATGCCGGAATGCGGCAACTCTGGTCCACGGGCTGGATGCACAACCGTGTGCGCATGATGGTTGCATCGTTTCTCGTCAAGCATCTGCTGCTCGACTGGCGCCACGGCGCTGCATGGTTCTGGGACACGCTTGTCGATGCCGATCTCGCCAACAACACGCTCGGCTGGCAGTGGTGCGCCGGGTGCGGGGCTGACGCGGCGCCGTACTTTCGAGTTTTCAATCCGATCACTCAGGGCGAGAAATTCGACCCAGATGGTTTATACGTGCGCCAGTGGGTGCCGGAATTGAGCCGAGTGCCGGACAAGTTCCTCTGCCGTCCCTGGGAGGCGCCGCCTGCGGTGCTGCGCGAAGCGGGTGTGCGACTCGGCTCGACCTATCCTCATCCGATTGTTGAGCACAGTGAAGGGCGGCAGCGAGCCTTGGCCGCGCTGGCGTCGATCAAGGAGAAGCCATGAACACGATCTGCGCCCGGCTGCACATCGCGAATGTTGTTGCGGCCTGGATGTTGAGCATCACTGCCGGCACAGACACCACCTTTGCGCAGTCGAATAGTCCGGGTGACAAGCCGGCGGTTGTCAGCCGACTCGATCTGGCCAATGCGTATCAGCGGGTCGATGCGCAGTTCATGCAGCGCATGGCAGATCGCGATGCCGAGCCGCCCGAGGGGATCGATCGGGATTCTGATGCATGGCGGAAGTGGACGCTGCTCGATGGTCAAGCGCTGGCGGATCTCAACACCCGCGCTGATCGCGCAGCGGTTGCTTTCTTCGGCGGGAACATCGGCAGCGTTGCGGCGCAGATGAACGCACTACTCGCGCAGCGCCCGGGTGACAATTCGGATGAGAGTTTCCAATCGCTGGCATGTTCATTGCATCTCGATGTCGATCCGATTCGTCCGACCGTGGATGAAATGTCGCGGGGCGGCGCGTATGAGGGCAATTGCACGTTCAGTGTGTCGTCGATTTATCCGCTTCCTGAGGGCATCGAGCTTCCCAAGCAAGTCGGTCTGATGATTGTGTTCAATGAAACGGGATCGTCGTCGAGTTCGCTCAACCAGTTGGTCCTCAAGATGGATGGATCGAGACGGGTGAGCGGATCGGTCCGGGTTCACCTTGATGGTCCGCTGCGCGCCGGAACGCGCGAGATCATGCTTCGATCGGGAGGAATGGGCTTTGGGGGAGGAATGGGTTTTGATATGCCTGATCAGCCGCCGCGCACCCATGTCAAAATCGGACAGTGGACGATTCTGCCAGAGTCCATAGCGGCAGCACGCGAAAGACTGGGTCGGCGTCTGGAAGCGACCGCACAGCGCGAAGCGACCGAACCGCAGCGATTGGCGCAGGATCTGCTTGGGCATCGCCTGAACCTGCTCGACCTCGCTGATTCGCCGACCCAGTCCATTGCCCTGCTGACGGACTATTCGGAGCTGATCGGCGAACTCGATCGCGAGTGCACGATGGTCGAAGCGGGCATCGACCCGTATAGCGACCGCAGTGGGGATACGTGGTATGGCGTGAGACTTGTAGAAGACATCCACTTCCCGGCCCGGGTGTATGTGCCGCGCGCCGTCAATCGGCAAGCGCCCATGCCGCTGGTCATCGCACTCCACGGCGCTGGCGGCGACGAGAACCTCTTCATGGAAGCCTACGGCGATGGGATCATCCGGAAACTCGCCGACGAGCATGGATTTGCTGTCGTTTCGCCGCAGGCATCGCCGCTCATGGATCCTGGAATGGCGTTTGACGCAATTGTCGATCTCATGAGCGCCTTGTACACCATCGATGAGAATCGAATCTATGTCATCGGCCACTCCATGGGCGCGATGATGACTGGAAGCATTTCGACCGCCCGGACCGATCGAATCGCTGCGGCGTGCTGGTTGGCGGGAGCGAGCTATGCAAACGGGGCGCAGATTCCACCGACGCTGGCCATCGGCGCCGAGCTTGATGGCTTCATTGCGCCTGAGCGTATCGAGGCTGCGGTCGAGGTGGCGCAGAATGCCGGCATGAATATCGAATATCGGCAAGTCAACCACTTCGGCCACGTGTTCATGGTCGGCTACGCATTGCCGAGTGCGGTGGATTGGCTGCTCACGCACACGCTTGAGCAGCGAAACCAACCTTGATTCCGACATTGCGGGACCAATAGCCGGTGTTCGATCGGGCGGATCACGAACTAACTTAAGCCGGTAGTGTGGCCGACGCCGATTCTCTGGAGTGCTGGACCGATCCATCCTCGAAGCATCGGGTCACGAGCGCCGTCCAGCCGGTCTGGTGGCTGGCGCCGAGGCCGCGGCCGTCATCGCCATGGAAGTACTCGTAGAAGAGCAGCAGGTCGCGCCAGTGCGGGTCCTTTGCGTAGCGACGTGACTGGGCGTGGCAGGGGCGTCGGCCTTCTTCATCGGGGAGGAAAATGGAGGCGAGTCGGCAACGCAGTTGGGCAGCGACGCGATCCAGCGTCATCATGTCTCCCGAGCCCGTCGGACACTCGACCTTGAGCGTGTCACCATAGAAGTGGTGGTAGCGTTCGAGCGCTTCAACGAGGAGGTAGTTGACGGGGAACCAGACCGGTCCGCGCCAGTTGCTGTTGCCGCCGAACAGGCCGGTGGTGGATTCCGCGGGATCGTATTCGACGCGGAAGACATCATCGCCGGCCCGGTAGGTGTAAGGATGCTGGGCGTGGAAGCGCGAGACAGACCGCACGCCATGCGGCGAAAGGAACTCGTTCTCGTCCAACAGGTAGCGCAGCACCCGTTCCAGTCGTGGCTTGGAGGGTATGGCAAGCAGGTGACGAGCGTACGCGTGCATTTCGCCGAGAGTCTCGACGTAGGAAATATGCCTCGACAGGTCTTTGCGGTTCTCGAGGAACCAACGCATGCGCTTATCAAACCCCGGCAGTCTGCGGATAACCTCCTGTTCGAGCACCTCGACGGCGATGAGCGGCAGCAGACCAACCATTGAGCGCACCTTGAGGGGCACGTTGGTGTGGTTGACGTGCAGCTGGTCGTAGTAAAAGCCGTCCTGCTCATCCCAAAGGCCGTCGCCACCGAGCGTGTTCATGGCGTCGGCGATGGCAACGAAGTGCTCAAAGAACTTGGAGGCCACATCCTCGTACTCGGGTTCTTCGCTGGCCAGTTCAAGTGCCATGGAGAGCATGGTGACGCAGTAGAATGCCATCCACGCCGTGCCGTCCGCCTGCTCGAGGTGACCGCCGGTGGGCAGGGGGCGCGAGCGATCGAAGACGCCGATGTTGTCCAGCCCGAGAAAGCCACCGGCGAAAATGTGCTTGCCCTCGACGTCCTTGCGGTTTACCCACCAGGTAAAGTTGATGAGCAGCTTCTGAAAGACGCGGGCCAGGAAGACGCGGTCGCGGTTGCCGCGCGGCCCAGTCATCTTGTAGACGCGCCAGCAGGCCCAGGCGTGCACCGGCGGGTTCACATCGCCAAAGGCGAACTCGTAGGCGGGGATCTGCCCATTAGGGTGCATGTACCACTCACGCAGCATGAGCACGAGTTGCTCCTTGGCGAACTCGGGATCGATCTTCGCAAAGGGGATCATGTGGAAGGCGAGGTCCCACGCGGCGTACCACGGGTACTCCCACTTGTCGGGCATGGAAATGACATCGCGGTTGTAGAGGTGGGTCCAGTCTTCGTTGCGACTGTGTTTATGCCCCTCGGGTGGCGCAGGCTGGGATGGGTCACCCTCCAGCCACTGCTGCACCACGTAGTGATAGAACTGCTTGCTCCACAACAGGCCCGCGTAGGCCTGGCGCGCCACGGAGCATTCCGTATCGGTGAGACACGTATCCAGACGTGCCGCATAGAACGCATCGGCTTCGTCCCTGCGCACGGTGAACACACGATCAAAGTCTGTTCCGAAGGGTTGGTTGCTCGCTTGCTCCTGCCTGGTCAGACGAAGGCGGTACATCACGCTCTCGCCGGACGAAACGACTGCATGGAAATGAGGGGCGACCTTCGTGCCTTCGCCCTTTGGGCTTATCGCGCCCGCGCGGCGATCGACGAGGTACTCGTGGAAGGCGTCTTTGACATACGCTGATTTGTTTGGCATGTTGAAAATGCGCTGCGTATTGGTCTCATTTTCGGTGAAGAGCAGCGGTGGGGCTTCCCCGTCGTGATCGATGCGCAGTTGGTACCTGCCGAGCGTTCGATGCTCGATTTCCAGCGTCGTGTCTCCGGTGCGGCGGATGCGGCCGCGATCGCCCTGGCCCTCGCCACTCCGACCCCATGACCAGGTGTTGCGGAACCAGAAAGTCGGCAGCAGGTGGATGGGGGCGGCATCAGGGCCGCGGTTATGGATCGTGATACGAATGAGCAGATCTTCGGCTCCGGCCTTGGCATACTCGGCCATGACGTCAAAGTAGCGATTCTCGTCGAAGACGCCGGTATCGATGAGCTCGAATTCACCTTCCTTTTCGCCGCGATGGCGATTCTCCGCCACGAGCCGGTCGTAAGGGAACGCGGCTTGCGGGTACTTGTACAGTGCCTTCATGTACGAATGCGTTGGCGTGGAGTCCAGGTAGTAGTAGCACTCCTTGACATCCTCGCCGTGATTCCCCTCGGTGTTGGTCAGGCCGAAGAGACGCTCCTTGAGAATCGGATCCCGCTCGTTCCACAGCGCGAGCCCGAAGCACAGGCGGCACTGGCGATCGCAGACCCCCAGCAGACCATCCTCACCCCAGCGGTAGGCCCGGCTTCGCGCCTGGTCGTGCGGAAGATACCCCCAGCAATCTCCGTTGGCGGAGTAGTCTTCGCGCACCGTTCCCCATTGGCGCTCGGCGAGGTATGGCCCCCAACGCTTCCAGTTGTGGTGCCGCTGCGAATCCTCCACGAGTCGCTGCGACTCCGCGTCGGTTCCGAGGACTTGCTGATTCACGGAGCGGTGAGGCATAGGGGTTCGCTTGGAGGATCTCTCTCCAAGGGTAGTCGCGCTGCATGGGGCGGCTGCGATGACCTGACCCTGATCGGGAAACAGTTTGGAGGACTGCCGCTTCACTTCCTCTGATGGTTGGCAATGATCTTCTTTCAATTCGAGGCTTCAAGTGGATTATCGCATCATCAACATCGGCACCCTCGCGGCTCATCCACTCTGGGGTGAGCGCGGCGAAGTGCGCACCCCTCACGCCACGACGACGCTAATCCGTGCCGGCGATCGGAACATTCTCATCGATCCTTCTCTGCCGGCTGAGATTCTCGAAGCCCGGCTGCGCGAGCGCTGCGGCTTTGGAGCCGAGCAGGTGACGCATGTCTTTCTCACGTCGTTCCGCCCCGATCTCCGCCGCGGTCTGCATCTGTTTGATGGGGCCACGTGGTGGATCTCGGAGTTGGAGCGCGAGGCGGTGGGGCAGGGGATGGTGGCGCAGTTTGAGCAAGCACGAGATGAGGGCGAATTCGAACTGGCCGATCTGATGCGATCCGAGATTGCGCTGCTGCGCCGTTTTGAACCCGCACCTGATCATCTTGCCGATCGCGTCGATCTCTTTCCCCTCCCGGGTCGCACCCCCGGCAGCGCGGGGCTGCTGTTGCCGCTTCCTCGCTACACGGCACTCGTTTGCGGCGATGCGATCGCGACGGTTGAACATCTCGAAAAAGGGCAGGTGCTTGCGGACTGCTTCAACATCGAGCAGGCGCTCGAGTCCTTCTCCGAGGCAATCGAGATTGCCGATCTGCTCATCCTCGGCCGGGATAATGTGGTGGTGAACCCGACGCGTCGGCCGTTCTAGCGAATCGTCGCAGCGCATAGCATACTGAGATGAACCGCTCACCCGCCCGGATTCTGGACGCCAACGCCAATCGCGCGCGCGAAGCCCTGCGCGTGATGGAGGATTATGCTCGCTTTATCGTCGATGACGCCGACCTCTCGGCGAGATTGAAGCGAATTCGACACGAATTGCGAACGGCGCTGGACCAGCTTCCGCCTGGCTGGCTCGAGGCCAATCGCGATACGCCAGGCGATATTGGCAAAACGATCAAGACCGAGTCGGAAACGAACCGCAAGGACGCGGCAGCCATCGTCATTGCTGCCGGCAAGCGATTGGGTGAATCGCTGCGCAGCATCGAGGAGTATCTCAAACCCATCAACACGGGGGCCGCAGCAACGATCGAGGCGTTGCGCTATCGCGCGTACGACGTAGAGCAGCGATTGCAGCAGCGACTGGGAACACTGACCTGCCCGCAATGGCGCGTGTGCGTGCTGCTCACCGAATCGCTCTGCTCCCGGCCGTGGATCGAAGTGCTCGACGCCGCGATCGAAGGTGGAGCCGACTGTATTCAACTGCGCGAGAAGAACCTTGAAGACGGCAAACTGCTCGGTCACGCCACCGTCGTCGTTGATCGCTGTAGCGCGGCGGGTGTCGCCAGTATCATCAACGATCGTGCTGATGTGGCGCTGCTCGTCGGCGCGACGGGCGTCCATCTGGGGCAGACCGACCTGCCCGTCGGCCACGTTCGGCGACTAGCGGGGCGGCAATTGGTCGTCGGTATCTCCACCAGCACGCTGGCTCAGGCCGAGGCTGCGGCGAAGGCCGGGGCAGACTACTGCGGCGTCGGTCCGATGTTCCACACCACAACCAAGGACAAGCCACACCTCGCCGGACCGAAGTATCTAAGCGAGTACATCAGGCATGTGCCGCTGCCCCACCTTGCTATCGGCGGCATTACAAGCGCCAACGTGGCACAACTCACAGCGGTCGGCGTGGGGGGTGTGGCGGTGAGTTCATTCGTCTGCGCCAGCGAAGATCCCGCCGGCGCCGTGCGATGTCTGCGCGAGGCCATGAACGCATGACCTCGGCGCTCGCCCCATCACCCAAACCGAGACAAATCGCCTACCATCCGCCTCTGATGCAGTTGCTCCAGGTCAGCAATCTTGTCAAGACATATGGCCAGCGCGCGGTCGTGGATGGCGTGTCGTTTCACGTCAATCGAGCCGAGATCGTCGGCCTGCTGGGACGCAACGGTGCCGGCAAGACGACGAGTTTCCGCATGAGCATCGGCATGACCACCGCCGACGGGGGGCAGGTGGTGTTCGACGGGCACGACATCACCCACGAGCCGATGTTTCGGCGGGCCAACCGGGGTATGGGCTACCTCAGCCAGGAACCGAGTATCCTCCGCCGCGCCACCGTCGAGCAGAACCTGATGGCGTTTCTGGAACTTCAGCCCCTGAGCCGCCAGGAGCGCACATCCCGGCTCAACGACCTGCTCGCCCAGTTCGGCCTGACCAAGAACCGCAACCAGTCGTCCAGGACGCTCTCGGGTGGCGAACGACGTAAACTCGAGATCGCCCGCTGCCTGATCAAAAACCCCGATCTCATCCTCCTTGACGAACCTTTCTCGGGGGTCGATCCATTGGCGGTCGAGGATCTGCAGCGTGAGATTCTCCGTCTGCGCGAAGAGCGCGGCATCGCCATGCTTATTACCGACCACAATGTCCTTCAAACGCTTCGCGTCTGTGATCGGGCCTACATTCTTAATGACGGCCGGATTCTGGCCGAAGGTCCTCCAAAGGACCTGATCCGCGATGAAGTGGTGCGCCGATCCTACCTCGGCTCGATGTTCCGCGGTGACGAGTTCGATTGATTCGGCAGCGAGGCGACGGATGATGACACGCGTGACAGCACGACGGAGCACGATGCTGCTCGCCACCGCGCTCACGGCGGTCGGCCTGTCCGGCTGCGGTATCTCGTGGTCAGATCGCGAAGGGATCATTCGTCACGACGGCGTTTATGTCTTTCACGCACCGGGCATCTCCGGCGATGTGCCGCATGATCACTTCTTTGCAGCCGGCCTTCTCCGCGCGGGCGTCCAGGAAGTGAAGTTTGTTGACTGGACTACGCACTCTCCCGGCCGCAACCTGATGAACACCGACCTGCATGAAGCGCAGGCCCGCCGGCTGGTCGAGCGGATACGCGGCTTCAAAGCCACGTCGCCCGAAGCGCGCGTGATTCTCACCAGCCACAGCGGCGGGGCGGCGATCGCCATCCGTGCCGCCGAATTGCTCGATGTCGGTGAGAACATTGTGGAGCAGGTCTGGCTGCTCGCTCCGGCCTTATCTCCCGACTATGACTTTGGACCAGCGCTGGAGCGCGTGCCGCGCATTGTGGCGTTCAGTTCGCCCCACGACGGGCTCATCCTCGGGGCCGGCACATCGCTCTTTGGCACCTCGGATCGCTACTTTGGCGATGCGGGAGGTCGGGTCGGCTTCGTCTACAACCATCCTCGCTTCGAACAATGGGGCTATGACCCGACGTGGCTCGAGTTTCGCAATACCGGCGACCATCTACAGGTGCTCAGCCAGCGGTTTGCGTGGCGGGTCATTGGCCCGTCGATGCTCAACTGGATTCCGCCCACCTTGCCTGCCAACGCGGGGATGGCTGGAGCCGAACAAGAGGCCGCAGCGCCAGCCGCCGCCCAACCATGACCGTCGGACCTCCGACGCTACAATCCCCGACTATGACTCCCACGCAGATTGCCGCCCGACTGGGCGAGAAGTTCTCCAGCCACATCACCGCCTCACATCCCGAGGACAAGCACCCGCGCATCCACGTCGATGCCCAGAACTGGCGGGTCATCGCCGAGTTCCTCGCCCATGATGAGGCGCTTGCGTTCGACTTCCTGCTGTGCGTTTCCGGCGTCGATTATGTCGCGGACGACAAACTCTGCGCCGTCTACGACCTGCGATCGATGAAGCAAAAGCACGAGTTTGCCGTCAAGGTCTACACCGATCGCAATGCGCCGTCGATTCCCAGCGTCGCGGATCTCTGGCCCACCTCCGACTGGCACGAGCGGGAGATCTTCGATATGTTCGGCGTCGACTTCCCCGGCCACACCGACCTGCGCCGCATCCTGCTTCCCGAAGACTGGGTCGGCCACCCACTGCGCAAGGACTACGTCTTTCCGCGCGAGTATCACGGCATCCCCGGCTCGTACGAACTCGACTGGCAGCAGAAGCCCACGTATCCGGGTTGAGCGCCGCCGATCAGTCTCGCCACGAAGGGAGCCACGTGCTGCTCTACACCGTCGCGTGCGAATTCGACAACGCTGCAACGGCCCAGGAATGGGTCGATTGGCTTGAACGCGAGCATCTGGCTGATGTCTGCAGGGCCGGCGCGCTTTCGGCCGAGATCATCCGCATGGACGGCGACACGATTCGCTACGAAGTGCATTATCGCTTCCGCAGTCGCACAGAGTTTGAAGTCTACGAGCGTGATCACGCCCCGCGCTTGCGGGCGGAGGGCCTGAAGCACTTCCCATTGGAGCTCGGCTTGCGCTATGCGCGATCGACCGGCGAGGTCATTGCGATTCACGAGCCCGCCGCGCCGCGCCTCGGTCAGCTTTGACGGGCTTTGCCATGCCCGCTGCCTTGCGCAGAGAGCTGACTTCGGTCGCCCGCAACATGCGCCATTGCCCGGCCGCCACGCCGCTGAGCTTCAGCGGACCGAGCCCGACGCGTTTGAGCTTGCGCACGGGGTGTTCCAGGGCCGCCATCATGCGGCGGATCTGCCGATTGCGCCCCTCGCGCAGTTCCATGAGCAGGTGGGTCCGATCGCGGTCGCGCTTGAGGAGCTTGAGTCGCACGCCTTCGGTGCGCTCGGCCTTGTTTCGTTTGCGGTCATACAGCACGAGGCCGCGTTGCAGTGCCGCCACACCTTCCGGATCCAGGCTGCCCTTGATGACGACTTCGTACATCTTGTGAACTTCGTAACGTGGATGGGTGAGGCGGTTGGCCAGCTCGCCGTCATTGGTCAGCAGCAGCAGTCCGGTCGAATCGGCATCAAGCCGACCGATGCAGAAGAGGCGCGGCGCACCGGGCAGCACGACCAGGTCGATAGCCCGGCGCCGGCCGTAGGGATCGGCATTCGTGGACACGACGTTGGTTGGCTTGTTGAGCATCACGTAAAAGTGATCGACCGGCCGATCGGTCTTGCGTTTGCGAATCGGATGGCCGTCTACTTCGATGCGGTCCTTGACGGGATCTACCCACGCGGGGAGCGACTCGATAAATATGCCGTTCACGCTGACCCGGCGTTCTTCGATGAGTTCCTCGCAGTGGCGGCGCGAGTCGATGCCCGCCTCGGCCAGGGCCTTCTGAATGCGGATGCCGCGGGTCTTGTCGGAATAGGGTCGAGTTTCGCGGCGTCGTGGCATGGGGCAATGGTAGGTCAGACGGCGTGATTCACGTCGAAGCACGCCACCCGCCGTAGCGGGACGATCAAAACTG
>DIDT01000055.1 GCA_002418285.1 Phycisphaerales bacterium UBA5793
CACACCCGCGCCGAAGCCACCGGCCGGCGAACCCCCGGACTGGGCCGCGCCGCTGCTCGGTCACTACAAGGACGCAAAAGACATCGAACTGGTCGTGGCGATGTCCGGTCGCATGGTCACCGCACAGATCCACTGGTCGCCGCAGGGGCCGATCACCTATGCACGTCTTGAACGCAAGGAGTCCGGCGAGATCGAGTTCGTGGAGTTCTCTCGCACGCCATCGTCCTACCCGCTCGAAATCGTGCGCGATGAAGCCGGTCAGGCGACGCGAATATCAATCATGGCAGGGGAGCAGCGGCAGGACTTCGATCGTGTGGAAGAGGAACCGCAGGACGAGTCGAAGCCATAGATGAGGTATGGCGAAGGGTCACCTCTTCCGCACCGCGAAGCGCAGGCCTGACCAGGTGTCGTCGACGGCGCAGATTTTGTAATCGACGAGGCCGCGTTCGAGTCCGGCATCGCGGATCATCTGCTGTGTCAGGTCGCTGGCGACGGCGGAGGTCTTCTTGGGCCAGATGATCCAGAGCGAGCCGGCGCCGACGCGCTTGCCGATTGTGTCGATGCGCTTGAGCAGGTCGCGCCGCGAGAGTACGAACCAGAGGATGAGGTCACTCGGCCTGCGGGCGTTGGCGGTGAGCGTGGCGCCGTCGGGCAGGGCGCCGAGGATGGTCTTGATGTTCTTCGGTGCGGTGATGAGTGAGACGGTCGAGCCGGGTTTGATGCCGAGTTTCTTTGGCAGCGGTGTGCCGCTGTAGGGTCCGCTGATCGACTTGTGCACGATCGGGTTTGTGACAGGCTTGGCAAGAGCCGCCTTGAGCGCGGAGCGGATCCTGGTCCACGTTGCAAACGTCGCATCGGGCAGCGTTTCGCGCACGCGCTTCACCTTGTCGGTTGCTCCATCGACGAACACGATCGGCACCGAGCGCGTGGCTCTGCTCTGGCGCAGTGCCACGGCAACCTCGCGGCCATGCGACGGCAGGCGCGACAGGTCGATCACGAAGAGGTCAGGCGGGTCAGCCCGGAGATCTTTGAGACTGACTTGGGCGCCGATGCGGCCGTGACGAACGGCATAGCCGGCGGCTTCGAGACGCTCGGCACGTTCGATCGTTTCCACTTCGTGCCAGTGTACGAGTTGAATCGTGAGCATGAGTTCACCGCCGACCGCGCGAAATGGGCCCGACAAAAAAACTAACCAATCGGTTGGTGAATCGTATCGGTCAGGATGATGAGGCGAAGGTGCGTCAGATCGCGGCGGAGGGCGCGACGTGACCGTTGCCTTTGAGACTTGGGTCGCCCTCACCGCTGCGCTTCTCGTGGACCCGGCCGTTGGAAGTGTAGCCGTTCGACGCGTGCGCCTTCTGGCCACTGCGGGCATGCAGATGGAGGGAGACGCGATCGATCTGCACACCCAGCCGATTTTCGATGTCGCGCAAGACATCATCGGAGAGCTGGGTCAGGAGGCGCTCGCTCAGATCGGTCGGGACATCATGAATCTCACCGGTGTCGTCGTTGAGTAGGTGGAGATGCGGCTCGATGTCGGCATCAAAACGGGCGCAGCCGCAATTAAGCGAGAGCTTGCGACACAGGCCGGCTTCGCAGAGGGCCTCAAGGGTGTTGTAGACCGTGGCGAGGCTCAGGCCGTCGCAACTGTGGCGGACATCCTCGAAGAGTTCTTCGGCGGTGGGATGCGATTTGCTGGCCCTGAGACGGTCATAAATGGCCACCCGCTGCCGCGTGCAGCGCAAACCGTGTTCCGTGAAGAGCCTGCGAATAGCCATCATGAGATGTTACGGCCCCGTGGCGATTCGAGCCAGTGAAATCACGCAGGAAATGACCCGCGCCGGGGATGCGAGCCCTGATGAGAGTCCATCGGCCCCTCACAGGAGCAACATTGGCCGGCGCACAGCAGAGAAGGGGAAACGAAGGTCCACAACGGTTATCGTGTGGCATGGATCACCCGCCAAACGCCCGCTCGACACTTGTTTCAGTGCTGCTGTTTCTCGGTCTGCTCGGGATGGGGAGCGCGTTCATGATGCGCGGCAACAACTGGTTGGTCACGGCGCCTTTCCTGGGAATCCAGCACCCGATCGCGGCGGGAGTAGGGGTGGTGGGGATCCTGCTCTGCCTCGCTTCCGTGGGGCTGCGGCGGCTGGGAGGGCGCGGTGACGCCTCGTGAGCGAGGCGCCTACTGGACCGTGGCCGGCGTTTCCGCTCCATCGGAGGCTACACCGAACCGCTTGTTGGTCCACCGCGTGATGATGTCCAGCGCCTCGGGTGAGAAGGTCTCTTCAATCGTGGCATACTCGGACACCGAACCAGTTTTCGCATGCTGGAAGAGGTGGTTGAGTCCTTCGAGTTTGGTGATGGTGAAATCCCTGTTGCCTGCTTCGGTTAGCGCTTTGTCGATCTCAGCAAGATCCTCGTCGGGCGGCACCTGGAGGTCCAACGACCCGTTGAGCGCCAGGACCGGGCAAGTGACTTGGCGCAACGTCGGCCGCGGGTCATAGGAGAGGAAGTACTTGAACCACGGCGTGTGCAGGCCGACGAGTTGCTGAGCCGCCGCCTGCCTGAGCCTGGCCTCATCGCCCTGGGCTCCCTGCGACTGAATCAAGGCAATCATTGCCTCGAGCTGCTCTTCCTGAGGCTTGTCGTTGATGACGGCTTCCATGAGCGCGCGGTGTTTGGCGGTCATGTCATCGAGTTCTTCGTCGGTGAACGCATCTGTTGCCTGCAGCATCAGGCGCGACTGCATGGTCAGAATCTGGTTGCCCGGCAGACCCGTGCCTGCGAGCATGACGACAAACGCCACATCCTTGGACTGCGCTGCCGCGATGGGGCCGATGATGCCGCCCTCGCTGTGGCCCATCACGCCAATGTGAGCCGGGTTGATGCGATCGATGCTCTTGAGGAACGTGACGCCTGCGAGCGCATCGAGGGCAAAGTTCTCGCTCGTGGAAGTTCCGATGTTGCCCCCTGTGCCGCCGACGCCGCGATCGTCGCTGCGCAGCACGGCAATGCCGTGGCGCGAGAGGTGGTCTGCAATGACCCAGAAGGGTTGGTGACCCATAATGGCCTCATCGCGATCCTGCGCACCTGAGCCGGTAATCATGACGACCGCCGGGAACGGACCCTCGCCATCGGGAATGGTCAATGTGCCCGCAATGGTGATGCCATCGACTTCATTCTTGTATGTGACTTCGCGCACTTCGTAGGGAAATGGCGGCTGGGGCGTTTGGGGCCGCTTGGGAACTGCGGCGGCGGCCTCTTCGTCGGTCAGGCGTGTGAGCGTGAGCGGAAACGTCTGGCCCGATTGCCGCAGCGTGCCGGTGGCAGTCTGTCCGTCTTCGTTGATGGTCGCTCTGAAAACCGCGCCGACTTGTGCAAACGTGAACGCAATCTCCTTGCCGTCGTTGATCACGGCGACCATCTTGGCGCCGGTGACGCCCTGCATGGGAATGTCGAGTCTCGCGGTCCAGGTATCCGCACTGGGTCCGTCCACCGCGAAGTGAATCATGAAGGGGAGTTCCGTGCCCGGCAGGTTGACCGCGCCCTTCCAGTGCTCATCGGGAGCGGCGCCGCGCACGCTCGCCACGAGCGAACTTGACGCGAGCAGAATGGCAATCGCAAGCAGGAACGAGGGAGTGCGGCGGTTCATGTTGATTCTCCGTGGGCGGGTCGGGCGGTGGCGGGACCGCTGTCGCCCGCAGCATGGGGTCACTTCATCGTACCGGCAGGCGAGGCGTACGACGCATCCCGATTCGTCGAATGGGGGACAGCTCCCCGGGGTCGGTCGCCTCGGTGGATACACTTGGCCATGGCGGCGACGCGCGAGGTGCAAGATCACTATTTCAGAGAGGCCCGGCGGCTCGGCTATGTCGCGCGCTCGGCGTTCAAACTCAAGGAAATCCTCGAGAAGAAGAACTTGATCAGGCCCGGCGACTACGTACTCGACCTCGGCTGCGCGCCAGGCGCCTGGCTGCAGATCGCCTGCCAGCACATCGGACCGGCCGCCAAGGGCGGAATGGTCCTCGGCTATGACCTCAAATCCGTGCGCCGGCCCCTCAAGTTCTGCGATGAAGCACTCATCACGCGCGAGGGCGATGTCTTCAAAGTCACCTCAGCAGAGATTCTCGAACTCACCAATCGCCGGCACTTTGACCTTGTCATGTCCGACATGATGGCCGCCACGACCGGCCACCATCACAGCGACCACTACCAGTCGATGCACCTGGCGCGGCGGACGCTCGAACTGGCCGGCGATCTGCTGCGATCCGGTGGGTCGTTTGTCGTCAAGGTGTTCGAAGGGGCCGAGTACCCCGCGCTGCTCGACGAGTGCAAAGCTCGCTTCGACAAAGTGAAGGGCTTCAAGCCCAAGGCGTCGCGCAACGAGTCGACGGAAATGTACATCATCGGCGAAGGCTTCTTGCCGGCGAAATGAACCTCAGCGCATGATGTAGTAAACCCACTCCGATGACTTCATCTGTCCATCAACCTCGCCTTCGATTCGCACCTTGATCGTGCTGCCGAACTGAAGTTCGTAGATGATTCGCTGCGGGTAGTCGTGTTCGGGGTTCTCAAACACGACGTGACGCAGCCCGGTTTCAACCGCGCGGAACGGCGTGGCGGGCAGGCGACCTGCGGGCGCGGCGTAATACACCAGCCCACTGGGCTCGGCGGCGATGCGCAGATACTCGATGGACTCTTCCCTTCCGTTCCTGAGCGTTCGACCGACGCCGAACATGTTCGAAGTCTTGGGCGCCATCCAGTGCTCTTCGGTGGCGGAGTCGGGTTGCTTAAGCGAGGTGCTCCAGTCGCCGACGAGCCAGTCGAGCTTCTTGAGTTGAGGGTCAGCTTCCGGAGGAACGTACCAGGTGCAGCCGGCCGCTACCAACACGAAATACAGAATGGTCAGAACAGAAACGACCCGTCGCTCGAGACGCCAGTTCATCGCTCACACTCCTTTGGCCGCGATCGGCATGCGCCACCCGCTGCCGAACGCCCGGCCGGTCACCTTGAGCCCCACCGGCATCTGGCGGCGCTTGTACTCATTGCGATCGATCATCCGGCACGTGGTGCGGACCAGATCCGCATCAAACTTCGTCTCGTCAATGATCTGCTGCACATCATCGCAGTGCTCGACGTAGCGAAGGATGATCTCATCAAGAATCTCGTACGGCGGCAGCGTGTCCTGATCCGTCTGGTCAGGACGCAACTCGGCGCTGGGCGGCTTGGTGATCGTGTTCTCGGGGATTGGCGGCCGCTTGACGCCGCAGCGGTCGGGGTGCTCGTTCATCCACCGCGCGAGTTTGTACACCGTGGTCTTGGGCACATCGGAGATGACCGCCAAGCCGCCAGCCATGTCGCCGTAGAGCGTGCAGTAGCCTACGGCGAGTTCGCTCTTGTTGCCGGTGGTGAGCAGGAGGGCGCCGGTCTTGTTCGACAGGCTCATGACGATGTTGCCGCGCAGACGGGCCTGAATGTTCTCTTCTGCAACGCCGGGCGTCTGGCCGGTTTCATCGAAGAGCGGCTTGACAAGTTGGAGCATCGCTTCGTGTGCCGGTTCAATCGGAAGAAGGTCGAAACGGATACCGAGGCGATCAGCGAGTTCATGGGCGTCATCAATCGAACCGGGCGATGAGTATCGGCTGGGCAGGCCGATGCCGCGCAAGGCTTCCCCGTCGAGTGCGGCTCGTGCGACGGCCGCAACCACTGCGGAATCAACTCCGCCGCTGAGCGCGATGATGCTGCTCTTGAATCCGCACTTGCGCATGTAGTCGCGCACGCCGAGCACGAGGGCGTCAAAGAGGTCACCCATGTCATCGCGTTTGAATTCGCAACGATGCTCCGTCGGGAGCTCGGCGATGAGAAGATCTTCGGCGAAACCGTGTGCGGCGGCGATCAGTCCGCCGTCTGATCCGAGCACCATCGAGTAGCCGTCGAAGACGAGGTCGTCATTACCGCCCACCTGGTTGACCATGGCGACCGGGCCGCGGATGCGTGACGCGATGCGGCCAAAGAGCTGGCGGCGAAAGTCGGGCTTGCCGACGACGAACGGCGAGGCCGAGATGTTGATCACCGATTCGGCGCCGCACTCGAGCAGGTCCGCGACGGTGTCTTCGGCGTACAGCCGGCGCTGCAGCATGGTGTCGTCGTTCCAGAAGTCTTCGCAGATCGTCAGTCCAACGAGCCGACCGTGATGCTCAAAAACACACGCTTGCCTGCCGGGATCGAAGTAGCGCGATTCATCGAAGACGTCGTACGTGGGGAGCAACCGCTTGTCGTACCACAATTCCAGGCGCCCGCCGCGGCAGAGGGCGGCGCTGTTGTGCAGGCCGCGTCCTGTCGACGCGTTGTGGGCGCGGGGCGAGCCGATGATGGCGGTGATGCCGGTGCACGTTGCGGCCAATTCGCGCACGGCCCTCTCGCAGCGCTCAACCAGGCCGTGCTTGAGCAGCAGGTCCTTCGGCGGATACCCGAGTACGGCCAATTCGGGGAACGCGACGATTTCCGCCCCAGCCTGACGCGCTCTGGCGATGCCGGCGGCGATGAGCGCGGCGTTGCCGTCAATGTCGCCGACCGTCGGATTGAGCTGCGCCAGGCCGATCTTCATGGTCGGATGATATCAGCCAGCCCGCGGGCACAACGCACGGGAATTCAACCCATTGGTGCCACGGCGCGTCGACTACACGCTGGCCCAGGCGGCGAGCTGGTATCGCACGCAGAGCCAGATCGCGACCAGTACCTCGACACACCCAATCGCCGCCAGCCACCAGTCGAGCGATCGCCAACGCGGGGTGCTCCACCACTCGTAAAAGACGCAATACATCGCGAAGTACCCGACGAAACACACTGGGTAAGCGGCGCAAGGCAGCAGGGACAGGGCCCACATGCCGCGCATTGGATTCTCCCGCCAATGCAACAACAGGATGGCAAAGGCCAGAAACACCGTGGATACCGTCTGCATGCCGACGTGGGCGGCAGTCATCATCAGAAGTGACTTACTGCCGCACCTCGGCTTGGGCATCGGTGAACCCCCGCTAGGCCGTTGGCTCAGCATACCGCGGAAACAGCGCATCACCCTTGGTCACCGCCGTACCCGGCTTGAGCCCGCCCCAGGCGCACAACGCGCGCAGATTCCCGGCACTGGGATCCACCGACTGCCCCAGCATCTGCCACGCCAGTTCGATTTTGTTGGGTAAGGCGCACCACAGCAGCACTGACGCAATGCGCAGGGTCTCAGCACACTGGTACAGCACTGCGGCAAGTTCATCGCGCTTCGTCTCATCCTTGGCCATCGTGAACGGTCGTGTCGCGTCAATGAATGCATCAACCTGCCGCACGAGCCCCAGCGCGGCGTCCATCGCTTCGCTCAATTCGAGCCGGCCCATCGCGGCAACCATGCGATCAACGGCCCCTTGCGTGATCGTGGGCCAATCGAATCCCTCAACCGTGTACGAACCCGGTCCCGGCACCTTGCCGTCGAAATACTTGCCGATCATGTTCACGACGCGGCTGAGCGAGTTGCCCAGCGTGTTCGCCAGATCGCTGTTGTACACGTCGATGAATTTGGCGCGGGCAAAGTCGGTGTCCGTCGATCCCAGTGGCCCCTGCGTGATGAGAAACCAGCGGAACGCATCGAGGCTGAACGAGTCGATGTAGCCCTGGATCGTCGGCAGATCGATGAAGTTGCCCAGGCTCTTGCTCATCTTCCGCCCCTCGCTGATCCAGAAGCTGTGGGCGTAGACGCAGCGCGGCAGCGGCAGATCGAGCGCCATGAGCATCGCCGGCCAGAAGATCGCGTGGAAGAAGAGAATCTCCTTGCCGATCACGTGGTAGTCAGCGGGCCAGAACCGCGCACGATCGCGCGGCACGAGATCCGTCTCGCCGGGCTGAAGGCCGAGTCCGAGCGTCGTGATGTAGTTGGACAGCGCATCGAGCCAGACCCAGAGGACGTGCTTGTCCTGGCCGGGAATCGGAATGCCCCACGAAAAACTCGTCCGCGTGACTGGCACATCCTGCAACCCATCGCGCAGCCGGCCGAGCATCTCGTTGCGACGCGCTTCGGGCCGTACGAATTCGGGCTGATCGTTGTACAATTGTTCGAGTCGTTGTTGATACGCGCTCAGGCGGAAGAAGTAGTTCTGTTCCTGCATGCGCACCAGGGGCTTGCCGGAGACGGCGGACTTGTAGTCCTGGTCCTTGGCGCGGGTGTCGGGGACGAATTCTTCCTGTCCCTCGTCGTACCAGCCTTCATACTGGCCAAGGTAGATGTCGCCGCTGGCGATGAGTCGCTGGACAAAGCGCTCGACCTGCAAGGTGTGGCGGCGCTCGGTTGTGCGGATGAAGTCGTCGTTGGTGAAATCGAGCATGCGCAGCACGCTCTGGAACTGGGCGGCGTTCTTGTTGGCCAGTTCCTGGGGCGTGACGCCCTGCTCGGCGGCGGACTTTTCCACCTTGATTCCATGCTCGTCCGTGCCCGTCAGGAAGAATACATCCAGGCCGAGGAATCGATGAAACCGGGCTGCAACGTCGCACACGGTGGTCGTGTAAGAATGGCCGATGTGGGGCCGGTCGTTGACGTAGTAAATAGGGGTCGTGATGTAGAAAGTGCGTCGCGAGGCGCTCATGATGGTCCCGTGGGGCGTGTGAGGGCGATTGTAGCGATAGGATGTCTCCGGACCGGATCGCAAGGGGCGGCCGGGGGGTGCGGGGCTGATGGAAGGCGGAGCGATTGGATCGCCTCGAATTCGAAGCGAAGGCGCTGGAGCATTTCGACGCGGTTTACCGGATGGCGTTGCAACTTTCGCGACGTCCCGAGGATGCTGCCGACCTCGTGCAGGAGACGTTTCTCAAGGCTCTCAAGGCGGCTGGGCGGTTTGAACCCAAGGGTGGGGGTATCCGGCCCTGGCTGTTCAAAATCCTCCGTAACGTCTTTTACAGCAGGGTAGTTAGGGAGCAGCGAAGCCCCTCAGCGTCCGAGAATATCCACTTTCATCCCAGCGCCAACCCGGGGCCGGATGAGTCCCGACCCGCCTGGAACATGGCTGCCATGGATTGGGAGCAGGTGGATGATCGCCTGAAATCGGCCGTCCACGCGCTCAATCCGGAGTACCGGGAAGTTCTCTTATTGTGGGGCGTCGAGGGAATGAAGTATCGAGAGATCGCGTTAATCGTTGATGTACCAATCGGCACGGTCATGAGCCGCTTGTTTCGGGCCCGAGCCGCGTTGGCACAGCAACTTGGTCCGCTGGCGGCCGAAGTTGGGATTCGCTTGGAAGATGAGAAGTCCGATGCCGAGTAATGCCAGCGAAGCGTGGTCCAACCATCCGGTACAATGCCGGACTATTGCGAGATCGGCCACGCCAGACAGGTGTCCATTATGAACCCCGCCGAGACCACAAATCTTCTCCGCCTCGCCGCTGATGAGGAACTGACCGCCGAACAGGCGATTGCCCTCGAAGCGCACCTCGCGGCGCATCCTGAAGATCTGGAGTTCGTCGCGTTCGAGCGCCGCCTTCGCGCGGCAGTCGGGCGGGCGATGGGTGATGTGGCAGTGCCGACCGAATTGCGTGCCGCGGTGCAGGCGCAACTGTCCGCTCCCGCGCACTCTCTGCGGCTCGCCGGGGACGTTGCTCCGGCGGCGTCCGCGGTTGGCGCTGGTTCGTCTCGCCGTCGGTGGTTTGTGCCCTCCGGGCTGGCCGCGGGTTTCCTGCTGCTCGTCGGCGTGGCTGTGGTCATCGGCGTGATGGGGCGATCGGACTGGTTCGACTGGTTCCGCTCCCCGCAGATCAACATCAGCAACGAGGGCGGCTCTCTCGGTTTCCCGATTCAGGAGCACCAGCGCTGCATTACCGATGCCTCATACGCCCGGCGAAAGTTCACAATTCACACCCAGGACGCGCTCGCCCGGCATCTCGCCAAAGACCTTCGCTGGGACGTGACGATTCCTGATTTGTCTCCATTCGGGTATGTGTTCGAGGATGCTGGCAACTGCAATGTCGGCGGCGGGTCTGTGGAGTCTGTCCACCTTCGCTATGTGAATGATTCAACGACGGTGAGCGTGTGGATTGAGCGATCACGTCCATCGGACCTCACCCATTCGGCGACCTTCGAAGAAGGACACGCCTATTTTGTTACGCCGACCGATCGTCGGGCCCTGCCCGATGGACAGAGCGCCTACTACGCGTGGCGCTCCGGCGACTTCGTGTATCGCATCGTTCCCGGATCGGCTGGTGAGTCCCGAGCAATGGCCGTGTCCGTCGGGATGCCCGACGTGACGCCGGAACAAATCCACTGAATTGTGTTCGAGTCCCGCGGCTGCAACGGCAGAACTTTGCCGCGTTTTGGCTGCGCCGAGGTGCTTTCGAGCCATTCCCACCCGCCCGGCTCATGGTTCTCTATAATTTCACATGGTGGCTCGGGTTGCAGGACCGCGAAGCGTCCGTGGTGGAGGTGGATCATGACAAGTCGTGCTCGACAACAGGATACCTGGCTGCGGTGGATGACTGGCGCGGGTGTGGCTGCCGCGTGCCTGGCGCTGCCCTCGGTCTCGTTGGCGCAAAACGCCTTGGGGAACGGAAGAGCCCTCGATGCAAACCTGAGTACCCAGTCGCGCTACAACCAGCCGCGGCAGGGGTTCCTGCTCAACCGGATCAACGACGCGATCGTGACGGGTACCGCGCCCGGCGGCATGAACTTTCGCGGCGATGTCGGCTACACCAGCACCTTTGCGTTCCGTGGTGGAACAGCGAGGCAGCAATCCTACGGCTTCGAGCGAGATTCGTACTATTCGAACATCGCTTCGCGCCGCGGCGCGCCGCGCGATCCGAGTGTGCTCGGCTTGTACCAGGTGCCCAACCTCTCCAGGCCGGGCGGAGACTCGCCCTATGGCGCCGGCGCCGTCGTGCTCACCCCGATGAGCGGCGCGAATCTGCAGGAACTCGCCCGGGCTCGTTACGGTACAAGCCTTCCGGATCTCAACGCCAACGCGACATCGCAGCAGTTTCGGCCGCAGCGGGCCTTTGCCAGCCCCTCGCTGGAGGCGACCTCCGGCTCGGTTCTGGATCGCAACTTGAGTATCGCCTCGCGTGCAGCGATGAACACCGTCGATCCACTTCTCGATCGCAGTTCGTTGCTCGCCGCTTCGGCAAACGGTCTGCTCAGTCCCCCGAATCTCACGGCGCCGGGACTGGATGCCGGCCCATTGACGCTGCCTTCAAGCAGCCCCGTGATTCGCAATGCGCTCACCCGTGGAATCGATGGAACCTTCGACGGCGTGTCGTTCAGAGAGGGGTGGTCGAATCGGATTGCCCCGGTGTCGGCGGCATCCCCCAGCGCCGCTGAGCCGCTCCTCGCCGGGCAGGACTCGTACGCCGACTACGTCGCGCGGATGTCAACCAGAAACGCGCCACAACGCCTTCCCGAAGCAGGACAACCATACAGCGCCAATGCCATCGCGACGATGCGGCAGTTTTCCAAAGACGTTCTCGGCATCGACACCGAAGCCGAGGTGCCCGGCGTCGGGCCGGCGCCGGCAAGTCCACTCGAGCAGCTGAGCGCCGACGCACTCAACCAGATCAGCCAGCCTCTGCCGCCGATCGCCAGCCTGGCCGGCGACAACACGAGCCAGTTTGCCGATCACGTTCATCTTGGCGAGACCGCCCTGGCGGACGGACGGTACTTCGATGCGGAGAGCTGGTTCGACGTGGCACTCTACTACACGCCCGAGCACCCGTTGGCGATGGCGGGCCGGGTGCATGCTCAACTCGGCGCAGGTAAGTATCGCTCTGCAGCGCTCGGACTGCGTCGCCTGTTCGAAGCGCATCCGGAACTCATCAATACGCAATACGCAAGCAACCTGCTCCCCAAGGCGGATCGCCTCGACGAAGACGCCAGTGAGTTGACGGAGATGCTCACGCGGCCTGGCGCAACCGTCGAGGCCGGTTTGCTGCTGGCGTACATCGGGCACCTGACAAACCAGCCCGAGTTGATCGCAAAGGGGCTTGACGATCTTGACGCCAAGCAGCCGGGTGACCGGCTGGTCGATGTGCTCAAGCGCGTCTGGCTGGCCACGCCGGCACCTTGAGAGAGGTGCTCTGGGGCGAAGGAGTGCGGTAGAGTTTCGGGCGCTGCCTGGGGGCGTGTGCAGCCGTCGTATCCGGTTGGAACGCTAAGTGTGCGAGGTGAACGTGACTAATCCAAGTCTCCAGGAGTTCGCCAGACTGCTCGCCATCCTGGTTTGCGGCGCCTTTTCGACTTGCCAGGATCCACCGCCGACCGCTCAAGTTGACACCGAGTTATTGGCGCTTGCCGGCAACCCAGCGGCAACGCCCGCAGAAGTGAAAGCGCTGCTGGACGCGGGGGCGAATGTCAACGCACGCGGAGAAGACGGATCAACTGCATTGATCATTGCGGCGGCATATCAATCCGACCCGCAGGTTCTCACGACCTTGATCGACGCGGGCGCCGAGCTCGAAGCCAAGCGGGATGGCGGCGACACCGCACTCATGGCGGCCGCGACCTACAACAAGAACTTCAAGGTTACCGCGACGTTGCTCAAAGCCGGCGCAGACGTCAATGCGACAGATGATGAAGGATGGACGGCGCTCTCCTCCGCTGCGTCCTGGACGGAGAATGAGGACGTCATCTGGAACCTGGTTTCATCGGGTGCGGATGTGGACGGACCGGGACCGGATCACTCGACTCCGCTCATGTTGGCGGCCGGCACTAACCCCGAGCCCGGTGTGCTTTGGAGTCTCATCGAGTTGGGCGCAGACGTGAATGCAATCGACGATCACGGGCTCACACCGCTGATGTACGCAACGCTTCCCTCGGCTCCTCCGCAGACTTTCGACGTACTGCTCTATGCAGGCGCGGACGTCAATGCCGAATCCCCCGAAGGGCTCACAGCGCTCATCTATGCATTGTCACACACGGCGAACTCACGCGTCATCGCCGGGCTTCTCACCGCCGGCGCCAGGCCGCAGGGCGCGGGTGTGGACGGCTGGACACCCCTGATGTACGCTGCCGCCAGGTACGATCGGCCGGACGTACTCCAGATGCTCATCGAGGCTGGCGCCGATGTCAACCTCCAGACGAATGCCCGGGCGACCCCGCTGATGATCGCGGCCCGCTACAACAGCAATCCCGATGTCCTCTCGGCGCTCATCGAAGCCGGCGCGGACGTCAACGCTGCAGGTCTGTCCGGGTTCACGCCGCTCATGATGGCGGCAAGAAACAATCGCAGCGCGGAAGTCTTGCAAGTCCTGCTGGAGGCAAATGCCCGGGTGAACGCGCGGGCAGACCGCGAGGTGACCGCACTGATGGGCGCCGCAGGATGGGGCGCCAATCCGGAAATCCTCACGCTCCTGTTGAATGCGGGAGCGGAACTGGACGCGAGGGCGGAAGATGGTTCGACGCCGCTTATGTACGCTGCCGCCTACAACTCGCTGCCGGAGATGGCACTGCAGCTGATCGCGGCCGGCGCGAAAATCAACGCTGCGTCGCATGATGGAATGTCGCCACTCATGAATGCGGCTGGATCAAACTCGAATCCCCAGGTCCTTGTTGCCCTGCTCAATGCAGGTGCCGACCCGAAGGCCATCGACCAAGGAGGAAAGGCCGCTCTGGACTGGGCGATGGAGAACGGCAGTTTGGCTGGCACTGAAGCGCTGCAAGTGCTCAAGAACGCGACGCAACCCTAGCACGGCGCTTCTCTGTGTTCGGTTTGCCGCGTGGATGACCCGCTCTGCACCGTCGCAAATCGACAGAGGCGGGCAACCCTGCGACTGCAGGGCTAAAGTGTCGCCCCATGCCAAAGAACGCCGTCAAAGAAAAGCGCGCCTCAAAGAAATCGCGCAAGTCCGGTAGGAAAGCCGCGTACACCGCCGCCAGCGCCGATAAGCACCATCTCTACGAGCGATCGGTGCAGAGCCCCGAGGCGGAGATCCAGTTCATCGATCGCACCTTTCGCTCGCTTCGCGGCCGTCTGCCCGACGTCTTGCGCGAAGACTTCTGCGGCACAGCGTTCATGGCCTGTACGTGGGTCCGTTCCCGCAAGAGCAATCATTCGATCGGCGTCGACCTCGACCAGCCGACGCTCGAATGGGCCATCGCCCACAACCTCTCCTGGCTCAACGACGAGGAGCGATCGCGCGTCGAGCTGATCCGCGACGATGTCACGACTGTGCGCGCGCCGCATGCCGACGTCATTGCGGCGTTCAACTTCAGTTACTACATCTTCAAGACCCGGCCGCAACTGCTCACCTACTTCAAGGCGGTGCGTCGCGGCCTCAAGAAGGACGGTCTGTTCTACCTCGATTGCTACGGCGGCTACGAGGCGCAGGACGTGATGAAAGAACCGCGCAAGTGCGCCGGCTTCACCTACGTCTGGGATCAGGCGCACTACAACCCCATCACCAGCGAGACGCTCTGCCATATTCACTTCAAGTTCCCCGACGGCACGAAGATGAAGAAGGCCTTCACCTACGACTGGCGGCTCTGGTCGATCACCGAGATCCGCGAGTTGCTCGAAGAGGCGGGGTTCGCCAGCAGCACCGTCTACTGGGAAGGCACCGACGAAGACGGCGAAGGCAATGGCGTGTTCCGCCCTTCGACCAAGGGCGAAGTCTGCGCCGGCTGGGTGTCGTACATCATCGCTCAGCGGTAGACTGCCGCACCATCGGTCGACGCTGAATCGCAACTCTCGCCACCGTCACGGCACGAAGTACGTGTCGAGCCAGTTGATGATCGCCAGATCGGCCTCGCGCGCGTTGGTTGGATCGTTGGGGGTGCGCATGAAGCCGTGTCCCTCGTCGGACCAGATGTTGCCCTCGAAGCGGCCCCCCATCTGCTGCATGACCTTCTGAAACTCCTCGACCTTCTCAGCGGGAAGCTCAGTGTCGAGGCGGCCGAAGATGCCCAGGATCGGCTCGCGCACTTTCTCGAGCGCTTCGGGCATCACAACGAGCTGGCCGTAGCAGATGACGATGGCCTCAAGATCCATGTACCGCGCCAGAGTCAGCGCCTGGCTGCCGCCCCTTCCCCATCCGATCGCAGCGAGGCGGCCAACAGGCTTGCGTCCGAGTTGTCTTTCTGCTTCCGCGATCGCAGCGGAGACATTGTCGATCACGGGTTGATCGAAGGTCTCATTCATGAGTTCGGACATGTCCGGACAGAGCACGATGTAGCCGAGCCGGGCATACGCTTCGGCCCGCTGCTTAAGCCAGTCGTCAATTCCCTTTTCGTCATGAAGAAGCAGCAGGATCGGCGCCGTGCCGGGGTTCTCGTAGCGCACAAGATGGCCGAGCATGCGACTCGTGCCCACGGAATAGAGCAGGAGGCCCTGCGTGATCTCGCCGGAGGCGGGAACCCTGTTCCGCGGATCGGGAAGCAGCACGCTGGGCTTGGGTTCGGGCGTGGGCGCTTCCTCGCCGGGCGTTGGCTCATCCTTGGGCGGCTTCTTGTTGCCGCATCCAGTTGGTGCGGCGACGAGCGCGATCGCAAGGCACGCCGCACAAGTGGCGGTCCATGGGCGCGAGTGGAAGATCGAATTGCGAAGCGGAGTCATCAGCATGAAAGCACCTCGTGTGGTAGGAGGGTGCGAGAAACGTGGGCTTAGCGCGGCCGCTGGGTCCACGTGGTCCCGTCCGGGCCGTCTTTGATCTCGATGCCCATCGCGGCCAGCTCGTCGCGCACGGCATCGGCCTTCTTGAAATCGCGCGAGGCCCGGGCCGCGTTGCGATCGGCAATCAATTGCTCAACATGGGCCGCGTCAACGCTGCCGCCCGCCGACGCGATGCCCAGGCGTTCCAGCAACGCCGCATCAGCCTGCTCGGGCAATTCAAGCACGCCCAGCACGGTGTCGAGGCGGCGCATCAATGCTGCATCGGCGCGCGACGGCTCTGCCGCCTGGCCGATCCACTTGTTCACGGCGCCCATGGCGCCGGCGATGTTGAGATCATTGTCCATGGCGTCGGCAAACTCGCGCGCCACCGCTTCGTCGGCCGGTCGATCCGAGCCGCTCGCTTCGCCGCGCTCGACAAAGGCGCGCCATCGCGCCGTCATGCGATCCGTGTCCTTGAGCCCCTGGAAGGTAAAGTTGGCGTTGGAGCGGTAGTGCGTTTTGATGAGCTCAAGCCGGATTGCGGCCGGCCCGTAGCCGCGAGCCAGCAGGTCGCGCACGGTGAGGAACGTGCCCTTGCTCTTGCTCATCTTCTCGCCCTCGACGAAGAGATGGCGCGGATGGAACCAGTGGCGCGCAAAGTGCTTGGCCCCGGTGACGCCGCGGCTCTGTGCAATTTCGCATTCGTGGTGGGGGAAGATGTTGTCCTCGCCGCCGCTGTGCAGGTCGATGGTTCGCTCATCGCCGCTGGCGAGCAGGTCCAGCGCCATCGCGGAGCACTCGAGATGCCAGCCGGGATAGCCCTCGCCCCACGGGCTGGGCCAGCGCATGAGGTGCGTCGGGTCCGGCTTCCAGAGCATGAAGTCGGCCGGGTGTTTCTTGACCGCCTGGTTCGCTTCGTCGATGCGTCCGCCCGCGCCGCTGCGCAGCTGGTCGAGCGTGTTGCCCGAGAGTTGGCCGTACTCGGGGAAAGACTGCACGTCGAAATAGACCACGCCATCGGACGCGACATACGCGTGCCTATCGTCGATCAACTTCTTCGTCAGCGCAATCATCTGCGGCACATACTGCGTCGGGCGCGGCATGAGGCTCGGATCCTCGAGCATCTCGCTCGCTACCTTCAGACCCAGCACCCGCGCGTCCGCCAGGAAAGCCTCGGCGTAGAACGAACCGATCGCATACGGATCATCAGGATCAAGACTCACACCCGGCGGGAGCTTGCCCGCCTTCTTCGATTCGAGCAGCCGCTGGCGCGCGACCTCGAGTTTGTCGGGCCCGCCGCCGTCGGCCGCTTCGTCATCGACCATGTGTCCGACGTCGGTCATGTTCATGACCTGGCGCACCTGGTAGCCGCTGAATTCGAGATACCGGCGGAGCAGATCGGCGGCGAGAAACGAGCGAAAGTTGCCGATGTGCGCGAAGTCGTAGACCGTCGGCCCGCAGGAATAGAACGTCACACGCGGCGGATGGGCGGGAACAAAGGGCTCGACGGAACGTGAAAGCGTGTTGTACAGGCGCAACGACATGGGGCAACGGTACGAGCCGACGGTGGCCTTCTCCACAACTGCCGGCGGGTTCAGCGGTCGCGACCGAGCAGAATGGCATCCACCGCCTGCATGGCTGCGTCCATCGAGGCGCTGACCTTGGCGACGTCCACGATGAGCGGGTCCGGCACGACATAGCGCGGATCGGGTGGTGCAAACATCGTCACCCCGACCGGCAGGATCGGAATGTTGTGCGAATCGCTCTGCGCCAGGATTTCCTGGCACGGCGGGCTGAGCAGAAATTCGGCCAGGAGCAGCGCATCCGGGTTCGTCGGCCGACCGGCGACGAGACTCACGGTGTTTGGTATGAGCAGCGTGCCCTGTCCGGGACCATTGCCGTGCCTTGGGTAGATCAACTTAATGGGATAGCCGTTGCGCTGCGCCGCCCAGACGTCATCAGTATCGGTCAGCGCGAGGTCTGCCAGGCCATCGGCGACATCGCGCACCGCCTGCGAGTTGCTCTTGACGACGCGAAGCTCGTTGGCCTTGAGATCGCGCAGGAACTGGGTGGCCTCGTCAACGCCCCACAGCGCAAACCAGGTGGCCACATGGCCGCGCGTCGTGCCGTAGTTCGGGTCGGCCATGACGATGCGACCCTTGAAGCGAGGATCAGCCAGATCGCGCCAGTGCGTCGGCGGCTTATTCACACGCGCCGGATCAAACGCGATGACCCGGGCCCGCGCGGCAAAACCGTACCATCGGTCTTTCGCATCCCGAAACGGATCAGGCCAATCGCGCGTGGCGTCACCGCTCCAGGGTTCGAGCAGCCCCTCGTCGGCGAGCTTCTGGGTGAGGAACACTTCGCTTGACCAGTACACATCCGCCTGCGGGTTGCTGCGCTCAGCGCGCAGCCGCTCGACGAGGCCCGTGGTCTTCGTCGCCTCCGTGTCGTAACGAGCGAGCACGAGCACATCCGGATGCGCCTGCATGAACGCAGCGAAGATCTGCTCGGCGTATTCCTGATCGGCGCTGGTGTAGACGACGACGGTTCGCTTGCTGGGCGGCTCGCTGCACGACGTGAGCGCCGCGCCGCCGCAGATCATCACCACAGCCAGCACGAGACCGCGGAGCACGCCGATGCTGATAGGGAATCCAATGTCTCGCATCTCGATACCCTCATGCAATGAATAAAGCAACCGGGGGAGCCCGGGCTCAACTGCATGATACGGGATTGATGAGCATTGATGCGAGTGCGCCGAACGGAATCAGACGATCCAGCCGAGAATCGTCAGCAGGCCGACCCAGAACACGCTGCTCAGCCCGACGATGATGCCGCCCGCGAGCCATGCGGGAAAAACATCGATGGACTCGGGCGCCTCATGGTACGGACCGTCGCCCATCGGGCCGCCAAACCCCACCTGCACGCCATCATCAAACGACGCTGCAATCGCGCCGCCCGTGGCGGACGGCGGGCCCTGAAAGCGTGCGACAGGTTGCGCGGTGTCGTGCAGTTGCATCGTGTGGCTCTCATGAAATCGGCCGAATTCGGAGGTCGCTTAAGACCAGTTCGCGTCAACCTGCCGATAATGCCGGCCGTTTCCGAGCCCCGCAAAGCCCGGCTATGCTCGATGTCCATGGCCGATGCAATCGACGCTGCCGCCGCTGCCGATTCCACGCTTTCGACGACGTGGCGGAGGGTGTTTGTCGTCGCGGCTGTCCTGATCTGTCTGATCATCCCCACAGCCCGGCTCACCGGCGCCAGCGATCTCCACGATCAGACCCAGGAAAAAACCAGCGCCTACACCACCGACCTCGCCCTGCACGCGACCGACTGGCGCCGCTGGGTGCTGCCGATGCAGCAGGGCACCTACCCCGCTACCAAGCCGCCGCTGTACAACTGGATCGCCATGCCAATCGTGTGGCTCACCGACGGTCGCGTCGAGTGGCCGCATCATCTGCCGAGTCTGCTGGCGTACCTGGCGGTGTGCGTGCTGCTCTGGCGCATTGGCGATCGGCTCGATCCGCGCGGCATCACCGGCCCGCTTGCAGCGATCATCCTCGCCTCGAATTACGCATGGTTTAAACTCAGCATGCTCGTCCGCCCCGATACGTTGCTCTCACTCTGGCTTGCGTTGGGATGGGTGGGGGTGACGTTGCTGCTCAGCGGCGCCGGCTCTACGCGGCGGCGGTCAATGTGGCGCGCCGTCATCTGGATCTCCTGCGCTCTGGCCGTGCTGACCAAGGGACCGCCGGCACTGCTCATTCCGATGTTTGCTGCGGCGCTCGGGTGGTTCGATGCCCGCGGTGCGGCAGGGGGGCCAGCTTCGCGACTGCGCCGATCGAGCCATGCTCTGCGCGAGTGCGGGGCGTTGTGGGGCATCCCGCTGGTACTGGGCGTGACGGCGGTCTGGGTCGGACTCGTGTGGCGGATCGACCCGGACCATCTCTACAACACGCTGCTGCGCGAGGAGTTTGTCGATCGCGCCATGGGAACCGGCGCAGAGGGGGTGAAGCAGGGGCCGTGGGATCTCATCCGCACCGCGCTCAACATGCCGTTGTATTTCGTGACGCGATTCGTCCCGTGGTCGATCTTCTTCTTTGGCGCGCTCATCGACCTGGGCAAGGCGCGAGGCGAGACCAGTTCTGTCGAGACGCTCGCTGGGTCGCAGGGCGCCCCGGAAGGCTCGCGCTACTGGATGCGCAGCGGCGTCATCTACACCATCCTGGTTGTCGTGGTCTTCACGCTCTCGGCCGGCAAACGGGCGGATTACATTGCCTCGTCGTACATCTCGGCGGCGCTGGTCGCGGCGTGGTGTCTCACGCATCTGGGCTGGCGGCTGGCGGACCGACAGCCGGCAATGATCCTTGCAATTGCAGGACTTACGGCCGCAGGGCTCATCGTCCACGAGCGCATCAACGGCTATGCAGCCCATTACCCGCTCGCCGATTCGCTTTGGAGTTTCGCCCGGGAGGTGCGTCCCCAGATCGAAGCCCAGCCGCACCCGATCGAGTTCTACCGCACGGGCGTCGCGCCACTGCAGGTGATGCTGCAGTGTTCCCAGCCAGTGGTCGTGGAACCCGACGCGCTGGTGACGCACATCGAATCAACCCATCAGAGTTGGCTGATCGTGACCCACCGTGGCGTCGACGATGTGCTGGAACAAGCGACAACACACGGCTGGAATCTCGAACTGCGTGCCACCTCCACGCCCGCCAAGGGCAGCGAGAGTGCCGCGCCGCTTGAGATGCGCCTCTATCTCGTGTCCTCCAGCCGGTAGCCTCGATCGAGCGAGAGCCGTGGCGAAGTCGGCGCCTGAACGGGCCCGATGCTTGAGGATTTCATGCCCGAGGCTTCGAACCTCCGATAAGTCTGACATCGGTTACCAGGATTGTGACCGACGCCTGGACCTAAGGGACTGTCCTCGTGCGAACCATTGCCATCATCAATCAAAAAGGCGGCTGTGGCAAGACCACCACGGCCATCAACCTCAGTGCGGCTGCATCGCGCCGGGGCAAAAAGGTGCTGCTGATCGATCTCGATCCGCAGGGCCACTGCGCGCTCGGGTTGTCGGTCCCCGCCGGCTCAATCGACCGCCAGATCGGCGACGCCCTCATGGCCGACCTGAACCGGGCGATCGATGTGAGCGAGATCACCTGGCAGGCCGGTGACAATCTCGACCTCATTCCCAGTTCGGTGCGGCTTGCCTCGCTCGAAGCCGTCAGCGGGGGGCTCTCTCGTCTGCCCGATCGCGATCGCCGGCTGGAACAACTTCTTCGCTGGGTTTCAGGCCGCTACGACCTGTGCATCCTCGATTGCCCCCCCCATATCGGTCTGCTCACGTTCAACGCGCTCCGCGCCAGCAGCGAGATCATCGTCCCCGTGGAGACGAGCTACTTCGCGCTGCAGGGCGCGGAAAACCAGATGCGCACCATCGACACCGTTGCCCGCCGCATCGGTCGATCGCTTTCCGTCGTGTTGCTGCCCACCATGTTCGACGACACCGTGCGACTCTCACGCGAGATTCTCGAAGAACTCAAGCGACGCTACAGCGAGAGCGTGGCCCCGATTACCATTCGATACTGTTCCTCGCTGCGAGAAGCCGCGAGTTTCGGACAATCCATCTTCGAGTATGCTCCCGACTCGACAGGTCGCAGAGACTACGAGGCCCTTGCCCAGTGGGTGGATCGCTACCGCCCGTCGCAGAGCGAGGCAATCGAGCGTTCCGCGCTGGAGTCCGAGCCCTATCCGCCCGGCGTGGAAACCTGCGTGGGACCGATGTGGCCGCGAACGACCACGGAGGGCGGCAATCGCGCGGCAGAACTCGCCCAGCGCGCCAGGTACATGCTCCAGCGTCGTGGCGAACTGCAGGCGCAAGAGCAGGCGCAGCATCAGATCCAGACGCCGGCGCCCCTCCGAGTCCCTGCAGCGCATCGCGCCGTCGCCGAAGCGGACTCCGCTCCAACCGACGATGGTCGAGCCATTGCGCAATTCGGGACGCGGCTGAGGATGATCTATCGCACCGCGAACTCGTCGCAACGCGTCTTCATCGCAGGTGATTTCAATCACTGGACGCCGCAGGAAACGCCCATGCGCTACAGCGAGACGCTGCAGGCGTTCGAGGCGTGGCTCACGCTGCCGCCGGGCCGCTATCGATACCGCCTCGTCGTCGATGGCAACTGGATCATCGATCCCGGGAATCCGCGCACCGAACCCAGTGACGCAGGGCAGTTGCACAGTCTGTTGACCGTGGCGGAAGAGTCCTCGGCGCGACAGGCCGAGTGCGCAGGATAAGCGAACTTGCAGGAGTGTGAGTGGTGGCGCGCCACGCGCCCGGCAGCCATGACGAATCCGAACATCCCATTCTCGCGCGACGCCTACGACGATCTCGCCGACCTCTTTCTCACCGAGCCCGTCGAGTCGGGCTCGCCCCCTGACAATGCCGACGATGTGCTGCCGCTGCCCTTTCCCGGCCGCGCTGCTTCGAGCGAGACCCGATCGCACCCGACCCGGCCGCGCGTCGCCCTTCCGTCGCAGCTCGTTGCGATGATGCGCGTCAATCTCCCGGTGATCGCCGGCCCCTGGCTCGAGCAGGCGGCGGCAGCGATCGCCTCCGAAACCGGGCCCGTCGCGCTCATCCGCCAGCGCGGCGAGCACACCACCATGGATCTCGTCTCCGGTCGCGATGCACAGCAGGCCGCCGCCGCCGCAATCACCGGACCGACCGAAACCCTGCCCGCCACAGTGGCCCGCCTGCGCCGGATCATCTCCTGCTGGGTGGTGGAAGCGCAAACCAATTCGCCAGAGCAATTACCTGACTGGTCCGCCTTTGATGAAGTCGTCCTCCTCACCGGCGCCGATGAGGCTGCGACGGTCGCCGTCTTTGCCCAGATCAAGGCAATCTGTCATTCCGCCCGGAGCCTGCCACGACTGAGCCTGGTCATCGTTGGAAGCGATGAAGATACCGCCAGAACCTCGGGCGATCGCATTGCCCGGGCCTGTCACGATTCGCTCAACTGCACCGTGGAACTGCGGGCCGTCGTCCGGCGAATGCAGCCCGTGCCCATGAGGCATCTCGGCCGCTTCGCGCGACACGACGCACTCGTCGAGACGCTCAGCGCCACACTCAGCCGGCCCCAGTCCGCCTCCGCACCCGCCGCGCGCGATGCTCCCGTCACGGCAACCACTTCGTCTCCTCGGGTGACGCCCGCCGCCGCCAGCCGGCGCGTCGCGCTCCCACCCCGGCTCGCGTCCCCGGCTTCTGCGGATCCGCCGATAGCCCAGGTCATCCCGCAGCACATCGAGGCGCCGACACACCGCGTGCAGGTCAATCACCGCGCACCGGTGGCTGGTGAAGCCGCGCCTGTGGAGCAAGGCGAGGCAGCCTCTTCGCGCGCCGCAGTTGATCCGCCAGCCGTTGGCGAGCAGACGCCGCAACCCGCAGTCGATCGCGACACCCTCGTCGCTCTGCTGAGCGACCTGCAGCCACTGGACGTCGAGTGTCCCCGGGCGGCTGGCGTGGAGCTGGCCTTTGACCAGCGCGGCGGCCTGCACGTCGTGGCCGAGGACGATTCAGACGCCGCCCTCCAGCGCCTTTACGTCGCCTGCGACTGGGCCCGCGAGCACCAGACACTGCTCACTCGACTCAATCCCTGGCTGGCCGCCTCAGCCCGCGGCGAGGCCCCCGAGATCACGCCCCACCTGTTCACGACCCGCCCGCGCGAGCGCCGCCACCTCGCCGACGGCTCGCTGCGCATCCACATCCTGGTCCGCGATGCCCAGTCCGGCGGCAAAGTCATCACGCACCTCGACCTGAACTGATCGCCGCGCCGGGCGCCGTGGTCGAGCCAACGCGACTTGGCCTGAGCCGCGTCGAAGGCTGCGAGCTTCGTTGAAGGCCGATGCGGAGCGTCGACGTGCAACCACCGTAGGGTCCGCCACGCGGACCACGCGCGTGCAATCACTTGTTTCGCGGGGCGCCATCGTCGAAGCGACGCTCACGGAGAGCAGGCCATACGATCGCGCGACAGACGTTCAACCTGTAGTCGCTGAACTCATGTAGGTCAGGTCGAGACCTGACACCGCCCCCTAATCTCTAATGCCTATTGCCGAGTGCCCAATCCCTCGCCTTTTTCACTCAAACCGCCACACCACCAGTTGACTGATCGCACACTCGCCCTGCACTGCGGCCTGGAAGAGGATGGTCTGCCCGCGTGCGATGCGCGGGACGGTGCGGGTGATTGATGCTTCGCCGTTGCCGTCGGCTGTGGCCGTGGCGATCCAGATCGGTTTCGCCAGTTGCAGCGCGTTGACGCGCGAGGCGCAGCCGGGGATGAGTGTCCCGCCGCCGCGCAGACTGTAGTAGAACCGAACCGTGGCGCCGGGTGTCACGCCGGTGAGGCTGAGCGTGTTGTTCGTGCCGGCGCGGCCGGGAGTTGGATCGGCGAGTGTCATCGTCGGATGCACGGGCGTGACCAGCGCGCCCACGAAGATGCCTTGCTGGTTCGGCCCGCGATAGGCTTCGAGCGCGATCTGGCCTCCGTCGTTGATGTCGCGGCCGATGCGGATCTTCAGCCCGTGATTGGGCGGGATGAGGTCCTCAATCAGGCGCATGCCGTTGGCTTCATCCCAGATGAACGCGCGTGGGTATCCCATTTGCATCACAAACCCGACGACTTTGCTGCGATTGTTGATCCGCTCGGCCCAGCTGCTTCGACCGAGATCGAAGTTATGAATGGAGCGCATGACGCCGTTCTCCCAGAGGAAGGCGACATCGTTGCGGTCCGCATCTTTGCAATGGCCGACGATCTGTCCAAGGTCGTTGATGTCAAACGCCTGGCACTGGATCCCGTCGGGCAGTGTGCCGATGTCGATCATCTGGCCGCTGTCCCACAAAAAGCCGCGCTGACCGATGAGGTTGGGATCGTCGGAAAAAGTGTGGCCGACCACCTGGCTGAGGTCATTAATACCCCAGCCATAACTGCTGCGCCCACCCAACGTACCCAAATCGATCATCTGGCCGTCTCGCCGGAGGAACGCACGATGGTATCCATCTGAGTTTTCTGCCTCCCCGACGATGTGTCCCAGTTGGTTAACTGCTGTGGCTTCTCCTCTATCACCACCCAAAGTTCCCAGCGACATCGGTTCGCCGTCAATCCAGAGTGTGGGCACGAAGTTGCCGGCGAAGTCACCGCCCATGCCAACCACCCAGCCGACATCATTGATGTCCGCGGCGCTGGCGCGGTAACTGGGATTGACTGAGCGAAGATACTGACCAACTCCATCCTGCCATACGAAGCCGACGAGAGGCGCACTCAGGAATCCAACTATGGCACCTGATTCGCTAACGCCAAAGGGAGCAACGCTCGTGTCCGGCGTCGCCTTGATCTCGAGCAACGCATAGGGTGGGGGCCAGACAGGTTGACCAAGTGCATTTCCAGTGATAAGTACTGCCGCCGAAACAGGCGTCAAGGTGTGTCGAATGTGCATAAGTCTCTCCCGAATCGTCAAATACGTCATCGAGGACGAACTGTCGCACCGGCCTCTCAGCCGGTGCAACAACAGGCCAAACACTAGTCGCAACCGCAGTCACCGTCGTAGGGTCCGTTCGGATGCGGATCGAACGGATTAGTAGGCAGTCGCGACGCCGCAGCATCGGCCAGCGCTTTGGCGACATTGGTCAACTTCTCGTAGTTTGTCTCGAGCATCCACGGCAGGTCCGCGGAGTCGACCCGGTTGGCGCGAACAACAGTAATGTCCCACTGGTCGAGCGAACCACTTGTAGGCTGCCCGTACTCGCCATAGCAGGCGTGGCGCAGGATGCCCCCAAACGCATCAAGATCGTCTGCAATCAGGTCGTCCATTGTTGTTCCGAGGGTGAATGTATCAGATGCCCACCCATCGATGAACTCCTCCCAAGGGTCCTTGCCTTCCAGGAGATCGGGATTGCTCTGGAGATACAGATTCAGATCATCGCTGTTGTCTCGCGCCCAAGTCGTAGTAGGCACAGGGCTCCACTCCAGAGCCGTGATGGCAAAGGGCGGATCCCAGATGTTCTCCTGCTCGCCCGAGTTCCCCTCGAGCAGGCGCGACACGCCGCTGTACATGTCTGCCCGCTGCTCTGCGTCGCGGTAGTGCAGATGGATGTCCACCGCCGCGCCGTTGAGATTGCCGAACGAGACAGCGCACTGCACCGCGTACGCGGCTCGATCGTCGAGCGAGAAAAAAACGGGACAGGTATGCTCTGTAGAAAACCTCCGATTCGGTCGGTCGTGAGGTGAATGCGGAGCCTTCAATCGAGCATGTGCACCACCACGAAGTCGCCAAGGACGGCGATGGTGCTGGCGTGTCGCATCGCGCAGGAGGCGCTGCCCGCGTACGCCCATCGGTTCAGTCCGCGCACCTACTCGCTGCCCCAACTCTTCGCCTGCCTCGTCCTCAAGTCGATGCTGCGCCTCGATTATCGGGGCGTG
>DIDT01000037.1 GCA_002418285.1 Phycisphaerales bacterium UBA5793
AAGTTTGGTCAGTACGCAGAACACTGTTCATTTCTCCACTCATATTGAGTCGCAAAGCCGACCCGGGCGGCAGCGATACAAGGATAACGTAACCGATTCCCGCGTTCGGTGCAAGCAGGAAAGCAGAATTGTGGACAAAGTTTGTGCGATTCTCGGACCGCGGCCGCCGGCGCGAATCTGACGGCGTCACCTGGACCGGGCCATCCGCGCCTGCGCTACAAACTCAACAGCACGTGCAACGTGGAGAAGTTGAGGAAGCCCACGCCGAGCATGACGGCCACGGCGAGCACGAGACCTTCGACTTCGTCGTGTTCTTCGAACGCCTGCGACGCGCTCCAGAACGACAGGCCGATGGCGCAGACGATGCCCGATGTAAACGCGCCGATGTAGCCGTAGGTCCCGCCGAACTTGAGCATGAACCAGGCGAGGATGGCCCAGATGAACATGGGCAGCACGCCGTAGGCCACCCAGCGAAACGAGAGCAACCAGGAGAAGCCGACCGCTTCATCGTTCTGCCTGAGGATGGCTTCAGTGTACTGCTCGCCGCACTCAGGGCAGCGATCGCTGGTGATGCCGCGCATGTCGTAGCCGCACTTGGGGCAGGTGCGTTCGCGGTCGACGGGCGGTGCGGGCTGCCAGACGGTGACCGGGGCGCGCTCGGCGGGCGGCATGACCTCGTAGGTCTCGTCGAGACCGGCGAGCGACTCATCCGTCGGTGGCTGCTGCGGCGCTGCGGACATGGGCGATCCCTCTGCGCCCAAGTGTACCACAAACGAGCCACAAAAGCCGGGCCAAATCAACCTGCGACGACCAACGAGGCGCCCTACTTGATGTAGAGCATCTCTCGATAGGTCGGCAACGGCCACAGATCGTCGGCGACGACCATCTCGAGTCGATCGCAATGCTCGCGCAAC
Source organism: Phycisphaerales bacterium UBA5793 (assembly GCA_002418285.1). Taxonomy (GTDB): domain Bacteria; phylum Planctomycetota; class Phycisphaerae; order Phycisphaerales; family UBA5793; genus UBA5793. The sequence continues at coordinate 915 of DIDT01000037.1, forward strand.
TCGGCCATCTTGGGGATGATCGAATCGCGGATAGCCGCTCCATGCACGCCGATGTTGGCGTGGTCCTTGGCGAGCAGGGCGTCGAGGTCGTGAATGCCGTTGCGGAGATTCGTGACCAGCGTGATGATCTCGCCGAGCATCTGCGATTCGTGTTCGCACTGCTGGCCGGCGGCCTCGGTGGCGGCGATAGCCTCGGCGACTTCGCATTGGTAGCGCAGAGCCGCGGGGAGAATGACGGTGCGGGCCAGCGAGAGCAGCGTCGCCGCTTCGATGGTCAACGTGGTGTTGTAGCGTTCGAGCTTGATGTGGAACCGCGACTCGTATTCGCGCTTGTTGAGCACGCCGTGGCGGTTGAAGAGGGCGGTGTACTCCTTGGTCACCATTCCGGTGAGGGCGTCAACTGAATTGTCAATGTTGGGCAGGCCGCGCTTCTTTGCCTCATCGCGCCACTCCTGCGAGTAGTTGTCGCCGTTGAAGATGATCCGGCCGTGCTCTTTGTAGATGCTCTTGACGACCCTCGTCACGGCATCGCGCACTTTGGCGGGCGTCGGATCCTTGCCGATGTCCTTGCTCAGCGCGTCGGCAATCTGCGAAAGCGTGTCGGCGACGATGGTGTTGAGGATTGTCGCGGGCCATGCGATCGACGCCGATGAACCCACCGCGCGGAACTCAAACTTGTTGCCGGTAAAGGCCAGGGGGCTGGTGCGGTTGCGGTCGCCGAAGTGGCGCGGCAGATGCGGCAGGGTGGTGACGCCGAGCTTGAGCGTGGCCGAGCGCTTGGAAGCGCTCTTGCCCGTCACGATCGACTCGAGCGCCTCGGTGAGTTGATCGCCAAGGAAGATCGAGAGAATCGCCGGCGGCGCCTCGTTGGCGCCGAGGCGATGGTCGTTGCCCGGCGAGGCGATCGAGGCGCGGATGAGCGGCGCGTATTGATCAACGGCCGCAATGACCGCACTGAGGAACACGAGGAAGACCATGTTGTCGTGCGGGGTGTCGCCGGGTTCCAGCAGATTGACGCCGGTGTTGGTGGACATCGACCAGTTGGTGTGCTTACCCGAGCCGTTCACACCCGCGAAGGGTTTTTCGTGCAGCAGGCAGTGCATGCCGTACTTGCGCGCCACGCGGTCGAGCGTGGACATCGTGAGCATCTGGTGATCGACGGCGATGTTGGATCGCTCGAAGGTCGGGGCGATTTCATACTGGCCGGGCGCGACCTCGTTGTGCCGCGTCTTGACGGGCACGCCGAGGCGATAGAGATCGCGTTCGGTCTCGAGCATGCAGGCAAGCACGCGCTGCGGAATCGCGCCGAAGTAGTGGTCTTCAAGCTGCTGACCCTTGGGGGGGCGAGCGCCGATCACCGTGCGGCCGCAGGTGACCAGATCCGGGCGCGAGAAGAAGAAGTGCGAATCGATCAGGAAGTACTCCTGCTCGGCGCCGATCGTGGTGTAGACGCGCGAGACATCGCGGCCGTTGCCGAGCAGATTGAGCACGCGCATCGACTGCTGGCTCAGGGCGTCATCGGAGCGGAGCAACGGGGTTTTGACGTCCAGCGCTTCACCGGTCCACGAGGCAAACGCCGTGGGGATGCACAGGACGGTGCCGTTGGGATTCTCGCGGATGAACGCGGGGCTGGTGCAGTCCCACGCGGTGTAGCCGCGCGCTTCGAAGGTGGCGCGGATGCCGCCGGATGGGAAGCTGGAGGCGTCGGGCTCACCCTGGATGAGCGCGCTGCCGGAGAACTCGGTAATCGCCTTGCCGTCGGCGGTGGGCGAGAGGAACGAATCGTGCTTCTCTGCCGTCAAGCCGGTGAGCGGGTGGAACCAGTGGGTGTAGTGGGTGGCGCCGCGCTCGATGGCCCACTCTTTCATCGCGTTGGCGACGACGTTGGCAACCTCGGGCGGGAGCGGCTCGCCGATCTGGATTGTCTGCTGCAGGCGTCGGAAGACATCCTTGGGGACGCGCTTGCGCATCTGTTCTTCGTTGAACACGTTCTCGGCGAAGAGCACCTCGGCGGTCTTCTCGAGATAGTTGAAGGAAGGACTCTCGGACCGCCAGCGAATGACGGAAAGAATGGCGTCGTGCCTTGCCGTTCCAAGACTCATCGCGCTCCTGCTCCTTTTCTGATCTGAACCGATTCAGGGGACCAGCACTGTGGCAACCGAGGAATGCTCTCGCCGCGTAAAGCCCGAAGCATCGCGGCCCGAATCGAAAAGGCAAGAAAAACCCCACGAGGTCGGGGTAGTTTCAGCGATTCGTTGGCGCGGGAGCGGCCTTGACGACGCCGCAGCCGGGTCGCATGCGCGATTCCAGACTTCCGCATCGGGAGAAACTCCTTGCCGTAAGCCGTTCGGAGAGGTGGGGATAGGGGAATCCATCGTGAGCGAGGTCCGGGGATGCTGTGGTCTTGTGCCTTGAGCGGCGCTCTGTGAGGTTGAGGGGCGGCTTGACCGATGCATGGAGTCCTCGACACACGGTCCAAGCACGCACGTCAGGTTCGGAGAAACTCGCGGCCGTGATTCGGAACATCACAACCAAAGCCGACGCTCAGTGGACAGTTTCGCGCGTTTGACCTGCATCGCCTGTCGCAGCGCGGGGTCGTACGATTGGATTCACGGCTGCATTCGCGGCGTGACGCTGTTGAGAGGAAGTGGGTTATGGAGTCAAGTGTTGCATCGCAGGCGGTTCGCGGGACGCTGGTCGAGATCGGCGCGGACCGGATCGTGCTGGGGATTCCCGGCACGGACTACCGGCTGCACCTGAATGTGCATCGATCTGTGGAGGCCAAGGTGGGCTCGCACATCGCCGGACGCATCGAAGTACACGCGCGGCGGGTGGATGTCACGCACACGGGCGGGCAGTTCATCGACCCGGTTTACGGCCGGCCGCGTAACATTCAAGGCTGCGTCATGGAGACGGGCCTCGAGCATTCGATGATGGTCGTCAAGGCGGTGGTGCCGCTGCACGTGCGGGTGCGGCCGCCACAGAAGCCGTCGGATTTTGAGGTTGGCTCGATTGTGCATTTCGCCGTCGATCCGGGTGCGGTTTTCGTGCCCGTCGATGGGCATTGACCGGCCGAACGAAGGGAATCGGGCATGCTCGACGAAGCGGCTCAGAGCGAGTCGCCCACCAGGCCGCTGATCATCAGCCCCGACACGCTGCGCGGCGGAGGCAGTGCCGATGCGCGAACGCCACCGGGCCAGACGCTGACGAAGAAGTGGCCGGTGCTGCACTACGGCTCGGTGCCCAAGGTCGATCCCGCCACGTGGCAACTGAAAGTCTGGGGGTTGTGCGAGAATCCCTACACGCTGAACTGGGAGCAGTTCAACGCCCTGCCGCAGGTCGATGTGCGCTGCGACATTCACTGCGTGACGCATTGGTCGCGACTGGACAACGTCTTCACTGGAGTACCGACAAAGCTGCTCATCGAGATGGCCAGGCCGAATCCCGATGCGAAGTTTGTCATGCAGCACGCGGCGGGCTCGCCCAACAACGACTGGACGACGAACGTGCCGCTCGATGAATTCACCGAGGAAGACTGCATCATCGCAACGCTGCACGACGGCCGACCGTTCTCGCCTGAGCATGGGTATCCGATTCGCGGTATTGTGCCGCGCCTGTACTTCTGGAAAGGCGCGAAGTGGATCACGGGGCTGGAACTGCGAGCCACAGATGCGCCGGGGTTCTGGGAAGTGAACGGCTACCACATGCACGGCGACCCGTGGAAGGAAGAGCGCTTCGGTTGGTAGCCTGCGGTCCGACCTTCGTGCAGACCAGTGAAATGACGGATCCATGACCAGCAGACTCTCACATGTCGATGATCGCGGCCGGGCCACGATGGTGGACGTCGGCGCCAAAGAGCCGATGCACCGCCGCGCGGTGGCCGAGGGGTTCTTCGTTGCCAGGGCGGAGACGATTGACGCGGTGATGAATGGTCGGCTGCCCAAGGGTGAGGCACTGGCGGTGGCGCGGGTGGCGGGGATTATCGCTGCAAAGCGCTGCGATGAACTCATCCCACTGTGCCACAGCCTGCCGATCGAGGCGGTGCAGGTGGATTTTGAGCGCGTCGATGGGGGAATACGCATTGTCGGCAGCGCGTCAGTCACCGGCAAGACGGGTGTGGAAATGGAGGCGCTGACGGCGGTTTCGGTCGCGGCCCTGACGCTCTACGACATGACCAAAGCGATTGACAAACAACTGCGGATCGATGGGATTACCCTGCTCGAGAAGACGAAGGTCCGGGTACCACAGCCCGATGTCGGATAATCCGGCGGAGACAGGTGTTTTTGGCGTCTGGACTGTCAGGACGAAGAATTGGTCCCGGAGGGCGCATCTGGCCGAACTCAACGGGAGGCAGGCTTTGACTGGCCTTGGTTGGGGGTTGGAATCCCGCTACCATTACCCTTATTCCATCGATTCCTCACGGGTGGCTCATCCATGATCATCGACCTCGAAACGCAAGTGTGGACCAATCCGGCGCAACTGGGGGCGGAATCCACCGACTGGCGACTGAGGGAAGACGTCGAAACCTGGGCCTCGATTGACGCCTCGCCCGCCGTTCACGAAGCGGCGATGTCCTGCGTGGACGTGGCGGTGGTGCTCGGGTTCCGCAGCGTTCACCTTGACGCCCACATCACCTCGGAAAGCGTTGCGGCGTTCGTCGGCCGCCAGCCCAATCGGCGCATCGGCTTTGCCGGCGTCGACCCCATGTGCGATGGCGCACTGGATGAAGTGGACAAGGGTCTGGCGCTGGGATTGTGCGGCGTGGTGCTCGCCCCTGCTGCTCAGAATTTCCATCCGACGCATTCCCGCGCCATGCGGGTCTACGAGCGCTGCCAGTCACTGGGTATTCCGGTACTGGTTCGCTCACAACGCCGACCAACGGCTTCGACAAACATGGCGTATGGCCGACCGCTGCTCTTTGACGAAGTCGCGCGGGCGTTCCCGAACCTCAAACTGGTGATCGGCGGGCTGGGTTACCCGTGGACGGATGAACTGTTCATCCTGGTCGGCAAGCACCGGAATGTGTTCACCGATCTGGCGGGACAGGTCTCGCGGCCGTGGCAGTTGTATCACTCTCTCGTTGGCGCCTTTGAGCACCGCGTGATGGAGAAGATCCTCTTCGCCTCTGGCTTCCCGTTTGACACGCCTGAGCGTGCGATCTCGCGCATCTATTCGCTGAACAGTTACAGTCATGGCACGGATCTGCCTTCGATTCCGCGGCAACACCTGCGCGGCATCGTGGAGCGGGATGTCTTCCACTGCCTGGGCATCGAACGCCCCGGCGGCGCAAGTCTGACCGGCGGCATGTCGCTCGCTACCGAGGCGGTCGAAGTCATGGAAGAGGATGATGACCTTGATGCTCAGATCACGACGCTCACCGGCATGCTCCGCGAGAGCGTCGAGCCCAATCCGCGCTGGAATTCCTGAGCGAGACGTGGCGGCGTTCCGAACCCTGGCGAGTCTGCTTGCTGCGCTGATGCTCTATGCCATGGCTGGTTGCGGCCTCTTCGGGCACTCCGGTGGACAGTTGGACGTCGTGGGAATGAATGACGCGCCGGCGAGGCTTTCGGGCGAACTCAAGACGGCGATCTATCGCTTCCGTGACACCAACACCGCCACTTTCGTGTTCAGCGATCTCCCGCTGGACGATCTCAAGAGCGGCCGATTTGCGAACGGACGGATCATCTGCGTCGATATGGCGTGGCGACCCAAGGCCGGATCCACGCCTGTGGACCGAACGGCCACGAATTGCACCGTTCGGCAGGTGATTCTCACCGGCGACGCGGCGGGGGTGTACGACGGTGCTGGTTTTCTTGCCCCATCGGATAAGGCCGGCAATCGCTCGTTCGGCGGATCGATCTCCGGCGCCGTGCTGCGGATGACCGAGTCGAGCGATGGGTTTCACGACTTGCTGGGCACAGCGGAACTCAACGGCTCGTTCACGGCGCATCGCGATGATGGGGCCGTGGATCAGGTCGCCGTGCGCCTCAATACCGAAGTCTCGCGTCGACTGGGCAGCCTGTTCTACGTGCTGGGTTACTAAACCTCCCGACTTGTTCCGCTACCCCCCCTTCACATGACTGCCGGTGCGTGGTTGTGCCACCGTGCAGGCGGCTCTACACTGTCCCCGTTCCACAGGTCCGAACTCTCAGGTGAGGAACAAACGGGTGAGATGGACATCACAACTGTTGGCGGGGGGCGTGCTGGGTGTGACGCTGGGTGTGACTATCGGGTCCGCGACGGCGCTGGGCCAGGACACGCCCGCACCCGCGCCGCCGAGTGTGGATCCGTACGAAGGGCTGCCGGTGCGGCAGGTGGAGTTCGTCGGCCTTAAGCGCGTGCCGCGCACTCTGGTTGAGAACAACATCCGCACGACCGTGGGCGAGCCGTATTCCGCCACCACGATCCAGCAGGATGTGCGGAACCTCACACGACTGAATCAGTTTCGGATCATACTGCCCAAGGCTGAACTGACGCCCGACGGACAGGCTGTGGTGGTCACGTACCAGTTCAACGAATGGTCGCTTGCCGAAGACGTGCAGGTCACGGGCAATCTCGCCGTCAACGACCAGGATCTCTTCGCCGCGATCAAGATGCGAGTCGGCGACCCGCTCGATACGTTCCAGATCAACCGCGCGCGTGAGCAGATGGTTGAACTGTACCAGAAGCGAGGCTTCTACCTGGCGCAGGTCGAAATCGATTCGGATGTGCTGACGGAATCGAACATCGTGCTCTTCCGAGTGCGCGAAGGTCCACGCGTTAAGATCAAGGCGATCGAGTTCCGCGGCAACGAGGCTTTCGGCAGCGACCAGTTGCAGTCGAACCTCAAGACCAAGACCTCCATCTTCCTGCTCCGCACCGGCCAGCTTGATGAGGACGCGCTGGCGACGGATATCGCCGCGCTTACGGATTACTATAAGGATCGCGGCTATCTCGATGTGCGGATTGAGCGGCAACTGGATCTCTCCAACGACCTGAAGGAGGCCAAGGTGGTCTTCCTTGTCGAGGAAGGTCAGTTGTTCACAATGCGCAACGTCGTCGTTGAAGGCGCGACGCGACTGCGTACGCCGCAGGTCCGGGCGCTGATCGACATCAAGACCGGCGACGTGTACAGCAAGGACAAGATCGAGAAGAGCCGCACGATTCTAAAGGAATATCTGGGCAGCCTCGGCTACGTAGATGTGACCGTCGAGCTTCAGCCGACGCGCGACCCCGACAAACCTTTCGTTGATCTGCTCATCACCATCCGCGAGGGCCAACTCGCATTCACCGGTGAAGTGATCGTCAAGAACAACAAGCTGACCAAGAGTGAAGTCATTCTCCGAGAGGTGGACTTCCGCCCCAACCGCCCATTAAGCAGCGTGTACATCGAGAACGCCAAGCGCGATATTCGGGGCACGGGCCTGTTCACCGATGTGCGCATCACGCCAGCGGATCCGGACCCGTCGGACCCGCTCTACCGCGACGTGATCATCGAAGTGGAGGAAGGCGACACCGGCTCGATCAACTTCGGTGCCGCGGTCAGTTCCGACCTCGGGCTGTTCGGCTCGATCGGGCTGACGCAGCGCAACTTTGATATCGCCGACTTTCCCGAGAGTTTCGACGAGTTTATCCGTGGCCGCGCTTTTCGCGGCGCCGGCCAGGTCTTCAACATCAACGTCCAGCCCGGCAATGAGTTCAGCAATTACAGCGTCAGTTTGAGCGAGCCGTACCTGTTCGGCACTGACAATGCATTTTCATCTTCGATCGCGTATACCCAGCGCGTGCAGGAAAGCTACGACGAAAAGCGATTCGGCGGGTCGTTGCGACTCTCGCGCCGACTCGGCGAAGTGTGGACGGGTTACGTCTCCACACGATTCCAGTCGATCGATCTGTCAAACATCGACCGCTTTGCGCCGGTGGATGTGTACGACGTGCAGAATGAGAACATCGTCACCGGATTGGGTGCGGGCATTATCCGAACTACGGTCGACAATCGAGCGAGACCTTCACGCGGCAGCCGCCTGGAACTGGGCATGGAGCAGATCGGCGCGCTCGGAGGCGACTTCGACTTCACTCGCGTCACCGCCGAGCACACCGTCTTTCTCACCTTGGATGAAGACTTCCTCGGGCGCAAGTCGATCCTGCAACTGCACACGCAAGTGGGGTATCAGTTCGGCGGTACGACACCGATCTACGAACGGTTCTTCCTCGGCGGCCGGACCTTCCGCGGATTCGACTATCGCACGGTTTCGCCACGCGGCTTGCGCCCCAACGGCCGTCCCAGCCAGGATCCTATCGGCGGCGACTGGCTCTTTTTCGTCGGGGCCCAGTACGAGTTTCCGATCTTCGAGCGGTTCATCGGCGGCGTGGCGTTTGTGGATACCGGAACCGTGACCAGCGACTTCAGCCTCGATGACTATCGCGTCTCCGTAGGCGTTGGTGTACGGCTCTACATTCCTCAGCTCGGCCAGGCGCCGCTGGCGTTCGACTTCGGTTTTCCGCTCGTGAAGCAGGATACGGACCAAAAGCAACTGCTGAGCTTCAGCATCGACGTCCCGTTCTGAGCCCGTAATTGTGGGGAATGTTCAAGCTCGGCCAACGTCTTTGCTCGGGCGCCTTGAGGATCGGCCGAACCACATGGTGAGGCGGAGTTGTTGCCGGTTTCGCCGCGTTTCAACGTCAGGGTTCGCTATCATCATCGTCCATGCTCGCGTTGGGCCGACTCGCCGGGCATACCAAACATATTTCGTACTAGAGTCTTCCTATCCCAGAGGGTGGTTTCATGAGTACCTGGTTCAAGAAGAACACGGCGACGCTGCTCGCCACGGTTGCCATCGGCGTAGGGCTTCTGGCGAGTCTGCAGGTCTCGGCGCTCTCCCGCAAGCCGGCCACTCCGACCGCGGTTGCGGTGGTGGACTGGATCGCCGTCACCGACAAGGTGGATGAGTGGAAAGAAATGCAGGCGCAGCTCAAGAAGATCCGTGACGGGCTCGTCGAGGAAGAAAGCAAGATGCAAAAGAGCCTTGCGGACCTCAAGGAAAGCATGGGAGTGCTTCCCGAGGGCAGCGAGAGCCGCCGCCGGGAGGAAGACAAGTGGATCCTCCAGTCCCTGCAGTTGCAGACCTGGCAGAAGTTCCGTGATAACAAGTTGCAGTCCGAGCAGGCGTTGCGGCAGGTTCGGCTCTACAACAAGATCGCCGCAGCCATCGCGAAGGTCGCCGATCGCGATGGATGGGACATCGTGCTGTGGGACGATTCACGGAACAAGCAGGCGGACGAGAATCGTCTCGACGCCGCAGCGGAGCTCATCAGCCGGCGCCAAGTACTCTATTCGCGGAAGCAGACCGTGGATATCACGGACGAGATCATCCTGCTCATGAACAACGAGTTCAACGCGGGTCCATGAGTGTTGCGGCCGGTATCAACCTGATGGAGACGCCCCTCGATGACGCATGAGGCGCAAAACGGTGTTCTGATCGGAGCGACTCGCAAGTCGTTCACAGTGAGCGATTTGGCGCGACGACTGGGCGCTGCAATTGAAGGACCCGACTCGATCGTCGTGGATGGGCTCAATGCGCTCGACCTCGCCGGGCCGACTGATATTTCCTTCATCGGATCGGATTCGTATGCGGCCCGCTGGGTCGAATCCAAGGCCGTCGCAGCGGCTGTTACGCTCGGTGTTGAGGTCCCGGGGCACGATGCGGCTCACCGGGCTCTGCTTCGCGTGCCCAATGCCGATCTGGCGCTGGCCGAATTGCTCACCCTGTTTGCTCCGGTCGTCGCCCCCGCGACGCCCGGGATTCACCCCGACGCCACGATTGATCCGACTGCCCTGATTGACCCGACCGCCACTATCGGAGCCCGCGTCACCGTCGGTGCAGGGACTCAGATCGGCGCCCGGACGATTCTCGAAACAGGCGTCAACATTGCGGAGGACGTCGTTGTTGGTGACGACTGCACTATCCGCGCGGGTGTGGTCATTCGCGAGCGCTGCGTGCTCGGACACCGCGTGAGTATCCACCCCAACTCGGTCATCGGTTCGGATGGATTCGGCTATAGGCCGGACGGGCGCGGCGGAATGCAAAAGCTCGTCCATATCGGCATCGTCGAGATTCATGATGACGTTGAGATCGGGGCCTGCAGCACCATCGATCGCGCCAAGTTTGGTAAGACCGTCATCGGCGCGCACACCAAGATTGACAACCTCGTGCAGATCGGACACAACGTCCGTATCGGGCGATGCTGCGTGCTGGCATCCCAAACAGGACTCGCTGGCACGGTCGTACTGGAAGACTATTGCCAGCTCGGCGCAAAGGCGGGCGTCGCCGATCATCGCCACGTGGGCAAGGGAGCCCGAATCGCGGCCATGACGGGCATCAGCAAGGACGTGGAGGCGGGCGCTGAACTCGTCGGCGCCCCCGCGGCCGATCGGCGCCAGTTCTGGCTGATGCAAGCCGCACTGCGTAAACTACCCGAACTCATCAAGACCGTGGCCCGCCTTGAGCATGAAAACCGACGCCGGGACGCCGATTCGAGTTCGAAATGACGGAAGTGCTCGAAACCAATCCGCTCTCACCTCCGCGCGCCTCTTCGGCGGCGACCGGGCGGGATGATCGTGCCCACGATGCAGCGAAAAAGTCGGCTGAGGATGGCTCCGTGACGACTCCCGCAGCGCCCTCGCCAATCGGCGCCGCGGAGGCGATGGAAGAAGAAGCCCTGCACCAACACACCGTTGGTGGTCCCGCCGTGGTGACGGGGCGCGGCCTGTTCCATGGCGACATGGTGACATGCACGATTCTGCCTGCCCCGGCCGATCACGGCATCGTCTTCGAGCGCATCGATCTGCCGGAACCAGTCCAGATTCCGGCAACAATCGGCAATGTCACGCCAAGAAGCCGCCGCACCACCCTGAAGCTCGGCGATGTGACCATTGAAACAGTAGAACACTGCCTTTCGGCCCTGGCGGGTCTGGCCATCGACAATGCAATCATCCAACTCACTGGGCCGGAATTGCCCTGTGGAGATGGGTCAGCCCTTCCCTACATCAATGCGATGCGCACCGCAGGAATCGTGCGACAGGACGCCCAGCGGCGTTACTGCCAGATCACAGAGCCGATTACAGTCGAAGAGGGCGACGCTCTCATCGCCGCCCTACCCGCAGAGCGGGACGATCTGCAGGTGCTCTATGACCTGAATTACCCCAATGAATCGCGCATTCCACGTCAACTGCACGCGTTTCACTTGAATGCCGAGGCGTACGTTCGCGATATTGCTCCAGCGAGGACTTTCAGCCTCAAGGAAGAGGCCCAGGCGTTGTGGGATCGGGGCATGTGCCATCACCTCACGCCGCGTGACGTGCTGGTGATCGACGAGAACGGCCCGATCGACAACGCGTTCCGGTTCGAAAATGAGCCCGTGCGCCACAAGATTCTGGACGTGATCGGCGATATCTACCTCCTTGGACGGCCGATCCATGGTCGAATCGTGGCATATCGCTCGGGTCACTCGTTGAACCATCAGCTCGTCTACCGGCTGCTGGAGAAGTTGCGGGCCGAACAGGGCCTCCAGACGCACCTGCAACGGCAAATGGACGCCCGGTCCATCATGAAGGTCCTCCGGCATCGCTACCCGATGCTGATGATTGACCGCGTGGTGGAGATCCACGGTGATCAGCGGGCCATCGGCATCAAGAACGTCACGATCAATGAGCCCTACTTTCAGGGTCATTACCCGGGGACTCCCATCATGCCCGGCGTAATGATTGTGGAGGCAATGGCTCAATTATCGGGCCTTCTGCTCAGCAGCGTGTTGGAGCACCGGGGAAAGATTGCCGTGCTCCTGTCCTTGGATAAAGTAAAACTCCGACGCCCGGTCGTTCCGGGGGACCAGATGGTGATTGAGGCGGAGACCATCCGGGCTCAAGGCCGCACGGCGAACGTGAAGTGCAAGGCTCTAGTCGGCGGTCAGTTAGCCGCCGAGGCCCAGATCAAGTTCGTCATGGTCGACGCCGAGGACGAAACGGATTGATGCGGGCAGCCTCCAATTGGCCCGAATCGAGTGGTTGGACCATCCAGTACCTGAAGCAACACCCACTTCGCGGCCGTGATTCACGATGACACAGCCGAGCAGCCGATTCCTTGATGAATCAAGTGCGCATGACATGAGATCCATACACCCCACCGCCATCATCGACGCGCAGGCCGAGATCGGCGACAATGTCGAGATCGGTCCTTACTGCGTGATCGGCCCCTACGTTGAGATTGGCAGTGGATCGCGACTGCTCAACCATGTCAGCATCAGCGGACCGACCACGATCGGCACCGACAACACGATCTACCCCTTCAGCGTCATCGGGGCCGACCCTCAGGATCTCAAGTTCCGCGGAGAGGCATCCCCCTGCATTATCGGTGACCGCAACGTTATTCGCGAGCATGTGACCATCCATCGCGGCACGGAAGTGGGCGGTGGCGTGACGCGTGTGGGCTGCGACAACCTCATCATGGTTGCCGCCCACGTTGCTCACGATTGCACCGTTGGCTCGCACTGCGTCATTGCCAACCAGGTCATGGTCGGCGGACACGCCGTCATCGAAGACTGCGTCAATATCGGTGGCGGCGCGGGCATTCACCACTACACGACGATCGGCACACTGGCATTTGTCGGTGGGCTTTGCCGCGTCAAAAAGGATGTCCCACCTTACATGAAGGTGGAAGGCGATCCGGTCGAAGTCCGCGGGATCAATACGATCGCTCTCACGCGGCGCTGCTTTAGCGAACACGAGATCAACGCGCTGAAGGACGCCTACAAGCGACTGTTCATGCACGCTCGGACCAACGGAACCACCCGCAATGGGACTGGGTCGCACTCGAACGGCACGAAGACGGGCCGGGCCCTCGTGATGTCCGAGCGCATCGACGAGTTGCTCAGCGAATACAAGGACTTCGCAGCTGTTGTGCGGCTGTGCGAGTCACTTCGCAGCGCGGCCAGTGGAGTTCATGGGCGATCGCGCGAACTCATTCGAGAAGATTCGAAGTTTGCCACGCCGGTGAAGTAAGCCTGATCATCGATCCTGCGCGGTCTCCAATGAAACAACGCCCGAATCGCTTCGGGCGTTGCTGGCGTCATGAATGGCTGGTCGGCTCGCAGCCGAACTCGGCGGATCGAATCAATTGCGGGCACGGACGAGCTGCTTGAGGAGTCGATCGAGATCGCGCAGATCGAGCGGCGTGCCGCTGCCGTCGGGCATGGCGTACATTTCTGCGATCTGCGGTGCACGACGCACCCACTTCATCAGTTCACGAACCACTCGAATGCGATCATCGTTGGTGGACGCGGGATTCGCAAACTCGCGGTAGAGCCGAGGAAGTTCGATTTCCGCGAGATCGTAGGTTTCCTGCCACTCCTTCATGATCTTGCGACCGGCATCGGAAATCTCCACCCAGCCACTCAGGTTGAGCATGCGGGCGAACTCCTGCTTGTCATCCACAGTGCCCAAGCTAATGTTGTAACGCAGAGCCTGTGATGCGGTCAGGGTGAGAATCTCTCCTTCGCGGCAGAGAACCTCAGCGCCTTCTTTCATGTAGTCGTAGAAGGTCACACGGCGTTCACCGTCGGGCAGTTCCTCGACGTCGGCGGTGAGGATGTACTTCTTGTCAATCATCGCCTGGGTGACCATGGGGTTGTAACCCGCAGCCGAGGAAAAATCTCGAGCGGCCTGGATCCACGCCTCGAGCTCGGGGCCTTCAACGGCCTTGGCTCCGCCACTGGTCATGTACCACGCGGTGGCGGCGCCGATGTGGCCTTCCTTCATGAAGTACATTTCGCGGCACATCATGGAGGTCATCGCTGCGGCGGAGATGGCCGACTTGATCCACACGACAATCCTGAACTCGTCGCGCACTTCAGAGATGTAGTCACGCAGTTTGTAGACCTCGGAGAGAGCGCCGCCGGGGCTGTCAATCTCAAGGATAATGACATCGGGCTTGAGCGGCCGGGCGGCGTCGATGGCCTCCTTGAGCTTGTCCTGGCGGAATGTCTGGCCCACGCCGCCATGCATGGGAATGACAAAGACCTTCTTGTTCACCAGGTCGGCGGCTTTGGCGGCTGTTTCATCCGAATTGTCACTCTTGGATGTCGTGCTGTTGCTCTTGGGCGCGTTGGTGTCACCGGGCGATTTCTGCTCGTTGGTGACGTTGCGCGCCAGCGTCTCAACATCGTCTTTCCAGAAGACGTAGGTCTGGGTGATGCCGCTCACATCAACTTTCATGCGGATGATGTCCTTGGTTTCTTCGAGCACTTCGCCGTGATACGTCTTGCCGTTCTTGAGTGTGATCACATCGTCGGCAAAGGCACTGACGGCCAAGGTGAGCATAAGCATCAGGGTGAACAGGCATTTGAGAGCACGCGTCATATTTACTTCCTCAAGTCAGCAGGTGCGATGAAAGAGCGAATCGCTCAGAGCTTCCGACCAAGAACGGAACCGTCACGAGCAAAGGTCAGTTTCCCGGCTTGTTGCTCGGACGGCCACCACCTGGCGTCGTTCCACCGGGACGGCTTTGCTCGTTGATATTGCGCAGTTCCTTCTTGTACGTGTCGATCTCGAAGTAAATCTGCTCCGGATTGATGAACAGCTCGAGCGGGGGCCACTTCTTGATCAGGGCCTGAACTTCGCGCAGCTTGGAGATCTTCTTGGCGATCTTGCGATCGATGGGTTCGTTGTAGGTGTCGATCAGAGCCATATCGGCGCGGATATAGCGATACTCGTCGAGCGCCTTCTTCCAGCCATCGGCCCATTTCTCGGCCCAGCTGTCAGCGTTGCCCTCGACATAGCGATACTCACGGTAGCCAAGCTTGAACATCAGATCATCGATGGTTCGGTACGTGCCGCCGGAGATGCCGTATTCATTCGCCTGCTTGGCGGTGAGTTCCAGGGCGTTTTCGGGTTCTTCGCCGCTGTTGGCATCAAGAATCACTTCACCTTCAGTGTCATTACGGAAGCGCGGCTGGTCGCCTTCATAGTCCATGCTCAGGACGACCTCGGGTCGGATCATCGCTTCGCAAAGCAACTGGTCGTGCCCACCTTCTTCGGCCATCCCGCGGCAGATACCCGTCCAAGCGGAGATCATCTTGGCTCGCACAGCGGGATCCTGGAACGACTCACTCAACTGCTCGTTGATAGCCCAGCCGCCGCCCATTTCGCCGTCGGGTTGGAAGTAGATTTCGGGGAACATCAGGGCGTACGCCAGAGCGACACCGCGTGCCTCTTTGATCCAGACCACGACGCGAATCTCTTTGCTTCGGGCGTCACGCTTCAATTCTTCGAAGAAGTCGCGGTAGACCTCCAGATCTGCCTGACCGAGCGCCTGCTCGCAGTCGAACTCGAGGATGATCGTCTTGGCGTGGGCAGCGATTGCTTCATCCCAGATCATGCGGATGATGCGCGTGTGGGCGTCGAGACCAACGGGGCCCTTGATGGGCACCTTGTACACGGCATGCCGCGGGTCATTGGGGTCATACAGCAGCTTGTCGTCGGCGGTCTTCACCTGCTCCTCGACGTCGGCCTTCTTTTCCTCCACCGACGGGATCGAATCGTGGAGCACCTCAAGAATGTCGCCTCGCAGCCAGGTCTGCTTGGTGCGCATTCCCATGTGGATGATCTCCATGGTGATGGAGTCATCCGATTCTTCGAGGATGTTGCCGGTGAATTGGCGGCCGTCGGCCAAGGTGACCTGGTCGAGCATGTCGGTCTTGTCGCCGCCGTCCTGGGCGAATGCAGCCACGCTCGTCCACATCAGCGCCACGGCACAGATGCAGGTCAGAACATTTCGAAGCGAAGAATTCGTCATTGGAAAAGACCCCTTTTGTTCGACCGACGGAGCGGCCGGTCCAGCCTTGGCGGAATCGGTCCTCAACCCCGGTGGCTCCGGTCGCCACCATCGGGTCTCTTTTTCAGACGCACGAATCCGGCGGAAGTTCCCCGCGAGGCGGGATTTGACCGTCGCAGGAGCTTGAAAACACAACCCCGGCAGGGATTCTACCGGCCCATTACGATCAAATCGCGGTTTTCTTCATCACCAGGCTCATTTCGACAGCAAATCCCTGGCGAGTCGCAAGCCGGCCTCCGTGCTGTCAATCTGGCCCTCCAATTGCTCGTCATACACGGTATCGAGCACGCGCTTGAACCTCGGTCCGGGCTGATGGCCCGCCGCAACCAGATCATCGCCGGTGACCAACGGGGTCGGCGCCAGCCCCCCGGCATGCTGGCGCAACTCCTCCACCTCCATGGCGATCGCATGATGGAGTTCCGAATCGACCGCCCTTAGCACGGCCAGCATTGCGCCAAACCAAGTCCCCGCCGCCAGTCGCTTGCGTTGGGCGACGCGCAGCACCCTCCACTCTTCCCGCACGCGAGGCAGATCACGAAGTACACTCCGCAAGCCGTCGCGCTCTTCATTACTGAGCACAAGTGCATTTCGCCAACGGCCCACGAGGTCGCGGTGGTGGGAATGACGATCCACAGCCCAAGCCGCCAGGGAGGCGACCAGGATCATGGCCTGCCCCCCGGGCTGACTGAGCTTCAGTGCGCTCACGGACGTCGGCTCCGCGTCATAGTGCGGCTCATCGAGTACCGGCGCGTCGAGGCCAAGTTCGTGAAGCAACTTCACCGCCCGCCCCCGATGTCTGTCGAGGAGCATCAGCCGGATTTCCTGGCCAATGCGTTCGCGGCTGACGCCCCGCAGTTCAGCCGCATCGCGCCGCACAGCCTCGGCCGTGGCGGGATGGATGCCGAACTCAAAGCGGGCAGCGAATCGCACGGCTCGCAGTGCACGGAGATGATCTTCCCCAAGCCGTGCCGCCGGATCACCGATCGCCCGAATGACGCCGGCGTCGATATCGGCGCGACCGCCGACAAAATCGATCACCTCATTGGTCTCCGGGTCCATGAACAACCCGTTGATGGTGAAGTCGCGGCGCCGAGCGTCGCTCTCGGCGTCGGTGAATGTCACCGAGTCGGGCCGGCGACTGTCCGCATACCCGGACTCGTGCCGAAAGGTCGCGACCTCCACGGTACAACCCTGCTCGCGCACGAGGATGACGCCGAAGTGCTCGCCCACCGCCTGCGTATTGCGGAAGATCTGTCGCACGCGCTCGGGCCGCGCGTCAGTAGCGACATCGTAGTCCTTCGGCGTGTGACCCATGACCTCATCGCGCACGCACCCGCCGGCGAGGTAGGCGACAAAGCCCTGCCCGCGCAAAGTGCGGACGATGTGCGTCGCCGCCCGTCGCCCGGGGGAGTCGGGCGTATTCGATGGTCCGGATTGGTTGGCGCCGGTCATGTCGGGCAAGTGTAGGGGATCGCGGGCAAATGGCGGATCTGCTACCAAGGGCGGTGTGCAGCGACATAGTCATCCAGCCAGTAGGTCAAGTTATCATCCAACGATTGATCGAGATTCGTCTCCTGAAGCGGGGCTTGGAATGCCCGACCCAGCTTTGGCAGGACCCAAGGGCGCCGAGCCGGCGCCGACGCCGCGCCAAGATCGAACAGAAGCAGGTCTACCAGCAGGGCCTGCTGGACATCAGGGGTCGCTGCACGGGTTGCTTCAAGACGAGCGGTCACGGTTGGACCGAACGCAGCCATCGCCGGGGCGACGAACTTGGCATCGCCCGAGATGTCATTGTCCTGCAGACACTCCACGAGGATCGGGTAGGCGACGTCGAGCGACTCAATGTCCGCGAGGTGACCGCACACCACCGCGCAGAGAAGCCGTTGCTGTGGATCGTCGGTTGTGCCCAGGATCCGCCGGATTCGGCGTCGAACCGCTGGCTCGGCGGCCCCGTGTCGGTAGAGGTAGTTCATGCCGACCACCGCGTTCCGGTAGTACCACTCGCTGTCGTCGCGGAGCGCCTCGAGGGCCACATCAACGGTCAGAGGCTCCGCTGCCGTAGGTTCGCACCTCTCCTCAATCCTCGCCAAGGCAATGAACGCGAGTTGACGCTGCTGCCAATCCGTAGAGCGCAGGGCATCGAACAGAGCAGGACGAGCCACGTCGACCATTTCGTCGAGCTGCCTCATGGCGACGTAGGCATTCCACTCCACTGCATCGCTGTGCAGGTCAGTGACGAGCAGCCTCGCCAGCCTGGACGCCACCCACTTTGATTCACCTCCATCGTTCACACGCTTGGACAACTCGCGGCGCAACGCGATCTCGTGCCACGGCATGCCCGCCTGCTGAATGGCGACCAGCGCGTAGGTCGGCGTCCAGGGGATCCACTTCTCGGTTCGCGACGAAACGGCAATCAGGCAGCCCGTGCCCACAAGCAGGCACGCCAGCGCCGCCCGCCCCGGGCGGAACCGGTACCGCCCGCGATGCACGCGCCTCGGCGTCGTGATCTGCCCGCATTCCGGGCAGCGGACATCACCCCGTTCGTTGAGCGGTGGCTGGCGCGACAAGTCGTACCCGCATGTCTGCCAGAGAAAGTACCGGTAGGGCAGGAGCAGGTCGAACCACCAACTTGCGTGGGAAGTCGGACAGTAGCCCAAAGCACTCTCGCGTTGCCGGCGGCCCCCGCCGCGAATGGGCACGAGGCGCACGGCCACCCAGATGAACGCCAGCAGCGCCAGCGACATCAGTGCCATGGCAACATAGAGCAGGACGCGATCGAGCAACACGGTTGGCCCGTCCTCACCATCGCCGTTCGTCGCTGGCCAGAGTGAGAAGGGCTTGCGACGTTCGGCTACCTGTTCCATCATCGCACACTGCGGTGTGCCGACCTCAAAAAAAGTCGCACAATGACGCGCTACCGGCCGGGGTGATCGAGGTGCACCGTGGACAAGCCGGAGGTGATCACCTTGCGGCCGGGCTGGACGAACTTGGCGACGAAGTCGGCGGATTCGATGTTGAGGTTGTCGCCGGCTCGATGATCTTCATCGAGGAGTGAGACTTCGATGTAATAGCATGGACCGGGAAGGGCTTTGGCGCGCGCGGCCCGCAACTTCTCGGGTGGAAAGACCCATTCGCGCAGCGGAAGGGCTTCGGCGTTGGAGTAGTCCCCGACGCGGTACAACGAGATGGTGAGCGTGCCATCTTCGTGCAGCGGGAAGGGATAGGGCTCGGACCAGAGGTAGACGGTGGCGTCGAGGCGGTCGCCCATCCCGTTGCCGTTCATGTCGCGCGCGTAAAGCGTGGGCGCGAAGGCGATGCGGTTCACGATCAGGGATCGCGGCTGGCTTGGTATCTCCGCGGGCTGCGGGGCGAGCGGTTCCTGTCCGGCTTCGTACTCCGTCACGCATCCGGCGAGGGAACAAACAGCGGTCAGCAGAGCGAGGCTGAGGGTGAATTGAGCGATTCTCACTGCTTGTCCTCCTTTGCGGGATCGGGCTCAGTGATCATCTGCTCATCACGCTTGCGATCTTCACCGGTCTTCTTCTTGCCGGTACCCTGTTCAATCCAGAGCGACGGATCGATGCGGCCGGAGCGGATCTGGTCCTTGGTCTCTTTGGGCACCGTCATGTCGATGATCGCGTCGTCGGTGTACTTCTTGGCGTCCTCGACCGAGTTGACGACGTGCGGCGTGATGACCACGAGGAACTCCGTCTTCTCGCGGCGGTGCAGGCGGGTGCGGAACGGCAGGCCGAGGATGGGAATGTCGCCGAAGAACGGGACCTTCTGGTTGCGTGTTTCGGTCCGCGTCGAAAAGAGCCCGCCAATGACAACGGTTTGGCCATCCTTGACGGTGACAACGGTGTCGACCTTGCGGGTGTCGATGATCGGCGCCTGGAAGTCTTCGCTGATCTGTGTGGTCCGGGCCGAAAGGCTTGAGATCTCGGGCTTGACCTCCATGCGCACGAATCGATCAGGACTGATTGAAGGCAGGACGTCGAGAATAATACCGATGTCTTGCCGCGCAACGTTCGATCGAGCTGTGCCATTATCAGAAACCTGCACATCCTCGACGATGCCGATGTTCTGACCAACCTGGAAGTTCGCGTTGACGTTGTTGTTCACGAGAATCTGCGGGCGGCTGAGCACTTCGAGACGACCCTGCGCCTCCAGAGCCCGAACAAGTAGCTCAAGATCGTCCGTGGAAACGGAGAGGTTTGGCACGCCGAGCCCCGAGAGCGTCGCCGCAGCAAGACCGAACGACGAGGAGGCGGTCACGCGATCACCCCGGAAGGGGCCGACTGTCAAGTCCATCCCCCACTGCTCGTCCGAGTCGAGCGTAACCTCGGCGAGCATGACGGAGATGAGCACCTGCGGCGGGTTCTTGTCGAGTTCATCAATGATGCCCTGGATCTTCTCCATGTAGCGCGGCGAGGCGGAGATCATCAGCGTGTTCGATTCGGTCACACCCACCACCGATACTTCACGTTCGAGCTGCTGCAGGATCGAGCCGGCTCGATCGGGGCCGAGCGTACGCAGTATGCGTTCCTGTTCCTGGGTCAGGAAGGTGTTGAGCGCCTGAGCGACGTCGACGGCGCGCGCGTTGCGCAGCGGGTACACCTTTTCTTCGCGGCGCGTGCCGATCTTTGAATCGAGTTCGGTGATGACCTCTTCGACGAGATCGAGGTAGCGTGGTGTGCCCGAGACGATGAGACTATTGGTTCGCGGATCCACGGTCATGGATAGTTGCTGCCGCTCATCGGTGGCGGTGACAAGCTCGGTGTCATTAAACGTGGCAACAACGTTCGGATCGGGAAGACTTGGAGCCGCGTTGGGGTCATCGTCGCGAGGTCGCAGAATCAGCCCCTGATCGCGCAAATTGAAGAGTTGGCCGAGCAGTTCGGCCATCTGCACGGCATCGGAATTGACCAGTTCGAAGATTCGAACCCGCTTGGAGCCCGTCTCGGAGGAATCGAGTTCATCAATCAGCTCGCGAATCATTCGCATCGATGACGATGGCGCGGAGACGACGATCGAGTTGGTTCGCAGATCGGGCGTGAAGCGGATCGCTTCGCGCACGGCGAGCGACACTTCGGCTTCTGTGGGCTCACCTTCGGGCTTGGGGCCGAGCTTCTCGCGGGCGGTGTCACGGATGAAGCGGATGATGGTCGCCTGGTCCTGGTTCGTCGCGCCGCGCCGTCCGCCCGAGAGGACGTTCTCGAGCAGCGGAACGATTTCGATCGCGTTGGCGGCCTTGAGCGGGATCATCTGGATCTCGCGGACATCCGTGACCTGGGTCGATTCGAGTTCATTGATGAGGTTACGAATCGAGGCGATATCGGCCGCGGGCGCGGAGATGGCAATGGCATTGAGACGCATGTCCGGTGACACACGGATGGTGCCGGCCCCGCGCGTGCGATTGGCCTCGGTCACGTACAGGGCGTTGAGCTGATCGACCATGCGATCGGCGCGCGAATTGCGCAAGGTGATAATCTCGACCTCGGCGCCAGTGGCCGCGAAGTTCTCTGCGTCTCCGAGAGTCGTAATCAGGCCGCGGATGATTTCAAGGTTCTCATCACTGCCGGCGACAATGAGGCTGTTCGTCGCGATGTCCGCCTCGATGACCGTGCGATCCTGCACGCCGGCCGATTCACCTAGCGATCGTTCGCGCTCGCGCATCAGCGTCGTAAGCCGCGGTGCCAGCGTCTCGACGCGCTGGCCGGTGACGGGGATGACGTGCAGGCTCAGAGCTGGGTTGAACGGTGCATTCTCGAGTTGCTTTACGAGTTCGTGAATGCGCTTCAGATCCTCGGCGCTGGCGGTCACCAGCAGGCTGTTGGTGCGCGAATCAGTAAGAATCAGCGGCTTCTCACGGGCCGACAGCTCGTTGGGCAGATCAGCGTACTGGCGATCCATCACGCGTTGAATCGTGTCGGCCACCTTGGCGGCGTTGCCGCGACTGAGCGGAACAATCTGCACATCGTTGGCGGTCGAGCCTCGCGTGTTCTCCAGGGCATTGGCCAGCTGCTCGATGACTTCGTAGCTCTCGTTTCCCGCAGTGACAAGCAGGCTGTTCGTGCGCGAGTCGGCGACGATAACGGCCTGCTGCTGGTCAGCCGTCTCAGGTTCGGTCTGACGAAGACGCTCGAGACGGGAATCCATGAGACGCTGAATGAGCGGTGCGATGATCGTGGCCGACGCATTGCTTAGACGAATCATGCGGATGTCGTGCAGTTCGGCGGTCTGCTCCGTGTCGAGCGACCGAAGGAGCATCTCGGCCACGGCAAAACTGCGCGGACTCGTGGTGATGATCAGCGAGTTCGTTCGCTCGTCGGCCTGCACCGCAAGGCGATCCTCATCCCGAATCGCGCCCGTCTGGGCCTGACGGTCAAACAGGCCGGTAAGAATCGAGGCGACGCGGCTGGCGGTCGCATGGCCGAGCGGGTAGATGCGAACGGCGCTGCTTGGCGCGGCGGCGGGCACATCAAGCATGGCAACCAACTCGCCAACTGCATCGATGTTCTCCGGCGTGCCGACGACGATCAGCGCGTTAAGTTTGGCGTCCGGGCGTATGACCAGGCGCGTCATGGGTACGAAGAGGTCGGCATCGACCATTTCATCGGGCCCACCGCCGCGCTTGGCGATGCGCAGGCGGCCAACCTGCTTCTGCATGGCCTGGGCTTCGGGTCCGGTCGCCTGGCCGCGCACAAGGACTTCATCAAGCGCTGCGGCCAGTTCATCGGCATCGGCGTGGCGAAGCAGCAGCACGCGAGGCTCGACCCACTTGGCCGCGATGTCGCTGTCGAGCTTGTCGATCAGCACTTCGACGAGAGCAACCGAAGCCTCACGTCCGGCGACGATAAGCGTATTGGTCCGTTCATCCACGGTCATCGCTACCTCTTCGAGCAGCGCACCGCCGACTTCAGTCTGCGGGCGCCCTTCGACCTTGCTGCCCGGCTGGGTCGCGAGCTTGCGACCCTGCGAGAACAGATCTTGTGCGATCGATTTCATCATCGTCGCTGAGATGTTGCTGAGCGGAAACAGTCGCAGCGTAACCGCTTCGGTCACGGGCAGTTTGTCGAACATGCGAACGATCTCTTCGAGCGATTCGCAGTTGGCTGGCGTCGAACTGATGAGAATGCCGTTGACATTGGGCGCAGGCAGCACGCGGATGGGCTGGGTGAGATCGAGATCGAGATCACCCTGCAGTGCACCGTCCCGACGCAGGCTCAGACGGCGTACCTGCTCTTTGATGGCGGCCGCCATCGGCGTGT
Organism: Phycisphaerales bacterium UBA5793; assembly: GCA_002418285.1. Lineage (GTDB taxonomy): Bacteria > Planctomycetota > Phycisphaerae > Phycisphaerales > UBA5793 > UBA5793. The sequence continues at coordinate 24,052 of DIDT01000037.1, forward strand.
TGGCGTGCTGTTCGCCGGGCTTGAGCATGTCGCGGATGATCGTCGAAACAGCGCCGGCCTCGGCTTGGTGCAATTCGATAAGTCGAACCTGCGCCTGCGCGAAGTCGGGCGCAGCGTCGAGTGCAGCGATAATCGACAGAATTCGCTCACGATCCCCGGGGTTGCCCACCACCGCGAGCGCACGCCGTCCGGGAAGGACGGAAACCTTGAGCGGTTCGCCGAGAATGCCTGTCGCGCCCTGACGCTGCTTGTCGAGATCAAGCGATTCGAGGATGCGCTTCATCTCCTCGGGTGACACATTCTCGACTGGCACGACGAAGATCTGCTGCCCGCCGGCCGGGCCGAGGCGATCAAGTTCTTCGACGACTTCGGCGATCTGTGAATAGAGCCGGGCCGACGAAGCGATGACCAGACTGTTGGCGACGCTGTCCACTTCGATCGCAAGGGGCTCATCCATCGACTTGGCCGTGGCGGCAAAGGTCTGGCGAATGGCCTCAGCTACGCGCGGCGCACTGGCCTTGGCCAATGACAGCACGCGGACCGTCATACCTTCCTTGCGCGAGGTCTGCTCAATAGCGCGAGCGAGCGCTTCGATCTGCGAGAACTCCTCCGCTTCGGCGCGGACGATGATCGTGTTCGACGCGGCATCCGCCGTGATGACGACGGTCTTGCGGCCGCTGCGGCGTCCACCGCCTCCGCGCTCGTCGCCGTACATGCTGGTGAGCGTTGCGGCGACATCGGCGGCCTTGGCCTCATTGAGCGGAATGAGTTGAGCCGGTGGCAACTTGGCGTAATCGGCCACGTCAAGATTTGTCACAATCGCCCGGATCTTCTCGAGATTGCGTCGAGAAGCGGAGACGATGATGGAATTGGTCAGCGGCTCTGCGGCAGCGCGGACAACGTCGGTATCGTCGACCAGAATGCGCGGAGCATTATCGCCGCCATTGCCCTGGTCGGCATTGGGTCGACGGCCCCCCTGATCGCCGCCGCGACGCGGCTCGATCTGCGGCGCAAAGGCCTGGTTGATGGCCGTGCTGACCGAGGATGAATCGGCGTAGCGCAGGGCGATGACCTCGAGCTGCAGGGTGGTGTCGTACTCTTCGCCGTCGAGCTTGGCGATGAGTTCGCGGATGCCGGGCCACTCGCCCTCTTCGGCCGAGATGACGAGGCTGTTGCTGGCCGGATCGGGAACGATTGATACGTTCTGCTTGGACGGCGTGTCGGCTTCGAAGGCATAGCGGCCGTAGAAGACGTCCAGCGCCTGGGCCACTTTCTGCGCCTGAGCAAATTTGAGCGGGACGAATTCAGTCGTCCGCACCGTCTTGGCCGGCAGGTCGATCTGCTTGAGGATCTGCTCGACTTCGCTGTGTTGTTCGGCGGTCGCGGCGATGATGAGACTGTTGTCTCGCGGCGAGGTCGAAACCGTCGGAGCGGGGTCGCCTGATGAGCCGGCTCCCCGCTGGCTCAACAGAGTGGACAAGGTCATGCGAACATCGCTGGCGACGATGTTTTCGAGTGGATAGATGCGATACTCGCGCACACTCTTGACCGGCGCTTCGTCGAGTTCGCCAACGAAGCGGGCGATCAGCGGCATCGACTCGGGCGTGGCGACGACGATCACCGCATTGTTGCGGGTGTTTGCCGTGATGCGGGCGTCGATCTCGATCGGTTGAGCGCCCTCCTCCTGCCCTTCGAGCATGAAGCGAGTGACTTCCTGTTGAATGTTGCGAGCCCGTCCGCCGCGCGGCGGCTGGCGGGTCAGGTCGAACGCGTCGGTCAGCACCTGTGCCACTTCCGGCGCCCGGGCGTTGGCCAGCGCAAAGGTCTGGATGAGTTTGACCGTTCCGGCGGGGGGAGCATCCACCATCGCGAGCACGGCGTCAATCTCGTTGAAGCGATCCTCGGGTGCGCTGATGACGATGCTGTTGGTGCGGGCGTCGGCGGTAATGAGCACCTGACGAGCCACCGGCTCGCTGCGCGTGGGGAAGAGATCGCGCAGGGTGCGCATCGCTTCGTTGGCATCGCCAAACTCCAGCACGTGCAGCCGGAAGGAGCGATCATCGCCCTCGCTCGGCACGTCGATGCTCGCCAGCAGGTCGCGAATGGTGGCGATCTGGACGGCGGAGGCGGAGACGACAATCTTGCCCGAGTCGTTGGCCGGTGTCATGGTGATGCCGGGATCCGGCAGATTGGCGGCCCGGGCGCGATCGTTGAAGAAGCGAATGAGGCTCTGGGTGACGTCGCTCGGACGCGCATGGGCCAGTGTGAGAATCTCGATCGTCTGGTCGGGGCGCAACGATGCTTTGTCGAGCTCGGCGACGAATGACGCAATGCCATCGAGATCCGATTCGCGACCAGAAACGATGAGCAGCTTGTTGTCTGGATCGGAAATGATCTTTACTTCGTCAGGGTCTGGCGGGTAATACCACCACGAATTCTGATTCGAAGCGCCATAGCTCTCACGCACGGCCCGACTGATCACGCCGACGTCGCCATTGTCGATCTTGAGAATGCGAACGGAGCGGGCAGCCTTCTGATCGGCGGGCGCATCGAGGGCGCGGATCACGTTTTCGATGAGATCGAAGTTCTCACCCGTGCCGCTGACCACCAGCGAATTGGTGCGTCGGTCTGCCTGGATGCTGATCTTGCCACGCGATTCCGACCGACCACCCCAGCGACCAAGATTGTCATCGTAAGTCAGCTCCCACCCCATGCTGCTGACGATCTGGGAGATGTCATCGGCCTTGGCAAACTTCAGCGGAATGATCTCGTACTTCAGATCCTGCGCTTCGCTCGGCGCGTCGAAGGCCGTGAGCAGGTCCTGCATTTCGGCAAAGTCGGCGTCAGACGCCGCAACGAACACCGTGCTGGAGCGCTGATCCCCAACGACGCTTATGCGCCGCGGCGGGCGCGGTTGTCCAGGCCGCTGATTCAGCCGGGCGCGGTCCTCGAAAAACTGCTGCAGCGCGGTCGCAGCTCGCTGCGCATCGGCCCGCTGCAATTTGATGGCGCGAATCGGCAGTTCCTTGGTCTCAAAGCGATCAACCTCCTTAACGACATCCTGGATCGCCTGAAGATCCTCTTCATTGGCTCGAATGAGCAGTAATTGCGACGGATCATCAGGAACGATGACGATGCGGTCGCGCCGCGTGGGGTCACCGCCGATGATAATCTGATCGATGATTTGCTTGAGGCGGCTGGGTGAGGCGCTTTGCGTTTCCAGAATGGTCAGCGGCGGCGCATCTTCGATCGGCGTGAAGCGGTTCATCGCCACGAGCACGCGACCAATGATCTCAAAGTCAATGTCATTGGCGCTGACAATCAGTCCGGAGCCGGGCTGATCGGGAATCACGGCAACTTCGCCCGTGAGCCCTCCCGCCGCGCCGCGTCGGCGCATCTGATTGATGAGGCTATTGACCGTGTTGGCAACCTGGTTGGCATTGGCGCGTTCATCGAGCGCGATATAGTGAATTTGCTCAGGCAGGCCGGGAAGTTGCGATTGGATCTGCTCCGCCAGGTCTGCCAGCCGCTTGTTGGCCTGCGGCGAGCCGACCACGATGAGGCTGTTTGATTCTTCATCGACGGCGATGATGATGTCCGGCTCATCCGCGGGCGGGTCGAGGCTGACAATGGACGCGACCAGGGTAGTCGCCAGCCACTCAGTGATGCTTGGCGCACGGAGCATCGTGTTTGGAATTGAGGCCAGGTCAGCGCCGTTCGATTCGAGTCGGGCGCCATCATCACCCGCCTTCTCGTCCTTTTCTTTCTGTCGGCGGATCAGTTCATCGACACTGATGATTTCGACTCGAGCGCCACTGCGTTGTTCGAGCAGCCGGCGAAGCGTCTCTGCCGTTTGAGCCGCGTCCGCCCTTGAGCGATCGATCGGAATCATCCGCACTTCGCGGGATGCAGTGATTGTCGCGTTCTCAAGATCATTGACGATGCGTTCGATGACGGTGAACTGGTCGGGCGTGCCGCGCACGATCAGGCAATTGCTGCCGGTGTCGACGCGGATCACGGGCGGAGTGACGCTGCCGGCCCCGGTCTCGTCATCGAGCACAGCCTGCAGGTTGGCGGCCACATCCTGTGCTTTGGCGTTGAGCAGCGGCAATACGCGTATGGAACGAGCCGGGCCAGTGGCAGTCGTGCCGGGATCGACGTCCAGTTGTCGCACCATTTCCTCAGCCAGATTCAACACCGACGTCGGTGCGCTGACGACCACGGCATTGAGACGAGGTTCCGCGGCGACGCGCACATCCGGGCCGAGATCCGGCAGCTGCCAGCCTCGCCGTATGAAGTCGAAGCGCATCCACTGATCCATTTTCTCGCCCTGCAGCAGTTGCTCAACCATCGGGGCCACGCGCTCGGCCTGCGCGTTCTTGAGGAACACGGTGCGCACCTGCGGCTGATCGCCGCTCTGGCCCGAGTCGAGGCGACTGATGAGCGTCTCGATCTCGCGCATCTCGTCGGTTGATGCAGCAACAACGATGGAGTTGGTCGACTCCTCGGCGGTCACGCTGGCAGGACGTCGGGACTCGCCGGCGCCTTGCCGGGCCTTGAGCAGTGTCTGGATCGCCGGGGCGACATTGCCCGCCTTGGCTTGAACGAGATTAAAAACCTGCAGTTCAACCGTCTCATCGCCGTTGCGCGGCTGGTCGAATTCTTTGACGATCGCCTGGATGATCTGATGCTGCGATGGCTGTGCGGCGACCAGCAGCGAGTTCGTCGCTTCGACGACTTCAACCAGCGGCGCCGGACCGATGGTCCCACCCTGAAACGACTTTGAAGCCGAGACGAGATCGTTCAGGAAGGACGCGGCTTTGGCGGCATCGACATTCTGCAATGCGATGAGTCGCACATCGCGCCCGGTGCCGAGCGTCTGCTGCAACTGGGTGAGAATGGCCATGTACCGATTCATGGCCGGTGCATCCGCCACGACGTAGAGCACGCCCGCGGTCGCATCATGATCCACCTTGACATCGCCGAGCGTGGGGTCAGCCTGCCGCTGCTCGCTGTAAATCTGATCGGCGTGAGTAAGTATCTGCGCCGCGTCGGCATTGCCAATATTGACCACACGGAACTGCACATCGCGCGTCCGCCGCTCGTCGAGGGTCTTGATGATCGAATCGATCACTGGCGCCTGCTCGGGCAGAGCGGTGACGAGAATCACGTCAAGTGCATCGATGGGCACGATGTCCGGCGCCACGAATGTCGAGCCGTCGCTTGGCGTGAGCAACTGGCTCGCCAGCGTGCGCAGCGGCGCGGCAATGCGACTCGCCTGTCCGGGCGACACCGTAATTTGGCGCGTCTCGCGCTCGATGGGCAGCGCGGACTCGACCGTCGTAAGCAGCTGTTGCCAGCGGGTAATCGCGTCGCGACGACCGATGAGCGTGATGACGTTGGACTCGGGATCGCGCTCGACCTCGATCTGCGCCATTGGATCAGTTTCGGGCGAGCCGGCTTCGCGGCCATACAGGTCGGAAACGCGCTCGAGCACATCATCCGCATCGCCGCGAGCGAGTCGAATGATGCGTACCTCGCGCGGCCGATCGGCGGGTTCGACGTCAATCGTCTGCGCAAGCAGGCGCACCTGCTCCACATCCGAAGTCGGACCGACGATAATGAGCGAGCGGCCGTCAGGTGACGGCAGCGTGCTCACCAGGCGCGTCTGACGTGGGGTCATCAGTGCCTTGAGCGCCTGCTGCACGCTGTTGGGGGCTGCGTAGTGAAGCGGGATAACCGAGGCCGATCGGGCGAAGTTGACCGGATCATCCCCCCCGCCATCCACTTCCTTGAGCAGATCGACGGCGCGTTCAATGTCAATCGCCGCGCCGACGATCGTGACGCGATTCAGTTCATCCAGCGGCAACACCACCGGCCGCTCATTGTTCTTCATCGGCCGGAAGAGTTCATTGAGCATCTGTGCCGCTTCGCGACTGGAGATGCGACCCAGGTTAATCGTCGTCATGTCCGTGCCGTCGGCGCCCTGCTGCCCGGGCACGTCGAGCATGGCGATCATGTCTTCCAGCGTATCGAGACGACCGGTTGGGCCTTTGGAGATGATGGTGTTGGTTCGATTGTCCGGCTGGATGCGCAGACCGGCCAGGTCGTCTTCCTCCAGCTTGACCTGTTGGCCCTGCTGGTTGATGACATACTTCACCACGCGCTCGCTCATCAGCACTTTGAGCGTGTCCACAAGCGCGGTCGCCTGGGCATGCTTGATCGGGAAGATGCGCACCTGGTCCTGGTAGTCGCCAGCGCTGTCGAGTGCATCGACGATGGTTTGCAGACGGCGAATCTGCCCCGCGGTCTCGGTGATGAGCATTGCATTCTGCTGTGGCAGTGGCGTGATGCCGCCGTAGGCGCCAACGAGCGACTTCAGCCGTTCGGACAACTCGTTGGCGGTTATGTTCTGCAGCGGAACCAGAACGGTGACGAGTTGTTCGTTGGTCACATCGCCGGGGATCGTGCCGGCCAGATAGGTCGGGCCGGGGTTGGTTTTGTCGAACGTGCCAAGGTAGAGGAATTCACCCTCGCGCGACAGGGTCACACCCTTGGTCTGCAGAATGATGTTGAGGATGCGCAGCGCTTCGGAGTAGGTATAGGAATCGGGGGAGAAGTACGTCAGCGTTCCTTTGGGCGGCTCGACCCTGGCAATGACCGGCAGACCGACGGCGCGACTGAAAAAGTCGACCACCTCGCTGTAGGGGACATCCTTGAAGTTGAACTGCATGACCGGCTCGGCTGGTGCAGGCTGCGATGTGGAAGGCGGCGCGGTGCTCGGCGCTTCATTCACAGTCGCCTCTGTCGGCGTTTCGACAGGAGGCGCCGGCTCATCCTGACCGTGGGCCAGCGGCGCGATGCCGAAGGCGACAAGAGTTGCGGCGTGCAACAGGAAAAACCTGATGCTGTTTTGCAGCATGGCGCATCCACTCCTTCACTCAAACCACCCCCGAAGGGGTCCGCCCGCTGGAGGGCGACATGATCATCATCGCGTGCCGACAGTCTACTGGTTTACCGGTCGCCGGTCTCCAAGACTCTGTCCGATTTCAACATAGAACTTTGATCCTTCGATGCTGACGACCGCCTGGGTGTGGGAAATCTCCTCAACCTGGGCTTCGAGAATGCGGTCTCCCGAGCGCAGTTGCCGCGATTCGCTCGTCTTCTGGTTCTTGAGCCAGAGTTCCGGCTGCTGGTCGATCCAGACGATCCCCGTCACGACCCAGTCGCTCCAGGGAATCGGCGGTGCCTTCGCCACGATGACGTCTGGCTTTGCTTCCGGCTTGACCGGAGGTGCGGGATCCGGCGGTGCCGGAGGCGCGCGGAACACATTTTTGCCGCTGACTGACGCGTACATCGAAGCCAGCGACACATCGGGCTGCGGCTGAGCCGGAGGATCGGCGTCCGGAAGGATCACCGTGCTCAGCGAGACTGAAACGTCCACAACTTCGCCTGCTCGACGAGGGCGAAGCGTGAACCGCTCGATGCGCTTGATGTATGGCTCGGCGGAGATGATCTCCAGAGCGCGAACCGCCTGTTCATAAGTCCCCTGACCACTGAAGTCGGCGCTCAGCGTGTAGAAGTCGGCCTGAGCGGTCAGCTTCCTCCACGCTTTGTCACTCGAGGCAGACTTGACCGGCGAAGCAACCGACTTGGCCGTCGCCGTCGAGACCCGCAGGTCTGTCAACCCGATACCATGCCCAATAGTGTTGAGTCTCTCGCGAAGGATGCTCACCGTCTGTTCGGACGTCCCCGCCAGAGTGCGAGCTGCAACATCGCGCAGGGCGCGGCGCTGACTGACTTCCTTGTTGATGACGTCCTGCCGACTTGCGATTCGTTGCTTCGCGGCATCGATGCGATTGAGCAAATCGCGCCGGGGTGCAAAGTACGTTTGGTCGGCCATAGACCACAGCAGCCAGGCCGCGGCAACGCCGACAATCGAGAAGATGATGAGGCGCGAGCGGGTCATCCACCACCTCCCGGCCGTGCTCTGCGGCGCCCACGCCCAGCGGGGGGTGGGGTCGCCTTTTCGGGAGCCGACTGCTCAACGGACTGAGCGGAGACTTCGGGAATCGGCACTGACGCAGTCGATTCGACTCTCGATTCCGCATCAGGTGGCATCACAACCGGGGCCTCGGCAACCACCGGTGCGGGGCTGGCGTCGACACTGGCCAGCGGACGTTGCCCATCCTTATAAGGGGTCAGCAGCGATGTCAGCAGCTTCAGGCCGAACGCCTGGGTATACGTCTTGTCGTTCGATGAGGTGTCAGCAACGATGGGTTGCGTGGTGTAGGCATCAACATCCACGAACGTGGTCCTGATTGCATCGGCGATCGGGCGACTGACCGCAGCTCCGCTGAACTGGATCTGCGCCGTGGAGATGGGGACGGACCACTTCCTGTCCTTCCACCTGATCACCGGATCGCTCATTGAGGCGCCCAGCGAGCCAAGGATTGCCTGATCGGTCGGCGGTAGATGCTCAGAGATAAAAGCCAGGTGGTCGAGCCAGTCGAAGTGCGCCTCCTCCCATCGCTGCAGATGTTCGAGGCGAAGTCGATCGTGCTCAATCCGAAAGTAATCAGGCAGCAAGTCGTCCGCCTGCTTGTTAAGTATGTTCAGGTCGTCGTCGAGACTCTGCAGATGCATGTTGCCGGCAGTCCAGATCGAGCCAAGCACTATGACCACTGCGGCAACGGCGGCCAACACGCGCTGCCGACGTTGCGCCGCGATGTCAGGCGCTTCTTTGGGTTTGTTGAAATTGACGCCGTCAAGGCGCTCCACGGCCTCCAGACCAACTCCGACGAGCGGCCAACTTGAAGCCAGTGTGGATGAGTCGCCCTGCACCTTTGGATGACTGAGCAGCACTTCGGTGGGTCGGTCCAGCGCCGAACGCACTTCAGACGCCACACCCCCAGCCAGGCCGTCCGTGCCGATGATGACGATGTGCTCAACATCGGGTGACTCCTCGGTCGCGCGGTAGCTCATCCACGAGCGTTTGGCTTCCGTGGCGAGTCGCCGGGCCTCTTCATGCCGATCCACCTTTTCTGAGGTTGAGATGACCTCCGCGGCGCGCGCGAAACGCACCTTCCCGTCACAGGCAACGACGAGCTCGACTTCGCCATACCGACGGAGGTCGATCGCCAACAGTGACCCGCTGCGCTGGCGCGACAGATCGGCGACCAGTGCTCCCGTCGCAAGTGGGCGCAAGGCGATGCGGTCGATCTTCAATCCACCCGCTTTTGCCAGCGCGTCGTAGCGCTCGATCAACTCGTGGCGAACCGCCGCGGCCATCACTTCCGACTGTCCCTCCGACTCGCTGAGTACGGCGTAATCAATGATCGAGCCATTCGCCGGGAACGGCAGCTGACCGGCCATTTTGATCGCGACCATGCCCGGTAGCTCATCGACGCGCGTCGAGGGTAGAGTGAGGTGCTTGAGCCCCACGGACTGGCGCGGCACGACGAAAACAATCGGCCCGCGACCAAAGTGATTTTCTTCAAGCGTGCGCGCGATCCACTTGCCGAGCCACTCGTCATCAGTCGTTTCGATGTCGGGAGGAATGTCGAGACAGACTTGCGCGCCGACCTTGACGCCCGAGCGCGAGACCGACAAATGCACAGCCGTGAACTGGTCACTTGAGAGATCGACGGCGGTAAAGCGGCGTACGGAACCGCGCGAGGCGAACATAACTAGCGATCTCCTGTCCAGCGTCCGATCGGTTTGACGCGCGGGGTCGACGGCGGTTGGCTGCTGCTTTCAGCCGGTGGTGAGTTGCCCTCTCCCCGCCCATCGTAGGAACTCGGAGCCGTAGGCGCGGCCGAGCCTCCATCATCGGGATTGTCGAAAGAAGCCGGGTCAACCAATCGACCCGACGCGTCGCGGCGCGACGTAAATGGCGAGGACGGCTCAGCCGAGGCGGAATCCGAGTTCGCTTCCACCGAGTTCTCATCATCCGCAGTCGCCTCGTCTTCATCCTTTATCGGGGCGGGTGGGATCAGGTCGCGAAGCGCGATCACCGTTTCAAGCATCGTGACTTCGCGCAGGTAGGCCACGCGCGGCTGAGGCGCGGACAGGTCAATGACCGCCTCATAAACGCATTCAGACGCCACATCCGTGCGATCGCCCTCGCCGGTCAGTACGCGGCCGAGCACGCGAACCCGCCATGCCGAGGTGCGCCATGTGAGACGGGGCGCTGCGGCGATCCACTGCTCAGGCGTCATCGCGCCCGAGTTCACCAGCCACGACACGCCGGTGCGTTCGCGGGCGCTGAGACTTTCGCGTGCCGCCACGACGGCAGTGGCGAGGTCGGCATCCATGCCCGGAAGAGCCGAGAGCACCTCCATCGGGGCGCGATTGAGATCGACGTGCCCCTGCGCAAAGTGCTGGTCGTCAAGACAGAAGCCATCGATGTACTCATCGGGTTTGCCTTCATCCATGTCAGCCTGGGAGAGCAGCGAGTACCACATCTTCTGATCGATCACCAGATCCGGCTCGTTCTCGCGAAACCTCCGGACAGTCTCGGCGAGTTCTTCCCCATAGCGCCGCGCCACGCGACGATGCATGCTGTCGTCGTACTTCGCATTCAGGTTGATGCGATATCGCCCGGTGGATTGAAGCACCGGCTCGATGCTGTACACCGTCAGCACATCCGCCAACCCGCGCGGCGCCGGTCCGCCCACGCCGCGATCGAGGTAGCGCAGGCGTCGCTCAAACTGCGCTTCGGGATCGGACGCGTCCGTCGCTGCCCGCTGGATCTGCACCTTGTCGAGCGGCCCCCAGAGCCTCTCGGGAGTGATGCCCTCGACCTCAAGAAGATCGGCAATCGAATCGAAGCGTTTCCCGGCTCGCGCGTCGCGTGCTTCCACAACGGCTGCAGCCAACTCCGGCATAAGCATGTCACCGAGCCGAGAGAGCGACGCAGCGTCGGCCATGTTGATGTCAAGCTTGCAGGATTCTGACGCGATCAACTCATCGTCGAGTCCGATCGGCAGCAGATAGACCATGCCGCGCTCCGTCTCCGTGCCATAGAGGCTCCAGTTGTCGGAGATCTGTGGATCGCGCCCGTCGAGCAGATCCTGGCGCTGGCGGTCCAGTTCCGCCATGACCGCTTGCACGCCAGACCACGCCAGTGCGTGCGCCTGAGATGTGCGGCCGACGAGGGCAGCGCTGCGCATCTCGGCCCTCCCAAGAAATGAAAGACTCGTCATGATCAGCGCGGCGCCGCTGATGATGACAAACACGACCAGCAGAATCACCCCGCGCCGCTGTGAGGCCGCACGAGACGGATGCTTCTGTCGTGAGTTCGCGTGTCGAAGGGTCATGGCGCGCCCCCCGCATCCAGGGGAGCCGGCGCATCGAAAGACCCATCCGGGTCATCGCTGTAGCTCCGGCCGTACTCGAAATCCGGCGCATCGGGAATGATGATCAACCGGACGCGATCAGGAGGCGGCCAGTCACGATGTGTCTCATCAGCCAGTTCGCGAGGTTCATCTGTGGAATCGGGGCTGGCCGGTTCGGGTGAGCCGAACATGGCCGCCAGCGGGTCGTCGGGCTCGTCCTCCATCGATCGCTCATCGGGGGGTGAAGCACTTGGATCCTGCGGCGGCGGGACGAACCAGATCGCGACTTCCACTGCGACCGGCAGGCGTTTGGTCGATCCGCTGTCGAAGCGATTGACCCAACTGCTGCCGTTGTGGTAGCGCCACTGCACGAAACCAAGATCATCGGCAATCGTGCTCCATGATGACTCCGCTGCGACGGCGCCCCGACTGGCCTCGAGTGTGCGACTCCCAGCATTCCAGCGATATTCACTTCGCTGCAAATCGCGCATCGCGATCGAGATTCCCTGCGTCTGCCCCATCGAACCGACGCTGCGACTCAGCAATCGAAGCGATGACTCGTCGCCAACGATTCCCACTCCCTGCCCCGCGTCGGCAGCCAGCGAAGTGTGCAGGTCCTGCTCAAGGCGATCGAGGAAGACTCGCACCGCCTGCGATTGCCGAATGTGCTTGCTGAGCCGATCGCGACTGGCAGTGAGATTCATGCCGAAGGCAAAAACCATGCCGACGAGGACGAGTAGCAGCGCCAGCGCCACGAGCGTCTCCATAAGCGTAAAGCCGCCGTGCCAGCGAGGTTGGAGTCGCACGCGTCTCATCCGCCATTCCCCTGCAGCGGCGCCACCGTCGCGCCATCGAGCATCGGGTCGGACTCAAACTCATCCGGAGCCGACGCATTGAGGCGAATGAGTTGATGCAGCACGGCCAGTTCGGCTTCATCGCCGGCTCGTCCTGCGCGAGCATCGAGAATTCGGATGGTCACATTGGTCAGCGGGCTGAATCGCGATGGCTCGGTCTCCACCGTGATCCGCCAACGAGCCGGCACGTCGGGAATCGCGTTCAGGCGAGCCGAATTGTCTTCGCTGAAGAGATCGACGCTCACCAACGTGTCGTTGAGCTGTTCCGCCGTGGCCAGTCCCGCTTCGAGGGCCGCCATTTTCGAGACCGCCAGATCAGAAGCGATCTGCCGATCGCGCGAGCGGGAGAGCGCCGCCGTCATGCTCGTGGTCGAGACGAGGATGATCGATCCGGCTGTCACAAACAACGAGAGCGCAATGAGGATCTCGAGCAGCAGAGCGCCGCGCCGGGCGATCATGGCTGCGCCTCACCGTCAGAGGAAGAATCGGGTTGCTCAGACGCAGTGTCCGGCGAGGTCATCGGCGCCGTTGAAATGCTCCGGCTCACGGATGCCTGACCCGTCCAGGGGTTGACTTCCACCCGCGATTGCCGACCTCCCCTGTCCACGACCGTGAAAGACGCATCACCGAAGGTCGATCCGTCAGGCATATAGACAATAAGCGAAACCGGCTCTGCAGCTTCGGGGCCACGGCTCTGGCCAGTGGGTTCAGCCGCTGGCGTCGAAGCCTCCTCAGAAACCTCAGCATCACTCGCTGATCTGGTCTTGACGCGACAGCCCTCCGGCAAGACTACGCGCAATCGCGATCCACCGGTGGCCATCGCCTTGGCGCCGATTCCAGCGGCCGCATTGAGTCGATCGCTCCCAGACAATGTGTCATCGTTCAGACTCACATCTGCCGAGCGAGTGAACGCCTCAGTCGATGGCGTTGGACCGTCCTGCTGATCACCTGCGGGCGGCGAACTCGTATCGAGCCACGCTGCGTACACGACGCGATCCGTTGGGTCCCACATGACCTGCACGGGTCGGCGCGCCCGCTGTGACTCAGCCCGCGCCAGCGCCAGCGTCGCAACGACCTGGTCAATGGTGGCGTCAAAGCGCGTGCTCTCGAAACGCTGCGTCATCGCGGGGATGGCAATCGCTGCTGCGGCGAGGATGAGCACTAGCACGATGAGGATCTCGAGCAGCGTCAGGCCGCGCGTACGAGGCGCACTGAATTGGAGACACAGCGAACGCGCTCGCCACACGCGCGCCACCCGCGGGCGGACCATCTCAGCTGTCGCGTCGATGCCCGTGCGCAGAATGCACCTCCCGCTCAATCAGATTCCGCTTCCGCCGCTTCCGGATTCGGTGTCGGACTCGTCGCTCGACTCATCAAGTTTGATGTCGTCGGCCGTACCCTCTTCGCCGTCCTTGCCGTTGGACCAGAGTTCGTACTTGCGGCCATCGGTTTCCTCACCGGCGCCGCTGGTCTCCGGATCAACCGGGCGATAGCCGTACTCGTGGCCCCAGCGGTCCTTGAGATTCTTCTTGCCCTGGGCAAAGTAGTTGCCCATGTGCTTGCTCTGCTCGTTCTCATCTTCGAGCTTCGTCTTATCCCAGAGGACGGCGATGCCCTCGTCCTCGGTCGGGTAGCGGCCCATGTCGAGGTAGAACTGCTCGAGCGCCGATTCGATCATGCGCAGCTGCACCCGCTCGGTGTCTTCGAGCGCCTTGTCACGACGAGGCATGAGGTTGACGGCCACGATGGCGCCGATCGCCAGCACGATCACAAGAACGATCAGGACTTCGATGAGTGTGAAGCCCGCGGCGCGGCGACGGGTGTGGCGAGACGGGGAACATTCAACCATGGCACTCTCCTTGCACTCAATGGGGCGTGGCGGCGTCAGGTCGATTATACCGACCGGACCCGTTCCGGATTTCACGCCCCCCACTTGTTACAGACCACGCTCACGAAATCCTTATCCGCCCGCCTGCGCACTGAGCAGCACGAGCGGCACGACCAGCGCCAGAATGATGAACAGCAGCGTCGCGCCCAGCAACAGCAGCAGCAGCGGCTCCAGCAGACGGACGGCGGTGCTCAGCAGGCGATCCACTCGCGATTCGATCGTTTCGGCGATGGAAACGAGCACCTCTTCGAGGTTGTTGGCTGATTCACCAATTCGGATCACCTCAATAACATCCTCCTCGAACAGGCCGCTCGCGGCAAGCGGCTCGGCGAGCGTCTCACCCGACTGCACCGATCGTGTGGCTGTTTCAATAGCCTCGATCATCACGGCATTGCCGGTCGCCTCTTTGCTGATCGTCATCGCCTGCAGCATGGGAATGCCGTTGGCCAGCAGCGTGCCGAGGATGCGGCAGAATCGCGCCACGGCCGTGCTCGAGATGAGCGGCCCGATGATCCACAGGCGCAGCGACTGGCGCGAGGCCCACTCGCGGAATTCACGCTGCTGCCGCGCCCACAACACAAAGCCCGCAAGCACCGCTGCGGCGACCAGCACGACCCAGCCGTGCTCGGTGAGCAGATCGCTGGCTCCCATGACGATGCGCGTGGGCAGGGGGAGCGTTCCAATGCCCTCCAGCATTGATCGAAACTTGGGCACGAAGATGATCATCACCGAGACGACCACGATTGTGCCGACTACAACGAGCACGATGGGATAGATCATCGAGCTGAGAATCGTCGATCGCAACTCCGCCTGTCGATGCAGGAACATGGACAGGCGTTTGAGCACTTCTTCGAGGAACCCGCCGCGCTCGCCGGCCCGGACCATGGCAATGTGAATCGTCGGAAACGTGCGCGGGTGTTTGGACATCGACTCGGCGAGTCCTTCGCCATCGGCGACGTCCTCGGCGATGCGGCCGACGACCGCGCCGAGTTTCGGATTGCTCTTGCTGCGGGCAAGCAGCTGCAGCGCCCGGAGAATCGGTACGCCGCTGTGAAGCAGTTCCCCGAGTTGACGGTAGAATGTGGACATCGCGCGGATGGAGACGCGCACACCCTTCTCCGAAACGCCCGTCTGCTCGCGCACCGAAACGGGAACGAGCGATTTGGATTCGAGTTCCGAGACAACGGACTGCGTGCTGTGGCCGGCCAACTGCCCCACGACCCGCTCGCCCGATGTTTTCTTCGCAACGTACTCGAAGACCGGCATGGGAAACCTTAGGCGTCATCGCCTCGGGCATCGTTCGCCTCCAACCCCGCGGGACCGCAAGCGATGCCGCTGAACGTCTACCATTCACCGATGCTGTCACTCACCCGCACCGTCCGCTTTTGCATTGGGCAGCCCGGCGAGACGGTGGAGGAGTCCGCCTCGCCGCGCCGCAACACCTTTGCCGCCTGGCCCAGCATGCGGGGCCTGGGCCGCTACTACGAGATCGACGTGCAGTGCGCGGGTGCCGCCGACCCAACCACCGGCTACTTTCGCAACATCCGCGAGATCGACGAGGCCGTGCGCCACGGCGCGGTCCCATTGATCCGCAGCGCCATCCATGAGAATCCGACGACCGAACCATGGTCGCTGGCCGCTCCCCTGTTCGAAGCCGTAAACACCCGGCTCGACGGCTCCGTGCAGCGCGTGATGTGGCGACTCACTCCCTTCTACAGCGTTTCGATGGAGGCTGATTCCATGCCGCAGTGTGTGATACGCCAGCAGTTCGAGTTTGCCGCATCGCATCGGCTTGATTGCGAGACACTCTCGCCCGAGGAGAACCGCCGCATCTTCGGCAAGTGCAACAACGAAGCCGGCCACGGGCACAACTACCGCGTCGAGGTCGCCGTGGCCATCGATCCGATGGCGCCGTTCAGTCTTCCCATGCTCGAGGGAGTCGTGAATCGCACGCTGATTGAGCGCTTTGACCACAAGAATCTCAACGTCGATTGCGTCGAGTTCGCCGATCTGAATCCCAGTGTGGAGAACATCGCGCGCGTCTCGCACGACCTGCTCAAGCCGGATCTGGCGGATTCGGGCCTCACGCTACGGTACGTCACCGTGTGGGAGACGGAAAAGACCAGTTGCACGTATCCGGGGTAGCACATCAACTTGCCGCTGATTCGAATCGAACATCCCGAAGCCCTCTGGCTATTGCTGCTGGCGATTCCCTTCGCCACGGCGGGGTGGTGGCTGCTGTCATCGTCCGATCGATTTCGCAAGGGCTTCATCGTGGCGATGCGCGTCTTGGTCTTCGTCTTGCTCGTGCTGGTGCTCGCAGGCTTGTCGCGCGAAGAGAAGCACGATCAACTCACCGTGATCGGGCTGGCCGACATCAGCGGTTCCGTGCGGCACTTTGCCCAGTTCCCGCCGATCGCCAAGGATGCCGCTCCGGACAATCTTGCCTACATCCGCAAGTGGTTTCGCGACGCCACGCAGCAACGCCGCCCCGGTGATCGGTTCGGCCTGATCGTCTTTGATGGAGCGGCCCGGGCCGTCACCGCCCCCACCATCGCCACGCAATACCAGGATCATCCCTTCGACATCGTACAGCGCGAGGGCACGAACCTCGCGCAGGCCATTGAGTTCGGCCTGGCAATGTTCCCGCCCGACTCGGCACGCCGGCTGGTGCTCTTCACGGATGGGGTCGAAACGGCCGGCTCGGCGCTGTCAGCGGCAATGGACGCGGCGGGCGTCACGGCGGGTAATCGCGGCGTGCCCATCGACGTCGTCCCCGTAGCCTATCGCGTCAGTTCAGAAATCCAGATTGATCGCGTCGAGGTACCCGCCAACGCGCGACCCGGCCAGCGCATCACGGCCCGCATAGTGATCCAATCCACCGTCGCCACCTCCGGTCGACTTGATCTCACACTCGAGGGGGAGCCGCTCGATCTCAATGGGCGCGAGCCGGGCCGTTCGCGCCAGGTGCAACTCAAGCCCGGCACGAACGTGGAACTCGTCGAAGTCGAACTCGCCCCGACCGCGGTGAATCGTTTCCAGGCGACCTTCTCACCGGATGATCCTTCGCGCGACACGATGCTCGAAAACAACGTCGCAGAGGCATTCACCGTCACACCCCAGCAGGGCGCCGTTCTCGTCGTCAACAACGTGTACAACGGCGACGGCACAATCCTGCCCAAAGTGCTCGAAGAAGCCGGTCTGACAGTCAAGACGGTCGGTCCGCGCGACCTGCCCGACAACCCCGTCGAGTTGCAGGCCTACGACCTGATCATTCTCGAGAATGTCCCCGCCGAAGAAGTGCCGGCCGAGCAGCAGCAGCAACTCGCGCAGTACGTGCAGGATTTTGGCGGCGGACTGATCATGGTCGGCGGTTATGACAGCTTCGGCGCCGGCGGATGGATCGACACGCCGCTGGATCCGCTCATTCCCGTAAACATGCACATCCCCGACGAATTGCGCGTGCCCACTGCGGCGATCGCCATTGTGCTCGACCGTTCCGGCTCGATGAACGATGCCGGCGGGCCCGGGCAGACCAAGCAGGAAGTCGCCAATGAGGGCGCAGCCGTGGCGATCGGTACGCTCGACCGCATGGACTACGTGACCGTCATTGCCTTCAGCAGCGGCCCGAGCACTATCGTGCCCATTCGGCGCGTTGGAGACGCCAAGGATATTGCAAAGAAAGTTCGGGGCATCGGTGGCGACGGCGGCACCAACATGGGGCCGGCACTGCGTCAGGCGGAACAATCGCTCAAGTCGGTCGAGGCGGATATCAAGCACGTGATCTGCCTCACTGACGGACGCAGCATGCCCGACGATTTCATCGGGATTGCGCGTTCCATGCGGAGCAACGGCATCACACTCAGCACGATTGCCGTGGGCCAGGACATCGACGGACCCCTGCTCAGCCAGATGGCGACGGAAGGAGGCGGCGAGTTCTATGCCGTAATCAATCCGCGCGTCCTGCCGCGCATCTTTGTGAAAGAGATTCGCGTCGTACGTCGGCCGCTGATCCGAGAAATCCCCTTCACGCCATTCGTCGAACCAACCGGATCACCGTTGACCGAGGCGCTCAGTCGTCCGATTCCCCAGCTTGGCGGCCTCGTGCTGACCCAGCGGCGCGACAGTCCTGATGTGAACCTGCTCATGGTCGCGCCGGAGGGCCAGCCCATCCTTGCCCACTGGCAGGCGGGGCTCGGGCGCGTGGCGGCATTCACCTCCGACGCACACGATCGCTGGGCGCGCGAGTGGATCGACTGGCCGGGCTATCGCCAACTCTGGACCGGCCTGGCCCGCACCATCGCGCGCCCGGCCGGCAGCAGCAACTTTGAACTGATGACCACTTTCGACGGCGATCAACTCGTCGTCACGCTGCGCCACATGGACTCGGAAGAAGACAAGTCCGAGCAGCCTTCACCGACCATGGTGTCGGTTCCGGGCGTCGCCTACATGCCCCACGGCCAACGCGTTGAACTTCGTTTGAGACCGACTGGCCCGGGAACATATGCCACCCGCCTGCCCGCCGAAGACAGTGGGCACTACGTTGTCGCGCTGACGCCCAGGCTGGCCGGTGGCGCGGTTGATCTGGTCATCGGCGGCGTAAGCCGGAGTTCTGGTGTCGAGTATCGCCGCCTCGTGAGCAACATGGCGCTGCTTCAGGAGATCGCCGACCGCACTGGCGGGCGACTGCTCGACTGGAAGACCCCGGCCGAAGCGAATCTCTTTGATCGCAAGGAGATTCCGCCAAGTGTCGGGCTTGTACCGATGTGGGGCCCGCTGCTGATTCTGGCGACGCTGCTTTTCGTGATGGACGTGGCCTCGCGGCGCATCGCCTGGAGCACACCGGCAATCGTCAATGCCGTCCGCAAAGCTCGGGCCAGCGTGGGCATGGGCCGCATGGTGGACACTGGCAAAGGCAGCGCGATCGGTTCCCTGCGACGCGCCGTCGACACCATTGAAGAGCGCCTCACTTCCGAGCGGGAAACGCTGAGCCAGCGCGATCGGCAGCGCGCCAACGCCGGTTCATCCCACGACGCAGAGTCGATCGCAACAGCCGTGCCGCAACCCGCGGCCCAGCCGACGCAGGAAGAGCTCGACAACGCCGAACGGGAACGCGAGGCGCAACGACGGGCGATCGCCGAAAAGCGCCGCGAGGCGCTTGCGGCAATCAAGGGCCGCACAAAGCGTCCCGACACCTCCACCACCCCCGAACCAACGGAAGACATCCCGGCCTCACAACGCACATCGCGCAAGCTCGCCGATCGGATGCGCAAGCGGCGCGAGGAAGAACGCGAGTAATTCGACTCCTATTCCTGCTCATCGGCCCGGCGCGACCACTCAAACTCGAGCGGTTCGAGTTCAGCGGTCAGAGCCATCCGCTCATCGCTGAGTTTCTTTGCCTTTCGGCCGTCGGAGTGAACGCGACCATCCATCAGTGATTCATCGATGGCGCGGATGCGGTTCTCGATCTCCTCGATGCGGGATTCGAGTTTGGACATGCTCAGTTTCGAGAGCGCCCCGCCAGGCGTCGGCGCCTTCTCGACCTTCTTCGCTTTCGGAGCGGGCGCCGCGGGGGTCGCCCGCCTGCGTTCCGCTTCTTGCGCTCGCAATGCAGTGGCCTCGCGTTCACGCAGTTCCCGCCATGCCGTGTAGTTGCCGGTGACCTGTCGTGCCTCGCCGTGGCCGTCGAGCGCGATGATGCGATCGACGCAGGCGTCGAGCAGGGCGCGGTCGTGGCTGATGAGCAGCATGGTG
This sequence comes from Phycisphaerales bacterium UBA5793, assembly GCA_002418285.1. Classification (GTDB taxonomy): domain Bacteria; phylum Planctomycetota; class Phycisphaerae; order Phycisphaerales; family UBA5793; genus UBA5793. The sequence continues at coordinate 43,887 of DIDT01000037.1, forward strand.
CCATCGAAACCGGTCTCAGGATTCAGCGCCTGTTCGAGCCGCTCGGATGAGGGAATATCAAAGTGATTCGTCGGCTCATCGAGGATGAGTACGTTGTGTCCGCCCGCAACCAGCCCGGCCAGAATCACCCGGCTACGTTCGCCGCCGCTGAGCACGCGCAGCACCTTGTCCTGATCGCTGCCGCTGAAAAGGAAGGCTCCCGCGAGATCGCGCGCCTGCTGCTCGCTGGCGCGCCGACCGCCGTCGATCGAGAGAATCACCGACTGCAGATACTCCCAGACCGTCAGACTCAGATCGAGCCCTTCGTGCAACTGACTGAAGTGCCCCACGCTCACGTTGGAACCGACGCGAACCTTGCCCGAATCCGCCGTCATCTCGCCGATGAGACACTTGGCCAGCGTCGACTTTCCGCTGCCGTTGGGGCCGATGATGCCGATGCGCTCGCCCCGACTGACCGACAGTTCAAGATCATGAAACAGCACGCGGCCGTCGTATTGCTTTGAGAGCCCATCGGCGCTCAGGACCATGTCACCAGTGCGCGGCGCCTTGGGCAGGTTGAGCCGCATGACGTCCATCTCCATGGGCCGGTCGACGGTTTCGTTGTCGATATAGCGCTCCAGGCGCGAAAGGCGCCCCTGCGCCTGCTTGGCACGCTGGCCGGCGCGATAGCGATCGATGAACTTCTGCTCACTGCGAATTCGATCCTGCTGTTTTTCATAGATGCGCTGCTCAACCACCTTTCGCTCGGCCCGCAATTCGCGAAACTTCGCGTAGTTGCCCGGGTACGTCGACACCCGGCCGGGTTCGAGTTCCACGATGCGATGGACCACGCGATCGAGCAGGTAGCGATCGTGACTGACGAGAATGACCGTTCCCTTGAATTCGCTGGCGAGAAAGTTCTCGAGCCACTGCCGCCCGTCGATATCGAGGTGATTGGTCGGCTCATCGAGCAGCAACAGATCGGGGTTCTCCAGCAGCAGCTTGGCCAGCGAAACGCGCGAGCGCTGCCCACCGGACAGCGCCGTCACCGGCAGATCGAACTGTTCGTCAACAAAGCCGAGACCGTGCAGCGTTTCCTTGATCCGGTGCTCCACGGCGTATCCGCCAAGATGCTGCATTTCGCCTTCGAGGCGCTCGTATCGCTTCATGATGCGATCGAGTTCGTCGCCCGTAGCCTCGCCCATCTTCGTTGCGAGTTCGTGCATCTGTTCGTGCGCTGCGTGCAGCTCGGCAAAAGCGCTCTCCGCCACGTCAAAGAGCGTCATGTTCGCATCGAATTTCGGATCCTGCGCGAGATAGCCCATGCGCGTGCCTCGCTGCACGATGGCCTCGCCGCTTTCGGCTATGTACTCGCCGGCAATGAGGCGCAGCAGTGTCGATTTACCGGTGCCGTTGCGCCCCACCAGCCCGATGCGCTCGCCCGGCTCGACGGAAAACGTGACGTTATCAAGCACCCGGCGGATGCCGATCGAATACACCACATTGGTCAACGCCAGAAGGGGCATGACGTGATCTCAGCCAATCGGGAATGAATGAAGCACACGGACTCTGGCGCCTCGCCAATCACATCGGTTTGTCGCCGATGGTCTGGTCGAAGACTTCGAGCAGCTTGGACTTGTCGAAGATCATCTCCGGCCGCGACGTGCCGACAATCGCGTATTGCGGCGTGAGTTCGATCGCATCCACCGGGCACGCCTCCTCGCACATGCCGCAGTAGATGCACCGCAATTCGTCGATGTCGAACTGCTTGGGGTACTTCTCGCGATCATCCCAGGGCGATTCCTCAGCGACGATGTGAATGCAGTGTGCCGGGCACGCCGTCGAGCACATGAAGCACGCCACGCATTTGACGCGGCCATCCTCATCTTTGTTTAGTCGATGCACGCCGCGGAAGTTGCCGGGGTAGATGCCCCCGTCGAGAACGTCGTGATCTTCTCGCCGATCCTCGGGGTATTGCAGCACACGGTCGTGGTAGGCGCCCTTGCCGTCGCGCCCGATATTGCCGAGCATGTGGCGCAGCGTGACGCCAAGCCCCTTGAACACCGCCGGCAGAAACGCCGCTTCGAATCGCCCCAGAGGCGGCGGCGTCAGGACTACTACATCTTCATCGCGTAGTGGCATGGCGGTGAATTGTAGCGGACTGCCGGGCGGCGGCGAAAGGTCCGATTCCCCGATCCGGATTGACCCTTATCGGAAAAACGGCAACGTGGCCATGGAATACGCCCGGCGCGGGGCGCATCTCTGAAGCAGACCCGCGACCATTGACAGGGTCGCCCAAACCGGATGGAAATTGACAGGCTCCGCAAAGCCGCGCGGAAGCGGCACGGTGATCCTGCGTCCGGATGGAACTGTGGAAAGGAGACCGTCATGCAACGCAGTGCGAACCAGTCTCGAATGTCTCGGCACGGCCTCGTCCTGGCTACCCCCCTCTTCGCCGCCGCCCTTTGGCTGCTCGCGCCGTCGAGCACCGCTCTGGCCGCCAACCCGCCTGCTCGACGTGGGATCTCCATCCAGCGCACTTCAGTCCGAATCGTCCTCGGCGGCCGAAGTGGAGACCGGCGTGACAATTGCAGAGAGAATGACCGATGCGACGATCGACGAGGAGATCGCCACGACGATTGGGGCCGCGATCGACGCGGCGACGATTGCGACGACCGTGGTACCAACCACGTCGGCTTCGGTATCGGATGGGAGTTCGGTCGCGATTTCGGCCGTCGCAACGATCCGCCCCACCGCGACTCGCGCTATGGCGGAGATCGGTACTACGGCCTCGATTCCGAGGCGTGGTGCGATCTGACGAGCGGCCGGTACCTCAGCGCCAAGCACGAGTTCCTCGATCAGATCGAGTGTCGGCCCTGTGAGCCGATCCCCCGTCTTGGCTACGCCATCGCGTGCGGCCGCCTTGGACACGACCGCGAGGCGGAGAGGTCCATGCGCAAAGCGATCGATTTGGATGTCGATTCACTCGATGCCCTCTGTGTCGATTCCGATTTGCGGCGCGAACTCCGCTGCCTTGTCGATCAGTACCAGTCGCAACTGCGTCATTGCGGTACGGACGCGGACACGCACTTCATGATCGCCTCGTTGCAGACCATCCTTGGCAACTACGAAGCGGCGCTCTGTTCGGTTGAAACCGCTCGACGCTTCGGCGACTGTTCAACGTCGGCCCGCTCGCTCCAGTGCTTCATCGAATCGCACCTCAAGTGCGAGCCCCATCGTGAAGGAAGAGGACCGGACCGCGGACGCCATTGATGGATGAGCCGCGCCGGCTGCTGACCGCCGGTGCGACGCCTTCCGAATTCGTATCCGCCGTGCAACCGGGGCGACTCCTTCTCGCCCCGGTTGTCATTTTTCCACGCGGCTCACGCGCAGATCCTGGCGCGCATTGATCGTCGAACCCGGGATCGCGGGCAGTCCCAGCAGCGAGAGTGCGAGATTGGCCGCATCGCCATTGCGGATGGGCTGCAAGTGCTCTGATGCCTCATCGTCAGCGCCCGGGCTGGCTAACTGGCTCGTGCCGGGATCATGACGCACTGCGGCATTGATCTCGTACAGATCCGCGCGTGGCGCACCATCACCGAGCCAGACGAGGAATGGAATGGTGTAATTCAGAGCCTGCGCGGGATCCTCGTGTGTGGTCCGCGGCGCACCGCCGCCATGATCGGCCGTAAGGATGATCGCCGTCGCTCGGTGCCGCTCGTCCGAATCGATGGCCTGCAGGATTTCTCCCAGTTGCGCATCGATATCGGCGACGGCCTGCATGTAGGCCGAGCCGCGTGATACGTCCCAGCCGTGGGCATGTCCAACCAGATCAGTTGTCGCATAATGCAGAAAGATCAGGCCGCGATCCCAGTCACTCAGCGCTTCGATCGCCCCGTCGGTCACGCCGTCAATCGTCGGGCACATTCTGGAACGGGTGATCGCCCATTTCTGCTCGTCGTGTCCGACGTTGTAACTCTTCACCCAGAGCGAGAACTTCGACTTGCCGTAGAACAGTCCAGTCCGCAGGCCATGCTCGTGTGCCACAGTGAAGATGCTGTCAATATCGTGTCCCGCGTGCAGTTGCAACGTGGCGATCGGCGGAGGATCAAGATTGCCTGTCCACAGGTGACCATTCGGGCCACTGACAGGGCGACCGGTGATCATGCACGTGTGGTTCGGCAGTGTGATCGTGAAGTCCGGGTCCGTTCGAGCGTTCATCGTCGATGCACCGCCGGCCAGGCGGTTCAGGTTCGGCAATCGATCCGATCCGCCGACGGCTATCGCGTCCGGCCGCAATCCGTCCACACTGATGACGAGCACAAACCTGAACGGCTCCGACGGCTCGTTCCCTGCATCGAACGCCGGCGGAGCACCGGTGGCGCGCATGACGAGGCCCAGCGCAACCAGCAAGGTGACGAGAAACTGCATGAATGGCTCCGTCCCGTTCGGGTACTCGATCCGCATCGCCTTTCACCTGCGACGCCGGTTACTTGTTCAGCAGCATGGGAATCACGTCGAGGTAGGTCAACAGAAACACGAGGGCGATGCCAATGATGTTAAGCCACATTCCGGCCTTGCACATTTGCGCAATCGTAATCTCTCCGCTGCCGAAGATGATCGCGTTGGGTGGCGTGGCGACGGGCATCATGAACGCCAGGCTCACAGAGATGGTGGCCGGCACGATGAGCAGCACTGGATCCACTCCCAAGCCGAGGGCCACGGCACTGAGTATCGGCAAGAACGTGGCAATCGTGGCAGTGTTGCTCGTCAGTTCGGTGAGAAAGACCAACAGTGTGATCACGACCAGCACCAGCATCCACGTCGGCACGCCGTGCATCGACTGCACGCCCTGACCAATGTACCCAGCCACCCCCGAAGTCTTGATTGCCGCCGCCAGACTCAGTCCGCCACCAAAGAGTATCAGTGTGCCCCAAGGGAGTTTGACCGCCTCCTCCCACGTGAGCAAAAACACACCGCGCTTCCAGTCGATAGGCAGACCAAACAGCACCAGCGCCGCCGCGATGGCGATTACCGAGTCCTCCACGCCGGCGAAACTCATTCGACCGAGCACGATCTTCTTGATCAGCGGTTGGGTAATCCACAGTGCCGCGGTCAGAACAAACACAATGAGCACCGCCAACTCGGCTCTTGACATCGGTCCCTGCGATTCAAGTTCGCGCCGGATCAGCGCCCGCCCGCCGGGAATTTCGTTGATCCGGATCGGGAAAACCAATCGCGTCAAGACGAACCACGCAATTGGCAGGAACACCACCACAAAAGGCACGCCAATGAGCATCCACTTGGCAAAAGAGACTTCCACACCCTGGCTGGCGAGATGCGACACCATCAGCACGTTGGGCGGCGTCCCGATGAGCGTGCCAACGCCGCCTATGGATGCGGCATACGCCGTGCCCAGCAACAGGCAGACGGCGAAGTTGAACTGCCCTCCTGCGCCGGTAGGAATGGCCGCGCCCGATTTGGCGATTTCGCGGCGCACGAGAGCGATGACGCTCAGCGCGATGGGGAGCATCATCACCACCGTCGCGGTATTGGACACCCACATGCTCAGCAGCGCGCTGGAGATCATGAATCCCGCGACAAGTGCGGTCGGCCGCGTACCGACAAGCAGCACAATGTTGAGGGCCAATCGCCGGTGCAGACCCCAGCGTTCCATCGCCAGTGCGATCATGAAGCCGCCCATGAACAGGTAGATCACGTGGTCTGCATAGGGCGCCGTAGCCTGCCTGACATTGATCTCTCCACCCGTCAACAAGGGAAGAAGCACGATCGGCAGCAGCGCCGTCGCCGCAATCGGCAACGCCTCGGTCACCCACAACGTGGCCATGAACACGCCGATGGCAGCGACAGGAGCACCAGCCGGACCCATGATGACCTCACCCGACGAATCACGCACCGTGGCCGGCATCAACCACCACACGACGAGCGCCAGGATTGGCGCCAGGGCCAGTCCGATCCACCGCGCCACGTGCGATCGCGATTCGATCGGCTCATCGGCGTGGTTGGTTGGCTTGATCTCAGGCATCATCGGCGAATCTCGAAGGAGGAGAACTCACCCGTCGCGCTGGACCGCTCGATGCGCTCGTTGCGGATGTGCCCTTCCATGTCGCGTCGGATTGAATCGAGAAATCGGTCCAGTTGATCGCTGACAGCTTCGGCAACCAGTTGAACCGTACCGTCTCGCTCGTTTCGCACCCAGCCCGTGACACCCACCTGCCGCGCTGCGCGAGCCGCAGTCCATCGAAAGCCGACGCCCTGGACGTGGCCTTCAAAGAGAACTGTGACACGATGGGTGGGAGGCTGGTTCATCGTGAATCGCACTCGTCAAATCGATCCGGACGTGGTATTGACATTGAAGCCCTTGTGTCCCAACAAGTTCACCCCAAGTCGCGAAATCGGGTGGTGATTCCTTAGTTTCAAAGATTTTTGAAAGAACTACTGGCCACCAAAGACCCCGATGGTATCCTCTTGCTGGAGACCGCTATGACCACTCCCCCATCAACTGGCAAACGCTCATCCCGCAGCCGCCCGACGCGCGCCTCCAAAGCGCTGCGCGAGGGCCAGAACCGGTTCGTCAGCATCTGGGGCGAGATGGGTTCTTCCTGGGGAATTCCGCGCACCATGGCCGAGGTCCATGCACTGCTCTACATCGTCGGCGAGCCCCTCAACACCGATCAGATCATGGAGCGGCTGGCCATCAGCCGCGGCAGCGCGAGCATGTCACTCAAATCGCTGCACGACTGGGGCCTCGTCGGCCGGGCGCACAAACGCGGCGACCGCAAGGAGTACTTCCGCGCCGAGCAGGATGTCTGGCAGGTCTTCCGCATCATCACCCGCGAACGCAAGCGCCGTGAGATCGATCCCGTGCTTATGGCGTTACACGACTGCCGCGACGTTACCGGCCCGCGGGCCGCGGATCTGGAAAGCTGCGAGACCGACGTGGAGTCCCACAACGATCGATTGGACCGCATGATCGAGTTCATCGAACTGATTGACTCGCTCGCAGATCAGTTTGTCAGCCCGGCCGGCAAGGGGCTGCAACTGGCCGTCGGCCTTCTCGGGAAGGCGGTCTGAGATGGCTCGAGCACCGCATCTTGTTCAGTCCCCTCGTTCGCGACGAGTCGAAGGGGGAGCCCATCTGGAATCGCCACGCGAGTGCCTGGCCAGCGTGCACTGGCAAGTGCATGTTCCCAATCACGGGCAGGGAATCGCCGACACCGCCACCGCCGGCGCTGATATCGAGCTGCTTAGTGAAGCAATCTCAGCTGCTTCCGAGTCGGGACACCGATACCTCCTGCTGACCTTCTGGATCGATCGAGGCACGCCTGAGCGACCTGAGCGCGACGTGCTCGCAGCCTTCACCGATGACCCAGCCAGCCATCCTCAGCCGTTGGGAGTCGACGTACAGCTCGCGGCATTCGAATTTACGAATGCAGGCGAGTCTCTCAGCGTGGACATCGTCGCCGCCAAGCCGCTTCTGCGCATCACGCAGGTCTCAGGCTCGAGCGAGCAACTGACCATGGTCTGGTGCCAAGGGATAGTGCACGAACTGCTGGGTCTTGGAGGCGGCCAGTATCGCCTTGACACGATCCGCATCGACCGATCGCTCCTCTCGCGGGTGACATCGCATGTGAGTTTGGCGCGCGAAGCCGGCTAGATCACTCGTTTTCCACAATTCATGCGCATTGAGCGCAGCCGCGGTGGACGAAAAAAAAGTGCGCGGCGCAAACGCTTGTCACTCCGATGTTCCCGGACCTGTGGACGCGAAATACACAAACCCAACACTTGTGAAATGCTCACAGATGTCGTATTCTGTGTCCGAGCCAGGACGGTTCGAAGAAGAGTGGGGCATCAGGTGGTCCCTTTCAGTTCTTATTCATCATGAGTCGTTGACTCAAACTTGCTCGGCCCGCGCGAGCCTTCCCACCGATCGCCACATCTTCTTAGTGACGGTTTGCCCCATCGAGGTGCGAACGGACTCCCCCCGTAGGTGCTGTTGGATTGTGGGTCATCGAGGCGGCAACGCTTCGTGGACTGGGTGGACGTAGTTCGTTTCGGCATCAATCGCGTCGAGAAGTAATCGCTCGAAGGAAGAGGGAACAGTGGCTGCAACCGCTGCGGCGAACGGTATGGCTGCGCGCCTGTGTGAAGACCTTGCTCAACGACTTGGACCCACCAAGTTTGGCCTCTGGTTTGAACAGACCGCCCAGTTACGGGTGGAAGATAATCGTCTGCACATTACCGTCCCCACCCGGTTCCACGCCGACTGGATCCAGCGTCACTTCCGTGAGGATCTTCGCGACTCCGCCACCCGCACCTCCGGCTCGGACCTGCCGCTGGACGTGACCATCGAGCCAAAGGCGTTCCCGGGCTTGTCTTCTGACCTGCCTTCGCCGCCCGCGCCCGTCGCCCCGCACTTGCCGCGTCGCAGGCGAACCAGCAGTTGGCTCGGGTCTCGCTTTGATGAGCGGTTCGATCTCGACCGCTTCGTGGTCGGCGTCAGTAACGAGATGGCCTATCGCGCGGCTTGCGCCATGGCTGAGGGTAACTCCACGTTCAATCCGCTGTTCATCCATGGCGGGTGCGGGCTGGGCAAGACCCACCTCCTGCAGGGCATCTGCCGCCGCTGCCGCCTGAGCAGTCCCGACGTCCGTATCCGATACGTTACCGGCGAGCAGTTCACCAATGAGTTCATCGCTGCGGTACGGTCCAACGATCTCGATTCGTTCCGCCGACCCTATCGCGAGATCGATCTCCTCGCGATCGACGACATTCACTTCCTCTCCAACAAGAAAGCCACGCAGAACGAATTCCTGGCGACATTTGACGCCATCGGGCTCGGCGGCTCAAAAGTCGTGCTGGCCAGCGATGAGCACCCGCGCCAGATCACCCAGTTCCACGCCAGGCTTGTCAGTCGGCTGCTCTCGGGAATGGTTGTCGAAGTTCAACTTCCCGACATTGAGACAAGGCGGCAGATCATCTCCCGCTGGGCGCTCGAAAAGGGGATGGTGTTCCATCCCGCTGCCGTAGAGGCGCTCGCCGAGCGCTGCATCGGATCAGTGCGCGAGATCGAAGGCACCCTGACGCGACTCGAAGCGCTGGCCATGATCGGCGGCGGCGTGGGTGATGAACTGGCGTCCTCGCAAGCGTCCGGCGAAGTCGGCATGGTTCTTGTCAGTCGCCTCTTTGGCGAGCAAGCGGAGGAATTGCGTCCCAACGTTCGCGTCGAAGCAATCATGTCCTCAGTTGCAGAGCGATTCGGTGTCGAGACGAGCCGCCTGGCCGGAAACAGCCGTCATCGCGACGTCGTGCTCGCGCGGTCGGTTACGGCATACCTGGCGCGAAAACTCACCACCCGGAGTTTCCCCGAAATCGCCCGGGCGATGGGACGCTCGAACCACAGCACGATTGTCACCGCCTCGCAGCGCGTCGAGCGGCAATTGGCTGAAAACGCCTCCGTCGTCGTCCGCGACGCCGATACACCCGTGTCGCTTCGCTACATCGTTGATTCGCTGCGAAACGCATTGACGCGTGCCAGAAAATCTCCTCCAGGTTGAGCACCTGCGACGGCGCTCTGAGAAGGCAGCATCAACGGCACAAGCCGAAATCTCCCTCCGACCGCGGCGTCGGCCACCCCTTCGGCCGACGCCGCGTGTGTCTGGTAACCGGGCACGGCGCCGGGGGAAACCCACTTTCGTTCGCGTGACGCCGCGAACTTGAATAGACTCCTGTTAATGCGCTGCCCTTCCCTTCTTCGAACCATCGTTCTCATCCTTGCGACCCTTGCGTGGACACATCTGGCGCTTGCCGGAGATGATCGGTTCGACGATGCGGTTCGAATCATGCGTCGCGCCACGACGGTTCGCTCCACCGGCGAACACATCCTGTTCCTCAGCAGTCTGCGACAGTTGAATGACCCGGACCTGCAGCCGCTGTTCAGCTCACTGAGCCAGGTAAAGAACCCGACGATTCAGACCAACGCCGTGCTCGGCCTGGCGGAACTCTCCAAGAACCACCACATCGATCCGTGGAAGCTGAGCCAGATCAAAGACACTCGCTTTCGCGCGATGGCGATCATCCAGGCGCGCAACGATGATCTCATCGGCCCGGACGAACTCCGAGACATTCTCATCTGGGATGATCTCACGGAAGACCTGCGCGTCTACGTGGTGCTAGTGCTGGTGAGCATGGACGAGCCCGTCGATGTCGCCGCGCTGCAGACGCTCATGAAAGATGGCAAGCTGCCGGGCACGCGCACCTACGCTGCACTGGCGTTGCGCCACCTGGGGCATCCAGAAGACACTGATGAGCCGCTCAAGGCCATGGATTCTCTCCCGCCGCAACTGCGCGATGGAGCATTGCGCGAGATTCTCAGCACCATGTCCTACATGAAACTGACTGGCGCCGCGCCGTGGATTCGCGAACAACTCGACCGCGCGGAGCTGAGCCCGGGAACGGAAGACATCGCTCTGCGCTCGCTGTTGGCGCTCGATCCCGCCGCCGGCGCAGCAGCGTGGCAGCTGCGCTATAACGAGAGCACCAATATCGGCGCCAAAGTCCGACTCACGCTCATGCTGCTCGAGGTTGCGGAAAAGGTTGACGCGGCGCTGTTTGCGCCGGCTTCCAAGGACTCCAACGAGCTGCTCGCCAACCTGGGCAAGGCTGGACAACTCGTCGCCGCGCGCCAGCGCGAAGTCGAGGTATGTCAGACACTGATCGGTCTGCATCACCCGCCCAGCACGGCCTGGGTGCTCGAACATGCCAAAACCACTCCCGCCGAGTCAGCCGCGCCGATCTACTCGGCGATGATTGCCGACACTCTGGAAGAAGGCGGGGCGCGAAACGATCGTCTCGAACTCGCCCGATTGGCTGGCGCCGAGCTTCTCAAGATTGACCCCGCCTCACTGCGAACGGTGCTCGATCTCGCTCGATCGCGACAGCGGCTGCTCACCATCGAAGCCATCCTCTCGGGCGCGCTCACCGCATCCTCCCCCGCCGCTCTGCAATTAATCGAAGGAATCGATGAATGGGACTCCACTCGAGCGCAATCGCTGGCGCTGATCATCAAGGCTCGCTACGCCGACGCGCTGACCGAAGATGACCTCTATCGCCTCAGCCTCGTGTTCCGAGGCGGCGGCTCCGTCACGGCCGCAGCCGAGGTACAGGCAGCCTGGCTCTACCTGCGACGCACCGGTCAGCAGGGACAGGCCCTTGCGGCTATCCTCAGCGACCTCTCGAATACCGCCGATCGATGAACATCAAGGAAGATGGAATTGCCCATGAGCAACGGCCAGGACATCCCCCTCAGCAGACCGGACATCACCGCGCTGGAAATCGATCACGTGGTACAGACGCTCAAGTCCGGACGCCTGAGCATCGGGCCGATGCAGGAACAGTTTGAAGCGCTCGTTGCGGCCCGCGCTGACACACGATACGCCGTCGCGGTCTCAAGCGGCACGTGCGGACTACACCTCGGATTGCTCGCACTGGGCATCAAGCCCGGCGATGAAGTAATCACCACGCCCTTCTCTTTCATCGCATCGTCAAACGCCATCCTCTACGTCGGCGCCAAGCCTGTCTTTGTGGATATCAATCCTCGCACACTCAATCTCGATCCCAACCAGGTCGAAGAAGCCATCACCCCCCGAACCAAGGCGGTCCTCGGCGTGGAAGCGTTCGGCAACCCGTCCCACATGATCGAGTTGGCCAATCTCTGTCAAAAGCACGAGATCCCCCTCGTCGAGGATTCATGTGAAGGATTCGGCGGCACACATCGTGGCCGGCCCATCGGGAGCTTTGGCCGCCTCGGCGTCTTCGCCTTTTATCCCAACAAGCAGATCACCTGCGGCGAGGGTGGGATGATCGTCACCGACGACGAGCGCCTCGCCGACCTCTGCCGGTCGATGCGTAATCAGGGCCGCCCGGTCGATCCGACGGACCCGGCCGAACCCGCCTGGCAGGCGCCGGGTTCTTGGCTCATGCACGAGCGCCTGGGCTACAACTACCGGCTCAGCGAGATCCACGCCGCCTTGGGCGTCGCGCAGTGCAAACGACTTGATGAGATCCTTGAGCTGCGCAACGGCGTTGCCAGCAAGTACATGTCCCGCCTGATGGGGATGCCCGACATTATTCTCCCCACCGTCGATCCTGAAACCACCATGAGCTGGTTCGTCTTCGTCGTGCGCCTCAGCAGCGAGTTCAGCGCGGAAAACCGTGATCGCATCCTCGCCGGCATGCGCCGCCACGAAGTCGGCGTGAGCAACTATTTCCCCCCGATCCACCTCCAGCCGTTCTACATGCGGCAGTTCGGTTACAGCGACGGCGACTTCCCCATCACCGAATCCGTCGCCCAGCGAACCATCGCCCTGCCCTTCCACACTCGGCTGCGTGAACGCGAGATCGACCTCGTTTGCCAGACGCTCGAAGTTATGATCCAGCGCGAGAAGTTCACCATCGACCGCAGCTCGTGAGCGTGCCACCCATCCAACTTGTCTGCTTCGACCTTGGTGGGGTTCTTGTGCGCATCTGCCGCACCTGGGAGGAGGCTTGCACAAGGATCGGCATGGATGTGCGAACAAATGACGCCTGGGAGCGAAACCGCCTTGCGAGGCGAGAAATCACCCGGCAGTATGGCATCGGTCGCATCGACTGCGATTCCTATGCGCGGAAGATTTCTGAACTGATGGATGGACTCTACCACCCTGAAGAGATCACCCGCGTGCATGACGCATGGACGATTGAGGACTACCCCGACGTTGCGGATCTACTCACACGGCTCAATGCGGCCGGAATGCCCACCGCCTGCCTGTCCAACACCAATCACGGCCATTGGGTGCGCCTGGCGCACGAAGTTGACGGCCGCACCCGGCCCGGTGAGCCGGAGTTCCCCGTCGTGCGCCTCATCCAGCACCGCTTTGCCTCGCACCTCATGGGCTTCGCCAAGCCCGATCCAGCCATTTACTCCGCGTTCGAAAGCGCAATGAACGTGCAACCCGGCGAAATCCTCTTTTTCGACGACCTCGAAGAGAACATCGCCGCCGCTCATCAGGTAGGATGGATCGCGCGCCAGATCGACTTCCGCATCGAAACTGCGCCGCAGATCGAATCGCACCTGCAGGAATTCAATCTGGCGTAGAAGCAACGACCCCTTCCTACGATTCGCCGTGGCTGAAGATCCCGAAGAGTTTGAGGACGAGCAGGATTCCGACGCTCGCGCGAAGATCGCCGATGGCCCCGTTCAGCCGACGTGCCCTGGCTGCGGATACGACCTGAGCGGCACCCTTGAGGCCCCCCAGCAGCGCTGCCCCGAGTGTGGCCGAACGTGGACAGTCGATGAACTCGCGCTCCAGCACGCCCAGCGACTCGCCGGCGTCCGTCCACCCAACCGTGTTCTTGCGGCAATTGGTCCGGGACTCACAATCGCCGGCCTGCTGCTCGTGGGGTTGATATTCGGCCCGCCAGTCAACTGGCTCACGTTTCCCGTCGCCGCAGTCCTGGTCGTACTCGCCACGGTCGAGTGGGCTCGTGATCTCCATCGCAAGTCGTTCGCGCGGCCACGTACCCGGTTCGATCGCTTCGTGTACGTGACCGGAATGACGCTACTGCTCATCGCCATCAACACCGTCCTGATCGTGATCATCGGTCTGTTGCTCATCGCCCTGGTTTCCGCAAGCGGCATTCTGCACGTTGGAACGATCACGTGACCCTCGCACCCGCGATGTCCCGCCAGTCAAGCCGGCTTATGTGGATGGTCGCCGCCGCGGCGGTCTTGACGGTCGCTTTCAGCATCGCAATGCACTGGGTGACGATCTCACGCGAGCCCACTCCCGAAGCCGGCGCGGCCAACATCCGTTCGCTGTGGCCCTACTGGATCGGCAGCGCGGCGCTGTGGCTGACGCTCACCGCCGTACTCTTCGCACTCGCCCGGCAACGCGATTCGAGTCACGACGAACCCGCCTCGCAAATCCACCCTGCGTGGATCATTGTGACCATCGCCATCGTTGCTCGGCTCATCGTCATCTCAACCCACGACGGCTCACTCAGTGACGATCTCTGGCGGTACCTCTTCGATGGTCGCGCACTCGTTTCGGGACACAATCCCTACCTCGTCGCGCCCGCTGAAGTCGACCCGAAGTTCCCTCGCTTTGAAGGCGAAGCCGAACTCGCCAGTCGCATCAACCACCCCGAACTCGTCACGATTTACCTGCCGACGAGCCAGTGGTGCTTTGCCGCTTTCACTCTCGCCGCCAGGCCGATTACCAGCGATGTCATTTCCTCGGCGCGTCTGCTGCGTCTGTCTCTCAGTGCCGTCGACGTGCTGGTGATCCTGATGCTTCTCGTGCTGCTTGCGAGGCGCGGCAGCAGTCCGTGGTGGGCTATCGCCTACGCCTGGCATCCATTGACGATCAGTGAGTTTGCGGGCTCAGGTCACCAGGACATCCTCGGCATTGCCCTGATGTTCGCCGCGTTTCTGCTCTACGACGGCACGCTCGCTGGAACAACGCGATGGTCGCCCGCTCTGGCTGCGGCCGGAGCGGTAAAGCCGGTGGCGATCCCACTGGCCGCCATACTGCTGCGACATGAGCGGGCCGCGCACTGGTGGCGAGCGATTCTGATCGGTGCCGTGGCGTCCGCTCTTCTCTACGTCAGCGTAGGGATTTGGCCCGGTTCTCTGGCAATGCATCGACTGCTTGACACGATCGATCAATTCGTGCATCAATGGGCCTTTCACAGCGCGATCTATGAGCCGCTGCACAAACTGGGCGTTGGACTTGGAACCGCCCGGCTCATTTGTGTTGCTCTGCTCGCCGCCGCAGCGTGGTTGCTGTGGATCAGACAGACTGAGCGGTACCAGACCGCCCGCGCCGTGCTCTTCGCAGCGCTGCTCTGTTCTCCGGCAGCCCATCCGTGGTACCTTCTCTGGGCGCTCGCACTGCATCCGCTTTCACCGGGTGCAGCGTTGTGGGTGGCTTCGCTCACCCTGCCGTGGGGCTACTTGGTGCTCGGCGACGTGGAGAGCTGGACTGTTCCAGTCTGGGGGTGGGGACTAACGTACCTTCCCATCGCAGCCGCGCTTCTGCTGGACCTGACGAGGAGGATTCACCGTGCCCGCACTCGTGCGTGATTTCGAAAACGCCATCGAGGCCATGGCGCCGCTGGCGTTTGCCGAGCGGTGGGACAACGTAGGTCTGCTCATCGGTCAACGGGAAGCGCCAATCAAGCGCGTGTTGCTCACCATCGATCTCACGGCCGCAGTTCTCGATGAAGCCATCGCTCAGCAAGTCGATCTCATCTGCACGTACCATCCGGTGATGTTCAAGCCGATTCAGCGGCTGGTCGGTGCCGACCCCAAGAGCGACATCATCCTGCGGGCCATCAAGGCCGGCATTGGCATCTACTCGCCTCACACCGCGCTTGACTCGGCGGCGGGCGGTATGACAGACTGGCTCGCCGACGCTGTCGGCCAGGGCTATCGCCGGCCGCTGGTGGTCGCGGAATCGCTCCCCGTCACGCAGGAACTCAAAGTCGTTACCTTCGCTCCTGCGAATGCCCTTGATCGATTGCGCGATGTCATGGCCAGTGCCGGCGCCGGCCGCATTGACCACTACGACCATTGCTCATTCAGCGTGGAGGGATCAGGGACCTTTCGCGGGGACGCCACAACGACGCCGGCTGTCGGCGCCAAGGAGCGATTCGAACGTGTCGAAGAGCACCGCCTCGAAATGGTGTGCCCGGCATCGGCTCTGCACGTACTCATCTCTACGCTGCGTCAGTTCCATCCCTACGAAGAACCCGCCGTCGATGTCTACCCGCTGCGGGCCCGGCCGCTGCCCGGAGTCGGCGGCGGCCGCAAGGTCGTCCTCGATCAACCCACCACCGTGGGACAGCTGGCCGAGCGAATCAAAAAGCACCTGAACATCGCGGCGGTGAAGTCGACCGAATCCGCCAAAATAGTGCGGCAGGTCGCCGTCGTTCCGGGGTCCGGGGGCGACTTTGTCGAAACGGCAATCGCCCAGGAGTGCGAGCTGTTCATCACCGGCGAACTCACCTACCACACGGCCCTGAGCGCGTGGACGCGCGGCTGCGCCGTCATCCTGACCGGCCACGCCAACAGCGAGCGCGGCTTTCTACCCATCCTCAGCCAGCGCCTCACCGAGCGACTCGACTCCGTCGAAATCATCCTCGCCAGCGCTGATCGCACGTTTTTCGAAATCATCTGAACGCCGAGTCGCGCTACTTTTTCGGCTTGAAGATGTTGTCCAGCGCGTTGTCGATCAGGTTGCCGCCGAAGTTCTTGAAGAACTCATTGGCGACGCGCTGCGCTCCCTTGGGATCAGGCTTGATCTCCGGCTTGTCGATGGGGCCGCGCACGACGAGATAAAACGGCACATTGAGCGGAATATCCGTCAGCAGCGGCGGCGCAATCTTCGTCATGTCTGCAAACACGCTCTTCCAGCCGATGAGCGGCACCGACGCGAGCAGATCGAGCTTGCGATTCACAAGATCGACTTTGCCGTTTGTCGTGATCTCAAACGATTGCGACTGCATGACAAACTTGTCGTATTCGAGCACACCCTTGTTGATGCGCCCGGTGATGGGGGGGATCAGCGTCTCGACCCGATCGACCTGAGTCTTGTCTGTCTTGGGTTTGAGCTGGCCGAGGAACTCGCCCAGAATGCCCTGCGTCGGCACGTAGAGTTGCCCGAGATCGAGCGTAAACTGCCCGCCAAGTTTGGAAATGTCGCCATCGAGCGGCAAAACGAGCTTCGACGCATTGAACGCGATCGGTCCCGCCTTCTTCTGCACGTCATAGAGCAACGGATTGACGTTGGACAGCAGCGTCGTCGACATCTCCGGCGTCACCTCAAGCGATGCCGCGAGCGGATTGGCGGACTCGATCACCAGCGTGTTGTCGCGCAGATCCGCTTTGGGAACATTCAGCGTTCCGGTCGGCGTGATGATCGACGCCGTCAGCGAACCCCCGTTGGCGTAGGCGTCAACAACATTCACACTCATGTCCATGGACGGACCCAGCGCTGCGACCAGTTTGCCATCCAACTGCGCAAACGCATCAACGATTGCGACCGGCACGCCCTTCAATGTCCCGTTCGCGCTGTGGCGTCGGTCATCCGGGTTCGAAGTTGCCGATTTGACCGAGCCAGTAAGATCGATTCCGCCGGGTGTGGCGCTGGTACCCGTGGAGGTCGTACTCTTGAGCTGTGCCGTGATCCCTTCCGCCAGGCTCTTGCCGCCAAGCTTCAGCAGCGTATCCGCCAGTGAGAAGTTCGTCGTCCCCTGCCTAAGTGCGATGCGCGGCACCACCACATCAGCATCGACGGCCAGCTGCCGCGGGTCATACGCGCCGCCGCTCAGGGCGGCCAGTGGAAGCGAGATGCTGCGCACCGTGGCACTCAGTTCTGAGTCCTCCGTTGCAGCCCACTGCGTCCCAGGCGCAGCCGACACGGCTGCGCCCGTCCATTCATTGAGGAACTTGCCAAGCCGCGCGCGATCGACGTGCGCCGCCAGCGTACCGGGCGTGTTTACCACGAGCCGATCGTCCTGCAATCGTCCGGCGACGTGGGCGGATGCCTGATCGAACTTCGCCGAAACGAGCAAATCGTCGGTGAGCTCACCCTGATCGTTGACGACCGACCCGACCTCCAGCCCTCCTTTGCCTCCGAGCCACGCGGTGAGCAGACCGGGTTCGAGCGCCAGGGTGTTCTCAATCGCCGAAACGTTGATGTCTGTCGCGGATACGCGCCCGCGCGACTTCGTCCAGTCGCCGCCGATGGTGTACCGAAGATCCGAGTTGATGCTGGCAATGGCGTTCTTGCCATCGCTGACCTGACCGGTCAGGGCGTATTTCCCCACGCCATTGAGTCCGGCTGCCCAGTCGCCGTTGAGCTTGACATTGACCGTCGTGAGCGAGCCGGGCACACCCGAAATGCCGGTGACCACGGCTCGCGGTGTTGACGCATCGAGTTTCAGTGGCCAGACGTTGAATGCAGCGCCGGCTGCAGCCTTCGATGGCATCGACAGGACAAAGGTCAGATCCGCCGGCTCCGCCAGTGCCGCGACCGGCTCTGGCCCGAGCAACGCCGCCACCAGCGCCGGCGTCGCCCGTTGCGTGCCGCGCAGCTCGAACAGTGGCTGTTCATTCTGCAGGGCATAGGTTAATTGCAGATCACTCCGTTCGCCACGCATCGTCGCGTTCGCTGAGAGTCCGGCAGGGAATTGGATCGCGTTGAGCGTCAGTCGAATCGGTCCACCCAGCGTCTCCGTGACCACGCGAGCCTGCTCGCCGGCCCACGCGTTGACCACCTCGAGCGGCACCGGCATGTCAGCGGTTTCAAAGCTGACCGTGCGCGTTGCCGCGTCCAGCGCATTGGCCACTTCGCCCGTACCGTTCACATTCAGCGCCACACCATCCTGCTTGATCGCTGCCTTGATGTCGGCTCCGACCTTCTGACTCAGCGAATCAGTGCGGAAATCGATCGCCAGGCTGTCCACGTCGTAGCGCTTGGCTGCTGTCGGCGTCTCGCCTTCCGCTGGAACTGCGGTGTACGTGCCTCGCGCATTGAGCAGAACCACCGAGCCCTGCGCCGCCGCCGACCTCCAAGCCTCCGAATCCGCCTCGGTCGGCAGCATCGCTTTGAGTGAAGTGATACGAACCGTCGCCTGTCCGCCCTCTTCAAGACGCACCTCGGGCGCTGACTCGGCCACCATCGTCGCCAGTCGATCGCGCAGCGCGGGACTGACGGTCAGCGTCGCTTCAATCGGCTGATCCTTGATCGACTCGATGCGACCGTCGGCCAGGCGCAGATTGGCGTTCACGCTGCCTTGCGCCGAATCGGATGACATGATCAGCCAGGTCGCGTTCGCGTCCGCGGGAGATGAGCCGGCAGACAGTTCTACGCGCGTCAGCATCGGACCAACCGCATCGACCACCCAGCCACCCGCGCCGGACACCGAATCGATGAGCGAAGTCGGCACGCTTTGCGTGCGCAGCATGCCGGCCAGTCCAAGAGTCTCGCTCGACCACGCGCCATCGCTCTTGAACGCACGAAGCAAGGTGATCTGCGCGCTAACTGGAGCGCTGACCTGCCGACCGGGCTCAGTCAGATACGAGGTCAGCTCCGCCGTCGACATGAGCGTGATCTCTCTGGTCGGATCATCACTTGTGATGTGAACTCCGAAGTTGCGAACATCCGCAGCCGGCACATCCGTGCGCCCCGTCTTGAGCGATGCTGCATCCACGCCCAGTGTCGCATCGAGCTTTCCCGTGGCGAGATCAAGTGAACCATCGCCGGTCGGCAATTGAACTGACAAGGTCTGGATGTGCAGGTTCGCCGTAGCCTTCTGCGTGAGTGATATCCCGGCCAGCGCGTCGACACCCACGACCCTCTCGAGCGTTTCTTGAGTGGCCGTCACGCTCACCGTTCCGGCCGTGACGTTCAGCCGGCGCTGCGCATCGACCGTGGCGGCGATTTCAGCGTTGGCGCGGGGCGAGCTGGCGGTCAGCTTTGCCTCACCGCCGCCCATCCCACCAGTGGCGCTGATCGTCAGGTTGACCGAATCGCCAAGGACAGCGCTGAGCCGCCCGCGTTCGCCGATCATCTGTTCAAGGATTGGCACCGGCAGGTTTTCGCCCTTCACCTCGGCGGCCAGGCGGGTCTGATCAATCTGCAGGGCGCCGTCCGCAGCTGCGAAATCCGAAATCGAGGCATCGACCTGGAACGAGCCCTTCGTCGAGCCAACCTCTGTGGCCCCGCCCAACTTGAGCGTCACGGGCGAGCGCCCGTCAATCGCGAACTTCCCCTGCACATCACGTACCGCCATGGTCGGCTGCGAAGAACCGGGCAGTGGCACGTACTTGACGTTCAAATCCTTGAGTTCAAGCGCCGCCTTGACGCCATCGGGAATGATGACTTCGCTGAGATCTTCAGCCTTGCCGGCAGGGGTGGACTTGGCGCCGCCGCCCTTTGTCTCATTCTTCGTCGGCGATTCGTACACCGTAACATCGCCCGAGAGCACCACAGTGCCGAAGTCGCGCGAGCCTTGCGCCCACGCCCAGAGCGATCCCTTGAACGCAGCCGAAACGTCGGCGACTTCCCGATTCTGCGCATCTTTGATGCGCAGGCCGCCGATCGCCTGATCGCCGCTCCATGTCAGGTTGAGCGAGTCGATCGAGAAGCGCATCGCATCGGTCGAGAGTTTCGATGCGACATAGGATCGCCCCGCGCTTGTGCCCAGCAACCACGGCAGCTGCCACAACGCCGCAAGCACCACCAGCACCACCGCCGCAAATGCAATCGCCACCCACCGCTTCCAGCGGCGCGGTTGGCGCTCAAGTGAGTCTTTGGACCGGCCCATGAGGCTCCCCACCCTTCTTCATCGTGATGTCGAATAATAGGTCGACGGGGCCGTGCGCTACCCGTCAATCATCCGTCCATCATGTACGAATCGAACGAATAGTTCGGCGCTTCGCGCGTGATGGTGATGTCGTGGGGATGTGATTCGACGAGGCTCGCGCTGCTGACCTTCGTGAACCGGGCCTGGGTGCGCAGGTCTTCCATTGTTTGGCAGCCGCAGTAGCCCATCGCCGCCCGTACCCCGCCAACCATCTGGTAGACGAAATCCGCAAGTTTGCCGCGGAACGGCACAAGGCCCTCGACGCCTTCGGGCACAAACTTACTCGTCGGCGAGTCGCTCTTCTGGCCGTACCGATCCGCCGAACCCTTGGCCATGGCACCAGCCGAACCCATGCCGCGATACGACTTGTAACGCCGACCACGCCGGATGACGATTTCGCCCGGCGATTCTTCGAGGCCGCCAAAAAGCGAGCCCATCATGACGCTCGACGCTCCTGCTGCAAGCGCTTTGGCGATGTCACCTGATGACCGAATGCCGCCATCGGAGATGACTGGGATGCCGGCGCCATCCGCCGCAATGCAGGCATTGAAGATCGCACTGATTTGCGGCACACCCACGCCCGTCACCACGCGCGTCGTGCAGATCGAACCGGGCCCGATGCCGACTTTGACCGCGTCAACACCCGCCTCGATCAGGTCGCGCGCCGCCTCCGTTGTTGCGATATTGCCTGCGATGATCTCAATCTCAAATTGCTTGCGGATCTCACGAACGGTATTGAGTACATTCTCACTGTGTCCGTGGGCCGTATCCACGATGATCACGTCGACTTCAGCCCCAACCAGCGCCTCGATGCGATCATACTGATGCACCCCCACCGCTGCCCCCACACGAAGTCGGCCGCGATCATCACGACACGCCAGCGGGTGTTGCTCGAGATTGTCAATGTCGCGCATCGTAATCATGCCGGTTAAGCAGCCCGAACCATCAACGAGCAGCAGCTTCTCCACCTTGCGCCGACTGAGAATGTCTTTGGCCTGTTCAAGAGTTGTATTGCTCGGGCCGGTCACCAGGTGCTCGCTGGTCATCACATCGCGAACGAGCTGATCGCGCGACTCGAGGAACTTGATGTCGCGCCGCGTGAGGATGCCGACCACTTTCCCGTGCCCCGCGCCATCGGCCGTTACGGGGAAACCAGAGACGTGGAACTTCTCCATGAGATCAAGCGCAATCGATACCGGTTGATCAGGATTGAGCGTCACGGGGTCAGTGATGACGCCGTTTTCCGATCGCTTGACCTGCACGACCTCGCGCGCCTGGTCCTCCAGGCTGAGGTTCTTGTGGATGATGCCGATTCCACCCTCCTGCGCCAGCGCAATAGCCAGCGAGGACTCTGTCACCGTGTCCATGGGCGCACTGACAAGCGGGATATTGATTCGAATGTTGCGGGTGAGGCGGGTGGACGTGTCCACCGAGGAGGGCAGGACATCCGACCGGCGGGGAATGAGAAGCACGTCGTCGAACGTAATGCCGTCGCTGATGATCTTCTGTTCCATGCTGAAAATACGCGAACGGGCTGCGCGAGTCAATCCGGACAACAACCGTGCGACGTCGATCTGAGGTAAAACGCCGAGATCGAACGCAACCATGACCCGAAAACAAAAGGTAGTGTGCCGGCACGACGAGCCGAGCCGCCAACCCCGTTTCCCCCCTCCTCGCGTACCATTCCACGCACATGTCTGAACCCAATACCCGCATTCCTGATCTGCTGCGCAAGGCCCGGGCCCTGCCGCGCTCGCCCGGCGTCTACCTCATGAAAGACGACAAGGGTCGGGTTCTGTACGTTGGCAAGGCGTCGAGGCTGCGCGATCGGGTGAGTTCCTACTTCATCCCCTCGACCGACCTCGGCCCGCGCAAGCAGCCCATGCTCGACGTCGTTCACGACTTTGACACGATCGACTGCGAAAGCGAGTGGGAAGCCCTGCTCGCCGAGAACCGCCTCATCAAGGACTTGCACCCCCACTACAACGCCTTCCTGACGGATGACAAGACCTTCCCATACCTCGCCGTCACACTGCGCGACGACTTCCCCGGAGTGTTCATCACCCGCAACCCGTCGGACCCCAAACTCAAAGGCGCCAAGTTCTACGGCCCCTTCACGACCGGCTACGCGCTCCAGGACGCGGTCAAGATGCTCCAGGGGGTGTTCAAGTACCGCACGTGCAGTCTCGACATCCTCTCAGGCGACCCGCGCAACAACACCTTCCGTCCCTGCCTGCTGTACACGATCGGCCAGTGCACCGCCCCGTGCGCCAACAGGATTGACAAGGAAACATACCGCGAGGACATCCGCCGCTTCATGCGTTTTCTTGAATCAAAGCGATCGGCAATGATCCGCGAGCTGCGCGAGGAAATGGAGCAGGCGAGTGCAAAACTCGAATTCGAACGCGCCGCGGTGCTGCGCGACCAAGTCCGCGCCATTGAGAAACTCGACGATCGTGGCCGCATCACTGACGGCTGGCAGCCCGAAGCTGAACTCATGGTCGGCATCGATCCCAAACGAAGCCTGCGCAGCCTGAAGCGCACGCTCAAACTCGACGCCGACATCCGCTGCATCGAAGGCATTGACATCGCCCACCTGCAGGGCGGTGAGACAGTCGGGTCCAAGGTCTGCTTCGTCGACGGTCGGCCGTTCAAGGAGGAATACCGCCGCTACAAGATCCGCACGGTCGACAACGACGACTACATGGCCATTCGCGAAGTCGTCTCGCGCCGCTACCGTGACGCCGGCCAGGGACACGAGCTTTACCCCGATGTCATTCTCATCGACGGCGGACTCGGCCAGTTGCACGCAGCGCTCGAAGCCTTTGAAACGCTCGACGTCAAGCCGCCAATGGTCATCTCGCTGGCGAAGAAGGAAGAACTGATCTACATCCAGCGCCAGAGCGAACCCATCCGCCTCGGCCGCGAAAACCTCGGTCTGCGCCTCTGCCAGGCGATTCGCGATGAAGCGCATCGCTTCGCCCAGCACTACCACCATGTGCTGCGCCGCAAAAAAACCCTGGGGGAGAAGTGAGTTCGGCTCAGTCGTACTTGGCGCGCGAGATGGCCAGATACACGAGCACGATCTCAACCATGATGGTGATGTAGAACGGCGTATCGCTGCCCAGCAGGTACGACAACTCAATCATGGCCAGCACAAACACGGCGTTGAGCGCATGCAGCCATATCAATGCACCGGGCGAGGCGCCCTTACTCCATCGCGCGATCACCCCGGCCACGAGTCCCGGCCAGCTCGCCACGCACCACAGAAACCACGCAATCGGCCAATCGGTAAACCCCGTCAATCCCAGCAACCGTTCATTCACCAGCAGCACGAGGCCGACTCCCGCCGCGTATCCGATCAGGGTGAAGATGATAAACCCGAGCACGCTGCATTGTTGGCGCGATTCGCGGACAAAGTGCCTACCCTCCCGCTTACCGCCTGCGTTCGCACCCCAACGCATCACTCCACAAGGGAGATTCAGCCATGCCCGACTACCCCCAAGTTGAACTCGACACCGAATTCGGCGCCATGACCGTCGAACTCTGGAACGATGTCGCGCCCAACCATGCCGCCAACTTCATCAAACTCGTCGACGACGGCTTCTACGACGGCCTCACGTTCCACCGCATCATCCCCCAGTTCGTCATTCAGGGCGGCTGCCCCAAAGGCGAT
Organism: Phycisphaerales bacterium UBA5793; assembly: GCA_002418285.1. Taxonomy (GTDB): domain Bacteria; phylum Planctomycetota; class Phycisphaerae; order Phycisphaerales; family UBA5793; genus UBA5793. The sequence continues at coordinate 67,975 of DIDT01000037.1, forward strand.
GGCACCGGCGGCCCGGGCTGGAGCGTCAAGGCCGAGTTCAACAATCGCAAGCACGAGAAGGGCGTCCTGTCCATGGCGCGCAGCAGCGATCCCAATTCAGCTGGAAGTCAGTTCTTCATCTGCCTGGGCCGCGAACACTGCCGGCATCTCGACGGACAGTACACGGCCTTCGGCAACGTGATCGACGGCATCGAAGTCGTCGACCAGATCGCCGCCACGCAGGGCGCCGGCCAGGAAGAGGGGCGCACAGGCAATGCCCCGCGCATCAACTCCGCCAAGGTTATCAAGCGCTAGCGCATCAGAACCGGTTCGGCAAGATGATCGTGCTGCCCGCCTTCGGGTCCGCCCAGCGCCGCCATTGCGTGTGATAGGTGTCGTCGTTATCCGCCACCTCGATGTTGAAGGGCACTTCCTGACCAGGCTCACCCACCAGATCGAGCGGCACCTGGATGATCACCCCGTATCCACTGTTGCTCTCAATGGTGTCCCAGGTGATGCGCGACTCGCGCTCGAGCGTGTATGTGAACTGATCCGGTTTGTTCAGCACAGCGTGTGCCGTCGCTCGCCACGTTGGCGAGGAGCCATCCGTTGTCATGGGTTCGATGAGGTAGATCCTCTGATTCTCGCCCGAGCCGATGCGCACCACGATTGCATCTGAGACCGGGTTGGCCACGCGAACCGTCGCATCGTCTTCCGCCAGATAGCACGGCACGTCATCACGAGCCGCCACGGCAATGTTGAGGCTTCCCTCGTGAATCGAGAGGCCAATGTCCGGGTTCGGCTCGGGCAGGTCATACACGTCGTACTTCCACGAGCACGCCATCATGTCCACCACTCCGTACGGCCCAACCACGTAGCGCATCCGCAAAGGCACTCGGCAACGCAATTCCACCGGCACCTGCCGGCCCTTCGAATCTTCGAACGTCGCCGTAAAGTTGAATTCGGGCGGCAGGATCATGCGCGGCTGCACTTCGCAGCGCACCGCCAACTCCACATCCGTCCACTGGCCGGGCGCAATCGTCACCGGCGTCATCGGGCCAACCTGCCGAAACGGCGTGGCAATATCGCTGACGTAGGTATTCAGAATGTCCTGTTGCGTGCGATCGACGAGGTTCAACCCCGGCACCGTCTGATCGGTCGGAGCCGCATTGAACAGACCGCCGACGACGGTGATCGGCACATCGATCGGATTGCTGAACTTGAAACGCACCGACTCGCTGATTGGCCCGCGGACCGGCTGATCGAGCACGGTCAGACACTCGACAGCCTGATCGCCCTTGAGTCGAAACGAACGGTTCTGATCAACCGCCAGAAGAAAGTCATCGGGCAACGTGGCGCCAACGCCCTGGAAGTACATCCCGACATGGCCATCGTCGCCGATGCGCAACAGTGCGAGGTGCTGCATCTGCCCGGCGAGCGGCCCCTGGTCGACCATTCCGCCACACGTGCCGATGATCTGGTACTGCACACCATCGCGATCATGGTCCTTCTGCACACTGTGGAAGTGGCCGGCGATGACGAGCACGTCGACACCCGATTGCCGGGCCCCGGCCAGCACCGCGTGAATCTCATCCCAGTGCGAACTGCGATACCGCCACGCGGGCTTGTGCATGAGCACGATGATGGGCTTGTGCGCAATCGATGCCACCCTGATCTGTCCCGTTGCCCACTCAATCTGCTCGTCGCTGAATACCGGCGCCGACTCGAGTTGCTCATCGCTGTAGAGCGCCAATACCGTTGCAAAATCAAAGTGCGCCGCGAAGTACAGCGGGCCGAATCGTTCTTTGTACCGATTCTCGAACTGGTGATCGTCCGGATTCCGAAAACCGGAAATGACATCGTGATTGCCCGCGATTGGAAAAAACGGCGCCTGCAACTGGTCAACGATTTTGAAGTAGGCATCCGCCTCGGCGTCATATGTCGTCATGGAGCGCGTGTAGCCCTGCACCATGTCGCCGATTGTGAACACCGCCTGCGGCTGAGTGCGATTCAGATCCTCGATCGCCTTGCTCAGGTAGGGCATGCCCCAGTCGCGGCCTGCGGTGCGGTCGGGCAGAATCGCCAGCGTGTGAACCACCGACGTGTGCTCGGGTGCGGGCAGGGCTCGGCCGTCGGTCCCCGCATCGATGCGTGTCTGCCCGAACGCCGAAGAAACCACGAGGCAAAGGAGTAGGAGACAGGTGGCAAAATACCGTTGCATGGGTCGCTCCGCGCGAGGATCACTTGGACTGAATCCCCCAACGGTAGCGTCCCGCCGCCAGATGTGCCCGCGAGTGGCACGTCACAATCGCGCAAGAAACCGCGCGGTCTCGCGCCGGCCGCAACAATCGAGATCGCCTGAGCCTACTGCTCGAGAAAACTGGCAAACTTGCGGCTGCGCACCGGGTGCTGCAGCTTTCGGATCGCTCTCGCCTCCACCTGCCGCACCCGCTCGCGCGTCACCTTGAAGATCCGCCCAACCTCTTCAAGCGTGTAGGTGTACCCGTCACCGATCCCAAAACGGAGCTTGATGATCTCACGTTCGCGGTACGTCAGTGTCTTGAGTACGTTTTCGATTCGGGCTCGCAGCGCATCGTGGGTGGCGGCTTGCACCGGGTTGGGGGTCTTGTCATCGATAAGGAAGTCGCCGACGCTCGTGCTGTCATGCTCTCCGGCGGGCCGATCAAGGCTGACTGGCGAACGGCCAACGCGAATGACCTTGCGCACGTCGGCAGGCGACATGCCGGTCTTTTCCGCGAGTTCATCAATCGTCGGTTCACGCCCGTCGGACTGCAGCATCTCCCGCGCCGCCATGCGCATCTTGGCGACGAGTTCGAGCATGTGCAGCGGCACGCGCACTGTTCTCGCGTTCTCGGAGATCGATCGGGTAATGGCCTGGCGGATCCACCACGTGGCGTAGGTCGAGAACTTGTAGCCGCGCTTGTACTCGTACTTATCCACGGCTCGCATCAGGCCTGTATTGCCTTCCTGGATCAGATCGAGGAACGGCAGGCCGCGATTGCGATACCGTTTGGCGATGGAGATGACCAGCCGAAGATTTGCGCATGACAGATCGCGCTTGGCCTGCTCGTATTCGAACGACACATGGTCAATCTGCCGCAGCCGCGTCGCGAGTTCGTCGGGCTCCTCCTGCACGAGATCGCACAGGCCCTCGAGTTCTTCCCGGATCACCAATCCATCCTGTGGATCGTACCGATCTGGAAACTTTTCAACGCGCAGCAGCTCCGACTGAAGTTCCTGCATCTTGGTGCAGATGCTGCGCATCTTCTTGAGCATCGGCTGGATGCGGCTGGTGCGCAACTGGCACTCCTCGAGCAGCGTCGCCACGCGCCGACGCCGCAGACGCATGCCCTCGCGCACCGCCCGCTCCTGCGCCCGGGTGAACTTTCCATCGCGCATGGCGGCATAGTCCGACGCGTTCAGTTCCATCAACCGGCGCACGGTGGCCAGGTTGATCGGGATGCACCGCACCAGGTGCTCTTTCTGCTGCTCTTCGACGGATGAAATCCGCAGCGTGCGATCCAGAGGAAGTTCGCCTCGCTGCACCCGGTCCAGCAGATCAACGCACTGGGCAATGGCGTAGTCCGACTCGAGAACCCGGCGGCGAAAAACCATGCGCGTGGTCTCGATCTTCTTGGCTAGACGCACTTCCTGCTCACGCGTGAGCAGTTCAATCGAGCCCATCTGCGAAAAATACATGCGCACTGGATCATCGATCGATCGATTGCCTTCGCTTCCGAGCCCCGCAGTCAATGCCGCAATGTCGCTCGCATCATCGATGTCCTGATGCTCGATGTCCTCGGCAGTTGGTTCTCCATCCGCGTTCAGCAATGGCCACTCATCAAGGGGAGGACGCTTGCCGCGCGCCGGCTGCTCAAGCTCAACCTTCGTTTCGACCTTGCACGATGACGTGGCGGCTCCGATATCGTTCCCGACCGGAGCCAGTTCGCCGGAGGCTCGCGTGGACCTGCAGCCTCCGCGAGCGCGCGCCTCGGCCTCATCGATCATCTCAATGGACAATCGATCGAAGTGGCCCAGCAATTCAGCCAGACGCACCGGATCGACGAACTCATCGGGCAGTTCGTCGTTGATCTCCTCGAAGCTGATCCACCCTCGCTGCCGCCCCATTTCGATTAGATTTGTTACAGCGGGATGCATTCGGTCAACCACAGCCACTTTCTCCTTCCGACCTGATCCACCCTCGAACTCTCAACCCGCCGTCGCGCCCGCACCGTTGGTGCCGGTGGGCGCAAGCCCTTTGGTCCGGCGGGCAAAGCGAACGGCGTCGCCGCCAATCGCCCGGAGCTGATTCAACTTCGACGCCGCCTGATCCAGATCCGACTCTGACGACGCCGCAGGCGTCACCTGCGCGCGATAGGCGGCAACCTGCATCATCCGATGCAGCGCGCGAACGTGCTCGATGAAGTGTTCAAGCACTTCAGCCGCGTCGTCGCCAACCTCACGATGCAGGCGCATCGTCCACGACGCCGCTTCATTGGCCAGCGAGGCCTCCAGCCCCGCGGGCACGCCACTCGACCGGCGCACGCCGCTGATCGCCGACTCGCGCACGGCGTCAAACAGGCGCCGAGCTTTCGGCCAGACAAAGTGTTCAGTCCGCAAGGCCGCAACCATCTTGTCATCGCACTCGAGCAAACTCGGCGAATGCAGCAGACAGGCGACAATGCGCATCTCCGCTTCAACGCGGCGAGGCTCAATGCTGACAGGCAACTCGCTCGCCGCGTCCGCTTCGTCCTGCTCGAACTCCCGTCGGGGTCGTGGTTTGGGAATTGATCGCAGAAGTGTCTCCGCGGGCAGTTGCACGATTTCACTCAGTCTCGCCAGCATGAGATCTCGCCGAAGCGGTGTCATGCGATGAAAGCCAAGGGACCCCAGCCTGGTCAGAAACGCCTCGATCACCCGCTGCCGAGCCGAAAGCCCGGAGGAGCCGGCTGCGAGCTGTGAGCGCAACGATGCGAACAGAAACGCGAGCGCGTCAACGGACTCACCGATCACGCGGCGCCACGTATCCACGCCATCCGCCATCTCGAGGAGTTCCGCCGGATCGGCGCCGCCCGGCAGCACGGCAATACGGACGTCGATGGGCGACTCAAAAAACACCTCGACGGCGCGATCCGCCGCCTTCTGTCCCGCCACATCGCCGTCGAACACCAACACCACGCGCTCGCAAATTCGCGCCAGCAATCGGGCGTGATCATCCGTCAGCGCCGTACCCAGCGTCGCCACGACGTTCTCGACCCCGCGCTGATGACACGCGATCACATCGGTGTAACCCTCGACGATCACCGCGGTCTTGCTCTTCTGAATCGCGGGCCGGGCCAGGTGCAGGCCATAGAGCGTGCGCGATTTCTTAAAGCGCGGATGTTCCGGACTGTTGAGATACTTGGGCTCATCATCAGGATCGATCTTGCGCGCGCCAAATGCGATGGGCCGCGCGTGCTCATCGAAGATCGGGAACATCAGCCGGTTGCGGAATCGATCCACAAACCCAGTTCCGTCACGGCGCGGCAGCAGCAGTCCGATGGCCTCGTACACGCTCAGAGCCAACTCCTTGCCGCTGAGCGTGCGTGCGAGTCCATCCCAGACGCTCGGGTCCGTTGGCGCGATGCCGAGTTCAAAGCGATCAACCATCGCCTCGTCGATGCCGCGCTCGGCAAAGAGCCGACGTCCAATAGCGCCGTGTCGCTCGTGTCGCAGCAAAGTGCGAAAGAACGAAAGGGCCTGGCGATGTGCCTCGACGATCTGCGTCGTCGAGAACCCTTCGACTGCGTCATCCGCACCAGCCTCGCCATTTGCACCTGACGGCTTGAATGGCGTGAGTTCGATCCCCGCACGGTCGGCCAGGAACCGCAGTGCCTCGCCAAACTCGATGTGCTGATGGAGTTGCACGAATCGAAGGGCGTCGCCACCCGTGCCGCATGCAAAACAGTGGAAGATGCCCTTGTGGGGCACGACGAACATGGAAGGGTTCGAATCGTCGTGGAACGGGCACAGCCCCTTGAACTCGCGCCCCGAAGGCCGGAGGTTCACATGCTCTCCGATGAGTCGGACAATGTCCGTTGCGTCGAGCACATTCTGCACGTCATTGTTGCGGTAGGTCTGCGTCACACTTTTTCAGCCGCTTGGCTTCCCTCTTCATGGAACCGATGGTCAACACCCCGCGAATCTACTTCCGCCAGGGACTGGGCTGAGGGTGCGCACGCGCAATCTCGCAATGCAACACGGCCGCAGGCGCGAAAAGTAGTCGACACAAAGCACCCACTTCGGCTCCCCCACCCCCCCTTTCGGGTGGCCGAGACGGCGTGCGCAGCGCCTTCGATCGTGCTCAGTTTCGACTACCGATAACGACTTCCTCAGGTCCAGACCCGAAAACGGCCCACCTTCATCCAATAGCATATGAAATCTACACCAGATGCGGAACGGGTCAACCAAAACGGTTGATTTGTCAGCGTAACCGGAAGAATCGTGGAAGTTCGCCCAATTTCACCATCCACAGCCACGGCCGTTCCGTAGCCACTGCGACGACTCCTGACCCGACTCTCGCTGGCCAAGATCTCCTGTCGCGGCGTATCTAGCGCAGACCCCCGAGGAACAGAGCGCAGGATCGCTCTGACGGGTCTGCGGATACCACCCTCAAGCGAGCCGGGGCATCGCTGGCGCCATCCGGGTAATGAACCACGACCGCCGGGCGGCCACCGGATCGATGCAGGCCCATGTGTCCATCACGAAGTCGCCCGATGGCTACTCCCTTTCCGTCGGGAAATGCTGGCCACCGCGGTGCGCAACATCAACGACGGCTACGACTGCACGCTCTCGCACGCGTGCGACTTCGCTCAGGGGTCTGCCAACACCAGCCTTGCCGGACAGTCGGCCGCGACTACTGAACGGCCTCCCTCGAACCGGAAAAGCTCGCCAACCGGAAAAGCTCGCCCTCCGCCAGTTTGCCGAATAGCTGATGCCCACGCCCGGTCGAACAAGTCATCCAGACGTCGAGACGATGCGCTGCCACGGATTCTCCGATAAGTAGATCCACACTACCGCTCGGGTCGTCGGGTATTTCAACTACATCAATCGAATCGCCGTCACCTCGGGTGTCGATCCGGAGCCGCGGCTGGCGCCAACGCGCAAGCCGTGGCTGGCTCGACAGGGACGATGGCCCAGCCACCGCCGATGATGAAAAAGCACACCCCGGCCATCAGGACCGGGGTGCAGCAGAGTCGAAATTGGGTCGCGTCGGGTCTTTAGCCCTGCTTCTGCTGCTGGGCGGTATAGGTGTACTTGCGACGCGGGGCCTTGACCACCAATCCGGACTTGATCGCCCGGGTGCTGACGCGCATCTTGGTCGGCACGCCGTTCACCAAAGATGTCACATCCTGAAGATTGGGCTTGAACGTGCGGCGAGCGATCGAAGTGACCTTCTTGCCGATTCCGCCGAGGTACTTGGCTTTGCCGCGGTACCGAACCCGGTTTCCACGGGTGGTTCCGACGCCGGTGATGTCGCAAACGCGGGGCATGGGAGTGTTCTCCTGTCAGGCGGGCCGCCAACTTGCGCCACCCGCTCGTCAAAGTTACCAGATTTTGATGATAGTGCCTCCCCCGGCAAGGGTCAAAGACTCGCAACGTCGCTTGGAGGGGCTTGGCCGAGCTTAGATGGAACTCCCGGTCTGCCTCCGCTGGCGCCAAGCTCGCGGTTGACGCGGATTGCTCTTCAGCAGCCGTCAGCAAACTATAATGCCGTCTCCCCGAGTATGAGGCACCGTGGCGGGCTCGCACCCAATGGCCGAGACAATGGCAGAATCACCTCCCCAGACCGCGACCGAGCGGGTCGGCCCGTTGCTGGTTATCGCTGGCATGTCGCGTGGCGGAACGACCTGGACCGGAAAGTGCCTCAACGAACATTCGCAGGCTGCGGTCTTTGGTGAGTCGCTCTTTTGGGGACGGCGCTATTTCCCGCCTCAAGCCGATGGACGCTATGACCCCGCCGACACCGCCGCTGTGCTTGAGTCGCTACGCACCGGTTTCAAACACTTCGTCGGTGATGGCCCCGGCCACCTCAAGAACGTCACGCTTGAGAATGGCGGCGAGATCATCAAGAGCGTCGCAGCACAACTTCCGCCGCGCCCGACCCCGTATGAAGTATTTGCAACCTACGGCCGAGAGATCGCCCGCCGCGAAGGCAAAGCCACGTTTGTCGAAAAGACGCCTCACAGCATTCTTTGGATCGATCGCATCATCGCACAGGCGCCTGATCTGCGCATGCTTGTTCTCGTGCGCAATCCCTACGACTTCATGCTGTCCTACAAGCATCAGGGTGATCGAAAGTCCGCCGAAGTGCGCCAGACGTTCCAGGAAGTCTACCACCCCTTTGGTTGTGCGATGGTGTGGCGCGGTTACGCGCGAGCAGCGCTCAAGGCGCGAGACGTCTACCCCAAAGAGACGCTGCTCATTTCATTTGAAGAGCTTACCGCGCCCAAGTCCGGCGCGATCCAACGGCTGCAGGAGTTCTTCGGATTGCCCGTCGAACCAATTGAGGAAATGGTCCCAACCGACAACACCTCTTTCCCGGGGGGCGAGCGCCCCAAACTCACGCCCGTTGATCTGTTCTGGATGAATCTCATCGCGCGCCGGTGGATTCGCACGTTGGGCTACGAGAAACGTCCAACACCCGTCGCGCCGCTCAAGGTGCTCTGGTCGCTGGCGACGCTCCTGCCGTGGGCGTGGAGGTCGTATCGTTACGTCGCCTCGACGCGGCGCGACTCGACGCTCAAGTACCTGCTCAATTGGGTCCGGCCGCGGATTGGCAATCGATGATCCGCCTTCTCGACCTGCCAGTGCCGCGCCTGATCAGCGCGCCGGGCGTCTGTGGCGCCAGAGCAATTCGAGCAAACGCTTGCGCTCGTGATGCGTCAAAACCCAGTACCACACGAGCACGACGCTGACGAAGCCGGCAATGCCGATTCCGAGAAACACGAGCCAGATGTTCCAGTGCACGATCCACCAGCGATACAGCCCGAGGAACAGGCCAATGATCGCGCCGATCGCCGCTCCGGGCATCAGCGATCCAATGAACATGTCGCGCATCTTGAGGTCATACAGCGCGCACGCCAGCAGCGGCACATAGATGCCATACACCACCAGGTAAATCGCGCTCATGCTGATCGCGACCGAGTACATCGCCGCGTTCTCGCTCATCAGTTTGACATGCGCGGCGGCAATGAACAAGTCCGGCCCGAGCGTCGACACACCAGGGTGGATCGACTTGGCAATCTCCTGTTTCCAATACAGATCGTGCACGAAGCCCGGCACCAGCCACAAGATCAGCCCGGCCATCACCGCCTGGAGAATTCCGGCCTGCAGCAGGCGCGAGGCGTATGCCTTGACATCTCCGGCCCCGAGCATGATGCGCAGTGGCCCCTGCATGATGACATAGAACGGGCTGCCGACCAGCAGGATCATCAGCATCTGAGCAATATCGCGATTGGCCGCAAATCGCTGATGCGACAGTTTGTCGCCGAGCCACAGGTTGACCAGGATCTGCCCCATCATGAACAACACCGCGATGATCGGGAAGATTACCCCCGCCTGAACCCGCGCGATGGCCAGCACGAATCCGCCCACCAGTTCCTTGGCGCCCTGTGCGCTATGCGAGAACTTGGCGGCCATTGGCTCAATGCCAAACGAGATCCCCATCGCAATCTGCTTCGTATAACCCACGAGCAGCACCACAACGCCAAACAACCCGTTGAGCGCAGCCCCAAGGAAAACGTTGATCAGCAACTGGTTCGTTCGGTCATAGAGATTGTTGGCGATCTCTCCCTGCCCCACGTGCGCTCCGAGGAGGAAGATCTCTCCAATGCGCTTGCGGCGCACCGTTGAGAAGTCGATGCCAACTTCGGGACACGTGACATAAGCCCATACACCGGAAATCAGTCGAACCAGTGCCGTGAAGCCGCAGTTGCCCGCGACATAAGCGATCAACGGATAGTCGCGCCCCCACGGCTGTGAAAACACGAACAGCGCCGCGACGAGCGAAGCGAATCGTTCGAGCAGCATCTCGAAATTTCGCTGGGGAATGCGGTGGGTCGCATCGAACAGCGTGATGAAGGGAACCGTCACCACCACCCACATGGTGTACGTACTCAGCGTAATCCACGACCACCACATCTGCGTGGCGAAGCGCGGCCCGAACTGGAAGATCCACAGCGCGATGGGTGTACACAGGATCATCAACACCCCGAGCCCAATGCCCAGCAGCAACGAACTGACGAATGCCGCCGTGAAGCCTGATCGGATTTCCCTCGGGTTGCCGCTGTGAAAGGCGCCGCTCAGCTCTCGGACCAGCGCGGCTCGCACCGTCGATTGCAGAATGTTGATAATCCCCACACTGGACATCAGCAGCGCGAACAGGCCGTACCCTGCGAGCCCCATGTGGTCTTCGCGCCCAATGTAGGGCGTGACGATGAGCCCGATCGTAAACGTACCCAGAAGCCGGGCGTATGAGGAGAGGCTGTTCTTGAGCAGTTGCCGGCTCGTCTTACCGCCGGCCCCGGCAGGACGCACGAGACCGGCAGCCAGCTCTGACTCTTCTTCGATCGGATCCACTTGGGACATCGCGGCCACGATCCTTCACAGTCGCTCGGGTCACACCTTCTTGCCGGTCTGAGGGGCCGAATCATCCAGGCGATAGCCCAGGCGCGTCATCGTTGGTTCAAGTATCGGCGTGATCATGGCCAGTTGCTCAGCCGTCAGGCGCGTCCGCCACGCCTCTACGGCATCCTGATTGATCGTGGTGAGCAGGTACTCGCGCAGGCGATCCGTCATCTTCAGCCCCGTATGGGCGCAAAACCGTTCGAAATGCTCAACCGGACGGGCGACCAGATCTTCGTACCGGCACTCGATCCACTTCTCCGGATCGACGTGAGCAAAGTCCGCTTTCGCAATCTCCACGCACCTCACCCATTGCGTCGCCACGACCTCTTCCAGTTTCATGGACTTCAGATCGTCGTACAATCCCGGATACACGACCCCCCAGCTGCGCACCGTCTTCGTCAGACCCAAACTGCGTCCCACCCGGTCGTGCAGGAAACGAGGCAGGAACAGCGGCCACTCCCACACCGGCGTCTCCTTGAGACGCCGCCACAGCCGCCGCCGGTTGATCGGCATCGTCCACCACCGCAGGCATGAACTCACATTGTCGCGCCCGTCACGCACGAGGTGAATAAACCTCGCTTCGGGGAACACTTTCGTGATGAAGGGCACGCGCAGGCAGTTGCTGGGCGTCTTCTCCATGACCCGCCGTCCGCCATGCGCTGCCTGGTGTTTGGAGAAAGTCCGTCGAATGCGCTGAACCACCTTTGGCGTCGCCAAGTCGGCCGTAAACCGATCGTGACCCTGCTCGGCGTTGCCCATGGTCCACACCGTGCGTGGCTCGCGCCAAATGGCTATTTCCTCAAGTTCGTCAAAGCACAACGCCGTCATCGTCGTGCCCGAGCGCACGTTTCCAACGAGGATGATGGGAGGTTTGAGATCAGACATGCCAGCCGCTACAACCAAACAGGCTGCGCTTCTTCCGGTGTTGTTTCGTCGTGCTCATCCCAGTATTGGGCCGCCTCCCACGCTTCATGATCTGCCGCGATATCCGCACGATCCTGCGAGAACAGACCCGCCACAAAGACCAGCGCCATGGGCCCGGCCACGCCGTAAATCCAGTTCACCATGAAGAACCCGATATCGCCGCGAGCCATCGCGATAACCTGCCCAAGCGCGGCGCCGGTGATGGCGACGAAATACGGATTGGTCGCCTGCTGCAGCAGTCGCTCATCAAACGCGCCGTACAACAGCCCGAAGATGACCGCGAAGTACACGATGAAGATGAACCCGCCTTCATGCCAGGCGTGACCGATGAGCCCCGGACCCCAGTTGAATCGCTTCAACTCTGCCACAGTGACCACATCGCTGAGAATCTCCGCGAGCGAATCGGGCTTGCCAGGCCAGACCTCGCGCGGAATCGGATGCGCCAAAACATAAAGCGTGCTGTGGAACGGTTGAGGCGAAAGGTCCGTCGTGAAACGCTCAATCGTAAACGCCGAGGATGCGAAAGTATCCGTGTAGAACAACTCCTTGACCTGTTGCAGGCTGATCGCATCCGCAACGGCGCGAAGGCGATACGACAGCGAGAAGGTCTCTGCCTTCTGCGAGCGAATCGCCGTCACGCCGCCGATGAGCAGAAGCATGACCAGCGCCCAGGCGGCATACTTCGGGGTGTTCATCACCGCCGTCTTGAATTGCCACCTGAAGTAGTACATGCCCCACGCCACCGCGAGCACACCTGAAAGCACCGCCCGCCGTCCAAACTCGCCACGCAGCAGTGAGAGCAGCACGATGAGAATCAGCGCCGGGCAGAGTATCCACGCCACCACGTTGAACCGCTGCTCGTTCCAGACCCACAGCAGCATCACGATCGAAAAGCAGCAGAAACCGCGTCCAACGGGCAGCGCCAGCGTCCGCAGCGGGCCGGGAAGCGGCAGAATCGCGAACCGGCTCTCGAGTCCGATCATCAGCGACAAACCGAGGATAAACAGGACCGGGACCATCGTTCGCGATGGGCACCGTGTCGGAATGTGGCGCGCCAGCCAGTCGACAGGCCGCCTCCATCCGTAGATCAGCAGAAACAGGGGGACAAACGCCACAAGCCCTAGCGTGAAGCGAACATACGTCCCGCTGGTGATCTCCACACCCTGCCATCGCATGCCATACACCACGTTCGTGATGGCTGAAAGACACTGAAAAAACGCGATGCTGAACAGGAACAGGTTCCGGTTGGAGAACAGCGGGTGCCGGCCGCGGTAGTAATCGACGATCACCACCCCGATCAGCAGGATCATCACAGCCGCCGAAGTTGCAACGAGAATGGCTTGCATGCGAGATAAGGGTGCCCCCGCCCCGAGGGGGCATTCGGGGAGATTCTGACCATTACCGGACGCGGATCAATCCTCCGCGATCGATCCGACTGGAACCGATGATCGTAGAGATCAAATCGGCAGGAGCGGTTATGGAACCGACCGGAAACTCTGGAACCCCTACATTCCGCAGACTCCCTGTTCCTTCCACATCAACCATCTTGCCTAACTTCATTGTGGATTCGACATTTGGATCGTATCAGCGGCACTGCCCGGAAGCAGGGTCGCCCACCAGGAGGAGAATCCCCATGCCATCGCTCATGACGACCACCGGCCTACTCGCCGCGATGCTCATTACCTGCTATCCGGCCGCCTGCACCGCTCAAGTTTCAGACGGTGCGAGGGTGATTCGCAAAAGCGGCGCAGAACCCGGGCAGGAGCCGGAAGGTCGACAGTCGCGAGTCAACCAGGTCCGGCGACGGATTGTGAGCCGCATGCGCGAGGGCTCCACCGGCGCGGGCAGCGGCGGCGTCTGGACGCGAGAGTTCCCGGACGCGGCACCCTATCCAATCACCGTCGAATCCTCCGGCAGTTCCTTCTCGGCATCCAGCCCCGCCGACGGCCTACTCCGGATCGCCACGACCCAGCCCATGTACACCTCGACCGAGTGCGACGTGCTCTGGTCCTACGAACCTGCTGATAATGGAGTTGATCTGACCTACACCATTTCCAATTCGACCACCGCCATGCAGGCCATGCCGGCCCTGCAAATCGGTGGCCTGGACCTTGGCGACGTGATCGAGTATCTGGACCATCGCGTCGGTTGCGAGTGGACCACGCTCGATGCGAGCGGTGGTCAGAGTGTCTGGTCACCGACGGCTCCCTACCCCCAGAGTCTCTACTCCCCGGTGGTCATCGCACGCAACAACGAAACGGCTGTCGGCCTCTCACTCCAATACCCCCTCTTCGAATACAAGCACCAGATCCGCACCTACATCGGTCGCGGAACAGGGCGCAACGGCAGCACCTGGACGGCAAAGTTCTATCTCGATGGAGAACTCGCACCGGGTGAGTCGCGAGAGTACGTGGTTAACCTGCGCTACACCAAGCACGACGACTGGATCCACACGATTGATCCCTACAAGGAAATGTTCTCTCGGCTCGGCAGCGTGCGCTACCAGCAGGACTTGCGCCCCGTCTGGGGTATGGCCGTCAGCGATACGCTTCTGATCAATAGCAACAACCAGCGCGGATTCCGCGGCACCCGCTCAGATCTCAACGGGTGGGAAGACGATGTCAACTACATCCTCGATTGGGTCGTCCCCGCCGGCTACGAACGCGTCATGGTCTGGGGCGCCGCCGGCATGTACGACCAGCAGCGACAGAACAACTACCCGCCTCAGTTCATGGCCGAATGGACGGGCCCAATGGTCGACAGCGAGTCGCAGTGGACTCGAATCCGCGACGCCGGCGTCGACCTGCTCTTCTGGTGGGGTCGTAGCGGCCAGTACGCGGATCGCTGGAACGATGATACGCTCGACAAGTTCACTCTCAGCGACGTGAGCCAGACCCGCATGATGATCGACCAGTATCGCCTGGCCCTGCGCCGCGGCGCCAGCGGAGTCGGTCTGGACGCCTTCACGCAGATGGACGGCTGGCACGCGCTGCCTTGGATCGCCGCGCTCCGTGAACTCAAACCCGACGCGACCATCGTGGCCGAGCCCGCAGGCTTCGACAGGCTGAACCTCCACGTACCCACTCTGCTCTACAGCGACGACCTTGACCACGGCCCGCACTATCTCGCCGACTACCTCGTGCCCGGACGTGAGATGTGGGTCTACGTGCGCGGCGAAGGGCAGACGCTCGAACGCGTCGAAAGCTACATCGACAACGGCATGACCGTGCTGCTTCGTGGTCGCGACATCACCGCCCACGACCTGGAAGCCGCCGTGGAGCGCGCACAGCAGGGAGGCAATAACGGCCAGCGCTGATCACCGGGCGCTGACCGCGCCCCCTAACTCACCGTCACCGAACACTCCCACCGGGCGTTGCTCCGTGGGATTGTTCATTTTCTTCGAACTCCCGCCATCGTTTCCTTCGGAAGCCCAATCCCGAACTCCGGCCCTTGCGGACGTCCCGTCCTCGCGCGGAGCCATCTCTCTGCCAACTTCCTTGTCCGAGCTTCAACATCACTCATCGACGCCATGTGAAAGACCGGGAAAAACCGCATTCAAGTTCCCGAATCGCCATTTGTGAAAAGTGACCGCTTGAGTTCGCCGATATTCTGGATATATTGATACAGATATGTGAAGACGCTCTGGCATTCCCACTTTGAATCCACTCGCGGCGTGATTCTCGTGACCTCAAGAGCCACCAACCCGGTCGCCGAAACCGCGACACTCTTCGTGTTTCTGGCCCTTGCACTCTTCTTCTTCATCAAACCCACCACACCCAATTGGCCCGACCTACCCCCACCGGTCGTTCCCGCCTCCGACCTGGCGCCCGGCCCAATGCGTCCCCGGGCGGTGCTCACCGATCCGCCGCAGGCGATGATCAACGGATTTGTCCGCGACTGCAACGATTGCCATCGCCTCATGAAGCCGCCGGTTGAAGCCGCGCGACGCCTCACCCAGCACACGCATCTCGTGCTGGATCACGGCATGAACGATCGCTGCTTCAACTGTCACTCGCGCGAGAACCGCAATCGACTCGTCTCCCATACCGAGGCAACGATCGGCTTTGATCAAAGCGAACAACTCTGTGCCCAGTGCCACGGACCGACATACCGCGACTGGCAGCGAGGCGTACACGGCAAGTCCGTGGGCTCATGGATCATCGGCAGCGAGCGGCGCGTGCGATTCACCTGCGTTCAGTGTCACAACCCGCACGCTCCAAGATATGCGCCAATGCATCCCCTGCCCAGCCCCCACACGCTGCGCATGGGTGACCAGCGCGTCAATCGCGAACTCGAAGAAGAGGAAAGGGACAATCCGCTCCTCCGATACCAGCGCGAGGAAGACTGGCCCTACAAGCCGATTCACGTCGGCATCGAATCAGAGCCATCGCCATACGACACGCCGTCTCAGACCGACGAGAACGGCGACGCCGGGAAGGAAGAGCACTGATGCGCATCTTCGATTCATCACAATCGAAGTGTTCTTCAGGTGGATGCGCCTCGGACGACGCCGCACCTTCGGCCCATCGACTCGGCACCACCCGACGCAGCTTTCTCCGCAAAGGCGCCGCGGCTATCGGCGGCATGGCCGCCCTGGTCGGTGCGCTCAGCCCGCTGCGCGATCTTGATGAAACCGATCTCGGCTCGATCGAGAAGTTCGTGCAAAAGCACTACAAGGAGATGAGCCCCTCGGAAATGCAGGCCGCGCTTGATCGCATCAGCCGCGAAGTCGACAAACGGTACCAGATTCGGCCCGATCTCAAAGACATTCGCCCGATGGACGGCGTGGAGTTCGTCTACGCGCTCAATCTGTCGCGCTGCATCGGCTGTCGCAAGTGCGTCTACGCATGCGTTGAAGAGAACAACCAGAGCCGCGATCCGCAGATCCAGTACATCCGCGTCGTCGAAATGCCGCGAGGCACGCTGGACGTCGAGAAGGGCAATCACCATTACGACCGGCCCACCGTTCCCGACGGCGAGCACTACTACATGCCCGTCCAGTGCCACCAGTGCGCCAAGCCGCCTTGCGTCAAGGTGTGTCCCGTCGAAGCGACATGGCAGGAACCCGACGGCATCACCGTTATCGACTACGACTGGTGCATCGGCTGCCGCTACTGCGAAGCGGCATGCCCTTACTGGGCCCGGCGATTCAATTTCGCCGAACCGAAGATCGCCAGTGAGGACATCAATCCGCGCATGGGCTATCTCTCCAATCGCCCGCGTCACAAGGGCGTGATGGAGAAGTGCCACTTCTGCCTGCACCGAACCCGCGTCGGCGAGCTGCCTGCGTGTCTCGAGATCTGTCCAACGGGCGCTCGCAAATTCGGCAATGTGCTCGATCCGCAGAGCGAAGTCTCGCAGATTCTCAAGAGCAAACGCGTCTTCGTGCTCAAGGAAGAAGCCGGCACCCTGCCTCGCTTCTTCTACTACTTCGACGAACGATACCCTCGCAGCGGCGGTGCGCAAGAGGCTCCGGCTGACGTGGAAGGAGCCGGCGCATGAAGAACTACGCCACCTTCCTCTGGCGCTGTTTCCGACTCAGTTTCGTCGGCGACTGGCGTTACCAGATGTGGATGCTCACACTCACCGCGATTGCACTCATCGGCCTCAACGCCTATTGCCGACAGCTCGTTTACGGGCTGGCCACCACGGGAATGACCGACCAGGTCTCCTGGGGGCTCTACATCGCCAACTTCACCTTCCTCGTCGGCATGGCTGCGGCCGCGGTGATGCTCGTGATTCCCGTCTACATCTATCGCAACAAGGAACTGCACGACCTGGTGATCTTTGGCGAACTCGCTGCCGTGTCGTTCATCATCATGTGCCTGCTGTTCGTCGTCGTGGATCTCGGCCGACCCGATCGCATGCACCACCTGTTCCTTCGATTCAACTTCCCCCTGTCCATGTTGACCTGGGACGTCATTGTCCTCAACGGCTACCTGCTGCTGAACCTGCACATCTGCGGCTATCTGATCTACTGCGCCTATCGAAAACGCGAGCCGCGCAAGGCCCTCTTCGTGGTGCCCTTTGTGCTCATCGCCATCGTCTGGGCTGTCAGCATTCACACCGTAACGGCGTTTCTCTATGTGGGCCTCGGTGCTCGCCCATTCTGGAACAGCGCCATCATCGCGCCAAGATTCCTCGCCTCCGCCTTCGCAGCCGGTCCGGCATTCATTATCCTGACATTGCAGGTCATAGGGCGATTCACAAGCTACGCCGTGCCGCAAAAGGCCCTCATGACCCTGCGGCAGATCGTGCTCGTGGCCCTCACCATCAACGTCTTCCTGCTGTTGAGCGAGGTGTTTACCGAGTTCTACGCCGACACGGGGCACAGCGCCTCGACGCACTACCTGTTCTTCGGCATCGGCAACGACCGCGCGCTCGTTCCGTGGATCTGGACCTCCATGGGCATGACGGCCGTCGCCCTGCTCATCCTGTATTTGCCGCTGGCGCGCAGCCTTCGCTACCTCAACATCGCATGCGTACTCATCATTGTCGGAATCTGGATTGAAAAGGGGATGGGCCTGATCGTTCCCGCCTTCATTCCGACGCCGATCGGTGAAATCGTCGAGTATCGACCGACGATCAATGAGATCCTTGTCTGCCTGGGCATCTGGGCCGCAGGCATTCTGTTGTTCACCATTTCAGTTCGAATCACCATTCCGGTTCTCTCGGGTCGGCTCACCATTGACCGTCCATACACGATGGATCCGAGTCCGGCGGGTGCAGAGTTCACCAGGGTTGATGTCTTTGGGAGCGAAAGGAGCACGTCGTGAGAAGTCTCATGCTGCTTTGTATCGGAACTGTGGCGTTGGCGACAACCGGAAGCGCGGCATGGGGCCAGGCGTTCGGGCTGCCCGAATTGAGCAAGGAGTCCCGCGCGTGCATCGCATGCCACAAGATGGAGAGCACCGGCCTGTACCAGCAATGGGGCGACAGCAAGCACTTCCGCGGTAACGTCGGTTGCTTCGAATGCCATTCGGCCGACAAGAGCGACCCCGACGCCATGGAGCACGAAGGGCAGTGGATCGCCATCCTCGTCACGCCCAAGGACTGCTCCCGCTGCCACGGCAAAGAGGCCGAAGAGTTCCAGGGCAGCCACCATGCCAAGGGTGGTCGCATCCTCGGCTCGCTCGACAATCGGCTGGCCGAAGTCGTCGAAGGCAACAGCGCCTTTGTCACCATGGCGTTCCCGAATGGCAACAGCGCCGCAGCCGTCAGCGGCTGCTGGCAGTGCCACGGCACCGAAGTCAAGGTGCTCCCGAACGGTGAACTCGACCCGGCCACCTGGCCCAACACCGGCATCGGCCGCCTCAACCCCGATGGTTCCGAAGGTTCCTGCGCTGCCTGCCACAGTCGCCACTCCTTCTCCGCCGCTCAGGCTCGTCACCCGGACACCTGCGGCAAGTGCCACCTTGGACCGGACCATCCGCAGAAGGAAATCTACGAGGAGTCGAAACACGGCATCGCATTCTTCTCCAACATCGATGAGATGAACCTCGATGCGGAGAAGTGGATCGTCGGCGAAGACTACTTCAAGGCACCCACCTGCGCCACCTGTCACATGAGCGCGACCAAGGATCAGGATGTCACTCACGATATCGGCATGCGCATCAGTTGGAACAATCGCCCGGTGCTGTCGATTCGCCCCGAAGTGGCTGACGCGAAGATGGGTCTGCCGGGTCAGAATGTGAACTGGGAAAGCCGCCGCGACAATATGAAAAACGTCTGCCTCAACTGCCACAACCAGAACTGGGTGGACGGCTTCTACACCCAGTATGACGGTCTCATCGAGTTGTACAATGAGAAGTACGGCAAGCCCGGCGCCGCTCTGTATGCCCTGGCGCAGCCGCTGCTCAAGCCGGAAACCTTCTCGAACAAGATCGACTTCACCTGGTTCGAATTGTGGCATCACGAAGGGCGCCGCGCCCGCCACGGCGCCTCCATGATGGGACCGGACTACACCCACTGGCACGGCACCTACGAACTGGCGCGCAACTTCTACTCCGAGTACGTGCCCGAGCTCGAAGAACTCGTGCATCAGGGTCGCGCTTCAAATGACCCCGCCAAGCAGAAGGCTGCTGAAGCGCTGGCCGCGAAACTCGATGAAGTGCTCAACAGCACTGACCACCGGTGGTATCTTGGCAAGATGGATCCCGAAGAAGAAGCCCGCCGCAAGGCCGCCGCAGAAGAGTTCCAGAACCGGTACAACCAGAAGTAACGGGACTCAACGCATGGGACGGAAACTCACCGAAGAAGACGGACGCACCGCACTGCGTGATCACATCGTCGAACGAGCGGCGCAGGCCCGAATCAAGTACGGCTTGTACATTGACGGCGAGGCGATCACGCGCATGCTCGATGACCGGCAGGTCACGCGCTACCCGTGCGGCGTCCGCTTCGACGCCACTGCGCTCATGCCCGGCGAGTTCGCGCACGCTCAGCCCCTTGGCGATCGCCCCAGCGACGGTTATTGCCTGTTCGTGCATCCGGCTCTTGAGAGCGAGGCTGATCTCTGGCCGCTCGTAATGGCCTATCACATCGTCAGCATCAACTACGGCGAAATCGCCACCGGCGACGAAGCCGAACTCTTCGGCGCCACTCTCCTCGGGCTCGAGATCGAAGACTACTACCAGGCACTGTGTGAGATATCCGACCATCTGCCGCGCGGTTAGTGCCGATCAGTCCGCACACGAATCCACCCACGCCCGGTCCTTCTCGTAACCGAGATCGATCAGCGTGGGTCCGGCGTACTTGTCAAAGACCTGCGCCGCCTCACGCGTAAAGTGGTTCTTCCAGTCGCCCGCTACGCCTTTGCGCAGGAACGAGCCGCGGTCTTCTTCGCCGCGTTGTCGTCCCGCCATACGATTGAACGAGTAGCGATCGACTGTCGACTGAAGTCGTTCGAGATTAACCGCTTCATCGACAAACTGCCCGATGCACCGCGCCAGCGTTTCCACCGGTGTCGCCAGCAGTTCCTCGTAGGACAGATAGGCCACTTGCTCATGTCGCGGCGAGCACCATTGACCGATGTGGGTCGGCCAGTTGATCCGCGCGTTCATCGGCTTGCGCATCTCCAGTTCGATGAAAGCCGGCAGATGCTTGCGAACGTCTTCCGGATTGAACCCCGCTCCGAACGCCACGTCGTACCGCTGCCGCATCCGCCGATTGAATGGCGTTTCCGGCTTCTGCTGCATGTTGCGCATCCGGTAGAAGTAAAACGACACCATCACATCACGACCGTCGCGGTACAGGTAGAAACACCGTCGCAGTTGGGCGCTGTACATCCAGTGATTGTGGATCACGCACTGGCACCCCATGGGCATCACCGAATACTGCGGCATGGGAATATCGAGATAGTCCGACACCATCCTGCTCAGCCACGTACCCCCGGCCTTCGGGTACTCGCAGACATACCAGAATGGGAACGTCTCGCCCCAGTGCATCCCGATGAACTTGGTGCTCTTGTTGGCGAAGCGCTGGAGTTGTTCGCGGATAAAGGCCATAGGGTGGATTCTCTTAGCGCGCCAAACCGATCAAGGCGAGGGTTCAGTCGTTACGCCGACGCAGACCTGAGCATACATCGAGTCAATCTCGGCCGCGATCGCATCCCATCGAAAAGTCTGGACCACCCACGGCCGCGCTGCAGCCGCCATCTGGTCCATCCTGGCGCGATCCGCCAGCAGCGCCGTCAGCCTCAGGGCCAGCGGTTCGACATGACAGGGAACGACTTCCCCCACTCCCGCCGCTGCCACTTCCCGGTGAATGTTCACCTGATCGGAAATCAGCACCGGCGTGCCGACCCCCAGCGCCTCGATCACCGACACGCCGAAGTTCTCCTGATAGCTCGGCAGACAGAACAGATCCGCGTCGCGCAGCGCCTCCAGCCGCGACAGGCCCGACAACATCCCTGTAATGACCACGCGATCGCCGATTCCCAGTCGCGCTGCTTCGCATCGCAACTGCTCAACGTACGAAGTCTCGCCCGGACCAACGATCGCCAGCATCGCCATCCGGTCGGGCACGCGTGAAAAGGCGGGCAACAGCAGATCCAGCCCCTTCTTGTGATGCACGCGACTGAGAAACACGACCAGCGTCCTATCCCCGATGCCATACCTGGCGCGAAACACACCTCGATCAGGCAGGGTCTCAAACTCCCCCCAATCCAGACCGTTGGGAATGACATACGCGCGCGGCGTCAATCGCATTGGCGCCACGAGTTGCTTCTCCGTCGCCGTCGTGTAGTGCAAAGCCGCAGCGCGATTCAAGTCGCGCTTGCCGACCAGAGCGAGAAACACCTTCTTCTTCAGCCGCCCCTGGTTGAGCGACCATGGGTCAAGCATGCCGCACGGTCGAAAGATGTACGGCACACCCGCCTTGCGTGCTTTGGCCGCAGCACAGTGCGGCGCATGCTGCCACAGGCCGTGAATATGCACGACATCAATTCCCGCCGCAAGTCGCGCCTCCACTCGCTCCGCAGTGTGTGCTCCCTTGGCGAACGGACCGCGCATCGGCCCCGCCGCATCAAGCGTCGCGCCGCCCAGATGACCCGTCAGAGATTGCACTGCAGCAGGTTCATCTGCGGTGATGACCTGCACGTCGTGACCGCCCTGCTCAGCCTGCACGCGCGCCAGGCGAGCCAGTACGTTGGCAGGGCCGCCCGTACTCGGGTCGATCGAAGTGCAAACGTGAAGAACACGCATGGTTACCAGTCTCTATCGGCCATCTCCGCCTGCTCCGCCGACTGGCGCCGACGGAACCGACAGGGTCACCAGGCTCGGCCGGTGATCCGAACCGATGTCACCCACCACCTCCCGGGAAACGAACTGCACGTCCGGCGACACCCACACGCGGTCAATCGTCAGTCGCAGCGGCCCCGGCCAATCACTCGGCCAGGTGCCGGTCAACCCACCCAGTACGTCCGACGGCGCCAAGCCACTTCGCTTGAGCATGATCCCGTGTCGATAGCCGCTGGGAGTACTGTTGAAATCCCCTGCCAGAATCACGGGCACGCCCGTCGCAAGAAGTTGACCCCTGCACACCTCCGCGAGCAGGGAGGTCCACTCGTTGCCCCGCTGCCAGGAGGCGGCTTCGCGCGGGCTTGGCGGATGCATCGCCGAGATCAGGTACCGGCCCTCCGGCGCATCAATAAAGCATGAACGGCGAAACGCAAAGATATGCATGTACCGATCCAGATCGCCATCGAAGCGCAGTCGATGCAACGGGTCGCGGCTGAGCATCACATCACGCCACAGCATCCCCGGTTCCGGGCCGATCGCAAACGGTAGGTTCGCCTTGACGATCGGATTCTCCGTGAGGTATCCCTCGAGCCCCGGCGGAACCTCAATAGCGACCACCACGTCAGGCTGGATCTGATCGATCATGGCGATCAACCCATCGAGCGCGCGCTGAGAGCCGTGAACGTTGGCCTCCAGCACCCGCACGAGGTGCTGCCCGGCCGGCGCAGCGGCCGTTCCGCCCCGATGCGGCAGCAGCATCCATCGCACTGGCCACACCGCAATGATCGCGGTGACAAAAATCACCAGCGACGCCGACTTACACCGCCCGAGCAGCGTCACCACCAGCGTAAGCAAAGCCGGAATGGCGACAAAGTAACTCACGTTGCCAAGCAGATCGATCGGCCACGCCCAAGCGGCAAAGAACCGGCTGACCCCGATCAGCGCCAGCAACATGATCCACAGCCACCCCAAGGCTGCCGCCACCCGTCGGCACATCGATCTGTGGGACTTGCCGTTGCCGACGCTCGGCCTCGATCCGTGTTGTGCTACTTCCTCTTGACGGTCAGCCACGCCAGATGATTGACCGGTCCATTGCCCTGGCCAATGTTGATGTTCTGACGAATCGCCTCACTGACGATGTTCTTGGCCTGCTCGACGGCGTCGTTGAGCGGCTTGCCCTGCGTCAATCCACCCGCAATCGCCGCGGCGAAGGTGCATCCGGCCCCATGCGTGTTACCGCCCTGGCGCTTCTCTCCCACCAGTTCGATCGTCTCCTCGCCGGTCCAGAAAGCATCGACGGATTCAGGCGGGCTGTCCGGTGCCGGACCCGGACGCTCAAATCCCGTCACGATCGCCGCGTGGCAGCCGAACTTTTTGGCGATCTGCTTGGCGGCCGCCATACCCTCGGCAATCGTGTTGCAATTCTGGCCACCCAGCAGGCGGGCCGCTTCGACGCGATTGGGTGTCACCACTGCGGCAAACTTGAACAGCTTCTCTGCCACGGCTCGGGCCACGGCGTCATCCACCAGCTTCGCGCCCGACTTGCTCACCATCACCGGGTCCACGACGAGCGGCTGCAACTGATGTCGCTTAACGGCCTTGGCGACGGCGTCCGCCACCGCGATCGTGCCGATCATCCCCGTGACGGTCGATTGGCAGTTGATATCCCCGACCACCGCTTCGATCTGCGCCTCCACCAGGTCAGCGGCGACGTTCTCGATGCGCTGCACACCGCGGGTGCTCTGTGCCGTGATCGCTGTCACCACCGAGCAGCCAAACACGTTCATTGCAGCCCAAGTCTTAAGATGTGCCTGTAACCCGGCGCCGCCGCTGCTGTCGCTGCCCGCAATGGAAAGCGCCGCCTTCATTCCCGGTGTGGTGCGTTCTTCGGCCACGGTGCGTTCTCTCCTGGATCAGGGACATGCAACGGCGCCGCCGCGCGTCATCAATGTGGACCGGCAAGATAGGCGCGATCGCTCGCCCTGAAAAGGGCGGTAGAGCCTGTCAATGCAGATCGGCGGGCTCCATCATCGCTCGGGCGCGTCGCCGCGACGACGCTGGACGTAGTCGAGCACCACGGGAATGTACCCGTCGTTGCGCAACCCGACCTCCCGCGCCTCGGCCAGCGCGCGCTCTTCGCCATAACCATTCTTGAGCATGCGCCACGCCATCCACACGGCTCCAACACGATTACCCGATGCGCAGTGCACCAGCAGCGGCCGCTGGCCACTCTCTATCACATGCAAGGACTCGTCGAGCACCTCGTCCGTCAGTTGTTCCGGACCACCACAGGGCACGTTCTGGTACGCCACGCCGAGTTCATCAAGTTGCCTGGCTTCGTCGAAGCCGCGGTTTTCGCTTTCGCGGCGCAGATCGAGAACGGTTCGAATACCCGGATAGCGTGCCGCGGCCGCAAGATCCGCGCGCGTTGGCTGAGCACCAAGGTACACCGTCTTGTCCGCCAGCGTCATGGGTTGCGCGCCAAGGGTTGTGGCCCGCACTTCGTACGTTCCGGACGTTGCTTCGGTGCTTCGCTCACCAGTCGTGAACTGACAGGCGACCAACGTCAACGCTGCCGCGAGCAAAAGAACAATGCAGACGGAAAACACTCGCATCATCAAAGGTCCTTCCGAGCAATAGGCTCGACTCGCCGCAACACTTCCCGGGCCGTCGCTCTCACGACTTCGTGCTCGCCCGGGTCGTCCGCGAGGTCTGCTATTCTATTGTGCAAAGCCGCATCGCTCTGCCCCGCCAGCCAGTTTCCCGCCGCAATTAGGGCATTTCGCTTCATCATCCACAGCTTCGCCCGCTTCATGGCCGAGCGGCTGAATGCCGCAATCCGGTCTTCCTCGCGCCAGTTCAGGATCTCAAGCAGGTCGAACCCTGAATTGCGTGCCGCGTACACCCCGCGTATCGCCGCGATCTCGGTGCGCGGCGTCGGCCCATTGTGCGGGCACACCTCCTGGCAGATGTCGCACCCGAAGATCCAGTCGCCAATCGCTTCGTGAAACTGCTCGTCAATCGAGCCGCGCAACTCGATGGTGTGATAACTGATGCACCGCGTCGCATCGACCGACCACGGCGCGATGGCATCGGTCGGACACGCATCGATGCATCGCGTGCATGTGCCGCAGTGGTCGCCATGCCGCTGCGCATTGACCTCAAGTGGAAGCGTGGTCAGGATCTCGCCGAGCAGCAGGTAGCTGCCCACGCCCGGCTCGATGAGCATGGTGTTCTTGCCCACGTACCCGATTCCCGCGCGCTGGGCATGCTCCCGCTCCAGTACGGGGGCGGTATCCACACATGCAACGAATCGATGGCCGGGAAACTCGCCGGCGAGTGCATCGCACAGCACGTGCAGACGATCCTTTATGACCCGATGATAATCGTCCCCGCGCGCGTAGCGGGCAATGCGGCCCATTCGTGCAACCGGGCTCGCACTCGCGCTCGCCGCCGAGGCGTAGCGATCGGCCACGCAGATGATTGACTTCGCGTCAACGAGCTTCTTGCGAGGATCGATGCGCTGCGCAAGATGCTCCTCGAGATAGGCCATCTCGCCGTGCCGCCCGGCCTCCAGCCACTCGATCAATTCACGGTGGCGCTCAACCGGCGCCGCCGGGGCAACACCGCTGTGCGCAAATCCCAACTGAGCGCACTGGTCCAGCACGCGCTGTGCAGCCTGAACGCCGTCCACGGGCGCGGGTGGCGCATCCATGATGCTCAACGATCGCGGATGATCGACTCGGCGGGCGGCGCATCGAGCTGAGGTTCGCGCAGCGAAGGATCGCGCGTCGACTCGGGTCGCTCCTCGGGCGCCGTGTTCCGGATGCTGTCGACCACCGCTTCCATCAGTGTGTTGCGTTCTGGCACAAATCGAACCTTCAGTCCCTGCTGAATCTCCGCTTCGTACAGCACGCGCACCGTCTCACCATACGTCAGGCCCAGGGCCGCATCGAGGCTGTACTGCGACGGCCGGGCGCCGAGGAAGGTGATGAAGCCGATCATGTCCGCTGGTGGTTCATACTCCACCGCCTCAAGCGAGCCCTTCGGTCGATACCGCGCTCGCAGCGGTTCGTCCACGCCGTACCGCACCAGTTGCAGACGATCCGACAGCGCCCGCACCAGAACGCGATCATTGAATCCCGCCTCCGAACCGAAGACGACGATTTGCGGCTGCTTCTGCAGCGTGGCATACACCATCGGCTTGTCCGATGGAACCTGGTACACGTCGAATTCCTGCTGCGGATCGAGTGTCATCCGCTTCACGATCGGGTCGTGCTGCTTGAGCAGGCCGTTGAACGCCGCCACGCGCACGTCAAACTGGTCATCATTAAGCAGATCGCGCAGCGCCATGTTGATGCGCGGCGAACCCGGCATGTCCCCCATCCGCGCGATCGCATCAATCCGTAGCGCGCTGTCTTTGTCCATCGCCAGTTCCACGAGATGCGGCACCACGCGCGGATCGCCCAGCCTCGCACCTGCATTCAGCGCCGCCAGCCGCGGTATGACATCCGGGCACGTGTACAACTGCGAGAATCCGTTGATTGACAGTTCGCCCAGTGCGACCCAGCACCACGTAACCTGCACCGCGTCCACCGGGTTCTGCTCCACCCATCGCGCCAATTGGAGTGAACGAGGCTCGATTCCGCCTTGGAAGATCTGCGTGTGCAGCATCGTCTCGACGAATACATCAGAATCAGCGTGCCAGCTCGGCGGCACCGTCACGACAATCTGCTCATCGGACCGCCCGGGAACCGAGTCGGCCGTCGGTCGCGTCTGTGACGGCTCCTGAGGAAAGCGCGAATTGATCGCGTCCATGATCGCCCGGGCCCGCCCGTAGTTTGGCGTTCGCAGCTGAAGCACCAGCGGCATGTCTTCCGTCAGCACGCCGCCGTTGAGAATCCGCGCCACGCGACGATCCACCTGCACCACGGCGCCTGGCGAACCAGGGGTCTCCGCCGATGGAGTCGGCAATCCCCAATCGAGGCTCTCATCCAGTGAGTTCCGATCGTCCGAGGCAAAGGGGTTGATGAACAGATCTCCGTGGGCCTGGGCGATCGGCTTGACGCCCTGAATCGCTCCGGTAAAGCCGCTGCTCAGATCCGTGGACCACAATCGTCCGCCCTCGAGACTGGACGTACTCGATCCGGGGACCGCAGAAACGATGATATCAAAGCGGGTGCCCTTGACCGCCCCCGGGGGAACCACCGCCTGCACCAACACCGCAGCGGTATTGTGATCCTGAAGCAGCGTCGTCATCGTCAGCCGACGCTCACTGTCGATCTTCGGGTCGGGAAGCAGCTTGGAGCCCTCCCGTTCCAGGTAGGCCCGAACCGGCAGAGGCGTGTCGGAAGAACCGGTTCCATCCAGCCCGACGACAATGCCAAAGCCCTGGACCAGAGACCGGCCATACCCCCGCAGTTCGGCCTCGTACACCACGGTTCCGCGCAGAAAGAAAGGCAGCGGATTCGCGGTCAGTTCGGGCTTGGTCAGTTCTGGAGGCGGCTTGCGGTCCGAACAGCCAGTTGGAGCGATGACAGCCGCGGCCATCAGCATCACCAGAACCTTGAAGGAGAGTTGGCTCGGCATGATCAACCTCGCACATGGGTCGATTTGAAAAAAGAAGCTCTTGGGTGCCGGTGGATTGCAGCCCCCCTCCACTCGACCCAGCGTCAAGCGTATCGCTTCGCACGTGGGCCGGCCACAAACCCCGAGCCCTTCGGGGAGGCGATCGCAGCCGGCTCTCGCCCTTTTGCAGCCCAAACCGTCGTGAGTTCGATACGCTCTAGCAGACCACTCAGATGCAAGATATCACCTGGACAAACTCAATCCGCGATTTCCTCGTCTTCATTCGCGTGGAATGCGGCTTGGCGGCCAACACGCTCACCGCCTACGCCGCCGATCTGGATGATCTCGAGAAAGGTCTGGTCCAAGCAGGACATGCGTCGCCCGCAACCGTCCAGCCCACCGATCTTGCAGCACACGTTCGCGCGCTCAAGACCGAGCGCGGCCTCTCCACGTCAAGCGTCTGCCGGCACCTGGCGAGCATCCGCATGTATTTCCGCTTTCTCTATGCCAATGCCAGGATCGAGCGCAACCCAACCGAATTACTCGAAACACCGACGCGCTGGCAACGCCTGCCCGGATGCCTCTCGCCGGTTCAGATGAAGAAACTCCTGGACGCGCCAGATGCGGCGCAGGGCGAACTCTGGCTGCGCGATCGCGCTCTGCTTGAATTGATGTACGCCGCCGGCCTCCGAGCCACGGAAACGGTGAATGTCAAAGCGCGCGACGTCCACGTCACGCTGGGCGTCGTGGATGTGATCGGCAAGGGCAACCGCCAGCGCCTCGTGCCCCTTGGAAAACCCGCTCTCTCCGCCGTTGCCGCCTACGCCGACGAACTGAGGCCGCGTCTGCTCGAACGAAGCCACGGTCGCGATGCCGAGCGTCTGCTTCTCTCGAGGACGGGCCGTCCTCTTGAGCGGATTGCGGTGTGGCAGATTGTTCGCCGCCAGGCAAACGCGGCAGGGCTGAGTAAGGTCCACCCGCACATGCTGCGCCACAGCTTCGCGACTCACTTGGTCTCGGGTGGAGCCAATCTGCGCGTCGTACAGGAATTGCTCGGGCACGCCGACATCAAAACCACGCAGACCTACACCCACGTGGACGCCTCGCGCCTGCGTGAGGTGCACGCCAGATTCCACCCCCGCGCCTAGCGCCAACCAAAGCTCCGGACCGGATCGCCCACCCCTGAGGCCGCCCCAAGGCCGCCTCACAAAGCTCCAATTGCATCACTTCCCATCCGCCGCATCAGACGCCGTCAGGCATGGCGTCGCCGGAGCCCCAGGGCGATCGTCCCCATTCCCAGCAGAGCGATGCTGCTCGGACCGGGAATAGCGTACAACAGGAGTGTGCCGATCCAATGACCGCCGCCCTGCAGGTTGTCGACTTCGGCGTCCTCAGCGTCGAACGAATCCCACGTCGTATCGAAAGGGCCGAGCACGACGAGATACGTACCCGCAAGCAGGTTGATCTCGTTGGTGATGTTGCCCTGACGGGTGGTGCCATTGAACGGAGCGCCCGGCTGAGGCGCATCGCCAGCAGCAAGGTAGGCGTCAAGCAAGCCGCCGTCGACATAGTCA
This sequence comes from Phycisphaerales bacterium UBA5793, assembly GCA_002418285.1. Classification (GTDB taxonomy): domain Bacteria; phylum Planctomycetota; class Phycisphaerae; order Phycisphaerales; family UBA5793; genus UBA5793. The sequence goes on from DIDT01000037.1 coordinate 97,448, forward strand.
TCGTTGATCGCGAGAATCTGCAGGCCATCACCGGTGTACAGCGCGAGTTCGGTGTCTGAGCCGAGGTCGAACGAGCCAAAGCTGTCCAGTTGCAGCCCATAGCCGCTGCCTTGCGTCACATCGACATCAATGGTGAAGCGGATGGCGTAGAGTTCGTAGCCGCACATCCCGAAGAAGCCCTCGTTGATGACGGGAACTCCCACCTCAAGAGTGCCGCCATCTCGAACCGGGATCGGGACCGCGTGAACTGGCGCTGCGCACACTGCCGCCAACATCGCCGCGCAGATGATGGACCTGACATTGATCATGTTCTTTCTCTCTCTCTCTTCCTCTTTCCCCAGTTGCTGTCGCGAGATCGACTCGTCGACCCGCCCAGACCACCTCCAAGCCGGGAGGCAGCTTATCAGATATGTTCATCCGATTTCAGTGTACCCGACTTCCGGGGCCATGGCGGGCGGCTGTCGTTGATTCGCCGATGATTGGAGCCGATTCAGCCGGATCGAGGTCAGTTTCCCCCGGAATCGAAACCGCTCAATACCGACCGGGATTTGCTGCAAAAAAACAGCACCCCGCGACAAGTCGCGGGGTGCAGAGAATTTTGGTCCGAATTCTCAGGTGAGGCTGGTATCAGGCGCGACGGCGACGTCCGCCCAGAGCGATGGTGCCCAGGCCGAGGAGAGCAAGGCTGCCCGGGGCCGGGATTTCGTAGAGCAGAACGCTGCAAAGCCACTCGCCACTGCCCTGGAGGTTGTCGACTACCGTAGCCTGAGCGTCGAACGAATCCCAAGTCGTGTTGTAGGGGCCGATCACGACGAGGTACGTACCCGCAAGCAGGTTGATCTCGTTGGTGATGTTGCCCTGCCGGGTCGTGCCGTTGAACGGGTTGCCAGGCTGAGGAGCATCGCCCGCGGCGATATAGGCGTCGAGCACATTGCCCGAGTCATAGTCGTCGTTGATCGCAAGGATCTGCAGGCCGTCGCCCGTGTACAGAGCGAGTTCGGTGTCAGAGCCAAGGTCGTTTGAGCCGAAGCTGTCCAACTGAAGGCCGTAGCCGCTACCCTGCACCACGTTGCGGTCGAGAGTGAAACGGAGGCCGAAAAGCACCTCGCCGTTGTTCTCAAAGAAACCCGCGTCCATCATCGGAACGCCGACTTGGAGCGTTCCACCATTGCGAATCGGGAACGCGAGGGCGGGAGCCGCAGTTGCGGTTGCCAACGCCACGCCACACAACATCATCTTGAAGTTCTTCATTTCTCACACTCTCCTGTACTTTTTGAGCCCGGACCGTTGGGTTGACGATGAACGAATTAACTCTAATCACGCTCTGTGCCGAGGTTCACCTCGACTTCGATCAAACCAGCGGCCGGTCGATCTTCTTCCCACTTCCATCCACCCTGCAGAAGCGACCAGCGAACCCCACAAAGGCTCAACCTGGCCTCGTCGACAGTGCGTGAACTGTTGAGAGAGTCCGTTCTCCACTCCTCAACATCTTGCTACCGTATCAGATTACCCGATTCTTGCCCGTTTGTCCAGTGAGAAATCTGATTTCTCCCAGCATTTTGCAATTTCCATCCGAAGACTCGATTGATACCCCTATGCACGTCCTATAACCACGAATCAGTAACGCGGCACCGCCGGATCCACCCCAGTCGACCACGCGTCGATCCCACCCGCAAGTGACCAGGCGTCCGAAAACCCACGTTCCCGCAGAAAAGCCACCACCCGAAGCGATCGCTGCCCGTGATGACAGTGAACCACGATCCGGCGACCCAAATGGGGGTCAAGTTCCTCAATCCGCGATGCAATTTCGTTCATTGGGATCAGGACCGAGCCGCCGATCCGCGCCACCCCATGCTCTTGAGGCGTTCGACAGTCCACCAGCAGCGGTTTGCTCTCCCCGGCCATCTCGGCGGCCAGCGCCGTGGGCGCAACCTCCCAATCCTCACGAAAGGGGTATCTTGGGGGAAGCCCTGAACCGGCTGGGGAGGGACTCATCACGGCCCTGGAGCAACAGGTGAGATGTCAATAGGGTCCGTGGCCGGCTGAAGGTCGTACGACTCCGCTGGGCCGTGCCCGATCTCGCGCGGTCGGGTAATGAACGCCATCCGAAACGGCGCCATCACCAGATTGCCCAGCTGCACGACCGGATCCACCACGATTTCAAGGTACTCAGCGCCGAGCGTCCGAGGGTTGTCCGCCAGATCCATGGCCGTCTCGGTGGTTGGATAATCCCCCGACGCACGCACGCGGTTTCGCTTTCCAATCACAAACGACCGCACATAGTTGGGGCGAATCTCAATGTCGTCGCGGGAGAGACGCACTTGCTCCGGCGCCCAGTTGCTGCGATCAATCCCCGTCACGGATCGCTCGCCGCTCAACTCCGTCGGAGTCGCCTCAGATTGCAGCGCGGGCAGTGTGCTCGCCTGGCGAGGCTGATTCTGCACATTCATCGATCCGCATCCCTGGCCGAACCACATCGTCATCGTCACCCAGAATGTCAGCCAAAGAACGCGGTTTCGCATGGGTCGGCTCTCCAGTTGCATGGGGAAGTGTACGGCCAGTTCCCCGGGGGAACAGCATGCGCCATGATCCCATCATTGTCAATCAATCAGCCCCACAATCTCGCGGACCAGCCGCTCGGCCAGCTCTTCCTCGAATCCCCGTCGCCCCAGCAGCGCCATCAGTCGACGGGCCTGCGTTTCCGGTGCCAGCGATTGCATCGCCTCGAGACGCGACTCGATCAGAGCCCGCGCCTGCTGCTCAGCCGGCGGCGACTGCTCGCGCACCTGGCCCAGGACTTCGCCGGCGATCTCCCCACCCACACCGTGCCGCTCCAGCACATCGCGCATCAGCCGCTCACCCGCCGGCAGGCGCCGCTGCACCTGCTCGATCGCCTCGTGGGCAAAAGACCGATCATCGAGCAGCCTCAACTCTCGCAGACGTTCAACGACCGAGTTGATCTGAGCTGCATCGAAACCGCGGCCGATCAGATGTGTTCGCATCTCCGCTTCGCTGCGTGCCCGGTGTCGCAGGTACCGCAGCGCGGCATCCAACGCGCTGAGGTACTGCGTTCGAACGTGGATCGCGTCCAGTTTCGCCCGGTCGAGAGTAGTACCAATGCCCAGGCCCAATTCCCCCACGTCGCGCGACCTCAACACCGCCACCACCAGCCGGCCCGCACGTACTTTGATCCGCTCGGCCGAATCGCGCATCGGGTCGAGAGCCGTGATCGACACGCCGATCAACCGCGACCGACGTTGCGGCCAAGGTTCGTCCCGCGCTGTCATCCGCCGAGTGATTGCAGGTACTCCTCGATTTCACGATGCGCCTTCGCATCTGCCGAGGGCGAGACCGCCCGCAGCCCGCGTTGCAGCGTCTCGCGCGCCGCGTCCTGTTTTCCGAGCGATTCGAGGGATCGAGCCTTATGGAAGTAGGCGTATCCGTTTTCCGGCTCAAGAGCGATCACCCGATCGAAGTGCTCAATGGCCTTGTCCTGCTCAGCGTGTTTGGCGTACTCCTGTGCAAGGGCGTACAGGCAAAACGCGTCGTCAGGCTCAGCCTCCAGGAGACGGCGAAGTTTCTCGATGCGGTCGGTGGTCATGGCTGTGGGCAATCCTACCCTACCCGCCGAGCCGTGTATGGCCCCGTGGGAAACAGGGGGGGTCATCGCTGGCAAATCCCAAGAGAGAGGACACCGACGATGATCAATCGCCCCGCCATTCAACGCGCCGCAGCCGCCCTCTGCACAGCCGCGCTGCTCATCTCCGCCACCAGCCGAGCCGACGACCGCATCACCCTCCTTGGCGGCGACACCATTCACGGCAAACTCGTCGAGCAAACCGACGAAAACGTCATCTTCGAGCACCCCGTGCTCGGGCGCATGGTCATCGCGCGGTCCCAGATCCAGACCATCACCCTCGATGGCCAGCAGCCCGACCAACCAGCCGAATCCGCAGAAGCGCAAGGCGAAGCCGAGGCCGAAGGCGCCGGCAACGAAGTCCAACCCTCCACCACCATCGAGGAAGAAACCCCCGAACCCATCAAGTGGAAGTCCCGCTTCGAAGCCGGCGTCACCGGCAGCGAGGGTCGCACCGAGAAGGTCGACGCGCGACTCAACTTCTTCACCGAACGCCGCACCGATGAGACCCGCCTCGCCCTCGACGCCAACTACCGCGCCGCCACCTCGCGCGGCGACAAGACGGAGAACAAGTTCGACGCCGGCGCCATCCACGACTGGTATTTCCCGGATTCCCCCTGGCTCGCCTTCGTCCAGGGACGATTCCAGTACGATGAGTTCGCCGCCTACGACCAGCGCTACTCAGCCGGCGGCGGCCTCGGCTACACCTTCGTCAAGGATGACCGCACCGAACTCGTCGGCCGCGTCGGTCTCGGCGGCAACTACGAAAAAGGCGGACCCAACGACGGCGACTTCACCCCTGAGGGCATCATCAAGATCGATCTCACCCACCACTTCAACGAAATCACCAGCATCACCGCCGGCGCCGAGTACTACCCCGATCTCAGCGAGTTTGGCGACTACCGGGCCGTCCTCAGTGCCGCCATCCAGACCAAGCTCTCCGCCACCAGCCCCGCCAGCATCAAGTTCGGCGTGCGCGAAGAGTTCGAGCAATACAAGAACTCCAACCAGGACGACCTGCTCGAGTTCTTCGGCCTGTTTGTGGTTGAGTTCTGATCGCCCCGCACTCAGTCGACGTCAATCAGTTTGACAAACGTCGCCACTTCGTCCTTCGACACCACGCCCTTGGAAACCAGCAGGCGAATCAGCGAACTCAGGTACAGCTTGAGTTGCTCATTCTCCTGCTTCAGGTCGGCGATCTCCATGTCCTGCGAGCGATCAACGCCGCGCTGGTTGAACAGCGCCGTCTTGAGCCTTGCGATGTCATCCTCGGTGTCCTGAATGTCGAGACGATTCCCGATATCACCCAGCAGCAGCGTGCGTCCCCAGCCCATGCGACCCTCCTCACGTTGTGAAGCACCACGATAGACCCACGCCGCACGGCGAGCAGCAGGGGCGCCGTTCCGCGTCCGACTCCGCGGTGCTGAGCGCGAACGGATCGGGCGCCATGCGATCGCTCTCGAAAGTAGGGTGGCGATAAGCGCCGCTCTGGAAGCGCATCCCGCCGGGTTGGACGCTCAGTTCCCCGCTGGCCGCACTTCGCTTCCCTTCGCCGATCAGCCCAAACCCTAATGCCGGGGTGCCATGGTCGAAGCGACGCCCTGGGAGCGCAGGCCATGCGATAGTGCCGCAAACGATCAACCTCCAATCGCCAGGGTGCCACTCAGCATCCGGCTCTGAGGTGCTGAGTGCGAACGTGCAACCACCACCGTAGGGTCCGCCATGCGGACCGCGCTCTCTGGTCCCTGATGCCAACTGCCCCGCGCCTCGCGGCCATGAGCGAGTCTGCGAGTCGAATGGTCTACTCAAACCGCCACACCACCAACTGACTGACCGCACACTCCCCCTGCACCACGGCCTGGAAGAGAATGGTCTGGCCGCGTGCGATGAGGGGGACGGTGCGGGTGATGGAGGCAACGCCGTTGGCGTCGGCGACGGCGGCGCCGATGACCGTCGGGCTGTCGAGTTGCAGCGCGTTCTGCTGGAGGTCGCAGCCGGGGATGCGCGTGCCGCCGCCGTGGCGCGAGTAGAGGAAATACACGCGCGAGCCGGGCGTCGCGCCAGTCACGCGCAGCCGGTTTGTTGTGCCAGCGCTTCCCGGCAGAGGATTCTGGAGAGTCATCGTCGGATTGACCGGTGTGAGCAGGAGCGCCCACAAGTCGAAGCCGATGTTCGCAGTCACTGGAATCTGGCCTGCGTCGTTGATTGTTCTGGCATTGGAGATGTTCCAATCCAATCGCAGCCGTGGCGGCACCACGTCGTTGAGAATAATCCAATCTTCGCCGGGATTCAGAATCATCGCAACGTTAGCACTGTTGTTCTCGCCAACGATCTGACCGCGATCATTGAGGCCTCGCGCTACGCTCTCTGCGCCGGCGGAAGAAGTGTGGATGTCGAATATCTGGCCATTCACCCACTTCACGGCGTGTTCCTCTTCCGCCCGTGTCCGCGAGTTACCGACAATGACGCTGGACTCGTTGATGGCGTAAGCATGCGTTGAGCCTTGGCCTCCGAGTGACCCAAGGTCGAAGACTTCGCCGTTGCGCCAGAGTAGGCCGGTCAACTGCCCATCGACACTGTAGCCATATCCGACGATTTCGCCGAGGTTGTTGATGTCAAAGGCGGCCCGACCGTCCCAGTCGGGATGGGGTGCAGGCAGCACTTGCATCTTGCCGTTCTGCCATATGAACGCCTTATTGCGGAAGCTCTTGAGTTCAAATTCGGATTCACCCACCACCTTGCCGAGGTCATTCATCGCGTTTGCGAAGCTGCTCTCGCCGCCCAGAGTGCCGAGATCAAAAATGTTGCCGTCATGCCAGATGCACGCTCGGCGAACGTAGATACTGCTATTAGGTCGGAAGCCAGCCCACCCAGCAATCGCACCTAACTCATTGATGGCAGCAGCACCACTATCATCGCCGCCCAGGGTGCCGAGGTCGATGACGCCGCCTACGCGCGGCCACAATGTTGCGTGAAAATCCGATGCGCCAACGGCAGCGCCACCAACCACATCGCCGACCGAATCTATGCCTCCCGGCGCGTCGGACTGGTTCAGTTCGCTGAGGCCCGATAGCTCAAACACGGCGTAACGATAGTCCTGCGCAGCGGTCTTCTGGACTGATATTGACAGCACGACAATAGTTGGCAGAATGAGCACATTGTGAAGGGTCATGGCATTCCTCACTTGCGGGAAGCGGCGGAAAGGGCTTTTCGCCCTTCCCGCCATTATGGTTTCTACGTCACGGACAACCCGGGCACGTGTTCGCACTGTTGCACGCGCAACTGTGCGGCGTGAACACGGAGTCGCTGATGTAGTAGGAAGCACCGTACTCAACGTAATCGGCCGCGATCGGAGTGGGCAAGAAAACGGGACTGGTACGATGGTTTGGCATGTTCTTCTCTCCGCCATCCGGGTGCTCCTACTCAAACTCCCACACCACCAACTGGCTGATCGCGCACTCCCCCTGCACCACGGCCTGGAAGAGGATGGTCTGGCCGCGTGCGTGCGGAGGTGCTGCGCGCGTGATCGTCGCGATGCCGTTCTCATCGGCAATGGCCGAGCCGATGAGGCGCGGGCTGCTGATTTGGATCGCCGCGCCGGTCTGCAGGTCGCAGCCGGGAACAATCGTTCCGCCACCCCGTGTGCCGTAGGCGAACAGCACCCGCGCGCCGGGGGTCGCGCCGCTGATGGTCAGCGTGTTGGCCACGCCGCCGCGCCCGGGATCCGGCCCCCCCAGCGTCAGCGTCGGCGTCACCGGCGAGAGAATCAGCCCGCGACTGCGTTCGTAATCGCGGGCGCCGATCTGCCCGAAGTCGTTGATGCAGTGCACCCAGCGCACGACGTAGCCCGTGCGCGGCGGAAGGTAGTCGTTCAGGTTGAGCATGCGCCCGTCTTCGATCAGGAATCCGACTTCACGCTCCTCGGCGCGCGACCACATGTTGCCGGCGATCCGGCCGTTCTCGCTGATCGCCAGCGCGTAACTCGTCTGCGCCGCCTGGTTGTCGTGAATGTCGATAATCTGCCGATCGACCCATTTTACGGCGTGCTCGTTGCTGTTGAAGTTGCCCGTCTGCGACACGCCGACAATGACCCCGGCGTCGTTGATGCGCTCCGCCACCGTCACCCGATCGGCCAGCGACGGCAACTCGCTCATCTCCCCGTTCTCCCAGATCCAGGCGCGCGTGCTATTGGGTGGGACGCTTCCGTGGCCAATAATCGTGTCTGAGTTGTTGACGTCGAGCGCGAAGCTCGCGCGTTCGGAATACAGCCAACCGAGGTCAGTCATTTGACCCTGACTCCATTTGAACGCATGTGATCCAGCAGGATCGTTCTCCGGCAGATTGGCAGAACCGACCACAATGCCCGCGTCATTGATGCCATTTGCATCGCTATAGGAGCCACCAAGTGTACCTAGGTAGACCACTTGGCCACCGCGCAACCACAGGGTGGCTATGCGAGCCGGATCGCCCCAGTGTCGTCCCGCCAGATCACCCGAGTTGTTTATGGCCTTCGCATCCCCGACTCCAGCGTATCTCATCTCACCGTTCAACCACGTACCAACC
>DIDT01000011.1 GCA_002418285.1 Phycisphaerales bacterium UBA5793
AATCCCCTAATCGGGTGGGTAAGGTCCGCTTTTTCGGCCTGTGCGCTTGTGTGCGCTGTGCGCTTCAAAGCGCACAGAAACCGCGTTGACGGCCTGATAACCGCGTCCAGTGGCCATTTTGATGTTCCCAAAACGGGCCAAGACAGGCTCCAGTGGCCATTTTGATCCGTCGCGAGTTATCGCCTGTAAGTCCTTACCACAGCGTGTTGTTGCGCACAGTTGCGCCCATTCGCAAGTAGTGGCCATTTTGATGTTCCCGTTACGCCCGCCCCCCCCAGGCGTTTCGATAATGAGTCGGTCGCCGATCCGAACGTCGCGACCGTCGATGGAAGTGAGTTGTACTTCGCTTCCGTCGGCGCGGAAAAGGCGTTGTCGGCCAGGCTGACCGCTTTCACCACCGTCCAGCCCGAAGGGTCGCTCGACGCGGTGCTGGGTCAGCACGGACAGGTCCATGGGTTCGAGGAACTCGATCTCGCGAATGACCCCATTGCCGCCTCGGTGCAGGCCGCACCCGCCTGAGCCCCATCGGATCGCGAACCGATGGAGCCGCACCGGGTAGCGGTGTTCGAGCACTTCGATATCGGTGATGCGCGTGTTGGTCATGTGCGTGTGCACGGCGTCGGCGCCGTCCTGCTCGCTGGTGGCCCCCGCGCCGCCGCAGATGGTTTCGTAATACCCGAACCGTTCATTCCCGAAGAGGACGTTGTTCATCGTGCCCTGGCTGCACGCGGCGATCCCCAGCGCTTTGATGAGCGTATCGACCAGTCGCTGGCTCGTTTCGGTGTTGCCTCCGACGACCGCCGGGCACTGCGCTGCGTTCTCGGCAAAGCTCGGATTGAGGATCGTGTCGGCAGGAAGGATGATCCGCACGGGGTCAAGTAAACCTTCGTTGAGCGGCAGTGGCTCGCGAACGAGCAGGCGCAGGACGTACATTACCGCGCTGTGCACAATGGCCGGTGTCGCGTTCAGGTTGCCGGCGTGAGTGGGGGAGGTTCCGGTGAAGTCGATCGTTGCAGTGCCGTTTGTCGTGGTGATGGTGACGTGAATCGTCGTCCCGTCGTCAAGATGTTCGATAGCGTCGAAGGCGCGATCACCGAGATCCGTGATGGCTTGGCGCATCGTGCGTGCGGCCTGCTCGCGCAGGGCTGTCATGAAGTGCGACACCGTCTCCCGACCCTGTGCCCGCACGAGTTCGAGCAGCGCGTTAGCGCCATGGCGATTCGCCGCCAGGGCCGCCGCGAGGTCGGCCAGGTTGGTCTGCGCCTGCCGCGAGGGATGCGGCGGAGCAGAGAGCAGGCGACGAATCGGTGACCAATCGACCTCACCACGTCGCGCGACATGCATCGGAGGGATGACGACACCCTCTTCGGCCAGCGTTCGCGCCGCAGGCGGCATCGAGCCCGGCCGCGTGCCGCCCACCTCCGCGTGATGGGCCCGATTGGCGACGTAGCCTAGCAGCTCAGTCCCATCGTACACAGGCGTGATGAGCGTAATGTCCGGCAAGTGTGAACCACCGAACGCCGGGTGGTTCGTGATCGCCACGTCGCCGGGCTCCAGCACAAGGCCGTCGCGCACGGCGCGGACACAGCAGCCCATCGCTCCGAGGTGGACGGGAATGTGCGGTGCATTGGCAACCAGCCGGGCCCCGGCATCAAGTAAGGCACAGGAGAAATCCAATCGCTCCTTCACATTCGTCGACTGGGCGGTGCGGCGGAGCAGCTCGCCCATGTCTTCCACGATGGCGCGGAAGCGATTGGTAAAGAGCTCCAGTCGCGCGGCCCGCGATTGGTCCTTGCTAATTGTCGCGATCGCGCGCGATGCAGCGTCCAGGCGTTCGAGGCTAATGTGTTCACTCTCAACCTTTCGATAGCTCCACCCGGGTTCAACGAGCGTGGTGCTGTGATCATCCACGAGCAGCGCCGGACCGGAGACGGGGTCTGAACTTGCGAACGTCTCGCGATCGACAATTGGGACTGAAGTTCGGGAGTCCCCAAACTGGATCAGGCCATGGCGGGAGGACGACGGCTGCGCTCGCTTCTTCTTTCCTGTTCCGATCGCTGTCTGGGCCGGCGGGTGCGTTGAGGCGATCACGCGGATTGATTCGATCTCCACGCGGCCGTGCGGTGCGTATCCGAAGAGCTGGGTGTGCCGTTGGACAAAGTGGTCCACGAGGCTCGCTTCATCCGTGTAGTCGACGCTCAGCGTCGCATCCTGTCCGAGGACGCGCATCTCGATCATCCGGCGGCGAATCTCGATCGGCTCATCCCGAACCAGATCACTGTGGACGAGAGCCGCCGCCTGTTGCTGGAGTTCTGCGATGATTCCTTCGATTGTTCCCTTCGTCAGTTCATCGAGTGTCTTGAGGACCTGGTGCTGAGCAAAACGCTCGATCCTCGCATCGAAAAGCCCGGCGGCGCTGAGCAAACCCGCGTCAGCAGGCGCGATGATGCGATCCATCCCGAGCAGATCGGCGATCGCGCAGGCGTGTTGCCCGCCCGCCCCGCCGAACGCCACGAGCGAGTGCTCGGCAGGATCAAATCCTCGTCGCAGGCTGATGCGTGAGATGGCGTCGGCCATGTGCGCGTTGGCAATCGCCAGCAGACCAGCCAGCAGTTGCGGCGTGGTGGGCCTTTCGCCCGTGCCGCGCTGCACGGCATCGAGCAACTCGTCACAGCGGCGTTCCGCGGCGCTGCGATCGAGCGGTGTCTGGAACCGTGTTGCATCGACCCGCCCGAGCAGCAGATTCACATCAGTGACCGTTAGCGGTCCGCCGCAGCCGTAGCAGGCCGGCCCGGGGGAGGCTGCGGCGCTCTGCGGCCCGACGCGCAGGCGATGGCCGTCGAACCAGCACACGCTCCCGCCGCCGGCCGCCACACTCTCGATGGCCAGCGCCGGGGCGAGCAATTGCGCACTGCCGACGTGGTGCTCGAAGGTGTACTCAAAATCGCCGGCCCACCGCGCCACGTCCGTGCTTGTGCCGCCCATGTCAAACGAGATAATCCGACCTTCACCCACCTGTCTCGCCACGGCCGCAGCGCCCGCCACGCCCCCCGCCGGCCCGCTAAGCAGGCTCTCGCATGGACGGTAGGTTGAGGCTGTCGAGAGCCCGCCTGCACTGGTCATCACGATCGTCGAACTCGTCGAGATGCGCCGGCCGATGCGCTCGATGTAGCCGAGAATGATCGGAGCCAGATAAGCGTCCACGAGTGCCGTCTCGGCGCGGGGCAGGAGGCGAATCAACGGCGCCACCGCCGTTGATCGCGTGACATGGGTAAAACCCACCTCGCGCAGCGCTGCTTCCACCTCCACTTCGTGCTCGCCGTTCAGGTATGCGTTCTTGAAAGCGATGGCTGCGCTGCGCACCCCTCGCTTGACCAGACGGCGGGCTTCGTCGCGCAGTCGATCGATATCAGGGCCACGCCCCACGCGGCCAAGCGAATCCACCAGTTCGTCGACCTCGATCACGGCGTTGTGCAGCGGATATGGCTTGACGATGTTCAGCGCGAAAAGTTCGGGTCGCTGTTGGGTCCCAATGTGTAGCAGGTCAGCGAATCCGGCCGTGATGAACAGGGCTGTCGGCGGACCGCTGCGCTCGAGCAACGCGTTGGTGCCTCGTGTCGTGGCCAGGCGCAATTGCATCGACGGCAGCGTCCCGTTCAGGGGTGTTCGCGTGACGAGGTGTGCCGCCAGGACGGGGGCCTCGACGCCGCAGTCGATCTCGCACAGACCCGGCTGCAACGGAGCGGCCGAATCAACTGCGATGATGCCCGTCGCGGAATCAAAGCCGCGAATCACTGTGGCATGTTGCGAGTTGGCAGCGTTGTAGACGAGAGCACCGACGGTGAATTCGTCAGGAAGATCGACTGGAAACCGAAGCCTCGCCCGATTGTTCCCGATCAATTCCACGATCTCGCCGCGAATCACGCCGCTGCTGAGCACCTTGGTGCGGTGGCGCCGATTCTGCAGATCGCTGGCCAGGCAGTCGGTGAACGTGCCGCCTGTATCGATGCACATCCGCCAGACTGTTGGGTCGTGCATGTGCAGCACCATTCCGCTTGTTGCGACTGACACCAGTATCGAGGCTAAATTTTCGGCGCGATGTGCAGACCGGCCCGCGTGCCGCCGATGCGCAGCAGTTCCGCGATCTCGCCTGCATGTTTGAGTCCTGATGATTGGATCTCATTCACGAGGTCACGGTTGTGTCGGTCGCGCAGGAAGTACGCCAGTGTCAGGTCGACGAGGTGGCTGTCGGGGGTGTCGCGGAAGTAATCGAATCCCTCGCGATAGATGATGTGCGACGCCAGCGATGCGCAGACAATCTCCTGACGATACGACTTGGGCAGCACACTCCACACGCGCTCACCAGCCTTTGCCAGCAGCGAGGGTGGCACATGTTCCGTAATGCACTGCTCGATCAGGTCGCCGTGTCGCTCCGTCACGCGGTCATAGTCGGCCGTCAGAGCATCGTTGACGCGTCGGATCTCGCGGCTCAGCAGGATGCTCAGATCAACCAGCGGCGTGGTGGGTCGGCGTTTGCGCTCTTCGAACAGCAGGCGGGCTTCGAGTCCCGCCACCTCGCGAAGCCGTTGCAGGACCTCTTGCACATAGGTCGGCTTGATCTCGAGGAACTCCTCCTGGCTGATCATCAGGCTTGCCATGATCTCGTAGCTTGAGCAGATCACGCCGCATTTGTTGGCTGAGGAGTCCTTGACGATGATCACGCCGGTGTCAAAGAGCTGCCTTCGCGCCTCGCCGGTGATGAACAGGTTCGCGCCCTCAACAATGATCGGGCTGCTCGGCTTGCCATCGGCGGTAAGGAATCGCTTCCAGTTGCCAATGTTGATCGTTTCGGGTCGCCCACCCGCCGGCACGAATGCGTCGGCGATCACGCGATTGTGCATCTCGTTGCGGATGCGCGAGCCATCGGGATCGGACACCAGCGTGCGAGTGCCCTGCGGCGAAAGGCAGCCCGGATCGAACTCAGCAATGGACTTGCTCGCATGAACTAGGCGCAGCAATTCCCCATGATTGAGGCCCTGTGGATCTTCAGCACATCCAAAGCCATCCGCAATTCCGACGATCCTGACATGCTGGCCAAATTCGCGAATGACGATCTTGATGAGATTCCCGGCCACATCGCCATCGGGCCCGCCCGTGATTTTCAGGGTAAACGGCTGCCTGCGCGGATCAACCCCCGTGGACTTGAGAGCGACTTCGAGGAAGACGTTGACGCCTTCGCTCGTGACGCCGTATTCCTTGTGGTTGATTCCAGCGCCGGGCTTGGAGCTCATCAACGCGTTGGGGAAGCGGTAGCCGCGCGCGGCGGCTCGCTCGACGATCCAGTTGATGTGCCCGGGCGTTATGTTCTCATCCGGGCCGAGGTAGATCCACTCCTTGATGCCGAGATGATCGACGATGCGCGAGCGTGTCTTTTCATCGTCGGTGATCAGGTCGAGTATTCCGTCGGCAAAGGCGCGCACGCACCGATTAATGGTCTGGCCGGGCCGGACGAGGATGACGGCCTTGGCGCCGCCTTCCGGGATGTCCTTGTTTTTGAGCTGCTGGGCGTAGCCGAGTTCGAAAACCTCGTCAAAGTGGCGCTCGGTCTCACGGATGAATTGCTCATCTGAGCCCGGTCGAACGACACGCACTCCGCCGCGCGCCGTCTGGCGGAAACGGACGTGGAACGCGTTGAAGTCGCGGCCATGGACGAAGAAGATGCCAAATGGCCTCTCGTTGCGTGGAGCGACGCGCATCATCAGGTCCGGCGAAAGGCGCAGCGCCAGGCCGTATCGCCCGACGACGTAGTAGTTTGTTTTCAGCGTGGCGGTGATGGCGTCGAGGATCGTCGTGAAGATCTCGCGCGTGACCTCATCTTCAATGCCCGCGTTGATCTGCTCCCGCACCCGGTGTTCGCGCAGCTCGTAGTCGGCGTCGTCGAGTTCATCATCGGGGTCGAATCGTTCACGGAACAGATTGACGAGCATGAGGCTCAGGTCGATGTGTTTCTCGGTGATCTCTCGAATGCGGGCTCGGCTGTAGTAGTATCGATTCGTCTTGACAAGCAACTGGTGGGCGAGATCGCAGTAGGTGTGCAGGATGTCGGCACCGCCGAGTCCCAACTCGGCGTACTCATAGCCCAGTGCCAGCGTTTCGCGATCGAGCCACTTGAGCCGAAGCAGATCGCGATGCAGCCGCTGCCAGAGCAGGGAGTTCGGATCGATCTGGCCGCCCTCCGGTCCCTGCACGACGGCCGAGATGACCACGACCGATTCCTCTTCGCCGGCCTGGATGGCATCGACGTAGGCGCGGTCGACATTGATGCTCAGCGTCTTGAAGCGATTGGCTACGCGGATGAGCATGCGCTTGGCCGGCACGTTGGCGACGGCGAGGATGATGCGCGAGTGAGCCGGGTAGAGGCTGTTGTCGATCACGACCGCCGAACCCTTGGAATGGCTCACTTCCTGGTAGAGGCGCGCGTGTCCAAGGATGCGAGCCGGCGGGCAGTTGAGCACACTGTCTTCTGACAGGAGTTTGAAATGGGCCCGCAGCGATTCTTCGGTCCAGTCCTCACCACGCTGCTTCGCCAGCGCGAGCGTCTTTTCGAAGGTCTTACGAACAACCTCGTCATTGAGGTTGCACGGCTGGCTCTGGCCAACTTCGAAAATGTCGATGACGAGTTCGGCATCGTGTGAGCAGTAGAGCTTGGCGGAGCGGATCAGATCATCACCAAAATCGTACATGAGCAGATCGACGAGCAGTCCCGGATAGTCACGCGGCAGCACGTAGGTGACGCGCCGACCATCGTTGCTGCGAATACGGACACGCGGCTCCTGTCCAGAAGCGCGCAGCGCAAGGACCGCGCGCATGTGCTCCATGCGCGTGGACTCATCCACGTTACGGAAATACGTCTCGGGCATTTGCTGGAAGAACCAGGGGACGAACTCTTCCGCCGCCCGGCTCAGTCCATCACCAAGTTGCCGAATGACTGCTTCACGATCGATCTGAACGTCTGCCATGGGACAATCCTTGGCCCAGCGCGCTTCCGCTGCCACATTGAGTTGGCAGATTTGCCCGGCCGGGCCTAGTGTTGCCGCTATGCCCGGCCGGACCGTTGTGACAATCGGGAACTTTGACGGGGTGCATCTGGGCCACCAGGCTCTGGTTCGCGCCGCCCGGGTTGACGCCGGGTCGGGTGGGCGCGTGCTGGCCCTGGTCTTCGATCCGCACCCGGCGATGGTGCTGCGACCGGAATCCGTTCCGCCGCGCCTGACCACCGTGGTCGATCGCACACGCCTGCTCGGGGAGGTCGGAGTCGACGAAGTCATCGCACTGGAGCCGACGCCAGAGCTTCTCGGGACTTCACCTGAATCGTTCATTGCAGGCGTTCTTGCGCAACATCAACCCACGACCGTCGTCGAAGGACCCGACTTCCGGTTCGGCCACCGACGGGAAGGTGATGTGAATCTCCTCGCCCGGCTCGGCTCGCAACTTGGCTTCAACGCGATCGTCGTTCCGCCTGCCCAGGCCGTGCTTGGGGACCACACAGTCGTCACTGCATCAAGCTCGCTTATCCGTTGGATGCTCAAGCACGGTCGCGTCGACGATGTGCATCGATTGCTCGGCAGACCGTATGAGGTGCGCGGCGAAGTGTACCGCGGAGATCAACGCGGCCGATTGCTCGGCTTTCCAACGGTCAACCTGCTGCCTCCAACGATGCTTCCCGCCGACGGCGTGTACTTTGGTCACGCCACCGACGCCTCCGGAAACTGGTTCTCAGCAGCGATCAACGTCGGCATTCGCCCCACCTTCGCCGGTCACGAGCGACGCTGCGAAGCGCATTTGCTCGACGCGGACCTGCCGCTCGGCACGTACGGTTGGGAGTGCGCCATCCGTTTTGAAGGATTCCTGCGTAACGAGATTCGTTTCGAGGGAGTCCAGGCCGTCAAGGCCCAGATCGACCGTGACATCAATCGAATCCGCGACCTTCTGGCGAGGCCCGTTCTGGCATCATGAGCATCCGATACGAGACCAACGTCGAACTCAGTGCCCTTGCCGACCGAATCCTCGCCGCCAATCGCGTTGCGATCACGACCCATGTCAAGCCGGATGGTGATGCGATCGGTTCGACGGTCGCGCTCGCCCGCGCCATCGAATATCTCGGCAAAGAAGCGATGGTCTGGTACCTCGGCCCGGTCATGGATGTATTCAAGTCGATCATCGCGCCGACGCAAGCGCACGTCGTTGCCGAAGCCGTGCAGCCGCCCGATGACATCGACCTCATCATCATTACGGATACCGGGGCGAGATCGCAACTCAAGGGACTGGGCGACTGGCTCGATCGCCATCGCGACAAGGTCTGCATCGTGGATCATCACATCCAGGGCGATGCCAGCCTGTCGGATTGCAGGCTGATCCGGACCGGCACCTGTGCGGCCAGCGAGATTGTCGCCGATCTGATTGAAGAGCTGGGTGTGCCGATGGATCCATCGATCGCCGAGCCGCTGTACCTCGGCATCGCGACGGACACCGGCTGGTTTCGCTTCTCGAATACGACGCCATCCACGTTTCGCCACGCTGCGACTCTCGTAGAGGCGGGCGCGGATCATGCCACACTCTTTCGCAAGATCGAGCAGACTGATCCGCCCAGTCGCCTGCGACTCCTCGCCCGCGCCCTGAGTTCGCTGGCGATCGTCGCCAATGGCCGTGCAGCGGTCATCACGTTGCGCAAGTCGGACTATGACGCCGCCGGCGCCACGCCTGACGAGAGCCACGGGTTTTCCGATCTGCCGCTGAGTGTCGAATCAATTGAAGTGGCCTGCGTGATTGCCGAGACCAATGGCGGGCACGTCAAGCTCAGCCTGCGCTCCAAGCCAGGACCCAATGCCGTGGATGTGAATCAGGTCGCGCGCCAGTTTGGCGGCGGCGGACACGCACGGGCCTCCGGCGCAAAAATCGATGTGTCCATAGATGAGGCGCGGCCGAAGGTTGTCGCGGCGTTGGAAAAGGTGTGAACGAGCAGTGCAACTGCGATGCGGCCGACTCGCCAGCGAAGTCCAAACCTTCACTCGTCGCGCCGGAGCACGCTTCGAGCTGCTCATCCGTCTACTCGTCGATCCCCAGATCTGCTTTTGTGAAGAGTGACTCGAAGCGATAGCCGGCCGCCTCAATGTTCTCTCTCGCGCCTTCCTGGCGGTCAATGGTGGAGATGATGGTGTCGACGACGGCCCCGAGTTCGCCTAGCACTTTCGCGGCTTCGAGCACCTGCCCGCCGGTCGTGGCGATGTCTTCGACGATGATGACCTTCTCGCCGGGCTGAAGCACTCCCTCGATTTGTTTGGCAGTGCCGTAGTCTTTTTTGGCGTTGCGTACGAAGATGCAGGGTAATCCGGTCTTGAGCGACGCAACCGTGACGAGGGGAATTCCCCCCAGTTCTGCCCCGGCCAGCCGATCGACCCCGCGCGGCCTGATCCGCTCGGCGAATGCCTCACCCAAATGGGTGAGGATGTCCGGCTGGGTCGAAAAGAGATACTTGTCGAGGTAGTAGCGACTCTTGCGGCCGCTGCGCAGGGTGAATTCACCCCTGAGCAACGCCACTTCGGCGATCCGTCTGGCCAACTCTGGTCTGTTCATGGCGCAAAGAATAGTCCCGAGTCGCCAGCGGGCCGCGCAGGTCTCGGATTCGCGCCTCGTAAATCGATCGGCGCAACCTTGAAGCGGTGGGGCGGGCGGCCACAATACCTCCTACGCTCGCGATGAGCCCCGGCGCGGCGGGCAGCGCCCCTGGAGACCTGCATGGCTTCCGTCTGCTTCTATTTTCAAATGCACCAGCCGTATCGTCTGCGGCGCTACAGCGTTTTCGATACCGGCTTTGACTACTTCGACGACGCCAAGAATGCCGAGATCTGCCGCAAGGTCGCTGACAAGTGCTACCGACCCACGACCAGGCTGATTCTCGACCTCGTGCGGCGGCACGAGGGCCGTTTCCGCGTCAGCTACGCGCTGACCGGTGTGCTCATCGACCAGTTGAAGCAGTGGGCGCCGGATGTCGTGGATCTGTTCGTCCAACTCGCCGAGACGGGCTGCTGCGAGTTCATTTCCGAGACCTACTATCATTCGCTGAGTTTCCTCTACAGCCGGGAGGAGTTCCGCGAACAGATTTTCAAGCACCGCGCGCTGATGAAGAACCTGTTCGGCGCTGAGCCGTCGACGTTTCGCAACACCGAACTCATCTACAACAACGACCTCGCCCGCTTCATCTCAGGGTTGGGTGAGTACCGGACGATTCTCTGTGAAGGGGTGGATGGTCTGCTTGGATATCGTTCGCCGACGTTCCTCTACCGCCCGCCGACCGCGCCGGACATCACGTTGCTGCTCAAGAACTACCGTCTGAGTGACGACGTCGCATTCCGATTTTCCAATCGAGGCTGGGAGGATTGGCCGCTGACGGCTGAGAAGTTCGCCAAGTGGGTGAACCAGATCAACGGCAACGGGTACGTCTGCAACCTCTTTATGGACTACGAGACCTTTGGTGAGCACCAGTGGGAGGAAACAGGAATCTTCTCATTCCTCGATGCGCTTCCCGAGAAGATTTTCGATGTCAATCCCGGCCAGAACGACTTCCTGACCCCGTGCCAGTGCGGCCTCACGTACGAACCCGAGGGGGAATACGACGTGCCGCACATGATCTCATGGGCCGACACCGAGCGCGACCTTTCTGCCTGGCTCGGTAACGCCATGCAGTCCAACTCGCTGCTCGAACTTTACAAACTGGAAGACGCCGTCAAGGCAAAGTGCGACGAAGCGCTGTTATCCGACTGGCGTCGACTCACCACGAGCGATCACTTCTACTACATGTGCACCAAGTACTTCGCGGACGGCGATGTGCACAAGTACTTCAACCCGTACGAGAGTCCCTACGATTCGTACATCAACTTCATGAACGTGCTCGACAGCATCCGCAGCCGCGCTGCGGTGGATTGAGCGTGGAGCGGTTCGCTGATCGTCGCGCGCATGGCGTCGCGGCCCGCAGCGATTCGCCGGGCTTCCACTATCGAGCTGCCTCCGCTGATATCTTGAGCAACTGTACAACTTCCTCATCCGTCGTCGGCTCGAAATCCTCGTAGAACTGGCTCACCGACCGGAACCAGCCGGGCGCGTGCAGCACCACCACTTCATCCGCCACATTCCACAACATCCGGACGGCCTGCGGAGATCCAACCGGCGCTGCCACAATCAGATGCGTGGCCCCACGTTTGCGCAGTGCATCGAGTACGATGAGCATTGTTGATCCGGTCGCAATGCCATCATCGACGACAATGACCGACTCACCCGTCACATCGATTGCGGCATGTCCAGAGCGGTAGGCGTCATCGCGCCGGCGCAATTCGAGGCGCTCGCGGTCGATCATTGGCTCCAGGTCGCCGCGCGACAAACCGATTGCTTCGCACATCGACTCGTCGATCATCACTTCGGGTGGTTGACCTTCAACGACGGCGCCAATTGCCAGTTCCTGCTGGTGGGGCGCGCCGATCTTTCGCACGCCGATGATGTCCAGCGGAATGCGCAACGCCCGCGCGATTTCAAAGCCGACCGGCACGCCGCCGCGCGGCAGAGCGATCACGGCCGAGGCGTCACTCGTTCGGGTGAGTTCGGCGGCGAGGGCTTGTCCGGCTTGACGACGATTGTCAAACAAACTGCGCTCCGATCCGGGGAGCAACCTGCTTACCAGACCATAGCAGCAGGGAAGTGATCCACCCGCCCCGCATTTCACCCCGACATCGCGATGGGTCATTCCGCCGAGAACCACATCAGTTTTCTGATCTGACTGCAATGGACTGCCATCGTCGCAACATCACTCCGGGGCTGAGCCGCGCTGGATGTCGTACAGCGCCGTCCCCGGATTCACAAACCCATACCGAGAGGATTGACATACATGTCTGATTGCTCCACCTTTGACGTCGCCCGCATTGTTCCTACGCGTTCATTAGAGCTGCGCTGCTCCCTGGCCACCCTCGCGCTGGTTGGCGCTTCAACCACCAGCGCTCTGGCTGGAACGACGGCGATAGAGTCCATGTTCTCTTTTCACCTCATGCAGATCGAAGCCGTAATCGGCGGGATCAACGGCGATACCACCGCCCAAGCCGTCGAACTGCGCACGCGATCGGCCTTTCAGTCGTTCATCAGCGGCAAGAGGATCATGGCCTACGACGCAGCTGGGCTCAATCCCGTGATGCTCGTCGAGTTTCCCACGAACATCAACAACTCCAACGCGGGCACCCGCATCCTCGTCGCCACGAGTTCGTTTGTGAGCAGCACGACGCCCAATGCCCAGCCCGACTTCATGATGACCAACACGATTCCGGAGTCGTACTTTGCAGCGGGCCGCATCACCTTCGAAGATGATTTTGGTACAGTGATTTGGTCGCTGGCGTACGGTGGTTCTGGTTACACCGGCCTTACGACGGGCTCGCTCGACAATGACCTTGATGGGGATTATGGCCCGCCCTTCGACGGACCGCTTCCCAGTACCTCGACCCAGGCGCTGCACTTTCAGGGCCTCTCTGCTGATCGCAGTACGAGCAACAGCGATGATTACGCCCTGACTCCCGGCCCTGCCGTTTTCTTCAACGTCTCCGGCGGTCACTGCGCGGTCGGCGACGGCTCGATCTTCGGCTTCGAAGTCGTCGGCCATTGCCCGGGCACCGTAAACCTCACTTGGTCCGGCGCCACACCATCGCGAAACATGGCGATCATCTTTGCATCGAATCAGGGTAACGTGCCGATCCCCAATGGCAGCCCTTGCGCTGGAACCCGCCTTGGCCTCGGCACGCAGAACATTCAGCTTGTCCAAACCCTTGGCAGCGGCACGGATGGTATCAACTCCATTAACGGCAACACATCCAACGGCGCGTGTGGCGGCTTCCTCCAGTTACTTGACCTCACTTCTTGTCGCACATCCAACGTCGAGCGCATTCCCTGAGCAGCAACTTTCCACCTCCAAACCGATTCGCCCCGCATCGAGTGTGCCCTTCCTCGCTCCAGGCGTGGCGAAAAACGGAACGACCCCGGACTCGCGTCCGGGGTCGTTTTTGGTTCGTCGATTACCGGGCCCGCGGTGAATCGCGGCATCCGGGTCTACTTGGACTTCTTGGGCTTGTTCTTGAAGTAGTCGGCGCCTGACCCGAAGCGCTTCTGGAACTTGTCCACGCGACCGGTGATGTCAACAAATGAACTCTTGCCGGTGTAGTAAGGGTGAGAGCCGGACCACACATCGACGCGCAGTTCAGGAACCGTCGCACCGACGGTCATGACGACCTTGCCGTCGAAGATGATCTTGCAGTCGGGATACCACTTGGGGTGGATTTCTTCTTTCATCGCCTTTTCCGCCTTCTTCAGCAGCGCGGCGACTCGTCATCGGCCGCGGTGGGGGTTGAAATCGAGTTTCCGCCAGACCGGGGCCGTGCCCCAGCCGGTCGAGACTGCAATCTTAGCCCGAAACCGCCAGTGGGCAACGGGGTCCAATCGTGCGGCCGATGGAGGCGAGCGTGGACGAGTATCAACCCCGTTTTCGCCCTGCGACACTGTTGCAGACCCTTGACGATGCCGATGATTGGCCTATCCTCAATTCTGCGGCGTCGGAGCGGGTGGACCCCATCCAAAGGCCGCAAAAAACCCATTCCTCGGTAGCTCAGTTGGTAGAGCGAGCGGCTGTTAACCGCTAGGTCACTGGTTCGAGCCCAGTCCGGGGAGTTCGAGACGCCGCCGGGAGTTTCCGGCGGCGATTTTGTTGACAGAAGGGACTCTCGGAACGGCTGGGGAGCTGGTGGGGCAAAGCGGCGTGTTTGCAAAGGCTTGCGTCGCTACGTCCCGATTGGCCGCGCTCTCTGTTCCGAACTGCGGAGGCGGCCCCCCGATCCAAACCCCGGGAGTCGAATCGACAATCGACGGGAACCCTCTCAAACTCTCACCCTCTCTGGTTTACAACCTGAGTTATTTGACGTCAGGGTTCGGATCGAACCCCGCAAGAACTGTGGGTCTTTGACCGGTGCAAGCCGCCGGCGCCAGAGCCCGCTCCGGGTGGACTACCTCACCGGGCCTGCAAGGTGCGGAAGGCACACACCCGCTAGCATCGGCGGCAATGGAACAAGAAAGAACGGACTGTCCGCCAGGAGTAGCATTCCTGTCTGTGCAACGCTGCCGTGATCAAGCAGCCCGGTAGTCCCCAGTGTTTGGATGTACTGGGCCATTGGAAGATGAAGATGAATTCCACAGCAGCAATCCTTGAACTACCACCCGACGTCTCGGTTGGGTCCCTCGAATTCGCGCTCGATGCTCTGGCGAAACCCAGCGGACTTGAGGGCGACCTCGTTGTCGATATGACGGCTTGCAGGTTTGTCGAACCCGCATCCTTGATTCTGTTGCTGGCAGTGATGCACGCCCATCAGCGCAAAGGGCACGCGCTTCAGATCTTCCTACCGGAATCTGTGCAAGTGCGAGACTTTTTTCGTATCTGGCGATTCCCCGAAGCTGTCCGCTACGCACTTGGTCACAGTTTTCGCGCGATAGTCCGCGCGGAGGATCACCAGTACTTTGGAGAACGTTCCGACACTATCGATTCTATGAAGTATGCTGGTAGAGTTATCAGCACAGATGATGGTCGCGAGCGGCTCCTTCCGACAGACTTCTTCGGCATTCGAACGCTCGTGCCCGATAGCTCTCCGTTTGCACACCTGGTCGCCTCGGATGAATGTGAGCGATGGAATCAGCAGCATGTGCAATCGGTGCTGCGCACCCACTTTGGCACTCATGGTGGTCGCTTCGGTAGTCATGTGGTCCACGAAGCAATCATGAATTCGCTCCGGCATCCCGGCGCACGCATCATTCAGACAGCGTCCGTGTTCGAGAGGACCGGGCCAGATTCCGAGCGATCTTCCGGTAACCTCACGCTCGTAGTCTGGGATGACGGTGAGAGTATGGTGACAACGTTGAGCCATGCGATAGAAAGAGGACTGGAGGTACGATCGGGGACTTTTCCCAACTTGACGGCCAGCTATGAAGTGGTCATTGAAGACGAGGATGGACATCGGCGTGCGCCAATTCACGTCACTTCAGATCAAGGGCCGAATACAGACACGTCTCTTGATCTGCTACTGCTCTCGTGCTTGTTTCCTGGAGTAACTCGCGATGTCCGAGGAGTTGGTCACCGCGTTCATAAGTCCGTGACCCGCGACGATCCACAACTCGGCCAGCCTGGGATGGGACTTTACATTCTTGCGAACACCGTAGTAGACGTACTAGGTGGGCAACTCGCCCTTCGAACGGGCCATCTCTTTCTGAACTTGAAGAAGGGCCGCTCGGGCAGCAGCTATCGTGCAAAGGTCAAACGCTTCGGAGCATGGCATCCACCAATGTCTGGGAACATGGTCACCGTGCGAGTGCCCATCGTCCATCGATGAATAGAGCGCTGTCCATTCTGCCCTTTCGATTGGGGGCAACTGCGTCCATGCCTCTTGGTAGCGATTCACTCGAGTTCTACCGCAGCACTGCCGAAGCCGCGACGGATACGGCATGCGAAGTAAGTCCGAACGAGTCAGCACTCACTATTCCTCTCGATATTAGCGTCCTGAGCGACAGACCGAGTGACATCAAGTCCTGTCTTGGTGCGG
Organism: Phycisphaerales bacterium UBA5793; assembly: GCA_002418285.1. Classification (GTDB taxonomy): domain Bacteria; phylum Planctomycetota; class Phycisphaerae; order Phycisphaerales; family UBA5793; genus UBA5793. The sequence goes on from DIDT01000011.1 coordinate 15,669, forward strand.
CTCTCGCCGGCATCTCTACTCCAGACATAGTACTTCTCGATCTCGCGAATCCTCCGTCCGCGGTGGAGCGAGGTCAATTCGAGGCACAAGTCGCGCTTGCGCTAGAGGCCGCATTCGCTGATTGGGAAGGACGGTCCGCAAATCCACTCGTCATTCTGTTGCGGCCGGAACTCGCGCCGGAAGGTGATGTGTTTCGACTGATCGCTGACCCAAGGATCAAGAAACACCAACTTGTCGTGATAGGTGACGACGGATCACTTCTCTGCGCCGAGTCGAATCGCCCTCGAAGTTTCAGCAATGACAAGTATCGCGTGATGCTCGCCAAACTGCGCGGAGACCCACTGGAGCTGCTGCGGCTCAAGCTGATCCGGCGTTTGGGACATTTCAAGCGAGAGATTGACGGGCGCCATGCCAGATGCGTCAGGTTCTTCTTCGACGCCTCGCAGGCGGCACCAGAGATAAAGCAATTGTTCGTGAACGTCCTTCTAGATGAGCAGGACCTGAACTCGCCACTTACAGTTTTGGTGGATCAGCAGTGGGCGGATTGGATAAAACAGCCGATCGCCTCGGCTTGCCTCGATAATGGCGTTGTTTGGGACGCCATCAGTAACGACAAGTTGCCGACCGGCCTCATGTTGCAGAGCAACAGGGTTCTATTGGTGACTCCATTGGTTGATTCGGGTACATCACTACGGCGAATCCTCGGTGCGCTTCGATCGCGCTTCCCGGAATGTGTGGTCTCCGTTTTTGCTGTGCTTTCCACGGAGGGAAATGAAGAAAGACTTGGGATCCGAGTGCTCAAAGGGCCAGATCTTCAGGTGTCTATATCGTACTTGCTGCGCGTTGTGCAGAGGTCATTTGGTCCAGGCGAATGCCCGCTTTGTTCCATGGCGATTCCTGAGGATGATCCGATGCACGACGAATATTTGATGTTGAGATCTGTGGACTTCTGGGACATGGTGCAGGAAGCGGGTGTGGGGCCCGAGCGGAACGTACCTGATGGGAGGCCAGGAAAGCCCGTCGTTCCTCAGTTTCAGGATGTGGTACGCGATCACGGTGCATGGCTCGTGGCGAAAGTGGCGGCTCTGATCGAACGAGCGACGGAACGGAAGGCGAAACATCTGACAGTCGTATGTCCCGCGCACGAAGATGCTTCAGCGGCGCTAACTGAGCGGCTTGCATTAATCACCGGAGCCTCGGTGATACCCGTATTTCGAGACGACATTCACGCGATAGCTCGCACCACTGGACTTGCTGCCAATCAAGAATGGGCGCGACTCGAAGCTGAACGCCCAGATTGGTATCGTCGATTTCAATCGGTACTCGGCTCCGAAGTTGTCGTGTTTGACGAGTTCATTGAGACTGGTGCTACAATCCGTGGCCTTCGGAAAATAGCGGCGCATTTTGGGAAGGTCGTTCACTGCGTGGTTTGTCTAGCGAACTTCCGGCCGGGAATTCGGGATGAACTACCCTGCCCGTGCTACCCGCTGTATGAATGGGATAGCCCTCCGCTCGTTCCGGGGAGTGCGCATTGATGGAGCAGCGTAAGCGACTACTGAGCGAGGCTCCATCCCGGAGCTGCGCTGTCTTGCTGAATCGGCTCCAGCAGCGAGATTCGCCGGAAACCCTGCGAATGCTAATGCTTGAGGATTTTCTCACAAAGGTAAATGGGTTGCAGTCGTCCGCGAGGGGCGCGAACATAGCGGCGGCGATTGCAACGTTTCTGCCGGATGAAGTGAGGCGACGACTCGAATACGCTACATCCCTTCCGAGGACGGGTGAACGACAAATGATTGATGTTGCGTTTGTTGTAGTGATTCCATGTGAACTCATCGCTATGCAGTGCGCGCTTGAGATCGATAGTAAAGCGTTGCCTAGTCGAATCGAGGATGGATCGCGTGTTTGGGAGACGACTCTGATCAACACAGCGTCCGGCGGTGAAATCGAAATGACCGCTCTTGTTGCGATGATTGGCGAGGCGGGGAATTACTCCTGCGCGGCTTCAGTAAGCCGCCTGTTCAGCATGTATGACGTCGGGTTTGCCGTGTTGTGTGGAATTGGCGCGGGAGTGCGAGCGAAAGTCAAACTTGGTGACGTTGTAGCTGGGGACACGGTGATTGACTATGAGTATGCGCGACTTGAGCGCGATGGGATTGCGCAGCGACCGAGAACATATTCTATTGGTCGTCGTGTGGCTCGTGATTTGCAGCACTTTGACGCGCCAAGAATGGGATGGACGAGGTTTCTGCAGCGGCGCCGAGCGGCGATGCGCGGCGACGAGTTTGCTGCCTTGCCAGACCAAGCCAATGACAGTTGGGAGCCTCAGTTCACAATGGGAGTGGTCTTGTCGGGAGAGAAGCTCATCGCCGATGGTTCGTTGGAAGGCCGGAGGCGCGCGTTACATGAGCGAATACGAGTTGCGGAGATGGAGGGAGCAGGGTTTGCGCGCGCTTGCGAGGAACAGGATGTCCCTTGGGTCGTGTTTCGGGGCATTTCGGACTTTGGCGATGAGCTAAAGAGTGATGATTGGCATCTGGCGAGTGGTCTCGCGGCTGCAACGGCGGCGGTTACTTTTGTGCGTACGACCTACAGCGCACTGGTAGACGAGTTCTGAGCATCAGGATGCCGGCACTTGCCGGACCAATATGAATGCGGGGTGGGGTCATCGTTCCATCTGCGGGTTGCCGGATCCGTCTGGCTCCCTGCTTGGATCCACTGACATCCCCGCTGGAGCCACGTTGGGGCGATCGGCGAGTCAGCAGGTCTACCGGGGCAGGAGTGGCCGTTTGTTTCGATGCTGTTGAGCATCCGCGCGCAGTTCTCTCAAGACATTGCGTAGTTAACCAGTAGCGGGCCGCACGGCCCACCGAGCCAAGCGTCTCGGACGCTGCTGTCCATTCTCCGCCATCGGAGCATGTTGATGTACCTGCGCGAAGAGGATCCTGTCGAACTGACGGCCGGCGAGCGACTCGACGCAATTGCCGGTATTCTGGCCGTTGGAGTGCTCGCCATGCACCGCCGGGGTGGCATGCATGCCTCCCATTTCGAGGCGGCGGATTCCGCTTCTGCATGCCTTGACCCTTGCCAATGCTCAGACACTCATCGTCCCACTGGTTTACGCGGCCGAGAGCCGCGGGAAGGAGGTGACGCATGGGATTGAACGTGGGCCGATTGCTCGCCAATTTGGAGAGCATGACCGGCACCGAATTGCGAGGGCGGTATGCCAAGGTCTTCGGCGAGGAATCACGGTCGGGCAATCGGCGGTGGCTCATTCGCCGCATCGCATGGCGGATGCAGGCACTCGAGGAAGGCGATCTACCAGAGCGGGCCCGGCAACGGGCGCTCGAGATTGCCAACGATGCGGATCTGCGAGTTCACGCCCCGCCTCGCGGCGCCATCGCGGGCTCGATCTCGCCCGACGCTGGTGGTCGCACCGCGACTGTCACGGCACCTAAGTCGTGGCGCGATGGCCTGCCGATGCCGGGCGCCTGGCTGACGCGTGAGTACAAGGGTCGGTTGATCCGCGTGCGGGTGATGCCCAAAGGATTCGAGTACGAGGGCGAGATGTACCGCTCGCTTTCCGCCATCGCCCGGGCCGTCACGGGAGCCCACTGGAACGGCAATCTCTTCTTCGGCGTCGGATCGGCCGCTAACAAGCGGAGCAAGGCGGTGCCGGAATGAGTGAGCGCGCCAGTTCCAAGCCGGCCAACCGCTGCGCCATCTACACCCGCAAGTCGAGCGAGGAAGGCCTCGAGCAGGAGTTCAACAGTCTCGATGCCCAGCGCGAAGCGGGCGAGGCGTATATCAAGAGCCAGGCGGCGGAGGGGTGGTCCTGCCTGCCCGATCGGTATGACGACGGTGGCTTCTCCGGCGGCAACGTGGATCGTCCTGCCCTCAATCGCCTCATGAAAGACATCGAGGCCGGTCGTGTCGATACGGTCGTCGTCTACAAAGTGGATCGCCTGAGCCGATCACTGCTCGACTTCACGCGGATTATGCAGGTCTTCGAGCAGCACAGCGTGGCGTTCGTGAGCGTCACTCAGTCGTTCAACACGAGCGATTCGATGGGCAGGCTCATGCTCAACGTCCTGCTTTCGTTCGCCCAATTCGAGCGAGAGATCATCAGCGAGCGCACCCGCGACAAGATGGCCGCCGCCCGCCGCAAGGGCAAATGGGTGGGTGGCCGGCCGATTCTCGGATACGACATCGATCCCAAGGGATTCCGTCTGGTCATCAATGAGCCGGAAGCGAAGCGCGTCCGCGCGATCTTCGAGTTGTACCTCAAGCACGAGTCGCTGATCCCGACGGTGCGGGCGCTCAATGAGCGCGGATGGTTGACCAAGCAGTGGACATCGCGCAAGGGCAAGCCGCTCGGTGGCAGGCCGTTTGAGAAGGGCAGCCTGTACGCTCTGCTCACCAATGTCGCGTACATCGGAAAGATCAAGTTCAAAGACCAGCTCTACGAGGGCGAACACGATGGAATCATCGATCCAGCGGTGTGGCAGAAGGCGCAGCACCTGCTCACCCGCAATGGTCGCACGGGCGGGTCGATCGTGCGGAACAAGTACGGCGCAATCCTGAAGGGGTTGCTCTTCTGCACCGCATGCCGGCGCACGATGGGGCACTCGTACACGACGAAGAAGGGTCGAGTGGCCTATCGCTACTACGTGTGCAACGGGGCTGCGAAGCGCGGATGGGATTCGTGCCCATCCAAATCCATCCCAGCAGCCGAGATCGAACGCATCGTCGTCGAGCAGATTCGAGCGATTGGCAAAGACCCTCGGCTGGTTGAGGCGGTACTCCGTCACACCAGGCAAATGACGGACGACGCCCTGAGCGAATTGCTCAAAGAGCAGGCGGTACTCGAGCGCGAACTCCGGCGACATCACGCGGAGGTTGGCAAACTGGCGAGCGACGCGGCCAATCGGAACGGCGGCACGGCCGCGCGACTTGGTGACCTTCACGAGCGAATCCGAAGCGGCGAGGAGCGATTGGCACAGATACACAGTGAAGCACAGGTGCTTGAGGTGAATCGCGTCAATGAAGACGCCGTGTGCAAGTCGCTGAGCGACTTCGATGCGCTTTGGGAAACGCTCGCGCCCAAGGAACAGGCCCGAGTATTGCGCCTGCTCATCGAGCGCGTTGATTACGACGGCGAAAAAGGGAAGGTGGCCATCACATTCCGATCCGGTGACTTGGCCGCGGTTTCGAATGCGAGCAAGCAGGAAGATGCGGCATGAGCAAGGCAACGCCGATGAAGGTGGAGATCGAGGTGCAGTTCGATCGCGGACGCCGGGGACGCAAACGGGCATCAACCGGCGGCGATGCGAACTCTGGTGCGACGCCTGCCTCTCGTGGCCGTTTGCCACGGGTGACGCGCTTAATGGCGCTGGCCATAAGGTTCGAGTACCTCGTCCAGACAGGCGAGGTCGCCAGTTACGCCGAACTCGCACGCCTTGGCCACGTGACCCGTGCCCGCATGACCCAGATTATGGCGTTCCTCCACCTGGCTCCTGACATTCAGGACGCGCTGCTGAATTTGCCGCCGGTCGAGCGGGGTCGGGATCCGATCACCGAGCGTGACATTCGGCCGATCCTTGGCGAGGCTGCGTGGGGAAGTCAGCGAGAGGCTTGGCGTTGCATTTCCAATCCTGTCCGATAAGCCCTGATGCCTTTCATCACGGTGGCCGATCCAGCCGATTCTGCTCCACAGTCGGACCGTGTGATGTTCGCACGGCGCATCCCCTCGCTGGGAGTCGGCAGATATGGGGCACAAACATCTCTATGGACTTCCCAGGACACCTCCGTTCAAGCGCATCATAAGACTGCTCGGCGACAGCGCGGGTGGTGGTGGAGTGGCAGGTGCCGGTGTTGGATCGATCCAAGAAATCGCCGACGCCACGCTTATCGCGTCCGACGAGGGACTTCAGCGGGCCAAGTCCGACGACGGAATTGCTTACTGTGTCTACCTTATGGCGCAAGTGACGCAGGCCGCGCGGGAGTCCGATTTCCTCGCGAGCCTCGCAGGCACCGGACTGCCGATTCCCCGCCAATCGACAGTCTCCCACCCAGACTTGAAGGACACGACCACTCCGGCAGATTACACGGTATTTGATCTGGTCAGTGGATTCGTGCAGGCCGTCGACAGGCATCTACAGCATACTGGTTCTCGAAATGACATCAGCGAGCTCGCCCAGCTGGCGGCGTCCGAAAGTCTGACGGTACTCTGTCGTCCAAAGGCCGACACTCTGTTTGGCACGTCAGAATCGACAGTCCAGAAATCGCTCCGCGATCTCTCGACTCGGAAGGGCTTTGGGACGCTCTCCCACGACTTCTTCGCTCGGCTGATTCGGCGATACCTTGAGTATCACCTTAGTCGCGAACTATCGAACCAGGTTGGTCCGAATCGGCGCTTCGCCAATGTCGCCGCGCACAACGAGTTTCTGCGCCAACTGGATTCCCATTGTCGGGTCGCAACGAAACCGCTTGGCAAGTTCGCAGGCGAGTGGTACAGCAAGCATCGCTTCAGCAAGGACCTGACGCTCGCGAAGTCGCGCGGCTTTGCCGCGCATGCGTTGGACAAGGTTCGTGATGCGCTGAGCTATCAGGAGGAGAGGGATGCCGAGTAATCCTCATCTCATCCTGTGCAACGGCTACCCGAGAGGCGCCCGACGACCGAGCGAATGGAACGCAGTCGAACCGATGGAGCTGATTACTAACGGCAACGTCACATTGAAGATCAGTGACCTGACGGATCGAATGTGTGAACGGCTGCCTTCGGTCGTGCATGATCTCGTCGAACTCGCTGCGCTGGTTTACGCGGCCGATCAAAGTTGCCGACGCGTCCGTGGAAAGACCATTGACTGGGGTGAGACCTGGCATCGCGCATTTCGGTTCGAGGTGCAGGTCCGCGACGCGGAGTTCTGGGACCGAGATGACGTGAAGCAAGCGCTGATCGAGGGACTCAGTTTCCTTTCGGGCGATGACTACGAGTTCGAATTCAGGCGGCATCCAAACCCCCCGTCCTTTCCGGAATACTTGCAGTACAACAAGAGCGCGGGGGCACCAGACCCCGTGGAGAAGGTCATCTTGTTCTCGGGAGGACTCGACTCCCTCACCGGAGCGGTCGAGGACATCCTTGTGCACGGCCGCCGGATTGCGATGGTAAGTCACAAGCCTGTGGACCACCTCGCTGTCAAACAGCGCACACTGTTTGCCGATATCGTCCGTCGCGCCGCGAGTCCCGAACTGCGGCCATTGCACTACCCCGTTACAGCGAACAAGGCGGGTGAACTCGACATCGACCACACGCAACGAACGCGATCCTTCCTATACGCTGCGCTCGCGGCAACGGTGGCGCGATACTTCGGACTCGACAAGATCCACTTCTACGAAAACGGCATCGTGAGCGTCAATCTTCCCTTGTGCCAGCAAGAAGTAGGAACGCGGGCCACTCGAACTACGCATCCACAGTCGCTTGACTGGTTCAGTCGAATCTTTGGGCTCGTCATTGGCAGCCAGTTTTCGGTCGTGAACGAGTTCTTCTGGGACACTAAGCAAGATGTGCTTGAGAGACTGAAGCGGTCGGGTCACGCCGAACTGGCTCGGGATTCCCTTAGCTGCACTCACACCAGGGGATTTACAAACGAATCGCCACATTGCGGAGTTTGCTCGCAATGCGTTTCGCGCCGCGTTGCGGCGCTGGGCGCTGGATACGGCGAGGACGATCCCAGTAGGGGATACAGAGCCGATGTGCTGCTCGCACCGAGGCCGAAGGACGAAGATCGCATTCTGGCAGAGCGGTTCGTGGGAACGGCGCTTCAGATCGAGCAGATGCACTCCGGCGACGATTTGTTCCAGAGCTACGCCGGAGAGCTGGCTCGAGTTACGCCGTACCTCGGACTGAGATCGTCGGAGGCTGTTGGAAAGCTGTTTGATCTACATCACCGGCACGCAGTCCAGGTCGGCGAGGTGATGCGTCAGCAGATGGCTTGCCATCTTGACGCGAGAAGGCGCGGCCACCTCGACAGCACGTGCATGCTCAATTACGCGTTTGATGCCAGCCAAGCACGGCCAGATGCCCGGCGCCAGCGCGAGGGGAGTCCAGAGCCTAGAGCAGACGGGCTGGAGGTGGGCCAACTCGTTTCTATCGGGCAGCCTGGAGGCGCCTGCTTTGTCATGGGACGGGAGAAGCCGCCTCTCACGCACGCCCAGCGGGCCGTGATCAAGGCGCTGATCGAGGCCGGGGAGGATGGGCTCTCCAAAGATGAACTGGAGGCAGTACGGCCCAGCGCACGGCGGATTCTGACTCACCTGAGACGCGACTCTGACTGGGCCCAAGTGATTGTGATGGCGGGAGGGACAAACGGGAGGTATCACATTCGCGTGTAGATGTACACCTTTGTACACCAATGATCACCTCAGATGTACACCTCTGAGCACGTCAGTCAAGACACTCCCTGGAGAATCGAGCACCATCGCAATGGGGCGATGCGTAGCCCGAGGTTCTCCAGATGTCGCATCCAGCGTGCCGTGGCTCTGATTCCATTGACCCCGCCATTCTCCGCCTGATCCAACGCATCGCCTGGGGCTTCTGTGGCAACAACCCATCGCTCGCGCTCGACCCGCAGGATGTGGCGCAGCGGCTGGCAAGCAAGTTCTGGTCCGTGCGCCACAAGTATGATGCGCACCGGCCGGGGAGTTGGCTCTGGCTCAAGCAGGTTTTCCGGCGCGAGTGCCGCACGCTCCGCAGAGAACTGAAAGCGAAAAAGCGCGCGCCCCAGATTAGGCCGCAGTCGCTCAACTGCGACGTAATCGATGCCGACGGCCGCCTCGTGGACCTACATCAAGTTCTTCCCCACCCAACCAGTCGTGACGAATCAATGCGCCGCGACTTGCAGATCGACATCCGCGAACTTTCCCGGCTGCATCCGGCTGTTCGGCGATTGCTGGAAGAAGCCCGCCGCACTGGGCGCAAGCCCACGCTGGTTCAGTTCCGCCAGGTATCGCGACGCCTCGGCGACCGGGAAATCGCGCGAATCCGTCGGCTCTTTGAGGACGGCGGACTTCGCGATTACTTGGCCTGAGGCGCGCAGTAGTTCGCGCACTTTGCGTACTTAACCAGTAGGCACACCGTGCAACTTCCCGGAGGACGCGCCATGGCGCTTGAGGCATACCGTTACGAGTTCGACAACTCTGTCACCTTCTTCGACGTGCTCGCCGCCCTCGACGAGGCGATCGTCAACGCCGAGAGCATTCTCGGTAGTGAGCGGGTGCGGCTCGATGCACGGTTCGCTGACGACACCGCGCGTGGCGTGCTTGTGATCGACGCCACTACCGAGGTCGGTCAGATACTGAATCAACTCTTCGTGGGCCTGGCTCGACGTGCATTCGGCGAGTCGGCATTCACGATCTCGCGATGCCGGTCCGAAATGCAACTACGCCGAGGCAAGCGCGCAGGGCGGCGCCGGCTGCCTCGGCATCTGACGGCTCGAAGGGGCTGAAATGACGCGACGCCGCTCAAACAAGGCGAATCGCCGATCAGCCCCGCGGATGGCCGTGGAAGTTACCGCGGAGATTCGCAGAGCGCCGCCCGTGCCCACGGTTGATGAGCCGGATGCGGATCTGCCTGGCTGCTTCGTCGAGCAGGCGCAGGTGGAGTGCGGTGATTTCTGGCGTGAATGGCGACGTGTCCAGAGAATCGCGGCGCACAGAGTCCCTGTTCTTCTCATGCGCCGCCGCCGGTCTCGCTTGTTGCTCGTGATCGCGGCGGAAGACCTTCCTTGTCTGGTCGCGGCCATCCGCATGGTGCAGGAGCGGCCGGACTGATGGCGACCACCCTGACCAGCGGCGCGTTGATTCACGACGGCATGAGCCGGCTGGATGCCGCCCGCGCGTACACCATGCGCGGGTTTCATTGTGTGCCGATTCCATTGCAGGAAAAGGGGCCGCGCGACAAGGGCTGGCCGGGTCTGCGAATTGAGATTGAGGAGATCTCAGAGCATTTTGGTGGTGTTGGGAACATCGGGCTACTCCTGGGTGATCCGAGCGGCGGACTTACCGATGTCGATCTCGATTGCGCGGCGGCGATCGAACTCGCTCCGCAGTATCTGCCTCCAACGCTGGCGACTACCGGCCGCGCCAGCGCACCGAACTCCCATTGGTGGTACACCTGTCCTGGCGCAGTGACAAAGAAGTACCAATTCCCCGGCACGAAGAAGATGATCGTCGAGATCCGCAGCACCGGCTGCCAGACCGTGGTCGGGCCGAGCATTCATCCGTCCAGCGAAGCCTACGAGTGGCTGACCGGTGAGCCTGCGAAAGTCGAGTACGATGTGCTCTCGAAGGCGGTCGAGGCCCTGGCCGCTGCGGTGATTGCGCAAAGTGACGAGAGGGCACCCTCGCCAGCGCAACCTGCGCCCCGCCGCGCTGCCGTTGCCTCCGACGACTCACTTCTCCGCCGCGCTGCGGCGTATCTCGATGCCATGCCACCGGCCATCTCCGGGCAGGGCGGCCATGACGCGACCTACGCCGCCGCCACTGTGTTGGTGCACGGCTTCGGCCTCAGCCCAGACGATGCGCTGCGACTGCTCATTGAGCGATTCAATCCCCGCTGTCAGCCACCGTGGACGGAACGGGAACTACGGCACAAGGTGGACGACGCCGCAACGAAACCGCACGACTTGCCGCACGGATGGCTGCGCGACGCACCTCGTGATCCAGCAACTTCTGATGTGGGACCGTCACGAATGCCGAGCACTTCCGACAGCGAGTGTCGGCGCGATGGATCGAACAGCGAACAGGCCACAACCCCGTCTACTGAGGCTGAGGGTGCCGTTGGTGAGGATGGGCTCGTAAGGCTGGGACACCGCGATCCTGCGACCGGTCGGCTCGTGCTTTCACCGAAGCGCACGCTGCCCACGGCCGAGGCGTACGTCCGTGAATTCCACCAACATGCCGAGGGCCGCACGATTCACGCGTACGGCGGGCTCATCATGCACTGGCGAAACAACCGGTACAGCCAGGTCGAAGACGAGTACGTCAAACACGTGCTGCAGCCGTGGTTGCATGCCGCGCTGCATTATGTGTACAACAAGGCGATCAAGGACTTCGAACTCAAGCCATTCGACTCCAATCCATCGACCGTAAAACAGGCGCTGGACACGATCCGCTCGCACGTTCATATTCCCGCGACCACAGTCGCTCCATCGTGGCTCGACACCCGCATCGATCGTCCGCCCGCACTTGAGATTCTCCCCTGCAAGACGCTGAACTTGCACATCCCCACCGGGCGCATCCTGGCCCCAACGCCGGCGCTCTTCACGGTCAACTCTCTCGACTTCGACTACGACCCCAATCCCGAGCCGCCCGAGCGATGGATCAAGTTCATGGAGCAACTGTTCGGCGACGACATCGAGTCGATGGAACTGCTCCGGGAGTGGATGGGGTATTGCCTCACGAGCGATACGAGTCAGCAAAAGATGTTGCTGCTCGTCGGGCCTCGCCGTTCGGGCAAGGGCACGATCGGTCGCATCCTCCGGTACATGATCGGTCATGGAAACGTGGTCGGACCGACGACCAGCAGTCTTGCCGGGAACTTCGGGCTTCAGCCTCTCATCGACAAATCGCTCGCGATCGTCAGCGACGCTCGCTTCGGCGGCGAGAACATCGGCATCGTCGTCGAGCGTCTGCTGTGCATCTCCGGTGAAGACGCACTGACGATCGACCGGAAGTATCTCGGCTCGGTCAGCATGAAACTGCCCACGCGATTCATTTTCCTCACGAACGAACTGCCTCGCCTCAACGACGCGAGCACCGCTCTGGCCGGTCGATTCCTTGTGCTGAGGCTGATAACGAGTTTCTACGGGCACGAAGACACCACCCTCACCGATCAACTCATCGCGGAACTTCCGGGGATCCTCTTGTGGGCGATCGAGGGGTGGAAACGGCTGAAAGCGCGCGGTTACTTCGTTCAACCTGAATCTGCGATGGATGCGATCCGGGACCTTGAGGATCTCGCTTCGCCCGTCAGCGCGTTTGTGCGGGAATGCTGCGTCGTCGGCCCGGGTCACCGCGTTGACGTTGACGACCTCTACAACGCATGGAAGAGGTGGTGTGAGCAAGATGGGCGAACCATCGTGACTCACAAGCAGACCTTCGGTCGGGACCTTGGGGCGGCAATACCCGGGATCAAACGGCGTCGTGGGACCGGCCTGACTCCGTTCTACGAGGGCATCAGCCTGCAGGAGGTGCCGAGATGATCAGTTCAACTGCTGCGCACTGTCACAGACTGTCACGACAGTTGTCATTGTTCTCAAGATCCTTCCGCGCGCCCGCGCGCACGCGTGCGCTTAATAGGGACTGTCGCGACAGTGCGCGGCAGTGCGCGACAGTAACAGCCTCGATTCATGGTTCCCCCCTGGCGAGAGGCGCAGGCTTGGCCCGCGGGAACAGCCGCGAAAGTAGAGAGACACATGATAACGCGACCCTGTCCGGATTTTCGGATTGGTGCTCGGCATGGAGGATGGTTACATGAGCGCAAGTACTGATGACACATTGATTTGCCGCTTGGCGGGTGAGTTGTGGGCGGTGTTCGCGCCGTGGCG
>DIDT01000022.1 GCA_002418285.1 Phycisphaerales bacterium UBA5793
TGAGCCACTCCCGCCGTCCCCGCTACTGCCGCCCTCGCCGCCGCCGCGACGGCGGCGCTTGCGACCGCCGCGTCGACGCCGTTTGCGTTTCTGACCTTCGCCCTGCTCGTCGCTGGCGCCGCCGGATCCGGAGCCTCTCGCAGGCGAGTCGGCGCCTGTCCCGGGCGAGGAGCTTGCCTCGGTCGATGCCTGTGCCTCAGCGGGTCGATCCGATCGACGTCGCCGCCGTCCACGGCGCTTGCGCCGCTGCGGCTGATCGCCGCCGGATCCCTCTCCTTCAGCTGGCGGGGCCTGCGCCGTCTCACCCGATGTCGGCTCGGGCCGTCGATCGCGTGATCGGTGCCGCTTCTGTCGCGGCAGGGGTTGCTCCGTCGAGCCGTCGGCCGGTGGAGCCTGGCCGCCCACACGGTCGGCGACTTCCTGTTCGCTCAGACCGCGCAGCGGATCTTCGCCAGTGCCGCGTCGAGGGCGGTCCGGGCCGCGCCGAGTATCCCGGCCGGGCTCCACTCGTTCCGGTGCCGGTGGTCGCGCGGGAATTGAGTCAGGGTCGCAGAGTTGCTCGACCGGCACAGCGATGCGCGTGCCGTCAAACTCGAGCTGAACGAGTACAAGTTGTGTGAGGATCTGCGAGTCCATCACAATTCCCGGGCCGTCGGGCGTACCAACTCGCGTTTTGCGATGCGGCAGGTTCTTCTTGAGATCGGCGTAGGTCTGGTCCTCGTAGCGCAGACAACACATCAGACGCCCGCATCGACCAGAAATCTTGAGCGGGTCGAGCGTGCCTTTCTGAACCTTGGCGGACTTCATCGACACCGGCTTGAGCACCTTGAGAAACTGTCTGCAGCAGCAGTGCTGGCCGCAGCGCTCGTAGTCAGCCGTCAATCTCGCCTCTTCACGCGCCCCAACCTGACGCAATTCGACGCGCGAGTGAAACTCCTCCGAGAGCAGGTGTACGAGATCGCGAAAATCGATCCGATTCTCCGAAGTGAAATAGACGGTGAGGACTTCCTCTCCCAGGATCGGCTCGATGTCCACGATCTTCATGGCCAACTGCTGCTCTGCAACGATCTCGCGGATGCGCTTGAGCATCGGCCGCTTGAGCTCCTGGAGTCGCTCCATGTGTTGCAAGTCTTCAATCGCCGCGATGCGCAGCACCCGACCAACGTTCGTGAAGGGGTATTGCCTGCCGCCGGAGTTCTCGATGTAATCGAGCATTTCTCGTCGGGTCAGGCTCTTTCCACATCCGCCGTTGGAGCAGGTGGTGGTCAGCATCTCGCCGATCTCGGTGCCGCGCGGCGTCTTAAGCACGAACTTGGTGCCGCAGCCTGGAACGCGATCGAGCCGGGCGGGAAACTCCCCGATCATCCCGGTCTGGCCGTACTTGACGACGACCGTATCGGGCGGAGAGAGCCGCTGATAGGCGCGCAACTCTTCGTCGTTCAGACCACGTGCTTTGGGATCGGCTTCAGCCTCAAAGCGAGGCAGGGGAACGATGGGCATGGATCAAGATCCTTCCGCGCGTCTCGGAAGTCGCCGCGAATCCGACCTGCAGCGCGCAACACCACCGTGGGCAGCCACTGCAGTTCGAATACCGGCGAATTGGCGCCAAGGAAGGGTTTCTAGCACTCGCCGCAGTCCCTGGCGGCCGCGACGAGTTTCAGACGCGAACAGTGTCGACATGACGTCGACTGAGGCATCACTATAGATAGCGTTGAGCGAGCGGGCTTACTTGCCGTCGCCCTTGGCGGTCATGCGGGTGACCCACTCGCCCACGTCCTGGAAGTCGAGCAGGTCCATTCGGCCACCCTCGTACACGAAAACACGGCCAGTCCGTTTCTCGAGAACGTAGAGAAGCTCGTCGTTGCCGCCCTTGGTCGTGACCAGGGCGTACTCCCCGCCGTCGACGGCCATTTCGGCCCTGGCGGTATTCCCGGTGAGCTGGCCGGCCTGTGTTAGGATGAAGGCGCAAAGTACGAACGCCGACGCCCAGAGTGAGGCCGTCGCGGTTGTTGTGGCAGTTCGACTCGAAGTATTCGACATGGCTAGGTTCCAATCCCTTTGGAGGTTGAAGATCACTGTCGTCACATGCATCCAGCAGGCTCAGCGCGATGGAGCCGCCCGCTTGCCGTCGTTGACCACACTCCGAGCCGCGAGGCCGTCGAGTTTCTTCTTTGAGCGATCGTACAGGAAGCTGAGCAGCACTCCGGTGCGCTGATCCAGTACGTAGACCGCGTTGCTCGTGGCGCCGTTCACGCTGCCGCCCACAATCACGTAGTCGCCCGCGGCGGTCGAGCCTTCGGCTCGCACGGTCGGAGCGAAGTTCACCAGGGCGAGTACGGTTAGCAGCACGATATTGAGCGCGATCAGGCCGCCGATGGAATTGCGTCGTTGTTTCATGTTGAGCCTCCTCGTGACTCCGGATGCCGCGGGATTGCGGTCTGGTCAGGTTTCCACACGTTTGGATGCACGCGGCCGCAATACTGTGCAACGGCCGCGGGTCTATTCTAGATCGATCGGGCCGCGACGACGGGAGACTCGTGCATCAACCGATGAACCTCGAACGGGCGGCTGATGCGGCCAAAGGCCTCCGTCGGCACCGACCACGTCTGCCATCGGGTGCTTCGCCGCACCATGTGCGACTTGTAGTCCTCGAGGTCAACACTGCGCAGGGCGTACCACCGATCGCGATAACTGAAGATCTCCTGAAAGAGTGAATCGGGCGGCTGGGCCGCGCACCAGTAGAGAAACACAAACACCGCCCTGAACGCCTCTCCGAAAAGGTGCTGCCACGCCGAGAGCGATTCGACATCATCATCCGTGACCCAGGACTCGAGTCGCCCGGCGGCGTGACCCGAGGCGGTCGAGCGGCGCGTGGAGCACTTGCGGCCCTTGACATCGAGCAGCAGGTTCCCCTGCGGGCTGTACACCACAAAGTCAAATGACTTGAGGGCATCGCCGCTCGGTTTGGCCGGATGCATGTGCGGCTGGGTCAGCGCCTTGCGGGCCTCATCCACCGCCACATACGGCACGCGATTGGCGCGCAGATAGTGCTCGAAGGCCTGCTCATAGTGGAATCGACGCTGAGCCATGCCAACCAAGGATAGCGGCGGCTCACGGAGCGGCCGAGTCAAATCGTGGTCGATCCTTGATCCGCCTGGCCGGATGGCCCACGCAAATACTCCACGCGGGCAGATCGTCGAAGACGCTTGAACGTGCTCCAACAACGCAGCCGGCCCCGATCGTGACATTCGGCCCCACAAACACGTCCGCCGCAATCCACGCTTCGTCTTCCACCACAATGGGCGGTCGCAGCAGGGGCATGTCGCGGCGCGTGAAATCATGCGTGCCTGCGCAGAGGTGGGCGTACTGGCTGATCGACACGTTGCGACCGAGGCGAATCAGGCCGAGGCAGTAGAGAATGGCAAAGTCGCCCACGGAAGAGCCTTCCCCCACGGTCAGATGCCACGGCACCTCGATGCGAACCGTCGAGCGGACACGCGCCGTCGGGTGAACGTCGGCACCGAACAGGCGCAGCAGCCACCCGCGCCATCGGTACATCGGTCGCGGACTGAAACGAAACAACGTGGCTTCCACCCAGTACCACAGCATGCGGCCGATCTTCTCGCGCATCGTCCACGTGCTGAAATGGCGGTGCTCAGCGGGGGGTGTGGCGGATGATTCGTGTGGCGCAGTGCTCATCAGCGCGGGGCAGCCTTGTGTCGCTGCGCCTGCATCTCCTGGTGCTTAGCGACGGACAGGAACTCATAGAACGCCAGCAGGCGGCAGAAGACAAACCCGGGATAGCCGTCGAGCATGCCGCCCTTGAGAACGTACGAATACAGGAAACGCAACGTGGGTCGAAGCGGCATGTGACGCGATCTGGCCTTCAACCAGCGCCGCCTCGCAATCGGGCCGCCGAAAAGCGATGGTTCGACCTCGCCCGCATCGCCGGCTTCCATCGCGTGCGCTTCCCATGTGGAATAGCGGTTGTGCTTCTCAACCCAGGTCGCGATGTCGGGGTAGGCGTAGTGCAGGAAGTCATGCGTGAGATACCCCGCCTCGCCGGTGGAGAGGACGATGTGCTCATGCACCTCATTGTCGCCAGAGCCGGTGTCGCCAAGAGTGCCGATGCGCTCGTAGCGCCCGACCGTGTGCTTGACGAGACGAACGTTCCAGGACGGGTAATACCCGCAGTGCTTGATCCAGCGGTTCATGAACATGAAGCGGCGATTAAGCCAGTAGCCGTCGCCGCAACCATTGCCAGCCGGGTACTGACCGGTGACAACCTGGCGAACTTCCTCAGTCAGTTCCGGCGTCATGTGCTCGTCGGCGTCCATGATCAGAACCCACTGCGTCTTCCACGGAACATGTTCCAGCGCCCAGTTCTTCTTCTTGGGCCAGCCTGACTTGGAATAGTGAAACTGATACACCTCCGCGCCCATCGCCTGCGCCAGCGGGATCGTGTCATCGGTCGATTGCGAATCGATCACCGTCACATGCTGGGCCCATCGGACGTGCCGAATGCACTCAACGATATTTTTCTGCTCGTTTCGCACCGGAATGAGCACGCTCACCGGCACGCTGCCGACCGCGGGCCAGCGCCCGGGCGGGAATTGATCCGGATGCACCTCGTTTTGCAGCGCGTCGGCGCGGGCATCGCGCGGCACAGCTTGCGGGGTGGGCGCCGCCGACTGGCTCGACATGGTTGAAGTCGCCGCGCTCATGCAACCTCGCTCGATGCACTTGCTGCCGCTGGTTCATCGGGGCTGATGCGCAGCGCCGGTCCCGTATGGCCCTCGTGCGATGTCGATGATGCGTTTCGAATCGGTCGTTCACTTCTTTGGCGTATCACCGAATCGATCACCGCGTCAAACTGCGGCAGCGTGCATGTGTCGCAGTAGGCGGCGTCGAACGCCGCGCGGGCCCGCTGCTTCATCGCGGCATGCTCGGCTCGGTTGGCTTTGAGCGTGCGGATGAACGAAACGATCGACTCCGCATCACCGTGGCGCACGCTCGCGCCGCAGTCAAACTTCACAATGGCGTCATCCACGTTGCTGCCCTTGGGCCCGACGTAGAGAATCGGCAGTCCGGCTGCCAGGTTCGCGTGCAGTTTGCTCGGGCTCATCACCCCCAGCACCATATCACGCAGTGTGATGAGCGCACAATCCGCGCCGGCCATGACAACGGGCGTCTGGTCCTTGGGCACGTATCCATGCATGAGCACGTTGCTCACGCCACGCTGTTCAGCCTGTCGCTGGATCTCCTCCCAGCGCGAACCCCCGCCGACAAAGAAGAAAGTCACCTTCTCATCGCGCAGCTGCTCCGCCGCGTCGAGCACGGTCTCGAACTGGTGGCCGTATCCCGTGTTGCCCAGATAGAGCACCACGAAGCGATCCGTGAGCCCGAGGCTCTCCGCTTCCGCCCACTTGCGCTTCTCACGCACCAGCGGAAACATCGCGGCCGGCTCCCAGTTCGGAATGATTGTGGATGGCAGCGGATGCGCCGGCCGCGCATACTGGCCCAGCAGCAGGTCGCGCATGGCCGAATCGAGCACGACAAGATGGTCGATGCGTCCAAAGAGCACGCGGTTCATCCAACGCATGAAACGGCTGGGCCAACTGCCCTCCCGCAGCACGCCCGTGCGCTCGGCAGCCTCGGGATAGCAGTCCATGTTCCACAGGATGATGCGCGTCCACGGATGGAAGAACTTGTGTAGCAGGGCGGTCCACACGATAAAGGGTGGCGTAGTGAGCGCGATGATGACATCCTGACGCGGAAGGGTGACGGCTGTGCACGCAGCGAGGAAGTAGAACACGCCGTAATCGATGCATCGCTTGAGTTTGCTCGATTTGCCCAGCTGCGGCGTCCAGATGCGATGGATCCGCGGGTTGTCGAACATCGTCGGCGCCGGCGCGCCGGATTCGGGAACGTACCCGCCGGCGCTGGCGATGATGCGCACCTCATCTTTCAACTTCACGCGGTGTTCCGCCAGCGAAGCGGCGAGGTGAGCCGTCGGACTGATATCCGGCTTGTAGAACTGATTGATGATCGTGATGCGCATCAACCGACGCTCCGAAAGGGCACTGGCCTCACCTGACCTTATGCGCGGTGCTGGTCGGAGATGACCTGAATCATCTCGTCGACAATCTGATCAAGGCTGTAGGTGAGTCGCCAGCCCGGGAAGTGCGACTGGAGTTTGCGCAGGTCGCTGTAGTAGCAGATGTGGTCGCCGATGCGATTGGTCTCGCTGTAGGTCAGATTGGGTTTCTTGCCCGTCGCCTTGCGGATCATCTCGACGCACTCGAGCAGGCTGGCGGCGTTGCCTTTGCCACCGCCCAGGTTGTAGGCCTCGCCCGGCCGGGGATTCTGCGCAAAGTGCCAGAACGCGTTGATGACGTCATGGCAGTGAATCTGGTCGCGGACCTGTTTGCCCTTGTATCCGAAAATCGTGTACGGCCCTTCGCGCAGCGCCACCAGCACGAGGTAGTTCAGAAAGCCGTGCAACTCGACGCCACTGTGTTGCGGGCCCGTCAGGCAGCCGCCTCGGAAGATGCCGGTCTTGAGACCAAAGTACTTGCCATACTCCTGGGCCAGCACGTCGCCGGCGACCTTGGAGGCTCCAAAGAGCGAATGCAGCGTGTGGTCGATGGAGAAATCTTCGGCGATGCCATGCTCGTATGCGGGGTCGGCGTAATCCCAGCGCGTTTCGAGTTCCTTGAGCGGCACATGGTTGGGCCCATCGCCGTAAACCTTGTTCGTGCTCATGTGGATGAACACGGCATCAGGACGGTGCCGCCGACACGCCTCGAGCATGTTCAGCGTGCCCACCGCATTGACATCAAAATCGTCGAACGGGCGTGACGCGGCCAGGTCATGGCTCGGTTGCGCTGCAGCGTGAATCACGAGATCGAACGGGTGTTCGTTGAACAGTTGGTCTACCGCAGCGCGATCGCGAATGTCCAGTTCCTGGTGGCGGAAGCGCTTGCAGGTCGATTCGAGACGCCGGCGGTTCCAGGTTGTGTCGCCCTTGGGTCCGAAAAAGTCGGCCCGCATGTTGTTGTCGACACCAGTGATGTCGAATCCCATGCGATCGAAGAACGCCACCGCCTCGGACCCGATCAGACCGCTGCTACCCGTCACCAGAACCCGCATTTGAACCTGTGCTCCCTGATCGCCAGTCGAGGCGGCTGTCAGTCATAATCGGCAATCATTGCGATCCGATCCATCTGATTCTCGGTCTCCATGCCTCCAAGGGGCGGTTTTTGGGGCCCTCTCCGCACTTCCGGTCAGGGCTTCGCCGGCTGCTCGCCCGCCAACCGCGCAAGAATGATCGGCACCGCCTGCGGCACGCGATCGCTGCGACTGCTGACGTTGCGGATCATGCTCAGGTGATTGGCCTCCACCACGACATAGTCGGTCACTCCATCGAGTCGGGTGGACTCAAGCGAAACGCAGCCGTCGCCCAGACCGTCGACGAGATCGCTCGCGCTCTTTTCGAGATCGCTGCCGGCAAAGATCTGCCCGTACTTGGATTTGCCCATGTCGTCCAGCCGCTTGGCCATCGCGGCGAGCCCGTCGGCCGTGATCGGGCTGGCCGATCCCGCGATGATGGTCACCGGCAGACCGCTCGGCAGCGATCGCGAATTGAGATCAGTCAGAAACGCGCTGCCCGGCATCAGATCATCCTGGGCTTCGCCGGCGCCGTCGAAAAAGCCGCCAATGAGCAGCCCGTCCCCACTCAGCGCCCGCACGGTCTGATCTCGCGCTTCGGTGGCGATGCGAAACAGGGCCATCTTCGACCCGTGATTGGGTGGGCCCACCATGATCAGGCGGTCCACGGGTGGGAAGCGCTCGCCGCCGTCGACTGACCCGGCGTAGTAGGCCATGTTGGTCAGGATGTCACGACTGATCAGACAGCCCATGCTGTGCGCCACGATCGAGACACGCACGACTCCATCCTCGTGCATTTCGTGAAAGAGCGACGCGACAAACTCCGAGGAGTCTTTGATCGCCTGGTCGTCGGGGTACGTGATCTCGCAGACGCCATGCCCGGCGTCGAGCAAGCCCGGGATCAGTTGTCCCCAGAGGTGGCCTGCGTCGTCGAGCCCGTGGATCAGAACAACCGCGTCCTTCGGGGCGTTCGCTGCAGACAGCCTGGCGGTAGTCCCGTCGGGCAGATGCACCATGACACCAAACTGCGCCCTGGCAAGGTCCGCAGCCTCGGGAAAGAAGTTTTCGATGAGTCGCTGAATGGCTCCGTTGAAATCGGTCCGGTGCTGACGAAGCCGCACGCGATCAACCGTCACCGCAACCTCATCTGCGTTGATGTCGAGCTTGACGATCCCGTCCGTGATGGAGCTGATCAGGCGAATCGTACTGGAACCCAGCGGGGTCCGCACCGGAACGGAATAGTCGCTGAGTTTCTTGATGGCCTCGCCATCCATCCCGATTTCGTCGGCCAATTCGCCGATGAGTTCGCCGACCTGGAGTTCGCCATCCTGCAACGGGATGGTGATGCGCCACTGCGTCTCCGGCTTGGTGGGGCTCTCAAGCGCCTGCCAGGCTCTGGCGGAGGGCGCCAGGCAGGTCAGCGCCATCAGGGCCACGAGGATCGAAACGGCGGTCGCGGAACGTTGCATTATCACTTCATACTCCCGCGGGGATCCGTCCGTTCGTCTGATTCACGGCTTGATGCCGGTGCCGAACAGAATCTCCCCCCAGCGTTTGTCTTCCTGCTTGTACTTCTCATAGCGCGTTTCGAACTCCGACAGTGCCCGTTGCACGAGTTCGCTTTCAGGATCGAGGTTCTCGCCATACCGGTCGTGCAGGGCCTTGAGGCTCACCACTGACGCTTCCAGATCACTCACGGCAGCTGCGTACGTTCGAACTGCATCGTGCAGCAACGACTGCTTGGCT
This sequence comes from Phycisphaerales bacterium UBA5793, assembly GCA_002418285.1. Taxonomy (GTDB): domain Bacteria; phylum Planctomycetota; class Phycisphaerae; order Phycisphaerales; family UBA5793; genus UBA5793. The sequence continues at coordinate 8,917 of DIDT01000022.1, forward strand.
TCGTCCTTTGAAGGAGTGTAGAGCAGTCGCCACGGCTCGGAACGAACTTCGATTGTGGCCAGCTTGAGGTTGTCCGAACTGAGCCGGAGATTGGCAAGAATGCGAGAAACCTGCGGAATTTCCGTCGTCAGACCCTCATTGAGAATCGTAAACGTTTCGGTGGCGGCGGCGAGTCCCTTGTCGGCCCGGTCGAGCATCTGTTCGATCCGCGCGAGGCCCTCCTCGCGTGTCCATCGCGTGACTTCCTTGACATTCTCCGCCGTTTCCTTGACATTCGGTGAAACATCGCTGACGAGCGAGCGCACGTCATTGACGCCGCCATCAACATTGGCCATGATCGCATCAGCCTTCTCCGCCAGAGCCGGTCCGCGCTCGGTGGTGGCGCGAACATCCTGAATGATCTGGGAGATGCGGTCGCTCCACTCGGGCCAGCGCTCCTTCAGGGATGCTATGAATGCCTGCACGTCCTCGGTTGTGCCGCGCACATTCTGCACGATGGCGGGGCCGTCCTCGTTGACCGTCTTGCGGGCGAATCCCGTAACTTCTTTGACGTCGGCGGTGATACCGTCGATGCGTTCAATGATGGCCTTGACGCGCTGAAGGTCCTCGGGGCCGATCCCGGCGGTCTTGAGGAGTACGGAAGGAGCGTACCCGCCGCTGATTGTTCCGCCGTCGTCGAAGAACTTCTTTCCCAGCGGCGGGCCGTTGGTTCCCAGCGGCGCGATGTCGATCGCCGTCGCCCCACCGATGAGCGGAACGACCATGCCCGCGAAGGCATCCTCGTGAATCTGGTATTGCTCGGGAATCGTGACGGTGACGATGAAACGAGGCTCGTCGGAGCGATTGAGATCCGCGGCCATTTCCGTCACTTTGCCGACGGTCATGCCGCCGACCATCACTTCAGACCCGACCTTCACGCCAGGCACGCCGACGTCCAGTGGAAACGCGATGCGGATGACCTGCGTGCTGGCAAAATCGCCAAGATCCGAGAGCGTGATCACCGTCGCGACGAAACCGACGATGGCGGCGATGACAAAGAACCCCGCGACGGTGTTGTTGCGCTGGCGTATGCGGCTGGTGCTCATGTTCGACTTGCCCATCCATCCGGTCGTGTTTGCGTGGAATCACTTCACGATGCGAGTCGATTCGATGCTGGGTCCCGGCGCCATCCGTGGGACATCCGGAGTCCCCAGCAGGTCTTCTTCGTAGTTGGTCGCAGTTCGGCGCTGCGTAATTGGCCCCTCGGCATCTCCGCGAATGAACTGGCGCACAAGCGCCTGTTCCTGCGAGAGATCTCCGACATCATGCCCGCGCAACTCCTCGAACCATACTCGATCGGCAACGACCAGCATCTTGCCTTTGTCGAGCATCGCCATGCGATCGGCGATTGCAAAAGCGGAGTCCATCTCGTGCGTAACAACCACGCTCGTCACTCCGAGTTTCTTCGTCAGGTCGATGATGAGACGGTCGATGCCGGCAGAGGTCACCGGGTCCAACCCCGCGGAAGGCTCATCGTAGAACAGAATCTTGGGATCCAGGGCGAGCGCCCGGGCCAGCCCGGCGCGCTTCTTCATCCCGCCTGAAATCTGGGCGGGGTATTTCTCGGCGTGCTCGCGCAGCCCGACCAGTTCGAGCTTGATCTTGACCTGGATATTGATGATGTTCTGGTCCAGAGTCGTGTGCTCCTGAAGAGGCAGAGCCACGTTTTCCGCGATGGTCATCGATTGGAAGAGTGCCCCGGACTGGAACAAAATACCGAACTTTTTGCGTACTTTATTCAGCCCATCATCATCCAGCCCCGCAATATCCTGCCCGAATAGAGCCACTTTTCCCTCGTCGGGGCTCAACGAGCCGATCATGTGGCGAAGCAAGGTGGACTTCCCGCTGCCCGAGCCACCCATGATGACGAGGATCTCGCCCGGACGCACGTCGAGGTTGATGCCATCCAGCACGGTGCGGCCGTCGAACCGCTTGACGAGGTTCTGCACGCTGATGATGGGTGGTGAGCCGTTGGGAGTCATGGTACCATATTGATGTCGGCCAAAGACTTTAGGGATTCAACCCAATCCCACGCGATGGTCATCAGTATACTCAGGTATGATACGGGTGTGCTGCCGCACACTATCCGATGAAGATCCACGTCCCAGAGCCCCGAACGAAGGAGATCACAATGAAGCGACTGATGACAGGAATTGCCGCCCTGGCCTTGATGGCGGCCGTGACCGGCCCGAGCCTTGCCGAGGTCAAGGTCGGCGACAAGATGCCGGAACTTAAGGTCGGGAAACTCTACAACAATGAGTACAACGTCAATCTGAACGAGCTCAGCGGCCATATCGTGATCGTGGAGTTCTGGGCGACGTGGTGCGGCCCGTGTCGTGCTGAGATTCCTCACATCAACGAGATGCACAAGAAGTACAAGGACAAGGGCGTGCTCTTCGTCAGCCTCAGCAACGAAGACGACTCGCTCGTCGCGCCTTTCGTCAAACAGCAGCACATGACCTACCTCGTCGGATCTGGTTCGAGCATGGACCGCGTCTTCGGCGTCAACGCGATTCCCCACGCCGTGCTCTTCAGTCCGGAAGGCGTGGCTGAGTGGATCGGCCATCCCGCCCGGCTTGACGACGCGATCCAGACCGCGATTCGCAAGCATCCCAATGCGCAGCCGCTCGGTGGCGGACCCGACTACAACGAGAAACTGTTTGCCACCATTGAGACGGCGCTGCTCAAGGGCGACAGCTCCAGCGCAATCTCCACCCTGCGTCACATCGATCGCAAAGCGCTGGATGAACGCGAAGGTCATCGCGCCCGGTACGACGGGATTGTCAACCGCATCACCCCCATGGCTCAGGCCGATTTCGATCGCGCGATGAGCGCGGTCAAGAACAAGCAGTACGCGGACGCCCTCGCGATCTTTGATCGCGTTGCCAAAGACTACCGCGGCCTGCCGATTGCGGACAAGGCGGTGGCGGAACTCAAGCGCCTCGATGCCGACCCCGAAGTGCTCAAGGCCAAGCGCGACAGCGCCATCGAGGGCCGCGCCGACAACATGCTCAAGCGGGCCAAGGCTCAGGCCGCGGATGGCGATAACGTCATGGCTTATCTTCGACTGAAGAACATTGTTGAGAAGTACCCCGACACGGCCGCGGCCGCAGAGGCGAAGCAACTGCTCGCCGCCTACGAAGCCGACGCCGAGTTCATGAAGACCATCAAGGATCGTTGATCCGATCCCGGCACGGAAATGAACAAAAGACCGCTGATCCGTCAGGATCAGCGGTCTTTTCGATTGCCGGGAGAGCGAGTCTCAGTGAAAGTCGATGATGACCGGAAGGTGATCCGACGCTCCCGAGTCTTCGCGGAGCAGACCAAGAGTGGTGAGTTCGTCTTCACCAAGGCGATCGGTGTCGAGTACAAAGCACTGTGCCACGCGAAGGACTGCATCGGAAATCAGTGCGTAGTCGAGCCGGGCCGGCAGGAAGGGCTGCTCCGGGTCGCGCCAAGTCGTGTTCGTCGAATCCCCGCGCACATACGGATCCACAACCAGCAGGTCCGTCGCATTGAGGTCGTTTTGGAACTTGACGATCTCCATCGGCTCGTACGAGCCAACAAGATTGAAATCGCCCATGATGAGCAGCCCCGAAGGCCGCAGGTCGAATTGGGCCGCCCGAAGCAGGCGTCGAATCGCTTCCGCTTCCTTGACGCGCTTCTGGTCATTGGGATCACCGGCGCGGCCGCAGCACTTGAGGTGAACGCTCGTCACCAGCACCCGCCGATTCGCCGCCGCAACGAGCAGTGACGCCGACCGCACCTGTGGCGCATCAGGTCCGTCAAAGCCGGAGATGGATGTCACCGGCACCGCGCTGAGCCGACTCGCAACGGCTACATCCTGGTCAGGCGAGATCATGACTTCCCAGCCGAACGTCGTTGGAAGATGCTCGTTGAGCCACGCTCGCAGCACGCCATCAGTGACGTCTTTGCCGAGTTCCTGCAGGCAGATAATGTCCGGATCAACCGCGCGCACCACACGAACGAATGGTTCGGGATTGTGCAGCATCGCTCCATTGAGTACGTTCCACGTCATCGCCCGTACGTCGCGGCGGTCCATGCGCGCAAGGCGCCCGCTCGTCGGCGCCGACCGAACCGCGGATGACTCCTCGACCGGCTCTGCTTCGACCGCCGGGCTCTCACCACCCAGTTCGATGACGCTCGCTGAAGAGTCCGGTGCCGCGCCTTCGACTTGCTGGGCTTCACCGACCGCCATCTCCGCTTCGTTCGCAGGTGTGGATTCGAACGTTACCTCGGCGCGAGGCACCGCACGCAAGGCAATCGAAAACGGTTGCGTCCGGTCGACAATCGATCCCACTTCATCGGTGAATGTGATCCGGGCGGAAAACGTCGGGCTCATGAACGGCATCACGGTTGCGCCGGGGATCAGCCCGCCGCGCGCGAGGCGAAGTTCAATCTGATCACTTGCGTACGTGGGGGCAAACGACGCGCCGAACCAGTAGGGATTGGCGGGCGCCGTGGGGAGACCAGCTTCGATGACTTCGGCGCCGACCCCGCCAAACCCACCCTTGCTGCCCCGGGGAGAAAAGTTTATTTCAAAATCAACGCCGGCGATCCCGACCTCGCCCGTGCCGCCCGTGCGGATGTCGCCAGTCAGTCGGTTGCCGTCCGCGTCGAGCTGGAGGGAAAGCGTTCCGGTCAGGCCCTGCACGTTGACCAGTCGGCCAAGCTCGATTCGGAAGTACACCCACGCATCGTCGTAGGTGGTCCACACGCGCCCGAGCCGGACGTACGGGCTTCCTTCGTAGGTCGAATGTCCAACCGCGACGGCGGACAGATTGGACCAGTCCTCGAATTGGCCGTCGATGGCGATCGTGCGACGCTCGACGTACTGCGGTACGGCTTCGCCGATGATCAGTGGCTCTCCGGCTGCATCGGCACGCCGAGCCACCTCGGCGTCGTCAGCCAGTGGCGGGAGCGATGAGTGACGGCAGGACGTCATCAGCGCGAGGGCTGACAGGCATGCGACAAAAAATCCGGGCCAGTTGGTGCGATGTTCCCTGTTCATGGGCAAAGTGTCGGCCATTCGTGGTCGATTGGCAAGTCCGGGACCGTGTGATTCCTCGTTTGCCCACCTTCTGGAATGAGCGGCGTACGCGGCTCACTTCTCGTATTTTGAGAAGATCTGCTGGCGCCACTGCTGTCCCCGGCGAATTCGGTTCGTGACATTGCGGGGCACCGGCAGGTGGATCGTCACCGGGTTCAGAAGATCGATCTCCCCCGAGAGTTCGTGCATTCCGGTCCGGAAGTTCTCACCCCAGTCAACATTGAAGGTGCCGCATGGCAATCCCTTCTGCGAACGCAGTTGGTCACCCTGCGAATGGGGGTAATTGACAGCCGCGGCAAGTTCGACGTCAACAACCGAGCCCTGCAGCCGCGGGTGAACCGCGACGGGCTGCTGGATCACCCCCACACCGCCGCCAGGACACGAGAACGAAAAATGGATGTCGCATGCGTCGGGCCGGTGCTGGATGGACTCCGGCGGGGGTCGAAGGTGCAAAATGGCATTGCATTCGTTCTCGAACCGGTTCTCAAAATAGATATGAATGTACGCCTGTTCGCCGTCCTTGCGCATCACCGGGATAAAACACAGGCCTGCCTGCTCGTAGTACAGACCGCCTGCGTATTGGCCGAGCATGTCGGGCAGTTTATCTTCAAAGACGAGCGCCCAGAACAGCACGACTCCGGTCAGGCTGAAAAGAATGGTGCTCGCGAGGCGCTGCTCGAAGCGGTAGGGCCGATCCGGCGAAGCCATGAACCAGGCCCAGAAAGCCCATGCGAAAAAGCCGAAGATCAGCAGGACAAGCAGGGCGTTCCGTTTCTCTCGCATGGAGTGAAGTCTCCTTCGAGGTGAGCGGACAAAACACGCGCGTGCGTGGGTTGAGAATCCCGCGAGCGGCTGGACCGGGCCGAATTGTCATCCCCACGAGGCTGGACACTCCAGCCATCATCGCCAGTTTACCATGGTTTCGGACGACTGTGCGCGTTTCCTTGCAGAATCCACATCAGAAGCGGGACGAATGTTGAAGAAAATCTCAATAAGTGCGGAACCGGGCATAACGGGAGATCGAATCTCCAGTAGGCGATGCGGTGCTGTATCCCCCTTCACCTGAGGGCAGCCACACACGGCGCCGCCGCTGAAAAAGCCGTTCCCGCCGCACGGGACACTGTTTGGGGGTGGCACCCACGAGCATCTCCTTACAGCGCGGTGGGGATTACAACACGGTACGGAACGAGAACCCGATTTGCCACGGATCGGGTTCCTTCCGTTTTTGGACAACCCGCGATCATGCAAGTTCCTCAGCGGCAGTCGGATACAAAACATGCTGTCGTGTCACCGCTTTACTTCCCAGCGACAACGGCCGCATCATGACTCAGCACCGGAGCAAGACGCAGTGCCGTGGGGACCGTCGCCCCACCTGCGGCTTGGCGCAGCAGTGGCACGATACCATCGGCCCACGACTCCCAGTTGAGCAGCGCTTTAGCGCGCCGCCCAGCCGCCCGCGAAATGCGGCGGTAGCGTTCTGTATCCCCAGCCAGACCGGCGATCGCCTGTGCGTATTCCTCGGCGGTCGCATCGAGTCTCAGCACGAGGCCCGTTCTCCCGTGCAGAACAACCTCAGGCAGGCCGCCTGCCGCGCTGACCACACTTGGCCGACCAAACTGGGCCGCCTCACAAGGAGCGATTCCGAAGGCCTCCCCGGCAGACGGCAGAATCATCAGGTGGCTCGTCGCGAGCGTCTGGGCCATCAGGACGCGATCCGCCGAACTGGACAGACGAAGCGGCCCGACGGATTGAACCGCTCGAGAGCAACGCAACTCGCGGCTGGGCGCCCCAATGTGGATCAGCGTGGCATTCCATCCCATTTCCACGAGGATCTGAGTGGCGCGCACCGCAAGGCCAACCCGCTTGCGAATCGGATCGGAGGCGATGATGCACAGCCTCAATTCGGCGCGGGATGGTGGCTGGCTTGGCCAATCGCACCGCGCGGCAGGCATGTCGGTCGTCGTGATGTGAGCCCCCATTGGCACGACGCGAGATCGATGTGCGGGCAAGCCGTAGTCGCCCAATGCCGACTGCCTCGTCCGCTCTGAGGCGAACGCTGCGAAGGTGACCCGCCTCATCGTTTCGCGTTCGTATGCGTCGCAGACTCGCTTGTACCCTGGGCTGCGCGAGCGGTAAGCGGGATAGGTCTCATTGATGATTTTCGCTGTGGCGTCGCTGAAATAGACAATCGGGACGTTGGTCTTCAGCCCGTAGAGCATGCTGCTGATGCAACACCCAAAGAGCACGTCGGGATCGGCGGAACGGATGCGGTCTGAGAGTCGATCGGCGCGCAATTGAGCCTGCGCGAGAAGCTCCATTTCATAGCGGCTTGAGCGGAGGTGCTCGAAGCTGTTGATCAGGCGACTCCTCGCGGTCCGCCACCCCTGGCGAAAGGACCACGGGATGCGCCGTCGCAGCAACTCGGGAAGCAGGGGGCGGGAAGACGCCAGCGGCGGTTGATCCAGCGGCAGCACCTCGATGCCCTGGGCCTCAAGAGTCAATCTCATGCGGTAGGGCATTCCGGAGAGAGCATCGGGGTCCCGGGAGTCGACCGGCGAGATGAACCCCACGCGCAGTGGTTGGCCCCCGGGCATACCTCGCTGGCTTGCCACGCTCTCTCCTTCTCGTCCGCAGAACATCATGGGCCACACGTCGCGGCTGATGGGACCGAACCGCGATCACGGGGCATCTTACCACTCCATCTAAGCAGGTGCTGCGGAGACCGAAGCTGGTGAGAGCATTCATCGGGCCTGATCGAGAACCAGAATCTCCGACAGTGGTTTTCGCTCGATGTCGGGGACGAGGCAGCCGTCTGCGGGGTAGCCGACCGGAATCAGCAAAAACGGTCGCTCGTTGGCGGGTCGATTGAGGATCTGCCTGAGGAACTTCATCGGACTGGGAGTATGCGTGAGCGTGCTCAGCCCCGCGAGGTGGGCCGCTGCCAGCAACAAGCCCACGGCAATGCCGATGGACTCATCCACGTAGTAGACCTGCCCGCCGTCATCTGTGTGCATGAGTTTGAAGACGGCAATGAGCCACGGAGCGGTTTCCAGGAACTCCTTGCGCTCGTCCGTGCCCAGCGCACGCAGATCATCCAGCCATCGCTGGCTGGCCCGATGCGTGTAGAACTCTCGCTCTTCCGCCTCAGCGGCGGCGCGAATCTTCCGCTTCGTCTCCGGATTGTGCACCGCCACGAAGCGCCAGGGCTGCTTGTTGGCGCCGCTCGGCGCTGTCCCCGCGGTGGCGATGATCGTCTCAATGAGTTCCAGCGGCACGGGACGCTCGCTGAATGCCCGTACCGAGCGGCGCCGGCTCATGACGCTCAGCAGACCATGAGCGGCCTGGAGCGGATCGCCGTCGGGCTGGAATTGAGAGTAGGGAATCAGTCTGATCGGGGGCGGATGGGACATGACGTGAGGTTCCGGGGAGGAAGGCTGGTCGAGGGGACTCGGGTATTCGTACTTTTTTTCACGATTTCGGGGATCGCTTCTTTGGAGCCATTCAAAGGACTCAATATACTTGCCGCCGGGCTGCTGGTCCGCGCGTCCGGATCCTCTCGAATAATCAGGGTGGGTTTCCTAGCGCGGCTCTCGGGTTGATGAAATGAAGCGATGCGAAGAGGAGTCGCCTCGTGCCTGTCACTACCAAGACGTTCCGCGACCAGAACAAACTTCACGTCATTTTTGCCGTGTCATCGCTTCTGCTGGCGGTGTGCTTCATTATCGCCGTCCTTCAGGACTGGCAGAACGAATACCGTGCTCCGCAGGTCGAGGTGGTCCGCTGGGACACCGAGATGACGAGGTGGAGCAAATCGGTGGCGGATCTGCATGCCCAGATGGCCAACGTCGGCGCCTTGGAAGACCAGCGGACGGCCGCCCAGAAAGCCCTGGATGACGATCCGGAGTACCGGCGTCTCGGCGACGAGATCGAAGAGATCCGCTACGAACGAGACAAGCGCACCAAGCAACTCCAACTCTTCATCGACGGCAACATCGCGCCGAAGCAGCAGCTCGTCGAGCGCCTCGAGACGCTCATTCACACCAACCAGGGTACGCCCGAGCATGCCGAACAACTGCGCAGCGAGCGAGCCGCGCTTGAAGAGCTCCTTCAGAAGAAACGTGAAGGCGACAACGAAGTCAAGGCCTACGACGCGCAGATGGAGGAGTTGAAAGCCAAGCGTCGCACCATGGAGAAACCGGTCGCCGACCTGGCGCTGAAGATCAAGAACCTCAGGACCGATCTCGACAAGGCCACCGGACACCTCGAAACCCTTGAACCCGGCCTCGCTGGCGCCATCGGCGACTGGCTGCGCGATCAGCCACTGCTCGATGCCTTCAATCCCTCGATCAAGATCAAGCAGCAGAAGGTGCCTGACGTCCTGACCGACGTAAACCTGGCACAGGTTCCCACGCTCGATCGGTGCATGTCCTGTCACGTGACGATTGACAATCCGCTCTTTGCGGAAGATGCCGTGCTGCGCTTCCTCGAATTTCAGGCCCTGGGTGAGGAGTTTCCCAAGGGCAAGGAAAACCGCACGCTGGATCTCGTCAAGGATGAGCTGGAGCCGGTCGCTGTTCTCGCCTTCTGGGAGCGGGCTGTTGAGAATCTGCCCTCGCAGAGCGGCGAGCCAATGCGGCATCTCGCTGCCGCCCAGGAAGCACTCGTTGGCATCTTCGCTTCGCTCTACCAGTCGGCAGATCCAACCGACGCCATCAAGCTCGCGTGGTCCCCGCCGTCGAACTCCGGATCCAACACGGTCTCCAACATGGCCGACGTTCGCAGCATTCGAAAAGTGTTGCTTGAGAAATGGCCCGCCGATTGGAAGAAGTGGTATGAACCCCTTGTCGAGTACCGGCTGACGCTCGGTGAGATCGTCAATCAGTTTCTGACCAAATCCGAGCGACGCGCATTCTTTGATTCATATCGTCATGCGCTGATTGACCAGTACAACGAGGGCGCTGCCGCTCGGAACCGCCACCGCCTCAGCGCGAGTCGGCTCATTCTCGCTCACCCGCGCCTCGACCTTTTCGCCGATCCTGACTCCAAGCACCCCATCGCCACGATGGGCTGCACGAGTTGTCACGAGGGTTCCGGCGAGGAAACGCAGTTTGCCCACACCGCCCATACGCCGGAGGACATCTGGGTCGATGCTCGTAGTGGGATGCTCGTGCCGGATTTTCTTGTCAAGCATGAGGGAACAGACGCGGAAATCATGAGTGAGATCCGTGGTGCCTCGACGCAGCGGCGATCAGTCCAAGCAGGCCCGCCGCAGTCAGATGCAAAAATCGTTCTCGCTGGATACAGCGCCGAACCTGCCGAACAGGGTGAAACGGAACACGCCGCGGACGCGAGCGAAGACGAGCACGCGGAAATGTTCCACGATGATCACTGGTACGCAAGCAACGAGAAGTACGAAGATGCGTTCGGCTTCCCCAGCGAACCGCACGATATCACCTCGGCAGCCTATCTGAACCCGCGCACCGGCGAAATGGCTCGCGCTGTCAAGCAGCAGAGGGTCTGGGAAGATCACTACGGCTGGGAGCAGGTTGAGTTTCACTACTGGGAACGCCCCATGCACGAACTCCGATACGTGGAGTCGTCTTGCAATCGGTGCCACGCCCAGGAGATGGAGATCGATACGGCGGCGCCCGTGCTCGCCAAAGGGCGACTGCTCTTTACGCAACTCGGCTGTGTGAACTGCCATGCGGTGGACTCGCTGGGCAGCACCTTGCGCAATCAGCCCGGCATGCCCGATGTGCGGCAGGTCGGGCCGAGCCTGCTGCACGTCAAAGAGAAGCTGAGCGAAGACATGATTGCGTCATGGACGTGGGCGCCCAAGGCGTTCCGGCCGAACACGCGCATGCCGCACTTCTTCATGACCGAGAATAACTCTTCGCCTCTGGATATCCGTCGCACCCGCGCCGAGGTGGCGGCGATGTCGTACTACCTCGTCACCACGCCCGAAGATCCCGCCAAGCCGGCGTACGAGCCCGAGGCGATTCCTCCTGCGGATGCGCCCGGAATCAGTCTCGCCGGCGACGTGGAGACGGGTCGCACGCTCTTCAAGGAAGTCGGCTGTCTCGCCTGCCACAGCAACGTCAATGAAACCGGCCTCGAGTGGGTGGAGATCGACCTGCAGGATCGATTTGGATTCGACCGCGACGCGGCTCTGAAACGCATCGCCGAAGATTCCCGCGCCAATGACGGGCAGTCGGGCGTCGAGACGCCTGAAGACAACGTGGGCTTCTTCGCGCTTGATGCGTCGGGGAATCCAACCTCACACATCAAGCCCGAGCAATACACGCGACTGCACTGGTACCTGATGCACTACCAGCCGGATCGGTACACGAAGTTCGCTCCGGAACTGTCCGGCGTCGCCACCAAGTTGCTGTACGGTCGCACGCGCGAACAGGCCCGAGCGTGGATCTACGACTGGGTGCGCAATCCTTCGCACTACTCAGACTACACCCGCATGCCGCGCCTCCGCCTCACCGAGCAGGAAGCCCTCGACCTGAGTGCCTATCTGCTCGAGCAGAAGCACCCGACGTATGAGCCCCAGCACTTCGACGTCGATGAACCGATGGTCGATGCGCTCCTCATCAATCTGCAGAAGAACGCAATCTCCGAAGGCGCCGCCCGCCAGCGCGTCGCGGGCATGACCCTTGATGAGAAGCAGTACGATCTCGGCACTCGAATGATTCAACACTACGGCTGCTTCGGATGTCACCAGATCCCCGGGTTCGACTCCTCACTCGCCGTTTCGGCAAACCTGTCGGCCTACGGGGTCAAGGATCCGCACAAGCTTGACTTCGGCTACTTCGAGCACATCTTTGACAAGCAGCGGCCCAGGACCGTGGATGTCTGGTTTGTCGATCACGAGGGTCTGGTCCCGGATGCCGTGAAAGTGCAGGGCAATCCGAATGATCCGCTCCTGACCGATCGCCTGCTCGAATGGGAGCACGTGGAAAATGATCGTCGCGGCTACATCTATGCCAAGCTGCACAACAGCCGCATCTTTGATCGCGACAAGCTCACCGTTCAGGGTGAAATGACCAAAGACGGCGACATCGTTTACACGAGCAAGAACGATCGCTCGCTGCGACTCAAGGAGGTGGAAGGCCACTACCTCGACGTCGACACGGGCAAGGACTCCGGATTGGGTGCCGATCAAGTTGAGATCCGATCCGTCGGCGAACCGTACCTCAAGTTGCGCATGCCGCGCTTCTTCCTGCGCGACTCGGATGTCCTCTCGCTGGTCACTTACGTGACGAGTCTCAAGCCGCCGCTCGTGCGCGGCAACCTGCTCAAGACGACTGACGAACCCGGCATGATGCGCGCCAAGGGCCGCCTGATGGCCGAATCGCTCAACTGCGTCGGCTGCCACGATGTGCACAATAACGTTCCCAACATTCGCCAGTACTTCGAGGTTCGTCGCAAGGATGGCAGCGTCGATTACCTTCAGACGCAGGAGAACCTGCCCAACGCCCCGCCGCGCATTGTCGGCAACGGCGCCAAGGCTCAACACGACTGGTTCTATTCCTTCCTCAACAATGTCGAAATGCTGCGGCCATGGCTCAAGATCCGAATGCCCAGTTTCGATCTGCAGCCGCAGGAGTCGCAGTGGCTTGTCGAGTACCTCGCCGGCCAGACCACCATGGACGCGCGCATGATCGCTGCGCATCTCAAGCCGGTCGATTCGGCGCTCGCTACCGAATTCGAGAAGCAATACAACGCGGCGTTCGAGACTGCAACCAAAGCGGGAAACAACGGCGCCAAAGCCGATGAGATCGCCAAGGACGCCGCCTCCAAGGCGGTCGGACGCATGCTCATGCCCGAGCAGTTCGACAAGACCCGCAACGAACTCGTGCAGACGGCTCGCGATTTTGGTCTCTACGCGCCAAATGCCTATCCGACCCGCCACGACTCGCTTGAGGAATTCGCCGCCAAGAACGGTCGCATCTGGTACGACCTGCACTTCCTTCGCAACACGTACAACGGCGTGGACTATCCCTTCCAGGCGCCACCCGTCGACAACATGACGCCGGAAGAGTTCGCGCTCGGCGAGGGCATCGTGACCGACCTGGGCTGCTTCGCCTGCCACCGCCTCGGCGACTGGACCAAGCTCGAGAAGATTTTCGAGATCCAGCAGGCCGAACTCATGGGTGATGGCGGCGGTGACGCCACCGACGAAGGCGATCCATACGGCGACGACCCCTATGGGGGAGGTGGCGCCGAAGAGGATCCATACGGAGGCGGCGGCGAGGAAGACGCCTACGGCGGTGATGGCGGCGAGCAGGATCCCTACGGCTCGACCGAAGCGCCGGCTGAAAAGAAGCCCACCATCTACGACCAGATCACTGCGCCGAATCTCGGCATCGCTTATCGCCGACTCCAGGAAGACTACGTCAAGCGCTGGTTGCGCAAGCCCGGAGCCATCATGCCCGGCACGAAGATGCCCAGCCTCTTCGGCGCCGACGGCCGCGTCAGCGCCTTCGCCAACTTCCCCGATGCGATGCGCAAGGAGAAGGAACTGCTCTACGGCTCAACGGCTGAAGAGCAGATCGACCTGATCACGCGTTGGATCTTCATAGCCGGTGATCGCCATTACACTGTGGGTGAGAGCGTGCTCAGTGGAGAAGAAAACACCACGTCCGGCGTCGACCTCAACGAGATCCTCAAGCAGCGCGCTGAGCAAGCCAGGGTATCGGGTGAAAACGTGGCGCCCGAAACAACCCAGCCCGAGGAAACCAAACCGGCTGAGAGCAGCAGCGTCGAAACGCCTGCGGAAGTCAAACCCACACCCAAGCCCGAGGAAACCAAGTCGCTCAGCCCCGAGGAGAAAGCCGCCGACCGCGATGCCGCAGTTGCCGAACTCCTCAACAATGCGGACGGCGCCACAGGTTCGATTACCGGTGTCGCGATCTTCGACGGCGCGCCGCCGCGCATGCAGCGCATCCGACCCGTTGGCGACAACTTCTGCGTTCAGGCCAATCGTGGCGTCGCACTCTTCCGCGAAGACATCGTGGTCAACAACAACGGCTCGCTCAAAGATGTCGTTGTGTTCATCAAGAACGCCCCGGGCGGCTCAAACCCGCTCGATGGACCAAAGGAAATCGATCAGGTCGGTTGCATCTATCATCCGCACGTCATCTCCGTGACGACAGGCCAGACGCTGAGCATGAAGAACACCGACAACACCGCGCACAACCTCAAGTTCACGAGCCAGGAAAACGGCACCTTCAACGAGGGGCAGCCGGTCGCGGGCATGGTCAAGGATGTGAAGTTCGCCAAGCCCGAGATGGAGATGCACCTCGCCTGCAACGTACACGCGTGGATGCAGTCCCTCATCTACTCCTTCGATCATCCCTACCACGCCACGACGAATGACCGCGGCACATTCAAGATCGCCGGCCTGCCGCCGGGCCAGTATGAACTCGTCTTCCATCACCCCGAACTCGGCGAGCAGGTGCAGAACATCACCATCGAAGCCGGCAAGGCTGCCCGCGCTGACGCGACGTTCCAGCGCTGAGTCCGAAGCGAATGTTCGCCTTCAATAGAGAAGGCGCACCGCATGGAACAAACCGTTCCCTGCCGTGCGCCATCTCTGTTTTTTGTCACCGCAAATTGGCGGCTCAGCCGCGAATGCGATTGACCAATGTCTGCGTCTTGACCTCCACACCCTTGAGCGAACTCTCAAGAGCGTTCCGATTGGGTGCGTATTCCATCGCCACGGACTTACGAACCCATTCCTTTTCGACCAGTTCGGTCAGCGACATGGTAAACGATCGCATGCCGTCTTCCGTGCTCTGGGCGACGATCGCGGGCAGGTCTTCTTCTTCGCCGTCGCGGATCTTCTCCTTCATGATCGGGGTGCTGAGCAGCACTTCAGTGGCCGGCACGGCGGAAACCTCGAAATCCTCCATCGCCGGCAGGAGCCGCTGCGCGCACACCGCCTTGAGCGTGTTGGCCAGGGCGCTGCGAATAAAGCCGTGCTCCGTCTGCGGGAAGAACTCCAGAATACGGCTCATGGACTGCATCGTGTCCGCAGTGTGCATCGAACCGAAAACAAGGTGGCCCGTTTCCGCAGCCTGGATCGCCGCCAGCACGGTGTCATGGTCGCGCATCTCGCCGATGAACACCACGTCCGGATCCTGCCGCACAAGGTAACGAAGGGCGCTCTTGTAATCAGGAACGTCAATGCCCAGCTCGCGCTGTGAGATGATCGAAAGCTTGGGCTTGAACTGATACTCGACCGGATCTTCAATCGTGATGACATGCTCGGCGCGAATGTGATTGATGTGTTCAATCATCGCAGCCAGCGTGCTCGACTTCCCACTGCCCGTCACGCCCACCACGAGAATGAGACCCTCGTTGGTCTCCGTGATGAGCTTCTCATAAATCGGCGGAAGGTGCAGCGAGGAGTACGTCGGAATCTCGCCCTTCACGCGGCGAATCGCCGCATTCGCGTGCCCGCCGGCGCGGAACATGTTCACGCGGAATCGGTCCCCGTTCTCATTGAACGTGGCAAAGTCCAGATCGCCGGAATCGTCGTATCGGTGACGTAACCGTTCCGGCACGATCGGATCCAGGAGGTGATCCGCCTCCTCGGCCGAGAGTGGTGGGCAGTCAATTGTTCGGAGCAGGCCGCCGACGCGATACGTGGGCGGCAAGCCGACCTTGACGTGCAGGTCAGAAGCATCATGTTGCTTCATCCCCGCGAGCAGACGCTGAATCGACAGTGGACCGGTGAGCATGTCACCTCCCTGCGCGAAAGCGCTTCGTGTGGCTGAAGCATGATACGGCGCGCAGACGACCGCGAACCACCACAATTCACTGTCGCGGTCAATTGAAGGTCGTTTCCCGGCTTTTTGGTCTCAGGCGGAATCGATGGCGTCAAGTCCGGGCATGCTCCTCCCCTCGAGCAGTCGCAGGCTTGCCCCGCCTCCAGTTGAGACGTGCGAGAACCGGTCGTCCATCCCAAACGTCTCGACGGCCGCAGCGGAGTCGCCCCCGCCAATCACCGTCGTCGCGCCCTTTCCGGTCGCCCCAGCCATAGCGTCAGCGACCGCCTTGGTTCCGACGCTGAACGGACCGACCTCGAAGACACCCATGGGGCCGTTCCAGATGATCGTCCTGGCTTTGCTGATGCGCTCCGCGTACCGGGCCTGCGTTTGCGGTCCGATGTCCAGACCGATCCAGCCTTCCCCGATGTGGTCCTCGAAGACCTCGATCGGCGTCTCGTCGGAGATCTCCTTGCCGCACACGTGATCGTTCGGGAAGAACAGCTCCGCCTTCTTCTCGGCGGCGAGTTCGATGATTTCCTTGGCATCTTTGATGCAGTCGTGCTCGACCCGGCTCTTGCCCATCCGCCGGCCGAGCACCTCGAGAAAGGTATACGCCATAGCCCCACCAACCAGCACATCGTCGACGATGTCCAGCAGGCGGCGAATCGCGCCGAGCTTGTCGCTCACCTTCGCTCCGCCGAGGACCGCCACGAAAGGTCGCTGGGGGTGCTGCAGGATATCGGAGAGATACTTGACCTCAGCCAGGAGCAACAGGCCGGCCGCTCGCGGCGCGCCGGCCATCGCGGCGGGCACACCCACGATCGACGCGTGGGCGCGGTGCGCCGTTCCGAAAGCGTCGTTGCAATACACCTGGCCATACCTGGCGAGCTTCTGCGCAAAGGCCGCGTCGTTGTGTGTTTCCCCGGAGTGGAAGCGGAGATTTTCAAGCAGCAGCACCTCGCCATCGCCAAGACGCTCAACGGCGGCGGCTGCTGCTGCATCCGTGCAATCCTGGCTTGGGAAACCGACCGGCTTGCCCAGCAGCTTGCTCAGCGCCTCGGCGGCGGGCTTGAGCGAGTACTTCGCTTCATAGCCTGCTTCAGCTGGGCGGCCGAGATGCGACATGAGAATGACTCTGCCACGACGCGCAAGGATCGTCTTGATCGTTGGCAGGGCGGCGCGGATGCGGCGGTCGTCGGTGATGGTCCCGTGCTCATCAAGTGGAACGTTGAAATCGACGCGAGTGAGGACGCGGCGGCCGGCGACGTCGACGTGTTCGATGCTCAACTTGCTCATGGCGGAAAGTGGCTCCGTCAGGGTTCAGAAATGGAACGTGATGGGTGAGTTCAGAAGGGCTGATGATAGCCGGCGGTTGCCCCCGTTTGGTTGTCCCGCAGTGCGATCGGTGGGTCAAGCAGTTCCTTCATGACGAACGCCTGACGCAGCGAATCACGGTTCAACATCAGGGCGCCCATCGGGGTCGTCCGCGATGCGGGAACGACAACCGGTTGCGGCTCGGCTGGAATTCCGGCGGCTCCGGATGCCAGCGACGCGACTACCTGCTCGACGACTTGTCTCGCCGGCGCACCCGACAGAACACTGTCTCGCCGCTGAGTCGCCTGGCGCTGTCGCGCAGATTCAGCCGCCTGGGCTCGCTGGCGCCGCGTCATGGGCGCGGTGCTGGCCGCGGGCCCGGGCTGGGATCGACCCGACGCGGCCCGCTGTGACCGCAAACGATCCACTTCAATCTGACGACGGCGCAACTCCTCCATCGCCAGCCGGCGGCGGCGAGCCAACTCGTCCTCTGCCGAAACACGGGCCTGAGCGGGCCTTTGCTCCGTCTGGCCGCGCATCGCCGCCTCCCGGGCCTTCCACATCTCGATCTGAGCTTGGCGTTGGGCGGCAAGTTCGTCCTGGATCGTCGCCGGTTCGCGATTTTGCGCGGATACCTCTGACCGCTGCAGCGTGGTCGGGGGTTTAGTCTGCGCTGGTTGCGACGAAGGGGAGAACGACTCGCCTCGAATTCGTCGAGCCTCCGCTTCGCGCTTCTTGTCCGCAAGCACTTTGAGTCCCTGCGAGACAGCGGGGATCGCAATCACGAGGATGTAGATGATCGTCTGGAGGTTGTTCTGAAGCCATTGCGGCATGAAGATCCCTCTGATTCTGCTCTGTTAGAGTATAGCGGCGTTGCTGCCGAACCATGCCCTGTCTTCAGGCTCGCGATGCCTGCAGCACATTGTCGGCGAACTCAAATCTGACGCCGTAGACGCGCTCCAGCACCGCCGGTTCGCACACTTGCGTTGCAGGCCCGGATGCGATGACGTTCCCTTTGTGCATGATCCATGTATCGTCACTCAGGCTGCGCGCAAGGGCCAGGTCGTGGAGAATCACAATAACGGCGCGACCCGTCGTAGCACATTCCCGCAACACCTGGGCGGTCTGCTGAACGTGTCGCGGATCCAGAGCCGAAGTTGGCTCGTCGAGCAGGATCACTGCATCACGCCGTGCGTGGACCTGTGCCAGCGCTCGCGCCAGTGCCGCGCGCTGCTGCTGGCCGACGCTGAGCGTGTTGAACACACGGTGAGCGACATCCGAAAGCTCACACTGCTCAAGAGCCTCATCCACCGCTCGCGCCGAGTGCGGCAGGGCGTAGCGGCCGAGCTCCACAACCTCGCGGATCGTGAATGGGGCGTCGACGCGAGGGCGCTGCGGAACGTACGCCAGGCGCGCGGCCCGCACTCGAGCGGGAAGTTGACCCAGGTCGCTGTCGTCGAGCATGACGGTCCCCTCATCTGGGGCAAGTACGCCGGACATCAGGCGCAGCAGCGTCGACTTGCCAACCGCGTTGGGGCCGATGATCGCGGTGATGCGGTCGCGCTGCGCCTCGGCACTGACATCATCCACCACACGCTTGCCGGGATGCTCAAACGCAAACGAAATGTGCTCAAGGCGCAGCGTCATTCGATCCACCCCGATTGCCGATGTCGAAGCAGGTAGATGAAGACCGGGCCGCCGATGGCGCTGGTGAGTATGCCGATGGGCAGCAGCCCTCGCGGTTGAGGAATCGACGGGATGTGGGGGATCAACTGCACGGCCGTATCCGCGGCGAGCAGCAGGGCGGCCCCGATGAGCGCGGCTCCAACCAGCAGCGCCGCATGTCTCGACCCGACGATCAGGCGAGCCAGATGCGGCGCAATGAGGCCGACAAAGCCAATTGGCCCCGCCAGCAGCACGGAGACAGCGGTGAGAACGCCTGCGGTGAGGAACATCCTGATCCGCAGTGATGCGAGATTGACGCCCACGCTTGCCGCTTCATCGTCGCTCAATGCTGCAGCATCCAAGGCTCGCGACCATCGCAGACTGATCGCCAGCCCGGCCATCGCGGTCACCGATCCGGCAATCACCAGGCTGGGCGCCGCCTCCGGGGCAATGCGCCCCATCATCCAGCGCAGCAACTGGTCGGCGTCGCGCCCCATCATGAACTGCACGAACATCAGCAGCGCCGATGCCACGACGCTGATCATCACGCCGACGAGCAGCATGGACATAGGATCGATCAGTCCGCGGCGCAGGCTGAGTTTGTACACCAGCAGCAGCGCCAGGCTGGATCCCGCCACAGCACCCACGGGTTCACCGACCCAGGATGCGACGCTGTGCGGAACAGCGCCCAACTGAACCATTCCGACACCCAGCGCCGCGCCGGCGGCCAGGCCGAGGATGTACGGACTCGCCAGCGCGTTGCGCAGCAGGGATTGGAGCATCACCCCGCTCACCGACAGGCAAGTGCCCACGCAAATGGCCCCGAACACGCTCACGAGTCGCAGCTCAAGCACGAGGCGATCCGCCGGCCAGCCGATGGAATACCCCACGATCAACCGAACGATGGCCAGCGCCACCATAATGATCGCCAGCAGGATGATCCGAGGCACTGGGCGACCGCTCATGGCTCGGGGGGCCCTTGTTTCCGCGCGAGTCGTTCAAGGATCGTTCGAAGTTCCTGTGCGACGCCGATGACCGATGCGCCGGGCAATTGTGATCGGGGATGCCCCAGCACCGCCAGACGACCTGCCCGTACGCAATCGAGATCGAGTCGCGCGAGCGATCCCAGGGCGAGTTCGGGATGCGCCAAGATTTCGTCATTGGCGCCCGGCTCCGCAATGATCAGCGCCCATGGCTGACTTGCTGCAACGCGTTCGAGATCCAGTTCCTGCCACGCGCCGCCGGCGAGTGCATTGCGCGCGCCGAGCGATTCGAGGATGTCGCTGACGTAACTTCCAGGCCCGTACGCCGATGGCGGATCCGTGAAGTACAAAACCATGATCGGCCCAAGATGATCGGTCTCCGCGGCTGGCAATGGCGCGAGCGCCGCATCGATCTCATGCGCCAGCTTCTCTGATCGCTGCGTCACGATCGCGCGCGACTGTGGCTCTCCCGCGAATGAGAGTTGCTCCGCCAGCGTGGTGATCGCCTGTTGAATGTCCGAGAGGCTGTCGATCTGCAGGTTGATCAGATTCCACTCCCGCTCTGTCGAAACTTCTTCAAGTCGATTTGGAGCGCCGATCTTTCCGGCCTGGAGCACGATGTCAGTCGGGTTGAGTGCCAGCACGGCTTCGAGGTTGATGCTGGTCAGATCGCCCACGCGCGGAACGGAATCGGGCAACTGTTCTTCCCACGTGTCGCGTCCGACGATTCGATCGCCAAGATCGAGCGAAATCAGCAGGTCGGTGACTGCCGGGCTCAGACACACGATGCGCATGACCCGGGAAGGAGGGGCCTGCGAATGCGGCGCCGCCCGCCTGCACCCGGGGACGAGGAAACCGATAAAGCACATCGTGAAGGCGAGAGCCGCCGTCAGCCGATGGTTACCGGAGACAAGTTGGATCACATGCATCGTATTAATGGCCCAACATCGTACGCCCCAACCGGTCTGGTCACAGGTCCGTGCCCGGGTTTCCCGACCGCAGGCGGTCCAATCGCATCGAACGTGGTATCGTTCGCTGTCGCCGCGATGACCGCGGGGGGAGAATCGGGAGGAATCAGACGCGCATGACTACACAGACGAACGCCGCCGCCCTTGAGGCCAGGCAGTTTGCCATCGAGGCGGCGAGGCTGCTTGCGGACACCAAGTGCGAGGACGTCGTGGCGCTGGACGTTCGCGGCTTGAGCCAGGTGACGAGTTTCGTGGTCATCGCCACCGGCACCTCCGATCGCCAGATGAGTTCCGTGAGCGACGACGTTGTTGAACTCGGCGAGTCCACCGGCCACCCCCTCTTCCGAATGAATCGCGAACGATCTTCAACGTGGACCGTGGTGGACTTTGTCGACGTGACGATCCACCTGTTCGAGCCCAACGCTCGGGCCTTTTACGATCTCGATCACCTCTGGATGGACGCCGATCCCGTGCCGTGGAAGCGCAATGGAGCCGCCCCGCGTGGAGGCGACTCAGGCTGAGCCAATGGCCACGTTCAGATCCTCCGGACTCTCGCTTGCAAATAAGTGCCAACTTCTGTTCGGCCTCGCCGTTGTTCTGATCCTGACTGCCGCGCTCAGTGTCCCCTGGATCCGCATGCAGGAGATGGTCGACGAAGGCCAGTTCGAAGTGGCCAGCCAGTTGGCCGACGGCTGGCTGAATAATCTCTTCGATCTCACCCAACCGGTCACATCAGGGCCGACCGACGCGGGACCCAAATCGGGCAACGCCAACCTGCCCGCACTGAGCATCCGCTTCGTGACGCTGCATGACATCGAAATCGGCGCGGTTCAGGGCGATGCGTTTCTGGCCAATGCCGCCACTGCAGCCGCCACTGCAAACGAATACAAACGCGTCGATCGGCAGCCCGGCGAACCCGTGCGCTACCGCTATGCCCGCGTCCTGCGCCTGGGCGAGGTCGAGGCGATCAAGTCCACAGGGCGATTCGACGAGATCGTTCGTCGCGCTGCACAGATGGCCGATGCCGAGCCGAATCCCCCTGTTGGACTGCTCGTCATCGATCGCGATGCCCACTCCGCCGTACGCGAGGTCTTTATCAACCGCGCCTACATACTCGGCTCGGGAGTGCTCGCGGGAGTGCTGGCGTTTGGAGTGTTCTATGTCATTACCACGCGCATCATCCTCTCCCCGGTCCGCGTTCTGCGCGAGACCGCGGAGCGCGTCTCGACCGGTGAACTCAACATCCGCTCTGACATCCGCACCGGTGATGAATTCGAAGAACTCTCAGAGACCTTCAACCTGATGCTCGCCAACCTCAAGAGCAGCCAGGATCAACTGCGCCAGATCAACAAGAGTCTCGATCTCAAACTCAATGAACTCGCCGCATCCAATGTCTTCCTCGAACAATCCAACCGACTCAAGTCCGAATTCCTCGCCAACGTCTCGCACGAACTTCGCACGCCGCTGAACTCGATCCTCGGCTTTGCCGAGGTGATCCAGGAACTCGACAACGAAGAAGCCGAGGAAAGCGAATCGGCGAAACTCGAAAAGCGGCTGCGCTACCTGCACAACATCGTCACCTCGGGTCGAAGCCTCCTCGAACTCATTAACGATTTGCTCGACCTCGCCAAGATCGAAGCGGGCCGACTCGAAGTCACTGTCGAACAGACCAGCGTGGCCGACGTCTGTGAGGGGCTGATGACGCTCGTGCGCCCGCAGTCCGAAAAGAAGAGGATCGATCTGGTCGTCCAGGTCAGCCCGACGCTCCCGCCGATCGAAACCGATCCGGGTCGGTTCCAGCAAATCATCTTCAACTTCCTCTCCAATGCGGTGAAGTTCACTCCGCAGGGTGGCCGCATCACCCTTGCCGCCGAACGCGTGCGAACGGCTGACGCGGGAGATCAGGTGCGCGTCGCGGTCAGCGACACGGGACCCGGGATCAGCAAGGAAGATCAGCAGATCATCTTCGAGAAATTCCGGCAGGTTGATGCGAGTCACACTCGTCGGCACGCCGGCACAGGGCTGGGGCTGGCGATCTGCCGTGAACTCGCCGGGCTCCTCGGCGGGTCGGTCGCGGTGACGAGCGAAATCGGGGTTGGCTCGACGTTTACTTTGATCCTTCCCCTGCAATTGGAGGTCGACAAGCCGCAGTCACTCATGCCGACCGGCTGACTCCGAACAATCGCTCAAGCGCCCACAGTTGTATCTTAATTGCCGTGAAACGACCCCTGCTCAGGGGAAACGAACCTCTTCGAAGCCGTTCCGGTTGACATGCGGGCAAAAACCCAGCATACTGTTGATTATGAGATGGCCGGGCCTCGCTCATCGCGAGGTACGCTTGTTTGGTCCGCCGTTCGGAACCGACAACCGGACTCGAAACCCTCTGGAAGTGGAGAGAAAAATGAAGAAGAGAATCGCATTGTTGATGGCGGCCACGATCGGGCTGGTTGCCGCTGGCGTTCAGGCTGGCGAGTTGTACACTATTCGCACGGGTGACGACATGCTGCGCAAGCTAGACACGCAGACACTCACCCTCACCGATATCGGTCCTATCGGGATCGCCTTTGACTTCGGTGACATGGGCTACGACCCGGGCTCGGGCAACATGTACCTCGTGCAGGGCTTCGCCGGCACCGGCCTGTACACCGTCGATCTCACCAATGGCCAGACGACGTTCGTCGGTTCGCACGGCTCTTCTGACATGTTCAGTCTCATCTCGGACCCCAACTCCGGCAAGATGTATTGCGGCGAGTCGACCCGGAATCACGGCTTCTACGAGATCAACCTGAGCAATGCCCAGCTGACGCTCATCGCGACCACCGCCATCAACATGGACGCATTGACCTACGACCCCAATCAGCAGTTGATCGTTGCCGCCTACGCTGGGCCCGGCGATCTGTACTCGGTCGATCCGTCCAACGGCAGCACCGCACTGCTCAACGATGGAGATTTCTTCAACAACTGCGGCATGGCCTATGACGAAGACACCGGCCTCTACTGGCTGATCGACTGGAGTGGCAACCTCTACAGCATCGATCCGAACAACGGCTATGCCCGCACCCTGCGCCTCTCCGGCCTTGGCGCCCATGACGGCCTTGCGGCTGTGACCGGCGGCGGCGGCAGGTACACCCTTCGTCTCTCGGGTCGCTGCCCCGGAACGCTCACCGTCTCGTGGAACAACGCCACGCCCAGTCGTCAGCAGGGCATCGTCTTCGGAAACAACCAGGGTACCACGACCATTCCCACCGGCGCCTGCGCCGGAACGCAGCTCGGCGTACAGGGCAGCGTTCGTCTCGTCAACACCGTTGGCACCGGCAGTGGTTCGGGGTCCGTCAATGGACAAGCGGGCACCGCGGCCTGCGGCCACTATCTCCAACTCGTCGAATCCGGTTCGTGCAACACCAGCAACGTGGCACGAATCCCGTAATCGGCAAGATCCACCCACCTGGGGTGCATGATCAAACGTGACGATTACCACGGGCCCATGGAGTTCTCTCCATGGGCCTGTTCCTTTCAGCAGCCGCGCTGCCCGGTGGGATCGCGACGGAACTCATCGCAGATCATCGATCACCGCGGTTGAGGTCGGGCAAGGCATCTGCTCCGGTCCAGACCCGCAGCACCTTCGCTTCCAAGTCCAACCAGATCGGAGAGCGGCTCAGCACACCGATTCCCAGCACCGCGTCCACCGCCACGCCCGCCATCGCCTCCGGCGGTGTCCAGCCGGTCTCGACTTCAACATCCTCAAACGCGCTCGAACCGATCATCAGCGGTGCGTGCAAGTGCTGCCGCTCAGTCCGCCCCTCAGAAAGCAACTCATGCGCTGCCGCCTCGTCGGCGACATTCGACACAAGTGGCCAACTAACATCTCTTCGCAGCAGCACGTCTCCCGCGTAGCCCGTGTCGATCAGCGCCACGTATTCGTGCGAGTCCACCGTGATGGTGATTCGTGGCCACATCGAACGCGTGATGACGAACACGTGCCGCATCTCCTCCAGTGTTTCCGTCGTCGCATCGATCTGCAGCCCGGCAACGGTCCACTCGTCGCTCGCTGCCAGCGCGTCGATGGCCGTACGTGATGGAGGCGACTTGGCCGAATACAGCGTGCGACGGACCACGAAATGCAACTCGCGGCGATCCCAGTCGATGATCGCGCCTTCGAACGCAGCCATCGCCTCCATGCCGATGGTGATCGGCTCTGCGATCGCTGCCGCCCGCACCGGAACCGGCTCCATCGAGATGACGCCCAATCGGAGTCCGCCCAGCGCGCCCGAAAGATACTCGTACGACTCGAAGGGCGTGCATGTCGGTTTCAAGCCGACTTCAGCCGAAAGCCACGCGTGATACAGCGCGGCCCGTTCGTTTGAGATCACCAGCGAACCCTGGGCGCCCGTATCGAGAATGGGATTGACCTCGTGCTCGGTATTCGGAACGGCAGGTTCGAGAACCACAGCACCGCTCAGTACGATTC
Organism: Phycisphaerales bacterium UBA5793; assembly: GCA_002418285.1. Classification (GTDB taxonomy): domain Bacteria; phylum Planctomycetota; class Phycisphaerae; order Phycisphaerales; family UBA5793; genus UBA5793. The sequence goes on from DIDT01000022.1 coordinate 34,209, forward strand.
GCCCGTCACGCACGGCGAACGGCAGCGTCGTGAGGCCGTGCGGCGCTGAGCCGCGCATTCTCGCATTGACATGCAGGCGAATTTCGGCGTCGTCATTCGTATGTTCAATGCTGATCTGGCCCTGCAGGGCCGATGGAATGCGTGAAGATGGCGTCGGTGCTTGCGCCGCCGCGGCGCCCTGCAGGCAGAACATGGCAAGCAGCACCGACGCCAGCGAGGCATTGGTGGTCCAGTTCATCCCGGCGCGTGCGCGTTCATCCGACGTCATGATGGACTCTCCCAAAGGGGCAGGAGAAGCCGTCCCGATCCCCGGCAGGGGCCACTTCATGATGTCGTCGTTTTGCGGGAGGCAGATTCGAGAAATCAACCCGACCGGCGGTGAATGCAGCTAACTCGACTCCAGGTCAGACTTCGGGGCATCGCCTTCGATCGCGAGCAGCTTCGGAGACATCTTGGCATAGCCGATCGAAGTCAGCACGAACAGCAAGCCAACACACATGAAGGACGCCACGCGGTAGATGTACTGCACATCACTCATGTCAACGATTACAACCTTGACCAGCGTAATTGCGAGCAGCGCCAGACCCGCATATCGACTCGGAGCGAGGCGCCACCTGAATCCGATGCCGACCAGAGCGATTCCATAGAGCCCCCAGTAGATGCTCAATCCCGTCTGGCGCGCCATCGCGGCGTTCGCAAGAGATGAAAACTCCGGGTTGAAAAAGCGATCGATCTCCAGCGACCCCAGCCACAGCCCGATGCACGCGACCAGTGTCAGCGCTACCCGAGCGAATTGCCCTTCAGGATCCAGCGCAAACAGGTACCTCGTGCCCGCGCGTCGATAGCCGATGAGTCGAACGCTCACTCCCAGCCCGATTGCCAGCATGAGACCGACAAAGAACTGCAGATTGAGTACGGCTGACGCGCCGCCAACGGACGTCGCCACGCGATAGTACAACGTATCCCAGATCAGCCAGGCTCCAGCGCACACCGCCGCCGCCCACGTGCCGACGTTGAACAGCAACTGCTTGCGTTGCCACGCGCCGAACATGGCGGTGAACAAACCCGTCATGCCCCACATCAGCGTGAGCCAGAGTGAGAGTAATTGCCCCGGCGCCCAGCGCTCACGCAGCGTCTCGCCCTGAGCCTGTTCGTAGACCGCCACGGCGCGATCGACTTCGAAACTCAGCAGGATCATCAGCATCAGCCCCATCCCGCATAGAACCGGCAGTGTTGACCCAAGGTCTTTGACACCCCGGCGGCTCTTCGAATACCGGTCCGCCCATAGCAGCACTCCGCCCGAGGCGATGACGAGCAGCCCGACGAGCGCACTGGTATTGAGCAGTGGCATCACGGCGACCCACTCTGCAAGCGATCGTGATCGCACGCCGAGCATGTCCACACCCACCCAGCGCAAAGCCGTGCAGGCGATCAGGGCCGCGCCGACCTGAAGATAGGCCAGCCTTCGCACGACCGCGCCAAGTGCAACAAGCACCGTCGCGCCGCCAAGCCACATGACCGTTACGAGAATGCCGTTGTCACGCAGATCCACTTGGGTCGCGAGCAGCCACAGCACCGCCGACATGATGAGAAGCACAGTTGCGGATTGCGCTCTCCCAAACGATTCCATTCGTCGCAGCAGCCATGCGGCAAGATGGAGAATCGCGATACAGGCCAGTGAGAGTGCACCCCACTGCGAGATTGAGATTGACCCAACGGCAACTGCGATGACCGGGCTGGCTCCGGCCAGATCGATCGTCGTCAGTCGCAGGACAGTCAAAGCGACCATCGCCGTGCCGACTTGAAGATACGGCAACCTCGTGACCACCGCGCCGATCAGGATCAGAACCGCCGCTCCACCCAGCCACGCCGTCGTATCCAGAAGCGCGTAGCGATTGAATTCGAGGAGTGTCGCAAACAGCCACAGCAGTGCCGACGCGATGAGCAGCATGCTTGGCATGTATTGGCGCGGAAACGAGTCGGTCTGACGCAATCGCCATGCGGCAAGGTGAAGCACCGCCATCGCGCCCAGCGCCAGCAAGCCCCATTGCGAAACAGGAACTGGTCCGAAGCTGAAGGCCACAACACCGAGACCCCGAAACAAGTCGATGACCAGCAGGCGGAGCAGACCCAGTGTAACGACGACCAGCCCGAAGCGATCCGTCGCCACCGAACGAATGTGGCGGCCGACTTCGATTGCCGCCATACCGAGGATGAGCCACGCGATCGTCGTGCCATAGTCGCTGAACTGCAGCGCGGCTGCGATGACCAGCAGACAGCCCGCCTGCGCCCACAACGACACGGCGAGCTTCTCAATCGCATTCTGCGGCGCCCGACGCAAAGTATCAAGTCCCGGACCGAACTGCATCGCTATCGCCCCGGCCAGCACCCCGACACCCGCCGCGAAACCGCCTGCCAGACCCGGCGGCAATGCCGTCGTTGTGTTGAGCAGAACGCAACCGAACAGCGCGAACCACGCCGTGGTCAACAAACTGATGATCGCGTTTCCCAGTGATGACTGCCGCCGAATCGCCGCGTAGAGCACTTCGCCGGTGATCATCATCCACCAGCCGGCCATGAAGGTGAGCTCCAGAATTCCGCCCGATGGGCCCACGTTGATCACCCAGAGAGTGGCGAGCAATGCGTGAGCCCCGAACGTGACCAGCCGCAGCGTGCGGAATGGGCGCGGCCGCCACGCCGAGAGCGCCAGGCCAATGAGCAGCAGCATGGTCAGGTAGGACGGCAGCGCTGCGCGAAATGCCCCTGCATCGGGAACGAGCACTGGCGCCGCATAACCCGCAACGATCGATATCACTCCGATACTCAGAAGTCCCGCACGCACCGCTACGCCAATTCCAATGACCGCCACCACTCCCAGCAGCACAAGCGTCAGCCCGGCCGACCCGAGCACTTCGAGGCGAAAACTGACCAGAGTCGTGACGTATAACGTGCCCAGTCCGGCGCCAAAGAGACCGACCGATGCAGCGCGCCCGATCTTGCGCAGTGCGACCTCGCCGGCGCCGAGCAGTGCCAATCCGAACACGGCTGAAATCACGCAGCGCATCGGGACGCTCACGACGCGAAACCAACCCTCGTCGTAAGCGATTTTCATCAGCAGCGCAATGCTCACAACAACTGCGAGTGCGCCGACCCACGCCATCCACCGACCGCCGATGAGCAGTTCGAGTGAGATGGGGGTGCGTCGCATCGCCGAGCCACCAGGACCCGATCGAACTGGAGTTGATCGAACCGGAGTTGGACGGACGGGGGCAGATACGGCCGCTGGTGGGGTGGCTGAGATGGCAGGATGCTGTCCGCCAAGCGATGGAACCGAACTCGAAGTGACCCGATGAAACGCAGCGGCCTTGCGCTCCGAAACGCGAGTTGATTCGGCTGCGTTAATCGGAGCGGCCGCGTCAGGCGATGGCGTAGCGACCGGTTCAGGTGCGCTCGTCACGGGATGGACCGGTGGCGCAACGGGGCGAGTCTCTGAAATCGGTGGGGGCGTCGGCTCGACGGCTTCGCCTTGCAGGGGACCGAGCGATTCGAGGTCGAAAAGTCGCTCGAGCCGATCGAGACGTTCGGCCAGTCGTGCGAGTTCCTGCCTCAGATCGGGATCGGTCATCGGCCTCGCCCTCTCACTCGAAGCATCATGTCGCGGACGCTACAGCGTATCCCATTGTCGAGGCAATGCAATATCGCCAGCCCTGGCTTCGAGAGCCGAAAAACGCCGAAGCCCCGCGCTTCTTGCACGGGGCTTCGAGTGGAGTTCAATTGATCTAAGGAGAGGTCGCATTACTTCTTGGGATCGACCTTGTCTGCGGCGGTGCCGCTGTCGTCGCCGACCGGTTCGGAGAAATCGAGGCTCCCGCCATCATTGGTGAACTGGAACAGCGCCTCTTCCCAATCGAGCAGCTCGAGTTCGTAGATGAATCCACGATCATCGGGAATCTGTTTGAAGTCTTGTCCCTTGTCGATGTTCGCGGGGACGATCATCTTGCGCTTGCCGCCCTTGTGCATCCCCGCCAGTCCACGCTGCCAGACGCTCGGGTACAGGCCGGGCGAATACTGGATCGGTCCGCCGCCGGGCTTCTGGCTGCTGTCGAACAATGTGCCGTCATCCGCGTTCCAGGAGGAGTAGTTGATCTTGGGCGTGTATTCAATCGGCTTCTCGCCGGGCGGTGTGGGCGGCGGATAGACGTCGCCGTCACCGATCACGAGATCGACAATCTTGATGCCGTCGCCGATGTCCACTTCCTTGGCGGGGTCGTGTGCGGTCTGCTTGATCGGCGGCGTGACGATCAGGCAATCGACCATCAATCGCCACCGGTGCTTCTTGTTGACGTCAACCGCATTCAGACCGGCCTGCTGAAGTCGCATCTTGCGATACGCCTCGGGTTCATCGAACTCGATGATGCGCGTTCCACCGGTCTTCATGCCGAGTGCATAACGCACCCAGTACCGATTCGCATCGCCAGGCACCTGCAGCGGCACGCGGGTGATCGAGGTCGAACCCATGAGCTCGCCCAAGTCGTTGAAGACGTTGATGTGGCAGGTTGCAAAACCATCACGGTCAAAGGCGTCGCCCTCGCCGATATTGAGGTCCATCCAGGTGCTGCCGTCCGCATTGCGATGCGCAATGAGCGGGTCGACCGGCGGGGCGACCGCAAACAAACCGACTTCAAGCACGATGTCCTGATCGTCAGGCAGCGGCCCCATCCCACCCTTGGGCATCAGTTCCTTGGGCATGAGGATCTTGCGAAACTCGCTGCGCTTCATGCCCATCATCGCCTTCTCAAGAGCCGGCCACATCTGCGTGCCCGGAATCTTCACGCCCGCGGGCTTATTACCCGGCGCCCGCGACGAGTAGAGGAGTTCACCCTTGGCCGTAAAGCAATTCAACTCGAAGGCGATGTCGGTGCCGTCGATGATGTCGGTTGCGTTGCCCGGTCGCAGGATGACGTACTTGAGCCCGTCGCCGAGATCAACTTCATCCTGGGTGCGATGCATGGACATCACGGGGGGGATGAACTTCTTAGCGCCCAGTTCGAGCGTGTCGTTCTTGTACGCATCTCGGCCGGCTGGCTGGGCAAGGGCAGCAACGGGAGCAATGCCAAGAAGGGCAGCGGTGCACGCGAGGGACGCGGCAAAACGGTGATGTCCACGGTGTCTGGTGATCAACTCTGAGTCCTCCGTCGAAAAAACTGTGACGCTGCAGGCCATGTGCTTCCGGCAGCAGTTTGGACCGAATTCAAGGATAGGTGTGATTTCGGACCGAGTGTAGGCGTTGGGCCGCCACACCCGATAGGTCATCGACGCCTCAACCGGCCGGGATGAGGAACGCTTTGCCGACAAGCCGTAGGATTGCCCTCGAACCGAATCCGAACGATTATGGGGCCTGTCCCCGGAGCCCACCTCACCCGTGTACCAGGCCAGTCTCACCAGCCGCTACCTCGTCCGCAAGATCATCCCGCTGTTGGCGATGCTCTCCGTCGCGCTGTGTACGGCGATGGTCATCATCGTGTTCTCGGTGATGAACGGCTTTCTCGATATGGTCACCCAAGCCGGCCGCAAGCTCATCGGCGATGTCGCCATCGACGGGCCCGTCACCGGCTTCCCCTGGTACGAAGAACTCGTCACCGAACTCAAGCGGCTGCCCAGCGTCCAGGCCGCCTCTCCCATGATCCAGTCCTACGGCCTGCTCAAGATGCCCTACAACCAGATCTCGCAGGTGCAGGTCGTCGGCGTTGATCCCACCTCCTACGACGCTGTGACGGGCTACGCCTCGACCCTCTACTGGCGACCGCTCAGCGAGCCGGAACTTGCCAAGCTGCCGACAACGGACATCAGGCGACCCGACTGGGAATCGCCTGAGGGCACCATGGAGTGGAAGCGGATCCTCCATATGTCCCTGCTCGATGCTCACTTCGAGAGCCTCGGTCCCGTCGGCCCCATCGGCATCCTCAACCACACGGCCGACTGGCAGAACAAGCAGAACCCCGCCGAACCGCTCATCCGTCGACTCCAGGATGCGGGCAAAGTACTTCAGACGCCGGGCGGCTCACCGGGGCTCGTGCCGGGCATTCGGGTGAGCATTGCCAACGAGCGTGTCGCGGGACGATCGTACGAGTTTGCGCAGACGTGGTTCATGCCGACGCGCGAGGTCACATTGACGGTGCTGCCGCTCACCGATGAAGGAGGCGTGCGCGATCCGGAGAGTCGGATCTTTCCCATCGTCAACGAATTCGGCGTCGAGCGCTACGACGTGGACTCGTCCTACGTGTTTGTTCCTTTCGACGTGTTGCAGAAGATGCTCAAGATGCAGCCCGTGCAGGAAGTGAGCGAGACGGAGACCGATGAGTTCGGCGATCCACTGCCCACCGGCCGCATGACGCCGGGTCGGGCAACGCGCATCGTCATCAAGGCCAAACCCGGCGTGTCGCCGCTGCAACTCCAGGCCGATGCGCAGCGCGTGTACGAGCAGGTGTACGACCGGCACATCGGCGAGATGCCGCCGCCATCGATCATCGACATCAAGACATGGGAAGAGCAGATCGCTCTTTACATCGGCGCGGTGAAGAACGAGACAGCGCTGGTGATGACGCTGTTTTCCATCATCAGTCTCGTCGCGGTCATCCTGGTCCTTTCCATCTTCTGGACCGTGGTCCAGCAGAAGACGCGCGACATCGGTATCCTGCGTGCAGTGGGGGCTTCGCGCTTCGGCATTACCTGGCTCTTTCTGCTCTACGGCCTGATTCTCGGTATTCTCGGTTCACTGCTGGGCGCGATGCTCGCGTTCCCCATCGTGTGGTACATCAATCCGATCCACCGATTCCTCGGCGAGGAGTTCGGCATCGTGATCTGGGATCCGAAGGTGTACATCTTCGATGAAGTGCCGCACCACGTGAATCCGCTGTTCGCCATGATCATCATGTCGGCCGGCGTGCTCTTTGCCGTCCTCGGGGCGTTGATCCCCGCGATCCGCGCCGCCTTCATCGACCCCGTCACGGCCCTGCGGTACGAGTGAGAAGCGATCCGATGAATCAGATTCTCCAAGTTCGTTCGCTTCGCAAGACCTACCGATTGGGTCGCGTTGATGTGCCGGTGCTCAAAGGGCTCGACTTCAACGTCGCCGCAGGTGAATGGGTCGCCGTGCTTGGCGCTTCGGGTTCGGGCAAGTCGACGCTTCTGCACCTGTGCGGGGCTCTCGATCGACCCGATCGCGATGGCGGGAGCATTCGCTTCCACGATCAGGACATCAACAAGTGGGCGACGTCGGCCAAGGATCATTACCGCAACACCGCCGTGGGCTTTGTGTTCCAGTTCTATCACCTCCTGCCCGAGATGAACGTGTTTCAGAACACGGCGCTGGCGGCGATGGTGCGCTATGGGCACTTCGGCTATCTCGCGCGGCGCGGGCCGCTGCGCAAGCGGGCGGCCGAATTGCTCGACGCCTTCGGGCTGGGCGATCGTCTGCGGCACAAGCCGGCCGAACTCTCCGGCGGCGAGCGTCAGCGCGTGGCCATCGCGCGGGCGCTGATGAATGAACCCGAGCTGCTGCTGGCCGATGAGCCGACGGGCAACCTCGACGCCGTGACCGGCTCGGCGATTCTCGATGTCATCGCCGCGACCCATAAGAAGGGTCAGACGATCGTGATGGTCACGCACGACCGGGCGATTGCGAACCGGGCCGACCGCATCGTGGAACTCAAAGGCGGCCAGATCGCGGCGGCGTGAGACGCGGCGCGTCGAGTAGTGGGGTGAATTCCTTCGGCGTGGCTCAGGGTCTGCGAGGGTGATGGGGTGAACCAGCCTGACGCGCGAGCGAAGAGTTTGAGTTCGGAGGGCAATTCTTCCTCGCTGGCGCGTCGGTCTGGTGAGATCATCGATGGCGATCGCGAGTTGTGGGCGATTGAAAAGCACGTCTACCCATAGCGATTCGCGTGCGCTGGTGTGCGCGACGCCAACCGCTGGAGCATCAGAATCGCGACTCGCTTCATTGTGCTGCGCGACGGCGGGCCGAGTTTTTTCGCGGGCTGCGATGCGCCAGGCGCGATTCTGAAAAAAGTGCAACGCAAAATGCGTGCCAACACAACGGCGCACGCGATGCGGGATGCTCCGTGCGCGCCGGAGCGCTTCCGTGCGCGATTTTTGAGCGCTGGCGCGCGCTGCGGCGCGCGTTTGTGTAAATGAGCGCCTCTGTGCGGGACGAATCAGGAATTTTCGTCGATTTTCATTTTTCTGAGGGGGGTGATTTCGAGTTTTGCTCAACTTTTCTGCGTTTTCGAGAAGTCGGCGCACAGGGTGCGATTGAGGTGGTGCGCGGGTGTGCGAGTCGAAGAAGAAGCGCACCACTGGGGCACGGAGAACACGGCGAATGCAGGGAGAAAGGCAGGGGATTGGGTGGAAAGGCAAGGGAAAGGTAATTCACGGCAGCCGTTCGACTCATCGCTCAGGCCCCTTCGGGGAGATCGCGACCCTTCGGGTCGCGGCCTTCGAATGACCTCAGGCCAGGGAGCCTCGCGCCGGGCGGCGCCCGGCGAACCAGAGAAATCCACCC
>DIDT01000064.1 GCA_002418285.1 Phycisphaerales bacterium UBA5793
CATCTTGGTATTCTCCACTTCTGTAACTGAGGGCGGCGTACGTCGCCATGACGGCCCGCCCAATAACCCCCGAATGGTTCCGTCACACGCCCCTCATGGCGCGGCGTATGAATAGTCCGATACGACGAGTCGCATCCTCCGTGAGGCATCCATGCTCCAATAGACCCCGTGGTGGCTGGATTGCAAGCCGTCAACACGATTTCGCAACGGATCAGGCGGAATGCCCTGCGCTTTCCGCAAATCCTGCCGGGTCTCACATGAGATTATATACGCGGCTCCGCATCGATCCGGTTGCCGAATTCTCCCCGTTCAAAGAGATGAACTCGCGCAAGATCGATCTGCAGCGCCTGCCGTCCGCCGGGTTGAACCGCGGAACTGGCGTCCACGCGGGCCACCAGCCGCTTTCCCGCCGGGCCGTGCAGGAACAGGTCCATCCGGTCGCCGAGCGGTTCGACGACCTTGACCTCCAGTTCGATTGGGACATGGCCCGCACTCGTGGCGCCGTTGCTCTGCAGACTGAACGCCTCGGGCCGTATACCCAGCACCAGATCCCGGCCTTCCAGATTCGAATGGAGCTGTGAAAACCGGTCCGGAATCGGAACGCGAATGCCTTCGCGCTCGGCCGCCCAGAGTTGCCCGTTGCCCCTTTCAACCTTCACGTCAACGAAGTTCATCGGGGGCATGCCGAGAAACCCCGCGACGAATCGATTGGCCGGGTGCCGGTAGACCTCCAGCGGCGTGCCGACCTGGTGCACGATGCCGCCGCACATGATCACCACCCGGTCCCCAAGCGTCATCGCTTCTTCCTGGTCGTGGGTCACGTAGATCGTCGTCGTCTTGAGCCGCTGGTGCAGAGCCTTGAGTTCGGCCCGCGTCTCCACCCGCAACTTGGCGTCCAGGTTTGAAAGTGGCTCGTCAAAGAGAAACGCCTTGGGCTCGCGCACGATGGCCCGTCCGACAGCCACCCGCTGGCGCTGCCCGCCGGATAGTTGCCGCGGCTTGCGCTCGAGCAGATCTTCAATGCCCAGGATGCGCGCCGTCTCGTGAACCTTCCGATCGATCTCCGCCCTTGGCACTTTGCGGAGTTTGAGCGCAAAGGCCATGTTCTTGTACACCGTCATGTGTGGGTACAAGGCGTAGTTCTGAAACACCATCGCAATGTCGCGGTCTTTCGGATGCACGTCGTTGACGACCTTGCCGCCAATGGTGATCTCGCCGCTGGTGATTTCTTCAAGGCCGGCGACCATCCGCAGCGTCGTCGACTTGCCGCAACCCGATGGTCCGACCAGCACGACAAACTCGCCGTCGCCGATCTCCAGGCTCACCTGATCCACCGCGCGGACCGGGCCCGGGTAATCCTTGCAGACGTTGCTCAAGAGCACCTGGGCCATGGGATCGGATCTCCATCCAGCGCGCCGAATCGCCCGAAGGTGCGTTCGGCGGCCGGGTTCATAGTAGACGCAGGCCGCAGCCACGGTCGCTGCTTCGTTGCCCAGTCCGCGCAATCGGCACGCTTTGCCGCTCATGCAGCACGAAGTCCGAGAGTCCGGTCCCTGACGCGCCGACATCACTCCCAGCAGGGGGTGGATGCCATGAACAGCAAACCGTCAAAGAACTTCGATCAGATCAAGCCCTTCCTTCGCATGCTCGAAGGCTCGATCGATGATGCACGCAGGCGCCGACTCGGCGACGACTCAGTCGTTGCTCCGCCTGCTCCGGTCAACCGCAACGGCAACGCCGCACCCGGCGCTCCGCAGCCGACCGGCAATCCGATTCCCCTTCAGGGCAACCAGCCGATGAGCCCGGCCGCCCAGCCTGCCGAGCCCGATCGCCCGCTCCGCGCCACGCCCATCAAGCCCAAACAGTCGCTGCACCCGTCGGCAGGATTCCGGCCGACCGGCTCCTGACCAAAGCGCCCCACCGCACGCGACAACGTCCGAAAACCGCGCCTCAATCGCTGCAGGGTTTGCCCACGCTCTCAGGTCAGCCCACTCGGTAGTGCCTTTATCTGCAGTTGCTTATGAACCGGTTCAAGTTCGACGAATGGACTGGGGAGTGCAAGGCCCCTCGGACGATCGCGTGGATCGCCGAAACGGGACACGCCGCTAGCCGGGTGGTGGGAAAGCGAAGGATGTGAGCATGTCGGGTCCCAATATCATCAATCCAAATCTCGCCGTTCTCGATCGGCTCGGTGAAACGGCGGTCGTCACGCTGACCGTCGAAGCCCTCTCGGGCGACGAAATGGCCCTGATGCTGCGCGAATTGCTGATGAGCGTCTACCAGCAGGGCAACAAGCACTTCATCCTCGATCTCCAGAATGTCTCCGCCATGGACTCCGTCTGCGTCGGCGTGCTCGTTGAGATGCTCACCCAGATGCAGCAGATGCGCGGCGGCGGCCGCATCGCCCTCGTCAACGCCGATGGAAACGTCGCCTACCTCTTCCGCATCACACGCCTCGATCGCGTCTTCCCCATCTGCCGCGACGTCATGGCGGCCCTCAGCGCCGTCGAGCACAGCGCTGCTGCCTGAGATGCCGGTTTCGGATCTGGAGCGCCAGTGATGCCGGCTGGAGCGACCCCGTTCGCTCCGAGCCTGGCCCCCCGCGCGCGTATTCAATCAGGACAGGCGCCACCAGCCCGGCCAGAGAGCCGGGCTGTCCATGCGCCGCTGGGAATCCTCTCGCCGCCCAAGCGGTTATGGTAAGGTCGAAACATCCGGATCCACCGGATCGAGTCGCTCTTGAACCGGAGAGGGAGGGTCGTCATGGCAGCATTGCGAGTGCATCGATGGTGGCGGAACACTGGGGGCTGTATCGCGGGCGTTTTGACGCTGCTCGCACTTATCGCAACTCCCACCTGGGCGCAGGTCGACGAGGTCGCAGGCCTCCCCGAGCTGAGTCGCGTTCGCGTTACCGCCGCCACACCCGAGTCGATGCAATCCATCATCAGGGACTTCGGCTTTGATGCCGATGAGTCGCATCTCAGCGGCCGCAGTGCGGAACTCATCATCACACCGATGCAGTGGCACGCCATGGTACAGCGCGGCTGCGAGGTGAAGCTCATCGAGCGCAGCCGACCAATGAACGACATTATCGCCGAGCGCGCGGCGCATCACGACGGACCGGACTACCCCGACCTCGCCGAAGTCATCACCCAGATGCAGAGTGCCGCAGCCGGCTTTCCCGCCATCTGCGAGTTTGTCGACCTGACCGATCGCTACAACGCGCCGCCTACCTTTGAAGGTCGGCACATGTACGCCGTCAAGATCTCCGACAACGCCCAGATCGATGAAGACGAGCCGCCCATGCTCATCGTCGGCGCTCATCACGCGCGCGAGCTCGTCACCCCCGTCATCGCGCTGCTCGCCATGGACAATCTGCTCAGCGGCTACGCCAACGACCCCGACATTCAACGCCTCGTCGACGCGCACGAGATCTGGATTGCGCCCGTCTGGAACCCGGACGGCTACAACCACGTCTTCACCGTCAACAACATGTGGCGCAAGAACCGTCACGTCTTCGGGCAAGGCATCGGAGTCGATCAGAATCGAAATTATCCACTCGGTTGGAATGCTTCCTGCTCCGGCAGCACCAACCCCAGCAACGAAACCTACAAAGGACCCGGCCCCGCCTCAGAAGCTGAAACGCAAACGCTGATGGCCTGGGCATCCGACGTCCGCTTCGCCAAACTCATCGACTACCACTCGTCGGGGCGCGTCACGCTCTTCGCCTACAACTGCACTTCACATCCCTTCGAGAGCTACCTCAGCACCGAGGCGACGGCGCTTTCCATTGCCTCGAGCTACACAACCGCGCAGGCTCCCAGCGCCGAAGGCGAACACTTCCAGTACCAGTCCGGCATTCTTGGTGTCCAGGCCTTCCTCATCGAAACCCATACCGAGTTCCAGCCCGCGTACCAGAGTGCGCTCGACGAAGCCAATCGCGTCTGGCCTGGCGTGCTCTGGATGCTCAACCACCATCTGCCCCTCACCGGTCGCGTCACCGAAGCCGGCAGCGGCAACCCCGTCGAGGCAACGATCACCCCGCTCGGCGTCAACTACGTCCTCGGCGAATCAAACTCATCGAGCCCGGATACCGGTCGCTATTACGCCGCCTATCCGCAGGGTGGTTACGACATCGCCTTCTCCGCCGATGGCTACCAGACCAAAGTCGTCCACGTTGACATCACCAACGGTTCGCCAACCGTGGTCAACGTCGCGCTCAGTCGCACGCTCATCGCCTTCGACTTCCCCAACGGCACGCCCTCAACCATTCACCCGCGACTCGATCGCTTCTCCCTGCGCATCGATGAGTTCGAGCCCGGCGCGCTCCGGCCCGGCTCGGCGATGCTCCACTACGGCCCCGTCGGCGGTCCCTACGAAACCAACCCCCTCGTCTCCATCGGTGGCGACGCCTGGCTCGCCGTCTTCCCCCTCACGCCATGCGGCGAGGTTGTTTCCTATTGGCTCAGCGCCGAAGACACCAACGGCATCCAGGTCGTCAGCCCCGCCGGCGCGCCGGGCGAAACCTATGAAGCGCTCTCCTCCACCGGTGTGCAGACCGTCTTCGCCGACAACTTCGAAACCGATCGCGGCTGGACCACCGCCATCAACGGCGCCACCTCCGGCCAGTGGCAGCGCGGCGTGCCCGTCAACGACCCCAACTGGGCCTACGACCCCGAAGCCGACGGCGATGGCTCCGGCTCGGCCTTCCTCACCCAGAATGAACTCGGCAACACAGACGTCGATAACGGCTCGGTCCTGCTCACCTCGCCCGCGTTCGATCTCTCCGCCGGCGGCGCAAACATCAGCTACCTCTACTACCTCAATCTCACCAACGAAGACGGCAGCGATCGCCTCCTCGTCGAAGTCTCCAGCAACGGAACCGGCGGGCCGTGGACCCCCGTCATCGCCCACACGACCAACGGCGGCCTCGCGTGGCGACAGCACACCATCACCCAGGCCGACCTCGACGCCGCCAACATCACCATGACCGCCAACATGGCTCTGCGCTTCACCGCCAACGATGCCAACCCCGCCAGCATCGTCGAAGCCGGTGTCGATGGCGTCTCCATTGCCACCTCGCGCTGCGATCCATTTCCCATCCTCGTCGTGAGCAATCTGGTGGGCGGTCAGTCCGGCCAGTTCGATGTCACCAGCGCTGCGCCCAACCAGCCCGCGTACCTTGCTTACAGCCTGCGCGGCTACGGCGCGACCAACGTCCCGCCCCTTGGAGTCACCCTCGATCTCGCTCAACCCGTCCAGGCCGGCACGGCCAAGCGAACCAATACCCAGGGAACGGCGCGCTGGACCCTGCCGATCCCCAACGTGCACAACGTAACCGTGTGGTTTCAGGTGGCCCAAAGCGGCCGGACCAGCAACGTCGCGAGGACCGTTATTCAGTAAAGCGTCAACTGACTCATAGCCGGGTGCCACGGTCCAAGCGACGCTGCTTGACCTGAGCCGGGTCGAAGGTTGGGAGCGCCGGCCATGCGATCGCACAATGACGTGGCGCGCCCACGATGAGGCTCGGCGAATCGTGGGATGCCCGGGTGCCACTCAACATCCGGCTCTGCGATGCTGAGTGCAAACGTGCAACCGCCACCGTAGGGTCCGCAATGCGGACCGCGCGCGTGCAACCACCCCCAAACCACCATTGCGCGCCAACCCACCACCCGCGACCAACGTTCCCAACCACTCGCTGCACGCTCGCGCCTTCGCATCCCCCATGCTGAGCGGCGACGCATGCGTCGCAATGCACCACCGCCACTCGTGACCATCGTTCAAAAGCACCCGCTCTACGCTTGCGCCTTCGCATCCCCCATGTTTAGCGGCGACGCATGCGTCGCATCGCCTCACTCAAACCGCCACACCACCAACTGGCTGATCGCACACTCCCCCTGGACCACGGCCTGGAAGAGGATCGTCTGGCCGCTGGCGATGGGTGGAACGTAGCGCGCAAGGCTCGCTTCGCCGTTGCCATTGGCGGTCGCGCTGCCGATGACGGTGGGCCGGTGGATCTGCAGCGCGTTGGTCTGAATGCTGCAGCCGGGGATGATGGTCCCGCCGCCGTTGAGGCCGTAGACGAAGTGGACCCGCGCGCCGGGGGTGACGCCGGTCACTGTGAGCACGTTGCTGCGGCCGGCTCGACCCGGAATCGGCGCGGCGAGACTGAACGTCGGCGTGACCGGCGAGAGGATCGCGCCGCGTACTGGGGTACTGCGCGTGTATCCGACGATAACTCCGGCATCATTGATTTCGTCTACGAATTCGAGTTGGCGCAGCCGGCGCGGCGGGGCCAGTGTGTTCAGATCGACCATGTGATCATCGATGATGATGAACCCCGTGGTCTGCTGCGTGCCGTTCGGGTTCATGTTGCCGATGATCACGCCGTTGTTATTGATGCCATTGGCGTGGCTCCATTGGGCCACTGAGTCTTCGTGGATGTCGACGAGTTGTCGATTCACCCACTTGACCGCATGCGAAGTCGGTCCCGGCAGCGTCGAGTAACCCACAATGAGTTCATCTTCGTTGATATCACGGGCCCAGCCTGTATCTCCACTGAGCACGTCGAGTTGAATGAGTTGGCCGTTCTCCCAGAGAAAGGGCTTGGTCCTCCCGTCGGGCGGCCAAGCGGTGCCGACGATCTGGCCGCGATTGTTGATCGCGGTCGCCTCACCCTTGGTCCCGCCGAAGGTCCCGAGGTCGATCATGTTGCCGTTGTCCCACAGGAAGGGATGATTGAAGAACGTCTCGGGGTCGAAATTGGACGCACCGACAACTTGTCGAGAATCGTTGATATCATATGGAACGGTGAAGCGTCCACCGATGGTTCCGAGCACGATCACCTGCCCGTCGGGTAGCCAGATCACACCGACAGACCCGACGCCAGATCGCTCACCTGTCACTTCGCTTTGAGCATTAATTGCATGGGGGTAGTTTGAGCAACAGGGCGCGGAAGGGTCGATGTCTCTAAGTAACCCACCTTCCCAGATGAAGGGATGGCTGTTTGAGCTGTCGATCTTACTCCAGCCTGCAACTTGCCCGGAATCATTGACTCCTTCTGCCACGCTTCGATCACCGCCGAGCGTTCCTATCTCGAACATTGCATAGCGGTAGTCCTGAGCGAATGTGGTGGCAGCAATACAAAGCGCAACGCCTGCTGTCAGTTCGATTCGAATCATGGTTCCGATTCCTTTGTCAATCGGATGCGGCGCGTCGTCAAAAAGACGCGCCGCATCGTGATTGCCTCTTACTCTTCGCACGGCGGACACGGAGTCTCCGAACACGGGCTGGGATGGGGGTCCCAAGGCGTGATCAGGAAATCATCGGCCGCTGCCTCGAATTCAGTTCGCCACTCCGTGTACGTCTTTGCCCCGCTCGGACCCACCTTGTCCGTGTACATGGCGGAGAAGTCGAATTGAGTCGCTTCGTTCTGCGGCCCCGTGATCTGCCGCGAGTCCGCATAGCAACTGATGCGGCAACCGTAACTGGCGAGTGTCGTCATCCCGTCGTACACAAAGTAGTCGGGGGGGTTCCAGGGACCGTCGGTTCCTTTCCAGTAGGTGAGCCAATCCGCCCAATTGTCGGCGAATTCGGGATGAGTCTCTGTATCATTGTCGTAGAACAGTTCCGTATCCGCCGCGTGACTCTGTGTCCACCAGAGAGTCTCCCCCCGCGTGCTCGGAATCGGCCCGTATTCCAGCGCCACCATCGACTCCGGAAAGTCCCATTCCTCATTGCCTTGATTCGCCAGTGCATCGACGCCGTCGAGGAAATCGTCGTAGTCGAAGAAATGGTAGTGGCCATCGACGGGGATGTCGTACTCATTGCAGAACTCGATCAGCCGCTGCACGAAATACGCCGCCTTGTTGGGGTTGTCCTCTTCTTCCGGGTATTCGCCGGTGTACGCCGCATTTCCCGTCGCGCCGGCATTGATGGTGACATAACTGGCAGCCGG
>DIDT01000063.1 GCA_002418285.1 Phycisphaerales bacterium UBA5793
GGGAGTGGCTCGCCTCCGTCGGAAAGCGACTGATGGCGTCAATACTCAGCGCGACGCGGTTCCACCGTCTCGTTCGAGCGTGCCGAGGTCAACGGCGACACCACCTTCGGTGTAGAAGTCGGCGTTCAACTTGCCTTCGCGGACACTCGTGAAAACAAGTCCGTTGATCGCCATGGAGTCAGCGTATTCGCGATCACCACCGCCGGGTCCGGCGAATTCCGCATTCTGCACTTCCTGAACGTGGAAGTGGTAATGGAATGGAGCCAGATGCCCCGCCTGCACCATCGAACCCGGTGCGTAAAACTTCTTGTCATGCGAGCGCTGAAGGGGCGGGTAGAGAATCGGGTGCGGCTGGCTGTCGACATAATCAACCAGTCCACCGTACTCGGTGCTTGTGTCTTCGCGATCCCGCTGTGCCTGCGGAAACAGCTCTGACACCATAACGGGGTCAAAGACCATCGCATCGGCAAGGCGAACACACAAGAGGTCCGCCCATGACAATCGGGGCCCCCACTCGCGCAGACTTTGCGGTCCAGTGTTCATGGTGCGGGCTGACATGATGGCATCCGGGTGAAAGTGCGATCGCCCGACCCATCGAGCCTGAAGATCCCCAAGCAGTGACTCCGTTGAAAGCGAGAGCCATTCGGGGTGGTACTCGGCCACACGCAACAACACGGCGAGGTGACGCAAGCGGAGATCCTGCCGATTGTCCGCCGGCAGGGAAGCCACGATGTCTCGGCAGCGATTCCACCACTGCTCATGTTCGGGGTCGCGCAGGTCTTGCAGCCAGAGCACTTCCTCGCGAGTGCGGGCAATCACGCCGAGCTCGACGTACCCGCGGCGCAAGTCGGTCAGGAATGGGTCGTCAGTCTTGAGGGACGCGAGGCGATCCTGCCAAAGATCCGGCTCGCCGAGCCGATTGAGCAGTTCCCAGGCGGCCAATCTCCACTGCGCATGGACGGCGTTGTCCGGTGGCGTCACGACAGCGTCGAAGACGATCTCACGGATGTCCTGCCCGGGATGGAGGTTCTGCAACGCCAGCCGTTCGGGCCGCGTTTCGTCGTCGAAGACCGGTGATGGTCGATAGAGCGATCGCACGAGCGAGGGCGTCAGGTCGACCCATCCTCGATCGGTGATCAACTGGCTGGCCCACTCGACGAATCCCCACGATGGATGCGTCGGCATTCGGTATTCGATGACGGCCTTGGCTTCCTGCGGATTGTGCTCCTCCAACTGGCGCCAGGCGGTAGCGCGGAACTCGATGGCGTAGGACGGCCCACTGACGATTTCCTTCAGTTGCTCAATGCGGTTTGGATCATCAGGGTACTTCACACGCGCCTGTTCCATCGCCGCGAGATTCTCGTTTGTCGTGAACCGTGGATCGGTCATTGCGGCGATGGGATCATCGAATTTGCGAGGTCCGCTGCACGCGGTCGTGCAGAGGCATAGCACGACCAGCCCAAGCGGCGCCAGCCGCGCGCCGATGCGTCGGAGCATCGAATGCTTCAACAAAAAACTTCTGTGTTGTGAACGGCTCCACAGGAACGCTGCTCGATGGATCATCGGGAATTGTAGGAAGCGGCCCCGAGCGAAGGTCTCTGGAATGCGTGCCGTCGCTCGATTACCATTGGGTGCGGTCGGCGCGGGCCGTCCGAGTCTCAATCCACCGACGGATACACCATGGCCCCGACCGCGGAACCAAGTCTTTTTGAACAGGTTGAACGTGTGATCAACCTCATCCGTCCGGCCATGCAGGCTGATGGCGGCGATGTCGAGCTCGTCGAAGTCACCGAGAACGGAGTCGTGCGCATCCGCTTCCACGGGGCCTGCTATGGCTGCCCGTCCAGCACGCTCACGCTTCAATCCGGCATCGAACGCAACCTCAAGCAGCGTCTGCCGATGATTACGGGCGTCGAACCGGTCTTGTAGTCTACGGCAATGCACCCCTTGACCCCGCCGCCGGCGGAGTGGGCTGACCGCTCCTGCGGCAATGGTGTCGGCGTGATTACGACTCCCATTGCCACCGGCGCGTTGTTCTGCCAAATTCCCCACCTGCGGACCAAGCTGTGGGTCGAGAACCTGACACGCGCTCATCAGCTCCTTCTCAATCGAATGAATGGAAACTCAGAGCTTGCAAGCTCGGCGATCCCGTGACTGGCGGGGATCACGAACCTGGCCGCATCGCTCCGGGGCATCGCGCCGACTTCAACATCCTGAACAATTCGCTATTCGATCACCATCCGGATTGGATTGGGATTCTTCCCATCGTGATTCGCTTCACTGCCACTCGCCGGCAAGAGACGCAGCCATGAGTCACTCAGTGCCTATTGGATGAGTTGATGAGCGACGTGAGCGCATCGCGCGCCCGTCCGCTGGCGATCGCCTCGCGTGCTCTTTCGACGCCCTGCGTCAAATCGTCCGCCAGCGCCGCGACTACCAGCGCGGCCGCTGCGTTGAGCACCACCATCTCCAAGCAGGGACCGGCCTCGCCGTTCAGCACGCGGGTGATGATCCGAGCGGAATCGTCAAGATCAAGCGCGGCAAGGTTGGCATCCGGTCCGGTTGCTATGCCGATCTTCTCCGGCTCGCTCCGTTTGCTTCGTACGAGACCGTCTCGGCAATCGACAATTTCATTTGCTCCCGCGATTGACAGTTCATCCAGCCCGCCGTGGCCATGGACCACCATCGCGCGGTCCGAGCCGAGCCTGCCCAGCGCGTGGGCGAGCAAGTCCGCGAGCGGCGAGGCATAGACCCCGATGAGCTGGCGTCTGGCCCCTGCAGGATTGGTGAGCGGACCGAGCAGATTGAAGATCGTCGGGAAGCCCAGCGCCCGCCGCGCGGGCATGGCATGCTTGATCGCCGGATGATGGTGCACTGCGAAACTGAAGCACACCCCCGCTTCTTCAAGACACCGGGCCTGCACCTGCGGTGACGCTGCGACGTTGACGCCAAGCCGCTCGAGCACCTCCGCCGACCCACGACCGGTGCGCGAACGGTTGCCATGCTTGGCCACGATTGCCCCAGCTCCGGCGGCCACGAGCGCTGCGGCGGTGGAGACGTTGAATGTCTTTCGCGCGCCGCCGGTGCCGCAGGTGTCGATCAGGCGGCTCCGCAACTCTGCGGCGACCGGCACGAGCGTGACGTGCTCGCGCATGACCCGAGCCGCTCCCACCAGTTCTTCGACTGAGGGGCCCCGCGAAGCGAGCATCGTAAGGAGCGATGCGATCTGAGCTGAATCGGCGCGTCCTGACATGATGATGGAAAACGCGTGGTACGATTGCTGCTCAGTCAGTGGCGCACCGCCGAGGCGCTGAACAAGGAACGGTTGCAACTCGGTATGTGAAGCATCAGTCATGTCGCGGCGATTCTAGGTACCTTGATCGAGCACATGACCCTGCCCCAGCGAAACCTGACCGACGATGGGCCCGTATCATCTCTCAGATCGATTGTGCACCACCGAGTGACTTCCAGTCACGGAGCGACTCCATGAAGAACTCCTGGAACCTGGCGGCACTGCCGCTCACCATGTTAATGGTTGCCATGCTGTGTGGTTGCCTTGAACGCAAGGAACGCATCATCGTCAACGCCGACGGCTCGGCCGAGATCCGGTTGATCGTCGAAGGCGAAGACGAAAATGACATCACGCAGGGCGACCGGATGCCGCAGGCGGGAGGCTATTGGCTCGTGGAGAAGTCCACCCGGGAAACGCCGGAAGGCAAGCAGATTCACCGCCTCGCAGCGATTCGCCAGATCCCCGCCGGAGTCGATCTTCCATCGTCATATGCCGAGCGCAGCGAGCCAATGGAGAAGGCGTACCTTCAGTTTCCCAGCGAAATCACGATGGAAGAGCGCGTCGACGGTTGGTATTACCACTTTCACCGCACCTACGAACCCCGCGCGTATGCGCAGGTCGGGTTTCTCGAAGATGCCGTCAGCGAGCAGGCGAGCGCTTTCGCCGCCAAGCAGGATTCGGGACAGGAGATTGGGCTCGTGGAGTTCAAGGGCATCTCCGAACTGCTCGTGAAGGTCGCGATCGGCAAAATCGAGATTTTCGCCCGCAAAGCGTTTCTCGAAACGTGCCCCAACACGCCACAGGACGCCTGGCTCGCGGTCCACGATGCACTCGAGGAGTTGCGCAAGAGCGCCGACTATGACCGGTTGGCCGTACTCATCAAGAACGCTGACCAGCAGGACAACTCGCAACTGATGGAGGCACTGGCCGACGAGTTCGACAAGGTCACGATGGACACGATCATCTCCACACTGCAAACGAGCCCGTATGTGCGAGACACGGGCGCGTTTCGCAACCGATTCTCATTTCACAAGAAAGCCTACGAGATCACTCAGGACCTCGGCGACGATCGCTTCGAGGTCTCCGTGCTGATGCCTGGCACCATCGTGTCATACAACGGCGACACCAAAGTGAACAACGTCGTCACGTGGACTTTCCCGGGCAAGATGCTGTATGACCGCACGGTCGAACTGATGGTCACTTCGCGCGTGGCTCGCTAACTCCAAACAGGACACTGAAGACGGACGATTCTACCCCGCCTTGTTTCCGCTCTGGGCACGCGGCGTCTGCATGCCGGGCTGCACGGTCTGGTGCCGCACGATCTGCCCCTCCTGCATGTAGATGATGTCCTCGGCCACGTTTGTGGTGTGATCGGCAATGCGTTCGAGAGCTCGCGATACGCCGAGCATGTGGATCAATCGCTCGAGTTCATCGGGGGACTGCCGAATGCCCCGCTCCACGCGTGTGTACATCTCGCGATTGATGGCGTCCACTTCGTCGTCAGCCGCGAGCACCTGGTAGGCCAGCGCTCGATCGCCCTTGACCAACGAGTCGAGCGCCGTTTTGAGCATCAACTCGACCTTTTCGGACATGGCGAAGAAATCGAATGGAATTTTCGTTGGCGCCTGGCTCGAGAGGTAGAAAGCTCGACTCGCGATGTTCGTCGCCAAGTCACCGATTCGCTCGAGATCGTTGTTGATCTTGAGCACCGCCACGACGAAGCGCAGATCAGATGCAACCGGCTGGTGCAGCGCAAGCACCTTGAGGCATTCTTCCTCAAGTTCGACTTCGGCCCGATCGATTTCGGCGTCCGACTTGATAATCTGCGTGGCCAGCCGCGCGTCGCGCTCCTGCACTGAAAGAACCGCGCGGTGCACGCTTTCCTCAACGAGAGCGCCGAGCGACAGCAGTCGCTTCTTGAGGCGCTCGATTTCATGAACAAAGTGTTGCGACATGATCCGTGACCTTTCCGCATTGCCTCAGCCTGTGCGAGCTCAACCAAAGCGACCTGTCATGTAGTCTTCGGTCTGTCTGCAACGAGGTTTGGTGAACATATCCAAAGTGGGCCCATACTCGATAAGTCTCCCCAAGTACATAAACGCCGTGTAGTCAGTTGTCCGTGCGGCCTGCTGCATGTTGTGTGTGACGATGAGAATCGTGTACTCGCCCTTCAGTTCCTGGATGAGATCTTCAATCTTGGCGGTCGCAATCGGATCAAGGGCTGAGCAGGGCTCATCCATCAGCAAGACATCCGGGCTGGCGGCCACGGCGCGCGCTATGCAGAGCCGCTGCTGCTGTCCGCCGGACATACCCAGCGCGCTTTCGTGCAGGCGGTCCTTCACCTCATCCCACAAAGCGGCGCCACGAAGCGATCTTTCGCAGACCTCCATGAGCACATTCTTGCGCTTCTCGCCATCGATTCGCAAGGGATAGACCACGTTCTCGAAGATCGACATCGGGAAGGGATTAGGCTTTTGGAAGACCATTCCCAGCGATTTGCGAAGTTCGATGACGTTAATGTTGCGGCTGTAGATGTCCATGCCCCCGTACCGCATCGAACCCTCGGTTCGCACGTGATCGATCAGGTCGTTCAGGCGATTGACCGATCGGAGCAGAGTACTCTTGCCACATCCGGACGGACCGACCATCGATGTGACTTTTCCGTGCGGCACGTTCATCGAAACATTGAACAGCGCCTGTTTGGCTCCATAGTACAGCGAGAAGTTGTCGATCTCGACGACTGGCGATTCGGTCTCGAGCGCTTCGTGGGTGACCGTCGTCGATTCGTCCTCGGCAACGGCTTCGAGGTGACCCAGCGAAGGCGCTCTGCGCTTCTCGCCGGCTCCATGGATCGATTGTTGAACGCGCGGCGAGCGATTTGGCATTGCTTGTCCACTCATATCTATCGCCCGTTGAGGGGGGCCATCCGCACTCATCACCGATTGCTTCATGATACGGCGCTCCGCACCCTACGCACCCGCAAACCGCCTGGACTGGACGCGATGAACTGTGAGTCGTACAACAAGATTGAGAAGGAAGATCAGGCCGATCAAGATCAGTATGCCGGCCCAGGCCAGTTGCTGCTGATCCTTGAACGGGCCGGTGGAAAACAGGAAGATCGCAACCGTGAGCGAAGGGAACGGCTGCTGTGGATCGAATGTCATGAAGCGGCTGGCGCCGGCCGTGAACAGCAGCGGCGCCGTCTCGCCGGCGACACGCGCCACGGCAAGCATGATGCCGGTAATGATGCTCCCCGAGGCTGTCGGCAACACCACGCGGAGAATGGTGCGAGCCTTGGTTGCCCCCAGCGCAATCGATGCTTCGCGATAACTGTTGGGCACCAATCGCACCATCTCTTCCGTGGTGCGGGCGACGATCGGTATCATGATAAACGCCAGCGCCAGGGCGCCGGCATAGCCATTCGCGTTCCCGACCGGCACGACTATCAGTTCGTAGCCGAGGATACCCACAACGATGCTGGGGACACCGGAGAGTACATCGGCGATGAACCGCGTCGGCGCGCCCAGCCATGAATTGCTGCTGTACTCGGAGAGGTAAATCCCCGCGAGCATTCCAAGCGGGATGCCGACGACGCTCGCTAGCCCGATGAGAATCCCCGTTCCCACGAGCGCATGAGACATGCCGCCCGGCGAGCCCGCCATGCCTTCCGCAATCTCGACCTTGGTAAAGAAATCCAGGCTGATGTGCGTGAAGCCCCTGGAGAGCAGGTAAAGCATGACCATTGCCAGAATGGCCAGAATCAGCAATGTGGATGCAACGCACAGACCCATGAACAGGCCGTTGCTGAAGCGCAGGTACTTCTGGTACAGCGGTCGAGAGCTTCGTCGAGGATTGCGTAAGGTGGATGATGCCATGTTTGTGCGGGAGTCAGCCGTCTATCGAATCCGGTTCGCTACGCTGCGGCCGAGGTTCGCGCTCCTTTGCCCACCACGAGCCAGCGAGCCACCACGTTGAAGATCAAAGACATCAGAAGCAGGATCAACGCCACTTCACACAGTGACGAACGATGAATCTCAGTACTGGCCTCCGCGAACTCGTTGGCGAGCAGACTGCTCATGGTTTGGGCCGGCGCAAAGAGCGACGGTTTGATCTGGTTGTTGTTGCCGATCACCATAGTGATGGCCATCGTCTCGCCTGATGCACGGGCCAACCCGAGCATGACGGCCCCGAAGAGCGCCGAGCGGCTGTAGCGGAGCATTTCCCATGAACTCTGCCACCACGTCGCCCCCAGCGCCAGCGTCCCCTCGATCTGCGCCCGCGGAACGTTCCTGAGCACGTCGCGGCTGATGGCCGTAATGATCGGAAGAATCATGATCGCGAGCACGAGCCCGCCCGTGAACAAATCACTTCCCGTCAGCGGGACTTCACTCGTGACCACTTTTGAGCCGCGCTTCACCGTTTCTTCGAAGAGCCAGCCGTTGACGCCGGGAATCCACGACAAGGCGCTGCGCAGCCCCGGCTCGATGTAGTTCTGCAAGAGCGGGCTGAGGACAAACAGCCCCCACATGCCAAACGCGATCGATGGAATTGCAGCGAGGAACTCGATGAGAAACGAGACGGATCCGATGAGCTTCTTCGGACACAACCTGACAAGAAACAGCGCGGTGCCGAAACTCAGCGGCACCGCGAAAACCAACGCCAACACCGAGCTGACCGCCGTGCCGTAGATGACGGGAAGTGCCCCGAAGCTCGGCGGGATCGTCTCCATCACCACCTCACCATCTTCAATGATGACGTGGCCGTCGCCGTCCTTCATCGGAACGTTCAGTTCGTTCGGTCGCCAGTCGCTGCTGAAGAGGAAACTCGTGCCGTATGCCTGTATGCTGGGCCAAGCCGCTGTGGTCAACACGGCGAGGAGTGCGACCAGCATCAGGATGACACTGATGGCGCCGATCCGCGCCAAACCGGCCATGATCGAATCCGAATTCACCGCATGACGGCGCATCTTCAGCGAACGCTGAGGGCGCGGCCCCGATGATCCGGTCCGAAAGGCTGAGAGTTCGGAAGCACTGGAAGTCTGTGACATGATTGCGATCTACTGCACACCACCGTCAGCCGGCACCTGTTGGGCTCGGATCCGAATCAGCCAGAGAATGACGATGCAGGATGGAGGCAGTGGAGTCGCATCGGTGTGTGCAATCTCCACTACATCCATCCTGCAATTCGCACCATACTCGCGCCGTTGACGGGCCTCCAACCAGCGAGTCAACCCAACGGCATGGTTCAAGATCCTCACGCTCCAATTCGAAGTCGCTCGCCCTTGTAGGTGATCATCTTCAGCGCTTGCTCGACTTTCTTCTGCACGGGGCCAGCCAGGGGTGCATAGTCGAGTTCCTTGGCGAACTTCTGCCCGTCGTGGGTGGCCCACCACAGGAAGTCAACCAAAGCCTGCGCATCCGCCTTGTTGGGAAGGTTGTTCAAATCGCGGTAGACAATGAGGTAGGTGAACGAGGCGATGGGGTATGCATCGGTGCCCGGCTGGTTCCAGATGTTGGCTGCGAGGATCGCGCCGTTCATTTCCGAGACAGCTCCCGCACCGGCAGCGGAAACTGAATCGGGCGAAGCCTTGACCATGTTTCCATCCTTGTTCTGCACGTAGCCGTAGGGAAGATCATTGTTGTCGGCGTACCCCTGCTCGACGTAGCCGATTCCACCCGGCGTTTTCTGAACGACGGCGGTGACACCCTCGTTGCCCTTGCCACCCTGGCCCAGAGGCCACTTGACCTGCTTGCCCATGCCGACGGTGGAGATGAACTCAGGACTCTGGGTGGCGAGGTAGTTGGTGAAGATGAACGTCGTGCCAGATCCATCGGTCCGCCATACGGGAGTGATGGGCATGTCAGGCAGCTTCACGCCATGGTTGAGAGTCGCAATGGCCTTGTCGTTCCAGCGGGTGACATGGCCCATGTAGATGTCGGCAATCAGCTCACCGGTGAACTTGAGATCGTCCTTGAGGCCGGGCAGGTTGTACGTCGGCACCACACCGCCGGCACAGGAGGGAATCTCGATGAGGCCGTCCGCGCCACCCGCGGCATCCATTTCCTTCTTGCCCATGGGGGCGTCACTTCCGGCGAAGTGCACCGTCTTTTCCGTGATGTTCTTGATCCCGCCGCCCGAACCGATAGACGCGTAGTCGATCAGGATGTCGGGGTGCAGAACCTGGTACTCAGCGACGAGACGCTTGTAGAACGGCGCGGGGAACGAAGCGCCGGCTCCGGAAAGACGGATCTCCGTCTTGTGTGAGACGGCGGCCGTTCCGCTACCCGCAAACGGCGTTACCGCAGCTACCATGACCAGACCGGCGAAACACGCCAGAGCCCCGGTGCCAAGTCGAATCGCATTCATCTGAACTCTCCTGTTGAGTCGTTTGTTTTTCAGGGCCCGCTTCGGCCCAGCACGCCAGAAAGGTCTCGGAAATCGCCTCAGATCCGACGCTCGTTGAGCATCCGATGAGTCAGCCAAAGCATAAATCCGAAGTGTTAGCGTCCGATGAGCGCGTCGATAGTTTCGCATAAGCGATGGCAGGGGCAACGACCCAGTCGTTATGATTGCGCAACATCCTGATTCGACTGGGCTTGCGGCGCATCCTGCAGGGCAGGAAGGACCATCTGGAAGGTGCTTCCCTTGCCAGGCTGACTCTCGACCTCGACTCGCCCGCCGTGGGCCTGGCAGATGTGTCTGACAATCGACAGTCCCAGTCCGGTGCTTCCGACTTGGCGGCTGCGGCCCTTGTCCACCCGGTAGAACCGCTCGAAGATGCGCGAGAGGTGCTGTGGCTCGATGCCTTCACCCCGGTCCACAACCGAGATAGTCACCTCGCCATCCACGAGTGCGCCCAGCACATGCACATCGCTGCCCGCCGGGCTGTACTTGACGGCGTTCTCGATCAGATTGACGAGCGCCTGCTCCAGCAACTGGCGATTCATGTCGACGCGAAGATCCGCCTTGCACTCGGTGCGAATCCTGGTCTTGCGCGAGTCGGCAAACATTTGGCAGGCCTCGACGGCGCTGCCGATGAGTGAGGCGACGGACCCGGGCTCAAGCTCGAGTGTGGTGCGGCCCTCCTGCTGATCGAGTTTCGCCAGCGTCAGCAGGTCTTCGAGAATGGCGAACATCCGATCCGCGTGGCGACGAATGATCTCCAGCATCCGCTGAACGTCATCCGCATCGTGCTCGGACTTATCCAGAAGCGTCTCCACGGCCCCCTTCACCGCTGTGATCGGTGTGCGCATCTCGTGTGAAACATTGGCCACAAAATCTCGACGAACCATTTCGAGGCGGCGCAACTGGGTCACGTCGTTGAGCACGAGCAGCGCACCGATGCGCCCCTCCGCCGCCCCATGCAGGACGGTCCCGGTGACGAGCAGAATCCGCTCGACCTCGCGTGGTTCACCGTTCGGATCGATGAGGCGCACGACGACTTCGCCTTCGACGGGCGCGGCGGCCTTGATCGCCTCCGTCACCAGTCGGTGCAGAGCCGAACTTCGCACCATCGCCTGGATGCTCTGACCGATCGAAGCGGCTGGATCGATGTTCAGCAAGCGCGAAGCGGCCCGGTTCATCGTCATGACCCGCTCTTCGGTGTCGACGGCGACGACGCCTTCAACCATGCTGGAAAGAACCGCCTCGAGTTCGTTTCGCTGACGAACAACCGCCTGAAACCGCTCGTCGAGTTGGGAGGCCATGTGATTCATCGCTTCCGCCACCCGCGCAACGTTGTCCGAGCCCATCATGCTGATTCGCCGATCCAGTTTGCCCCTGGCAAAGCGTTCGGCTCCCCAGCGCAGTCGTTCGAGTTCGAGTCGCTCGCGTCGAATGCGAGCGATCATCATTCCGATCAAAACGAACAGCAGCACTCCAAGGACAATGGACACCGCGAACCACGGCTCGGCCTGGCCATCCACGGCCACGTCCAGCCGCAGCCACTGCAGCGGATTCCTGCTTGTTCCAATCAGTCCCAGAAGGTGGGGCACGACCTCACTCCTTGAAGCGATAGCCTACCCCGCGAATGGTCTCAATGTAGTCCCCGCACTGATCTAGTTTGCGACGCAGCGCCACGATCTGGACATCCACCGATCGCTCCGTGACCGGATAGTCATCGCCGCGCACGGCATCGATGATCTGCTGCCGCGTGAAAACCCGACCCGGATGACGCGCCAGCCACGAAAGGACTCGGAATTCCGTGATCGTCAGATCCAGCCTTTCATTCTCGATCTTGACCTCGTGGCGGAGGGGATCGATTTCGAGTTCGTGGATGCGGATGAGCGCGCTGTCATCGAGCGGGGCCGACTGGGACCGGCGCCGAAGCACGGCGCGAATCCGCGCCAGCAGAACCCGCGGGCTGAACGGCTTGGTAATATAGTCATCGGCGCCCAGTTCGATGCCCGCGACGACATCCGCCTCGTCGCCTTTGGCGGTGAGCATCACGATCGAGATATCGCGCGTTTGTGGGTCGCTCCGAAGGGCCCGACAAACCTCGAGCCCGTCGGCACCGGGAAGCATGAGATCGAGAATGATGAGATCGACGCGCTTGGATCGGGCCGCCCGCAGCGCCGTTTCGCCCGTCGTCACGCAGTCCACTTCGTAGCCTTCGCGACGCAGGTTGTAGGCGACCAGTTCGAGGAGGTCCTCCTCATCGTCCACAACCAGAATATGCCCCTTGGACATGATGTTCTCCCTTGGTTTTTCGTATCCAACTCTAGGGAGAATGCGCAATGATCCGGTTAGTGCCCGGTGAGGAATGCATGTTGGCCGCCTGGCCGGCGCCGATCATTTGTCGCCCACCACCGCCTCGGCGATGTTGAGGCAATGGTCCTTGAGGCGGCGATAATTGAGCAGCATCGTCAGGTAGGACGTGCTCACAATCGGCTCGATTCGAGTCGCCGAGAGACTCGTCAGGTGGATCCCACGGAGATCCTTGACACGCTTGGTGACCGCTGCACCCGCCGAGTGGGCCCGGCTGATCACGTCGGTCCGGTTGTTTTCGAAGGCGTCGATCACGAGCTGCAGGTAGTCGGACACGAGCATGTGCAGGCTCTCGAGATCCTTGCGCTGCGTATCACTCAACTCGAAACCGGCGTTGCGAATCTTGAGTTCGGCTTTGACAATCACCGCGATGGTATCGCTGATGGACTCCAACTCGTCAGCCACTCGCAACTGTCGACGGCTCTCCTCAATCACACTGTGCGGAACGCTCCCGGAGAGCAGATCCGAGAGGAAGTTGACGACTTCATGCTCCATGATGTCGAGCACTTCCTCGCGGTGGAACAGTTTTTCGATTCGCCGCTCGTCTTTTTCATCCGTGAAAATGATGCGTGCCGCCCACGTCATCATCTTCATCGTGCCGGCTGCCATCTTCAGAATCTCTGCCTGCGACTGCTCTATGGCGATCAACGGGGTTTCGAGCATGCGCACGTCAAAGGAGGAGAGATGGGCAGTCTCTTTGGTTGCCTTGCCGGGCACAGCCCATTCAAGGAACCGGGCAAAGACCCGGACGAATGGCAGAAAGAGCAGGGTGTTGAGAATATTGAACCCCGAGTGTGTCGTGGCGATCGCCAGCGTCAGGACCTGGGCAAATTCGGCTTCGTCCTTGACGTCCGCCAGCGTCAGACCCAGCGGGTGATACCCGACGTCCATGGCCACGAATCGATCCACACCCTTGATGTACAGGGCAAAGACCGTAGTGATCCACGCTACGCCGATCACGTTGAACAGCACATGCGCGTACGCCGCCCGTTTTGCGTTCGTGGTCGCGCCGAGCGAAGCGAGCACCGCCGTGATGGTTGTACCGATGTTCTCACCCAGTACGAGTGCGGCCGCGGTCTGGAATGGAATGACACCGGTGGACGCCAGACTGATCGTGATCGCCAGAGTGGCCGACGAGGACTGAACGATCAGCGTCAGCAGGCACCCGACGGCTGCGCACTTGAGCACCCCGAAATATGAGTCGGCCGCAAACCACGCAAACGCATCGACGAAAGCCGGAATCTCGCGAATGGGTTTGAAGCCATCCTTCATGAGCTCCAGGCCAAAGAAGACCATGCCCAGGCCCATGATCGCCATGGCCGCATAACGCACGCGCTCGCGCTTGGTGAAGAGAAACGTCAGTGCTGCCGCCCCGAGCATCGGCAGGCCGTACTTGCCGATTTTGAGCACCAGGATCCAACCGGTGATCGTCGTACCAATGTTGGCGCCCATGATCACGCCGATCGCCTGGTGAAGCAGCATGAGACCGCTGTTCACGAAGCCCACGACCAGAACCGTCGTGATCGAACTGGATTGGAGGAAGCAGGTTACGGCTGTGCCGGTGCCGACCGCGAGGAATCGGTTGTCCGTCACGGCGCTAATCATCTTGCGCAGGCTGTTGCCTGCAATGGCCTGCATCCCATCGGAGAGGTATTTCATCCCGAGCAGGAACAAACCCAGTCCGCCGATCACCATCATCGCCAGACCGACGAGCGCACCAATCTCGCCCTGCGCCAAAGTCAGCAGAGGAGTCGCATCGCTCGGGCCGATCGCGGTCAGCATGCCGGCAGTGATCCTGTCCGATTGCTAGTGGTCGTTTCGTCCATCCACGCCGAGGACCCCCGGCCCACCCAGCACGAGTTGGGCCACTCAGGTTAGCGTTTGGTTCAGATTCTGACAATCCCAATTGGGAAGTGAATTCCGGCCCGGCGGAATCAGACCAGCGCCCCGCCACAACTCGACCCGGCTCCAGCTGTGCACCCGTAGCAGTGGTCGGCGGTGCCGATTGATCGCCCGAGCCAATCGCCCAGACTGGTATCCCAGAGATAGGCGCGCTCCAGTCCCGGCGATCGCAGATTCAGCGCGAGATTGAAGTCGCAATCGTAAACACGACCGTCGGGCCCGACATTGATCTGATGGCGGCACATCAACCCCTCGAGTGTTGCGGCATTGAAGGCATCAATGAGCTGCTCCATGTACGCTTCCAACCGTCCCTCACGCTCCAGTTCATGCCGCCAGCGACTGATTGGCATGTTGGTGATGGTCCACAGTTGGTTGAACTCGATGCCAAAACGCCGCTTGAGTTCACGCTTGTACTCCGCCTCGAGCGGGTCCTGCGCAGGCGGCAGGCTTGGCCCAATGGGGTTGTAGACGAGGTTCAATCGCAACTCTGGCTTGCGTCCATAGCCGCATGCATTGAGCGCGAGCAGCCCTTTGATTGATGCGTTGTACGCCCCGTGTCCCCGCTGGTGATCGACGTTTTCCTCAAGATAGCAGGGCATCGACGCGATGACTTCGAGTGTGTGGCGCGCGTAGAACGATGGAACCCAGGAATACTCCTCGGCACCGCCTCGCCGGGTATGCCCGATGAGGGTGGGGTTGCATCGCGTCATCACGTGCCGACCTGCGGCAGCAAAAGCTTCGACCATCCAGCGGTAATTCGGGTTCATCTCCGGCGAGCCGCCCGTGAAATCGATAGTGCGGATCATGTCGTGCCTGAGCGCCCACTCCACGACCCGCCGGGCGGTCGGTTCATCCATGTTGTCCTGCGGGCCGTTCCTCGCCGGTGAAGATTCGATGTGGCAATGGTTGCAGGCGATATTGCACAGTCGGCCGATGTTGATCTGCAGAGTCGAGATGTCTGTGTGCGTCAGGACGTGCTCAAACCGGGCGGCAAAGGGAGCTCGGTCGAGAAGCGGCAAAGAGAGCAGGGACATGCCAGACGATATGACCGCTGCTCGTTCGTCGTCCGCCCTCCTACCATTGAGCGTTTGGCAAACAACCGCCAAGCCCAGAGGCGCCAAAAACAACTTCTCATGATTCGAAGCACTTTCAACCTGCTCGGCGGCCTGCTCTCCCTGGCTCGCCTGGCGATGCTCGGCGCAATGAACAAACGCAACCGCTACTGGCAATGGCGGCGTTCCACGGCATTTGGCACGTTTCCCCTATCGAAAAAAGAACGGCGGCGGGCCACTCTCGACTATGGCCGCTGGGTCTACTCAATGCGTCAATTCCGCTGACTTGCAGCAAAATTGACTCAGGCAGCCATCAGCGCGAGCACTCCAATTGCCGCGGCGGACCACGCCGTCCAGACGGTCGCCCGCTCACTGCGATTGAATGATCCGCTTGAAAGCCAGGTCAGAGCGGGACTGCATGCCAAACCCAGGGCGATCTGCCGAGGCTTCGTGGCCAGCCAATGCCGAGTCGGCTGGATGCCCCGCACCACCTTGTGCGTCACGAACGACGCCAGGAGTGAAAGCGGCACGATCGCACCCAGGATCGCCGTATTGGGCGTGAGGATTCGCCCGATCAGCAGACCGGCGACGATGATCGCCGCCGTCTGAACAAACCCCCGCTCAAACGAGCCACTCTCTCCGAGGAGGTTCGACACCTTGCTCGTCGCCGAGTTCGGGACAGTGGATTCATTGGTGTGTTCGGATTCAAACGAAAGGGCGCGGGCCATGGCCGTGTCGATCGCGGCGGCCGTGGGTTGGGCGATGTATTCATTGCGTCTCATGGGACTCTCCACATTCATGCGGCCCCTGAGCGGGACCGGGCGGTTCTCTTACCCATTGTTCCGAATCCGGACCGGCGCCTTTCGCAGCCCGCCTGAGGGATTCGCCCCATCCGGCGTGCGGATGGGCTCAACAGATCGCTCCCGAGGGCCGGGCGCACCGGTAGAATGCCTCTGAAAGTGCCGAATTCCAGCCCCGGACCCCACAACGGACCATCCTCATGCCGCCAAACCCGCCCTGCCGAAACGCCACGATCGTTGGCGATGGCCAGATGGGCATCGTCCTCGCGCTCGTCCTCGAAACGGGGGGCGTGCCGGTCACCATCTGGGGTCGCAGCGCCGAACACGTCGCGGCCCTCCAGCGTGACCGCATGTCGCAGCGCCACCTGCCCGGCATTCGCATTCCAGAGTCGATCAACATCACATCGGATGAGAGAGAGGCGCTGTCCGGCGCCGAACTGATCGTCTGCGCTGTCCCCACGCAATTCATTCGTCCGGTGTTCGAGCGCGTTGCATCGCACATTCCCTCCGGCGTCGGCATCGTCAGCGCCTCCAAGGGCGTCGAAAACAACACGTTGCTTCGGCCGACGGAGGTCATCGCCGACGTGGTCGGCAATGCATCTGAGCACGCCTACGCCGCGCTGTGCGGCCCGACGATCGCCGAGGAACTGACGCACCACCTGCCGGCCACCATGGTCGCAGCCTCCGAGTCGCAGGACTTTGCCGTGCTCGTGCAGACCCTGTTCACCGCACCGTGGATGCGGATCTACACGCTGACCGATCTGCTCGGCGTCGAACTCGCCGGCGCGACCAAGAACGTCATCGCCATCGCCGCAGGTATCGTCGACGGCCTCGAACTCGGCTACAACGCGAAGTCGGCTCTACTCTCGCGCGGCCTGGCCGAGATCACACGCCTCGGTGTCGCCATGGGTGCTTCAGCTGAGACGTTTTTCGGCATTGCCGGGGTCGGCGATCTCGCCACCACCTGCTTCAGTCCCGTCGGGCGCAACCGTTCCTGCGGCGAAGCGCTTGGGCGGGGCCGCACCCTTGACGAATACCTTCATTCAACGCAGTCTGTCGTCGAAGGCGTGGCGACGACCAGATCCGTCATGGCGCTGGCTAGGGCGCAGCGAATCGAGATGCCGATCACGGCTGCGGTGCATGCCGTGCTCTTTGAAGGCCTCGCGCCACGGCAGGCCATCGCTCGCTTGATGGAGCGCGAGCCCAAGCCCGAGCGCATCGGCTAGTTCCGTGTGAGTTCTATGCGACCGCAGGCTTGCCGTGCTTCTGTCCCTCGGCGCTCGGCTTTCGCATGAACGCATCCTGCTGCATGACGAATCCGATGACAGCCGTGACGAGCACGATGAGCGGCAGAATGACCGGGTTGCCGCTGAAGTCCTGACGCAACGCGGGCTGCCAGGCCTCCACCTGCATGAGCAATGTCACAACGCCCATCACGAGCACCACCGCCCCGGCCACGCACGTCATGGCGACGATGACGACGCGATAGAGAATGAACGACAGCAAGCCAAACGTCACCAGCCCGATGAGCGCACCGGCGTAGTAGGTGTCCGGCGGCATGTTCGACACCGACCAGATGTTCGCCCCGACGAACGCACCCGCGAGACCGCCGCACGCGGCGATGGCAAACTTCATGAGTGGCCAGGCCACGACGGCCGTGAGCACCCCGACGCAAGCTGCAACGATCAGATTTGATTCCATCGATTTACTCAGCACGAAGCCCAGCCCCATGCCGGTCAGAAATGCGACGGTGATGACGATCCACTTGTGCCAGCGGTAGCCGTTGATCACACTCAGCAGGCCAACCGTGACAAAGATACCCGCCCAGACGATGTGCAGTTGCTGAAGCACGTCGAGCAGTTCATCGGGCCGACTGAGAATGTCGAGCCGGTGCATGTTGTCGAGGAAGAGATGAAATGGGTTCAGCCCGACTTCGGACAGTGATTCGCGCAGACCGGTCGTTGAGCCGGCCGGCGCCGTCGCAAGCGTCATGAGGAAGTTCATTGCGTCTGGCCTCGGGTCTTGGGTTATCCAGTACGGGGCGCAAACCCCGTCCACCGGTTACCCTTTATCGGCCTTCTTGACGCCGAGGCTCAATTGAATGAATAGCCCGATAACAGCAACGCTGAGCCACAGTGCCAGCGTCATGGCGGCCGACTGCGGCGCAATGGAGTCCAGTGAAAGGCCGCTGCGCGTCGCCAGCCAGTATCCACTGGTCAGGATAATCAACGAACCTGCTAGTGATGTCACGATTGAGGCGGAAAGCGTCGGCATGAGCACGCCGAACACGATTCCGCC
The DNA here is from genome assembly GCA_002418285.1 of Phycisphaerales bacterium UBA5793. Taxonomy (GTDB): domain Bacteria; phylum Planctomycetota; class Phycisphaerae; order Phycisphaerales; family UBA5793; genus UBA5793. Next base: position 18,111 of record DIDT01000063.1, read on the forward strand.
GACCACGCCGCAGGCCGCAAAGAGAATGGTCATCGCCTTCTGGCTCCCCGGCGCGTCGCTCCAGTTCTGTGCGGCTGTCTTGAGCACGAAGTTTACGGTGTCTTCGAGCCGCTGCCGCCACGCTGGTTGCTGGTCATCGCTTTCCGCTTCGGCGCTCTCGCGGTTCTTGGCCCGCTCGAGGAGTGTCTCTGCCGCGCGATCAATGCGCTCCAGGTGCTCTCGCTGCTTCTGCAATTCCGGAAGCAGCAGATCCTCGTCGGAGATGGCAGATGCCGGCTGTCCTTCATACATACCTGTCAATTCGGCATAGGTGAAGAAGCCGAGCGGCGCGGCCAATCCGAGGCTGAGGGCCAAAAGAAGTGCCATCACGAACCGATACGCGACTATCGCGATCAGACCCGCCACGACCGCTCCAACGCCCACCGGCCAGAGGATCGACCACTCGTGCGGGATCGCTGCGCCGGCCACGAAACCCACTGCAGCACCAAGGATCAGGGCGGCGAGGACCAGCATCGGCCGGAATAACCGCCGACCAAAGACCCACACAATCAGCCCGGCAATCAGCGATATCGCCACCGCACCGTGAACGCTCCACGGCAGGCTGTCAAGCAGGTCGGGGATCATTTCGCTGGTTTCCTTCCGGGCGGACGAGACGCCGCGCCGCCCTCCGGCTGAATCCTAGCCGCATGCAACCCTCATTTACCTGTCTCGGCCCGTACGCAGCCGTATCAACAGAAACGCACATTGCGGAATCTCATTGCGTATACTTCACTGAGGATTTCAGCTGCGCGGCAACCGGTGCCCTCGCATCGGCCGGCGCAGTACTGACCGATTGCCAGGAAAGGCGGAAGGTCATGCTCAACCTTGGTTTGTTCGGACTGCCCGGCGGTTCGGAGTGGATCGTCATCGGGCTCATTGCCCTGCTGCTCTTCGGTAAGCGACTGCCTGAAGTCGGCAAGGCGCTGGGCCAAAGCATCGTTCAGTTCAAAAAGGGCATCAAGGGCATCGAGGACGAAGTCGAAGCGGCATCGAACCGCTCTGATGATGACGCGCCTCTCAAGCCCTACGACAAGCGCCTCGGCGGCAGCGAGGAAGAACTCCGCCGCCTCCAGGAGCAAGGGGCTGCTCCTTCACAGTTCAAGCAGGAGAAGGCGGCCCAGACCGAGCCTTCCACTTGAGCATTATCACGCCGCAGAACGCCGCTCCAGCTGCACAAACTCCACAGTGAGCCCACTGCCCCAGCTGATCACTTTATGCCGGAAGTAGCCCCCCGCTTCGACCTGCTCGGCGAGGTTGTGCTGCCCGCCGCTACCCGAGACGCCTTGCGCTTTGGAGGGGTCCCGGTGCTGATCGTGTCGCCACATGCGTGAGTAAGGCTCTCTGCACCGCATCATCCAGATCAGGCGCAGGGACAAAGCGCAACTCGATCACGAGTCGGCCGGGGTCATCCAGCGGTTGAAGCACATGGTCCATTCGTCAGGTACGGGCGGATGAAACGCTCGGGGATTGCAGTTGCGAAGGGGTGGGCGCGAGATCGTCGCCCGGGTGGAAGCGATTGTCCGCGATCGGAATTGCCTGCGCTCGTTCTGTCACAGGTTCCGACGTACCAATCGTGGCCATCAACTGGCGGAGATCCGGCCAAACATCAGAGAACAGTTCGTGAGGATTTCACTCGAAAGTGACTGAGCGATCGAACCAAGCCGCGACTCACCCGTATTGTCCGCCGGGAGTCTTTCGGTTAGACGCGGGCCCAAGGAAGTTCAAGTGACTCATCGCGTTGCGTACTCCGGTGGGATCGGTGCTCGCTGGTGGCAACATCGGCGCGGACCGGCGCTATTGAACGTATTGGCAATCGTCAGCGTGCTCTCAGCCGTATTGCTCCCGGCCTTGCACCGGCATCAGGGCGCGACAGCCGGCAACCAAGCCTCGGAACCGATAGCCTCCCAACTCCAGGGTTCGGCGGAGTATGCGGCGACCACTGCTTGCGATCACCAGCAGAGGCACCCGGCAAGCACACCGCTTCCGGACGAACCGGACTGTCCCATCTGCCACTGGATTCACGCAACAGGCCATGGTGTCGCGGTTGTCGCGACACCGTCGGCTCTTCACTTCGATTCGCATGTCATTGCACTTCACCTCCCAAGGCCACCCGGACTGGCGCTTTGCGAACGACCTATCCTCGCTCCGGCTCGGGCTCCGCCGCGGATCCCTTCCTGATTCCGCGGCTCCTATTCACAACCAAGTTCCTTGAGCAGCCGTCACGGCACCGTTGTGCATTGGCTGCGCTAAACCCGAGGAGGAGTGCGATGCCTCAGCGCGCATTCACACTGATCGAGTTGCTCGTTGTGATCTCGATCATTGCTCTGCTGGTCGGATTGTTGCTGCCGGCGTTGTCCCGAGCCCGGATCGCCGGACGTCGGGGAGTCGATCTTGGCAACATCCGGACCATGGAAATTGCTCACACAATGTACGTCGACGACAACAAGGGCTGGCTCGTAGATGTTGGGCTCGGCCATGGCGGAGAGAATGAGGACCCCGGGGCGTGGATATTCACGCTTGAACGATACTACGGAAGCAAGCTCGCTCGCCGCTCACCCGGTGACCGGAGCGTGCACTGGCCACCCGAAGAGAGCGGATCGGGACAACATGTTCCGGGGACCAGCCGCTATCGGAAGACCAGTTACGGCATCAACAACTACCTGACGAGCAAGGCGCCGCTCAAGCCCTGGCGCCAATTCACGCTGATCGCATCTCCGACTCGAACCGTGCACTTCCTGCTCATGACCGAAGTGGGTGAATTCGCGGGAGCGGACCACCCACATGTCGAGAACTGGTGGATTGGCAACCGCGACGCGGTTCCCGTGCTTGCAGCGCGCCACCTCAAACTCCACGCGTTCGGTGGGGAACTTGGAACATGGTCCGCGCAGAGCAACTACGGGTTTCTAGACGGCCACGCTGAGTCGCTGCCGTTCAGCGCCGTCTATGACACGGACAAACGCAACCAGTTCAATCCCGAAGTCGCGCGATAAGCCCGCGCGGCGACCTGCGACCTTTAAGGACTCCCCTCGAGGGAAGAAATGAGACTGACATGAACAATCGACTGTACCTCTCTGCCTTGACGTCCACACTGGCTGTTGCTGCCTCGACAGCGTTTGGACAGCATGCAGGTGACATACTTCTTGAGAACATCAATGGCCAGCTCACCACCGGCCTGATCAATGAGACCACGAAAATCCACGACCATCGCTCGTTTCCATCCGAATTCGGCGAGTTCTTTGAGAACTTCACGGATGAGCCGGGGTTTGACTCCGACATCGGAGAATTCACGCCCGGCACCAACATCGGATTCAATGTTCTGGATGCCGTGCGTGTCTGGGATGGACAGAACTTTGACACGATGTCGCCCGTGACGTTAACGATCAGTTACTCCGGGTTTGAAGTCGAGACAGGTTCCGGCTTTGTGGAGGGATTCGCCCTGCCGGTGAACTCCAATGGCGAATTCCATCGCCACCTCAACTACGTCATCAATGATCGTGCCCCGACTGGCGTCTACTTGCTCCAACTCCAACTGTGGAGTGACGCCCCTGAGCTAAGTCCATCCGAGCCCTTCTACATCGTCTTCAATCAAGAGGAAGACGAGTTGATTCACGACCAGGCCGTGGAGTGGGTCGCGGTCACTCTTGTGCCCGGCATTTACTTCCACGACGTTAATCTCGAAACGGGTCGGCGCAATGAGTTCACCGTCGTTGGGGCCACCTCCGGGCAGCGCGTGTACTTCGTCTATGGCTTCCAGTTCGGGAAGACAAACATCCCGGGTTGCCCGGGAGTCGGGATGACAATCCGTCGACCCACGATCATGGGCTCCGCCATTGTCGACGGGTCAGGCGCGGTGACCATCTCACGATTCGTTCCACACGGCGCCAGCGGGCGAACCGTCCTCTTCGGCGCGGTCGAACAAGGGACCTGTAGGGTCGCCAACATTGTGGAGCACACGTTTCCTTGACCCTTTTTGCCCTGGCGCGCGCGAATACGCCGGGTCTATCCGTAAGGAAGTCAATGGGCCTGAGGACGAAAACGGGACCGGTACGATTACCAATGCCCACTGGCGCCAGCGTGTTGCTCATGGACACTCACCCCATGTACGGCATGCGATAGTCACGCGGCGGATCGAAGTTCGCTTTGATCGTCCGCGCACCGACCCAGCGCAGCAGGTTGGGCGCCGACTGAGTCGAAGTACCGGCTCCGTTTCTTTCGTCCACATTGTCAAGCGGCGTGATGAGTTGCTCAACTGCGAGATCTTCTCTGCTCGGAATGCGGCGCAGATGCCGATCGAACGATGGCGCCTGTGGAACCGGCGACGAGATACGAAACCGTCTATCCTCTGAACGGCGTGGTGTTTTGCGGCGGGTCTGCCAACAGTGGTTTGCTGCGGTTCCGGATGGAATTCGCGCAGATGCAACCTGCAGTCAGAGCCGGGGGGCATGACACTGGGCAGAGTTGTTTGCGACCGCGGGACGCGTTGCCGCTGCGACGCACATGAGGAGCCGACCGTGGATCAACTGGGGCGCAAAGACGTCTGGGCGACGGGGGGTCTTTATGAGCCTTATGTCGGACGCTGGAGTCGACGCGTCGCCAGAGAGTTTCTGAACTGGATCGGCGTCGCGGAAAATAGCGACTGGTTGGACGTGGGCTGTGGAACGGGCGCGCTCACGGAGATGATCATCGAGCACGCGAATCCAGATTCGGTCATCGGCATGGACCGGTCGCCCGAATATGTTGTACACACCAGGGCCCGCATTAACGAAACATGCGCCAGGTTCGAAATCGGGGATGCCCAGTCAATGCCTTTCGACACAGCCAGCCGCGATGCCGCTGTTTCGGGTCTTGTCATGAACTTCGTATCACAGCCGTCGCAGATGCTCGCGGAAATGGTCCGAGTCACGCGACCTGGCGGCATCGTCGCCGCATACGTCTGGGACTACGCCGGGAAGATGGAACTGATGCGTTACTTCTGGGACGCAGCGGTTTCCCTGAACTCCGCCGCAACTGAACTCGATGAAGGCCGCCGCTTCCCCATTTGTCAGCCCGCGCCGCTCGCCGAACTCTTCAAGCAGGCAGGTCTGCGCGAAGTTGAAGTGCGTCCCATTGATGTCGCGACCGATTTCAGAGACTTCGACGACTACTGGTCGCCGTTTCTCGGCGGACAGGGACCGGCACCGGGCTACGCCGTTTCGCTAAGCGAAGCGCGCCGCGCGGAGCTTCGGGAGAGGGTTCGTTCCAAACTCCCCATCGCCAGAGATGGGTCCATTCACATCATCGCACGCGCTTGGGCTGCCAAAGGGCGCAAACATTGGCAGCGTTGACCTTGATCTTCCCCCCTCAAACTGATCCAGCTCAAGAGTGATACGCCGGCGTGGCTCAGGTTGAAGGGGAAGGGTCACGCGGAGGAAGAAAACGGGACAGGCACGTTTCATCTACGTTCCATGGAGAACGGCAACTGAGCGTGGCCTGTGCCGGCGAGGCGCGCTACGCAGGCCCGCGCGACTTCTCATCCCATATACGGCATGCGATAGTCGCGCGGCGGGTCGAACGTCTCCTTGATGGTCCGCGCACTCATCCACCGCAGCAGGTTGAGCGCTGAGCCCGCCTTGTCATTGGTGCCGCTGGCCCGCGCGCCGCCGAAGGGCTGCTGCCCCACCACCGCGCCCGTCGGCTTATCATTGATGTAGAAGTTGCCGGCGCTGTAGCGCAGCGCTTCGGTCGCCTGAACGATCGCGTGTCGATCATCGGCGAAGATGGCGCCCGTCAACCCATACGGTGAAGTCGAGTCGCACAACTGCAGCGCCTCCGCAAACGCGCCATCTTCGTACGCGTGCACCGTCAGAATCGGGCCGAAGATCTCCTCACACATGCTCGGCGAGCCGGCGTCACTCGCTTCAATCAACGTCGGCTGCACGAAGTACCCCTCACTCGCGTCACACCCGCCGCCTGCAATGACCTTCGCTCCGTTCGAATCGCGCGCCTGCGCAATGTAGCGTTCGCACTTCTCAAACGACTGCTTGTGAATGACCGCACCGATGAAGTTGGCGAAGCTCGTGACATCACCCATGGTAATTGTGTCAATTTCACCGACCAATCGATCGCGGATCGCACTCCACATCGAGCGAGGCACGTACGCCCGCGAGAGAGCCGAACATTTCTGTCCCTGAAACTCGTAGGCGCCGCGAATCATCGCCGTCACCACTGCCTCTGCATCGGCCGATTGATGCGCGACGAGAAAGTCCTTGCCACCCGTTTCACCGACCAGCCTCGGGTAGTCGCGGTATTGCTCGAGGTTCGCGCCGATCTTGTGCCACAGTGAGCGGAACACCGCCGTGGAGCCGGTGTAGTGCAGCCCGGCGAAGTCGCGCTGCGCCAGCACTGTATTGGTCACCATCTCTGCCTCGCCCGGCACAAAGTTGATCACACCCGGCGGCAGCCCCGCCTCGGCGAACAACTCCATCAACAGGTAGTTGCTGTGGAGCGAGTGGGGCGACGGCTTCCACACCACCGTGTTGCCCATCAGCGCCGGCGCGTGCGGAAGATTGGCCGCGATGCTTGTGAAGTTGAACGGCGTGACGGCGTAGACAAAGCCTTCAAGCGGCCGACACTCGACCTGATTCCACATGCCGCGAGGCGAGACATCAGGCTGCATCTGCGCGACGATCCGCTCCATGTACTTTACGTTAAAACGGAAGAAATCGATCAACTCGCACGCGGCATCGATCTCCGCCTGGTGACACGTCTTCGATTGATTCAGCATGGTCGCGGCATTGAGCCGATCACGCCACGACCCGGCGAGCAGATCGGCAGCCCGCAGGAAGATGGCCCCGCGATCGCGCATCGACATGCGCGACCACTCGGCCTTGGCGCTGCGAGCCGCGTCGACCGCCGCATTCACTTCCTTCTCTCCAGCCTGATGCACGGTGGCCAAAACGTGGGAGTGGCGGTGCGGCAGTCGCGCTTCGACCGTAGTACCCGTCCGTACTTCTCGACCGCCGATGATCAGTGGGATCTCGACCGATTCGCCCTGCTGCCGAGCCAGTTCTTTCCCGAGCGATTCCCGCTCCGGCGTCCCGGGTGCGAACGATTGCACCGGCTCGTTGACCGGCTCGGGAAAGACGACAATCCCCTGTCCCATGCTGAGTGCTCCATCTGACAACGATGACAAAGGAGCCGGCCGCTCGCGCGAGCCGCGCTCGATTCCATTCTACGGGAGCCTTGGCCGGGACGAATCCGCAGGCACGCGAACGGGGCCAGTCCCCGACGTTTGACCACTGCCCGCGCCGCCCTACCATCCCCCGCCGGGCGATTAGTTCAGCTGGCTAGAACGCACGGATCACACCCGTGAGGTCACTGGTTCGAGTCCAGTATCGCCCATTGGCTCGCGCGCATCACACTGATGGACAAAGCGCAGCGTATTGCACGTGGCCAGTTCCAGCAGCACAAGGTGAGAATCCGTGCGTTCGCCGCCCTCATGCGCGGCTCACTTCTGCTCTGCCGTTTGATGGCACCACAAGGCTGGTGGATCGGCCTGTCCAATCTCGCGGATACCGGTTGTGGGAGATCGTACTCGAAGGGCCATGGTCCGGTGACCGGCAATGATCTTCCTGGGGTTGCGATCATCGAATCGACGCTTTCGTGACGATTCCATTCTGAGGGCAGACGGGCGGCGCGCAGCGTTCAAAACCGGGTCAGATTCCCGTATTTCAGGACAATGTGGTACGCATTACCTGCAATACAATCGAATGTCACCGCGATGGGTCGGCCGCGCGATTACCAGATGGATGAGACGGTTCGCCGGTTTCTGCACCGTTGTGGGGTGTCATGGCGTAGCTCTGCCGGCGCAACCGGTTCTTGCTTGACCCCCCGATCCTGCGAACTCCCGTACCACCCTCGCGTCAGATTGTCGCCAGACGCGCTGTCGCCTGGCTTCGATGGATTCGGCCGCGCTGAGGAGGAACGGATGACGAAGCGCACTCGACGACGCCCGGAGCTTGTGATCGGTGTCGCCGTCATTACATCAATCTCTCCATTCGTTCGCGGACAGGATTGGCCGCAGTTTCGCGGCACCAACCGCGATGGCGTCTCGACCGAGACCGGACTGATGCGCAAGTGGCCCGAAGGCGGTCCCAAGATTTTGTGGACCGTGCCGATGGGTCAGGGGTATTCCGGTCCTGCAATTGTGAACGGTCGCGTCTACCACAACGACTATGACGAGGAATCGTCGGAGTGGCGCGTCTACTGCCGGAGCTTGACAGACGGCTCGGAGATCTGGCGCTTCAGCGAAGCGAGGAAGATCCGACCTAATCACGGGATCACCAGGTCGGTGCCGGTTGTTGACGGCACCCATGTCATCTCGATCGACCCCAAGTGCGTCGTGCATTGCCTCGACGCCGTTACGGGTGGCGAAGTTTGGCGCAAGAGCCTCGTGCAGGAATACGGCGCGGTGATCCCAGCCTGGTACAACGGACAGTGCCCGCTGCTCGAAGAAGATCGGATCATCATTGGCACGGGCGGCGAGGCGATCCTCGTGGCGCTGGACAAGGCCACGGGCAACGAGATCTGGCGTACGCCGAATCCCGAAAAGCGACTGATGTCACACTCGACGGTGATGCCCGCAGTGCTGGGCGGCGTAAAGCAGTATCTCTGGTGCACACTTGAAGGTCCATTGGGCGTCGCCGCGGACGACGGCCGCCTGCTCTGGTCCCTGCCCCGCAAGTTCAACGTCGCCGTCGCTCCTTCCGCGCTTGCCATCGACGACGAGCGGGTTTTCATGACCGCCGGCTACGACGCGGGCAGCGTCATGCTCCGCGTGCACAATCAGGATGGAGCCTTCAGCGCCGAATCGTTGTTTGAACTGAGCGCCACGGAATGGAACTCGGAAGTGCACACACCGATCGTGTACAACGGGCATCTCTTCGCCGTTGGGCGCAAGCGCCGCGGTCTGTTCACCTGCTTGAACTTCGACGGCAAGCAGGTCTGGACGAGTGCGGGCGAGGCATCCTTCGATCTCGGCAGTTTTCTTTTCGCGGACGGCATGTTCTTCGTCCTCGAGGGGAACACCGGCATGCTCCGACTCATCGAAGCCAACACGGAGCAGTACATAGAGCTGGACCACGCGCAGATCCTGGACGGGAATGACGTCTGGGCGCCCATGGCGCTCTCCGGCGGCAAACTCGTGCTGCGCGACATGACCAAGATGGTGTGTATCGAGGTCGCCAACCAATAGCGTCGAGCGCAACGCCCCAGCGATGAGGCCACCATGAAGTACCGACTCATCAGAACGATCAGCGGCCGTGGGCAGGAGCCGGGTCAATTCACCGAGATGCTGCGCGGCATCGCCGTCGATACTGACGGCCGGGTCTTTGCGGTGGGTGACACTGCCGTCCGAGTCTTTCAGGCTGATGGAAGCCTCTTGCGCACTTGGTCGACGTCGAGCCCGGGGTACTGCATCGCCGTCGCCCGCAACGGACACGTCTACGTCGGGCTGGCTGGGCAGATCGAGATCTACGAAGGCAACGGAACACTCATCGGCGCCTGGCGTGACGAGCAACATCTCGGCCTGGTTACAGCGATCGGTTTCGCGGATACCAGTGTGCTGGCGGCCGACGCCAACGCACGCTGCATTCGACGATTGGATCCAAGCGGCAAGCTTCTGAACACGATCGGTGATGACAATCGACGTAGCGGCTTTCTGATCCCCAACGGAGTTATCGACTTCGCTGTCGACCGCAAGGGTGTGATCCACACGGCCAATCCGGGTTGCCACCGCGTCGAGCGCTTCGCCATCGATGGAACGCGCCTCGGCCACTTCGGCCGCTTCGATGGGCAGGATCCATCGGGCTTTCCGGGCTGTTGCAACCCGACCAACGTCGCGGTCGACGATCGTGGCCGCATCTTCGTCACTGAAAAGGCCGGTCCCCGCGCGAAGGTTTACGACTCCGATGGCACGCTGCTTTCGGTCGTTGCTGACAGCCAGTTTGAGTTGGCCTGCAAGAACATGGATCTGGCGGTCGACTCGCAGGGTCAGGTGTATGTCGTGGACACTGTCAAGCTGCAGATCCTCGTGTTCGCGCCTCAAGCCGAGCCGGTGGCGGCCGGCAACACAGCCGCGCCAAGCGAAGGAGATGAATCGCGATGAGCGAGGGCCTCACCCGAAGAGAAGCGATGGGACACGCCGCCCGCGGACTCGCCGCCATCGGGCTGGGCGTCACGGCATTCCACCTGATCAGAAAGGCCGATGGACAGATCGTCTGGCAACTCGACCACGGTCGATGCGTGAACAGCCGACTCGGGGCCGTCGGCGTGAATACATGCAATCTCTGCACGAGTGAGTGCGTCGTCGCACAATCGGCGGTGCGGGCCGTCAACGACTTTTCCAAGTGCGGGCGCTGCTACATCTGCCCGGCGTACTACAACGTCACCAGTGCCGTTGATGAATCAGGTCTGCCGAGCGAAAAACTCTGCCCGCGCGATGCAATTACACGAACCATGATCGGCGATGCTGACCCGGAGGATCCGGCCAACAACTTCTACGAGTACGTCATCGACGAGACGAAATGCGACGGCTGCGGCAAATGCGTCATGGGCTGCAAGGAGCCCGCCGGACTCGGCTCGATTCGGCTTGCGGTTCGACACGACTTGTGTGTGGACTGCAACCGCTGCGCCATCGCGATGGCATGCCCTGATGATGCCTTCACGCAGGCCTCAGTGGAGGAGGCGTTCGAGCGGCTCGAGACGAAGGGTGGAACGTGATTGCCGCCTGGCGATTCACCGCACTTGTCATTACGATCCTGCTCTCCACCACCCTCTGGACAAGCAGCGCATTCGGCCAGCCTGCACCGTATGACCGCCCGGTCGATGCAGCGCCGCAAGCCAAGAACATTGGCGGCGGCTACATCACACCCGAGGTACAAAAACCCCTGCCCCGCAGCTACTGGCTCGAGGTGCTGGACGTCGCGCTGCTCGCAGCCGCAATGATCCTCGTGTCGTGGCTGGTTCTGAGAAGGAGGAATCGAGCCTGGCTGTTGCTGGTCACGATCGCCAGCCTGGCCTACTTCGGGTTTTACCGGGAAGGCTGCGTCTGTCCAATTGGATCAATCCAGAACGTCGTTGTTGCGCTGACGGATCCGGAGTACTCCATTCCGATTTTCGTCACCGCCATCTTCTTCCTCCCGCTATTCATGGCGCTGTTCGTGGGCCGCGCGTTCTGCGGTGGGGTGTGTCCACTCGGCGCCATACAGGAACTCGTCCTGCTGAAACCCGTGCGCGTACCACGACGGCTCGACAGAACGCTGGGGTTGCTCAAGTATGTTTACCTCGCTCTGGCGATCTGGTACGCAGCACAACCCATCGCCGATCGTGACTTCGTCATCTGCCGTTTCGATCCGTTCGTGAGCATCTTCCGCAGGACGGGGTTTGCCCACATGATCGGCATTGGCATCGGTTTGCTCGCTCTGAGCATGTTCGTCGGTCGACCGTATTGCCGCTATCTGTGCCCATATGGCGAGCTGCTTTCGTGGTGCACTCGCTTTGCCAGCCGCGGAGTCACGATCACGCCGGATAAGGAAATTGATTGCGGCTTGTGCGCCGATGCTTGCCCCTACGGCGCCATCGAAAAGAATCGAGCGGTTCGCAAATCATGCCTCTACTGCGCGCGCTGCTACGCCTCCTGTCCCCGAACCGGACCAATGGTGCCCACCGTGAGGAGTGAGGCAGCCGCGTCGCCGGATGGAGGGCGGTCGTGAGCCAGATCGTCGTTCCAACTCTCGGCCATCGGCTTCAGTCGATCCCGCGCTCCTGGCAGCGCCTGACGGCGCTGTGCATCGCCGCGCCAGCGGGCCTGATTGTGCTTGCCTGCATCGGGATGCTCACGTGGAGCTATGCGACCGCGCGGATTCGAGCGCCCCACGATGAGCAGCACGTTCTGGAGCTTCAGGAGAAAGCGCGCACGGACGCTGCGTTCGCAAGTGAGCTTGCCGACGAGCAGGCGATGCAGACTGAATTCCGGCAACAGCGCGCCGCCAAGGATGCGCGCATCACACTCATGCTCCTGCTCGCATCGACGGCCTTTGTCGCCAGCATGAAGTGGCTCGTCTCGCTTCGCGACCGCTTCGTTCCACTTCAGTCCCAGTTCGTTCAGCTTCGACTGCCGCCCCGAGCACCAGCCGCGGCCGGCTCGCGATCAAGCGCCTTGCGCAGGCCAGAGTCCGGTGAGGTGAGCGCGATCGACCTTTCGCACGTGGATCGCATCGTAGCTGAGATCGGACGCAGTGCCGAAGCCGCGATTCCCATACTTCAGGCCATCCAGTCAATCTACCGGTATCTACCCGACGATGCGCTTCATCGCGTGTGCGAGTTGACTGAGATTACGCCCGCACAGATCGCGGGCACTTCTTCGTTCTACAAGCAACTGAGGCGAACTCCGATTGGCGAACACTTCGTTCGTGTCTGCCATGGGACTGCGTGCCACGTCGCGGGCGCCCGTCAGGTAACCGACGAGCTGCGCCGGCACCTTGAGATCCCGGAAGGCGCAGATACCGACACGCAGCAGCGCTTCACTCTCGACGAGGTCGCTTGCCTGGGCTGTTGCAGCCTGGCGCCGGTGCTCATGATCGACGAGCACACGTCGGGAAGGCTCACATCGCTCAGCGCGTATGACGCCTTGCAGACGTTCCTGACGGAGCAGGCTTCATGAAGCGCCGCGCCGTCGAAATCCGGATCGGCCTGTCGTCGTGCGGCATCGCCAGCGGTGGCGAGCCGGTTCTGGCCGCCCTGAAGGAAGCTGCGCAGGAGGCGGGCGCAAAGGGTATTGTGAAAACGGTGGGCTGCAACGGAATGTGCTCGCGCGAACCGCTCGTCGAGGTTCTCGACGCAGACGGTCGGATAACGATGTATGAAAATGTCAGCGTCACTGATGCGCGCCGCATCGTTCAGTCCCACATTCGACCGCTTCGGCCTGTGACGGCGGTGCGCTGGGCGGCCGAGCGGCTCATCGGATCCGTTCGGGGCAACGGATGCAGGGACACAATTCAACAGCGCCGAGTCGATCCGGCTCATGGAGCCGACGCCACGTATCTGCCCAGACAGACGCGCATCGTTCTCGAAAACTGTGGCGAGATCGACCCGCGGAGTATCGATGACTACCTCGCCCGCGATGGGTATCGTGCGCTCGAGCGATGTCTGGGCCGGCGCATCGAGGCTCCGTCTTCCGAACGCAAAACAGAATCCGATGCCGTCGCCAACGCGTTAGCACCCGCGGACATCATCGCAATGATCCGCGACTCTGGCCTTCGCGGTCGGGGCGGCGCGGGGTTTCCCACAGGGAGGAAGTGGAGCATTGCGCGCGATCAGCCGGGGCCGGTGAAATTCGTGATCTGCAACGGCGACGAGGGCGACCCCGGCGCATTCATGGATCGACTGGTGCTGGAGGCTGATCCGCATCGCGTCCTGGAGGGTCTGGCGATCGCGGCATATGCCATCGGCGCCACCGAGGGCATCTTCTACATTCGAGCCGAATACCCGCTTGCCTTGACTCACATCCGCGAGGCGATCAGACAGGCCGAGGCTCGGGGCTATCTTGGGCCGCGAATCGCGGGAACCGGTTTCTCCCTGCGACTCGTCGTGCGCGAAGGAGCCGGCGCGTTCGTGTGCGGCGAGGAGACCGCGCTGATCGCATCGCTCGAGGGTCGGCGCGGCATGCCCCATCTGCGACCGCCGTATCCGGTGGAAGTCGGCTTCCGCGGCAAGCCAACCCTGATCAACAATGTTGAGACGCTCGCTTGCGTTCCGTGGATCATCCGCCGCGGCGCTGCCGCCTTCGCGTCACTTGGTACCGAGACGAGCAAAGGAACAAAGGTGTTCGCGCTCGCTGGCAAGATCAGGCGCGGCGGCCTGATCGAGGTGCCGATGGGAACCACGATCCGCGACGTCGTCGAGGGGATCGGCGGCGGCATCAAAGACAATCGCCGGTTCAAGGCCGTGCAACTCGGCGGACCGTCCGGCGGCTGTCTTCCTGAGGCGCTCGCCGATACTCCGATCGATTACGACTCGCTCGTTGAGACAGGCACGATCATGGGTTCGGGCGGATTGATCGTCCTCGATGATCGAGATTGCATGGTTGACATTGCTCGTTTCTTCCTCCGCTTCACTCAGGCTGAATCGTGCGGCAAGTGCACGTTCTGTCGAATCGGCACCAAGCGCATGCTGGAGATTCTGGATCGTCTGTGCACGGGCGAAGGTCGGTCCGATGATCTTGAGAAGTTGGAAGAACTGGCCGACCGCGTCAGCCGCACCAGCCTCTGCGGGCTCGGCCAGACCGCCCCGAACCCCATCGCCACGACGCTGAAGTACTTTCGAAGCGAGTACGAGGCTCATCTGCACGAGCGGCGCTGCCCGGCGGGGCGCTGCGTGGATCTGATCAAGTACCGCGTGACCGACGCGTGCATCGGGTGCACGCTTTGCGCTCAGAAGTGTCCGGTCGGAGCAATCGCATTTCGGCCGTATGAGAAGCATGAGATCGACGATGCGCTGTGCACCCGCTGCGACATTTGCCGGCAGGCGTGCCAGGATGATGCGATTGAGGTCGTGTGACGATGCAACAACTGGCTGCAAAGATCGATGGTCATGCAGTATCGGTCGAGCCGGGAACGACGGTGCTCGAGGCAGCCAATCTCCTTGGCATCCACATCCCGACCTTGTGCCACGTCCCCGGCATCGAACCAGCGGCATCGTGCTTTCTTTGCGCCGTCCAGATTGAAGGAAAACGGACACTCGCTCCAGCGTGCGCGACGGTCATCACGGACAACATGGTTGTGACAACCGACACCGACGACATCCGCGGCGCGCGGAAGATGGCGCTCGAATTGCTGTTGTCGGACCACGCTGGCGAGTGCGTTGCCCCCTGCGCCGCGCAGTGTCCGGCCGGACTTGATATTCCCGGCTTCGTGTACGAACTGATGACACACAACAACCAGGCGTGCATGGAGATCATCACCGACCGTCTCGCGCTTCCGGGATCCCTGGGTCGCATCTGTCCGCGCTTGTGCGAACTGCAATGTCGCCGCTGCGAGCACGATGAAGGGCTGGCCATCGGAGCGTTGCACCGCAGGGCGGCAGACGTTGACCGTCGCGCAATCCGGCCATTTGTGCCCCCAAAAGCCCCCGCGACAAATCGCTCCGTCGCCATCGTTGGTGCCGGGCCGGCCGGTCTGGCGGCGGCGTACTTCCTGCTGCAGAAGGGTCACGCGTGCTCACTCTACGACGCGCATTCGGAGCCCGGCGGGATGCTCCGCTACGGCATTCCCGCCTATCGCCTGCCAAAAGACGCGCTCGACGCCGAGATCAACACTGTGCGCGCTCTGGGGGCTGAGTTCCGTATGAACACACGTTGGGGTAAGGACTTTTCTCTGAAGGATCTGCGGCTACAGCACGATGCGGTCTTCCTGGCGATTGGGGCGCAAGGTGCGGTCACCCTGGGCTGCGAAGGCGAGGCGCTGGCAACATCCGGCATCTCCTTCCTCGAGCAATGTGCCAAAGGCGCCCCTCCCGCGCTGGGCGACAGCGTTCTGGTCGTCGGAGGTGGAAACACCGCGATGGACTGCGCCCGATCGGCGGTCCGTCTGGGTGCGCGCGAAGTTCGCATTCTGTATCGAAGGACCGTTCGCGAGATGCCCTGTTTGATGGATGAAGTGCACGCGGCCGAGGAAGAAGGCGTGACGCTCGATTGCCTCGTGGCGCCCGCCCGGCTCAAGCGGATCGACGAGCGGCGACTACTGCTGAGTTGCCTGCGGATGGAACTGGGCGAACCGGATTCGTCTGGACGGCGCAGGCCCATGCCGATAGCGGGCTCGGAATTCGATGTGCCGTGCACGACGGTCATCGCGGCAATCGGACAGTCCGTCGATCGATCCCTCGCCGAGCATGAGGAATTGCCCGTGACCGCCTGGGGCATCAAGACAAACGAGCGGACACTCGCCACCGACGTACCCGGTGTCTTTGCCGGCGGGGACGCGGTGCTCGGCGCCGATCTCGCCGTCCGCGCCGTGGCCTCAGGACGAATCGCCGCGACATCGATCGACCAGTTCCTGCGCGGCGAGGTTGTTCGTGGTGAACCCTCGATGATCAACGTCTCACTGCGGCCCATCGACGAGAGCGAGCGTGCGGCGCTCTTCCGTTCGATTGAGCAATCGGCCCGCGTTCGGGTGCCTCAGATTGACATGGATCAACGACGCAACAGCTTTGACGAGGTTGAAGCCTGCCTGAGTGATGAAGACACCGAATACGAAGCCCGGCGCTGCATGAGCTGCGGATGCGGCAAGGCTGACTGTTGCCGGGTTCGCCTGCTGGCAACGGAGTATGAAGCGGACGTTCTTCGTTTCGCCGGCGCGCGGCGGCGACACGAGTTGGACAACTCGCATCCCGAAATCGTCTACGAAAGTGGCAAGTGCATTATGTGCGACGCCTGTGTGCGGATCGCGGCCGAAGCCGGAGAGGAACTTGGTGTCACGCTCGGTGGTCGTGGGTTCGACATCACCATGGCCGTGCCATTTGGCCGCCCACTGTCCGAGGGGTTGCGAATGGTCGCCCGCCGCTGCGCCGAAGCCTGCCCAAGCGGAGCGCTCGCCGTGCGCGGCAGCCAGACCTGCGGCCCCGGCGCCTGCGCCACCTGCAACACCGCAACGGCCCGCCCCGTAAACGACCGCGGCTAGCGCACACTCAAATCGAGCCAACGCGTATGCACCGGATTTCATTTGGACCCAATCAGCGGAAACCGTATCGGGTATCTCTCACCTCGCCACCCAGATGTGAATGCCAGCACTCCTACAGGCGCTGCCCGGGGGTTTCCGCGGGATAGCTCTTCCCCGCATGGCAGCCGCTGCAGGTCGCGGGATGATCGGCCCGGCTGTCCACGTGGCATCGCGCGCAATCAAACATCGCGTGGCTGCCGATCAGTGGAACACCCGTAATGCTGTGGTCGAAGTTCTTGGCATTCAATCCGCCGTGACACGAGCGGCAATTGGACGAAGGCGTCAGGAACGTTTCCACCCGTCCGTGGCAGGCGACACAGGAGACGCCGTCGTGCCGCGGCTGCAGATCCCAACCGGTCACCCTGGCATGATCAAACTCCGGACGCGATTGCTGATCGTGGCAGAAGTTGCACTGATTCGTGGCATGGCACGAGCGACACGATGACATTCGATTGACCGGATCGCGTGTCGGTGCCACGCCATTTCCATCGTGACAGCGTGCACAGGAGCCGGCCTGGTGGCAATCAACACATTTCAGATCAAACGACTGAGCATGATCCAGATGGTGGAAGCTCACCAAGGGCGCGGGCTGATACGCCGTCTGGTAGACATAGACATGCGCCGGTTCGATTCGCGGATGGGGCGTCAGGATGATGTCGCTCGGATCGACGGCATGCGCGATATCCGTTCTTGCCGTTTGCTCGCGATGGCAGTAGCCGCATGCATTCTCATGGCTCCAGTCACGATGGCAACCAAGGCACTGGCGATGGTACGCTCCCTTGAGGCTCGGCTGGCTGAGTGAGCCGCCGTTGCGCTCCACGGAGTGACACTCACGACAGGCCTTGACCTGCTCGCCAGGCGCCATGTTGTGATGGCAATTCGCGCAGCCGCCTGTGATCTCTGACATGTTGGCGTGAACACGATGATCGAACTCCACCGGGCTGTAGTGTTGCGCCAGTTGGTTAATGAGAACGATGTCAGGTTCATGGCCCGTTGGAGTCGTTGTCGCAGAAGGCTCAGCCGCCACTACCTGGCTGAACAGACTTCGCGTCGGCAGCGCCTCGGCAGTGCTGCGGCCGTCGTCGTGACACTGGCGGCACTCCGCAAACGGTAACCGCCGCCAGCGAGTGAGAGACGGAGAGCTCTCATCAGGACCCATCAGGAAACCCGCAGACACAGCTGCAGTACCAAGTGAAATGGCCATGAGCAGCGCTTTCATGCCTGCACCTCCTCCAGCCGCTCGATCACCGGGAAGTTCAGTACGATGAACCGGTAGATGAGCACGATCATCGCAATGAACCCGGCCGTTACGGCAAACTCGGTGAACGCCGGGAAGTACGAATCAGACTGAATCGTCGGCGTGTAGGCCAGCAGGAAGACATCCAGCCTGTTCATCACTACACCGAGAATGACCAGCGAAGCCGCCGTCAACAGGCCGCGCGGGGTGTGACGCCATCGATCGTTCATCAGGATGGCAAACGGCAGGGCCACGCCCATGCCAAACTCGATCACGAACAGGAGGCTCGCTACGGAACCGTCGAAGAGATAGACATACGCGCCGCGATTGAGCAGATCGATCACTTTGGCGATGGTGTAGATGCCCAGAAGCACCGGAATGAACCGCGCCAACTTCGCCAGGATCGCCTTCTCCGGCTCCAACCGAAACGATCGAGATGCCAGCAGCGACTCGAAAATCACCATGGCGAACC
Organism: Phycisphaerales bacterium UBA5793; assembly: GCA_002418285.1. Lineage (GTDB taxonomy): Bacteria > Planctomycetota > Phycisphaerae > Phycisphaerales > UBA5793 > UBA5793. The sequence goes on from DIDT01000063.1 coordinate 36,610, forward strand.
CGACCGCAAACGCGGAGAGCAGGAAGAACATCGGCAGCATTGGGGTCTGCCAGAGCGGGTGCAGCTTGGCGCCCGCAATCACCATCAGCGTTCCCAGCGAGGACTGGTGCATGCACGAGAGCACGACACCGAGGATGATGAAGATCGTCATGACGCGAGCCAGCCCGGCATCGAGCAGCCGAAGCAACCGATCAACAGGGCGATTCAAGAACGCGAGCGGCTCCGGGAGATGAGCCCTTCCGATGAACCGCTCGCACACGATGGGCAGGAACTCGATGTAAAGTACGGTGACATACGTCATCACGCAGATGGCGACTTCGAACAGCACCGAGTTGCCCTGCCACATTTGCGGCAGCATCACGTGCCACATCGCCCAGAATCGGCCCAGGTCGGTCATCACCCCCAGAGCGACAAACGTGTAGCCGATCATCGCTGTGAGCAGCGCCGGGCGCACGAGGGGATGAAACTCCTCGCGGTTCGTCAGATGCGCCACGAATGCGGTTGTAAACCCCCCCGCGGCCAAGGCAACACCACACGCCACGTCGATCGCGATCCACAATCCCCATGGATATCCGTTGCTGAGGTTGGTCACAGCGCCGAGGCCGAGTACGAAGCGCGCGGCCAGCGCCAGCATACCGACCATGGCAATGGCGCTGACAACCCACACGCCCCGGGTAAAGAAGCGAGGCCGATTCTGCGAGATGGAGAGTTGGAGTGTCATGGAGTCACCTTCGCCGAGTGCGAGAGTTTTCCAATCGCGCCCAGGAGCCCGAAGAGCATCACCGGAGCGGCGAATCCCTTGAAGATGCCGTGTTGAATCGTCTCGGTGAGTTGGGCCGGACTGCTCGGTCCCAGCGCCGGGAAGCCCAGCTCCGCAAATGGCCGATCGGCGAGGTAGAGCCAGGACGTACCCCCGCCTTCATGCTCGCCGTAGACATGGTCCACGTAGCGGTCCGGATTGCACTGAATCCGTTCGTGTGCCAGTGCAAGCAGTTCGTCGCGTCGGCCGTACGTGAGCGCCTCGACGGGGCACATGGCCACGCACGCGGGCAACTCACCGCGGCTGGTGCGCGACGGGCAGAGCTGGCACTTCTTCACTTGCGGAGTCAGCGCATTCTCATACTCGTAGGCGGCGAATTGGTACGGACACGCCACCATGCAGTAGCGACATCCAATACACCGACTCGCGTCATAGATCACGGGACCAGATGGCGTCTTGCGCATCGCACCGACGAGGCAGGCCGAGGCACAAGCCGGATGCTCGCAGTGCATGCACTGTGACTTGACAAACGTGGGCTTGGCCGGATCGTCGCTCAGCACGCGATTGATCACAGTCAACTGAGTCGAAGTCGGCCGGCGCTTCGATTCGAGCACCGACCGATCGTCAAACTCGTGCAGTTCGCCGTTTGGCAAACCGTTTTCATCGTTACATGCCCACTCGCACCGGCGACAGCCAATGCAGACCGTCAAATCAACCAGCACCCCTTTACGATCGGGATCCAGAGCCTGCTTTTCCGAGCCCTTCACGACCCCGGCCGTTGCCAGGGAGGCGGCGCACACACCGGAAATCTTCACGAAGTCGCGCCGGCTCAGTGCACACCCAGACTGATCGCTCGACGCAGCAGTGCGGGGAGCGGGCTCTCGCCGGGCGGAATCGCAACTCAACTTGGTGACCTGTCGCGCCAGCATGGTTTCCAGCCTCCCTCTCGGCAAATGCCATCAGGCAAGCACGTCGCCCGAACTACTCCGCGGTATCCAACGTCGCTGATCGCTGCGCGAACATCTTCGAAACGCGGCCCCACGTCGCGGTGTCAATGCCGCGGTGCAGTGTTCCACCCGCGGCTTGAGATGCCAGCCCGTTTGAGCCGATTGCTCGATCCACCTCATTCTCGAACCAGGCGCGAGCCCGTCGAGTGTGCAGCAGCGAGCGACGTTCACGAATCGCGTCATCGGGGCTCAGGCGAACGGCCCAGCCTTCGCTGAATGGCAACTCGTTCATGAGTTCCGGGTAGAGTTTCAGCACGCGATTGGACTCGCTAACCGAGCCGGACACCGGCGAAAGCACCTCGACCAGGCGATCACCATGACGCACGCGAAACAGCGGCTGCCCCTGGGCCGCATGCGTTCCGGGCGCCGGCAACTCCACTGCTTCGACGGGTCCGACCGTTGAGAGCAGCAGATCATCGGCGCCGACCGTAACGGTTTTCTTGCCCCACCGCGCCCAGCTGTGTGCCGGGTAGAGCAGGACATCTCGCGCCAGCCGAAGACCGCGATGTTGATAGTCGATTTCAGCCTGGACCTTGAACCACTCACGGAACCGCTCGCTGATCGGATACAGCAGGACGCAAAGTAGAGCGCCCAGCACAATCGCAAGGGCCACAGCTCCGCGCAGCACGAGTCCCAGCAACGCCATGATCGGGACGGCAGCCACCACAAGGAGGCAAAGGCTTCCCTCCCATGCGATCTCCTTGACACTTGGTCTCTTCATGATGTGTTCCATGGCAACCTCCGCTCAGGGAGCCTGTAATGAGTGGCCCCGGGAAGCGTTATGCAAACGGCGAGCCACACCGGATCGGCTCTTACGAATTACCCGAAGCGACTGTTTTCGCAGCTCTTGCGCTGATCCTGAAGCTGCCGCGTGTTGATCGCAACCGAAGTGTTGATGAATTCCACAACACTTGAGTTGAGATATTCAGCGCGCTCAGTGAATGGATTCTCGCAGCAGGTGAAGGAAGCGCAGGCCGCCGATGATCTGTCGGAGGTCGGTGCCCATTTGGCCGTTGGAGACCATCGCTTCACTCGGAGCAACTTCCAGAAGGAGTTCCTGTCCGACACGACGAAGGAAACGGCGGAAGTCCAGCCGCGCACTCTCGGTAGCCGCTGCCCTCGATTCGAATCCCCGCAGGTCGTCAAGATCAGCCGGGCGGAGATCAACGATCCACCCATCGTCGTAGGGTGCGCGGACCAGAATCTCGGGATCTTCAGTCAGCGCGCCGTTCCACCGCGTAACGCGGGCATCGATCGGTGCCGCAAGCGACAACTGCCCGTGCTGGGTCACGATCTCACACAGAGGATGCCCCTGCTGAATGACTCCAAGCCGAGACAGGGCTCGGAACCCCTCGGGTGCAGGCATCAACGAAGCCGCGAAGCTGTCGATGCCAAAGCGGACGATGCCGCCCGCATCAAGCGACCTCAGCCACGTGTGACCGCGACAATACACTCGGTCTTCGGGAAAGCCCATTCGATGGTGCTTGCCATTGTGAATGGCTGCCGGACCGGTTGCACACGGGCGCGAGGCGCCGTGAAGGGCCGCATCCAAGGGACAGTGCTCGCACTCATAATTGCGATCACACAGTTTGTACGTAATCAGGCCGGCGTCCATCCACACGCAGGTCGGCTGCGATGCACGATTGTCGACCAGTTGTTCGAGCATGGGGCCACCTCCGGCCGCATTGGTGCTCCAACCGACTCCCATCGCACAATCGGGTTTGTTTCCCTGTACCCCGATGGTGCGACTTTCACGTGTCCACTGAAGCAGTGCAGATTCGGTGCCACGCCGGTCGTAACCCGCTCAGCTTGCGCCGGAGGCACATTCGAACCCTCCGGGCGCAATCGGCCACCTACCGGAACACCCTCAAAAGCTCTATTCGCGCTGAGAAATGCAACGCGTTGTGGTGTTCCTATGCGCGCGAATTGCGGATTGCACTTGACTTTCAGTTACAGTTGAATCTGGGCCGGTGGACCTCCTCTGTTTCGGAAGGTCGGCGGGATGAGAAAGCGCATCAACGCCCTGCTCGGTTCGCTTGAGATCCGTTTGCTGGTCCCACTGTCAATCGCGGTCGGACTCATACTGGCCCTTCACGCCGTCCTTAGCTTCCAATCAACCAAAGAGCACTTTCTGAATCTGGTTCACGACGAAGTTGTCCGCTCCAGCGATCTCATTCGACGCGCCACGCACGATGGCATGCTCCTCAACCGCCTCGACGAAGTGCAGGCCACCATCAAGCGCCTGGCCGAAGCGCCCGAGGTTGCGGCGATCCGCGTCTACGACAAGAAGGGCTCCATTGTGCTCTCGGCGCGTGACTCCGAGTATGGACAGAACATCGCGCTCGACTCGGATACGTGCCAGAGCTGTCACGGCAACGGAGTGACTCGCAACGACGCCGTTCTCGAGCGCAGCAGTCTGACCCAGTCGCCCGGCGGTCCGGAAGTCCTGCGTCACCTCATCGTCATTGAAAACGAGCCGGCCTGCGCGATTGCGGAGTGCCATTTCCATCCTGCAGATCGTCGGGTACTTGGCGTGCTCGATGTGGAGATGTCGATGGCCCCGCTCGAAGCAGCCATCCAGACTTCCAAGAGACAACTCCTCACGACGACGATCGGTTTGATTCTCATCAGCGGCCTGGTCGCCGCGCTCTTTGTCCGGCGAGTTGTTCACCGTCCGACTCAGCTGTTGTACGAAGGCACGCAGCGCATCGCCGCCGGAGATCTTGAAACACGTATCGAGGTACACGGCGAGCATGAACTGGCCCGCCTGGCGGATGCGTTCAATGGCATGGTCGCTGAATTGCGCCACGCGCGTCAGGAAGTCACAGAATGGTCGAACAAACTGGAAGACAAGGTCGCCCAGAAGAGCGATGAACTCCAACGGGCGCAGCGGCAGGTGCTGCACATGGAGAAGATGGCCTCACTGGGAAAGCTGTCTGCGACCGTCGCTCATGAACTGAACAACCCGCTCGGCGGCATCCTGACCTATGCCCGCCTCGTCAAGCGCGAACTCGCCGATCAGGCGCTCGATCCGCAAATCCGAGCCGAACTCGATCGCTACCTGAGCGTGATCGACAAGGAGTGCAGTCGATGCGGCTCCATCGTCCACAATCTGCTGACCTTCGCGCGACGCACCGGGGCGGAGATGGCTCGCATCAATCTGAACGAAATTGTCGAACGCAGCCTGATGCTCATCCGCCATCACCTCGAGATTCGAAACGTGCAGCTCAGCTGCGAGTTGCTCGGGGAAGACCCGATGATCATTGCGGATCCCGGTCAGATCGAGCAGGCACTGATCGCGATCTTTGTCAATGCCGTCGAGGCCATGCAGGATTCGCAAGCCAAGGAGAATTCGCTGTTCGTCCAACTGACCGGCCGGCCCGACGACGTTGAGATCCTCATTCGCGACACGGGAATGGGGATCCATCCCCGCGATTTGCCTCACATCTTCGAGCCCTTCTTCTCGACCAAGGGAAAGCAGGAGAGTGGTGTGGGACTTGGCTTGGCGGTTGTGTATGGCATTGTCAATCGACACGGCGGGCAGATCGAAGTCACGTCGGTGCAGGGCGAGGGAACGACTTTCCGCATCCGACTTCCACGAAAACCGAACGAGCCCCACAACGCGCACGAGGGTCAGGATCGGGCGGATGAGATCCTCGGGACGGTCACGGTCAGACAGTAAATGGGGAGGCATGCCACGCTATGGACCACAGCAGGAAACAGGACGGCCCGCCCATGTCCACCGATAAGAACAGCATCCTCGTCGTTGACGATGAGTTCTCGATTCGCGACTCACTCCACAACTGGTTCCGCAAAGACGGCTATTCCGTCCGCGCTGTCGAAAACGCGGCCGACGCCATCAAGGCACTTGAACTCGAACCGGTTGACGTCGCGATCGTGGACATCAAGATGCCCGGGATGGACGGCATGGAACTGCAGCGGCGCATCCATGAGTCGAATCCAAAGACAGCAGTCATCATGATCACCGCGTTCGCCACCGTCGAGACCGCCGTCCAGGCGCTCAAGCAGGGTGCATTCGATTATGTGACCAAGCCAATCGACCCCGACGAACTCAGCCATCTCGTGCGTCGTGCCGTCGATCAGCAGCGACTCGAAAAAGAGAACGTCCAGCTCCGCGAAACGATCGACGAACTGGTAGCGGTCGACGCCATCGTTGGCGAGAGCCCCGCGATCCGCAAGGTGATGGAACTCGTCCAGCACGTCGCCCCCACCGACGTCACGGTGCTCATTCAGGGCGAGAGCGGAACTGGAAAGGAACTCATCGCCCGTGCGATCCACGCCAACAGCAAGCGTCGGTACCTTCCGATCGTGGCCGTCAACTGCGGCGCCATTGCAGAGAACCTGCTCGAGAGCGAGTTGTTCGGGCATGAAAAGGGCGCGTTCACTGGCGCCGACCGAAAACGCCGCGGCAAGATCGAGATGGCTCAGGGCGGCACACTCTTTCTTGACGAAATCGGCGCCATCAGTTCCAAGATGCAGATCGAACTCCTGCGCGCCCTCGAAACCAAGGAGTTTCATCGCGTCGGTGGCATGGAGACCGTTCACGTCGATTTCCGAGTTATCTGCGCCACCAACGAGAACCTCGAGGACGCAGTCAAGGAAGGACGGTTTCGCGAGGACTTCTTCTACCGCATCAACGTCTTCACCATTGAAGCCCCGCCGCTGCGCGCCCGCGCCTCCGACATTCCCCTGCTCGCCCGGCACTTCCTCCACCGCTTCGCCCAGCAGATGGACAAGCACATCACCGAGATCAGCCCCGACGCGATGAAACTGCTCATCGAATACGACTGGCCCGGCAACGTGCGCGAACTCTCAAACGCCATCGAACGAGCGATGGTCGTTGGCAAACCCCCGGCCATCCAGGCGAGCGACTTCCCGCTCCGCCCCCCACGGGAAGCGGCTGCCGGCAACGGCTCAGCGCCCCTTGAGCAGGTCGAGCGCCGACACATTGCAGACGTCCTGCAGCGCACCGACTGGAACATCACCCAGGCCGCCCGAATCCTGGAGATCGACCGCGTCACCGTTTACAACAAGATCAAGAAATACGGCCTGCGACAGTGATCGCGCCTGCAACGTCATGCAACTACGCATCACCGATGCACACCTTGCTCGGTCCGCGCTCAGACGCATCAACCCGAATGTCCACCGGGAGAAAGCGTCGAATGACTTCAATATTCGTCTCCGCATGACGCGACAGTGCGCCGGTGACGAACGAGCCGCGCCCCGCGATCGCCATGGGCAGCAGCAACTGGTCCGCAAGGTGCTCCCACACCGGGACATCGGCCTTGAGATAGGCGCGCACCTCCCGCACCGCCCGATCACCGACTTCTTCAGCTGAAACACCCTTCTGGCCGAAGCCGGTGAAGACTTCCGTCACCGCCTCGCTTTCGATTTCAAGGCTCAGCGTGTTGCCCGGCCCGACCGCGTCCTTGAGCTGCTCGATGCGCAGGCACGATTCATCCCAGCCGAGTTTGTCGCGGACCACGTCCAGTTCGCGCCTGGCAATCACCCCCGGCAAGCCGGCGATCAGCGCCACTGCCCGTCGACGACGAATCTCACCCCGCGTCAACAGCGATACCGGCGCCAGTTGCGAGCACGGCCTGATCGCCACCACGATCCGCCCACCTCCCGCTGGGTAGAACCCGTGCCGCTCGAGCGTCGCATCAACAACCGGCCCCATCCGACGCAGCAGCGGCAGGAACGCAAACTGCAGAAAGTGAACGCTCGGCGCAAACATGTTGTGCGTGCCGCCTTCGAGCACCAGTGTGGAGCGAGAGGATGCCGTCATAAGCGCCGGCAGCACGGTCTGCAGAACAAGCGTCGTGCTCCCGGCGGTGCCGATGGCGAATGCGTACTCACCCCCCTGCACCTGGCCGGGGACAAACTCCAGCGACGTCGCGCCGAGATGCGCTCCCCTCACACTCGCAGCGCTCACCTCCTGCGCCGCATTGACCGCGGTCAGGTGCTGCCGCAGCAGCCCCGGCTTGGATCGCCCGGCGCGGATGTTCTCAATGCGAAACGGCCGGCCCGTCACCATTGCCAGGGCCAGCGCGCTGCGGAGGATCTGCCCCCCGCCTTCGCCCTGCGAGCCATCAAGTTGGATCAGGTCCGTTTCCATCATGAGCCCATCTCAATCGTCAGCCTTGTCGCCGTCTTTGATGACGAATCGCGCCTCAAGCCGCGCGACCTGAGTCGCCAATCCTGCCAGTTCGACGGATCTGAGCACTTCGTCGAAGTCCTTGTACGCCGCGGGCGCTTCGTCGATCGGGTACGTCCGACAGTTGGTGAGGATATCGCGCTGCTCGAACGACGCATCGACGGCCTGCTGATCCAGCGTCCGGCCCGCCGCCTTGCGTCCCATGATGCGCCCGGCGCCATGATTGACGCTGAAGCACGACAACTCGGCGCCGGCGTCCGCGACCATCACCGCCGACCCGGCCTGCGGGTTGCCCGGCAAGAGGATCGGGTGCCCGGTGTCCTCGAAAAGCGTGCCCTTGAGGCAGGGATGCCCTGCCGGAAAGGCGCGCGTCGCGCCCTTGCGATGCACCCATTCGAGGCGGCTGTCGATCGGCTCCTGCCTCGCGATGTTGTGACTGATGAAGTACACGAGCCACCCGGTCGTGCCGGGGATGACCTCCTGGAACGCTTCAAGAATCAGCCCGTTGATCAGCAAGTGGTTGACGGTCGCAAAGTTCGCCCCCAGCGCCATGTCATCGAGGTATGCGTTGGCCTCAGCCGAACCCAGCGGCGCATGGACCATGTGCCGATCACCTGCGGGCAGCGGAATGCCCCAATCAGTGAAATGCTTGAGCAGCGAGCGAAACTGCCCATCCGCCAGGTCGTGGCCCAGCCCGCGCGAACCGCAGTGCGACAGAAATGCCACACCCCCGTCGCGCAGCCCAAATGCCTCAGCGATGCGCTGCTGACGCGAACCCTGACCCACGCGAGTGATCTCGCACTCGCCAAAGTGATTCCCGCCGCCGTATGAGCCGAGCTGACGGATCTTGCCTGCAAATCGTTCACAGAATCGCGACTCCCGATTGAGCACGCGCAATCGTTCGGCGAGCGCATCACGACTGCCGTCATGCCCGGTGTGCGCACTGTCTTCGCATCGCTGCGCCCACTCCGGTGGAATACCGAGTGCTTCGCACACTTCCTGAGACGCACCTTCCGTGACCGCCTGCGTACCCAGGGCTGGCGACACCGCCCGCGCCTTGCGCACGCTCCGCTGACCCCGGCCGGCGCCGGTCGGCGTTCGCTCGCAGATCGCATTGATCAGCGCCCGCCGCGTGGGCCGGTCGGCCACGGCCTCCTCGTCAAGATCGAGCGCCAGCAGACTCATCGAACACTTGATATCCACCCCCACCGGACCGGGATAGATGTGGCTGCGACTGGTCATCACACATCCGACCGGAGCGCCGTAGCCGACATGCGCATCGGGATTGAGCACCACGCGCGACACGCCCGGCGAGGTGGCGGCATTGATCGCCTGCTTGATGCACCCCGCATCGAACGTCTGCCGCATCGACTCGGTGCCGATGACGGTAATGGGCCGCTGATCGTCGGGTACCGGCAGGATCGCCGTTGCCTCGCCGGTGGCGACGAAAGGAACTCCAGTTTCACTGCTCATCACGACTCTCCTCCGGCAGCCAGACAGACTGCAGCGACAAGATGGATGAAACATGTCCGCCCGGCGCACCGGGACGGCCGTCGCGTCTGCCAGTTCCGCCACTTCGACCCAGAGGTCGAAGGTGGGACTCGAACCCACATGGACGCAGCTTTAATGTAGTTCCATTACGCATTCGCTGCAGTCTGCTTGCGTGTCTCACTTCCAATACCCCTCGACCACACCGCAAACTGCGGCGACAAAGGTGAAGAAACCCCGGCTTGCGCCAGTCTGAAGCTCTACCAACTGAGCTACTTCGGCGTCAATGCCGAAGGCGGGACTCGAACCCGCGACCGTCAGGTCCATGTAGTTCCTTGCGCATTCGCCGCAGTTCGCGATGCGGTCTGCATTCCACCACGCTCGCCGACAAGGGTTGGTGAGAGTCTGACTATCGCTCTTGCGAGCGACCCAGGATTCGAACCTGATTCGACCGTGTACTCCCGACCGGCATTCGACGTTTTCGCGGTGGATTTCGTTCATCTTCGTTCTCTCATTCACTCGAACCCATCCCGGGAAGAGCGAGGCCGACGAGTGGTCGCCGAGACTTTGTTATGGGGACATCCATGTAGTCTCGACTGCATTCGACCCCGCTCCTCCCGGACCTCTTGCCGCCATTGACTCATCCGTCAGATCCGGACACTGTTGATCGTGTCAACCCAGTGTTGCGGATCGGCTGGCGTGCTGACAAACCGACTGACCACGTCAAACACCCCGTCAGAGAAACCTCCAACGTTGAGGATGTCCGCCCGGTCCAAGGCCTGCACCGTTCCATATGGCTGCAGATCGATGCACACGAGTCGGGCGTTGGGACAGCGTTGCCGGATCAACTCCCAATGCTGCATCATCGCCGTTGCGTGCCGTCGCCAACCGGAAGTCGTGTCGATCCACGACTCGTAATCCGAGACGAAGATGACCGTCTCGACCTTCGCCTTCCGCCGGTTCAACTCCGCCAGTGGAGCCGAGCAATTCGTACCCGCCGAAGGCAGCGAGGCGAGCATCCGGGCGTTGGTCATTACCGTGTCGCGCGGGTTGATCCGCACGGGAACCACCTGCTCGGTGAACGGAATGACCTCGGCCAGCGAGTTTCGTCGCAGGATCGACGCGACAAAAAGGCTCGCCACGTGAACACACATCACAGCCGACGTCGCACCCTTGCGATAGCCGGTGATCGGCGACTGCATCGAACCCGAAACGTCCAGGCACAACACCGTGCGCCCGGGAATCTCCGGGATGTTCGCCGTGGCAACCTCCAGCGCCGCTTCGAGCGCGTGGCGAATCGCCTCGGGCACCTCACTTGAAGTCATCGCATGCGCGACGAGCAACTGGTAAGGCAGCACTCGCGATCGCCGAACCTCGTTCGGATCAGCCAGGCGTTGTGCAAGCAGTTCAACCATCTCGGCATCCTCGAACACGCCGTGGCGTGCAAAGGTGTTCAGGTTCATGCGGGTCGTCTGCCAGGACGCATGCCGGGCAATGGCGATCCAGTCCTGCGACTTCAACTCCAGTGCGGTAAGCATCTGGAACGGCACATCGGGAACCTCCGTCGACGCGCCAGCCTTGAATGCCTCGAACTGCGAGACAACATCAGGCAACGCAGCCGCATCATGTTTGCGACCAATCAGGTATCCGAACACCGCCTCGCGCGACTTGCTTGACGGAATGGGGTGAACCATCTTCACGATGTCCGCCATCGAGGGGCTGTTACCCACCGATGCGAAGAACAGAGCCTCATCGCTTCGCCGATCCAACCACTGGCAGATCAACCGCTTGGGCAGCGTGCCCAGCGACTTGCGGCCAACGACGCCCGATCGCATGATCTGCACGAAGGTGCGCAGCATCCGCGGCGAGTCGATGACGCGATCGAACACTTCCGCCATGAGACCGGGCGATCGAACCGACAACACTGCGACAAGCAGTGCCGGCAGATCCTTCATCCGACTCTCACCTCGGGTGTAGAGCGCAACGCGGGCGATGAACTCCGGCTCAACGGCGCTGCACAGTACGAGCACACGATCGAGTTGCGACTCGGCCGACGCATAGAACGTCGAGTTCATGCAGCCGGTCGCAGCGTACTGGGCCAGTTCCTGCTCGGCGCTGAGCGTGTACGCCGCACCGCCCGCTTCGTTGGTCGTGTCGGCGGGGCGAACGAATCGGCCACGAATGGACTGGAAGAGACTCTGGTTTGCCATGTTCGACCTCCCTCGCGTTTGCTTCAGGAGGTCGACTGCACACGCCATGCCACGCGGACGAAAACGAGGAGTGAGGCCCGGCAGAATCAATAAGTCATTATTTTACAATATCTTCCAGAGCACAGTCCGCACACTGAGCCGGTGCCTGCCGCACCATCCTAACCTCAATAGAGATAGCATTGAATCGTAATCTATACTGTATTATCATATTGGCATGACCACGTCCTCCCGGATGAGCCATGAACCACCAACGCACCGGATCAACGAGACCCAAAGACGCCCAACCCGCGCGACCCGCCGTGGTGATCGGGTTGCTCGGCGTGTCGCTCGACCAGGGCCGCGGACCGAAGCGATGGGATCGCTGGCGTCCCACCGTCTCGCTCTGCCAGCATGAAGATTTCCTCGTTAATCGCCTTGAGTTGATCCACGATCGCCACGCGCAGTCGCTCGCTCGCACGATCGAACACGACATCGCTGCGATCTCACCCGAAACCCAGGTTGTGCAGCACCTCGTCGAACTGAAAGACCCGTGGGACTTTGAAGAGGTCTACAGCGCGCTGCATCACTTCGCAACCACCTACCCCTTCGATCCCGACGCCGAGGACTACTTCATCCACATCACGACCGGGTCGCACGTGGCGCAAATCTGCAACTTCTTGCTGACGGAGGCCCGCTACTTTCCCGCGCGCCTCCTGCAGACCGCCCCGCCGCGCCGATCCAACCATCGCCCCGGCGAACTGCACTTCATCGACCTCGACCTCTCCCGCTACGACCGCATCGCTTCGCGTTTCGAGCGCGAGCACCAGGATGCGGTTGCGTCGCTCAAGTCCGGCATCGAGACGCGCAATGAGACCTTCAATCGACTCATCGAGCGCATCGAGCACGTTGCCGCGCGCACGACCGATCCCATGCTGCTCACCGGCCCGACCGGGGCGGGCAAGTCGCGCCTCGCCGGCCGCATCTACGAGATGCGCAAGGCCAAGCGCCTCGTCACCGGACAGTTTGTCGAAGTGAACTGCGCCACACTGCGCGGTGAATCAGCCATGTCCGCGCTCTTCGGCCACAAGAAAGGCGCTTTCACCGGCGCCACCAGCGATCGACCCGGACTGCTGCGGACGGCTGATCGCGGCATGCTCTTTCTCGACGAGATCGGCGAGCTTGGACTCGACGAGCAGGCCATGCTCCTTCGCGCCCTTGAAGAGAAGCGATTCCTCCCACTCGGCGCTGACGCTGAAACATCGAGCGACTTTCAGCTCATTGCCGGCACCAACCGCCTGCTCCACCAACAGGTCCGGCAGGGACGCTTCCGCGATGATCTGCTCGCGCGAATCAACCTCTGGACCTTCGAGCTCCCGGCCCTGCGCGACCGGCCCGAAGACATCGAACCCAATCTGGATTTTGAACTCGACGCCTTTGCCCGAAGCCGCGGCCAACTCGTTCGCTTCAGTCGCGAGGCCCGCCAGCAATTCCTCTCCTTCGGCACATCGGTCGGCGCTGAGTGGTCCGGCAACTTCCGCGACCTCAACGCCGCCATCACCCGCATGGCCACCCTCGCGCCCGGGGGGCGCATCACCGAGCAGATCGTTGATGAAGAGATCGCTCGACTGCGCGATGCGTGGACCGGCCCGGCGCAGGAGGCAGCGGAATCGGTGCTGCTCGAGATTTTCACCGCCGACCAACTCCACGACATCGATCTCTTCGATCGGGCCCAACTCAAAGTCGTGACTGAGACGTGCCGTCGAAGCGCCACACTCTCCGAGGCCGGCCGCACGCTCTTCGCCGCCTCGCGCGAGCGACGGACGTCGACCAACGATTCGGATCGAGTGCGCAAGTACCTGGCGCGATTTGGCTTGGAGTGGAGTCAATTGAAGGGCGATCAGTCCATCAAGCCGTAACGCCCTTGCCCACAGCCTGACACACAACGCCAGCAGTCAACGCCCTCTTTCGCGCTGCTCGCGGCTCCGTGAAGCCGATTCCGATCGCTGATTCGGCAGCGTGTCCCAAACGACGCCCATCGGGACGGGTACTGTACCTGTCGACTCGGAATAATGAGCATGTGGGAGGTCCGCATCCGCGCCCGCCCAGCCGTGCCACGCACAGGAGGATTCGCGCGATGTCCATGTTGCTGCTTGTGTTAGGGTTTGTGTCCGCCGCCGCCATCGTTGTTGGCGCCATCAAGCTTCAGCATCCGCTCTTTCGCAGCGCCGCCCTGATCTTCGCCCTCATCGTGTTCTTCATCTTCTTCGCCTTCAGTTCGATCCGCTACGTCGGCGAGAACGAAGTGGGTGTCGTCGTTCGGAACTTCGGCTCCAATCTCCCTCAGGGCGCCATCATCGCCACCAATGGAGAAAAGGGACCCCAGGCGGCCATCCTCGGTCCCGGCTGGCACTTCTGGCTCTGGCCAATCATCTTCGATATCGAAACCTCGCCCATCCTCGAGATCGATAACGACGAAGTCGGCCTGATCACCACCGCCGACGGCAAGCCCCTGCCCGAGGGCGTCGCGTTCGCAAAAGAGTGGGGCGAGAACGACTTCCGCGACATGCTCGACGCCGAGTACTTCCTGACCAAAGGCAACGGCTACAAAGGGCCGCAGGCCTCGGTCCTCAAGCCCGGCAAGTACCGATTCAATCCCAAACTCTATCGTGTCGAGAAAACGGCCGTCACCAACATCGCCAAGGCCACAGTCGGCGTCGTCAAATCCAACGTCGGTGATCGCGGCCCCGAGGGTGATCGCACGCTCGTCGCGGAAGGACAGCGCGGCATTTGGAAGACTCCCCTGATGCCCGACAAGCTGTACCTCAACACCAAGGCGTACGAGGTCACCGTCATCTCAACGCAGGAGAGGATCATTCGCTACACCAAGGGTCGCACCTCTGGCGAAGAAACGGAAATCGTCGTTCGCACGAGTGACGGATTCACCTTTCCGGTGGACGTGCGGATCAAGTACGCCATTCTCCCGGAAGACGCACCGCTGATCGTATCGAAAGTCGGTGACGATCAGGAGGGATTGCGCGATGTGATGAACTCCGCGGTCCGCGCGATATTCCGGAACAATGCTGAAAATGTGAAAGCCCTCGACTACGTTCAGCAGCGCTCGCATCAGGAACAGCAGTCCTTGAAAATGCTGCAGGAGGAGATGCGGAAGATCGGCGTGACCATCTCCACCGTGGCAATCGGCGACGTCGGCGACGAACAGACGCTCGGCACGCTGCTCAAGACGCAGACCGACCGCGAAATCGCCGTGCAGGAACAGGAGACGTTTCGCGAACAGCAGCGAGCCGCAGAGCAGAAGAAGGAATTGACGCGCACCGAGCAAGAGGCCGAAGAAGAACGCCGCCTCGCCACGGCTAGCTACGAAGTGAAGATTGCCGAACAGGAAAAGGAGCGGCGCATTATCGAGGCCAATGCCGAAGCCGAGGCGATCAAGATCAAAGCCGAAGCCCAGGCGGATGCGTACAAGCTCGTCGCCGCTCAGATCGGCCAGAGCAATGCCGCCCTGGTTGAACTCTTGCGCATCATTGGTGAGAGCGGCATCAATATCACCCCGCGCGTCATGGTTGTCGGCAACGGCGCCGCCAACGGTAGCTCCTCCGCCGAAACCACTGCTCTCATCGGAACGATGCTCGACTCGATGCTTGACAAAACGCCCGATTCCGTGTCTGAGAAACCCAAACCTCGCTCGGGCAACGACAACTAGGCGAAAGAAACTCTCCGTTGCAGAAGGGCTGCGAACTGGTTTTCGCAGCCCTTCTTTTTGGATCTCGGCCTGATACGCAGCAGCCACCGCACGCCACCAGCGGGCTAGACTCCCACACTGATGGATGAGCGCATCGGACCATATCGGATCGACCGCGAACTCGGTCGCGGCGGCATGGGAGTTGTCTACCTTGCTCGTGACGAACGACTCGATCGTTTCGTCGCGATCAAAGCGCTTCCGGAAGAGGTCGCGGAAGATGCTTCGCGACTCTCACGCTTCCGCCGCGAGGCCCGCATCATCGCCCAGCTCAATCATCCACACATCGCGCAGATCCACCATCTGCTCGAGCACGATTCGCGCACCTATCTGGTTCTCGAATACATTACGGGCCACACGCTCGCAACGCGGCTCTCCAAGGGCGGCCTCGACCTTGAAAGCGCACTGCGCATTTGTGCCCAGGTGGCCAGAGCCCTTGAAGCGGCGCATCAAAAAAGCGTCATCCACCGCGACCTCAAGCCCGGCAACATCATGGTCACCGAAGATGGCGCCGCCAAGGTCCTCGACTTCGGCCTCGCGGTTTCCTCGGAACAGTTCGAGCCCTTGCCCAATGCCACCACCGTCCGAGGCGTCGACACCCAACCCGATCGCATCATCGGCTCGCCCGGCTACATGTCGCCGGAGCAGGCCAGAGGTAAACCGGTCGATCAGCGCGCCGATCTCTTCGCCTTCGGTTGTGTGCTGTACGAGTGTCTCTGCGGACGCCCCGCCTTCTCCGGCTCCACCACCGCTGATATGCTTGCAGCGACACTGCGCGAAGAGGCCAACTTGGCCCATCTTCCGTCGGGCGTTGACGAACCCGTTCGCAATCTGGTTCGCCGGTGCCTTGCCAAGCCGATCGAAAGCCGACAGCAATCCGCCGGCGATGCTCGAATCGTGCTCGAGGAGTCGGCGGGGCTCTCGTCCTCCCGATCTTCGAGGATAACCAGCCCGGCCGAGACTCCCAGCAACCTGCCTCGACAGCGAACGACCTTTGTCGGTCGGGAACATGAACTTCAGCAGATCGTGCAACTGCTTCGTGATGCATCACTGGTCACGCTGACCGGCTCGGGCGGATGCGGCAAGACACGACTGGCCCTGCGAACAGCCGAGCTCATGATCGCCCATGCACCGGCGGGCTGCTGCTTCGTCGATCTCGCCCCCGTCGTCGACCCGGAGTTGGTCGACCAGGCCTGTGCCGAAGCACTGGGCCTGTCTGAACCTCCGGGATCGGCGCTTCTGGCGACCATCACAGCCCATCTGCAAAGCCGCGACATGCTCCTTGTCGTGGACAACTGTGAGCATCTCCTCCACGCGGCCAGCCGGCTGATCGATGCCATTCTCAATACGTGCCCCGACACCAGGGTGATCGCGACCAGTCGCGAGGCGCTGGGCATCCAGGGCGAACGTACTTGTCGAGTCCCCTCACTGTCGCTGCCGGAACCCGGCCGATCAAACACGAACGACCTGCTCGAGTGTGAAGCCGTACGGTTGTTCGTCGATCGCGCCTCGAGCACGAACCCGGGCTTCGCGCTCAATGAGGCGAACGCCGAAGCGGTCGCGACCATCTGCCGTCGTCTCGATGGCATTCCGCTGGCGATCGAACTCGCCGCCGCCCGAATGAAAGCCCTCACGGCGCCCCAGATTGCCCAGCGACTGGACGACCGTTTCCGGCTCCTCACCGGAGGATCCAGGACTTCGCTCCCGCGCCAGCAGACTCTTCGAGCGACGATCGACTGGAGCTACGAACAACTTGGTCCAGCTGAACGGGCGCTGCTGCGCAGCCTCGGCGTCTTCATCGGCGGTTGGACCCTCGAGAGTGCGACCGCCGTGTGCGCGGATGATGACATGGGCGAATTCCAGATTCTCGATCTGCTGACGCGCCTGATCGACAAGTCGATGGTACTGGTCGACCACCAAGGTGAGGACGCTCGCTACCGACTTCTGGAAACCGTCCGCCAGTACGCGCGTGAAAAACTACTCGAAGCCGGCGAAGGACCAGCGCTGCGCGATCGCCACCTTGCACACTTTCTTCAGACCACCGATGAAGCGACAGACAGATTGTCCGGCCCCGATCAGGAACAAGTCGTCGAGGCCCTCGAACGCGACCACGACAACTATCGCGCCGCAATCGATTGGGCGATCGGCGAGCACAGGGCGGAAGACGCCTTGCGGCTCGTGAGCGGTCTGAGCCATTTCTGGTCCCTCCATTCCCACCACGCAGAAGCACTGCATCACTTTGAATCGGCCTTGAACGTCCCCGGCGCCGATCCATCCGCACTCCGAGGCGCCGTCCTCTGCCGGGCAAGTTGGTGTGCACTGGTTCGGGGACAGATGGAACACGCCGAGGACCTCGCGCAGCGCGGCTTCAAGATGGCCCGCGACTATGAAGACCTTACAAGCGTCGTTGTGGCGTGCATCACACTGGGCGCCCTTTGCATCAATCGAAACGACTGTGCAGGTGCAATTGAACACTTCACCGCCTCGTTGGAGGCGTCGCGCCGCCTTGGAAGCCCCACTGGCGAAGCCTCGGGCCTGAACAACTTGGCGGAAGTGCACTTCGTCGCCGGTGACTACGACCGGGCCAGGCAATTCTCCGACGAAGCGTTGGCGCTCATCCGCAGAATCGGCAATCCCCACCTGGAGGGATGGACACTCAGTTGCCAGGGGGCCATCGCCACGGCGCAAGGACAGTTCGGAGAGGCGAGAGCCCTGTTCCGCGGTGCGCTCACGCTTCTCGATCGTGTCGGAAGCGCCCGCCACACCCATCTGGTTCTTGCCCGCATGGCCTGCCTGCATAGCGCCGAAGATTCACACGAGCGAGCCGCACAGTTGTTTGGCGCGTGCGATGCCCTCACCGAGCGACGACGGTTCCAGTTCGAACAGCAGGACCATCGCTACCACGAAAAGCACAGACTCTTGACACGCGACGCACTGGGCACAGCGTCATTTGAAACGCTTCACGCGGGCGGCATGCTCCTCAGCGAAGACGAAGCTTTCTCACTCGCGTTCGGCACGCCCGTTCAAACCTGCTGACCGACGCCTGCAGGTTTCATTTGAGCTACCTGCGGCGAATGACCGCCGGATCCACCGCAAGCGTCGGCAGATCGCCCATCGATCCCGCCCGCGCCGGAAGCAGCACCGCCTCACCGACAAAGTCGATGATTGTTTCGAGCTGATCGCCCGTCAGTGCATGACCCTGCATGTCAAGTAGCAGGTACGGACGATCCGGCTTGCCGTCCTCGACAAACATCGGTGGAATGCCGCCGCGCAGGCACAGCGAGGCGCACGCCTTGTGCGTCTTGCCTTCACCGGGTTTCATGGCACCCAGGTAACACTTCGGGTCAATGATCTCGCCGCGCAGTTCGACAGCCGCGAAAGGCGCTGCGATCACAAGATCCCGATCGATCGTGGCCCCGAGGTTCTCAATCGCATCCACTCCGTCGGAGACTTCCAGCAATCGCGCACGGCCGCGCTGCAGAATAGTGCCATGCACGCGGACCGAGCGCCCGAGGTGTGCCGCAGCGCGTTCGCGTGCTCCCTGCTTTCCCGTTGACACAAGCAGCACCATCTGTTGAGGCTGACCCTGCAAGAGCAGTGCCGGATACGGCGTATCGATGAGCGTACCCTGAAGTTCAGCGATCTCATCACCCCACCGTGCGTCGCCGGGATCGCGCTGTTGGGAAGCCAAAAGCAACGCGACCCCCGCCATGACCGAGAAAACAATCACAACTAATCCCAAACTGAACCGCCTGACGCCGCGCGGCATTTCAAGATATCCGACGTAGAACTCACTCATCATTCACCTCATCGATCCTCGCCGGTTCAACGCGCGTGCCCGGCGGCAACGCGAGCGGATCGATCATCACCCGTCCGGCATTAACTGTCGCGCGGTAGGTGGGCAGCTTCTCCGTGTAGGGAGGCGGCGACTGACCATCTTCAGGGCGATACTGATAGCCGTGCCAGGGGCAGGTCACACACCCGCCGACAATCCGCCCTTCACCCAGCGGCCCACCCTGGTGAGCGCAGCGGTCAGAGATCGCCGAGAGGTTCGTGCCGTTTCGATAGACCGCAACCCGCTCGCCGGTTGGAAGCGTCACGGTCACCGCCGCACCGTCCTCAATGTCAGTTGCGTTGCATGCATTGATCCAACGCTCGGAAACAGCCTCAACGCGCCGCTGTCGGTTTCGCCGGTTCTCGCGAAGGCCCGCAGCAAGATGCAAACCCGAAACAAGGACGACACCCGCGCCGAGAATGGTCGGGTAGATCAGGGCTCGCTCGCTCTGCAGCGCCCCGAGCGCGACGTGGGCTACCAGCAGCGCGTACGCGAGGTAGACGCACCTATGCAGCCGCTTCCACACGCGCGGCGACAGGTTTGCCAGCCAGAAATCGTGACTCGTCGCCGCCATCAGAAATAAGATCAGCAGTGCGATCGCCCCGAGCATCTCAAATGGAAACGCGGAGATGGATCGGTACTGCACGTTGCTCGCCAGCAGCGACACCGGCGGCGAAATCACGCCAAACCCGTGGTACCACAGCAGTACGAGAGACGCATGCCCCAGGCCAACGAGAAACGTTGCCACGCCAAAGTGCCGACGATTGTAAAGCAGCGGCGCCATGCGCGGCTCCAGGCGCGCCAATGGGCCAATGCACAACACGAGATGCAACATGACCACGCTGCATGTGCCAAAGGCGCGAATGAGCAGGATCATCAGGCTGATCGCGTGATCGCCCCTCCACACCAGGCTGCCGACAACCATAAACAGCGCCAGGTACAGCCCGATCCCCGCGATGATGACGAGGTCGTAGACTCGCTTGTGAGCATTCCACTGGACAGTGCGATACGCAACGGACATGCGGCGGCGTTACCTGTTAATGAGTGCGACGATGAATGCCAGGATCAGCAGTGGAGTCATGACCAGCCACCACCGCAGGTGCAGCGACATGTCTGACGTCGCGCTTCCGATGTACCCCGCATGCCGCCCGCGCCTGGCTGCGAGCCACTTCGCGAGCACGACGGGCCACAGCCCTGCCACGCCGGGAATGATGATGAGGCGAAAGCCGCGCGTCGAGCCCGTCGCGTTCTGATCGACTCGCTCCACTCCTGAGATCACAAATGCGATAGCGAAGATGAACCCGATCAGCGCATAGCCACCGAGCACAATGACGATCAGCCGAGCGATGAGCAGTGCCACGGGCGAGTACTCCGCCTGGTCGAAAAGAAACCGAGAGATGGTACGCCGCCACGACCGTGGTCCGTTCACTCACCCGCCGCCATCCGGAAGACAACCATGGCCGAAAGCCAGACGGATAGGAGAGAGGCGAGCATCGCGACCCCGGCGAATCGGAGCCGGTCGGTCATCACCCACAGACCCAGCGGCGTCAGAATGCACAACCCCGCCGCAACAACGAGCGCGTTCGTCGGCCACCAGTCCCAGACGTGAACAACGATGAACGGGCCGCTCAGAATCGAAGGTACCGAAACAGGGTCGCGGAGCGCTGTGATACTCCAAAGCACCAACGCCGCAATCGCAATCGTCGCTCTCGGGCGAGCATCGGCAGCAATCATGCCTTCGAAGCGCCGACCCGACCGACTGAACGTCTTGGAATCTGAGGGGTCGAATTCTCGCCCGCACTCAGGGCAGTGACCGGCCGAAAGACCACGCAGGTTGTAGCGGCAGTTCTGGCAGAACATTCCTGTATTCTATCTCGGGAGGCGAAATCGCCAGGGTGACAGCTAGTCCAATCACCTCGCCCACCGCGCTAGGATAGCCCTTCGGGTGCCGCGGCCAGTAAGTGGGTGAGCCGGCGGGTGGATTCGGGCCTCTTTTTCGGATGGAGAACGCGACGGGCATGCTCACACGCACCAAGGACACACCGGTCGGGGAGGACACACTGCGCCTTGCCACCGAGGAGTTTCGCAGCCAGGCCGCAGAAATCGCGCTGGGTGGCGGACGCACGGCCATCGAGCGGCAGCACGCCAAGGAACGCCTCACGGCTCGGGAGCGCGTTGAGTTGCTCGTCGATCGCCCCAACCGGGGCCACGGCCGCTTCGTCGAACTTGGCCTCTTCAGCGCCTGGAACATGTACGAAGACTTCGGCGGCGCCCCGGCCGCAGGCGTGGTCACCGGCATCGGACCCGTCGACGGCCGTCAGTGCATGATCATCGCCAACGACGCCACCGTGAAGGCCGGCGCATTCTTCCCCATGACCTGCAAGAAAATCATCCGGGCCCAGATGATTGCGCTGCAGGCGCGGCTGCCGCTGATCTACCTCGTCGATTCGGCCGGCGTATTCCTGCCGCTCCAGGAAGATGTGTTTCCCGATACCGACGACTTCGGCCGGGTGTTTCGCAACAACTCCGTGATCAGCGCGGCGGGAGTCGTGCAGATCGCCGCGATCATGGGCAACTGCGTCGCGGGTGGCGGCTACCTGCCGGTCCTCTGCGACACGCTGCTGATGACCGACGGCAGCGGCCTCTATCTCGCGGGCCCCGCGCTGGTGAAGGCGGCGATCGGTCAGGTCGTCGATCACGAATCGCTCGGCGGTGCCGAGATGCACGCCGCCATTAGCGGCACCATTGACTACCACGAAAAGACCGATGAAGACTGCCTGCGCCGCATCCGATCGCTGATGGAGGCTGTGCAGAGTGTGACGCCAGTTGCCCAACCACCCAACGTGCCCGTTGCTTCGGCTCGCAAGGGTGAAGAGGTCTACAAGATCTTTCGCGAGAGCCCGGCCGAGCAATACGACATGAACGAGCTGCTCGAATGCGTCGTCGACGCCGGCACGAGCAACGAATACAAGGCCGAGTACGGGCCATCGATCATCTGCACCTATACGCGGATCGGCGGCTGGCCCTGCGGCATTGTGGCCAACCAGCGCAAACTAACCAAGAGCGCCAACGCGGGAGCCCAGATGCCCGCCGTGATCTACCACGAAAGTGCCGACAAGGCCGCTCGCTTCATCATGGACTGCAACCAGAAGCAGTTGCCGATCATCTTCGTCAATGACACCACCGGCTTCATGGTCGGGCGCGACAGCGAGCAGAGCGGCATCATCCGCAGCGGCGCCAAGATGGTCAACGCGATGAGCAACTGCGTCGTGCCCAAGATCGCGCTGATCGTCGGCAACTCCTACGGCGCCGGCAACTACGCCATGTGCGGCCGCGCGTTTGACCCCTTCCTGACCTACGGCTGGCCGGGCTCGAAGTTCGCCGTCATGGGCGCCAACCAGGCCGCGGGAGTGCTGGCCCAGATTCAGCTCGCAGCACTGGAACGGCGCGGCGAGATCGTCGATGAAAAGGAACGCCAGGAGGTGCTCGCCGCGGTGCGGGCAAGCTATGGCGAGCAGGCCGATATTCGCTACGGGGCGGCGCGCGGCTGGGTCGATCGGCTCATCGAGCCGCACGAGACGCGGCAGGAAATGATCGACGCCCTTCGAATGGCGAGCAAATGCCCGATCAATCGGGAGTTCAAGACTGGTGTACTGCAGGTATGAGTGAATCGGGCAACAAGGCCGCCTCGACCAAGCGCCCGCCGAGCCGGCTCTGGCGCTGGTGCAAGCGGCTGGCGATGCTGGTCATCGTTCTGTGCGTCCTGGTTGTCCTCGCGTGGCAGGCGCTGACCAGTTCATGGTTCCTGGCGCCGCGCATCGAGTCGATCCTGTCATCAATGATCGGCGGCAAGGTGACGATTGCCACGGCCGACCTGAGCCTCAATGGGCGTCTCCATCTCACCGACGTGCGCATTCTTGTGCCAAGCGTGAAAGGGCCGGCGGGCGAACTGCTGCAGGTGCCCGATGTCACGATGAGCCTCGATCGCGACGAGTTGATGGCCGGCCGGCTGAACGTGAAACGGCTGACCATCGACGATGCACTGCTCCGCCTCAGTGAAAATCTCGACACCGGCCGATTCAATATCGGCGGGTTGATCGTGGCGCCGTCCGCAGGGCCGACGCCATCGATGCTCTGGCCTCGTGTCGAACTCCGATCTGCAATCGTACAGGTAGGCGAACATCGCGGAACGACGTTTCAACCCTCGGGCGAATTGCGCGTCAATGGTTCACTCCAGCCCGATCCGTCGCCGGCCGATCCCAAATCGCACGAATGGTACACCTTTGATCTTCAGGAAATCGTGCCGGCTGGCGCCACCGGGCCCGACGGCATGCACATCGCCGGCCGATTCAATCTCGCCACCGCCGAAGGATCGTCGATTCTCAGCGGCGTCACCTTTGAGCCTCAGCGAGCCAAGCTGCTGCCTCGCGTGGCGCGACAGTGGTGGAACGCGATCGATCCGAGTGGATCACTGGCCCCGATCGGCTTTCAGATCGGCGCGGATGGGCGCTACGAGATCGAGATCGCCATGGACGGAATCGACTGGTCGCTCCCGGTTCCGAGTTTCGACCCGCAGCGCGACACCAAGGCCCCGCGCATGACCAACGTGCGCGGCAGCGTAGTCATTCATGACGCCCAGGTCGATCTCATCGGTCTGTCAGGCGATATCGATGGCGTGCACTACGGTTTGACGGGCTCGTTCGCATCCGTCGATCGATCCCCGGGCTTTGATCTCACGTTTGACGTGGCGCGATTCGATCTCTCGCGCAACCTGAACATGCTCACAGCCCTGCCGATATCCGTGCGCGAACTGGTGGACAATCAACTCATTCAACTGGGTGGTCCGACGGGATTGCTCGATGCGCATGTAACGCTCAAACGGGCCGCGCCCGATCCTGCGGATATCGCGGATGCAGAGCCGGCATTGCGGCCGGTGCGCGCCTCCGGACGGGTCGAACTGCTCAACGCCGAGGGCAGCTACCGCGACTTCCCCTATCCGCTGACTGGGCTGAGCGGCGCCGTCGAGTTCGATGACGATGAAGTGCACATCGTCGCTCTGGCGGGCCGCGGTCCCAGCGGTGGTCAGATTTTCGTTTCAGGGCGAATCTCGCCGCCCGGACCTGATCCGCAAGTTGACGTGGAGATGTACGCAATCAACGTCCCCATCGATGAGCACTTGCGCACCGCGCTTGGCGAGCGACGGGGCGGAGCGATCGACGAGTTCTTCAACCAGGATTGGGAGCACCGGCTTCATCAGCACCAGCTCTTTCTTGCCAGCAGCGATGTCTCGAAACTGAGCGATGAGGTGATGGCCTTGATGCGAGAGTACAAGGAGCTGTCGGGTCCGGAGGGCACGGAACCCGACGCCACCGCCGCCGCCCGGCAGGGGGCGATTCGCGATCGAATGACGGACATACAAACCGTCCTGCAGCGACCAACATTCGAACTCGGTGGACGGATCAACATTCGGTCAAAGATCCAACGGGAGCGAGGACCGTCACAACCGACCAAGGTTTCAAACATCATCAGTTTGAGCGATCCGGATGCGCCGCTGGGCATCGTCTACGAAGAGTTTCCCTATCCCGTGCGGCTCATCGCTGGTGAAATCCTGATCGGCTATGACCGGATCGAGATTCTGCAGGACCTCGTGGTGGAGGGCGTGTCGGGCGGACGAGCCGTGATCACCGGCGGTGTTGATCGCGTTCGACAGCCGCTGCGCCGGCTTGAACCGCGCCTGACGCTTCACGCCGATGACCTTCCGATCAACGAGTATCTGTTGCGAGCGATTCCGGATCGAAACTGGCACGATCTTGGCCCGCTCGACGTTCCAAACCTGTCCAAAGGTGCGCAGGTCGTCGCCGGGCTGCGGCTGGAGGGTTCACTCACCGCGGATGGGACGATCTCAACGGATGAACGCGGCAAGGCGGCATTCGACATTAACGTGTCGTCGGCGGACGCAGCAACCCTTGCTGAATCCGAGCCGGCGGCCTGCGCCTCAGAACTCCACTGGATCTGGCCCGGCTCGCTTCCGCTCACGCAGGTGCAGGCTGAGCTGACCGTGCATCGGCGAAGCGTGGACATCCATCGCTTCAGCGCCGTGAGCGGAACGCAGCAGTTCAACGCGAACGGTCGGGTTGATTGGGCAAGCGGGAAGACGGATCTCGAGCTGAACGTCAATGGCCAGAACATCGACCTCAAGCCTCACCTCATCGACCTCGCCTCGGCGATTGGAAACGACGAAGGCGTCGATGAGATGCGCCGGTTCTGGGATCGATTTGATCCAAGTGGAATCGCCGATGCATCCTTGACCTATCACCAGACGCAAGAGACCGGCCACACGTTTGATCTGGCGATGACACCCAAATCGGGTTCGCTTCTCATCAAGGACCATCGGGTCGACATCACCAATCCACAAGGCGCGCTGCGCATCACGCCCGGAGTAGTCACGTTTGAGGATGTTCGCGTCGACGCCGTTTGTGAGGGCGCGTCGGCGGGGCAGGTGTCGCTCGACGGCTCGCTGGCCTGGACGACAGACCACGCCACAGATCTGGACGCCAAAGTCGAAGGCGCCCGTTTCGAGGCGCCGGTCTACCAGATGTTTGCCGACGGATTCTCCCAACTGCTTTCGCAGACGGATTCCGACGCCGCCGCTCCAACCGGGAGCTTCGACGCATCATTCGATTACACGCGACCCGCCGGCGCCCAGCCCCCGAGCTATCTCATCAACCTGCAACCCAAGATGCTTGATGTGACCATCGGTTCCGAGCGATTCGAGGTCCGGCGCATCACGGGCAGCGCCATCGTGTCACCCGAGTCCGTCGAGCTGAGCAACCTCTTCGGCTCATACCAGGACGGACTCATCCGCCTGAGCGGCACGGTCAATCGCAGCGATGCAGTGGACGCCAGACTGCGTCTCAGCGTTTCCGCAGACAAAGTCAACGGCCGCGTGCGTGCGCTACTTCCCACTGCAGCCAATCAGTTGATCGATGCGATCGATCTGACCGTCGGCCAGAGCCTCGAACTCAGCGACGCCGACATTCATTTCACGCGACAATCCGGGGCCGAGGGCGACAAACCGCCAATCGAGGGCCTGACGTTTGACGGCATGCTCAACGTTCGGGATGCGTCGATGAACCTCTCCATTCCAATTACAGAACTCGATGGTTCACTGCGCCTTCAAGTGCAGCGCCGGTCCCATGAACCCTGGCTGCGCGGCACCGTGGCGATGAACGTCTCGCGCATGCTCGTACTGGGGCGCCTGGTCACCGATGTGCAGGCCGATCTCATCACCGGCGATGATCCCGGCCTTGTTGAAGTGCCCCACCTCGTGGGCGATTGCTATGGCGGCCGACTGTCCGCCGAGGGTTGGTTGCACGTGCCCTGGAAGGGGCAGCCCGGGCAGTACGATCTGCGCCTGTCGCTCGCACAAGTTGCCGTCGATCCGGTGTTGCGTCGACTGGCGCCTCGGCGTGCTCCTGACACTTCCGACAATTCCGGTCAGCCACCCGCCGACGCCAGTGCGAAGCGACCCGGCCGCCTGGAAGCGGGCCTGTCAATCGCCGGAATATTTGGGCAGTCCGAGTCGCGCATCGGTTGCGGCGTGATTCGCGTTCGTGACGCCGAGTTGTATGAGGTGCCCTTGGCCATGTGGGCGCTACAGATCAGCGCGCTGACCCTGCCGGTCTCGACCAGTTTTCGAGAAGCCGAGATCGCGTACTTCGTCGAGGGCAATGAGGTCGTCTTCGAGCGGCTGCTGCTCGACTCACCCGCCATGTCACTGGTCGGAAACGGGGTGCTGAACTACGAGTCCAAGGCGCTGGACATGCGCTTCAACACCTCATCAAAACTCCGAGCCCCCCTGCTTACACCCCTGTGGGAAGGGCTGCGCGACCTGTTCATGAGCATCCACGTCACCGGAACGCTCGAGAAACCCAATGCCAAACTCGAAGCCCACGCCGACGCTCCAGTTTCGGCGACGCGCCCCGGCGGGACGGCGTCCGTCCAGACCGACACGACGATCATTGCGCCATCATCGATGAACTGAGGCCCCACCAATGACAAACCGCGCCGACGTCCGGATGAGCGAGCGGCGCGGTCGTCTGAAATGTATCCTTCATGCAGCGCTGACGATTCAGCGCGTTGGAACCTCCTGGGCCGCGAACAACACGCGCGGCCGATCTGAAGGACTCTTCACGCCCGATCGATCAAACACCACGACGTAGCGTTGCTCCATGGACGCCTGGAGACGCGTCAACTTCTGTGTGACAGAGCCGCCAGGCTCCTGCGCCCGCTGAATGTCATCAGGCGTGAAACCAACCAGCGTCATGTAAGCCACAAAGACATCGCTCCGTGTCGAAACGCTGTTTCGGATCGCGCGAATCAGCGCAAGATGTTCGCTGGGATCGTCAGTCGGGTCGTAACTCGTCTCCCAACTGGCGTCAACGTTCAGGCCGTTAGGGTTCAACGCCTCGTAGGTAAGATTCTGACTGTCGCGACCTGTCAGATACGCCGACTCGCCCGGCAGCACCGTGGGATCAACGGCGTATGACGGCCCGCCGTTCACCGGCGCCCACCGCGTCGCCAGCAGCAGTTCGCCCGCAGACGTGAACCCGGTCACATGCCCGTTGACGCCACGTGAAGTAGCGTCATCGCGCAGGCCCGAGTTGCCTCCGCCGATGGTGAGATTGCTGACCGTGGCCCGCGTTCCGCTCGACCAGTCAACCGACGTCATGTCAAAACTGCCGCGATCGCGGTACGCCCGAAGGGACTCGGCGATGCGCAGATTCGCGTCGCGCTGTGGGATCGGACCCGCCTGGTAACGAGGATTGAGGAACGGCAGCGTCTCGAGGACCCGCCGCGGCGCGGTGTTGATATTGATCCGTCCCTGCGCCAACGGTACATTCGGATCAACCGAAACCGTGTCAAAAGCATCGATAACACGCGTCGCAAGAGGCACGGCCTGTGTAATCATCGCCGAACTGCCGCTGCGCGGAATAAACCGCGTAAAGTCAAGCCGGCCGACAAAGCGATTGGCCGCACCATTGCTCAGGCGGAAATCCTCAGAGCCAACCCCGGAGGATGCCGGACGGATAATGTCCATCACCGTCTTCAGGCTTGGCACGAGCGATCCCATGTCATTGGTCATGGTGCTGCGCAGCGCTTCATCCCCAAGCAATTCGCTCGCGGTCACGTAGTAATGTTTGTCGGAAAACGTCGGATCAGTGCCGCCGCTGATCTGCTGACAATGCAGGCTGCCGACGGTAGAGAGCAGGAGCAGATCGACTGAAGAGCGAAAATCCTTGTCCGTCGAATCACTGTTGCCTTTCAGATTCGCAACGTAGAGTTCGAAGGGTGCGAACGTGAATGAGGCGTATCCCTTCGCATCTGAAGAGTCATTGATGTACTCACCGGGACTGCCGAGCCCCCTGCCGATCAGGCCGCTCGGAATTGTGATACCACCGGTGGGATCATCGGTGCGAGCCTCGCCCGAGTCGCGACCATTCGTGGCGATGGAGACGGGTGACTCGAACATGTATCCGGGCATGCCCCCGCCGGCAGGGGCCGCGCAATAGCGACGAATCGAACCAACGCGAACGGTGAACTCCGTTTGTCCGGAAACGTGATTGGGGCTGGTAACGCGTTCTCCACTGAGCGGGATGATGTTCGGGAAGTCGCCGTTGGGTGTCGCGGGTCGAATGCGATCGATGAGAACATCCACGGGACTTCCGGGAACACCATAGGAAGATGTTTGCCAGAGGGTCACATCATCAAAGCCGCTGCCGGATCCATTGGAAAACTCGAGGTGGGTCGTGTCCCCTCCGATACGCTTCACATCCCATCCACGCCGTCCACGAATCTCGCTCTCCCAGTCGTTCAAGCCGTTGACCTGGCCAGTGGGGTTGTCACGACCGATGTACAGCACGATGCCTTCGCCGGCGGGAATGTCCGGGGTGTCGGCGGGAATGGTCCAGACGTTGAGCGGATCATCGCCGTACTTGATCTTGTAACCTGAAGAGATCTTGATGGGATTTGGCCACGGGTTACCAAGCTCAATCGCCAGGATCCGCACCATCCATTCATCTTCATTTCCCTCGATCGGGTCGTAGTTCCAGAATTCATCGTCACGGGGAAGTCTGCCGTCGAGATTTCCGTACACATTCACCGCGCTCACTTCACGGATGAACGGCTGGCGCTCCAGTCCCATCACCGTGATCGTGGTGCCGCGTTCATCCCCGCTCGGGCCCGGAAGGGCCATGGGGACGCGCCCATGCTCGAAGGAGCCGACGATTTCGCGGCCTTCGCGCCCGGGGGCGGTGTAGTTGCGATCGACGACCAGCGTGCGAATGGTCGGTGCGCTATTGCTGTCGTAGCAATCGATCGCGTTGAGCGCGAGTTGAGCCGACTTGTACAGCGCGTGTCCGGCATCGCCGTCGCCATAGTGAAGTTCGTCAGTGCCGCCGGTCGGCTGCCAGATCACGGGCGAGCCAAAGAGGTTGTACCCGCTGTCCGTGCCGTCAAGATTGCCGATATCAACGGCATACGGCGCCAGCGCCCACATGAAGCCGCCTGTGAGGGTCTGGGCTGTTGAAACGCTGTTCGAGGCAAGCAGTGAATTCAGATTGGAAATCACTGCCGGCGAATCAGCTGCCGCGTAGCCGCGATTCCATGGGCGGATCGGCATGCTGCCGTTGTAGGTGGTCAGCAGGTGGCGGTAGTCGTCCTGAAGCGTCAGGATATCCGGCGTGCGCTGATACAGATCCACCTGCTCTCGCGTGAAATAGCGGTTGCGCAGGGGACTGTGCCACGTCAGCGGATCGCCGGGATTCAGATTGAGCCCGTCAAACGCTCCTTCGAGCCTTGAGGTGGCGCGATCGTTGATGGTGAACATGAACGTGCGGAGTTCCATCTCATCCGCGACGCCGTAGGGCATGAAGTTGCCGCCGGGGCGATAAGGATTACGCGCGAAGCTGGTCCAGAAGTCCTCGCGCTCCCGGCGCGTGGTGCGTTCCACATGGGAGTACGCCTGGCCACCAAGAAACTCGGACTGGATGCCGGTTTCGAAGACGTGCTGCTTGAAGCCCGGACGATTGGCGGACGGTCCGTTGACGAAGAGGTTGTCGTCATTCGGACCATTCCACGTCTGGAAGCCGTCAAAGAGCAGGGTGTAGAGATCAACATCAGCCGGCGTACGGCCGAGCGAAACGCGATCCGGTTGTCCGCCGGGAGTATCGCCAAACTCCAGGTTGGCGTTGAGGTTGAGCATCGCCGAGGCATCGACAATTCGAAACGCCGCAAAGATGCGCATCTCTTTGGGCAGGCCGGTGACATCGGGCAGCTCCGTCCAGCGCGCGTCAATGCGGCCGTCTCCGTCCGTATCGGTGCCAAGCATGCGATCGGCCCAGGTCACAATCGAGTCGTCGGCATCGCCGATAAACTGGCGACCCATCTGTACGTTGTAGTCGAAGGGATCCGCCCTGTTGGCGTTGGTGTAGGTATCGAGGCTGTAGGGATCGGCGTTGCCGCCGCCAATATAGAGATTGGAATAGAAGCCGCTGTTGTTGCCCAATCCGCGTGCGCCGCTAAAGAACCCGGCAAGCGAAACGAATTTTCCTTGCGGATGAACGTTGGAGATGTGGCGCCAGATGTCCCAGTTGCCGTCGTTGTCGGAATCGACCGGTTCAAGATCCGCCAGCCACGGGTCGGCCAGCACGTTAAAGACGGCCGACCCGCCGGGACGCGTGTAGGGAAAATCCCAACGCTCACCCATCGCGAAGTTGCCAAAGCCCAGGCTGTCGATGCGATCCTCAAAGGGGAACTTCGCCGTGGGGTCAACTCCAAACAGGTCAAGCACCAGAATCTGCCCGACGTTGTCAACCAGCTTGGCGCTGACCGAATCGCGATTCGCCTTCGCCTCGCTGGCCGAGGCGGCAAGTCGCTCCTGCTGACCCACGCCGACATAGACCGCAGCGGAGATCGCCAGCAACACCAGCACCCCCACGACGAGAATAAGCACGCTGCCTCGCCGCGCCGTAAGCGGCTGACCGCGGTGCTTCAATGTGTTGGTTTTTCGCCCGTGCATAGTCAATCTCCTGTGCTGCTCGATTCGATCGCGCGATGAGCGCTTCACGGGCCGGTTCAGCTGCCGAGCGAGTCGGGCGAATCCGGCAGGTTGAAGATAAACTCAAACTCGCGACCACCCTTGATACGACCCTGTGGATCGTGAAGCGTGGCGCGAACGCGAATCATCTTGGGCCAGGGCCAGGCCTGGCTCCGGGTGTCGTCGTTGTCGCGCGGGATGAACGCGCCGAACACGGCGTAGTACAAGTCGTCGTTCTGCGGCTCAACATTCGGCACCGTCGTGAACGAGTCGGTAATCCCCGAACTCGGAGGCAACACCTCAGTCATAAACCACGTCCGCGCATCCGGCGGCGTCTGCTCATCAACATCGCGCCCTGTCTTGCCCGGATGGAACGCGTACGGATTGGCCGGGTTGTTGATGTCGTACCACACCAGCTCCCCTTCGGGGTAGTTGATCTGCCCCGTACTCCACGCGACTTCAAAGTTGCTGCATCCTTCGAGCAACGACGCATGCGTGAGCATCTGATCCTGACGCGCCGTCGAGGGCACGGCCGTCTCCACCCGAATGCGACCCGTCGAATACATCATCCGGTACCGCTGCTGACGGGCCCAGCGCTCGTTCACCTTGTCGACCTGGGAGCGATCGATGTTGTCGGAAATGTAAGATGGCGGGGGCTCGATCGTCTGACTGTCCTGACGCCAGTCAATTCCTCCGAACGAACCGGTGAGTTGGCGAGCCACGGTATCGAGCAAATCGGGCTGCCGCTCGAGTTCTCCAGTTTGCCGGTTGCGCAACCAGCCATACTCCGTAATCGACTGCATAACCGTCGGCAGGTTCATGTCGATGATGTCCACGTAGCCTGGCGAGAGGCGTCGTCGAACATCAATTGGAGGCAGTGGGTTTGGATAGAAATAGCGATTGTCCCCCCAATACACACCCGCATTCGCCTCGTTGAAGATCTCAATCGGCGACGGCACGAAGTTGAGGTCCAACTCAGACCCTTGGCCACCCGAAGTGTCGCATCCGGCGGCAGCGCGGGTGTAAAGCAGCGCCGGCTGACGCGCCAGCACCCAGTCCTTCACATAGCGATTGGCAAGGTCGGTGCCGCGGAGCCCGCCGACCGTCCTATCCTGACCAAAGCTGGCGAGGTATCCGGCAAGGCCGGCCGATCGCTTGATTCCCTCGATGCCATCATCCGGGAACGGATCGCGCAGGCCGTGCCCCCACCACACCCGTGCAACCGTCGAGGCGTCGTTCCGGGCAATGATGTTCTCTTGTCCAAACCAGGGATTGCGGTACTGGTAGCTGGAAGTACTCCCAGCGGTGAAGAACACCAACTGGTCGAGGCGGACGGTGCCGAGGTCGATTCCGGCCTCTTCTTCCGCCGGATTGAAGTACAAGGCGCGCCGTCGGTTGAAGCGAGTCTGCACATCGGGCCCGCTGCCGAGCCGCTCGTTGCGAATGACCATGTACGCCTGGCCGTTGCGAATGATGGAGGCGAAATCGTCGCGCAGGAGTCGTTCAAGCGTGCGGCCATACTGCGTGAGCTGAGCCGACGCCTCGCCGGTGGAGATCGTCGTACGGGTGGTCGTGAAGATTCGGCCGACGCCAACAATGAGCAGCAGGGCGACTCCGACAGCCACGATGAGTTCCGCTATGGTGAAGGCGCGACGCCGGGGTGGCGAGAGAGTTGGATGCATGGCGAGCCTCTTCACAATTGAACCTGCTTGGTCGTCGCGAGCAGCGTGCGAATGCGCCACACGCCGATTTCCTGCCCCTGCTCACTGAACGCCTTGATCATCGTCGGCATGTACCAGAATTCGACGTTGCCGGTCATCGGCTCGGCGACACCATTCGGACGCACCCGCACTGGCGGCCCTTCGAGTTCAAACCACGGCGAAGCGCCCGTGCTGGGGATGGATCGCCGCACGCGCAACACGCTCGTGCCGTCGACCGGGAGCAACCACGAACCAGCCTCGATTTGTTGTGCCATCCCGGTGCCCCGTGTGTGCACTTCATAGCGGCCCTCGACGCCGTTGTAGACAACGTCGGCCGTGTCACGACGCAGCATGCCGGCCCGATCGTTGTTCGGAATGCTCCATCGCCCCGGAATCTCAGGGACGAACGGCGCGTTCAGGCCATCAAAGCGGTAGACAAACGTCGTGTACTGCAACTGGCCATCGGCATTGCGGCGGAACGCCAGATCCCATGCGTACCGCGGTGCATCCGACGGATACATCCGATCAGGGTGCGAGACGATGCGATCGTTGAGCCATCGAAACTCGACAACGACCCTGCGAAGCTGCTCGTTCGCGTTCATGTTGAAATAGAACTGGATTCGGCCCGTATCAAAGTTGATCGAATTCGGACCAGTCTGCCCTTGCAGGCGCGTTCCATTAGGATCCTCTTCAACGAATTTCGGATTCACGCTCGTCGCGTCGGGAATCAGCGTGAAGTCAAACTCCTCCAGCGGATTGCCGACGATCGTATAGGTGGCGCGAGCAACCAGATCGCCGGGCTTGTTGTCGTGAGCAATCGGCCAGCGAGGCAATTGAACCGAATACTCGTGATGGAGCCCCGGTGAACCCAAACCCACTTCAAACGTCGCCTCTTCACGCAAGCGCAGATCGACCGGAAACGGGCGCAGCCACGGCGTCTGGAGGTAAAACGCATCGCGAGCGCTGCCCTCGGCGGCATTGATTCGATTCCACGAAGTGCCCAGACCATTGATCACATCAGGATCATTGAAACGGGCGCGAAACGCAGGCAGTCGCGTGGCCAGAATGCCATCTGCCGTTCCACTCACCGAAACCGCCGTCGTGAGATCATTGGCGGACTGCTGCTGGCTGATCACCGCAGGGAATACAGCCGCAAGACCGACCAACCCGATGGCGAGGATGATCGCTGAGATCAGCACCTCAACGAGGGTAAAGCCGCGGCTCAAGCGCCCGATGGAATGAATGAATGGTGTGCTTCGATCCTTGTGCATGGATCACCTCTTAATATCGCGCATGAGTTCGCCCGTGAACCGATTGAACGAGATCGGGCTCGCGTTGAGTTCAATCCAGTCGTTGATCTCGTACTGGTCTTCCGTGTTGTTGTTGTTTGCGTCGAGGAACCTCTGGCTCGTTGGCATACCGTCGCCAACGACCATCCAGGGCTGGCGCAACCCCAGATCGGAACCCATCTCGAAAAGATCGACAACCGTCAGCATCGGCACCGAGCGCAACTGGTACTCGCCGTGCACGATCCGCGGGCCCGTGATGTTGAACGGGTCAGTGGTCACGACCGGGTTCCAGACGCGATAGTCCGGGCTGTCGGGTTCATCAATGTCCAGGAACGAATCGCCGCCCTTGGCCAGACTGCCGAGTTCTTCGGCGTTGTTCACGACCGATCCATCCGGACTGAACCGAATGATGAATGAATCGAGCAGCGCAACGTCGTCGTCCGTGGGCGTGCCGTTCTCTGCGGTGAAGTGAATGTCGGTTCGAGGAAAAAGCCAGGGATCCCGGCCCGAATTACCCGAGAAGCGCGCCATGCTGCCGAGATCTTCGTACCAGTTGTATGAATCGATGCCGCCCGAGCCGCGCGTCGCGCCATACCCATAGCCGAACACCCCGGCTCCCTTGGGAAGTTCGACAGGAGCCTGACCTTTGATCGATACAAAAACCGTCGCCGCGTTCATCTCGCCATTGCGATGATCCGCGTCGTACACCGTCGCGTCCGCACGAAGCACTTCCATCGAGCAGACCTGACGCACCGTATCGAAGCGGAACATGACCGCCACGTCCCGTCCTTCGCGAATGGCCTGGGAACGAGCGTTGTTCAAGGTGGTGGTGACCGCATTAATCGCGCCGGAAAGCCGGCCGGACTTCTGAATCGCTTTGAACGCCGGCAGCGTCGTGACCACAAGCACGAGCATGATGCCCATGACGACAAGCAGTTCCACGAGCGTGAATCCCGCGTATCGGCCAGCGCGATCGCCGCTTGGGCGCTTCGCTTCGCGGTTGTGGGTCATGACTTGCATATCTCAATCCTCACTCGCCCTCTGGCGATGGATGTTCCAGCGGCTCACCCGTTCGTGGATGCCGGCTTGACCACCTCGTAGGAGTAGATGTTGTCCTCGAGCGTCTCGTATTCGCCATCCGGACCCGCAGACATGAAGTACGGCCGTTCGTTCACCGGCCTGCCGAACAGCTTGAATGCGTCATCGTTGTCGGCATTCGGG
Organism: Phycisphaerales bacterium UBA5793; assembly: GCA_002418285.1. GTDB lineage: Bacteria > Planctomycetota > Phycisphaerae > Phycisphaerales > UBA5793 > UBA5793. The sequence continues at coordinate 72,131 of DIDT01000063.1, forward strand.
TGGATGTAGAGAATCTCCATACCCCAGGGATCGCGCACCGACGCGCGTTCATCGTCGGGCACCTGTCCCGCGTAGGGATAACCGGCGAGATCAGTGTAAATCTGTTCGCGCTTCACGAGGAAGGATGCATCAATCGTTCCAAGCTGTTTGTCGATGCCCGTGAACCCCTTGACCTGCGCGATATAGACCGCCACCTCGCGCCGTGTCTTGGCTTCAACCGCGTTGAGCCCGGACGGCGGCAAGTAGGCCCGAATCTGGAACGGCGGAATCCCCCCGCGCTCCGCCTGGTACTCGGTCAGCGTCGCATCCAGCGCCTGGAGAACCTGCCGACACTGATCGACCTTCGCCTTTCCGATGACGCTTCGACCCACCACGACTGTGATCGCCGCAAGCAGGATCACCAGCGAAATCACGATCATCATCTCGATCAGCGAAAAGGCCCGCGCGGCGCGTCTGCGAGGAAGTCGGCGTGCAGCTTCCGCATTCATGATTGCGCCCTCACGATGTTGTCCTTGTTTTCTTCAGCGTCGAGATCGTTGTCCTTGGCCTTCGTGTCCGGGCCGACTGACATGATGATGTACTCAACCGACCTGGCCTGCATGCGGAAACTCTCAACCTGGTCGGGTCGCAATGAGCCGAACCACACCGGCACCTCGTCCTCGAGACGTCGCCCGTTCGGGACCACCTTTGGCCAATTGCGGTAGTAGCGAATACTCCCGCCCCAGAAATCGCTGATCACAAACAGTGGCCGGACTTCCCGATCAAAGGGAACGCCCGCTCGGTTCTTGCCCGTTACAACCTGCTTGTCGCCGCTCACCTGCACGTAGGGTCCGTACGTCTTGCCGGGAATCTGCCGATTCCCACCCCCCATGTCTATCGCCTTGCTCTGCCAGTACGCCTTGCGCCCGCGACCGAAGGTGCCGTTGTAGGTGTAGCCCCATCCGCGATCCAGACCGGGATCGCGGAACCCGGCGCCCTTGACGCCGTCGTCATATTCATCGTCGTCGCCATCCCCATTCAGATCGCCCACGCCCAGCAGATACGGCGCCAGCGTGAGCGTGCTGTAGTAGTCGATGTCGTCCGATCGATCCACGGCGTATGGAAGGAGCTCGCCGCCCCCACCCACTCCAATCGTGTCGTCAAGCAGCGGAGGCAGAAAGCCGTGATCGGCTTTGAACTGCGAAAGGCCTGCATCGATCGATTGCATGAGCTTCTCGGTCGCGGCCATCTCGCCGGTCCCGCGCACCTTATTCAGCGCAACGATCAGCAGCCCGATGAGCAGCGCGATGATGGCGACGACCATCAACACTTCGATGAGCGTGAAGCCCCGCCGGTCGGCCCGGCCTGTGTTGTGCGTGTGCGCGGTTCTTCGCATCATCGCGGCATCCCTTTCATCACGAAGTCGACCTGCAAGCCGCTTCGTCGGAATCATCAGTTGCCCACGGATTCGATCATCTTGACCAGCGGCATGAACAGCGCGACAACGATCGTTCCGACGATCACACCGAGAATCACAACCATGAGCGGCTCGAGCAGCGAGATGAGTGATCCCACCGCGACCTCGACTTCCTCGTCGTAGTTGTCCGCCACCTTCAGGAGCATCGCGTCCAGGTCACCCGTCTCTTCGCCGACGTCGACCATGTTGACAACGATTGCATCAACGACCTTCGTTTCACGCAGAGGATTCGCGAACGACTCGCCCTCGCGAATTGAATCATGCACCTTCGTCAGCGCCTTCTCGTACACGTAGTTGCCCGACGTGTCGCGCGTGATCATGATCGCCTCGAGAATCGGCACACCCGCCGAAATCAGCGTGCCGAGCGTTCGCGTAAAGCGCGCAACCGTGGCCTTCTTGATCAGCGGGCCCACCAGGGGCAGGAATAACTTGATGCGGTCCACCACCGCGCGACCCGGTTCCGTCTTGCGCACCAGCTTGATGAACAGGTACGCGATGAACGGTGAGAAAACCACCCAGACCGCTCCCGGAATCGTCTGCCCCGGATCCGCGGCCGCCATCCAGCGGCTCGTATCGATGAGCCACACTGTGAGGCCGGGCAGCTCGATTTCAAAGTCGACGAAGATTTCCTGGAACTTGGGAATGACAAACACCATAATGCCCGACACGATGAGCACCGCGATCGAGATCACCGCCGCGGGGTAGATCATCGCGCCGCGAATCTTGGAGCGGAGACGCTGGGCCTTCTCGAGGAAGTCAGCCAGTCGCTGGAGGATGAGGTCGAGCACGCCGCCGATTTCGCCGGCCGCCACCATCTTGACATACAACCGATCGAACGCCTTGGGCTGCTTGGCCATCGCGTCCGAGAGCGTGGAGCCGCCCTCCACGTCTTCTGCGACGTTGCCGATGATGTTCTTCATCATGCCTGGCTTCTGTTGCTGCTCGAGCACCTGAAGCGACCGAAGCAGCGAAAGACCTGCGTCCTGAAGGGTGGAGAGCTGACGCGTGAACTGCGTCAGTGTCTTGACCTTCACGCGACCAATGTTGATCGTGATTTCGCCCTTCTTCTTCTTCTTCGCCGGCTTGGCGGCTTCGCCCTTGGGACCACCCTTACTCTTGCGCTCGCGCACCGAGGTGGGGAAAAATCCCTGGCTCTTGATCTTGCTGATGGCCTCGTCGCTCGTGCCGGCGTCGATCTCGCCCTTGCGGGGCTTTCCGGAAGCGTCGAGCGCTTCGTATGCAAACGTGGGCATGGTGGCTGCTCCCAAATCCATGAACGGCGATCAGTCGCCGACTGGCTGCTCTTCAATCCGCCGATCAGCCGCCCAAAGCGGCCGAACCGGCAACTCCCCGACTGGCGCTACTCCTCTTCGCTCAGCGTTTCGCGAATGACTTCGTCAATCGTCGTTTGACCTTCGTAGATCGCATTAAGGCCCGATTCACGCAGGCTGCGCATGCCGCGCTTGCGCGACTCCACTCGGAGCACATTGACGCTGGCCTGCTTCATGATCATCTCGCGAATGTCGTCGTCGATGATCATGATCTCGAACAGCGCCATTCGACCTTTGAACCCCGAACTGTTGCACGCGTCACATCCCTTGCCGCGGAAGAACGTGCGGCCCTTCACGTCTTCGGGTCGCATGTCCAGCTCCATCAATTCCGCTTCAGTCGGGGTGTACTGCTCCTTGCACTTGAGGCAGATGCGACGGACCAGACGCTGTGCCACAATGGCTTCGATCGTCGCCGTCAGAAGGAACGCCTCAAGGCCAAGGTCAAGCAAACGCACGATCGAGCTCGGGGCGTCATTCGTGTGCAACGTCGTGAACACCAGGTGGCCCGTGAGCGACGCCTGCACGGCGATCTCCGCCGTTTCCTTGTCGCGGATTTCGCCGACGAGGATGATGTCGGGGTCCTGACGCAGGAAGCTGCGCAGCGTCCGGGCAAACGTAAGCCCGATTTCGGCATTCATCTGCACCTGGCACAAGCCGTCAATGTCGTATTCGACCGGGTCTTCGGCCGTGAGAATCTTGGTGTCCGGGCTGTTGAGCGTATTGAGCGCCGCATACAGCGTCGTCGTCTTGCCGCTGCCTGTTGGCCCCGTAACAACGATAATGCCGTTTGGCTTCTTGATGAGCTGCTGAAACTTCTTGAATTCGTCCTGCCGCAGCCCGATCTTGTCCAGGCTCAGTTGCACGTTGGATCGGTCGAGCACACGCATCACGACCGACTCGCCGAAAATCGTCGGCAATACCGAAACACGCAAGTCGACCGGATTGCCGCCGACCTGCAATTCGATGCGACCGTCCTGCGGCAGACGACGCTCGGCGATATCCAGATTAGACATGACCTTGATACGCGAGGCGATCGGCATGGCAAGGTACGACGGAGGCGGGATCATCTCGTACAGCACGCCGTCGATGCGATAGCGCATCTTGAACTCGTCTTCGAACGGCTCGAAGTGGATGTCAGAAGCGCGATCGCGGATCGCCTGAAGCAACACGAGGTTGATCAGCTTGATCACCTGGTTGTCCTGGGCGGCTGCGGCAATCTCGCTCAGATCGATCGAATCGCCACGCCCCTGAAACTGTGCCAGGTCCTCGCGGCCGGCAAGCTCGTCGTACATCGACGTCAGACCCGTGTCCGCCGCCGCATAGTGCGTCTTGATGAACTCGGTGACCTGTTTCTCAGGCGCGAGTACGGCGGTGACCTTGAAGCCCATCAGCAAGCGCAAGTCATCAACGGCCGAAAAGTTATCCGGCGACTTGATGGCAACCGTGATGTGCCGACTCTTGGCGTCGAAGTCAATCGGCGCCACCTGATATGCGTTGGCCGATACCGCCGGCAGCGCCGCGACAGCCTCGGCGTTGACCGGGAGCTTCTCGAGGTCGACCAGCTCCATCCCCGCCTGGTAGGCCAGTGCTTTGAGGATGTCGTCTTCCTGAATGTAACCGAGTTCAACCAGCGCCTCGCCAAGGCGAACCTTGCGCTTCTTCTGGAGGGCCAGGCCTTCGTAGACCTGCTCGCGGGAGACACGCCCCATCTTGGTCAGCACGCGCCCAAACTTCCGGCCCTTGTATTCTGAAAGATCCGCCATGAGTCCCGCTTTCGCTTAGCAGTGGGCAACGCAGGAGTGGACCGGCACGCTGTGCCTCGCACCGGGCCACCCCCGGCTGCCTCAGACCATTATTGCCCCAATAACGAAGTCCAACAACCCACAAAACCGAATAAGAACATTATTTCTTGTTGATTATGGTGCTTTTATAGAGCTTCCAGCATCTGACGGCATGCTGCCGCAGGCCGAGACACCATCCACATCGACATCACCCGGTCCGAAAAAACGGCCGTCGCGGGCGAAAATGACGTGCGAAAAACTCCCGATGCAAGCATAGAAACGCCGCTTCCACGCCACCAATTGAGGCGATGTGTCATTGGCCGAGCAATGCTCGAACCCCCGAATCAGGCGGTCGCGACGATTCCCGCTTAGGCTCACTCCTCAGCCTCATCGAGTTCGGTGCGGCCGACGACGCCGCCGGCGCGGTGGACCTTCTCGGTCAGGTCGCTGGGATTCTTGCCCTTGTCAATCATCTCGTCTGCGGAGATCAGGCCCCGTTCGTAGAGCGACCACAGGTGGTCGTCGAGAAGCTGCATGCCGAACTTCTTGCCGGTCTGGATGGCCGAGTCGATACGGAACACCTTGTTCTCGCGGATCAGGTTGGCAATAGCCGGGGTCACCACGAGGAATTCGTAGGCCGCCACGCGACCGGGCTTATCCACCCGAGCCAGCAGGGCCTGGCTGAGGATGCAGATGAGCGTCACGGAGAGCTGAACGCGGACCTGCTCTTGCTGATTCGTCGGGAAGGCGTCAATAACACGGTTGATGGTGCCCGCGGCACCGGTTGTGTGCAGGGTGGCAAAGACCAAGTGGCCAGTTTCGGCAGCAGTAATGGCCGCTTCAATCGTCTCGAGGTCGCGCATTTCGCCCACGAGGATCACGTCCGGGTCCTGACGCAGCACGCGGCGGAGCGATTCAGAGAACGATGGCACGTCCACGCCAACTTCACGCTGGTTGACGATCGATTTCTTGTGGGGATGGTAGTATTCGATCGGGTCTTCGATGGTGACGATGTGGTGGTCCATGTTGACATTGATGTAGTCAATCATGGTCGCCAGCGAGGTCGTCTTGCCCGAACCGGTCGGCCCCGTGACGAGGAACAAGCCTCGGGGGCGCCGAATCAACTCCTTGCAGATCGGCGGCAGGCCGATCTGCTCAAACGACATGATCCGGTTGGGAATCTGGCGAAGCACCAGGGACAGCGAGCCCTTCTGCCGAAAAACCGACACACGGAAGCGAGCTTCCTCGCCATAGGCGAAGCCGAAGTCGCACGTGCCTTCTTCCTGGAGTTCCTGCTGGCTGCGCTCCGAGGTGATCGACTTCATCAGCGCCATCGTGTCGTCAGGACCGAGCATCTTGGTATTGAGCTCGCGCAGCCGGCCGTGTAGACGAATGGTCGGCTTGCGACCCACCGCCAGGTGAAGGTCGGATGCGTTCTGGCGGATGACAGTTTCGAGCAGTCGGTCAATCTGAAGTGTTGACATCTGGAGTTGCTTTCTTCAGTGGTCCTGGGGCCGACGAGCGGCGGCCCAACGCAAGCTTTCAACACCATCCCGAGCGGTCCTTATTCCTCTACGATTCCGGCGACCTGCGCCACACGGGCAATCTCCGCGGGTGTCGTCACGCCGCTGAGGATCTTGATACGACCGTCACCGAGCAACGGACGCATGCCCGATGCGAGGGCTTCGGTTCGAATGTTTGCCAGCGCCTCCCGTGCGAACGCCATGTCTCGCAGCGTGGAATTCATGAGCATCATCTCGAAAATAGCCTTTCGACCGCGGTATCCCGTTCCGCCGCAGTTCGAGCAGCCAACGGCCTTGTAAATCGTCTTGGATTGTCGGTCCTGCGCGGTGATGCCGCAGAGGTTGAGAAACTTGGGGTCCGGATTGTCATCAGGAGCGCGGCACTTGGTGCACAGCACGCGAATGAGTCGCTGGGCCATGACGGCCTGGATCGAACTGGCAACGAGGAACGGCGGCACACCCATGTCGATGAGTCGCGTAATCGCCGAGGGCGCATCGTTGGTGTGCAGCGTGCTGAAGACCAGGTGGCCCGTCAACGCGGCCTGAATGGCGACTTCCGCCACTTCGCGGTCTCGGATTTCACCGACGAGCACGATGTTGGGCGCCTGACGCAGCATCGAACGAAGAATCGACGCGAACGACAATCCGATTTTCTCGCGCACCTGGCACTGGTTGATGCCATTGAAGTTGTATTCGACCGGGTCCTCGGCGGTGATGATCTTCTTGTCCGGCCGATTGAGAATCGACAGCGCCGAATAGAGCGTGGTCGTCTTGCCCGAACCGGTCGGCCCGGTGACGAGAAAGATGCCATTGGGGCGGCGAATGATGCGGTTAAACACCTCGAGGTTGTCGCGCTCAAAGCCAAGATTCTCAAGTCCGATCCGAACCGAATCGGGGCGCAGAATACGAAGCACAATCGATTCGCCGTGGTACGCCGGGCAGGAACTCACGCGGAAGTCGATCATCGCGCTATCGATGTTCATTTTGATGCGACCGTCTTGCGGCAGCCGCTTTTCGGCGATGTTGATGCCCGCCATGAGCTTGATACGCGCCAGCACCGCGTTCTGCATGCGCTTCGGAAGATCATCACGCACATGGCACACACCGTCGATGCGATAGCGCAATCGCACTCGGTCGACGAATGGCTCAACGTGAATATCCGAAGCGCGGCTGCGAACGGCTTCCGTAATGAAGCGATTGACAAGTTTGATGACCGGCGCGTCCTCGCCAGCCGCAATGTCGATCGACGAGTCGACCGACTTGTCCATCGTGACGTCGATGGACTCGGTCACAAAGGACCCGGCCTCTTCAAACATCGACTTACCCGCCGCGGGAGCGCCGAGGCGGTTGTCAATAAAGGCCTTGATGTCGCTGCGCGGCGAGACCTTGGTGTCAATCTCGCAGTTCAGGCGAAAGCGCAACATGTCCAGCAACTGCAGATCCATCGGATCGTGGATCAGCAGTTTCAGTCGACCGTTGCTCTTGCTGAGGGGAAGGACGAAGTGCTTCTTGATCAGATCTTCGGGAAGCAGGTCGAACTGAACCTTTTCCGTCGCGCCCGGCGCGTTGAGGTCGAAATACTCCAGGCCGAACTGCGCGGCAATCGCTTTGGCGCAATCCGTCTCCTTGACGAAGCCGAGTTCGACAAGGGTATCGCCAAGCCGCTTGCCCTGGCCCTTGGCCACTTCCAGCGCCTGGTTGAGTTGTTTGTCGTCGATCTTGCCCTCTTGCACGAGCAATTCGCCGAGTTTGAGCCGCTTTCTGGCCATAAGGCTCCGTTCCGGTCCGTCAAGGTTCGCTCAGTCACGTCACATCGAAGCAATCACAGCGAGCGACCCGGATCCGGGCCGGCTGGACGTCGCAATCGCATCACAGACATTATCCTCAACGGGCGGGAATCGCCACCGCTGAGGCGGATGTGAATACGCATTCACCACTTGCGAACCACGTCCGGCCCCCGACCGCACATCTTCCAGCAGTGTTCCCTTCGCGTGCGATTTGCCTGCGGTTCCACCGGTTTTTTGCAAGGGATGAACCTACGGCCGCGAGGGAGTTGCCTCGCCGTTGAGCGGGATAACCGGCTCCCACGTCAACCAATCCGCATCGACTTCGGTCGCGAGGTCGAACTGATGACCATTGCTGACCCTCTCGCCCATTTTCTTGCTCGGCGTCGCAAAGGCGATGCCACCCGTGAGGATCGATTCGAGCGAGTCGGCGCGGAGCGTGAGGCCGCCAAATAACCCGAAATCCACCCCCACTCCGCTGGCATTCCAGAAGCGGGAATTGTCGCGAACAAGCGGCGCATACCTTGGCTCGATCCCCGCAAGGACCTCCACGCGCGTCGAATCGGCGCTCAGCCTGAGGTCGAGCACGCGGCCTACGCGTATGTCGCGATAGGTCACGGGCGAGCCGATGGTCACGGAACCTCGGCGTGTCGCACGGAGGACCACTTCCAGCGTGCCCGGGAGCAGTTCGCCGATGGGCGGCGGCGCTTCGAGGCCGTCGAAGGTGGTCAGGCGCGGCGAGCCCGCTTTGCCGGGCACGACTTCGAGATACCTCGGCCCCAGAAGGGCATCGAGGCCGGTCACGCCCTTGAGGCTCACTTCGGGCCTCACGATCCAGAATCGCGTTCCCTCGGCGGCCAGCGACTCGGCGTCGGGAAGGAGGCGGACGTGGACGATCACGCCCTCCCGTGTCGAATCCAGCCGCACCCGCTCCACGACCCCCACCTGCACGCCGCGGCAGTTCACCGGATCCTTGGCGGAGATGCCTCGCCCGTTTGAAAACGTGATCTGGATCGGCAGGCCGCGCTGGCTGATCGCCTGATAGGCCAACGCCGCCACCGTCACCACCGCCAGCGCCGGCGCCAGCCACGCCCACGACCCCCAGGTGCGCTGGGGTACGACGCGAGCGGTGGGGATCGCCGCGGGCCCGGGTGGATCCGTCGATGTTGGGCTGACCGGTTCGGTCATGGCGCTTCCTCCTCATGCCAGATCGCCTCGGGGTCGTACACGGCCGACGCGAGCAGGCTCAGGATGACCACGCCCGCGAATGCCGCGGCACCGGGGCCGGGATGGACCTGGAGCCAGCTGCCGAGTTTGACCACGGCGACAAGCAGGGCGACGAGTAGCACATCGAGCATGCCCCAGCGGCCGATCCACTCGAGCCAGCGGTAGGTCAGGGCGCGGTGCCTGTGGTGCATGAACATCTCGCCGCTGCAGATGAGAAACGTCGCCAGGATCTTGACCAGCGGGATGACGATGGAGCAGAGCAGCACGATGAGGCCGACGAGAATCGAGCCGTCGGCGATCAGATCGACCACGCCGGACCAGATCGTCGCACTGCTCGTGTGGCCCATGCGTTCGATCTCGATGACGGGCAGGAGCATCGCGGCCGGGTAGAGGATGAGAGCCCCGAGGGCGAAGGCCGCCGCCCGGGCCATGGATCGCGGGGCGGCTGCGGTGCGAATGACCGCATTGCAGCGGGCGCAGCGGGCTTCGAAGCCCTTGTCGACGTCGACGACCTGCTGGATCAGGCCGCAGCAGCGGCAGGGTCGCAAGGTGGCCATCGAAGGGGTCTCGCTCACAACTGAGTGTAGAACGGGACGGGGCGTGCGGGCATGCGGACAGGATGGAGTGAGGGGGTGATGTCCTTCGGCGGGGCTCAGGATCTGCGAGGGTGATGGTGTGAACCAGACTGACGCGCGAGCGAAGAATCCGAGTTCGGACGGGCGTTCGTCCTCGCTGGCGCGTCGGTCTGGTTGCGTCGCCACTGGCGATGTTGAGTTGTGGGCGATTGAAAAGCACGTCTACCTATGGGGATTCGCGTGCGCCGGTGTGCGCGGCGGGGCAGGATTGTTTTGCAGGAGACGGGTTGGCGCTGGTCGAGTCGCGCGATGGCGGGCGAGATTTTTGGCGGGCGGCGCAGCGCCAGGGGCGATTCTAAGAAATGTGTAGGGCAAAACGCGTGCCAACACGGAGATGCACCATGTCGGGCGTTTTTCATGCGCTTCAGAGCGCTTCCGTGCGCGATTTTTGAGCGCTGAAGTGCGCTGCGGCGCGCGTTTGTGTAAATGAGCGCTTCTGTGCGGGACGAATCAAGAATTTTCGTCGATTTTCATTCTTCTGAGGGGGGTGATTTCGAGTTTTGGTCGACTTTTTTGCGTTTTCAAAAAGTCAGCGCACAGAATGCACTTCGAGTGTTGCGCGCGCGTGCGGGAGTCCAAATCACTCACCACGAAGTCGCCAAGGACACCAAGAAAGCACAAAGAAGGCGATTGGATTTTGGGTCAAGGCGATGACTCACGCAGAGTCGCAGTGGCACAGAGAGCGGGAGTTGGACTTGGGTTTGAACTGAGCCCCCCTTCGGCCGTGAGCTCAGGGCCGAACGGCGACCGTGAGGGAGTGGTGTTGGAGGTGGATGGCGGAAGGCACGCACGAGGGAGGTCCGGCCGACACGGAGAGCGCACGACGGAGTCGACTGAGAGAGGCATCAGGCACTTGGCACTGGGCATCAGCGTGAAGACAGGCTCGCGCAGAGGCGCGGAGAGAGGCGGATTGATTGGGGTGCCATGCCTTGATCCGCTTCGGGCAAGGCATGCGAAGGCGCGAAGCACGTTCGAAGGAAAGGCACACTCGAAGGCCATTGCCCGCTCGGCATGCTTCACGCAGAGCCGATGAAGCATGGCACCCAGCGGGACAAGTCGAACGTCCGAGCCGATGCGTTTCGCAAAGGCTCAATGACGCGTGGCATCGGAATGTGCACTACTTGTTGCGCGCGGTGTGATCGCCGCGCCGCATTCGGGGCAGGTGCCGGTGGTGGTGGCTCGGAGGTCGTAGTTGCAGTTCACGCAGCGGCCGGCGCGGCGGCGGAGGTGGCGATGGAACCACGAAGCGCCGCTGAGCAGAACAAACGCTGCCGGTGCATAGATGAGCGTATTCAGAATCGTGCCGGCCCAGTGGATGCGCAAGGGGACGGCGCGCGGCGTCTTGTCCGAAGTGCTCGCGGCGTTTGAGATCATCACCCCTTCGCGCACAACGTAATTGCCAAGGCCGGCTGGCCCGCAGCCGAAGTAGGAAGCGGCGCAGAACGGCCAGCCGCACGCGACTTCCAGACAATTCCCCCAGCCGCCTGTCGGGTAGTAGTCGAATTCCGGGTCGGTGCAAATCGTCGCGAAGCGCGACCACGCGGGCGGAGCGTGCTGTTCAATCGGGCTGGAGAAGATCGGCCTGTTTTCAACGACGGCATGGACCGGTTCAAACTGCTGCCACCGACCCTGCGACCAGTCTGGAGGCGTGGCGTTTGCCGGAAACCGGCCGGAGGAGATAAGCGAGAAGCTGGCGGCCAGCACCTCGCGGCCGAACGAATGGTGGCGCGTCATGGTGAGCGTCGCCACGTATCCCGGCTCTCTGATCTGGAGATCCCATCGGCCGGTGTCGCCGCTGTATGAACTCAGCAAGCCGAACGCGGCGGCGACGACGTACTGGAGAATGGCGGCGAGGATGAGGCAGGTGATGAGTCGTTTGACGAGGCGGTGTAGCGCGAAGAATGAGCGCGGGCGGGGCATCGGTTGATGTTACGTCGTTGCGCGTGGCGGGATCGCCGCGCCGCATTCGGGGCAGGCGCCGGTGGTGGTGGCTCGGAGGTCGTAGTTGCAGTTGGGGCAGCGGCCGGCGCGGCGGCGGAGGTGGCGTCGGATGCGTGGTGGAATCATCGCGAGCAGGCAGACGGCGGTTGCGTAGAGCAAAGAGTTGATCGCGAAACCAGTCCAAATGGGGCGAACCGGCACTTCCGTGCCCCATGATCGCGGCAGAATTTCTCGGGGAAGTTCGAAGGTACCGCTTCGATACTCCGATTGCGGTGGGGACTGGGAGAAGTCTGTTGTTCGATGGACGAACGACTCCAGCGAATAGAAGGGCCATCCAGCCGTAGTCTCGCTCCCTCGCTCCAGGTCATGCTCCTCGTGTCCCAACGGCGAACCTCCCTGATATCGGGAACTGGGTGGCAGGATTGCTTGCCATTCACTCTTGCTAAACGGCGCACCACCCAAATTCGTCACGAGTTTCGGGAACTCGTTCAAGAGAATGCAACCGGTGCGCTTCCAGACCCAGACGCGTGTTGATTCACGCTCGTACACATACAAACCGGGTCCGAGGTGCGTGGTTGGCGGTGCGGCGAACTGCGGCAGCAAAACGAACCACCACGCGACGAGGACATTGATGATTGCGCCGAGCAGCAGGCAGATGGTTGCTCGCACGACGAGTCGGCGGTTGAGCCAGCGGGTTGGCATCAGATGATCCTACGTCGTGGCGCGCGGCGGGATCGCCGCGCCGCATTCGGGGCAAGCGCCGGTGGTGGTGGCTCGGAGGTCGTAGTTGCAGTTCGCGCAGCGGCCGGCGCGGCGGCGGAGGTGGCGGCGCATTCGATTGGTGAGCATGACGAGGCCCGCGGCAAAAACCGCATAGAAAGCTGTGTTCGCAGCAAGCTCAAGCGGAAGAGGTTCCAAGGGGATGCGGCGCCTGACATTGAGCCTTCGGTCACGCCACGGAATCCAGTCAGGGATATTCCACCCGGTTGTCGACTCAAACCGGCGAGTACCAGCAGCCGAGGGGCCGGAGACAAACACCTCATCGACTAGCACATGTTCGCAATAGAGACTCAGGAGGGGCCATCCGGCAGCCATTTGATCGCAACTTGCAGATCGCAATGGCATGCGCTCTCTGGGATCTCCCATCGAGTCGACCGTGTCTTTGTAGAGTCGAAACGACGTGGCAGGGTCGTCAGAGTTCCGAGCAGCATTTACTGCGGCTTGGGAGACCTCTCGCATACGTGCCACGAACTCATCCGTATTGTCTCCATACCAGGCTTCACGCGAGAACCCCGGACGTGTGGCTGCAGAAATCGCGGATGCCTTCGGCCAATCGGCGGAATTATGACGAGGCCAAGTGTGGACGGATTTGGTAGTCGATGGGGTGGCCGGTATCCAGAATACACATCCCCACGCAACCATCACGTTAGTAACAGCGCCGAGCAGCAGGAAGATGCATGCTCGTACGATGAGTCGTGGGTTGAGCCAGCGGGTTGGCATCAGTCAATCCTACGTCGTCGCCGGTGGTGTGATCGCCGCACCGCATTCGGGGCAGGCACCGGAACCACTTACATGTTCAGTTTCCAGAGGGTCCCGTTGAGGACCATTGCGAAACTCACCCACGCGAGGTAGGGAACGAGCAGGCCGGCGGCGACGCGCGACACCCGCCAGAAGGCTGCGGCGGTGCACGCGATCGCCAGCCACAGCAGGATGATCTCCGCGAAGGCGATACCGGGCTGGTGCAGGCCGAAGAACAGCGGCGTCCAGAGGGCGTTGAGCGCCAGTTGCGTGAGAAACAGTGCGAGTGGCCGGCGTTGTGCGGCGAATCCGCCGCGCTGCCAGACCAGCCAAGCCGCCATGGCCATGATCGTGTAGAGGGCTGACCAGACCGGGCCGAACACACAGGCTGGTGGATTCCACGACGGCTTGTTGAGCGAGGCGTACCACTCGCCGGGCATGAAGAGCGCCCCCATCGAGGCGGCCGCAAAGCAGAGCACGAGCCAGCCGACCAGCGCGAGCCAGCGCTGCGCTGAACCTGTTGATTGAGGCGACGAGTTCATCGCGTTACTCCGCTTGCGGACTGTGCCCACTGATCGTCCTTTCGTGCGTCACGTCCGCGCGAATGCTTCCGCGCTGCTTCCGTGCCTTGCGGATCCGCGTGGAGATTGAGCCGCCATGCGCTGAGGATGATCGTGGAATCGGCATCGGTTGATCGTATTGCGGCGGGGAGCGCGCGGGTCGCACTAGAATCGGCCTGTGCGAGCCGCCCTCAACGCATCGTCTGGTCTGCTGTTGGCGTTGCTGCTGGGCGGAACCTGGCTGCTCGGCGTGGCGGCTCCACTGCTCGTGCTGATCGATTCGCTAACCGTGGCCGGCTCGGCGAGCGCGGCGAAGCTGGCGACGACGCCGCTGTGGTCGTGGGGACATGTGCCGCTGCTGCTGGCGATGACGCTGGGCTGGTCGGCGGCGATCACGCTGGGCTCGGCATTGATCGGCGTGCCGATGGGTTTGTGCCTGGCGCGGACGGGCGGCGGGCGAGTATCGGCGACGTGGAGTGCGCTGTGCGTGTCGGTGCTGTGCATGCCGCCTTACCTGCTGTACTGGGTGTGGGGGCTGTTGCGGCTGCCGGGTTCGCCGCTGGGCGACTGGGCGCGCCATGAGCCGGCGCGGGCGTCGGCGCTGCAGGTGTGGCAATTGTGGTGGGGCCTGACGTGGTGGACGTGGCCGCTGATCGCGCTGGTGGTGGCGGCGGCGGTGCGGGCGCGGCCGCGCGAGCGCGAGGAGATACTCGTTGTCGACGGCGCGGGGTGGATGCAGCGCAGTTGGATGACGCTGATCGACGTGCGGCCGGCGGTGGCGCTGGGGATCGGCCTGGCGCTGCTCTCGACGCTGACGGGGTTTGCGGCGTTTGACCTGGCGTCGACGAGTCTGCCGATCGCGGAGACGTACGGCAGCGTACTGCGGCGGATCCGATTTGAAGTCGGACCGGATGCGTCGCTGCTGGCGGCGATGCCGCTGATTGCAACGAGCCTGATCATTGCTGTCGTGGTGGCGCTGCTGGCGATGCGATCGAATCTTGACACGGAGGCGGAGGCGCCGCGCGGCAAGCGATGGAGTCATGTGTGGATCGGGCTGGTGATGCTCGTGTCGATCGGCGGGCCGGTGGCGGTGATGCTGCAACGGCTGGGGGGTTTTGAGCCCTTTGCCCGACTCGGGCCGCTCGAGGGGCGGGCGATCGGCGAAAGCGTGTCGTGGGCCGTTGCCGCGGGGTTACTGCTGGCGATGCTGGCCGTGGGACATTCGTACGGATGGTCGCATCCGAAGAAGCTGGTGCGGCGACTGACGACGGTGTCGGCGGCGGGATGGGTGACGATGGGCGTCATGCCGGCCGCGGCGCGGGGCGCGGCGCTGCTGCAATCGCACGCAGTGGCGACGAAGTGGACGTCGGCGGGCGCGTACCCGGAGGTGCTGTGGCTGACGTTGCCGGGCGGAGTGTACATCGCGTGGCCGGTGGTGGTGATCGTGGGGTATCTTGCATCGTACGGGATGGTGGGCATGCTGATCGCGTGGTGGATCGCGCGAAGCGAAGACGAGGCGCTGCGCGGCACGCGACTGCTCGACGGCGCCGTGGGATTGCGCGACTGGCTGTCGGCGCGGGGCTGGGGCGTGGTTGCGGCGGCGGGAATTGCGGGGCTGCTGGGGATGGCGCTGTCGCTGGGCGAAGTCTCGACGACGATGATCGTGCTTCCGCCGGGGCCGCAGAGCCTCACGCAGCGATTGCTCAATAAGATGCACTATGCGTACGAAGATTCAGCGCTGGCGACGTGCCTCATGATCCTGGCGATCGTGGTGCCTGCGGGGTTTGTTGCGGCGATGTGGCTGAGCCGATTGCGACGGAGTGTGCGCGCGACCACCCCACTGCTCGTGCTGGCGTTGAGCGGCGCGATGGTCATCGGGCTGGGTGGATGTGAAAAGCCAAAGTCGCTCGACGAAGGGCCCTTTGAGCCGCTGATGATCATCGGTTCGACGGGGCGCGGTCCGGGGCAGTTTGTGTATCCGCGCGGGATGGCGTTTGATGCGCTCAACAAGTATCTGTACGTCGTGGACAAGACGGGACGGATTCAGCGTTTTGACGAACAGGGCAAGTTTGTTGACGCCATCGTGCTGCCGAAGTTCGATCGGGGTTTTCCCACGGGGATGAGCGTGCAGCCGGACACGGGCAAATTGTTCGTGGCGGACACGCATGAGCATCGCGTGCTGGTGTACGACCAGGACGGCAAGCTGGAGCGAACGTTTGGATCGGAAGGCGAAGAGTCGGGGCAGATGCTGTATCCGACGGACATCGCGTTCGGGCCGGGTGGGGTGATGTTCGTTTCGGAGTATGGCGGCAATGATCGCATCCAAGCGTTTGACGCTGATGGAAAGCCGCTTTACATGTTTGGCGAGTTTGGATTTGGCGATGGGCAGTTCAATCGGCCGCAGTCGGTCGAGTATGACCAGAAGCGCGATGAGCTGGTGATTCTCGACGCTTGCAACCATCGCGTGGTGGTGACAGACCTGCAGGGGCACTGGAAATTCACGGCGGGCAAGCCGGGGCGCGGCCCGGGGGAGTTGAACTACCCGTATGGACTCGTCTTGCAGCCGGATGGGACGTTTCTGATCAGCGAGTTTGGTAACAGCCGGGTGCAGCACCTGGGCCGGGACGGGACGTGCCTGGGAATCTGGGGGACCTTCGGCGCAGAACCGGGGTATTTGCAGACGCCCTGGGGACTGGCGGCGGATGGGAGGCGGCTGTTCGTGGTGGATGGGGGAAACAACCGGGTGCAGGTGCTGGCTCGACCTTGACAAGCAACAATCAGAGTGCAGAATTTTGCTGAAATGAAATGCAATAGCCAGCCGACGCCGGGCGTTGTGGGAGTGACGCCCAGCGGCCTCGTTGGGTCATGATCGTACGACCAGATCCGCCAGGAGAAACTTCCAATGACCAGGACCGTACTAGCCATCCTTCTGACTGTCCTTGCTCTTGTGACATTCGTGCCGACTAACACTGCCGTGGCTGCAGAGCCGATTGAACTGACGGGTGTGATCACGGCCGTTGGCGATCACGCCATTGCGCTGCACACGCGTCGCGGCGATGTCCGCATCCAGGTAATCGAGCGCACCCGCATCACGATCAATGGCGAGCCAGCTCGTCTGCACGCGCTGCAGCCGCGCGATCATGCCCGCGTAGTGGCCGAGTGGCGCCGCACCCGCCAGGGTCGCGTTCTCGTCGCCCATTCGATTCAGGTGCGACGCACCCGGGGCTGAACAAGCGTCGTGAGACGCCTTGCTCATATCGAACTGTGAAGGAGCGCTCCTCTCGTGCCACTGTGCCGGGAGGAGCGTTTTTTATTGCTGCTGGTCCCAGTCGAATGACGCCAGCGAGCGGAAGAGCTGGTCGAGATCATCGTCCGTCAACTCACAGTGGAGACTCAGTCGCACGCGCGATGCATTCGGCGCCACGGTTGGTGGGCGAATGGCCGGTGCGATGATATCGCTCGCTCGGAGATGGGCGGACAGAGCGATGGCGCGCTGGGCAGAGCCGACAACGATGGGGATGATCGGAGTGGGATCCATCGGCGTGGCGAGACCGAGTTCGTTGAGGCGGAGTCGCACGAGATGCACTAGTGCCGCCATTCGGGTGCGGCGCCGCGGCTCGGCATCGATGACATCGAGCGCGGCCTCGATGGCCGCAGCCTGGAGCGGCGAAGATGCGGTTGTGTAGATAAACGGGCGGGCGGCGTTGATGAGCCACTCGATGACATCGACGGGCCCGGTCACGACGCCGCCAAGGGAGCCGAGCGCTTTGCTGGCTGTTGAGATGGTGATGTCGGCAAGTCCTGCAGCGTCGAGCCCCTCGCCGCGTTCGCCCAGCACGCCGGTGGCATGCGCTTCATCGAGGATCAGTGCCGCGTCGTGAGCATCGCGCAGCTCGGCGAGGCGCGGCAGGTCGGCGCAGTCACCATCCATGGAAAAGACTGCATCGCTCACGATGAAGCGGGCGGCATCGGGTTTTTCGATTTGGTGGTCGGCAAGCAACGTGGAGAGCCGGTCGAGGCGCCCATGAGGGAAGGTGCGCATCGTTGCGCCGGTTGCGGTGGCGAGACGTCCGCCGTCTATCAGGCTGGCGTGGCAGAGTTTGTCGAGGACGAGCAGATCTCCGGGCTGGGGAATCGTCGAGAGCACGGCGAGATTGGCCACGTAACCGGTGGGGAAGAGGAGGGCCGCCTCGGCATGTTTGAACTTTGCGAAGCGCCGCTCCAGAGCGGCGTGGATCGGCAGCGTGCCGCTGACCAGCCGACTCGATCCACTTCCCACGCCCCAGCGAGCGGCTGCATCGCGCACGCAGTCGATGAGCAGCGGGTGCCGGGAGAGCGCGAGGTAGTCGTTGCTTGACAAATCGATGGTGCGAGGGAGTGCGACTTTGACCTCGTCGCGAATCGTGAGTGATCGCCAGTTTGAGGAGTCGCGCCGCTCACTGACCAGCGTGCGGATCCGCTGGAGCCAGTCTGGAGAGCGCCGTGGTTGGTTCATGGAAAAATGTAGCGAGCTTCCATCGAGGGACGAGGGCACGCCGTTGACTGAAACGTGATGAGTCCGAGGCTCGATCAGAACCGTGATGGACTGCGGGCCGCAGTGGTCTCGACGATGGGCACGTCCCGCCCGCCGGCGTGCCCAACCCGCCCATCGACCTTTCCGTCGCCCGTGGGATCCACTCGATCGACTCGCTCCTTCATGAGGCGACCGGCTTTGAACTTGACGGATGACTTTGCCGGAACTTCGACCTTGGCGAGCGTCTTGGGATTCTGCGCCACTCGGGGGGCGCGTCGCTTGACCTCGAAGACGCCGAAATCGCGCAACTCGATTCGGTGGCCGTTGCCAAGCTCCTCAACGATCAGATTGAGAAACTCCTGAACGATGGTCTTCACCGCCACGCGCTTCTCTTTGGTGCTCTCAACGACTCCATCGATGAGATCCTTCTTGGTCACGTTCGGCATGTGATGCGCCCCCTTCCAGGGATCTGAGTCGGCAGCCGGCCGGAACGGATGTGGGCTCGCACTTCCCTCTCCCGGAAGCCCCGTGGTGGCCACGCGAGGGGCTTCATAGGAGAAACACCTGATTGATCGGTCGGCCGCGCCAGGACGGGACGGGTTCTGGAAGCGTCGAATGGCCGGGACGATCGCACAACTCCTGTCAGTATGGCGTGTTGAATCGAATCCGTCAAGGGGGAAGGCCAAGAGAAAACAGGCAATCTACCAGTTTTTGTGGGGGGAAAAATGTTGGATTTTTCTGCAACTCGCTCAGTTGGAGCTTCGGAATATCACCGTGATGCGCCGGACTGCAGCGAGCGGACAGTGATCTGAGTCGAGTTGCGCGGCCGCCCATTGGAATCGGACAGCCGGTCGTTTTGCCTGATTTCAAAGGCTCGGAACCCCATTCGAGCGGGCGGCGCTCCGACGGAGAACCGCTGGTCGTTCCGGCCATACTCCCAGTCTTCCCAGCTGAAACCGGGCGGAAGTCCGCGTTCGGCGAGCATCCGCTGCATCTCCGGAGTCGCAAACAACAATGCGCGATCGTGATGTCCTCTGGGGCCGGGAACGGCTTGCTCGGATGTCGGCATGGACGTTTCCCTCGTCATCTGTGGACGAGTCGAGGCGCATCCCGTGAGGAGCGCGGCGACAGCGCACGCAAGAACGGCTCTTGAATTCATCATCTTCTTCTCCTGCCGGAATGATACAACGCCCGGGCCGCGGCCAGCCGCCCGCCTTTTCAGCCTCTCATTGCCGGTGGTCCGCGGTACTCGAAGCTGGATGATGCCGGATGGAAACATCACCGTGGCCAAGTCGCAGCAGTGTGTGGCTATTGTTGATCATGGAACTGCCGGTTATCGGAGGACGAGGCGCCGCGACACGTGAGACCCTTGTCCGAGCGTTACGCAAAGGGCACCTCGAACTGACGCGCTCGGTCGCGGCCGAGGCGGAGTCCATCGACGGGGCGGTGGCCTTTATCACACCGGATTTCGAGAAGCTCGCGGCGGCCAACTGCGCGCGCGATGTGCATTGCCCGGAAGGTCAGTCAATCGGGAAGGTGCTTGACGGCATCGTCTCCCATTTCACCGAACATCATGCGACGTGCTCGCTCCTCGCGCCGACGGCAGCGCGATTTGATGATGCATGGCATAGCGAACTCCAGCGACTGGGGTATGCGCCACGGCGTCAGTCGCTGATGCTGATGGGTGCCCGGACCGAGGCGGCGGATTGCCCGACAGGATGGCAGATCATCTCCGCCCGGGCGGCGGTGGCGGCCTATCGAGCGCTTCTCGAGGCTCATTTCAAGATCGAGAGCGGTTCGAATGAGCAGGCGAGAGGGGCGGCGAATTGTGAAGTTGGCTTTCTCGACGCCGATGCGCTCGATGTCCTGGTGGCAAGGAAGGATGGCCGCGTGGTCGGTTGCATCGGCGCCGTGACTGTCGCCGAGTTCGGCATTCTGCGGGGCCTCTACGTCAGTTCTGATGTCAGTCGAAAACTGGTCACCGAGACGCTGCTCTGGCACGTGCTCGATCTCGCCAAGCGCTCACAGTTTCGCCAGGTCATCGCAGCGGTGGATGAATCAGATTCAGACGCGCGCACGGCATTTGCAGGAATCGGCATGAATCCCATCGAGACCATCGAAACATACGTCCGCCCAGGCGTGGAGATCAGCCCGTGAGCGGACGCACACGAATCAAAATCTGCGGCCTTCGAACGGAGCGCGACGTACTCGCCGCAGTGGAGTCCGGCGCGGATGCGGTGGGTTTCGTTTTCGCGCAAGCCTCGCCGCGCTACATCGAGCCGGAGGCGGCTGCGGATCTCGTGTGTCTGCTTCCGCCATTTGTTGAGGCCGTGGGGCTCTTTGCGAATGAAAAGGCGATGGATGTGTGTGAGCTGGCGAGCGAAGCCTGCGTCGGTTTTGTGCAATTGCACGGCCAAGAAGATCTGAAGTGCGTCGCGAGAGTCCGCGAGGAGTTCGCGGTGATCAAGGCCGTTCAGTTCGACGACGAGGCGATGCGCCAATGGACCAAGACTGATGACATCGACATGCTGCTCGTCGACGGTTCGGACGGCGGTCAAGGGACCGCGTTCGACTGGGGCGCACTGGCCGCGCAGCGGCACTCCATCCAGGCGCCGCTCATGCTTGCCGGCGGCCTGACGCCTGACAACGTGGCTGAGGCGATCCGGGGAATCCGACCGTACGCCGTTGATGTTTCCAGCGGCGTAGAACGCGAGCGAGGCGTCAAGGATCCCGAATTGATCCGGAGATTCTGCGAAGCTGTCCGAGTCGCCGATCAGCCTTCGAACGACTAAGCGCTGCGCCGACGCCGGCCCGAACAACCGAACACTCCGCCCATGAACAGCAGCGCTGCCGTGGATGCATTCGGAATCACAAAGAGCTGATCCTGCGCGGTGGAGCTGGTCATCGCCAGGAGGTCGAGTCGCGGACCCGTGCCGTCGAGCGAGTCGAGCCAACTTTGAGTCATCAAGCTCAATGATCCCTCATCATCGATCTGAAAGACGCCGTCGGTGAGATTCAGGCCATCGTCGTGCGTGATTTCCCAGACGGCCACCTGAAACGCGGCGGCGTCATTGTTCGTGGTGAACTGGGGGCTGTAGTAGCGACCAAAGAACTCGGCAAGCCGATCGGCGCGAGCGGCGCCCATGCCGGAACCGGGGATCGGCGAGAGATCAGCCGCGCGGGTCTCGTAGTCGTACGTGGATCCATACGAGATGTGCTGATTGATCTCGATGCAATAAGTAGTGAACGCGCCGTCGGCGCCAGGGCCAGCGTAGTCGCCGCCCAGACGCGTCCAGAGGAAGCTGCCGGCGCGTGTTCCATGGAACGATCCACCAGAGTCGAGAGAGTACTCGATGCTCCGCCCGGGCGTGATTTCGTCAAAACGTGCCGTGATCACATCGGCGCTCGCAAAACTGGATATCGCCAGCGTGGTTCCGAGAACGGCGGCGGCCTGGAGGCCACGAGTTGATTGGCTCTTGGTGCGCATCGATTCTTTGCTCCTGTGCAACATGAGTGTGTCCATCCCCCAGAACAGAAAAACATTCCTCTGTGCGGGTCAAAACTACGATGCGAATCGCCGCGATGTCGGCAGATTAGCCTCAGCGCGAGGCAAGCGCGCGGGTTGTAACGATTGGGCAAACCAGTCAGGAAACGCGCACACGTTCACGGACGTTTCGCGCGTTGGTGGGATCCGGAACGGCTCCCGTAGGGGGACGATGCCGGCGAAGGAAGGTCGCGCTATTTCACGATGCGCTGGAACGTCTCTTCCAGTTGGCGCTGATTGGCCTTCCAGGAGAATTCGCCGAGGCTGGCTTCAAAGCCGGTGCGGGCGTCGCGCTCGATTGCTTCGGGGTGCTCGAGGTAGTGGCTCATCGCCTCGACGATCGTGTCGATGCGCTCAGGGTCGATGGTCTTTCCGCAGCGCACGCGACCGAGAATCTCCCCCATATCGCCGATGGGCGTCATCACGACGACACAGGCGTTGGCGATGGAGTCGTAGAACTTACTGGGGTTGATGTAGCGGAAGTTGGCGTCGTTGAGGTAAGGCAGCACCGAAATGTGCATCTGCGCGTAGAGGTCGGGCATATCGGTCGTCGAATAGGCGCCGCTCAGGATGATTCCATCCCGATACGGCGCGATCGTGCGAGCAAACTCCTCCTCGTAGTACTCAGCCACTTTCCCTGCGAGTCGCAATCGCGCTCGATCAGGATACGTTGCGAAGACGCGGGCGAAGGCCTCGAGCAGTTCGTGCAAACCCGTGCCCTTGTAGACCGTACCGAGCCGGCCGAACATGACGGGCCCGCCGGCCCTCACTCCATCGAACTTGCCGTCCGGCCACACGCCAATGCGCTCGTCCCAGAGCGGTTGATTTCCGACGATGGTGACGTCGCGGCAGCCCCAGTGCTCGTACTTGTTCTTCTGCCAGTTGCTGGTGATCTGCACCGCCTGGGCCATGCGGCTGTAGCGGCGCTCCAGGCCGTAGATGATCGGCAGGAGCATGCGGCGCGGCCCGGTCCAGAAGCCGTAGATCTCCGGTTCGTGGGCATCGAAGATCACGGGCAACTTCAAACGCTTCTGGATCATCGGGATCATGGGACTGAGGTCCTGCCCGATGACTTTGACGGCGTCGAATGTTCCGGCGGCGATGCAATCGAATATTGCGCGATGCATCTTGCGGAAGTTCATGAAGTTCTTCGGCCCGCCCCAGCTTTTTGATCGCACGGGCACGCGATGGACGCGCACGCCGAAGTGGTCTTCATCTTCGGGCAGGATCATTTCGCGATTGACGGCGAAGACGGTTACGTCATGGCCAAGATCGCGCAGCAGCCGCGCCTGTCCGCAGTAGCGGCCGTAGGTCCCCTGAAAGCGTTCGAAGGTGCGACTGATGCAGTAGGCGATGCGAAGTGGGCGAGGCGTCAAGAGCCCGCCCATGCCGGGTTCCGGCGCAGCACCAATGCTGGTGATCGTCATGAGAGCCAACCGTCCGATGAATCAGCGAACGATAATGGTGCTTCGAGAGCCGCTGTCACCACTTCTGATGATGTCGCGTACATCGGGATAGAGGACGATGCCGCGCTCCATGTCAACAACCGTGCCGAACATCGTACTGATGAAGCGGAATGCAGAAGTCCACTGAGCCCGCTCGTTGGTTGGCACGAAGATGATGTCGCCGCGCTGAAGCGGGATATTGGAGGCCCAGGCTTCGCTGCTGGGGTTAAGCATGAGTTCGCGGTAGTCAAAGTAGCCGGCGGCCACCTGTTCTTCAGAGATGCGGCGAACGAGCACCATCTTGCGCAGCGAGGCGTCCAGGGTTGGACCGCCCGCCTCGGCAACGGCGTCGAGGATCGTCATGCCACGATCAAGCGGAATGCGCCCCTGCTTGGCCACCTGACCCATGACGCGGACGTACTGCTGCATCTGGCTGAGGAGGTTAACCGTGACGAATGGGTCGACGTAGAGGTCCTTAAGGCCGCTGACAATCTTGCGGCGGGCATCGGCGGTCGTGAGACCTTCCAGGCGCATGGAGCCGACGTAGGGATACTGGATACCGCCATCAGAATCGATGATGTATTCGCCGTCGAGATTGGGATCCTGAATCACCTTGACGGCGATCCGGTCACCAGGCATGAGCGTGTAGGGAAGCGGCGTGCGATCGATGGGGCCGGCAGCAGCCTCGGCGCCCGGCTCGGGTGTGGGAGTGCCGAAACCCTCGCCTGTTGGCTTCAGCCGATCGGTGGGCATGTTGCACCCGCCGGCGAAGATGCTCCATGCGACCACGGCCAGCAATGCCGGCAGACGAACGATTCCAATTCGGAAGAATCCATCCACGCGTGAGTTCACTCTCGTATCTCCGGTTGCGAGCCGCCGATCGACAGACGACGGGTCAAGCATTATTGCAGTCCATAAGCCCCGTGCAAGCCGCTCTTTCGAGCATTGGATCATCCCCACCCCCGTCGGCGGCCGATGCTGGGGAACGTCATTCACCCGTACAGAGTATCATCCCGCCTCGACGCGGCAAGGTCGATTCTCACAATGGATGAGCCAGTCGTGCGATCCGCACTAGTCTTACCCATCCTCGCATACCACAGTATCGACGAATTCGGCACGTCGATCTCAGTCGCACCTGAGGTTTTCCGGCGGCAAATGCGATGGTTTTCTGTCCACGGGTGGACGACGCTGGGGCTGGGCGACGCGGCCAACCGCCTGCGTTCCGGCGGGAAGATTCCCCCAAAATCCTTTGTCCTGACCTTTGACGATGGCATGGCATCGCTGCTCACAGAGGCGGCGCCCGTGCTCTCAGAGCACGGTTTCCAGGCCGCCACGTTCGTGGTCACCGGGCTGGTTGGTCGCGAGCCCGTCTGGTATCGCATGCCCGCTCCATATCGGACGACGCCGCTGCTGGACCGCGCGGGGCTCGAGCAACTGGTCGAAATGGGATGGGAACTTCATCCACACACGCACGACCACCCCGTTCTCCCGCACCTGCCACTGGAGGTACAGGCCGACCAGATCGGCCGATGCCAGTCGCTCATCAGGGAGTGGTTCGGCCAGGCGGGCGGCGTGTTGGCATATCCATTCGGCCAGCTCAATGAAGACACCCGGCGGGCGATGAAACAGTGCGAGATGCGTGCGGGGGTCACGCTGCAGTTCGGCAGTCGGCATGATCCGGCGGATCCCTACGCGTGGCCGCGCATCGGTTCAGCGTGGTTCAAACGTTCGATCTTTCGCCAGCGTCTCGCCGTGACGGGCTGGCTCGAACGGTACGTGTCGATGCGCTCCCTCGTGAAGAAGGGGCGCGAGCGACACTTTCTCACCCCCACGGCGGAGACGACGCGCGGGCTCATCGACGTGCGCGAGTGACTCAGGATTTGTCAGTGGGCGTGGCCTGGCCGATGCGCGTTTCGGTGCCGGCGCGGATGCGCTGGATGTTGCTCCGATGCTTCCAGATGACCAGAATCGCAAGCATCGCAGTCACGAGCACGAAGGGCCATCGCGCGGTGAGCCCATCGACAAAGCTGCCCGCTCCCACGGTTTCGCCGCTGCTGGGCGCGATGCTGATGAGCAGGAACCAGAGCGGAAGACTAATGGCGGCAAGCATCGACGCCACGCTGATCATTCGCCAGAGTTTGACGGCGCCGATCCAGACCACCAATGCGCCGAGAATCGGCCACGTAAGGTGCGGATAGATCCCCAGTAGAGAGCCAAAGCCGGTTGCCACGCCTTTGCCGCCCTTGAAGCCGAGATAAGCCGAGTTGGTGTGACCGATGATGGCGGCGAACGCAACCGTAATCCAGAGCAGCATCTGGGTCGTCGAAATGACCGGCGCCGAGTCGCGCAGGTCGGAAGCGAAGAGGCCACACCAGAGTCCCGCCAGCACGGTCGGGCCGAGGCCCTTGCACACATCCAGTGCGAAACACATCATGCCGTACTTTCGGCCAAGCACGCGCCCGACATTTGAAGCACCGACGTTGCCCGAGCCGTGCTTTCGAATGTCAATGCCACGGGCCCGGCCAATGAGCAGCGCGAAGGGAATGGAGCCGATGAGGTAGGCCCCGACCACGAGAATCGTCCACTTGACGGGATCAGACACCTGGATCCTCCTACGCCGGGCGGCATCGAGTGCGGCTTAGCGTGCGAATTCCTGCGCCACCTTTTCCATGCGATCGACGAACAGATCGAAGCGCATGGATGGTGCGATGGCCTCTGCAGACTGCCGCGCTGCGGCGCGATGCGGCTCTTCGAGCAAGCCGACCATGGCGTCACGCAACGCTTCGGGCCGCATGCTGGAGACGACTCTCCCTGCGATGCGCTGATCGGGCGCCCGCATTCGCTCGGCGCCAGCGGTGGATGTGTTGGTGATGAGCGGCTTGCCGAACGCCAGACATTCCCATACAAAGCGGCCGAACATCGAGCGCGTCGTGGGGATGACCCCGATGTCCGCGGCAGCCAACAGTCGTTCCATCTCACGCGTGCGCGAGACGAGTCGGATTTCATCATCGCAATCCAGATCGACGGCCAGATCGTGCAGGGGCCAGGGGTCCTCGCAGGCCATTACCAGCCGTGCGTTGGGGTGCCCAAGAGCCAGGGTCTCTGCAAATGCGCTGAGCACCGCCGCCCCACCCTTGTAGCCCGGCAGTTTTGCGGCCCAAAGAAAGAGAACCTGATCGGGCTCGATGTTGAGAATCGACCGTGTTTCGACTCGCAGCGCCTCGGCGCGACCCGCATCGCCGGGCGGTTCGATCGGAGATGCGCCGGGAACGCGACGCAGCAGACGATCGACCGTGGGTGCAACGGCGAGCAGCGAGTCCGCCATCGCGTCGCTCAGAGCGACTACGTAGCGGAGTCGGCGGTCGCGGCGCGTTCGTGCACCGATCGCCCGCGAAACACCGCGGCGCGGATCAACGCGGCCGATCACGGAGCGCCAGCCCCGGCCCGGTTGTCGGTCAGGCCCCGGACTGAAGCCAAAGGTCGGAACGAGCACGTCGCCGGGGATTGCTGCATGGAACGAGATGGCGACGTCGTGCTTGAGGTCAGCCATGACCCCCCGAGACCAGCGGTGCAGGAGCCACGGGCGATGGGATGCACCGGTTTGAAAGGGCCGGCGTGCGATGAAATGCAGGTCGGGGTAGAGATCAGGATCAGTGACCGTATCGCAAATGATGGAAACGTCGTGGCCGCGCTGAACGAGGCGGCGCGCCAGCTCGGTCACCATCTGTGCGTGGGCGCCGACGAATCTTCGCACATGTTCGAAAGCCATCACGATGCGCATGGGAATCCCGTCGCGTGATCAGGCATGGTTCATCCCGACGCATTCATTGTTGCGGCTATCCGGCGTCGTGTCGCCGGGTGGCAGCCACGGCGATGACGGGCGCGTTTCGTAGAACACCAAGGTCATCATGAACATCAGCACCAGCGTGCCCGGAGCGCTCAGGTTGTGACTGTCCACGAGAAAGGCAACGAACAGACCAATGACGAGCGGCAGGCGATTGAGGCTCATGCCGCGCCGGCGCGGCCGCAGAGCCTCGCGCGCCAGCAGCACCCAGAATGCGAGGTAGAGAAACAGTCCGGGCCAGCCGAGTACGGCGAGGTGGTAGAGCAGTGCGCTGTGAGGATGCGTCAGCAGACCGCCGGACTGTCGTTTCGCTTGCTGCGTGTTGCCCGAATTGTGCGTTGTTTCCCCCCGACCGGCTGCGACCACTTTCCGCGCCGCCTCGAGGTAGCCTCCGGCACCGACTCCGGTGAACGGGTGCTCGCGGGCCAGCGTGAATGAAATGTCGAGTTGGCGCCAGCGAGCGGCTACATCGCCGGAGTAATCGTCGTTATTGATCGCGGCCTGGAGGTCCGTTGCGGCGCTGCGCACACGCGCGGCGACTTGCGGCCCGAAGGTCACAATGAGAACGAGCCCGATGACAAGCAATGTTCCACCGACGATCCACTCCGCGCGCCATGATCGGCGTTTCTCGTGCGCGCGTCTGATGCCGATCCAGGCGAGACGCATTCGGGCGATCGAGGCAAGCAGCCCTGCGATCGCGGCGATCCATCCACCCCGGCTGCCCGTCAGCACCAGTCCGACCCAGCCGAGCACCCAGAGCACCATCGCGGCAAGCCAGTGCCGGCGCTGCTCAACGAACTGGCGCGGAAGCAGCAGAATGGAGGCGATGGCGACGACCGCCGTGGAGTTGGGATGAACAAGACCGGGGTATCGGCCGGGAATGCGCTCGGCGTGCCACCAGAAAAACAGCGGCCAGGAATCGCCAAGGGCCCACTGGCCCATCTGCACGAGGGCTGCGCCGGCAACACCCGCCGCCAGCGCCCAGAGGTAGATCCTCCAGCGGTCGACAACGGGCCACAGGGCAATAAGGACGGGTATCTGGAAGCGGAAGATGGCCGCCTCATCCCATCCTTGTGATCGATCGGCAGACCAATTCAGTGAGAGGAGCGTCCAGACGAGCGTCGCCAGCAGCACCCAGACGATGGGCAGGCGAATCAGGTAGCCGACCGCCGGCCCGATGACCCACAATCGCAGCAGGGCATAGCCGATGGCGATGGAGGACATGATCGCCAGCGGCGCGGTGCCCAGCGGGAGCATGAACAGGGTGGCCGCAACGAGTACCACCTGCACCTTGTCGCCAAGGGGATCGCGCCACCTGGCACGAGCCATCATGCCCAGTACGTCATCCGGCGCGGGTCTGGCCGTTTTTGCGGCAGACGTGGTCACGGCTTTGCATCCGGACCGTTCGAGTCTGCCGCGGCCAGTTCGAGAAGGCGCATGTGTTTCGCTGCGGCGCTGATTCCTGCGCCAATCGAACACGCCCAGCCGGGCCAGCCATCGAGCCACGCCGACTTGAGCACGAGTTGCTTAAGAATCGCTGCCGTTGGTGAAACGGTCAGATTCAGAAATGATGCGCGACGGCCCAGCGCGTGGTAGCTCTCGCCGGCGCGCACGCCATGGTTGATCTGCTTGCGAAGCAGTTCGGCGACATTGGCAAAGGCGTCGTGGCGCAGCACTCCACTGAGACGACGACTCGGCCCGGATACGTCGAGCCGGTCATGCGGATCGTACCCCGCCCACTTGGCGCATTGCGGTCGCACGAGCCGCATGCGCCATTCCGGTTGCCAGGTGTACTTGAGTTCCCGGCCGGCAAACCAGACGCGGCGATTGACTTCGCAGCCGGCCACGTGCTGATCGTCGAGCGCGACGACCATGCGAATTTCGCCCGCCAATCGCTCATCGACGGATTCATCGCTGTCGAGGCTCAGCACCCACGGCGTGTCGCACTGGTCCAGCGCGAACTGCTTCTGACGAATGTGCCCTTCCCAGTCGTGGTGAATCACTTCGGCGCCGAAACCGCGAGAGATTTCGATCGTGCGATCCGTCGAGCCCGAGTCAACGACTACGACCCGCCCCGCGAGCCCTTCGACGCTCTCGATGGTTCGAGCGATGGTGGCGTCATTGTTACAGGCAATGATGGCCACACTCAGCGCCGATGGTTCAAATTGAACGTTCATGCTCAAGGATCATCGCGGCGAGGGGGACCACGTCAATGAAGGGCGAGTGACAGAAATAGCTCAGCGCCGTCTAAACGCGGTCCTCCGAGCGGATCGAGCGGACAATCTGCAGAGCCCGGTTGCCGCGATGCTGGCCGATGTGGGCGAGCATCTTCTTCTCGCCTTCGACTGTGAGAACAACTGGCTGCGTCGCGGGCTTGTCGGTCACGATCAGGTCACCCACCGAGAGATTCATGAGATCGTCGAGCGTGAGCGTCGTATCGGCCAGCGTGCCGCCGACGGAAAGCACCGCACCCGAGAGCGAATCCGCGATCCGCTTGGCGAACTGGATGTCATCGTCATCGCGCTGCACGTTGAACCAGCTCTGCGCGCTGAGTTCGGGCATGAGCGGCTCGATGACATTGAACGGAATGCACAGGTTCATCGTCCCGGCCCGCGCCCCCATCTTGATCTCAAAGCCGATGACGACCACGACTTCGTTCGGCGGCACAATCTGCACGAGGTGCGGATTGCTCTCGGTTTCGACCAGTGTGAAATCGAGGCGGCGGATGCCTTCCCATGCTTCGCTCAACCCCTTGAGCGCGCGGGAGAGCACCACGCTGAGCAGTTTGATTTCGATCACCGTCAGTGCACGCTGGGGAATGAACAGTTCATTGCTCGCTCCGCCGAGCATGCGGTCGACGAGCGGGTACACGATCAGCGGACTCAACTCCAGGCAGATCATGCCCTCGAGCTGTTCGGCGCGGATGAGATTGAATGCGGTCGGGTTCGGCAGGCTGGAGATGAATTCGGAGTAGGTCATCTGCTCGGTCGTGGCGACTTTCACCTCGACGATCGTGCGGATGAAGCCGGAGATCGCAGCGCCGAAGATGCGGCCGAATGACTCGTGCAGCGTCTCGAGGGAGCGCATCTGCTCCTTGGAGACGCGCTCGGGTCGCTTGAAGTCGTACGGCCGGATCTCGACAGAATCGAGGTCGCGCCGGTGCCTCGAGAAGAGTTGACCGGCGGTAGTCTCTTCCTCGATGTCCCCGGAATCCACTGCGGCGAGCAAGGCATCAATGTCAGATTGATCGAGAATGTCGTTCATGTGACCTGCTGACAGAGGCCCGGCAAGCGCGGGCGGACAAACGCTTTATCGGACACCGTGACGGGGCGACTTGAACCTCGGACCACCCCGTTCGTAGTAATCCCCACCTGTCGCTATACTCGGTTGATTCCCCTGCCTGGACCGCAACTGGAGATCGCTGATATGCCCTCATGGCGGATTGTGCCGTTTCTGCTGCTCCTGGCTCTGATCGCGACCGGTCCGGCGGTTGCCCAGCCGCCGGGAACCACGCCAAAGGTCTCCGCCTCGGTCGAATGGTCGCACGACGGCTATCTGCCCGGCTCGCAGGGCGCCATGGCGGTGATCCTCGATATCGAGCCGAGTTGGCACATCTACCCGGGCCTGGGATCTCCCGACGCCCCGGAGATGTACATCCCCACCACCATTGAGGTCACGCTTCCCGCAGGCTGGACGCAGGGCGAGATCCGCTGGCCCCAGGCGCACGAGGTGCTCTTCGGTTTCGAGGGAGCACAAGAGAAGTTGATGGTGTACGAGGGCCATGCCGTCGCGCTGGTCCCCTTTGTGGTCGGCGCCGACGCCGCGGCCGGCCCCGCAGCGGCAAGCGTGAAGGTCGGCTATCAGGCGTGTGACGACCAGACCTGCGAGCCGCCGACGGATACGAAGGTCAGTCTGACCACTCGCGTGGTGGCCGACGCAGGGGAAATCACCGCCAGCACAGACGCCGCACTTCAAACGGCATTCACCGAACTGCTCTCGCAGCGATTCGACATTCCGAACGGGCCGGCGGGCAACTCGCCGTCGCCGACCGGGGCTAACCCTCAATCGGCACCAACGTCGGATACTTCGTCTGGAGCAACTTCGGGCCAGACCTTCTTTGGCATCCCGATTCCCAGGCAGGGCGGCTTCATCGGTCTCATCCTGCTCATCCTGCTCTCGGCCTTGGGCGGCTTCCTGCTCAATCTCACCCCCTGCGTGCTGCCTGTCATCCCGATCAAGATCATGACGATCATGCAGCATGCGAATCACCCGGGACGCGGGCTGATGCTCGGCATCTGGATGGCGTTGGGCGTGGTCGCGTTCTGGACGGCGATCGGCGTACCCGTCGCGCTCGTGAGCGTCACGGGGATCAGCGATCCATCGCGGCTCTTTGGCATCTGGTGGCTGACGCTGGGCGTCGGCGCCATCATCGCGCTGATGGGCTTTGGCATCATGGGTCTGTTCACGATCCAACTTCCGCAGGCGGTGTACGCCGTGAATCCCAAGGCCGACTCGGCGTGGGGTTCGTTTGTCTTTGGCATCATGACCGCGGTGCTTGGTTTACCGTGCTTTGGTTTTGTCGCGGGCGCGTTGCTGGCCGGCGTGGCGACGATGCCGCCGCTGTCGATCATGGCGATCTTTATCTCGCTGGGCATCGGCATGGGGGCGCCGTACATCGTGCTCTCGGCCAATCCGAAGTTGCTCGAACGCCTGCCGCGCACCGGACCGGCGAGCGAGCTGGTCAAGCAGGTGATGGGCCTGCTACTGCTGGCGGCGGCGGCGTTTTTCATCGGCGCCGGGCTCATCGCGCTGGTGCGCGAGCGCCCGTACCTGTCGCACCAGTTGCAGTGGTGGGCAGTGGGACTGTTCTGCGCGTTGGCAGGTCTGTGGCTCATCGTGCGGACGTTCCAGATTACGACGCATACAAAGCCGCGCGTGGTTTTCACCATCGTCGGCCTCGTTCTCGGCAGTATCGCGCTGCTCTACGCGGCTGACTCAACCGCCAAGGCCCGGGCTGACTGGGAAGTGCGCCAGGCGGCGATGGAGGGTTCGGAGGGCAACTCGTACTACCACGGCGCGTGGAACGAGTACACTCCAGCCGCTTTTGAGCAGGCGCGGGCAGACGGCCACATTGTCGTGCTCGACTTCACCGCCGAGTGGTGCATCAACTGCAAAGTCATCAAGGCTGCGGTCCTCAACAAGGACCCGGTGCTGAGCGAACTGAACCGCGACGACGTCGTCAAGTTCACCGTCGATCTCACCAGCACGACCGCGCCGGGGTGGAAGTTCCTGAATGCACTGGGCCAGACGGGCATCCCCCTGCTGGCGATCTACACGCCGGGCAGCGAAGATCAACCCTGGTTGTCGAACGCGTACACCTCGCAACAGGTGCTTGATGCGATTAGCGCCGCCCGTTCAAACCAGAAGAGAGCCGCAGCACCGACCGTTTTGCGCGAGTACTCGACCGACGCCTTCAAGCAGGCTCTGGATTCCGGTTCGGTTGTTGTGCTCGGCTTCAGCGCGGAATGGGATACAAACAGCAAGATTTTCAATCGGAACATTTTCGATAAAGACGCTGTGCGCCGTGAGTTGATGAAGCCCAGCACGATCTCGTTCGATGTTGACATAACGACCACCACCTCTCCGGGTTGGGACTTGCTCACGCGGCTTGGTGGCGAGCAGGCAGGTATTCTCTTTGTGGCGGTCTACGGGCGCGACCGCGAGCAGCCGTGGAGATCCAGCGGGGTCACATCTGAAGAGCTCGCCGCGGAAATCTCCAAAGCCCGTCGCAGCACGGGCCCTTGATCGATCTACTGATCAGTAGTGGTGTCGCCGACACCTGTAGCGCCGTTCGAGTTGAAGTGGCGCGGGGTGGCACTGAACGCTCGTCGCTTTGGACGAGCGTTCAGTGTCGACGGGCAACGACCGCCGCCCTTCCCATCACCGCCCGACATCGAACTCCGCCCAGAGCCGCGGCGTTCGATGCCCCTCATCAAGCGGGAAGCGGATCCATCGCAAGGGCGCCATCCCTGATCCCAGCGTCCCACGCTGCTGAGGAGTAGGCGTAATCGGCCGCCGTATTCGCCAGACCCGCGCGCACAGGATTCTGGTGGATGTACTCGACCTTCTCGAACTGCTCTCCGTCAGAGGTGATATTGCGATCGTACCCGCCGCCCGGCTGCCAGAAGTGGAACCCGCCGCGACAGTCCTGCAAGCGCGCAAGCACCGGCGCCTCGCTCTTCTTCCATCCGCGGATGACCTGCTCCGCAAGTGGCCGCTTGATCGATCGAAGAACCGAAGTCACGGTTACTTCTGGAAGCCGGGGACGCAAGAGCAGGTGAACGTGATCGGGCATCACGACCCAGGCGAATAACTCGAATGACCCACCAACACGAGAGAGCCTCAGTCGATCTCTGAAGCCCTCACACACCGCACGATTGCGAAACAGCGGCACGTTTCGATAGCATGAGAACGTCAGGAACCGGGCTTCGTCGCGCCGCTCATAGCGACGAAGTGCCTTTCGCTTTGTCGACAGTTGATGAGTCGGCGGTGGACCCACATCTGGAGTGTAATCCAGGGTGGCACTGAACGCTTGCGGCTCTGGGCAAGAGTTCAGTGTTCGAGGGGCAACGAGCGCCGACCCCTACAGCACCCCCGACATCGAACTCCGCCCAGAGCCGCGGCGTTCGATGCCACCCATCAAGCGGGAAGCGATCCAGGGCGCCACTCCTCGCGCAGCAGGCCATAGACCCATTGGTCCAGAAAGTGGCCCTCGATGAGATGGTGCTTGCGCAAGGTGCCTTCGTGTGTGAAGCCCAGGCTCTCGACGATGGAGCGCGAAGGTTCGTTGCCGACGCTGATCGTGGCAAACAGGCGAATCAACTCAGACTGCTGGAACGCCTCGTCGCAGAGCAACGCCACGGCGGCGCGGCCGAAGCCGCGCCCGCCCCACTCCTTTCCGATCTGGTAACCGATCTCGCCGTGGAGCATGCGCCAGTTGGCGCGGATGCTGACCGTTCCGACAAAGCCGATCTCCTCCGATCGAACCATCCAGCGAAAGGTCTTGAAGGCGTGGTTGCTCAGGTCATGGCCGACGGCGCCGAACCGGACGGCCAGTTCGTCAAGGGTCAGGTCGTCGTATGGATTGAACCTGCGGGCCACGGGCTCCTGACGCCACTGCCAACAGAGCGCGGCATGTTCCGGGCGAGTGCCGACCAGGCGCACCTGCGGCAGCGGTCGATCAGACGCATCGCGATGTGCCGGCGACGCACTCACTTCAACCTCCGTTCAATGCGTCGATCCGACTTCGAACGGCCGCGAGTTGCGATGGACTCAACTGCTTGAGCGGATCAAGCCGCATGTTGTCGTTGATCTCGAGCGTTCGTTGATAGGCGGCAAGCGCCTCGGACGTGCGGCCAGCCTCATCGAGCATTTGCGCCAGCGTCCTCCGGGCGTCCAGCCCATTGGGATCGAGCGCCACGACGCGGTGCTGCCATTCAATCGCCTTGTCC
The DNA here is from genome assembly GCA_002418285.1 of Phycisphaerales bacterium UBA5793. Classification (GTDB taxonomy): domain Bacteria; phylum Planctomycetota; class Phycisphaerae; order Phycisphaerales; family UBA5793; genus UBA5793. The sequence goes on from DIDT01000063.1 coordinate 106,744, forward strand.
AGCGAGCCGGCTTCGGGCGCGAGCTGGTGGCGCTCGTACCAGCGCCTCGCCGCCATCGCCGCGGCATTGGCCTCGTCGGGGCGAAGGCTGGCGAATTGTCCGGCCAGTTGGCACGCCACGGCGGCGGCCTCGTCACGGTTTGCGTTATCGCCGCGCTCATCGTGCAGCGTGGCCAGATGCATCCACAGTCGCGAGGCCTCGCGCCAGGGGATTTCGTCGAGCGGCCTGAGATGACGCGCCTGCTCGAACGCGGTCAGCGCCACGGCGACCTGGTCAACTTCCAGCCGGTGGAGCGCCTCGTCGAGAGCTGCCGCGCCCGTGGAGACAAGCCGCTGGACGCGAGGTCCATCATTGAGACGCACGGCGGACTGGATTTCGCGCCAGGTTCCCTGAAGGTCGATTGATTCGCCGATGCGCCGCAGTTGCGATTCGGCGCGTTGCAGGTGGGCCAGCCGCTCGTTGAGATCGCGCGTGCCCCGCGCCTGGCTCAGCGCGGTCCGCACCGATCCGATGCTTTCCAGCGCTGCGTGGGCCGTCCGCAGATGGCTCTGAATCCGCGCGGTGGGCAGGACCACGGCAACCAGATGCCCGGCGACAACCGCTGCCACGACGACGAGGGCCAGCATCGCCGGCGGCGCGCCCCGCCTTGCGCGATGCTCGGCAGCGCGATTCAACTTCCCCGATGCCGTGCCCAGCAGCAGCATGACCACCACCGCTGATCCGGGCTGGGTCAACGTCATTTCAATCTGCGAGTGGAGCAGGACGACCGTCAACGCCGCCCACACCGCCCAGCGCAGCAGTCCGAGCGAAACGTGGCGCACAATGAAAGCCACAAGCGCCACGGTAGTGGCCATGCCAATGAGCGAGAGCGGCATGAGCAGCACATCGTAGTCGATGAAGAACGCGCGACGGTTGAGGAACCACGCTGCACCACCCGCGAGCACTGCGAGAGCGACTGCATTGAGCCAGACCGTTCTGGTTGACGGCGCTGCCGCCAGGGCATGCTCACGTGATGTTGATTCGGCAGGTGGCGCGCTCTCGACGGCATCGCCCGACTCCGACGCCAGCCCTTCACTCATTACCGCAACGGGCGCCGCCCGCCGCAGGAGCTCGAGAGTCAACACAATCCATGCCCCCGCCAGCACCCCGCCGCCGGCGAGCCAGTCAGCAAAGACACTGTGCGGACTGGCGACTTCTTCGGGGCTGAGCAGGGGTCGCACGAGCAGGTAGGCATTCTGGAATCCGCCCGGGCCGACGCCGGTGAGCGGATGAGCGGCGAACATCCGCGCCGCGCCGGTCCAGTACTGCCAGCGAAAGAGCAGGCTGTATCCATCGATGCCCTGGAGCGAATCGGGAAAGAGCATGCCGCGCAGGGCGGTAACGACGAGGGCGAGTGCGATCAGGCCAATGGTCAGCGATGCGGTGTGCGGACGCACGTGCTGCTTCCAGCGGCGAGGCATCAGGCACATCGCCGCCAGCATCAGGCCGATGACCGCGGCCGCCACGGCGCCTTTGGAGAATGAAACCGTCAGCCCCGCCAGCGCGGCGGCAGCGACGATGATTGCAATCCCCAGCCAGCCGCTTTGAAGCTTCGATCGCGCGACAGCCAGAGCCGCGCCGACCCAGAACGTCGCGAGCATCGCCATCAGCGATCCGTACACGTTTGAGAGCGAGAGCCAGCCGGTCGCTTCGCGCTGCGTGAGGCGGCGGAAATAGATCTCGGCAGCGCTGCTGCCCGGCTCCCATCCCTGCGATTCGAGCAGTGTGGTCTTGTTCTGTTCGAAGGAGCGCAGCGTATCGCCGTATTCAATAGTGACCTGGTAGACGCCCTTGATGGCCAGTGGAATGGTGAGCGCCACTGCGGCTCCAAGCAACACAATGCGCCAGCGCACATCGCGAGCAAGGTGGGCAGCGCCGACCGCCGTGGCCATCGCGCCGATCCACTGAGAGCCGACGCGCATCTGCTCGGCGTGGTTCCAGCCGTGCCACGCAAGGATGGGAATCGGCAGAAGGAAGAGCACGAGCAGCTTGAGATCGATCCCGCGCCGATCGACGGCCTCGGCTCCGAGCGCCTGCAGACAACCAAGCAGCGCCATGGCGTCGAGCACGACCGACCCTGCGGGGCCGAGCCCTTCCAGCGGCACGGGCAATACGCGCGGATCGATGGCAAAGAACGGATTGGAAGCGATGACGACCAGCCCGCGCAGCACCGCCGGCGCCGCCAGCAGCACGAAGGCCGCACCGCGCAAAACCGACGAGACTCTCACGACGACGCCCCTCGACCCGCGGCTGCCTCGATCGCCCGCTCGTAGATACCGAGCACAATCAACGTGATGACGACTTGAGCCCCGGCCAGCGCCGCCATCCAGCCGTGTACCAGGTGACCGAGATAGATGCCCGTCAAGCCCGTTGTCAGCGTGACGCCGTAGACGACCATGAGCATCATTCGCACACTCAGGCCGCGCTTGACGAGGCGGTGCGAAAAATGCTGCTGATCGCCGACGAAGGGACTGTGTCCCTGGCTGAGACGGATCGTCACCACGGCGAGCAGGTCATAAATCGGCACGGCGAGAACGATCAGCGGCATGAAGACGCCGTACCACGCCGAGGTGCTCTGCGGATCGACATACGTCGTGCGAACGGTGAGAAACCCGAGCAGGAACCCGACCACGAGCGAGCCGCCATCGCCCATGAAGATGCTCGCCGGTGGGAAGTTGAAACAGAGAAACCCGAGCAGCGCGCCGACGAGCAGTGCCAGCAGAGCCGCAATGAACCACTGACCATTGAGCAGTGCTGCGGTCAGGAAAAGCGCTGCTGCAATGCACGAAACACCGCCGGCCAGCCCGTCCATGTTGTCCATGAAGTTGATGGCGTTGGTCACGACGACGAGCCAGAGGATGGTGAGCAGCACCGAAGGCCATGGGGCGACGGCCGCGAGTCCGGGCGTCGTGTCCAGCAGTGTGAGCAGACGACTCGATTCATTCAGATCAAATGGAAAAAGCACAACGAACCCGGCAAGAACGAACTGCACGCTCAGTTTCACCCACGGCCCGAGCGGGCGGCGGTCATCCACCAGACCCAGCAGGTGCATGCCCACCAGCGCCAGAGCCAGCGCGACAGCCATCGGTGTGCGCTCGACGACGCCGGGCAGGTGTTCTCTAAGCGACGGGATCAGGCTCGCGATGGTGTCTTCGGGTACGAGTCGCAGCACGAGCACGCCGAGGATGAGCGGCGTGAGCACCGCGGCAACGATCGCGATGCCGCCGATATTCGGGATGTGCCGGACGATGGGCTTGGTGTGCCCGGCGGCGCCTTGTGAATCGAGTCGGCCCAAACGCATGCCAAGCCGCCGCAACCACCACGTCAGCGGCCAGGAAAGCGCCAGAGCAGCCGGAATCAGGCACAACACCGCAGCGATCACGGCGGGATTGTAGCCGAGGGATCGAATCAATCGGCTGCGCGCGCCCTCATCGGGTCACCACCCCGCCGGCGCGCCGCCCTTGCGCGGGTCGCTGGCGGCTGTCCAGCCGTCGTTGCTCCATCGAATCAACTGGACGACACCGACATCTTCGCGTCGGCCGACGACATGACCGTATTGACCCATAGCGTCGATGGCCGCCTCGTCGGTCCAGCCATCCTCGAACTGCAGCACATCGGGCATCCACTGATGGTGGAAGCGCGGTGCAGAGACCGCATCACTCGCAGACCAGTCGAACACGAGTACATCGAGCAGCGCCTGGAGCGAACCTGAGATGATCCGCGGCCCACCCGAGGCGCCGACCACGACCTCGACGCGCCCATCGGCTCCAACCACGATCGTCGGGGACATGCTCGACAGCGGCCACTTGCCGGCCTGCGGGAGGTTGCGCTCGGATTGCTGCAGGCCGAAGGCGTTGCGCTCCCCGGGGATGGTCAGGAAGTCATCCATCTCGTTGTTGAGCATGAAGCCGAATTCGGCAACCGGCAAGAGTGAACCGAACTCGAGGTTGATCGTTTCGGTGCAGGCGACGGCGTTGCCCCACTGATCGATCACGCCGAGATGGCTCGTGCCCGAGTCCCTGGGAAGCTGCTCGCGGCTGCCGTAGGCTTCAGGTGACTGCGTGCGATCGAGTTTGATGCGCGCGGCGATTCGATCAAGGTAGCCGCTGCTCAACAAGCTCGACGTTGGAACGGTTACAAATCGATCATCGCCAAGCCATTCCGCCCGGTCGGCAAAGGCGTGCTTCATCGCCTCCACGACGAGGTGAATGTACTGCGGCGAACCCCGCGTGGTGGTCGCGAGATCGCTCCATCGCCGTTCGAGCAGGCCGAGCGTTTCGAGCATGGCAATCCCGCCGCTGGACGGCAGCGGCATGGCCAGCACTGTGCGACCTCGAAAGTTCCCTTGCAATGGCCTGCCGACGCGCGGCTCGTAGCGAGCGAGATCGCCGCGAGACATCTGCGGACAGGAGTCAGCAATCGCCCGAGCAATCTCACCCGAATAAAACACCGCTGCGCCATCGCGCGCGATGAGACGCAATGTCTGGGCCAGTTCGGGCTGGCGGAGAATCTGCCCGACTGTCGGCGTGGATCCGAAGAGGAACCGCCGCCTGAACCAGTCGAAGCGCTCGCGGCCGACGAGATCGATCCACTCGGGATGTTCGGCCAGGTCGTCAATCACTTCCCGTGAACTGGCGACGTAGTCGGCGTCGATCGCGAACCCCTGCTCCGCCGCTTTGATTGCGGGCCCGAGAATGGTGGCCCGATCAAGTGTGCCGTAGTTGTCCAGCGCGGTGAGCAGGCCCGCGACCGTTCCCGGCACGCCGACGGCATTGGGGCCATAGCGCGAGGCGAACGGCACATCGAGTTGAACGTAGTAGTCCGGACCAACGGCTGCGGGCGATTTCTCCCGGTAGGTGATCGCCACGTCCTGCGCGGGCATCGGGTCATCCGCCGCCATGTGAATGACCATGAATCCCCCACCACCAAGACCACAGCTATAGGGCCGCACGACCGCGAGACAGAAACTGGTCGCGACGGCGGCATCGACGGCATTGCCGCCGCGCTGAAGCATCTCCAGCCCAGCCTGCGACGCGATGGCATGATCAGCGGCTATGACGCCCCGGGTGTAGACAGCGCCGGCATCAACCGGCTGCGACTGGGTCACGGCGCAGCCAGAAGCACACCCCGCAATCACGAGAGTCAGTGTTGCAAGAGTGATCGGTCGTGTCATGGTTTCGTCCTCGCTGGCGCGTGCGACCGGTTCGAAACCACTGTTCTATTTGCGCAACAACCGCTCGAGGTAGTGGATGTCAATCTCGGCCTTGATGAAGCCGGAGTTGGCCATGAGCTGGCGGTGCAGGCCAATCGTGGTTGAGATGCCTTCGACCTTGAACTCGCGCAAGGCGCGGCTCATGCGGGCAATGGCCGCCTTGCGGTCATCAGCATGCACAATCAGTTTGCCGATGAGCGAGTCGTAGTTGGGCGGCACGCGATACCCCGCCACGCAATGCGTATCGACGCGCACTCCCGGCCCGCCGGGCACATCGAATCGATGGAGGACACCGGGATTAGGTGCGAAGTTGCGATCGGGATCTTCGGCATTGATGCGGCACTCGATTGCATGCCCGTTCACCGAGATGTGCTTCTGCGCAAGGGGCAGCTTCTCACCCGCCGCCACCAGGATGCCCGTCTTGACAATGTCCACACCCGTAATCAATTCGCTGATGGGGTGCTCGACCTGCACACGGGTGTTCACTTCCAGCATGTAGAAGTTCTGCTGCTCATCCATCAGGAACTCGACGGTCGCGGCTCCGGCGTACTTGGCGGATTGAATGAGCCGGGCGGCGGACTTGCACAGCGCCTCGCGCTTGGAGTTGTCCACGCCGGGCGCCGGGGCTTCCTCGATGAGTTTCTGATGTCGGCGCTGGGTGGAGCAGTCGCGGTCGTAGAGGTGGATGGCGTTGCCGTGCTTGTCGCCGATGACCTGCACTTCGACGTGGCGAGCTTTCTCGAGGAACTTCTCGAGATAGACGGTGCCGTCGCCGAACGCCGCCTGGGCCTCCTGCTGGGCCGCATCGATGCCGGTTTCCAGGGCGACGCGGTTGTGAGCGATGCGCATGCCGCGCCCGCCCCCACCGGCCGACGCCTTGATGATGACGGGATAGCCGATCTCCTCAGCGAGCTTGACCGCTTCGTCCTTGGTCTCGATGCCGCCGGGCGAGCCGGGGAAAATCGGCACCTTGTTGGCCTTGGCCAACTTCTTGCAGTTGATCTTGTCGCCGAGCTGGCTCATGGCCTCGGGCGACGGACCGATGAACTCGATCTGGCACGAGCGACAGACCTCGGCGAAGTGTGCATTTTCCGCGAGGAAGCCGTACCCGGGGTGGATTGCGTCAACGTTGGCGACTTCGGCAGCAGAGATGATGCGCGGGATGTTAAGGTAGCTCTGTGCTGCAGGTGGCGGACCGATGCAGACGGCATCGTCAGCCAGATCGAGATACGGCGCACCGCGATCCGCCTCCGAAAACACACACACGGACTGAATCCCCAACTCGCGCGCAGCGCGGATGATGCGGACGGCGATCTCACCTCGATTGGCAATCAGAATGCGGCTGAACATTGGGCGTGGGACTCAAATCCTGGGGCGACATGCCCGGTCAAGAGGGAACAACGGGAGAATCACTGCAGGCGGAACAACGGCTGGCCGTACTCGACCGCGTCGCCGTCGTTGACGAGCACTTCGGCAATGGTGCCGCGGCATTCCGCCTTGATCTCGTTGAAGACCTTCATCGCCTCAATGAGACACACAACGGTCGAGTCGGAAACCTTGCCGCCGGCGCTGATAAAGGGCTCGGCGTCGGGATTGGGGCGCGAGTAAAACGTGCCGACCATCGGGCTCTTGATGAAGTTGCCTTCGGCCGCACCCGCGGAGTGTTTGGAGGTTTCGGCCGATGGAGCAGCCGCTGCAGCCTGTGGCTGGAGCGGCGCTGGCGCAGCGGCGGGCGAGGCGCTCATCGTCACCTGCGGCGCGGCAAAGGCGCCGGCGCGGCGGATCGTTACGCTCTGGTCGCCGTCGGCGACGTCGAGTTCGACGATCTCGTGGTCCACCATCATCTTGATGAAGTCTTCGATGGTTTTGCGATCGATCATGATTGTCGTTTACACCCCTGAGTTGCTGAGTTCTTCGTCAAAGATCATCAGTCGCTGAATCACCGCATCACTCTAAAGCAGGATTGCAGTGTCGATTCCCTTAGGCCAGTCCGAAAGCACGCGGCGCCCCTTGGCCGTCACGAGCACATCATCTTCAATTCGCACGCCGCCGACACCCGGCAGATAGATCCCCGGCTCGACGGTCACGATCATTCCCGGCTCGAGCAGGTCCCTGGGTCCACTGCGCGGCGAGAGGCTCGGCCCCTCGTGAATGTCCAGACCGATGCCGTGGCCGAGACCATGGCCGTAGTACTCACCATAGCCGGCCCCATCAATGATGCGACGGGCGACGGCGTCAACTTGCTTGCACGATGCCCCGCCGTGAATCGCGTCGATCGCCGCCAGCTGCGCGTCGAGCACAATGGCGTAGATGGTGCGAATCTTCTTGGGCATCGACCCGATGCCCCAGGTGCGCGTCATGTCGGAGCAGTAACCCTCGACTCGAGCGCCCCAGTCGATGAGCAGCGGCTTTCCGCTGGTCAGTTTGACCTTGCTTGATGGTCGATAGTGAGGCTTGGAGCTGTTTGCCTTGGCTGAGACGTTGGTGCCGAACGCCGGGCCGTCCGCCCCGCGCTTTTTCATCTCAAATTCCAGCCGACCGGCGATGTCCGCTTCACTCTGACCCACCCGCAGATCGGCAAAGGTGGCCCCTAGGGCCTCCTGCTGACACCGAATTGCCTTGCGGATGATTGCCAGTTCGACATCATCCTTGATGATGCGCAACTTGCTCAGCAGGCCCCTGGTTTCGATGACCTTCTTGGCTCCGACCGCCTTGGCGATCTGGGCTCGGTTGTCGAGCGTGAGATGCTCTGCCTGTACGCCGAGCTTTGCGATCTTCAGATCCCCGGCGACCTCACCGACCTTTTCGGCAATCGGCCCTTTGCGCAGCTCGATATCGAGCCACTTACCGAGCGGCTCGATTTCCTCGGCGAACCGGCTGTCGCTGATCAGCACCAGCTTCCGGGCCGTGACCAATGCGTAGCTGTCTTCCCCGCTAAACGGGGTGAGGTAGCGGATGTCGTTGGCGTTGGTGATGAGCAGCCCATCAACATTTGCCGCCTTGACAGCCGTGCGGAGACGGGAGAGGCGACTGGCGTAGTGGCTGAGCGCGGAAGTTTGCTTGGTTGAGGGGGGAGTCATTGGAGAGGCGAGTATATCGAACGGCTTCGCCTCAGCCAATTGGGGACAAAAACCACAACGCCCGCCTCCAACCAGGGCGGGCGCAAATGAAACGCATTTCAGGAAATGGCCAGAGCCGGACTTGAACCGGCGACCCCAGCATTTTCAGTGCTGTGCTCTACCAACTGAGCTATCTGGCCGCAGCGGGAAGAATACGCGCTGCCCGCAAGGGGTCAAGCCTCGCGACTGGACGTGCGGCGGGTCGTGGCGGGCCACCCCTATCATCTTCGCCCATGTCCGCTCCAAACGTCTGGATCACCGGTGTCGGTTTGCTCACGCCGCTTGGCACATCGGCCTGGGGCACACTGCGGGCGCTGCTCGATGGTCGCACGATCACCGATCGGCTCGAAGCTGTGACCGAGCCACTTGAGGCTGAGCAGATCATCCACGGCACCGGCCACATCTTTGATTCGCAGCTCGGCCCCGGCGATCCCACTGCAACGCTCGCGCTGCGGGCACTGCACGAAGCAGCGAGCAGCGCCGGAATGAACCCGGGCGATTGGGCGCACACGCCGGTCATCGTGGCCTCGAGCAAGGGGGCGATCGGGGCGCTCTTCAATCGAATGACGCGCATTCCCGCCGCCACGCTCGGACCGCATGGGTATCTCTGCTCGCTCATACAGTCACAACTCCACGCACCATCGTGCCGGGCCACCGTAGCGGCGTGCGCTTCGGGTCTGTTCGCTCTGGATGCAGCCGATCGCATGCTCCGGCAAGGCGAAGCGGAGCGCGTCGCGGTGGTGGGCGTGGAGGCATCACTTGTGCCGCTGCTCGTGTGGAGTTACCGGCGACTGGGCGTGCTGCCGCCGGTGCACAATGAGACCTATCGATGCCTGCCCCTGGATACGGAGCGCTGCGGCTTCACACTGACCGAGCAAGCCGCCGCGGTGATCATCGAATCCGGACCTCCGTCAGCAACGAGGCGAGGCGCTAACGCCATCACGCCGATGAGGCTGCACGGCGTGCGCACCGCCAATGAGGCCTGTCACCTCATCAAGTCGCCTGGGCGTCCCGACGCACTCCGTCGGCTGTCACAGTGGGCCTGCCGTTCCTTCGGATCAATCGACCTGCTGCACCCCCACGCCACGGCCACCGTGGAGAATGACGAAGCTGAATTGCGCGTCTACGCCGAAGCGCTGGGCGCATCCGCGGAAACGACGCCGGCATATGCCGTCAAGGGCGCCATCGGACACGGTCTGGGCGCGGCCGGAGTGGCCAGCCTGGTCGTCGCGTGCCTGATCGCACGTTGCGGCCGCGTGCCGCCCATGCCGTGGCTCACATCACCAATAGAAACGCCATTGCCGATTTTCCGAGATGACCGACCAGGCGTGTTTCGCAGACACGCGATTTTCGCGAGTGGGTTCGGCGGCCACACGGCCGCGGCGGTCATCGAAGCCGATTCGGATTGATCTCAGCGGCGCTTACCACTCCAGTTTCTTGAGCCGATCGATCGTCTCACGAATGCGTTCGACTTCGACGGTCAACGCCGCGCGGAACCAGTTCTTTGCGTTGACGCCAAATCCACCGCCGGGCACGAAGACGACATTCGCTTCTTCGAGACAGCGCGAGCAGAACTGGAGCGAGTCGTATCCCTTCGGGCACGGCGCCCAGACGAAGAACGACGCGGTCGGCGGCAGCACATCGACACCGATCTCGCCCAGCCCGCTGCATAATACGTCGCGGCGCTGCCGATACGTCTCGCGCATTGCGACGACCTCGGGATGCTCACTGTGATCCAGCGCGACCGCTCCGGCCTGCTGGATCGCGTTGAACTGCCCCGAGTCACAGTTTCCCTTCACCGCGCCGAGCGCCGAGATGACCTCCGGATGGCCCACGGCAAAGGCAATGCGCCAGCCGGTCATGTTGAACGTCTTGCTCAGTGAGTGAAACTCGATTCCAGGGAAGTCGTCGAGACTGAGGCCGGGAACCTGCCACATCGAGGGTGGCTGCTTCTCGAAAAACACCTCGCTGTACGCATTGTCCGAAGCGAGGATGATGTCGTTTTCGGCGCAGAGTTGGACGGCTTGCGCGTAGAAATCGAGGTCGGCCACGGCCGCCGTCGGATTGCCGGGATGGTTCACCCACATCAGGCGGGCTTTTTCGAGTGCGTCCGCATCGATGGCCCCGAGATCCGGCAGCCAGCCGTGCTGAGCGGTCAGCGGCATCTCGATGTAGTCGGCGCCGGCGAAGATCGCGCCGCTGCGGTAGACGGGATAGCCGATATCCGCGCCAAGCACGGCGTCACCGGGGTTGAGCACCGCCAGCGGCAAGTGCGCGATGCCGTCCTTGCTGCCGATGCAGGTGAGAATGTGCGTCGCAGGATCGACGTCGATTCCGAAGCGTCGCTTGAGAAACCGCGCCGCAGCCTTGCGGAAGTCCGGATGACCCGCGTCGAACGGATACGGATGGTTGCGCGGATCACGAATCGCCTCGGCCATCGCATCAATGATGAACGCGGGCGTCGGACGGTCCGGGTCGCCCACGCCAAGGTTGATCACGTCGGCGCCGGATGCAATTTTGGCGCGGCGCTTGCGATCGATCTCGATGAACAGGTATGGTGGCAGGTCGAGCAGTCGCTGGGATCGGATCGGGCGCTTTTGCGTGGCGGTCGTCGACATCGTCTCGGCTCTCCGGAAACGGGTGTTCAATGTCAGCGCGCACGATGATAGCCCGGGGCGCATCGCCTCTCGCGCGGTAGTCACCGCTGTCGGGTGTTATTGCAGCGGCTGATCCCGGTCGGTCTCGCAGGAGTTCATCATCTGCTGCTGGTTGCGATACAACGCGTAGCCGAAGCCGCCGACCATGAACATGGGTACGGCGATCATCATCAGCACGGAGACGGAGTAGCCCATGGAGACGTTCACGCCCGTCTCTTTGGCCTGCGCTTCGGTCTCTTCGCTGCACAGGGGACACGCCATCGCGGGGGCGGCGAGCGTCGCCGCCAGCAGCGTCGCGGCGGCACCGACTCGGATTCGACTGGATCGTGGGCTGTACATCGTGGGCAATCCTATGCAGGCAATGGTCTCTCGTGCTATCGGGAGGCGAGCAGTGGTTCGAGGTGATAAAGCATGAGGTAGACGATCACGCCGGTAACGGACACATACATCCAGATCGGCCAGGTAATCACCGCCAGGCGACGGTGGGAGTCAAATCGCCCGGAGAGTGCAAGCCAGAGCGTGCGAATCGCCAGGAAAGGCACGGCAGCGGCGAGCACGACATGCGAGATGAGGATCGCGTAGTACACCCAGCGCATCACCCCATCGACTTCCCACTTGGTGTGGCCGAGGCCCTGCTCCATCTGTCGCAACGTGTGGTAGGTGATGTAGGACACAAGAAACACGACTGACACGAGAAACGCACCGAGCATCACGCGCATGTGTGCCGCCTTGCGGCCGTCACGGATGAGCAGCCGCCCGATGAGCAGCAGGATCGCGGCGATGCCGTTGAGCGTGGCGTTGACCGTCGGCAGAGCGCCGAGCACGCTCGCGTATTTGCCAGAAGCCCCGGCGGCGGGAGTCGCGGCAAGCGTTCGCACGTCGGCAATGAGTCGCTGCATATCCTCGGCTTCTGTGCCGTAGTACCAGTCGTGCACCCTGCCGGCACGGTCGATAAGGACGATGCGGCTGCTGTGCACAATCGGCCCGGAGTGATCCTGCGAGGAGTTGCTTGTCGCCGCCTCTTCATCTTCTTTTGCCTGCGATTCAGCTGCCTCGCGCGGGTTCTCGGCGGTCAGGAACAGCGCGGCGGCGTACTTCTGAATCTCGCCAAATTCGCCGGTGAGAAACGTCCAGTGATCCAGATCCGCGCCGTACGACTCGGCGTAGCGCTTGAGCGTGGCCGGGTCGTCACGCCACGGGTCGCAGGTGATCGAGACGAGGTGCACGTCGTCCGACGGGCCGATCGCCTTCTGAAGCGTGCTCAGGTTGCCGGTCATGATTGGACACGGGCCGGGACAATTCGTGAAGATGAAGTCCACGACCCAGACTTTGCCCAGCAGGCTCTGCGAATCGAAGGGGTGATTGTCCTGATTGGTCAACGTAATGTGCGGGGCGTCCAGCGTGGCGGCGGTCGATGCGCGATCGTTGTCGCCGGCGTCAGCGTCTTTTGGAGATCCCGGAGCAAAGCGAATCCACGACCAGATGATCATGCCGGCGCAGGCAGCGACCATGGCGACCCAGATCAGCAGATCGAGCCGGGTCATGGCGCGTCGTAGTCGCCGCTGGAGCATGAATCTAGTGTCCTCGATGATCGGGCGAAGCAACGACCCAGGTGGCCAGCGAGAGGGCTCCAATGGCGAACGCGGCCGCGAGTGCGAGCGGGAGCCACTCGGCGCCGCCATGCAACGGTCTTGATATCGCCAGCGAGCACCAGGTCAGCGGATTGGCGAGCATGAGGTAGTGGAGTACGGGCGTCTGGTTGTCGACCGGGAAGATGGCGCCAGAGAGAGCCCACATCGGCATGAGCACAAGATTCATGATTGCGTGGAAGCCCTGGGTGGTTTCGCTCTTCCATGCGAATGCCACTCCGATGCCAGTCATCATCAGGGTCGTGAACGCGAGCGCGAGCAGGATCAATCCAAGATGGCCCACCGAAGGGAAATGCGACCACACCGGCGGCGCCAGCAGAAGCACCGCCGACTGGATGAACGCGATGATCGCTCCGCCGAGCACTTTGCCCATCGCGATAGACCAGCGCGACGCGGGCGAGACGAGCACCGACTGCAGCCAGCCCTCATTGCGGTCTTCGATCACGGAGATGCTCGAGAAGATCGCGGTAAACAGGGCGACCATCGTCATCATTCCCGGCAACAGGAACAGGCCGTAGCCTCCGGGATAGGCATCGGTGGGACTGCTGAAGTGACTGGAGAATCCCACACCGAGAAAAGCCCAGAACATCAGCGGCGTGCCAATCGCAGCCGCAATGCGCGTGGGCTGGCGCTGAAAGCGGACCAGCTCGCGCCACAAGATGGTCCACATGACGGCGGCACTGGAAACGCGTCGGGCAAGCATGGCATCATCGACTTCGCCGGGAAGGGCGGTGGAGACAACGGAAGTAGTCGCGGCAGTCTGGGTCATCGCATCATGATTCCTGAACTGGAGTGTAGGAATCCGAAGTCGCATCGTGCAGCGCTGCACCGGTGAGACTCACGAAGACATCGGCCAGCGTCGGCGGCGCCACCGTGAACGGAGTGCCCATTCGGGCGAGCGTCGTGGCCGCCTCCACGCGCTGTGCGTCATTCAGCGCTGCCGCCCACTGCGAACCGACCGAGCGCCACGGCGAGCCGAATTCGACCGTGGGTTGATCCGAATCGTGCACTGTCACAAACGCCTCGCCCACGCTGTGGCGAAGCTCGGTCGGCGTGCCATTGGCCACGATCTCGCCCTGGTGCATGAACACGGCGCGATCGCAGCGATCGGCTTCGTCAATCAGGTGCGTGCTCATGAGCAGCGTCATGCCGGCTTCGCGCTGGCGCGTCTCGATCGCGTCGAGGAACATCTCGCGAGCCGCGGGGTCCAGGCCGACCGTCGGCTCGTCGAGCAGGAGCAGGCGCGGGTGATGGAGCATCGCCCGGGCCAGATCAACCCGGCGTTTCAAACCACCTGAAAGCGTCTTGACAAGTGCGCCGCGTCGATCGTTCAGCGCCCCGCGCTCGAGTTCCTCATCAATGCGGCGGCGGGCCAATTCACCGCTCAGTCCGTAGAGACTCGCCTGGCACTTCAGGTTCTCTTCAACGGAGAGATGTGGATCAAGTCCGTTTGATTGAAACACCACACTCAAGTGCGTGCGGTACTGCTGTGGATCGGCAAAGTTGTCCACGAGCAGTCGTCCCTGGGTGGGAGGCATCATGCCGCAGATCAGCCGCATGAGCGTGGACTTGCCGCTGCCGTTGGGTCCGAGCAGCGCGACGGATTCCCCGGGCGTGACGCGGAGTGAGATGCCTTTGAGCGCCTCGTGCGCATCCTGCCCTCGGCGCTTGGGGTAGGTGAATCGCAATCCTTCGATTTCGAGAATCGGACCGTTTTTGACATCAATCATGTTGACAACCAGCGCGGCAGGATCGCCGCATCCAGAACCATGACACCCAGAAGAATGGGCAGGTAGATGATCGTGAAGAAGAAGAGTCGCCGGGCGCTCGTCGGCGTGCGCCGCAGTGCCGCCCGGGCGGCGAAGACGAGCTGCACGATGCCGAGCACAAATGCAATCAGCAGGTAAAGCGGTCCAACCATGCCCAGCACGCCCGGCAGCAGCGTTGCGGGAATCAGCACGGCACTCCAACTGAGCATGTTCGCCCCGGTGCGAGCGCCCGTCGGGTCCGTAACCGACATCACCGGAATCCCCGCCAGCGCGTATTCATCGCGATAGAACCAGGCGATGGCGAGAAAGTGCGGCAACTGCCAGACGAACATGATCAGAAACAGAGTCAGACCGCGTGCATCCACCGACCCCGTCGCAGCCGCCCAGCCAATGAGTGGCGGCAGCGCGCCCGGAACGGCCCCGATCAAGGTTGCCGTCGAACTCACACGCTTCATCGGCGTGTAAACGAGTGCGTAGGTGATGATGGTGGCAAACGCGATCAGCGCGGCCAGGGGTTGACCCGCCAGCCGGGCGAGTTGGGCCACGCCCAGCACCGCGAGCACAGCGCCGAAGCGCAGCGCGGCACCGGGATCGAGTCGGCGCCCGGCAAGCGGGCGATTCGCGGTGCGGTGCATCAGGCGATCGGTGTCGCGTTCGAACCACTGATTGAACACGGATCCGGCGCCGGCGCACAGGGCCGTTCCGACCAACGTATGGACCGCCGTCATCGGCGATTCCATCGGTCGCGTGCCGATGCCCATTGCGTAGCCGACAGCCGTCGTGACGAGCACGAGCGAGTTGAGTCGAGGCTTGGTGAGTTCAACGTAATCGCGCCACACTGGAATGACACCCTGATGCGCTTCGTGCGCCGTGCGAGTCGCCCGAGCGACGACACGATCACGAACTCCGGTTCCGACATCCATCTGCGTCATGCCAACCCCCGCCGCAATCGACCGGGTTGGGCCGCGATCTGATCTTCCGCTGACGCGTGATCGGGTCTGGCGCGTTCGTCGCGTGAATCACTGGCGATGAGTCCGAGCGTCAGCAGCCACGACTCGAGCAGCACCAGGGCGCCGACGATGACATGCGATGATACGAGCACGGTTACGCCGAAATCGAGGACCTGGTCGAGTCGCTCCAGCCGCGTCGTAAGCCACCAGGCGGTCGCACCGAGCAGGACCTGCACCACCACGGTGGAGATGAGCACCAGACTGACGCTTCGCATCGCTCGGCTGGTCGAGTGCATCATGATGACCGAAGCGAGGGTGAGCGCCGATCCCACCACCGCCATGGCGCCGAAGATATGCAGCAGCAGCGCCCAATCGGCGCCGAAGTGGCGCGTGATCGCGCCAAAGAGGGTCTGGCAAAGCGCCAGCACGACGAGCAGCACGCCGACGCGCTGAGCGAGTCGATGGGCATCGCCATTGCCCATGGACGCGATCGCGATGCGCGGCGAGATGGTCCGCCAGAGCACAAAGGCAAGCAGCGTTGCCCCGAGCAGAAAGATCTGGGCTGTGCAGGCGTGGAACACGGCCAGCACGTCCGCCGCCCCATCGCCGAAGCGATTCACAAACGTCACACGGAACCCGCCGAGCAGCCCCTGCCCACTGACCAGCGCCAGCGCAAGAATGCCGAGCCAGCCGAACGGGCGACGCTGTGCAAAGCGGGGCAATCGCCGGATCAGCCGGGCGCCGACGCCGTGCCGTTTGTCCTCGTCGGTCCATTGTGTTCCACACTCAGGACACTGCCGGCGAGCGAGGCCCCGGATCGCGTAACCGCACTTGGGGCACATGCCCGCCGCGAGCGCGATGCTCCCACCGGCGTGCGGCGGACGTCGCAGGAGCCAGATGCACAGCGTGAGCACCTGCATCCCCACCAGCGTACCGATGAGACGGTGCGCGTGTTCGTAGTAGATCCCCCCCACCATCTTGGTGAACGGAAAGAGGAACATGTTGTAGCCATAGCTCGTCGGCCAGTCGGGCACGGACAAACCGACCTCGAGCGAAGTCACGAGGCTGCCAACCGAGACCAGAACAAGCGTCGTGAAAATGGCGAGCGTCGCGAGCATGGCCTGCGATCGGGTCGCAGTTTCAGTCGAACTCGAGGGACGCGATCGGGCCAGTGCTCGACCGAGCCCGCCCATCAGCATCCCGATGAGTCCCGCCGCGATCAGGTTGCCGGGAATCCACGCCCAATCCGCGAGCGTAACGCGGCTGGCCAGCGATGATGAACTGTCGCCGCTGTGAATCACTGAGGAAACAAGAAGGCAGTTCACGAGGCCGGCGACGAGCAGCGAGGCGATGGTCACGCCGATCGATCGCGTGCGCCAGCCAATGAGCAGAGCGCCCAGGGCCAGCACCGCCAGCAGCAGGCCGAGCAGTATGCGACTGTCGAGGCTCACCTGCGGCAATCGAGTCACGAAAGCGATCACCCAGACACAGGTCGCCATGAACATGCCGCGCGGCAACGCGCGGTCAAGCACTCCAGCGCGATCAGACGCGCCGGGCTCGCCCAATGGAAAACCCGACTTCGGACTGGCATCGGCAGCACCCGAATTCAACACGGACACACCTTCTTACCCGCGGGCTTCCTGGCATAGTGCTTCGGATCCAGTCCGTCGCACTGCCAGCATCAGTGACCGCTTGGCTCGGACACTCCCTCAGGCAGTTCGTCCCATTGCGGCAGATAGTCGTCGCGACCGCAGTGAGGCGCCACCGGAGAGGAGAATTCGTATGGACCCCGGTGAACAACCGGCGTCTCATGGAAGTTTTCGTGCCACGGCGGGCTGGTCGCATACCACTCCAGCGAGTTGGCCCGCCACGGGTTCGACCCGTTGGGCCGGCCGAACGCGATGTCCTTGCGGCCCCACACCATGAACCACAGCAAGCCCACGACAGCCGTCAGGCCGGTGCAGATCCAGCCCAACATCACGTTGGACCAGACCACGACACGGAACTGGCCGGTGCTCGGGCTCTTCCAGGTGCGCGAAACGAGCTGATTCTTCGCGTGGTCGAGCCTGGCGATCTCCGCGGTGGACGTCGTCACCATGAGGCGATTGGCTTCAACAAGCGAGCGGACGTTCTCGGGGAGCGATGCGATCAGATCCGTCGTGACGGTCACCTGGTTGTAGGTCTTGGATGAAGCCTTCACCACCGCGGCCAGCGGCGTCGATGTCCAGTCCACCTTGGCGCTCTTGGCTGCCTCGTAGAACTTGTCGAAATTGAGGATGTAACTCGTCGCCACCGGCAACGGAGCCGCCTCGCCCGTTGCTTCGTTCTTCAGAACCGTCGAAGGTTCGGTGCGAGTTGCATCGACGGTCATGGCATAGGGCTGCATCGGCGAGCGGATGAAGTCATCCGACGACATCACGTACGTGGTGCTGTTGACGCCAATCCACTCCCAGAAATCACCCTTGCCGAACACGGGGAACATAAACAGCGGAATGGCGATGAGCCAGGTTGCGACCAGCAGGCCCTTGTTGGCGATCTGTCCCCAGTCAAACCGGGCGACCGTGACGATGAGCATGTCAATCAATGCCATGAGCACGAAGAGCAGGGCAAACGCCACGATGGGGATCAGGAAGGTTCGCGATTCGCCGCCGAGCCCCCACAACAGCGAGGCCAGCTTGAGCGGCGTCATCTCGAGCACCATGACAATCAGCGGGTAGATGATGAACCGGTTGCCGTACTTGCCAAGCGAGCAGAAGAAGTTGATGACGAATGGAATCTGCGCCATGCCGAGCATGAGCGCACCGATGGTCATGAAGATGTTGAGCGGCTGAAGGTGTTCGAGGGATGGGTACTCGAGAATCGTCGCATAGCGCCTGGGGTGCGCGCCGATTCCAATGATGTGCATCGTGAAGAACGTCAGGTTGAAGCCGATGAGTGTCAGCCAGAAATGCAGCACGCCGAGGCGCTGATTGAGCATCCGGCCGAACATCTTGGGATACCAGTAGTAGATGCCTGCGAAGATGCCCAGCAGCGAGCCGCCGAAGAGCACGTAGTGAATGTGCCCGACGATGAAGTAGGTATCGTGAAAGTAGATATCGACGGGAGCTGCGGCCATAAAGATGCCCGACAAGCCGCCGATCACAAACATCGAGACGAACCCGAGAGCGAAGAGCATGGCCGGGCTGTAGTGAATCTGCCCGCCCCACAGGGTTCCCAGCCAGTTGAACGTCTTGATGGCTGAGGGCACGGCGATGAGGATCGTCGAAGCCATGAACGCGGTGCCGAGGATCGGGTTCATGCCCGATGCAAACATGTGGTGACCCCACACGATGTAGCCGAGGAACGCAATGCCGCCGATCGCGAATACCATCGGCTTGTAGCCGAAGATGGGTTTGCGCGAGAATGTCGCGAGGATGTCGCTGGTCATGCCCATCGACGGCAGGATCATGATGTACACCGCCGGGTGGCTGTAGAACCAGAACAGGTGCTGCCACATCAACGGCTGGCCGGAGTCGAGCGTCGATGCTTCGGCGCCTGCCCGCACCGCAGATGAAATCGTGAAGAATGACGTGCCGATGTGCCGGTCGAAGAGGAGCATCAGGAACGCCGCGGTGAGCACCGGCGTGCTCATGAGGATCAGAATCGAGGTGATGAACATCGACCACACAGTCAGCGGCATGCGGAACATCGTCATGCCCGGGCAGCGCAGATTCAGGATCGTCGTCAGGTAGTTGATTGCACCCATTAGGCTGCTCGATCCGACGAGCAGCAGCGAGATCAACCATAAGGTCTGCGCCTGCCCTGAGAAGGTCGACAGCGAAAGCGGCGGGTAGCTCGTCCAACCGCCCTGCGCGCCGCCGTAGTAGAACGCGGCGATCATCACGGCGCCTCCGCTCAGCGCCAGCCAGTAGGACAGCATATTGAGCAGCGGGAAGGCCATGTCCTTGGCGCCGATCTGCAGCGGGATCAGTGTGTTGGCGAAGGCGCCCATGAGCAGTGGGATGATCACGAAGAAGATCATGAACGTCGCGTGCATGGTGAAGAGCATGTTGTAGAAGTCGGGGGTGATCGGAGCCGACTGCGTCGTCGCCTGGAAGAACTTGGCCGACAAGCCGGGAATCGGATTGACCGCATCAAAGGGCCAGGCGATCTGCCACCGCACGGCCAGGGCCAGCAGCCCGCCGACCACCATGAGCAGCAGAGAGGTGAAGAGGAACTGGATCCCGATGACCTTGTGGTCCATCGAGAAGACGTACTTTCGGATGAACCCGATCTCGTGATGCGCGTGATCGTGTGCGTGCGAAGCGTGATCAACCGGAAGCGTGGTCATGATTCGTGCTCGTGCCTCTGATGGAAGTTTCGCGACCCCGGAATGAGCCGCTCGCAATCGGATTCAAGTCCATCCAGCGGCGCCACAACCGCTGGACGTCGGCTCTCAATAGCCTTCGTCGTCTGAAGCGGTCTGCTGAGCCAGCGTGATCTTGGACATGACATGCACGTACGTTTCCCACGTCTGCTTGTCGAGCCAGTCGCGCACCGCGAACTCGTCGTCGTCATACTCCGCGAGCCACGTCGCCGCATCCTTGGCCAAGGCCTCGGGATTGATCGGGCCGGTGGGCATGACAATGATGCGGCCGCGCATCGAGTAGTGCTGAAGTCCGCACAACTCAGCGCAGACCAGATCGAAGTACCCGTGGCTCTTCACATTCTCCCACGGCACCTCGAACCACAGGCGACCGCCGTTCATGCCCGGCACCGCGTCATGCTTGACGCGAAACTCGGGAACGAAGAAAGAGTGCAGCACGTCGTTGCTCGTGAGCAGAATGCGGACCGGACGATCCGCGGGGATGCGAAGTTCGGCCTGGTTTGTGTAGTCATCGGCGCCGGGTGGATTCTCACCCGTCCAGTTCGCCGGGATCGCTTCGCGGTCGACCATGATCGGGTCGGAGAGATCGTTGTTGGCCCGAGCCTCGGCCAGGGCCACGGCGTTGCGCGGGCCAAACTGGCCGTCGTTGCCCGGATACCGGAAGTACCACGCAAACTGTTGTGCCACGCACTCAATGCGCACCGTGTCATCACTCGTGGGCGCGTCGAAGCGGATCTCATCCCACGTGCTCTTGCTCAGCGCCGCGATGAGCACGAGGATAACGGAGGGAATGATTGTCCAGATCGCTTCGAGCTTGTTGTTTCCATGGATGAACTTCGCCTTGCCACCCGGCACCGCGCGATACCGAAAGGTGAAGTAGAGCAGCAGCAACTGCACGGCGATGAAGACCGCGCCCGTCAGGAGCAGGATCCCCCAGTACAGTCGATCGATGTCAAGGCCGACATCGGTCACCGCCTTGCGAAGCGGATGCCAGAGCGATGGGTCGCCCGTGCCGTACGTCGCCAGTGCCGGCGCGGAAGCGAGACCGATTGCCAGGCATCCGAGTAGAGGTACACATCGCTTCATAGTCGCTGCAAGCCTCTCGCTGAAATGATCAAAGCCGCAAACGCCCGCGACAGGATCGCTGTCGCGGGCGCCGGGTTATCCACGTCTGTTTGCCCGGAGCAGGAACACTACTGGGGCGGTTGATAAGTGAAGTCGACTTCCGTCGTTCCGCCGTCGGTGACCTCGAACTCGATCTCTTCCTTCACCGGGCTGAACTTGTCGAACTCATGCCACACGGCAAGGGTGTACTTGCCCGCGGGCAACCCCTTGATTTCGTACTCGCCGTTCTCATCGCTCACGGCGAAGAACGGATGATCAAACGTGAAGATGTACGCGTTCATCCACGCGTGCACGTTGCAGGCCAGATGCATGTGCTGCTCGGGACTGTCGAACTTGACGTCCTTGACCATCCCCGCGACCGGCTGACCTTCGTTGAAGGTGCCGTTCTTTTCGCTGGTGAACTTCAGGTTGTGGGCCGTGGAATCGGAGTTGTGGAACTCGACCGTCTGACCGACCATTGCCCCCACAACGTGCGGGATGTACTGGCAGCCCTTTTGATCGATGATCACGGGCTTGCTGGGCACGGCGAACGTCCCCTCGACCGGACCCTTGACGTAGACGACGACATTGCAAAGCGTCGCCTTTTCCATGTTGAAAACGTACGTTTCAGCCGTGAGCGGCTTGTCCTGGTGAGCCTGCATGCAGAAGGCGTCTGCGGAAACACGGATGGCCTTGGGCTTGGCCATCTTGCCGTCGAAGTTGATCTTGCCCTTGACCGTTCCATCCGCCAGCGTCGCACCGGCACTCAGGCCGACCAGTCCAACCGCCGCCGCAGCCATCATCAATCCTGTCAACCGTCTCATTCAGATACCCTTTCAAACGTGTGTGGCTGGCGCCTCTGCGGCTACCAAGCCGTGATTCCAGAAAATCCATCTGTGCAATTATTCACAAGCCCCGTCGAGGCAGATGATACGCGCAGGATTTCTTGGGGGAACACCCCGCGGCTACTTTTGAGGCACGATCTTCTCGCCGAATCTCAAGTGAACATTCTGGTCCACATGTCGTCATTACAGCGATAAGGAATTGCCGGCGCGAGTCGCTTGGCGGACCGCAATAGCGCCGATACCATCTGGCCCTCTATGAGTACAGCGATCCCTCATCACGGCGTTTCGGGTCACGATCACAGCCACGGGCACGGCGACACGATGCCCCCAGCCATTGGCCTGCCCAATGTCAAACTGTGCATGTGGCTCTTCCTGGTCAGCGAGGTCATGTTCTTTGCCGGCCTGATCGGGGCCTACATCGTCATCCGATTCGGCACGGCTGGGTGGCCCAACCCATACGACATCCTCGCGGTCCGCATTACCGCCTTCAACACCTTCCTGCTTATCTGCTCGTCGGTGACCATGGTCAAGGCGTTCCAGTGGTCTGACGCCGGAGATCGCGGCAGGGCCATGAAATTCCTGACGGCCACGATCTTCGGGGGCGCTCTGTTCGTCGGTATTCAGGTGTACGAATACCGCCACCTCCTCCACGCCCCGTCGCACACGCTCCTTGAAAATGTCGAAGATATGATGGCTGAGCGGGGCCTGGCTGTTGAGGAAGGCTCCGGCCACGCGACCGCCGTGGGCCCGCAGATCATTCTCGCCTCGATGGGCCAGTCCGAGGAGGCGAAGCAGAATGAGCAACTGATCAAGCTCCATGATCTCCTCGCCGAGGGCCGGCCTGATATCAAGAAGACGGCGGCCCCCTCCAAACTGGAAGTCGTTAAGGAATGGGACCGGCGCGTCCTTGAGGAGACGATCGCACTCGCCGCTTTGTTCCCTGCCGACTCCAAAGAAGGATCCGCACTTCGCACCATTGGACGGCACCAGAACCTCTATCCTGAGGGTTTTGTCCCCAGCCGGGATAATTTCACCAGCACGTTCTACATCATGACCGGCTTCCACGGGTTCCACGTCTTTGGCGGCGTGGTGGCGCTGATCGCCATTCTGGCGCTCTACGCCGTACGCAAGGCCGGCACGATGGCGATCGAGGTCGTCGGGCTCTACTGGCACTTCGTCGACCTCGTCTGGATCATCCTGTTTACCATTGTCTACCTCATGTGAGCCGCCGACTTCCGAGCACTCCTGTCCATTCGAACGGGTGAATCAAGACCATGACGACCGCCACTGCCGCTTCCATTCCCACGCATGCTTCGGGACACAGCCACCACCCGAACTACATCGCCATCTTCATCTGGCTGGTCATTCTGACGTTCATCGAAGTGAGCATTCCCGAGTTGGTTCACATCAAGGGGGTCGGCCACGATCCCATGACCCCTTCGGTGCTCGCGCCCGACGCCTACCAGGGCGCGGACGTGGATAAGAATGTTCAACAGGCCGCGCTGGCCATGGCTCCAACCGAGCGGTTTCAGGCTTCGGGCTGGGCGATGCGCATCGGCGTGCTTGCCGTGCTCGCCTTGATCAAAGCGGCGATGGTCGGCGCCTACTTCATGCACCTGCGTTTTGACGGCTGGAAACTCAACATGATTCTGGCGGCGCCGACGGCGCTGTTCGTCTTCATCATCATCATGTTGACGCCGGATATTGCCTGGCAGTGGCCGCAACTCTATTGACGCTTTCTCCAAAGAGTTGATGTGTACTGGGTACTCGCCTTCGCGCTGAGCATCCTCGGATTGTTCGGCCCCGTCCTCACCCTGATTGGGTTGCCGGGCACGTGGCTGATTATCACACTCGCTCTCCTCGCCCAGTGGGCCGCTCGCGACACGTTCAACTGGTGGACGCTTGGCCTGTGCCTCGTGCTGGCCATCATCGGTGAGATTGTCGAGTTCGCCGCCGGCGCAGTGGGCACGCGCCACGGGGGTGGCACGCGCAGCGCCAGCGTCGGCGCGCTCATCGGCGGTATCGTCGGGGCGATCGCGGGCGCAGCATTCCCGCCCGTCATCGGCGCCATCATCTGGGGCGTGGTCGGCGCCGCTGTTGGAGCAATCATCGGCGAATTCAGCACGGGCAATCGTCACTGGCGATCGCACCTGGCGATCGGCAGCGCTGCGGCTACGGGCAAGGCCGTTGGGACCGTCATCAAGACTGCGATTGCCATCGTGATATACACCGTTGTGGTTGTGGCTGCTTTTGTTCCCTAATCGAAATTTAACGGAGGTCATGTGATGACCGTTGAGCGCCAGAACATCTCATCGGGGACGCCGTGGGAGAAGACAGTCGGCTACAGCCGCGCGGTGCGAATCGGCGGGCTCATCTTCGTCTCCGGGACGGTCGCCTCCGACGAAAGTGGCCGCATCCACGCCCCGGGCAACGCCGGCGAGCAGACGCGATACGTGCTGGCCAAGATCGGCCGCGCGCTGCAGCAGGCCGGTGCGTCGCTGCATGATGTCGTGCGCGTGCGGGTCTTTCTGGTCGACATGGATGATCTCGAAGCCGTCGGCCGCGCACACCATGAAGTGTTCGCCGACATTCGACCCGCGAACACGACGGTAGCCGTCAGCGCCCTCGCCTCACCCGAGTGTCGAATCGAGATCGAAGTCGACGCCGTGCTCAGAAGCTCAACGACGTGACTACTTCAACATCGCGCGCAGCGCTTCGCCGAGCCGCTCATACTGGCCCGGTGCGTTGTAGACCTGCGCGGAAAGGCGCAGCAGCGATCGGCCGTCGATCACCATCATCGGCACTTCGATGCGATACCGCTCATACAGCCGACCCTGAAAGGCGCGAGCCTCCTCGATCGTTTTGAACTTCACCTTCGACGGAAACTCGACGATCGCCATCGAGCCGTAGTACTCGGTTGAATCCGGCACCGGCAGCCCGCCACCGATCAATTCGGCCACCACGCGCCGCCCGTACCGCGCCAGCGCATGATTGTGCGAGTGCACGCGCGCCCAGCCCAACCCAGCTATGAATTCGATCGCTGAGCGAACGCAAATGTACGGCGTCGGATCATCCGTCCCGGTCCAGAAGAACTCCTCAGGAAACTTCATGCCGAAGTTGTGTGATGTCACGACCGGCTCGATGCGCTGCGCCAGCTCTGGCCGCACGTAGAGCACCGCCGCGCCCTTCGGGGCGCACACCCACTTGTGCAGGTTGCCCGACCAGAAGTCCGGCGCCATTGCATCGAGATTGAATGGCAGCATTCCCGGCGCATGGGCCCCATCCACCATCACGTAGATGCCGCGCTCCCGGCAGGCATCAACGATCGGCTTCACCGGCAGGATCATCGCCGTCGGCGAAGTGATCTGATCGATGACCACAAAGCGAGTCCGTTCATTGAGAGCTGAGATCACGACGGTTGCGATCTCGTCCGGCGACTCCACCGGAAACGGAATCGACACGAGCACCACCTGCGCCCCCGTTCGATCCGCCACGCACTGCAGCGTCTTGATGATCGCACCATACCCGTGCTCGACGATGAGCAGTTCATCGCCCGGCCCGAAGTCAAGCGACTTGACGACCGAGTTGATGCCATAGGTCGCGTTGGGAACAAACGCCAGATTCTTCGGACTCGTACCCAGCAGCGAGCCAACCGCCGCCAGCGACTGATCCAGCTTGCCGCGCAACGTGCGATCGAGAAACAGTACTGGCTGGCGTTCCATCTCGGCGCGCAGTTGCGACTGCAACTCCAGCACGCAGCGCGGCGTCGCGCCGAACGATCCGTGGTTGAGAAACGTCACCTCGGGATCGAGCGTCCAGTTCGCGCGAACCTGCGCCCAGTCAGCTCCCCAGATCGGATTGTCCATGTCTCGTCATCCTTGCCATTGAGCGGCAATGGTATCGCTCAGGAGGGCGCTTCAGCGGCAACCGACTCGCTCGCCTCCGCAAGGCTCTCACGGCGGAAGGGCACGTTGGGTCGGCGGCGGGGCAGGTCGGAGATCGCCTCGGTGTTCCAGCAGCCGATCCAATGGGCAGGTTCGATCTCATGCAGGCGAAAGACATCCAGCCCCGGCCGGCGAGCCATCTCTTCCGGCGGGTCATGTTCGGGCCACCACGGCCGCACACCGGCGCCAAAGCGTTCAAACTGCTCGGGATCGTCGATGACATCGCGGATCGTTACCAGCCGATCGTGCCGCTCGCCGAGTTTCGGAATCGATCGCAGCAGCCCGCGCGTATACGGGTGCAGCGGGTTGGCGAACAGGTCGTTGACGTTTGCGTACTCCACCACACGACCGGCATACATCACGCAGACCACATCACTGTTCTCGGCCACCACGCCGAGGTTGTGGCTGATGAGCATCATTGCCATGTGCTTTGCTCGCTTCAGGTCGTCGAGCAGGTCGAGAATCTGCGCCTGGATTGTTACGTCCAGCGCCGTGGTGGGCTCGTCGGCAAGCAGGAGCTTGGGCTGACACGCCAGCGCCATGGCGATCATCACTCGCTGGCGCATTCCGCCGGAGAACTGGTGCGGGTACGCCCTGAGGCGTCGCGCTGCATCCTTGATGCCCACGTCGGTCAGCGCCTTGGCGGCAATGTCACGCGCCTCCGCGTGCCCCACCTGCTGGTGCAGCAGGATCGCCTCCATGATCTGATCGCCGATCGTGTACACCGGGTTCAGGCTCGTCATCGGCTCCTGGAAGATCATCGCGATCTGCGCGCCGCGCACCTCGCGCATCTCGCGCGGCGTCAGGCTCAGCAGATCGCGCCCGCCAAACAGAATCGCGCCGCGGTCTATCCGGCCGGGCGGCGTGGGAATCAGCTGCAGTGTGCTCATCGCCGTGACCGACTTGCCGCATCCCGACTCCCCCACGACCGCCAGCGTCTGGTTCGGGTAGATGCTCAGGTGCACCCCGTTGACAGCGGCGATGCGCGGCAGGGCGCCGTTGTCGAATGACACCGCAAGCTCCGCCACTTCGAGCAGTGGTTGCTCAACGTCCTCGACGGCCGAATCAATCGGGATGTCCGAGTGTGCAAGGTCGGTCAATGTCAAGCCTGAGGTAACGTTCGTTGTTTGGGATCAAATGCCTCGCGCAGCCCTTCGCCGATGAAGTTCAGCGCCAGCAGCGTCATCGCGAGCAGCAGGCAGGGAAAGAGCAGCAGCCACCAGCGCGACTCGACGGGATTGAGCTGCGTCAGCCCCTCGGCGGCGAGGTTTCCCCAACTGGGCAGCGGCGCCTGGATGCCGATGCCCAGAAATGACAGGAACGACTCCTGCAGAATCGCCTGCGGCACCGTGAGCGTCGCGTAGACAATGATCGGCCCAAGCAGGTTGGGCAGCAGGTGACGCGTGAACTGCAGTCGCGTTGGCACGCCGATCGCACGGCACGACTCCATGAACGGCTGGGCCTTAAGGCTGAGCACCTGCCCGCGAATGACGCGGGCCATGGTCAGCCAGCTCACGCCTCCAATCGCAACGAGCAGCGTGAGCACGTTGATGAGCGCACCGTTGTTCTGAATGAACGTCAGCCACGCCGACTCGCGAAGCGCTCCACCCGATGCCGCAGTCTGGGCCTGTTTGGCAATCGCGTGCGCTTCGACCTTCTCAACCAGGCCATCCACACCGACGGCGAGCAGAACGACAAGCAGTACATACGGCAGACCGTAAAGCACATCGACAATGCGCATCATGAACGCATCGGTCTTACCGCCGACGTAGCCGGCGACCATTCCCCAGAGCGTGCCAATGAAGACGGAGATGGTTGCCGCCGCGACGCCGATTCCCAGACTCACCGCCCCACCCAACAGTAATCTCGTCAGGAAGTCGCGTCCAAGCGGATCGGTTCCCAGCCAGAAGTGCGGAGCCGTCCCTTCGACCTTCGCCTCACTGGAGGCGCTCTGCACGTGCTCGGCGAAGGCGGCGTATTTCGCCTCATCATTGGCATTGCGTCCACCCCACGGCGGCGGCAGGAGATTCACATCCAGCGACTGGATGTCGTAGCGTGCTCTCGATCGGGCTGCAGGCTCGAGGGGATCGACTGCCATACCCAGTGTGTAGGGCAGAGAGCCGATGCAGGCGACGGCGATGAGCAACAGCGCTATCGCGCCAACGATCCACAATCGCAGCCCGGTGCGGCGGAGAGTCGTGCCAGCCTGGTTTGCACTTGGCGCAGCCATATCCGGCGATCATAGCCGACCGCCGAGCCGATCTGGCAAAGACTCTGCCGTACTTGATTCGCACGCTACCGTGGATCAGAAGTCGCCTGCGGGTCCGCCAAACAACTGACTGAGGTGCTGCTTGATGATCTCTGCCCGACGTTCGCGACGCTGCTGTACCTGCTTGCGCAGAAACTCCAGCCGCTGCTCGAGTTGAGCCAGATCCCGCTCTCGCAGTTTCTGGCGCACGTCAAAGTGCTTGCCGACGAGCGTATCCAGTTCGCCTTGAATCGAGTCCAGCTTCTCCGTGTCGTTCTGCCGCTTGGCCGCGAAATACTCGCCGACGAGTCGACTCGTCTCGTGCGAGTACTGCCGGTCCTTGACGTTGAGTTCGTAGAGTTCCGGGTCATTGCGTTTGAGTTCGACCGCTGCCATCCAGCGGCGCAGGTCGGTTTTCAATCGGCTCTTCACGACTTCCGGATTGCTCTCCAGGGCGGCGGACAACCGCGTGTAAAGAGCCTCATCGAAATCCTGGATGACCGCCATCACCTCCTTGAGAAGGTCATCAGTGAGTTCCGGAATCGGACCATCGTAATACTGCCCGACGCGCTGGCGGAAGGCCGGCATCTCGTCGCCCTCGGGTCGGTCCCCTCCGGGCGGTCCGGGTGGGCGATCTCCCGGCGGGGCGTCGCCCTGGAACCCGCGATTGCCTCGCAGCGGACGATCGCCGGGGCCGGCGCCTTCACCGGGCATCGGACGTCGTCCACCCTCGGCTCGCTGATCCCCGAGCGCGCGCAGCAACCGCTCGCCGACTCGGCCACCGACACGGTTTCCATCGATGTAGACCTCGAAGCGGCCGTCTCCCAGTGGTCGCAGCGTGATCTGGACTTCACCCGGCTCGCCCGCGGGCGGCGCCTCACCCACGGGCGGCTGGGTCGAATCGCCACGCAGTTGATCCTGGGCGAGCACGTTCATGGTGATCAGGGCGGTGGCGGCGAGCCCAACCAACCCCATCAACGTTTGATTCCTGATGTGCACTTAAATGCTCCCGGCCAACGAATGGCCAATGACGAAGACGGCCCCGGGCCGCCCACTCCCACGAACTAGAAGGAATCCAGATCCTCCCACAGATTTGACGTTGCCGTCTGCAATTCGCTCGAGAGCGCACCATATGCCCACTCATCGCTGCTGGTCACAAGCGAATCGACCGAAGCCGTGATGTCGCTCATCAGTGCGCTGGTGGCAACGTTGAACTCACTCTCAAACTCATCATCCACTGCCGCATACTCGCTCGGCTCCGTCACAATTTCTTGCGCCACCTGGTCGGGCTGGTTATTGCGGGCTGCCTGGACGCTGAACAGAATGGCGATGGTCGTCGCCAGCACAACCAGAGCGGCAAGAGCCGCCATGATCGGCCACGCCGACCACGCCCGCACCGGCAGCATCGATGGATCATCCGCATCAACCAGACGCAGGCGTGGCGCGGAGACCGCATCGATGCGGACGAGATGTCCGCGACTGACCTCGAAGATCCGACCCGCGACGAGGACCTCCTCATTCCCCGGTGCGTGGCACTGGATCAACTGCTCGTCGATTTCTTCGAGTCGAGCATCCGGCTCAGGGGGTCTGTATCGTTCAATCATGATCATCCCGCCTTTCCGGCGCGACTCGCGCGGCCGTCTGCGTCGACCGATCCGCCCAGAAGATCCCGGAGTTTGCGCAGCGCGCGGTGCTGTCGCGCCAGCACGGTGCCGAGAGGTTCGTTGAGCAGCTCCGCCATCTGCTTGAAGCTGAGTCCACCGATGTACCGATACTCGATGATCTGCCGGTCGGCGGGGGACAGCCGGGCCATTGCATCGCGCAGGGCGCGGTGTTGGTCGTCGTTCCGGGCCGCCACGCCGTCCATCGATGGGCGGACTGCACGCTCCTCAAGCGCAGTGTGGTCCACGTTGACGGCCTGGCGGCGCTTGCGACGAATCTCATCGCGCAGCCGATTGGTGGCAATGCGGAAGATCCATGCTTCAAACTTGCCCTGCTCCACATATCCCTGATCCCCGGTCAACTTCGCCGCCACGGTGCAGAAGACGCTCTGCGCGATTTCCTCCGCGAGTTCAGCGTCGCCGCATTGCGACTTGAGCAGGCCATAGACGCGAGGCGCATACTGGTCAACGATTCTTCGCCAGGCGCTCTGGTCACCCCGCGAGGCTGATTCCAAGGTGGTGTCCAGCGCTTCGTCCATGCCTTTTCCAGTGGGTCCAACGTCGCGAGAGACCGCTTATTGCCTTGATTTGAACGCCGGGATGGGCAGACAAGGCCCGCATAACCATAGTCACAACAGGTTCTTCCCATGCACCATGGCTCCAGATGTCTTCTGCTCCACCTCGCACTCCTTACGCTGCTCGGGCTGTTTGGACCGGGCGGATGTGCCTCGGCAGGCCCTCAGGCTCCGGCACAGTGGCAGCAGCAGCGAGCGACGACGACCGATCCGGCGGAGTTTGACGAGGCGGGCGCCGCACTGCAGGTCCTTATCTGCCAGGGACAGGTGCACGGCACGCACACGGGCTTGCGCGTGCTTCAACCCGACGCTGAGACGATCTTCTGGGATCCGGCGGGTCAGTTCGGCATCAAACGCGAAGACCTCCGACGGAGTCGGGATGTCATCGCCGAGAACGCGCCGAGCATCACCGAATACGTGAAGTGGCGATTCCACGGGGCGGAAGACTCCGCGGTCGCACTGTTTGAGTGGCGACTCACGCCAGAGCGAGCCAGATACTTTGCGGACATCCTGACGCATGATGCCGTCGTGCCCCAAAGCGAAGAAGAGTTTGAGACGACGACAATCGGGCTCTTTTGCTGTCATGCCGTGTGCAAGTACCTCGATCGCTTCGCCAAGGAAGAGATGTCCATTCCGACTTTCTGGTTTCGGCCGGAGCATCTTGGCGACCATCTGTGGACGCAGCATCCCGATCGCGTCGGTATCTTCCGCGAAGATGGAACGATTGAAGTGTTCAGCGCGCCACAGCGTTGAATGAAGATCGGCTCAGGCGATTGACAAAAATGTTTCCCGCGAGTTGAACGCCGCTCGGCGCTCACCATGTCGCCGGCGCTGCGCACAAGGTGTTGTTTCACGGCACCTTAGATTCGCCGATGACCACAAACGCCGCGAAAACAGCAGATAAGCCTTACCGGACGTTTGCGACAACTTTTGCAAGTTGAGTTATTCCGATCCCCTTCGCGGTCGATAAGCACTGGCATTGCGGGAGTTCCCGCAACGGTCTCAGGATCCAATGGCGTCAGGAGCAGACTGAACCTTAGGGGTGGATGGATCGACAGGGCATCGCGACGACGCAGTGTGCTCGCCGAACGCCAGTGACTGATCCGTACCTGAAAGTCCTCCCGACATTCGCAAACCAGGCACAACAAGGTCACCACACAACGACCCGTGCCGCATGACTGAGGAGTCATCATGAGCAAGACGTACAACTTTGGTCGCACCTTCAAGACGAGCGTTCAGAACGGCAAGACGCCCTACAGCGTCGTCGAGAACATCGCCGCGAAGTATCGCAAGACCCCCGCCTTTGTGTGGAGCAACCTGAAGAAGAACGGCTACGCGTTCAGCACCAAGTTCAACAACAAGACCTTCTGGTTCCCCACGTTCACCTGCAAGACCAACAGCAAGAACTGGAAGAAGACGGAAGCCACGATTTGGCCTCAGTTCATCCAGTACGCCCTCCAGCAGGGTTGGGTCACCCCCGCCCAGTGCTACAACTGGACGACCAAGCAGCTGTGCTACTACATCAGCAACTGCTTCAGCAAGTGCTACAGCAAGCCCGGCAACTTCAATCCCAACACGAAGTCGAACTATAAGACCGTCCCCGGTCAGCACGGCAACTGGGCGAGCAACGGCACGTGGAATCACACCGTGAAGAGCACCACGGGCAAGAAGACCCGTAAGCCCACCGGCAAGACCACGCGCAAGTACACCAACAAGACCCGCAAGACCAACAAGACCCGACGCACCAGCGGTCTCCGTCTTGTCGGCACCACGCACCGCACCCGTACCGGCACCCGCCGCTACGCCCGTCGCGCTGCCTGATGCGATGACGTCTCAACCAGGTCACGGATGACCTGTCGATTCTCGAGCAGCCGTGTTCATGATGAACACGGCTGCTCGCTTTTTGCGGTGGGCCACTTCAGCACAGTGTCGCCAAACTAGCGCTGGCGATCCGGAATCGAGATCAAACCAACCAGCCCGTTTGGAGTCTGCACCTCGGCTTTGACGATCGGCTCAGGCAGCTGGGTGCTCCAGATCCCCCCGCCTCGGAACGGCTCGCTGTACTCGTCAAGAAACTCATAGAGCGAGAGCTTGACAGACCCGCCGGGCGACAAATCGTCGACGTGACGCACGTACCGCTCATTGAGCCAAAGATCAAAATCGCTCAGACTCTGCGTGCTGTGATTGACCAGCTCGATGTGCGATCCATCGCGGAAGATCTGCACATCAAGGGTGCTCAGAATCTCCGCGTCATACGGGTAGGGACGCGGCTGCGTGCCCTCAGTGAGGCGTCCACTGCTCATGCAGGACGTCTGCATCGCCATCGCCGCGAGGAGAGTCATCTGCGCCGCCCACCTGACCTTGCCCATTGCACACTCCTTGCAGAAACTGCCGGCCATCCGTCCGGCGAATCATTGCCGCGCGAGAGGGCCGAGCAACCCTTGCCATCCGACATAACATCCCCCAATGTCGCATGCCTTTCAAGTCGATCCTCGCATCCGCTCTGTTCTGCCCACGATGGACGCGCCATTCTTTCAGGCGGGCCTCGCGGGTTACTCCGACGCCGCGATGCGCATCGTCGCCCGCCGCCACGGCGCCCCCTACTGCATCACCGAAGCCCTGCTCGATCGAATGCTCCTCCAAGGCGGAAAAGGACTCGCCAAGGCCGATCTCGATGTGCTCGCCGACAACGTCCCCGCGACCGCCGAAGACCATCCGCTGGCGGGGCAGATCATCGGCACCGATCCGGGCGAGATGGCCGGGGCCGGTGCGCTGCTTGCCGGGATGGGCTACGAAGTCATCGACGTCAATCTCGCCTGTCCAGTGAAGAAGATCGCGCGCAAGTGTCGGGGCGGCCACTTCCTTGCGCATCCTGAAGACGCAATCGAAGTGCTGCGAGCCGTGCGCGATGCAGTACCTATTCACATTCCCACCACCGTCAAACTCCGGCGCGGCTCCGACGATTCGCCGGAAGCGGCCGCCAACTTCGAGTCCATTTTCAACGCGCTCTACGAACTTGGCTACTCATGGGCCACTGTGCACGGCCGCACCGTCGTGCAGAAGTACATCGGCCCGAGCCGCTGGGCGTTCCTGCGCGATCTCACTTCGCGCCATCCGGACAAGGTCGTCTTCGGCTCCGGCGACATCTGGAAGGCCGCAGACATCTTTCGCATGATCGAAGAGACCGGCGTCAAAGCCGTCAGCGTCGCGCGCGGCTGCATCGGCAACCCGTGGATCTTCCGCCAGGCGCGACAGATCATGGCCGGCGAATCGCCGACGGCCCCCACCATCGAGGAACAGCGCGATGTGCTTCTCGAACACTTCTCGCTCTCCGTGGCCGAGCATGGCGAGTATGCCGCGGGCAAGCTCATGCGGAAGTTCGGCATCAAGTTCAGCGACCACCATCCGCAACCCGAAGCGGTCAAGAACGAGTTCATCAAGGTGCACACCATCGCCGACTGGCGAGCCGTGCTCGACCGGTGGTATGCGCCGCAGGCAGTGGAGGTGTGACATGGCCTATTCGAGATGGCGAGCGGAAGTCATCGATCGTGCGGCGCGCGACGAGTTTGCCGAACTGCTGCGCCACTTTGGAGCGGGGCTGATCAAGTGGCAGCGATTTGAGGACCAGGCAGGCATCATCATTGATCGCACGCGAGATCTTGGTGTTCTGCGACGGGGCGTTTCAACCTCTACAGCGATGTGCTCTGGTCCTATCGATTGAGGGGTCGGAACCGCCTGCACAAGACGGGTCGACGATTCGTCGCGACCATGATCCTGTTCCTGCATACCGAGCTTCCGTACGAGTGGCCGGACGAGGAGGGCTGGTGGCTGCAGCGCAGCAGCCGCGTGGGGTGCCTGGGCTGGTTCGCGAGGATCTGTGGTTGCCGACTCCCTGGCCCTCCGGTGATGAGCGAAGAACTGCGCGATTCGATGCACATCTTCGAAGCAGTGTGGCCCTTCCGACGGATCGAAGACTTCGACGCGGCACGGCGCCAGCCGCGACTTCTCGCCGGCTGATCGATGCCGCCCTTGTTTTCCCGTCCGCTTCCGTGCCCCCATCGCAGGATTCCCCTAACCTCACGCGATCTTGCCGACGCTGCACATTGTCATCCCGGTCTACAACGAAGAGGCCACGCTGCTCGACTGCCTGGGCCGCGTCGACCCCGCTGCGCTCCCCCCAAGCTGGTCGAAGAACCTCATCCTCGTGAATGATGCCTCAACCGACGGCACGCCCAGCCTGCTGAATACGCTGGCCACTCGGCACACGATCTGTGAGCACGACCGCAACAGCGGCAAGGGGGCGGCCATCCGCACCGGCTTCGCCCGGGCGCTTGAAGATGCCGCCGACAGCGACGCGATCCTGGTGCAGGACGCGGACCTCGAGTACAACCCCGCCGACTACGCAAAACTACTGGAACCCATCGAACTGGGCCGCGCCCGCGTCGTCTTCGGCACGCGCTTTGGCCCCCACTACGAGCCCGCCACCTTTGCCCTGCGCCTCCACGCCTTCGGCAATCGCCTGCTCACCGAACTCTCCAACTGGCGCACCGGCCTGCACCTCACCGACATGGAATGCTGCTATAAGGTCTTTGCCGCTCCCGTTCTCCGACGCATCCTGCCGATGCTCAGGGAAGACCGATTCGGCATCGAACCGGAGATCACCGCCGCGATCGCCGCTGTCGGTGAGCGCATCGAGGAAGTCCCCGTGTCCTACCACCCGCGCACCATTGGCGAAGGCAAGAAGATCAAGTGGTCGGATGGCCTGTCGGCGTTGCGCGTCATCCGCCACGGCGTCCGCAATCGCACGGGATTCGGCTCGTGACTGAATCGCCAATCGAACCCGCCGAGCCGTCTGCGGCAGATGAAGCGCCACTTCCCGATTCGCGAGGCCGCCTCGGTCTCAAGATCGCAGGCTTTGTTCTCGGTCTCGCCCTGCTCGCGTGGATCATCTACGACGCCATTGCCAAGCAGCAGTTCGCTGGTTTGGCCAACGCTTCGCCCTGGCAGTACGCCGCCCTGCTCGCCTGCACGCTTGTCAGCGTCATCGCCAACGGCGGCATCTTCTGGGCGATCATCCGCCCCGTGGCTCGGATCCCCTTGTGGGACATCCAGTGCGTCAACGCCGCCGTCAATCTGCTCAACTACGCCCCGATCCGCCTCGGGCTGCTCACCCGCATCGCTCATCACCGCCGGGTCGACGGCCTGCCCTACTCGATCCTGCTCGGCTGGTATGCGGCCCTGGCGGGACTCATGTTCATGACGCTTGGCTGCGTGCTCGCCGCAACGCTCATCCGTCCGCAAGTCGATGCGTGGTGGCTGGGGGCGCTGGTGGCCCTGCTCGCAGCGGGATGCTCGCTGTCCGTGTGGGTCGGCTCGCACCGGCTGCTTGCCGGTCGATGGCAGGGCGCCTCGAAGATGATCGCTGTGCCCCGAGCCGTCGCGCTCGCCGTCACCTTCCGTCTTGTGGACATGGCGGCGTACGGCGGGCGTCTCTACCTCGCCATCGCCATCCTCGGCGTCGATCTCAGCCCGCGCGATGCGGTCTACCTGACGATTATCAGCATGGTCTCCACTCTCGCGCCAATCGGCAGTGTCGGCTTCCGCGAGTTTGCCATCGCCAAGATCGGCCCACTGCTCACCGATCCGACGCTGAGCGCCCACCTCGATGCGGCCGTGCTCCTCGATCGGGCCGGCGAAGTGGCGATCTTCATTCCGCTTGGTATCCTCGCGCTGATATGGATGACCCGACGCTGGCGTCAGATGGCCCGCGTCGACGCATGACGTCAACCAGCAGTTTGCTCACCAGCAGCGCAATGGCTGCCTGTTCCGACGCGCAATTCACGCCTGAACCTCTTGACAGATTGGCCTGCAAGCACGCCAGACAAAGTCGTTCCGGTGGTACGGCATTTGCAACACAGCCGATGAGTTAGAAGTCCGCAGGCCATGGAGGGCCGCACTCGTGCACCGGGTCGATGTCGGAATGGATTCCGCGTCCGCCCACGTCCGCCCCCCTTAAGGAGGCATGCGATGTCCAGCATCGGTATTCAAATCCAGGGAAGTCAGTACGGCGGCTCAATCGACGTTGACTCGATGCGCGACCGGCTGAACGCCATGCGCGATCGAATTCAACAGGAAATCGACAACGGCAACACCAGTGACAAGTTGGCCGATCGCCTCGGCAAGGTCAACAGCCAGATCGATCGCCTCGATCGACTCGACGGCAAAGACGTCGCCATCAGCGCGAGTCGCGCCAAGGCCGAGCTTGAGAATGGCATGCGTTTCCTCTCCGAAGGCATGCAGTTTCTCCAGAACACCGGTGATGGCGAGTCGAAGGCGGCCAACCAGGTTGGACGCTGGTACGACCACCTCGATTCCGTCTACCGGACGATCGATCGCCGCGCCTGAGTTCGGCGGTGCATGCATTCGAGACAGGTTTCAGGCCGCGCGGCCACGGCGCGGCGGTGCCTCAGCTTGATCGCCCCGTCCACCGATTGAAGTAGGTGGAAGCGGCGTACAACAGACCGAATCCCGCTCCGCTCACCACGGTGCTCACGAAGACCACCAGCCAGGTGAAGGCGCCCGGAGCGAGTTCGGTGTTCCAGAACTGCAGGTCGTACACCGGCGCCCCGCGCCAGCCCGACGAACCGAGGTAGTCACTCATCACCCCGAGCCAGTAGAATGGGTTGATGACGAAGGCAATACCAATCATGTCGTCTACGCGGCTGCTCCAGCCGCGCAGCGCCGTGATGAGGCCGATCCCTGCCGGCAGCCCGCCCCAGAGCAGGATCGCCACCCCGATGTTCGTGGCCATCGCGGTCATGCTGCGCTTCAGCACCAGGCTGAGCACGGCGCCCGTGCACGCCAGCAGAATCGAAAAGGCGATCGACACTACCGCCAGTTGCAGCGCTAACAGCAGCAGGACGGAATGCCGCGATGAGTAATAGAGCAACTCGAGCAACAGCGCCACCAGCGGGATCATCGCGATTTTCAGCGAGCCCAGCGCCTTGGTCCACAGGATCGTGAGCGGCTTCATCGGCACGCACAGCAGCACGTCCCACGAGCGTGCCTGCTTCTCCGAGGCGATGACCGTCGGGCTCACGACGCAGGCGATCATCAGCTGCGCGATCATCGTGATCCAGATGAGCGGCAGAAGCATGTCAAGGTCGCTGCGAACCTTTGCCCCGATGTTGTACCAGACCACCAATCCCAGGACGAGCAGTGAAACCACAGCGAGTGTGATGGGACGCCGCAGAATCGTGAAGCGCATCTCGCGCCAGAGGATGGCGTTGTCCCACACCTTGGGGACAGCCAGATCGATCTGTGCGTCCGCCGGCGCCGCCGCAGCAATGGCCGTCGAGTCCGGCGCGGCGTTCGTTTCGTCTCCTTCGGCGGGTGGGATCGCCATGGGCGGAGGATGAGCGCCGCGTGACCGAAACAAGCGGATAATCCAGTTGACCGCGCGCTGCTCAACGGCCGCCATGCGCTTGTTGGCCGTCCGCCGAAGCAGCGGAACCGCCAGCAGCAGCAGTACCGCGGACATTCCGATGTTGATGGCGTTGGTGCTCACGAACGCGTACTGCGTCGGCCAGGGCACCACGCTGCTTTGGGCCGTCTCGTACGTCAACAAGAACATCGCCAGCACCGGGTTGTTGTGCATCATAAGGAAGGGATACGCCTCCCAATCGAAGATCCACGCACCCGTCGGCAGCCATGGCATGAAGCGCTTGACGACCCCGACGACCAGGAATCCGGTCGCCACGGCGATGAGCGGGATCGCGAACCACCACAGCGCCAGCCAGAAGTACGTCATCGCCACCGCCCGCCACCCGCGCGCTTCCCAGCACGAGAGCAGAATGGCGACCGACGCCCCCAATAGAGCGGTGCTCAGCGACAGTATCTCCAGGCGAATCAACTGATCGAGCGTGAAACCGCCGTACGTGCGCATGGCCAGCAACAGCGGAGCCGAAAGCAGCACGAGCAGGGCGATGTAGACGAAGCGGCTGAGCATCTTGCCGACGATGATCTGTGCCGCGCTGAGCGGCGTGATAAGCAGGACGTCCAGCGAGCGATCTTCGATCTCGTCGCTCACGCACGAACCGGTCAACATGGGAGCAACCAGGATGAGCACGATCAGTTGAATCCAACTCAGTGTCAGCGAGAGCGTCTCCCCCGTCTGTCCCTGGCGCTGGAGTACTTCGGCGGTGGACTGCGTCATCGAGCCCTGGATCACCGTCCACCAGGTCAGCAGCAGCGCCGTCACGAGCAGGAGCAGATAACCCGCCCGCATGAAATACGTGCGCTTCCTTCGCGAAGAGACTTTGAGTTCCTTGAGCAGGATGGGGTTGACAACCAGCCCCCAGACGCCCCGGAGTAGCCGCAAGGGCCAGCCAATCGCGCGGACGAAAGCCGCCGCTCGCGAAGCGCGCCGCCCCGATGCCGCATTTCCGCTGGTCGGTGCTCCGGTCAACTAACCTCTCCCTTGGTCAGCACGAGAAAGACATCTTCAAGCTTGACGGTGCGCGGCTGCATGACTTCCAGCCCGATTCCGGCGGCGACCAGCGCAGCGGGCACCGCACGCGACGCCTCGCGCTCGCCTTCGATCATGATGACGAGTCGATCGCGCTCCACCTCAACGGATGTCACGACATCGAGGCCCCGCAGCACAATCGCCGCTTTTTCGTGGTCGTCGACGCGCAATTCGATGCCCTTGTGGAGGCCGCTTTTTCGGATCGCGTCATCAATTGACCCGCTGAAGAGCAGCCGGCCCTTTTCGATGATGCCGATGGTGTTGCACATCTCATGCAGTTCGGAGAGGATGTGCGACGACACCATGATCGTCTTGCCCATCCGGCGCAATTCCATCAGCAGGCTGCGAATCTCAATGCGCGCCCGCGGATCGAGACCCGACGCCGGCTCGTCAAGCAGCAGCACGTCCGGATCGTGAATGAGCACGCGCGCGACCCCGAGGCGCTGCTGCATGCCGCGCGACAGGCTGTCCACCATCGCATCGCGCTTCGAACTCAGCTCCGTCAGGTCGAGCACATCACCAACGATCTTTTTGCGGTCGCGCCGGGGCATCCC
Source organism: Phycisphaerales bacterium UBA5793 (assembly GCA_002418285.1). GTDB lineage: Bacteria > Planctomycetota > Phycisphaerae > Phycisphaerales > UBA5793 > UBA5793. The sequence continues at coordinate 145,963 of DIDT01000063.1, forward strand.
GTACGCAGATGCAAAGAAGTCGAGGTACTCATGAACGCGCAGGTCCGCGTACACGCCAAGAAAGTCGGGCATGTAGCCGATGATGCGCCGAATCTTCGTGCCATGCGTGGCGCAAGGCATACCGCAGACAGTGGCGAAACCACTTTCGGGTTTGAGCAGGCACGCAAGGATCTTCATCGTCGTGCTCTTGCCGGCCCCGTTGGGGCCGATGAACCCAAACACATCACCGCGCTCGAGCTTCAGTGACAGGTTGTCCAGTGCCGTGAGCGACCCGAAGCGCTTGGTCACGTGCTTCAGTTCAATCATGGCTCGTTTCCTTCCGACTCCGCGGCAAGAGGCGTGGCGGGGACGATGAGGCGCAACTGCATGGTTTCGGTCCACTCGGTGTCCACGGATGATCCGTCACGCGTCAGTTCCACGCCGCTTCGATGGTCGAACGAAACAAGAATGGCCGCGGACTCCGGGCCCAACGTCGCCAGGCGCTTGCCAATCTGACGATGCCCGGGAATCTGGAACACAAGATCATTGACCCACCCCGCCACCCAGTCGGTCTGGTAGTAGCCCCACGAGTTCGCGGTACCCTGGCTCTTGCGCAACTTGGTCGCTTCCCGATCACCCGCATCGCGCGGAATCATGGCGCCCGCTATCAGACCATTCGAGAGTTCCACGATGTCTCCCTTGTACCACCCGTCATTCCACTCCACCGCGAGCACGCGACCGGTCCAGTCGGCCGGCGCATTCACATCAACCTCGACCCGGTCATGGGCACGATCGAAACGCACCGCGCCGGTGATCTCCGGCAGATCGATCGGTCCGCGCTCCTGCAGCCATCGCACATTCTCCAAAGGGACGCCGATCGATTCGACGCTCGCTCCGACGGGCCCCTGTCGTATTGGCGCCGTCGTGGTCGACGTTTCCGCGCCGTAGTAATACCAGTACGGGGGATTCCAGCACGTGGGCGACTGCCACACGCTGCCGCCCAGACCGTCAAGCGCGTAGCGTCCGCCGCGCGCTGATGAAATGGCAGTAAAGGAAGTGGCCGTGCCCTGGGTGGCGCCTGACCATGCATCGACGATCGATGTGCGCGAGGCGCGGGCTCGGCCGTAGCTGACCGATTCCTGCGCAAAGTAGATCGCTCCGCACGCAATCAGCACGAGGATCGGACAAGTAATCCACGTCAGCGGTTCTCGCGAGATCCAGCGCAACACGAAATAATCCACCGGACCAATCAGCAGCACAAGCAACAGCAGCGCGACGGAAATCGCGCCGAACAGCCCATGGCTGACACCAAAGGGCGCACTCAGCGTGTTCAGAACGTCATTGACCGCAGCGGTGGCCAGCGTGGCGTCGGCTGACGATCGGTACCCGCCGTAGTAGGTACCCGCTTGCGGCGGCGTTGAAGAGACGGCTGCAAAGATGGGCCCGACATGCGAGAGACAATGCCACCAACCTACCCCGCGCAGCTCGCGAGCGCCTCCTCCGGCCAGCGACGCCGGATCAACTCCGATGAGCGTGATCGATCCAAGCCCATACGGACCCGCGGCAATGTTCCCGCTGCGTCTGGCTCCCTCCGTCTTTGTCGTGACGAGCGGGTTGTACCGCTCGTCCGCGCGGCGCGCCGTCCAGCCGGACTCGATCGCCTCCACCGCAAGTTCGATTGACCGCGTGTACAGGAAGCGCCCGTTGAACGCTGCGATTTCCTGTTCCAATGTCGGCAGGTATTGGTTGTACCAGCCCATCGCTGAATCGCTCTTGACTGACAGTCTCTCCCGGCCCGGCGTCGGCGACTTCACATTCGGATCCAATCCCAGCGCCATCGATCCCTGTAACACCTCGGCCAGCGACGGATCGAACTCGGTCGAGTTGTATTCACCGAATGAGATGGGCCAGTTCAAATCGCCAAGCACGATTTGGTACGTGTTGAGTTGATTGGTTACGGTGATCGCCAATTCCCCGCCCTGCTGCACCCACTCCAGCAGCGTGCGGATCTGCAGCGCATCGAGGCGCTCCGGCTGGATATCTTCAAGCAGCACAAGCGACACGCCGTCGTATCCGGGCCACTCGCGCGGCAGGTCCACCGCGTTGACTTCCTCCACTTTCACCGGGCTTACGTTGCCGTGATCAAACACCCATCCGCTGCGCGGCATGCTGGACTTGCCCACCGCCATCACGATGGCCTGATCATCGTCGATCGTCCACCAGCCGGCGATGCCCGACGAACTTGCCTTGCCCTGCACGAGCAGCCGGCCGCGACTGTCGCGCAGGGCCACTTCAATCTCGCTCACATCCACGAGTGATCGCGCGTACACGACAACGATCGAGATCTTGCCCGGCTGGATGGTCACATCTCGCGTGATCAGCGCGGTGTAGACGCTGTCCTGCGGCACGCGAACTTCCATCCGCGCCGAAAGCGGATCGCCGGCCAATGGCTCACCAGGCTGGGCGACCCACGAAACCTCCACGCGAATTGGAAAGTAGTGATTCGGTCGTACCGCCCCGCCATGTCCGACAGCCACACTCAAAACGGGCTCCGGCTCTGCGCCGGCCTCTCGTCCGCCCAGCAGCAGCACCGCGACACACAACCACACCGCCGTCCAGAGCGGCAGCAGCGAAACCCGACGATCTTGTCCAGCCGACATCACACGTACGCCTTGCGGTTGTAGACGACCCACTCCACGCACAGGAACGCCAGCGCCGCGAGCAGGGCCCACGGCCAGAGATTGCGTTTGCGCACTCCTGACTCGGCATCTACCGTGTCCACCGCATCGCGACCAAAACGAACCGATTTCGCCGTGGCAATGTCTCCCTCCGCCTCATCGAAAAAGTTCACCGCCACCGCCCGCGTCTGCTCGTCCGTCGTGCTCGGCGTGTGGTACTTGAAAACATAGAGCCCCGCGACATCAGACGTGTAGCTCGTCATCGACGGATCGATCGGCGTGAGCGGCACGGAAACACCATCGGGCCGCAGGATCGAAATATCCCCCGCCGTCGAAGGCAACCGCGCCACGATGGCTTGGCCGGGGTGCAGGGCCTCATCCGTCAACGCATCGCCCAACCGGCCGAGGTAGTCCAGCGCGTTCTGCATGAACTTGACGAGATTGACATCAAACGGCCAGTTCGACGCCACCGGGCGAAATTGCACCGCAATGACTGAGACGCCGCGCTGAAACGCCTCGACCACGATCGGACCGTCTGAACCCTCGACCAGCACACTTACCTCGCGCGGCGCCTCGAGCGGCCAGGTCGGCGACATGAACAGCGAGTGGTAGTTCATGTTCAGATTGATGGGATGATCCTCTTTCCACGACAGCGCCGTGTTGTTCGTTTTCGATTCACCCTTGGAAAAACCAGGCAACGGCGGGACGATGCCGAAGGTCAGATATCGACCGGGGCCGAGCTTCTCCACGTCGACGCCGTCGAGGATGATCAGGTCGTACTTCTCTGTCTCACCCGTCGAGACCAGGTTTGCAAAGTGCTCTGGCGAAAGGTTCTCGATGCGCTGAAGAAACGGGATGCCCGACATCGCCGATTCAATGATCCACCCGTCCGCCGGCGCCACCAATCCCACGGTCAGTTGCTTGGCTGGCGGGATCACGGTGTACGCGACGTTGTCCACGGCCAAATCGTCATCGGCGTGCAGGCGAATGCCCACCGTCAGACCGCGCGGATCGCTCAAGGAAAACGTAACCGAATTTGAACCTGGTTTGAGTTGGGGCGGTGCTTCCGGATCGGTTGCAGAAGCCGCTTCGCTGTCGGGAGGTGGCGACGCCCCGTTCTCGACCATTGTGGCGTTGGACTCGGCAACCACCCGCGGATCCGCTTCCGATGCCGCTTCGACCTCAAGCGTGCGCGTCTTGACGAGCAGATCGCCCACGGAAAGGTCCACGTCGATTGTGCGCGCCTGTTGCGAATAGTTCGCCACGCGCACGTAGATCTCCAGGTTCTCCGCATCCTCCAGCGAGCGCCTCGCACCCAAGGCGGCAATGCCAACGTTCCAGGTTCCTTCGCTCTTTCCGATGGGTCGATAGACAACGGGCTCGTTCTTCCGCGCCACTTGATCTGCCAGATCGTGAATTCGGCCGTCGGAAAAGACCAGCAGCGTGGCCGGCGGACCGACATCGCGGCCCGGGCCCTCCGGATTGGTGTTGATGGTGTACGCTCGCGCCAGTTCGATCGCCTCACCGATCGCCGTTCCACCATGCGAGGGCGTAATGCGGTTGATCGCTTCGGTGAGTTGCGCCTTACTCGAGGTAAACCCACTGTACACTTGGGCTTCATCGCTGAAGCCGATGACCATGATCTCTTCCGTGTCGGCCGCACTGCCGAGGATGCCGCCGGTCTTCATGCCATTGACATACTCAACAGCCTGTCGCTTGGCCTCGTCGAGACGATTGCCCTCGCCATCGACGTCGGTGGCCGACATGCTGGCGGAACGGTCGATGAGGATGACTGTCTTCGCCCCGCGCTGGATGTCGCCAACGTACTCCGGCTGCGCGATCGCCAGCAGGATCAGGATCAGCACGAGCAGCTGCAGCAGCAGCAGCCAGCTCATCCGCAACCGTTGAAACAGCGCGTTGGCCTGCAGATCCTGCACCGACTGCCGCCACAGCAGCGTCGACGGGATGTAGTGCTCGCGCCGCCGCAACTTGAGAAAGTACAGCAGGATCAGCGGCGGAATCAGACACGCCGCGACCACCGCCGCCAGCCATGGCGTCGCCCACATCATTTGAGCAAACCTCGCTTGCGCAAATAGTCCATGACCAGCGTGTCCATGCTCATGTCCGTCCGCAAAACCATGTGCACCATCGAGCGGCGAATGCAGTGGTCGCGCAATTGCCCGCAATACGCGTTGAGATTCTCTTTGTACCGCTTGAGCAGCGCCGCCGAAACCGACACTTCGGCGGTGTTTCCGTCCTCCATGTCGCGCAACTTGAGATCACCACTGAGCGCATTGGACCCGCCGGGGTCAATCTCCTGCGGACTGAGCGTCTGCATGACGAAGGTGTCAAACCCGCCGCCGACCAGGTAGCGCAGTCCCTTCTCGTAGCCAGTCTTGTACAGGAAGTCCGAGAGGATGACCATCACCCCGCGTCCCTGACGGCTCAGCGCCACGGTCTTCATCGCCGCTTCGAAATTGGTCGTGCCATCCGACTGCAGATCAAGAATCCACTGCCCCATCTGCTGCGTCTTGCGCCGGCCGCGCAGGTTGGTCAATCGGTGCTTGACCCCCTCGCCAAACGACACCAGCGTGACGCGGTTGTAATTGACCAGGCCGATGTAGCCCAGCGCCATCGCGAGCTTCTGGCAGAACGTCAGCTTGTCCGGCTCGCCGTAGTCCATCGACATCGATGAATCGATCACGATGAAGAACGAAAGGTCCTCTTCTTCAAGGAACATCTTGAGAAACAACTGATCGAGTCGCGCGTAGACGTTCCAGTCGATGTAGCGCAGGTCGTCCCCGGGAACATAATTGCGGTAGTCGGCAAACTCAACGCTCTGACCTCGTTTCTTGCTCCGCCGCTCGCCCTGCAGTTTGCCGGCAAAGATCTTGCGCGAAACAACATCGAGTTGATCCAGACGCGACATGAGCCGCGAATCGATCAGATCATCAATCCGCTGAGGCCGCTTGCGGCGGCTCTGGGGCATGGCGGTGGAGGCCTGCGTCATCGAATCGACATTCCCTTCTCAACATCATGCGGGATCGTCGCCCGCGCGTTTCACCGGCCGTTGACCTGGACGCTTGCCAGGCCATCTTCCTGCTCACATGGCACGATTCGCACCAGTTCGTTGATCACATCATCGCTGGAAACGTCTTCCGCCTCGGCCTCGAAGTTAACCATCACCCGGTGCCGAAGCGCCGGCAACGCCATCTGCTGGATGTCGCGGAATGAAACAGCAAAACGACCGTCCACCACCGCACGAACCTTGGCGCCCAGAATCAGCGCCTGCGCGCCGCGTGGACTCACGCCGACCCGCACGTACCGGTTCGTCACAGAAGGGGTGCTGGTTCCACCCGGATGCGTGGCAAGCACCAGACGAATGGCGTAATCCTGCACATGGTCGGCGACCACCACGCCGCGGATCAGTTGCTGCGCGTGAAGAATGTGCTCGCCGTCAATGATCGGCTTGACGTCCGGCAGTCCTCCCGCCGTCGTGCGCTCGAGAATCTTGGTCATCTCCCCGCGCGTGGTGTACGGCACGACCAGCTTGAACAGAAACCGATCCAGTTGCGCTTCGGGCAACAGGTACGTCCCTTCCTGCTCGATGGGGTTCTGCGTCGCCAGAACGATGAACGGCTCAGCGAGTTTGTAGGTCCTGCCCGCCACCGTTACACGCCGCTCCTGCATCGCCTCAAGCAGCGCCGATTGCGTCTTGGGCGTCGCGCGGTTCACTTCATCCGCCAGCACGATCTGCGCAAAGATCGGTCCGGCGCGGAATTCCAGCGACCGCCGGCCGGTCGAACGGTTTTCCATCACGATATTCGTACCCACGATGTCCGCCGGCATGAGATCTGGCGTGAATTGAATGCGACTGAACGGCAGCAGCAGCGCTTGCGAAAGCGTCCGCACCAGCAGCGTCTTGCCCAGACCCGGCACACCTTCGAGCAGGATGTGGCCGTTGGCAAAGAGACCCACGATCGTCAGATCAACGATCTCGTCCTGGCCGACGATGACCTTGCCGATCTCGTTCTTGAGATTCGTAAGCACGCCGCGCAGCGCCTCGCAACGCTTGACGACTTCGGTGGCACTATTCTGGAGCAGGCGGAGTTCAGGGAGTTGGAGCGCTTCAGCCATTGCCCGCGCCTCCCTGCGGTTTGTTCTTGTCCTTCCCCTGCTCCCGGGCCCGGCGCTTCGCTTCGAGCAGGCGCGAGGTGTACGAGCCTTCCTCAGCATCATCGGCCTTGGGTTCGGGCTTGGAGCGATCGGGCTTCACCTTCTTGAGCGAGCCATCGCCATCCTCAGCGCCGACCTCATCGAGACCAATGACCGATCCTGCCGCCCCGGCATCGGCTTCAAAACGAGCCTCCGCCGCCGCTTGCGAGTCCGCCACTTCCTGCGGCGACTTGCGGAGCGCCGTCACGCGATCCTGAACCTCGCTGCGCGTCTGCTTGAGTCGATCGAGGCTCTGTCCCGCAGATGACTCACCACCGTGCATCAACGCATACATGCGACGTCGCAACGCGATCGGATCGATGGCCAGCCGCCGCGCTGCAACATCCATGAGAAAGAGTGACGCCGCGATGATCGCCATAAGCGGCCAGATGTCCGTCAGGCTCTTGGGCGTCTCCAGCCCCTCGCGGTTGAACAGATCCGCCTGCGTTGGATCGCTCGGCAGTTCGCGCCCATACGTGGCTTGCGAAACAGCTGTCATCAGCGGTGCATTATCGCGCAGTGAGCTGAACTCCGGGCTGTATGGCACCGAAACGCCCGATTGGATCGAACTTCGCTCGCCCTCGGGGTTCTCATAGATCATGTTGGCGATCCACGAACCCTCGCGATCGACCGTGTACTCGCCCCGCCACTTGCCCGGCCCGATCTGCTGCAGGTTGAAGAGTTGCTCTTTGAGATCAGGCGAGATCACCACGCCCGAGATCTTGCCGAAGTTTGCGAACGTGTTGTCCGAGCCAAGCACATTCACTTCGACAACGGCCTTGTTGCCCTCGATGCGCGTCGACTGCTGGATGTTGGACGGTGCGGCCGGACGCATCGACCAGCGCACGATCTGCTCCCAGAAAGCCTGGAAGTCAGCCCAGTCCACCCACGCAAGCGCCCATCGACTGCTCACGTCGCTCGTAAACGCCACACTCTTTCCCAGGCCGTATTGCCACTGCGCCATGATCGGATCGCGATCGCCGAAGTTGCTCACGATTTCCGGGTCATAGCCCGGCCGCGGCGCCGTGAGCACGTAACCCTGCACGGTCGGCAACGCGGGCCAGCGACCGACAAACGGTCCGGGTCGCCCCGTCGGCTGATGAATGGTCTGGTACGTTTCGCCCTCGACGATGAGCGATCGCCGAACAATCATCGCTTCTTTGATGAAGATCTTGGGCATCTGGTTGGGCCGCTGCGGGTTGTACGCCGTGCCCCCCGTCTGCCGGGCGATGTTGGCCATCTGTTGCACGTCCTGCGGATTGCCGTGCCCGCCGGCAATAACCGTCGAAATGGAAATCTTCGCCGCGATGAACTGATTGATCATCGCCTGCGAAGGCGGACTCGGATCGCCATCAGAGATGATGATGACGTGCTTCTGGCCGGCCCGGTTGTTCTGGAGCGCGGTGAGCGCCATCTGCATCGACGGCGTGAAGTCGGGCATGTCGCCCATCGTCATCTTCTTGATGGCACTGATCGGCGCGGACTTGTCACCCGCCGGACCAAGTGGAAACACCCAGTTGCAACCGTTGTTCGGCCCGCCGACGCCCCAGTCAAAGTCGATGATGCCGACGTCATCAAGCCGGCTCAGCGCCTCGACGGCCGAGATGGCGCACTGCTGTCCCCAGTAATTGCCTTGGGGAATCTCGCTGCTGTGCATGATGCACACCAGCGCTCCCTTGGGCATCTGGCTCTTCTCCGGCGGATCGAGACGCACGGGCAGGGCCTTGGACACTTCGCTGTTGATCCACCCGCCCGCGCCGAAGCTGTCCGGCCCGCCGAGCATGATCAGGCCGCCGCCGATGTCATGCACGTACCGCCGCAGCGCATCATCCACGCCAGCGCCGAAGGCATGCGCCGGCACGTTGGCCAGCACGATCGAGTCGTACCCGGACAGGAAGAGCAGATCGCTCGTCACCTCGTTGGGCAGCGCCGTATCCACTTCGATCGCCGCATCATGCATGGCCGCGCGGAATGACGCGGTCTCCTCGGCGGTCTCGTGAATGACCAGCACCCGACCTTCGCCGCCCACGACCACGACAGCGTCGGCGCGGTTGTTGGTCGCGATCGGATCGTCGTCCGGGTTGTCCGGCTCAAACACGGCGCGGAATCGCTGCGGCCCTTTCTGCGAAAGGGTCAGCGTCACCGTGCGGACGTTGATCCCTTCCTCGAGCGTCACCGGCACGCTCATGCTTGATTGCTCTTCCGGACTCAGATCGATCAGCGTGTCGTTCTGATACAGCGAGATCCGTCCCGTCGTCGCCTGCCGGCTGCGCAAGGCAAAGCGAAGTGAGATCGGCTGACCCTCACGCGCCATTGACGGCGCCATGATCCGCTCGAACATCACTTCCTTCTGATAGTCGTACGTCAGCTTGAGCACATCGATAGGGATCTTGTTGGCCCGCGCAATGTCCGCCACCGCCATCACGTTGCCTGTCGTCTCGTTTCCGTCGCTGACCAGCACGAATCGCACTGCACTGTCGCGCGGGGCAATCGCCAGGCCCAGGCGCACCGCGTGCGCCAGGTTGGTGGCATTTCGTTCTTCAATTGTCGTACCCGGATCGAGGATGGTCGCGCGATCCACCGCCTGCACGACGCGCGCTTCACCGCCGATGTTGATGACGCCGAGCCGATCGAACGGCTGTTTGCCTTCAGGGTCGTCCGACGCCTGGCGCAGGTAGTCGAGGGCATACGCCTCGAGCTGATGCGAGATCGAGTTGCTCCGGTCGATCATGAGGATGACCGTCATGCTCTCGCTGCGCTCGAGCCACTTGGGCTGGGCGATGGTCACGGCGATGAGCAGGATCACCAGCGAACGCAGCGAGCAGATGATGCCCCGCCGCAGCACCGACATTCCAGTGAGGTGCCTCCACCCGAACCAGACGATGGGCACGATGAGCAATGAAAGCAACAGAGCGCCGGGATTGTCGAACTGAATGGGCAAGTCCATCAGCCTCGCGCTGGCGTGTGTTCGGCCGTCGCGACGCAACGGTCATGGCATTATACCGAAGGCGATGGCGCGCATGTCGCGAGCGGGCGCAGAATTCCATCAGCGTTTCATCAAATCGCTCGCGGATGATCTGAACTGACTTGCGCTCAGGTTGCCAGAGCCGGGGCCGGGATCGGCATGTCATACTCGCGGGCCGTCTTCTTGGCGCCGCGGGGCAGGCCGATCGTCTGGGCGGTGATCTTGTCCTGCAACCGCATAAGTCCTTCGATGAGCGCTTCGGGACGGGGCGGACAGCCAGGCACGTAGATATCCACCGGCACAACCAGATCCACGCCCTTGACCACGTGATAGCCATACTTGAAGTATGGCCCGCCGCCCACGGTGCAGGCGCCCATCGCAATTACATACTTGGGATCGGGCATCTGCTCATAGAGGCGCCGCACGCGCGAAGCCATCTTGTACGTCACCGTTCCCGCCACGATCATCAGATCCGACTGACGCGGCGTGGCTCGAAAGGCGCCAGCTCCAAACCGGTCGACATCGAAGCGCGACGCGCCAAACGCCATCATCTCGATCGCGCAGCACGCCAGACCGAAAGTCATCGGCCAGATGCTCGATTTCCGCGCCCAGTTGAGCGCGAAATCGACGCCGGTGATGATCAGGTTCTCTTCGAAACGATTCTCAATCCAACTCATGGTCGATCCGGTTCCATGTCCAGAAGCAGGCATCACGCCTGTGGCGGTTTACTGAGGTTCGATCATAGTTCAATCAACTGCAATGAACCACCGCGAGCAACAGGCTCACGTGCTCAACAACGAGAAAAAACGAACGGGTCGCCAGTTTCCCGGCGACCCGCAGTTAGGTCAAAGATGCCGCTGGACTTACTTGCCCGGATCGCCCGAGTCGATCACGCGGCCGCCGACGAGCACCGGAATGCTCGATTCTTCGATGTCGATGATCTTGGCGATGCCCCAGTCACCAGTCAGCGTGACGTAGCGCGGAGCGGGAATGGCATGGGCCAGACCCATCGCACCGCCGGCGTTGGCCGATGAACCGGTGCCGCGCACCCGTGCGGGAGCGAACGGATAGCCGCCCACCTGACGATGCAGGTAGTCGGTCGCGTTGATGATCAGGTTGCCGCGGAAGTAACGGATGCTGCCACCGTCACCACCGAGCGATTCCCACTGATTGGGCTCGACGATGGAGGTGATGATGTCGATCAGTTCCTGAGCCTGAGTGGCTTCGTCACCGCGGGCGATGTTGTTCTGATCATTCTGATTGTCGCTGCCGAAGATGCTTCCGCTGCTGCTGCCGCCCTGTCCGCTCTGCGAGGCGCTCTGGAGCACCTGGTCGAGATCGAGCTGCGGGGCGTTGTCAAATCGCGGCGCGGTGAAGAGCAGTTCGCGCACCGGGTAGATGCGGACGTACTTCTCTTTGTTCAACTGAGCCTTGGTGCCGATCTCGACAAAGCCGTCGCCGAGCACCCACGTCGTCTCCTCGTCCGTCGCCTGCTTCATGACGAGTTCGAGAATGGTGAGCAGCGAAGTGGGGTTCTTGAGTTGCAGCGTGATCTTGGCGTTGGGGTCGAACCCCTCACCAAAGCCCTGTTCGTTCCACTTGGCGAGAATGTCAAGCCCGGCGAGTTCGGAAAGGAACCCGACCACGGAACGGAATTCGTGACCGCTGAAATTCACCTCGGGCAGTTGCGTATTGAGCAATTTGCCAAGTGCGATAGACCGGGCCTGCTGATCCTGCGCCGAGGCCACAGCCACTGCACCACCCAGAACAGCCGTCGCGGCGAGAGTCATGATGAAACGACGCATGAGAAGTCTCCTTGCCTGATAGAGGCCACGGGCGGTCGCTCTTGCCGCCTTCACTACTCTGGATGATAGCACCAGGCGGGGCTGGCACAATCTACTCAAATCTCGACCGATTGTTCCGCCTTCGGTCTCCCGAATCCACATCGGCACAATAGGCGCCTCGATTCCACGCCCGCCCCTAAAGACCCCCAACCGGCTCTTTTATTGGCCCGGTCCCTTGGGTTGGTCCAGAACCTCCAGCGTCGTCACCGTCGCCAGCAGCACCGATGCCGTCGCCGCCGTCGGCATCGTCTGATCGCACACACTCGTCCGGACCCCGCCCATGGCATAGTCGGGGTTGCGCGTCCGATACCGGTCAACTTCTCGCACTTGCAGTTGCCGCAAGAACCGCAGCGAGCGCTGGAGATTGAGAATCTGCTCCGTTTTCTCCTCCGCCGGCGTGCATTGCGGACTCCCCAGCATCAGCGCGCAGAACGTGACAAGTTGGGCCGCGTGCCAGTCCGGATCGATGGTCGGCCGATACCGCAGCGCACCAATCAGATCCGGCTCAACCGCCTGGCCCGGCACCCGGCCCGGCTGGCCCGCCAGCAGGCGCTCCCGCAGCCCCCTCAGAGCCGGCAGCGAGGGGATCGATCCCCCGTCTTTCGCCAGTTCGATTTCCGCCAGACACAGCCAGGGCATGAGCAGCGGCTGCAGTTCGACCCCGGCCGACCGCGATGCCGCATCGACCACCTCCCGCGTCTCCAGCGCCGCCGCCACCAGCGCGCGATCCTCTGGCGAGAGGTTCTCGCCGAACCCCCGATCGGCCCGATACGCCCGCTCCGCACCGTCCTGCGCCGCCGTAGCCAGCGAGCGCAGTTCTTCGGTCATCTCCTGCGAACGGAGGTGCTTCAGGGCCAGATGGACGAGTGCCGACGTCCGCGCATCCTGGCCCACAACCAACCGCGTCGCCTCGTCGCTGGACAGCACGCTGAGCAGTCCGATGGCCGCGGAGCGCGCCGCGGAAGCCGCTGCCGGCTGCTCCTCCGCGACAGACGAGTACTTCAACAACGCCAGCGCCGTCAAGGCATGATCCGCCAGCGAGCCGCGGTCCTGCAGCCGCCGATCCGAGTGCGGCATGTAGTCGCCCAGCAGCATTCGATAGCGAGGCTCCTCCGGGAAAGGCATGGTCGTGCGTTCGAGGTACGCCGCCGCAGAGTCGGCCATCGCCCGGATCTCCGCCACATCAATGGATTCGAGCGGCACGGGCCGACTGCCGCGATACAGAAAACTTGCGGGGCCATCGCGCGTCGCCTGCGCCAGATGCAGCGTCTCAAAACTCCAGATGCGAATCGTCCCGTCACCGATCTCGAGATCGACCTGGTCAATCGACACACCGCACTCGCTCAGCAGCGAGACAATCGCACTCGACGGCCGCGTGTCAAACGCGAGCATCTCCGCGGGAAAGACCGCGTAGCTCTCTCCCCCCCGCCGCAGCAACAGCCCGTCAATCCCAGGCCGGACATTCTCCAGCACCCGATCCAGCGACGTGGCGCGGATGCGCTTAGGTGAGTGCGCAAAATCAATCTCCAGTGTCCGAAACGGTGACGCGAGAAACGCCTCCCGCTTGTCGGCTCGAACGTCCGAGTCATCCACACCCCCGGCCGTCTGATACGCTGAAGACATCGCCCGCCGCGCCGCCCCCGTCAGGGCACGCGTCGAAGGCTTGTCCAGGTTTGTTGCATCGATGCCCGATCCCGCCCCCATGGGACGACCGGCAAAGCGGATGCCCACCCACACCCCCACGCACCCCTTGGGCAGCGCTGCGTCTGTCGGCGTCTCCCACGCCTCCAGCCACTTGGACACCTCGTCAAAGGTCTTCAGCGCCTCCGCCGGGTCGATCTGCGTTGTCGCCCTACCGCCGGGCTGAGCCCGCGCCGCCGCCGCCGTCAGGGAGAGAAACGCGCTGATCGCCAGCACCATCATGTTGCCGCCACGCCACATCTCCGCGCGACCCCACCGGGGAAAGCCCCTACCGACGCGCCATCGCCCGACACGGCCCGCTTTTTCCGGACCTCCCGCCGTGGCACGGCAATTGATCCCTCTCCCAACAGACAACTGGAGATCAGACATGCTCAATACCTTCCTCCTGACCGACAACCGCCGGCGACTCCTGCTGCTGACGATACTCATGTTTGCGGCTCTCTGCTAAGCAAGCGGACGGCCGACCCGTCGAAGACGATTCAAACCTTCCGCGGCCTGCAGCACTCACGAGTTGCTGTGATCGATGCCGCCAAAGCGCCGGTGCCGGCTCGCGTAGTCGCGAATCGCCGTGCGCAATCCCTCCACACCGAAGTCCGGCCAGAGTGTCTTGGTCACATACAACTCCGCATAACTGATCTGCCACAGCAGGTAGTTGCTGATGCGCATCTCGCCTGCCGTGCGAATGAGCAGGTCAGGATCCGGCACCTCCGGCACATACAGGTGCTTGCGGATCGTCTCTTCGTTGATGTCTTCCACGCGCATGGCGCCCGCTTGCACCTTCGACGCAATCGCCTTCACCGCGTCGGTGATCTCCGCGCGCGAACCATAATTGATCGCCAGCACGAGCTTCAACCCGCTGCAATGCCGCGTCGCCTCGATCGTTCGATCCAGTTCTTCGAGCACGCGCTTGGGCAGGCCGATCCGACGCCCGCACTGAATGAATCGAATATTGTTGTCGATCATCTCCTGCCGCTCGGCAATGAGATAGTCCTCGTAGAGGCTCATGAGGAAGTCGACTTCGTCCTCCGGCCGCTTCCAGTTCTCAATCGAAAAGCTGTACAGTGTCAGCGCCTCGAGCCCGAGGTGAGCACACTCCGTCACCACCGCCCGCACCGATTGCGCGCCCGTCTTGTGCCCATGAACGCGCGGCAGCCCCCTTTCCACCGCCCACCGGCCGTTGCCGTCCATGATGATCGCGATGCTGCGCGGCAGCCGGTCCGCCGGCACATCCGGGAGTCGCAACTCCGGCGTGGGAATGGGAATGGGTCGCAAGGATCCAACCGTCTGTTCGATCTTCTCCGCGGCACTGCTCATCGAAGCCATTGTATCACTCCCGCCGAGGCGATCGGCCCTCCAAATCGCGCTCATACACGCGATTCACGTCTTCCAATCGATCCACAAGCAATTGACAGCCGTCCAATTCCAATGCATCCTTGTCATTGTCATCGGCCGCCCTCGGAAGAAAGGTCCATTATGCCCCGTTCCATCCACCTGATCGCCTCCACACTCGCCCTCTTCCTCGCCACCGCGACCGGCCTCGCCCGCCAGACCCTCTACGACGCTCAAGTCTTTGAACCCGTCGGCGAGGACCCCTCCCTCTTCGCCACCGGCATGAACGAACAGGGCGTCATCATCGGCTACTCCGGTGAAGTCCAGTTCGACTCCCGCGCCACCCCCATCGCCATCTACCAGGAGCACGTCATTCCAGGCCCCATGCCGCACGAATCGCTCAATTTCCCGCTCGGCCTCGGCAACGCCAGCCTCATCGTCGGCACCTCCTCAACCTTCCCCTATGCGTGGGTGCGCGGCCTCCCACGCCTGCTCCGACCCGCCCTCGGCCTGCCGCAGGGCAGCGCCTACGACGCCAACACGCGCGGCGTCATCTGCGGCGAGGTCTATCGCGACTTCACCGGCGACCTCTACCCCGTCGTCTGGCCAAATGTCCGCGCGCGCGGCGTCAAACTCACAGGACTTGGCGGCGTCACCCAGGGAGCCGCACGCGCCATCAACGAGAACAACCAGGTCGCCGGCTACCTGCGCGGCCTCGGCGGCTACGGCTTCGTTGCCGTCCGATGGGATCATCTCGACCGCATTCCCAAACCGCTCGGTCTCCTCCCCGGCGCGATGAATAGCGAAAGCCTCTGCATCAACAATCGCGGCGACGTCGCCGGCCGCTCCTCATTCCCCGACAACACCATCGAAGCGTTCGTCTACCTCGATGCCACGCAGGAGTTCATCGGCCTGGGCAACCTCGGCTCGCCCTACTCCTACGCGCGCGGCATCAACGACGCCCAACAGGTCGTCGGCGAATCCGCCACCCCTGACAACGAAATCCACTCCTTCATCTGGCAGGACGGCGTGCTCCGCGATCTCAACGATTTCATCCGCAACAGGAGCGAGCCGTTCCTCTACGTCTCCAACGCCGTCGCCATCGACTCACAAGGCCGTATCGCCGCCGAAGTCCGCCTCGAAGATGGCCCGGTGCCGGTCACCCGCATCGCACTGCTGACGCCGGTGCAGTAAGCCAGCGTCCAGCCCGGACCGGCGTCACCTTCCGCCGCGACGCACGTGCCGCAGAGCGCTCGCCGCCCACTGCGACCAGCGCTAACAGCCACCCGCTGCACGCTTGTCCAGGATCCTCAGCAACGTCGAAGCGTGCCTTCGCTTTCGCCATGTTTAGCGGCGACGCATGCGTCGCAACGCACTACTGCCGCGCGATCATCGTTCGAAAGCACCCGCTGAACGCTTGCGCCTTCGCCTCCACACGCGTTCGACGTGTAGCCGCGACGCACGCGTCGCAGCGCCTCACTCAAACCGCTTCACCACCAACTGACTGATCCTGCAGCCATTCTGCTGCACGGCCTGGATGAGGACGTCGCCGAGGTTGCGGGCGCCGGT